>JAEZGN010000021.1 GCA_023437305.1 Bacteroidota bacterium
AAAGACATTTTAGACATAGTGATGTGATTTTGAGTGTGCAAAGTAACTAATAATAATTACAATAGCAATAAATATTTAATTAAAAATTACAAATAGTATACGGTCCGTATCCATTATGGATAACAACTCTAATCCTTAACAGTTCACCATAAGATAAAAATACAAAAGTGAAATGACAATTACAATAGCTTCTTCATGTCGTCAATGACTTTTTTTGATAGTATTCTTGCGTACAATTGAGTTTGCTTTATACTCGAGTGTCCTAGCGTTTTAGAAACTGTTTCTAATGATATACCTTTATTTAGTAAATATGTTGCAAATGTATGCCTAGCTGTGTGAGAAGTTACTTTCTTATTAATATTAACTTCCGGGTGAGCAATAAGCAATTTTAAGTAGTCATTATACTTCTGATTACTTATTTTCGGCAAATTATAGTTATATTTCTCACATATCTTTTTTGCATCCGGTAAAAATAGCAATATAAACGATTCGTCTGTTTTTGTTCTACTACTCCTTATTATTTCTTGCTCATTTAATATTTGTATATCATTCTTAGAAAATGATTGCATATCGACATAAGCCATACCGGTGTAGCATTGAAAAACAAATAAGTCTCTTGTTCTTTCCAGTTTCTCATTTAATCCGGATAAATTCTTAATCCTTTCCACTTCTTCAATAGTAAGGAATACTGGATCGTTATTTTTACCTTTGGGTGGAGTAAATAAATCGTATGGTGATTTTTGTATAAGTTCTTTATTTATTGCAATTTTTATGTACATATTAAATAAAGAATGGTTTTTATTTATAGATATGTTCCCTATTTTTTTGTCTCGCATGTATTTATCAAAAGCAACTATATTTGTATAAGTCAAATCTGCGAATGTTTTAATATTCTTAAAATCATTCAATTTGTTTACTAATGTAACATGAGCTTTTAAAGTGTTATACTCCATATCTCGGAGCTTCATTTCTGATTCTATAAATGGTATCAATAACTGCTTATTCTCTTTAGATTTCCATCCTTTTACATCTTTTAGTACCTTGCATCTATCTGAAATTGCAAATTGATGAATTTCATTAAATATATCATGCGCTTGTTTAGTTATGGCATCAGCAAGATCATGGTTTTTGCAAGTGAATCCCATTTTATCAGTAAATTGATTCTTATATAGTCTTATTCCTGTCTGAATAAGAACACAGTCATTTGTGCCAATTTCCCTTACTTCTATATGGAGTAATCCCTGTTTTGTTTTTGATGCTTCGTTTCGCTTATCGAATCGAAATCTTATGCTAATGTTATTCATATTTCGGACATATTAATAAGCAAATATAATAAATGTCCTGAAAAAGTCCGAAAATATGACGGATAATATTGGATTGTGTCGGATTGCATAGTATAATGAAGCATTCGCAAAACGTTATACACAGATGATTCCAATAAAAAAACCCGCTATTAAAGCGGATTTCCCTGTAGCACAGCCGGGAATCGAACCCGAATCTAAAGTTTAGGAAACTTCTATTCTATCCATTGAACTACTGCGCCATACATCTTACCGTCACTCTCGTTTCCGATAAAATCACTGCAAAAATAAGAGAATTTCCGACATTAGGCAAATACATTCTGCGATTTAATCAAATAGTGTTAAAGAAACCCTGTTTTTTCAGGAAATAGGACTTTTGCCAATTGTGTGCTGCTATAAAAACATCTATATTTGCTAAATATTTTTTTTAAACATAACAATAAATAAATGTTTCAAATTGGCGATGCAATAGTCGCATCAGATATAATCGAAGAAAATTTTCTATGCGACCTCTCAGCCTGTATGGGCGAATGCTGCGTAGAAGGCGATGCAGGTGCACCTCTCGAGGAAGACGAAGTAAAAATAATAGAAGACCTCCTGTCTGAGGTCTGGGACGACCTGTCGCCCGCTGCCCAAGCCGTAATAAAAGAGCATGGCGTAGCCTACCGCGACCACGATGGAGACATGGTAACCGCTATCGTGCACGGAAAAGACTGTGTGTTTACCTATTACGACGAAAAAGGCATCTGCAAATGTGCCATCGAAAAAGCATATAGGGAAGGGCGTACCAACTTTTACAAACCCATCTCCTGCCATCTGTACCCTATCCGCTTGCAAAAATATAAAGACTTCACCGCCGTTAATTATCATCGGTGGTCTATCTGCAAAGCGGCTGTATTACTAGGCAAGAAGGAAGGATTGAAAGTTTACGAATTCCTCAAAGAACCCCTTATCCGACGTTTCGGAGAAGATTGGTACAACGAACTTGTTTTGGTAGCAGAAGAATACAAAAAAGCAGGATACAAATGGCAATAATCTGCAAAGAGCTTATGGTCTGTATCGGTTTACAATATAACTTAAACTCATAACTTTAAACTCAAAACATGCATCCACTACATCAATTCAAATTTTGCCCCAAATGTGGTTCAAGCCATTTTGTGGAGAACAATATAAAATCGAAAAGATGTGAGACTTGTGGCTTCGTTTATTACTTCAATCCCAGCTCTTCAACGATAGCCATTATTATCAACAATAATGATGAGCTGCTGGTTGCAACGCGGGCTCACGACCCTGCAAAAGGTACATTCGACCTGCCCGGCGGATTTGTAGACATGAACGAAACAGGAGAGGAAGCTGTTATACGAGAGGTAAAAGAAGAAACAGGGCTCCATGTTTCGCAAGCAAAATATATGTTCTCCATCCCCAATACATACGTATACTCGGGGTTTGAGGTGCATACCCTCGATCTGGTTTACCTATGTAAAGTAGACGATATGCAGAATATAAAAGCTGAAGACGATGTCGCCAGCCTTCAATTTATAAAAATATCAGAGCTTAACCCCAACCTGTTTGGGCTACGTTCGGTAAAAGAAGTAATACAGGAAATCAAAATAATGAAAATATGAGAAAACTGCTATTAGTTATCACCCTTGCATCGGGCTTACATTTGGCTCACGCTCAGAAGTCAGTGTACACAGAATTGCCCGGAAGGCTATTTTCGCAAGGCAAAGAAATGTTCTTAAACAATAACTATGTAGGATGTATCAATACACTACAAGAATTTAAGAACCAGTCGAAAGATATAAAACTGATGGAGGAAGCAGACTATATGATTGTCAGCTCCTTATTTTATCAGGGCAAAGCCGGTGACGGAACAATTTTGAAAGATTTTCTTGACGATTATCCCGAATCTTATCACCGCAACCAGATCAGTTTCTTTACAGGATCAATTCATTTTCAACAAAAAGATTGGAACAAAGCCCTTCATTGGTTTTCACAAGTGGATATCGATTACCTATCGGTAAGCGAGCAAGAAGACTACAGCTACCGCATGGCGTATGCCAGTCTTCAAAAGGGAGACAGAAAAGAAGCTAAAAACCTATTCGGACTATTGTCTCGCAATAGTAAAAAATATGCAGAGCCCGCATCCTACTATCTGGCTTATGCCAATTTTCAGGAAGGAGAATACGATCAGGCTATCGCTACATTCCGCAAGCTGAAAAGCAAACCCGAATATAAGGAGAATGCAACATTCTTCCTCATACAAAGCGAGTTTCTGCAAGGTAATATGAACGGAACGATAAGCGAAGGACAAGACTTTATCTCGTCGTATCCGGGTAGTAAAAACATCGGAGAAGTATATCGCCTGCTGGGCAGCAGCTACTACCGCCTTGGCAACATACAAAATGCCATCCGCAACTATGAGCAATATCGTGCCACTACATCTACACCTTTCCGTGAAGATATGTACCAACTGGCAGAAGCCTACTACCAAACAGGTGCGTATGGCAATGCCGTGGAAGCACTCAAAGATGTAGCTTCTACAACCGACAAACTGGGACAGGCAGGACAGATGCTTCTGGGACAGTCTTATCTGAAACTAAACGACACGCAGAATGCCGTTATGGCTTTCGAAGCAGCCGCACGCTCCGAGTTCGACCCTTCTATCAGCGAAGGTGCATTATACAACAACGTAATG
This sequence comes from Bacteroidota bacterium, assembly GCA_023437305.1. Taxonomy (GTDB): domain Bacteria; phylum Bacteroidota; class Bacteroidia; order Bacteroidales; family Dysgonomonadaceae; genus Dysgonomonas. The sequence goes on from JAEZGN010000021.1 coordinate 4,000, forward strand.
ATACGCAACCGAGACGGAGGTGGTGCTTTTGGCGAAGCTATCACAGCATCGCAACGTTTCCTTGCGCAGTATCCAAATTCAAAATATACGAGCGCAGTAAGCGGAGCTCTGGCTTCCACATTGCTTTCATCCAAAAACTATAGTACTGCCCTTGCGGCCATCAACAGCATCAAGTCCCCCGATCGTCAGATATTGGAAGCTAAGCAAATTATATTATTCCAGTCGGGTGTGCAAAACTTCATCGACAAGCGTTACGACCTTGCCGCCAACGATTTCAATGCGACCATCAATATGGGTAGCTACAACGCCGAAGTGCGCAACGAAGCATACTTCTGGCGGGGAGACATAGCCTATCGCAGCGCCGACTATGGCACAGCAGCCAGAGATTATACGGCTTACATCGGTCAGGCTTCCCCTTCGCAAAAGAATTATCCGCTAGCTCTGTACAACTTGGCTTACGCACAGTTTCAGGACAAAGTTTATTCCTCAGCTTTGAACAACTTCAAGAAATATGTTTCGGCAGAAAACAACAAGCAGTCGCCAAACTATTCCGATGCCCTCAACCGCATCGGGGATATAAACCTCTACAACAGAAACTTCTCTGAGGCAGAAAGATATTATGCGCAAGCCGTATCTTCAAACCCTGAGAATGCTGATTATTCTGAATTCCAAAAAGCATTTGTATTGGGATTGCAACGCAACTATTCGGGAAAAGTAACGGCACTGAACAGTATGATGGCAAAATATCCGAACTCGCAATATATCGACGATGCACTGTACGAAAAGAGCCGTGCATTGGTAATGCAAAACAAAGAACAGGAAGCAATATCGGTGCTTGAAAAAATGCTGAAAGACCATCCGAAATCCAATCTGGCACAAAAAGCCGGAGTACAACTCGGACAATTATACTTCAACACCAACAACCCTCGCAAGTCGGCAGAAGCCTACAAGCAGGTAATTGCCAACTATCCGAATTCGGAAGAAGCACGTACAGCCATAGAAAGCCTTGAAGCGGTTTATAAAGATATGAACGACATCAGCTCGTATGCTTCATACGTCAACTCGTTGGGTAAAGGCACAATCCTTTCGTCCAACCGTCAGGACTCACTCACCTATCTGGCCGCCGAAAACATATATATGAAAGGCCGCAAAGATGAGTCGAAAATAGCATTCAACAAATACCTGCAATCGTATCCGAACGGGGTATTTGCCAGTGACACACACTTCTACTTGGGCGATATGGCATTCGAAGCGAAGGATTTCGATAAAGCACTCACCCACTTCAATGAAGTTATAAACTCAAACAACCCGAAATACATTGCCAATGCCTTGGTGTTTGCTTCGGGAATAGAGTTCGACCGCAAAAAATATGAGGCAGCTTATGCCGCCTACGAGCACCTGAATATGGTGGCATCCAATACCGAGAACAAAGACATTGCCCAACTGGGTATGTTGCGTTGCGCTTATCTCCTCAAAAAAGATAACGAGGTAGTAGCTGCCGCAAGCAAAATATTGCAAGGAGCAAAAGCAGCTCCTGCCGTAGCCAACGAAGCCAGATTCTACAGAGGAAAATCGTATATCAACCTAAAGAAGAACGACGAAGCAGCGACAGACTTGCAGGCAGTAGCCAAAGATACTCGCAGTGCATTCGGAGCCGAAGCTCAGTTCTTACTGGCTGATATGTATTACAAGTGGAAATCGTACGACAAAGCCGAGAAACAAGTGCTTGCCTTTATGAAAGAAGGTACACCATACCAATATTGGATGGCACGTGCGGTGGTAGTATTGTCGGATGCTTATGTTGCCAAAGGTGATAAATTCTCGGCACGTCAGTATCTCGAAAGCCTTCAGGCAAATTATAAAGGAGGCGAAGCCGATATAAAAACAATGATAGACGAACGCTTGTCAGCTTTAAAATAACTTATGAACAAATCAGAATTAAAACATATGAAAACAACATATAAATCATTATTGGTCATAGGACTGGGAATAATAAGCCTGACAGTTTCGGCACAAAAAGACTCTACCATCACTCGTCAGGTGATGCTCGAAAGAGACTATGTACCTACCATGCAAGAAGCATCGAAAGTAAATACACAACCCGATATCTACGCCCCTACTATCAAACCGAAAGAAATCAAGTTCGAAAGCAACACCCCTCAGATCAGGTTGGACAACAACAAACTGGGAGCTTCGGCATCGGGCGACATCAAAACAGATGTAGCCTTCGACAAGAAACGCGGCTATGCGGTATTGGGCTTGGGCACAGGTGGAAATATAGATGGAGCTCTCGGGTACAGACTTGTAAACGGAGACAACGACCGACTCGACTTTTTTGGCACATATAGCGCAACAGGCTCTACAGTAGACTATATCAACGGTAGCGACTATGCCCGCAAAGATGCAAAAGCCAAGTACATGCATGCAGGAGGCAACCTGAAATATCAACACACGTTCGACCCTTCTGTCTTATCGGTGGGAGCATCGTTCTACAATACATCTTACAATTATTATGGTAACAACTTTATTCCGGCCGTATCATCTGTTGCATATCCATTCGATGTAGACAGCAAGCAAGGTGTAAATGTATTTAAGATCGGAGCAGGGTTGAAATCGAGAGAAGAGAACGAAGGCGTGATCAAGTATGACGGAAATGTGAGCTACAATTATTTCACAAATAAGTATGGTCGCCAAAAAGCAGACGACGGAGTAAAAGGAGGCATTATCAATGCCGACGTAAACCTGTATACAGAGTTTGGAGCCGATCAACAGGTAGGGATAAAGGGAATGATATTGAACCAATCGTTCAGCAACAAAACCGACTACCTACCCAATGCGTATCACGGATATACAAATATTACAGGTACGCCATATATCAAGTTTCAGGGAGCAAACTGGAATGCCGATTTAGGCGCAAACCTGAGTGCATTGTTTGACGTAAAAACGGCTTTTGCTATTTCTCCCAATGTAAAAGCTAGCGTCAGCTTCTACGAAGTAAACACGCTCTATGCCGAAGTAGGCGGAGGGGTCAACAACAATACATTCCTCGACATTTTGCAAGAAAACCGTTATGCAGACCCTAGCACCCGCATCGAATATTCAAAAACATATTACGATGCCAAGATCGGATTCCGTTCGGGTGTAGTAAGCGGTTTGGAGTTTGACCTCTTTGCCGGATACAAGCACGTAAGAAGAGACCACCTCTATGTATACAACTATTATAAAGAAAACGGATGGGGAAATGTAGGAAGCCCTGTATATGCGAATATATCAACAGGACACATCGGCGGGTTGTTGAAAACCAACCTGATACCATACACCGACCTTTCGGCTCGTATGACTGCCTACTTCTACAATGTGAAATATCACGAACCGTATGTACAGGTGATAGATGCCGAGACGTTGCCCGATACCAAACCTTGGGGACGTCCTACATTCACAGCTGAGTTCAACGCTGACGTGAATCCGATCAACAATCTTACCCTGTCGGTGAATTATCTATATGCCGGCGGACGCAAGGCTCTTGCCTCAAACGCAAGTACCACTACATGGACAGTTGCAAATATGAAGGATATAAACGAGCTGAACTTCAGAGCCGAATATAAGATAAATGACTATATAGCCGTAAACGGACGATTGAACAACATACTATTCCAAAAGTATGAACTGCAATACGGGTATCCGCTACAAGGCTTTAACTTCATGGCAGGTGTAAGCCTCAAGTTCTAAAAAAAAATACATTAATCTTCATAAATGGAGTGAGACCCCGTTCGTGCAACGGATCGTTTCACTCCGTTTTCTTTGTGGGGTTACTGTATTTTTGAGGTTCAGATGTTATGAAGCATGAGAGAAGACAAGAATAAATTTTAATCCGTTCTTTAACTACAAAGAAACAATATGCCGCTTCGAATTGCGTTATAAAAATGAGGAGTTCTTACGATATTTTCCCGAAAGATAGTTTATAACAACGGTTATAGTGTGCAGTTTACATCTAAAAAGCTGATCTAATGCCACCTAAACATCGTATACAAAATGGCATGTAATCAACTTATAAACAAATCATTAAAAATTATCTGCATATAATTTGTTTGTCTTTAAATTTTAACTATTTTCGTAAATTGTAAAATGCGAGTAATGAATATCAGAATACTTTCGAAAATCAGAAATTCCACCAATTTATTCAGAAAACATTTTATAAAACAATCGAACACAAACGAACTTCTCTCTCTATTTATGTGTTATAAAAAAAGAGTTAATAAAAGGTATTACGTATGAAAACAAAACAATTAGTATCGCTAGCACTCTTTGTACTTATTTGCGTACTGAGTATTAATACTGCCTCAGCCCAATTTCGTCTGGGTGTAAGGGGAGGTGTAGATGTAGCCAGCAACAAGCTGAAGACTGATATATTGAAGGCCAGCAACCGCCTAGGCTTCCAGATAGGCCCAACAGCCGAATTTGTAGTTCCTATTTCGGGATTCGGGGGAGACATTTCTGTACTGTACGGACATAAAGAATATAAGATCAGTGAAAAGCAAGACAATGCCTCTCTATCCGACTATAACTATATAAGCGTGCCTATCAACTTAAAGCAACGTATCAAGCTAGGTCCTTTGGGCTTGTTTGTTACAGGTGGAGTATACGGCAACGTGAAAGTGGGCGACGATAATGCACAAAATGCAAATGAAGTAGTGAACGCTTTCAAGCACAAAAACTTTATCTTCGGATTGGGTGCAGGAGCAGGAGTTACTTTATTCAGAAATATAGATCTGGGAATGTACTTCCGTGGCGACCTGACCGACAATTATAAAGAAGAATATATGGATGCCGATACGTTCCAAAACAAGAAAAACCAATCCTGGACCGTAGGGCTCAATTACTACTTCTGATAACAAAAAATGCTGTATGCTGATGTAATATTACCCTTGCCACTACAAGGGACTTACACTTACGCTATTCCTTTAGAATTTAAAAAATCGGTATACGCAGGGAGTAGGGTTATTGTACAGTTTGGCAAAAAGAAGTTTTACACAGCCATTGTTTTTCAGATATACGAAAAAGAAAAATTATCACAGCCGGTAAAAGACATTGTTACCGTGCTCGAAGAATATCCGATAGCCACCCCTCTCCAGCTAAAGTTCTGGGAATGGGTGGCTATGTATTATATGTGCTCGCTGGGCGATGTGTATCGTGCGGCACTACCCTCTGCCCTAAAGCTGGAAAGCGAAACACATGTTTTACTCAATGCCGACTTTGAGACTTCCGAACCGCTTACCGCCAACGAACAGAAAGTTTTCTACTGCCTTTCGCCCGACAAAGCCAAAACGATAGCCGAGATAGAAAAGCAAGCGGGAATATCGAATGCCGTCACTGCCATAAAAGCGTTGGTAGACAAGAAAGCGGCATACATCAGCGAAAACATACAAGATACATACACCGTAAAGAGCCAAACAGCCATACGTCTCACCCGCCAATATAGCGAAGAAGAGCTAAATGCAATGATGGACGAGCTGGGCAGGGCAAAAAAGCAACAGCACCTGTTTTCTACCTTCCTGTTTATGAAGGACGAGGCTCCCCTTGTGCTAAAGAAAACATTGCTCGAAGAAGCCGATACTTCAGCTAGCGTACTGTCCGAACTGCTGAAAAAAGGATTCCTCGAAACGTATGAATACGAAGTCAGCCGTTTCAATTATGGCGATACCAATATAGATGCTGCATCGGAGCTGAACGAATATCAGCAAAAAGCCCTTGAGGAGATAAAAGATTCATTCAAAGAAAAAGATATTACCCTGCTCTATGGCGTTACATCGAGCGGAAAGACAGAAATATACATACAACTTATAAAGGAGGCAATAGAGAAAGGCAAGCAGGTGCTTTACCTTCTGCCCGAAATTGCCCTCACCACCCAGATAACCGACAGGCTAAAAGCCGTCTTTGGTAACAAGCTTGCGGTGTATCACTCCAAGTTTAACGACAACGAGCGAGCCGAAGTTTGGAACAATCTACTAAGAAGCAACGACATACAAGTTGTTTTAGGGGCACGCTCTGCGATATTCCTACCCTTTACAGACTTAGATCTGGTGATTGTAGACGAGGAACACGAAAGCTCGTACAAGCAGCAAGACCCTGCTCCCCGCTACAACGCACGCAATGCCGCTATCGTATTGGCTTCACTGTTCAACACCAAAACACTGTTGGGCACGGCTACCCCTTCGCTCGAAACATACAACAATGCCCTTACGGGAAGGTACGGACTGGTAAGATTGGATAAGAGGTATGAAAATATCGAGTTGCCACAGATAGCAGTCGTTAACACCAAAGAGCTGAGAAGGAAAAAACAAATGAAATCGTTCCTCTCTCCTCCCCTCATCGACAAAATGAAGGAGGCGTTGAGTAAAAAAGAACAAATTATACTTTTCCAAAACAGACGAGGATTTGCATCCATGCTCGAGTGCAAAACCTGCTCGTGGACATTGCATTGCCGAAATTGTGACGTAAGCCTCACCTATCACAAAGGACAGCGCATGATGGTATGCCATTACTGTGGAGCAACATACGAAGTGCCTACCGTTTGCCCCGATTGCAAGACCCCTACGCTCGACATGCTGGGCTATGGAACGGAGCGGATAGAAGAGGAAGTTGCAGAACTCTTTCCCGAAGCTTCGGTTGCCCGTATGGACTTAGACACCACACGAGGAAAGCGGTCTTACGAACGTATTATTTCCGACTTTGAACAAAACAAAACCAATATACTTATCGGTACGCAGATGGTATCCAAAGGCTTGGACTTTGATAATGTAAGCATTGTAGGGATACTCAACGCCGACAATATGCTCAACTATCCCGATTTCAGAGCATACGAACGGGCGTACCAACTCATGACACAGGTAAGTGGGCGTGCCGGACGAAAAAACAAACAAGGCTTGGTCTTCCTCCAAACCTCGCATCCGGGTAGTCCGTTGATCAGCTTTGTAAGAAGAAACGACTATGAATCGTTTTACGAACTGCAAGCCGAAGAACGAAAAATATTCCGTTATCCGCCCTACTTCCGACTGATAAACATTGTAGTACGTGGCAGAGACGAGCAACTGACCGACAGCGCAGCACGAGAGTTTGCCTCAACCTTGCGCACCACCTTTGGCGAGCGTGTGCTGGGACCGGGCAAGCCGCCGGTATCACGCATACAGTCGTTGTATATCCGCCACATTATGCTCAAAGTCGAAAATCAGGCATCGATACAGAAGGTTCGTGAAGGTATTTTCCAATGCCAGTCCCTTGTATTTGCCAATCCGGCGTTCAAGTCACTGTTGTTGCACTACGATGTGGACCCCATGTAGGAAAATTTTAAAGACTTTTATTTCTGGAGAAAGGAGATCCTTCATTCCATTCAGGATGACAAGAGTTGATATAGTAAAGTATTAGATGGTTTTATTGAAATTGGTAATCTTTGTCATTTTGAACGAAGTAAAAAATCTCTTTAGTCCAAAACCCCTTCCCGATGCACAACGTAACAAGAATTATTGAAAAGCATTTAAGTTTTTTTATCTGCATTATTGAAACGTTTTATATAACTTTGCGCCAAGTTAAAAGACTTGCATACACTTATGAATGAGAAGGAAAAACAAAGAAGGAATAATAAGACAAATAAAAAACGCACCCCGAAGACCATCATAAAAAAGATGTGGATCGGGTTTGCCTGTTTCATCGGAGTACTCACCATCACATTTGCCCTTATCAGTATAGGAGCAATAGGCTATATGCCTGATGTAGAAGAGCTGGAGAATCCGATCGACAAATACGCCTCTCAGGTATATTCTACCGATGGGCAACTGTTGGGCACATATTCCCTTGCAAAAAACAACCGTATATATTCCAACTACGAAGACCTTTCTCCGTATCTGGTACAAGCGTTGGTAGCGACCGAAGACGCACGCTATTACTCACACTCCGGCATTGACGCATACGCATTGCTGAGAGCTGTAGTAAAAAGAGGTATCCTGATGCAGGAAAGCGGAGGTGGAGGTAGTACCATTCCTCAACAGTTGGCAAAACTGCTTTACTCTCCTCCTTCCGAAAACTGGGTTCAACGTGTGTTTTTACGCAAACCTATCGAATGGGTTATTGCCGTCAAACTGGAAAGATATTATACAAAAGAAGAAATAGTAAACCTATACCTCAACCAGTTCGACTTCCTCTACAATGCTGTAGGTATCCAGTCGGCTGCACAGGTATACTTCAACAAAACACCCAAAGAGCTCAAGATAGAAGAAGCCGCTACACTGATAGGGATGTGTAAAAACCCTTCGTACTTCAACCCGAGAAGATATCCCGACAGAACAAAAGGTCGTAGAAATGTGGTATTGGAACAGATGTACAAAAGCGACTACATTACCGAACAACAGTACGACTCGCTGAAACAAACAGAACTGAAACTCGACTTCAAACGGGTAGACCACAAAGACGGGCTTGCGCCTTACTTCAGAGAGTATCTGCGTATGGCTATGACTGCCAAAAAGCCGAAAAAGTCGAATTACGCTTCGTGGCAAATGGAACAGTATGTGCTCGATTCTATCAGCTGGGAAACAAATCCGCTGTATGGATGGTGTAACAAAAATAAAAAGCCTGACGGCTCTAATTACAACCTATCTACCGACGGGCTGAGAATATATACAACAATCGACTCTCGCATGCAGCAGTATGCCGAAGAGGCAATGGCAGAACACCTCAGCAAGGAACTGCAACCCGACTTCGATAAAGAAAAGAGAGGTCGCTCGTATGCTCCGTTCTCGTACTCGGTAGCCAAAGATGTAGACACATTGCTGTATCGTGCCATGAAGATTACCGACAGGTACAAGGCTCTGAAAAATGAAGGCATGTCCGAAAAAGAAATATTAAAGATATTCAAGCAGCCTGTAGATATGAAAGTATTCTCTTGGAAAGGAGAAGTGGATACTACAATGACTCCTTGGGACTCGATACGCTATCACAAAAGCTTCCTGCGTTCGGGCTTTATGGCGATGGACAACCACAACGGATATGTAAAAGCTTATGTGGGAGGAATAGACTTCAAGTTCTTCCAATATGATATGGTGAACATGGGACGCCGACAAATAGGTTCGACCATCAAACCATACCTCTACACCCTGTCGATGGAAAGCGGAATGACGCCTTGCGACCAGATGCTATATGTGCCTCAAACCCTTGTTACCGAGACCGGCAAGGAGTGGACTCCGAGAGGAGGGCGGGCTTCTATGTTTGGCGAAATGGTCACCATCAAATGGGGGCTGCAAAACTCCGACAACCTTGTTACGGCTTACCTCATGGGGCGTACCACACCGTATGCCTTTGCACGGATGCTGCACTCGTTTGGTATCACCGGACGCATAGACCCTGTGGTGTCTATGGCACTGGGTACGCACGATGTGTCTGTGTCGGAAATGGTGGCCGCTTACACCTCTTTTGCTAACAAAGGAATACGTTCCAACCCTGTATATGTTACCCGCATCGAAGACGCCTTTGGCAATATAATAGCCGATGCAGCCTTCGCTCCGAAGATGGACGAGGTGTTCAGCGAAAGCACGTATGTGAAGATGCTTGACATGCTTCGCGGAGTAGTGGATGGCGGTACAGGCGGACGCATCAGACGCAACTATGGCATCACAGCGCCAATGGGAGGAAAAACAGGAACAACACAAAACAACTCCGACGGATGGTTTATGGGATTCACACCAAAACTTTCTACCGGATGCTGGGTAGGTGGAGAAGACCGCTCTATACACTTCGACCGTACGACTGACGGACAGGGCGCCAGCATGGCACTGCCGATAGTGGGTCTGTTCTTCAAAAAAGTATTTGCAGACAAGCGACTCGGTTATAGTCAGGGAGACCAGTTTGAGAGTGTACCGGGATATGGCGTTTGCGACAAGAGCAGCGACGAAGAAGTTCAGGATGCACCGCCTCCGGCTCAGATAGACGAAATGTTTAAGTAAAAAACCGGCTATAATCCGGCCTAGACTTTATGCTGAAATACTACTACATCGATGATATATCGAAGTTGCAATGCGGACCTTTTACATCAAACGAGTTACTTCGGAAGAATATCCGTCCCGAAACAATCGTTTGGCGTTCGGGGATGACAGATTGGGCTGAAGCCGGAACGTTGCAGGAACTGAATTTTCTTTTCGACTCAAAAGTCCCTGTACCGCAAGACCGTAGAGAAGAGCAGCAGACACCTCCTCCAGTCAGACCGCAGCAGGATAGGCTAAACCCGACATATAGCAGCCGGCAACAATACCAATACGACGACCAGCACAAGTGGGATGGTATAATACCCATGCCCAAGAATTGGCTCATAGAATCGATATTGCTTACTATATTCTGTTGTTCGCCAATAAGCCTTGTAGGAATATTTTATGCCGTAAAGGTAGAGACGCTGTATGGTAAGAGAGAATATGAAGCATCGCAGGAAGCATCGCGCAAAGCCAAACTATGGACGCTGTGGGGTATTGCATTCTTGCCTGTTATCTATATATCATTGTTCATTTTAGGTTTGCTTACAGCTCTGTTGCAGTATTAAAATCGAGAAACAATGCCGAAATATCTGACTAGAGTTATTGTGATAGGCTGTGTGCTATTGCTTGCAGCAATTATATACTTTCTGTTCAGCCCCGCAGAGTCGCCGTATTTTCCGCAATGCCCTTTTCATCGGCTCACAGGATTAGACTGTCCGGGCTGCGGTTCGCAACGAGCCATACATCACTTACTACACTTTCGGCTGAAAGATGCATTTGCAAGCAACCCTCTCTTAATATTGGCAATTCCTTATCTTATCTTAGGGGTTTATTTCGAATACTTTGGCGGTAAAGAAAAATTTCCGAACGCATGGAAAACATTCTTCGGTAAAAGGGCTATCATTCTAATTCTTATGCTGATTGTGCTTTTCTGGATAGGGAGAAATATACCAATCAACTAACCTTATTCTATAAGAATAATAGCTTCTCGTCATACTTTTCCATCCTTCACGTTAAATATCTACAATAGAATAATAGAAAAAATCTATATGTATTAGGCAGCTTATTTGTTTTTATTTTTGTTACTTTGTGTCGATTTTACAAAACGGACACAAGACAAATACATTTTTTAACATATAACTGAATAAAATAAAACTATCAATGAATAAAAACTTACTACACATAATATTTTTAGGGTTATTGTTGTGTTTCAACTTAAATGCTCAAGTAACTATTGGCTCAGACATTCCACCTCTCAAAGGAGCAATACTTGATCTGAAGCAAAGGCAATCGGACGGTGCTAATGCCAATTCTGATCAAGGATTTATTATTCCTCGTGTAAGCTTAACAGACTCTGTAAACTTATATCCTATGCTTAAAGGAACAGAAGCGAATTACAATACACTAAAGACAGAACATACCGGGCTTATTGTATACAACACAAATACAACTTCTTACTTTCGTCCGGGAATGTACTTGTGGAATAGTGCAAAATGGATACATCTAGGAACTATTACAGCACAAAATGGAATTACTCAGAGCGGTGATGTTTTTGAATTGGGAGGGACCCTTACAAAGAACACCACCATTGATCTGAACGATAAAGACATCTTGATTAACCAAGGAGCTGGTTATATTGGTGTGGGAACAACATCGCCAAAAGCATCGGTACACATAAATGGTACTGCCGCAGAACCTCTGATCTTAGAAAACATGAAATATGTATCTGATGACTATAACGATATTGACGTCAACAATCCACAATATTATGATGTTAGAATTTCAAATACCGGCGTATTGAGAAAACGACCTCCAATTGTGCAAGACTTGAATGAACCAGTTTTATACAATTTGCAAAAAACGACGAGGATCGCTGTTGGCGATAATTTCGGAAATAATGGTTCTCTAATTACTTGGGAACGGTCGGGAACCAATCACGACTATATTGTATTGCCTGAAAATGGAGCCTATATTTTTTCTTTGAGACTCTATGGCGATGTCTCAGGGTACGGCAATGCGGGAACATCGTTTTATGTAAGCCTATTTAGGAATGCAGCGACACGCGAAAATTTATTTGACATCGCCGAAATTACAATTCTACGTTCAACCGGATATAACCGTGCAACCTATTCGATTAACATGACTGTTACAGGAAAAGCAGGCGACAAGGTGTATATAAAAATGGGTAAGGTTACCGGCGGAGCCTTCGATTGGGAACTGAAATCAGGAGGAGCACTTCAGGCAAATAAGACCTCTATGATATTTTGGAAACTATAAATTTATAGTTTCCAAAATATCCTTATTTTTTCTTATTTCACAGCTTCTACTGTATATCCTTTAGCAGCAAGCTGAGCCAGCAATCCATCCTTATCGGCAAGGTGCAATGCACCTACAGCAATGAGGCTCGATTTATCTTTCATTATCTCTGGAAGTTTTGCGATCCACTTATCATTACGGTCTTTGTTCAGAGCGTTTTGCGATTTTTGTGATACACCACACGGATCGTCAGGATTATTGAAAGCCAGATTGTACATATTGGTCAACTGTCCTGCCTTGTAATATGCATTCAGTTTATCCAACATATCTTTTGCCTTGTTACTGTTTTCTACATAGCACACTAACGCAACGGCCTGATCTTTCAAGGGTTCGGCATCAAAGAGGGCATAAATCTGATCTTCCACTGTTTCGAGCCCCAGAACGGTTTTACCTTTTTCGGTAGCAATGCGTTGTACATAGCCATCGATAGCCTCGTGCGCCATCGGGTTAAACTCGGGATAGAATTTTGTATATAACGTAATGGTATACACCATAGAAAGCATACCCGGCTTGAATTGTCCAAACTGACTGAGACCAACACCAAAAAGCTCTTTAAGCCCGTTGTCTAGCTTCGTGTAGTCGTCGGGAGACAGCATGGCTGCATAGCTCTCGCCTGCCGGCATCATTGCCGCCTGTTGCAGTTTGGCCTGCATCATCGTCTGATCAGACATCAGAAGTTCACCTACCGTTTGTTCGGTAGTTTCCATTGCACTTCTTAGCCCCGGAATGCTATCTACATAGCTCACATGTGCCAGATGGTGCGTACCAAGTATATAAGAAGGCTTTGATAGCCCATTGCCCGAAACCTTCCAGAGCAAAGCGTTATCATACTTCGTTTCGTTCTGAGCTGTGAGCGTAGTAGCAGCTACAAATAGTATCAGTGCAAAAAATGTTGCGACCAGATTTTTCATATTACATTTATTCGTTAAGTTTCTTACAAAGGTTATTTCTATATGTATTTTGTCATCCTGAATGGAATAAAGAATTTCTGTTCCTCTAAATTTTTACGAGATGCTTCCTTCGTCAGCATGACAAAAAATGAAACATATCAGCAATTCAATCATTATTATCTTTTTCAAAATCTTCTATTTCTTGTATCGAATCTTGTATCTTTCTTATATTATTCATATACAAATATTTATAAATCAAGAAAGAGAGAACCATAGAGGATGCAATCATAAATATAAGCAACAAGAGCATAAACGAAGACTCATCGTCGGACGAATATCTCCCCATCAGTTTAGGAAACATACTCGGCAGCCCATAGTATATATATGACACCGAAAAAGCGACTATCCACACAATTCCTACAATAATCTCGTATACCAAGAATTTCTTGTAACGAGTTACCCCCTTCGATATTTCCAATATTCCCATTTTAGATACATCCGCCTTTTTCAGGTAGCTGATCTTATACAGCTGCCAGAAAAATGCAGGGATAAGCAATGCAAAATAAAGGATACCGGGCAGAGGATGCATACAGTAGAACAAGACCCCTGCAAATACACAAGGTATGAGCAGCCACAAAAATAACTTATCATACTTCAGTAAATTTGCATAAGCGCCTTTTCCCTTATTATCCAACATTTTCTGAATCTTTGACTCATCGATTGTCGGCTTTATATTCGCTTCTTGCCACGTTTTTTTTATGCTATCGAGATCCATATAATTTGGTTAGTTTTGTCCATTCGACATCTGCTTCAACTTATCTTTTATGCGGCTCAGCTTGGTTGCCACATTTGTCACAGAAAGCCCTGTAATTTCTGCTATCTCCTTATAGGGTTTATCGTCGAGATAGAGTAAGACAAGGGCACGTTCGATTTTTCCTAAACGGTTGATTAATTTGTACAATTCTTGTATTTCTTCATTGTTGTCTACCACGTCGGGTATATCTGTCGATATATCTACATAGGAAACATTAATTCTATTCCTGCGATAGAAAGACACACAGGTATTAAGCGCAATCCTGTATATCCAGGTCGAATACTTGCTTTCGCCTCTGAACGACGGATACCCTTTCCATAGGTTGAGTACGACTTCTTGATAAAGATCGCCGATCGGATGCTCTTTGTCGGCATAGAAGGAGGCTACTTTGAAGATAATACCCTCGTTTTGGCGTATCATCTCTAAGAATTGCTCATCCCTTTCCCTTGTTTCTTTCATTTATTAGAAGTCGCTTTATTATATATGTCGCAAAAGTGTGCGATTTGTCACAATATTAGCTATTTTTTAATGTTTAATCACGAATAGATGATGAAAATATGAAGCGGCAACAAAAAGAATTGGATGTAAGGGCTTGTTCTGAGTGCCTTATTCTCAATTCGGACAACCACACGAATAGCCTCTCTACAGTAAGATATATTTTTTGTTATGTACTATCCATTTTTCTATCTTTGCAATAAAAATGCAAGCATCGGATAGAATGAAAAAGATAGTATACTTGCTGATTATTTTGTTTAGCATATCCGCGTGTAAATCTGTTAAGTTTATGACAAGTAGCGAAAAATCACTGATAAATAGCGGAAGCACAGATACTCCGTTCAGAGTATTACAAACCAACAACCCAAAAGATTCTCTTTTCCTCAGAAAAAAAAGCATCGATCTGGATGCGAAGAACATTGCGACCAACAAAGACCTGCAACTCCTTATCGACCGCCTGCAAATGACACTTGCCGTAGAATCGGGAGTGGGTATCGCAGCTCCGCAGGTGGGTATCGGGCGCAACCTGTTCCTTTTCTTGCGTATCGACCAAAAAGGGATGCCTGTGCAAGTAGCTATCAATCCACGTATTGTAGGTCATTCGGCTGAGACGTTCCTCTTCGAAAGAGACGGCTGCCTTTCCGTACCCGAACTATCGGGAACAACCAATCGCTATACATGGGTAGATGTGGAATACTACGACGACAACGGAACGCTTATTAAAGAAAGACTAAGCGGCGGCTCGCGTGGAGGAGATTTTACGGGCGTGATATTTCAGCACGAGTACGACCATCTTCAAGGTATATTGTTTACCGACAGGCTGGCTAGTGCCGTTTCTCCTAAGCTTCAGAATGAGGATTGATGCTGCCATTTGAAGAAAAAACAATCGACAACATAAAACAAAAAAGAGTAAATCAAGGAAATGATTTACTCTTTTTTTGACGAATATAGTTTTGTATGTGTTCGTATTAAGATTAGGAAGTTAACATAATTGTCGTTTAAAATAAGACTGCCAAACAAAAGTATAGTATTCATTTTGCACTTATGTTAACAATTACAAATCCTAACCACAACTTTTCTCGACACAAGCAAATTATATAAAGCTGTTTTTTTGAATGTATTCTTTGAAAATAAAAACTGTTTACTAAAAATTACCGACCATTTTTCTATACTCCGAAAACTTCCTCAAGAAGCAACAAAAGATGTAAACATTTATAAATATTTACAGCAGAAAAGGCATTGGAAAAGCGTTTCCGCTATTTGGAGATCGCCTCGCAGAGAAAGAAATATTATCGACGTATTGAATTTATAACGGCAAAAAACAAGTTATAGGATATGATAAAAAATGAAGTACATCATCGCAAAGTTGTAACCGGCATGTGCCACTACAGCCCCAAATATAGAGTTGGACATTTGCTTGCATAAAAAGAATAATCGGCTCAAAAAGAACATTGACACTACCCACAATAGTGCCGGAACAGGAAGAAACTTCCACACACCTGCATCAAACACGATCCCAAAATGAGCCAGATGCGTCAATGCAAAAGCAAGGCTATCGAAGATAGAAGCTTTCGTTTCTCCAAACTTGGAAACAAAACTGCCATGTATTACCCCTCTGTATAGAAACTCTTCGCCGATGGGACTGAATAGCATACTCGGCACAGCGGCAATAAGGAAGAAAATAAGCCGATGACTATCATCCAACACAACAGATGTACTGGCTTTCGAGATATAAGCAAGCGAATTGCTGATTGTATTACCATACAAAAGATAAAACAACCCGTATATAACAGCGCACGCCAATGCGCCCAAGCCAAAAGAATAAAGTAAACGAAGGTAACTGTTAGGACGCTTAAAGCCAATTTCTCTCCTGCCCTTGCGAGTGAGAAAAATAAAAGGAGTGAACCACATGATGAAAAAGATGATAAAAGCTGTGCCATATCCACCCGACATGTTAGCATCCAACACCAGAATAAAACGAGGTATTCCAAACAATAGAATGATTGCGACTCCAAATTGCCAATTATACTTGAAAAAACGTGACCAGATTTTGTGTAGTGATTCCATAATTAAAATAAGTATTACGATTGAAAGTATAAATGAAGCATCTCTTTCTATTCTGACATAAGATTCTTCACTTCTGAGCATGGCAATAAAAATACATTTTAAATATCATCCCGAAAAGAAGAAATCCCTAAAATCTGAAAAATGAGCTTAAATATTTACTTTTGAATGTCATCCTGAGTGTAACGAAGGATCTCGATCAACAACTAAGAGATGCTTCACGACCGTTCAGCATGACAAAAAACACGACAACTATTTTTATTTATAACTTAATAAGAAAAAACATCGCCTGAATATCGATGAAAATTGTACTTTTGTGATATAAACAATTTATCGACAGTATTGATTTAAACTTTTATCGACATGAATGGAATAGACTGGTCTAATTTGTCTTTCGGGTACATGAAGACAGATTATAATGTAAGAAGCCATTACAAAGATGGAAAATGGAGTACACCAACCGAAACTACATCTGAGAGTATTGACATTCATATAGCTGCCACTTGCCTCCACTACGGACAAGAAGCTTTTGAAGGGCTCAAAGCCTTTAGAGGTAAAGACGGCAAAATCCGAATTTTCAGAATGCGCGACAATGCTTTGCGTATGATTTCTTCATGTCATGGTATTATGATGGCCGAGCTTCCTGTCGAAGTTTTTGAAGAAACTGTAATAAAAGCTGTAAAACTGAACGAAAAATTTGTTCCGCCATACGGAAGCGGAGCTTCTTTATATATCCGTCCGCTACTGATAGGCACAAGTGCGCAGGTGGGCGTAAAACCTGCTGCCGAATATCTGTTTCTCGTATTTGTTACCCCTGTAGGCCCATACTTCAAGGAAGGGTTTAAACCTACTCCGGTTGCCATCCTACGAGGATACGACCGTGCAGCACCGCTGGGTACAGGCACAATCAAGGTAGGTGGCAACTATGCAGCCAGCCTTGTGGCAGGACACAAAGCACACGAAATGGGGTATTCTGCCGTTCTGTATCTCGATGCCAGAGAAAAGAAATATCTGGACGAATGCGGCCCTGCAAATTTCTTCGGAATAAAAGACAATACATATATCACACCGCTTTCGAGCTCGATACTTCCTTCCATCACCAACAAGAGCCTGATGCAACTGGCCGAAGATATGGGAATGAAGGTAGAACGCCGCCAAATACCGGAAGACGAACTGGCGACATTCGAAGAAGCGGGACAAGTGGGTACAGCTGCCGTAATCAGCCCGATACTAAGAGTAGATGATCTGGACGAAAACAAATCGTATGTGATATCTAAAGATGGTAACGCAGGGCCTGTAAGCACTAAGCTGTACAACAAGCTGAGAGCCATTCAGCAGGGCGACGAACCCGACACACACGGATGGGTAACAGTACTCGACTGATCGGGTACCTACATCCTAACTACCTGTTTGCTTGTCTACAATACGAATTGAATAATGGCAGAAGATAACAATATACAACCCACCGAGAGGATGGTGCTACGCACCGAAGACCTTGTAAAGCGATACTCGTCGCGCACTGTAGTAAATCACGTCTCGATAGATGTGAAGCAGGGCGAGATTGTCGGCTTGCTAGGCCCCAACGGTGCAGGAAAAACCACAACATTCTACATGACCGTAGGATTGGTGATGCCCAACGAAGGCAAGATTTTCCTCAACGACACGGAGATAACCAAGTTCCCTGTTTACAAACGGGCACAGCATGGCATCGGCTATCTGGCACAGGAAGCGTCCATCTTTCGCAAGATGACCGTGGAAGACAATATCCGGTCGGTACTGGAAATGACAAAAACATCGCCTGAGTACCAGAAAGAAAAGTTGGAAAGTCTCATCGATGAGTTTGGGTTGCACAAGGTTCGCAAAAATCTGGGCGACAGGCTATCGGGGGGCGAACGCCGCCGCTCGGAGATTGCCCGCTGTCTGGCTATCAACCCTAAGTTTATCATGCTCGACGAGCCTTTTGCGGGAGTAGACCCTATTGCCGTGCAAGACATTCAGGAGATTGTGGCAAAGCTGAAATATAAGAACATCGGGATTCTCATCACCGACCACAATGTGGACGAAACGCTGAGTATCACCGACCGTGCCTACCTCTTGTTCGAAGGCAAGGTATTGTTTCAAGGAAGTGCCGAGCAGTTGGCTGAAAATGAAACGGTAAGAGAGAAATATCTCGGGCGCGACTTCCAGCTCAAACGACGCAATTTTGAACATTTACAATAGCAGAATAAAGATAACAGAGAGCGCAGATTATTTTAATCTGCGCTTTTTTATTGCTCTCTCCCCCGCGCTCCTTAAAAAAAAGTCATATTACAACACAAGCAAAAGACTATTAAACAATTACACCCCAACACTTTATCAACAATCACCTCTCCCAAAAAGTCATACACAAGTATATACAAGCCTTATTTACAGATAATTATTACTAATTTCAAGACACATATAGTTCTATGTTTAACGCTAAATTAACTTATCATGAAAAAAGCTTTGTACACATTAATCGCTGTTTTTGTATTTACACTTACATGCAGTAGTCTGAATGCCCAGTCAGTCAACGTATTTTTCACAAATGACCAACTGAACTCTGAAAAAAGTAAAGTAACTGCTCAGGTTTATAGCAGCCAACCGGCAACCGTTATTTTCGAATTGAGAACAAGCAAGCACCCTTCTTTTTCGTACAGTGCAGCCGGATATAAGGTTGTAGACTGGACAAATTATATAAGCTGCTATGTGCCCGATTCAAATACGATGATTACTTACATGACCGTAAATCTGCCTCAGGGCTACTCTCCTATCGAAATCCTTTTAACGAATTACCCTACAGTAATAATGCTACTAAATAAGGTAAACGGAGTTGCAGCTAGTACCCGCCCAATTGTTTTCGCAAATTATTATTGAAATTTACTCATAAAACAAGATCAAAAGCGTCTGGATATTCAGGCGCTTTTTTATTTCCTACTCTACCCTGCGATTTTATTATCACTACAAAAACGTTACCTTTGCAATCTATCCTAAAACATTATGACAAAAGCTATTTTTTTTGATATAGACGGTACGCTATTAAGTTTCAAAACACACTCGGTTCCACAATCTACAATCGATGCTATCAACGAAGTAAAGAGACAAGGCGTGAAGGTTTTTCTTGCCACAGGTCGTTTGAGAAAACAGATACAAAATCTGGGCGGCTTGGAGTTTGACGGCTTTATCACAGTAAACGGAGCGTATTGTGTAACTACCAACCATGATGTTATCTTCAAAAAGCTGATCCCCAAAGAAGAGCTGAAATCGCTGATCGAGTATCAAAAAAACGAAGTGAAATTTCCATTGGCCTTCATGCTCAACGAAGGTTCGTTTGTAAACTATGTAGACAGCAATGTAGAAAAGATAGCTAACCTTGTGAAGGTAAATGTGCCTCCTGTAAGAAACCTTGAGGAAATGATCGATGAAGAGGTTCTACAAGTAAACCTGTATGTAGACCATGCGTTGGAAAAAAGGATAATGAACGAGGCATTGGTAAGTTGCCATGCCAGCCGATGGCATCCTACATTCGCCGATGTAAACATCAAGGGGATAAACAAGAGCACAGGGATAGATAAATTTCTCGAACATTTCGGCATCCACAAGTCGGAAACAATGGCTTTCGGCGATGGTGGTAACGATATAGAAATGCTTCGCCACGTAGCTATCGGTATAGCGATGGGCAATGCCGGCGAAGATGTGAAAGCGGCGGCCGACTACGTTACCGACAATATAGATGATAATGGCGTGGCAAATGCATTGCGGCATTTTGGGTTGGTAAAGTAAGAATATACTTCCTATCTATAAAACAGATCACTGCTTATATTTTTTTATTATTATTTTTAATATTATTTTAGTGAAATGAATAGTAAAATATTTAATATATATTGTGATGAGAGTTGCCATCTTGAAAATGATGGTATTAATGTTATGATATTAGGTGCAATATGGTGTCCTGAAACAGAAAAGAAAAGTATATTTGAAGACCTTAAAGCGTTGAAGAAAAAACATGGGTTTGCTCCTTATTGGGAACTTAAATGGAATGCTGTATCACCTCAACGATTATCTTATTATAAAGAGCTAGTTCAATATTATTTTTTGAACCCCAATCTCCACTTTAGAGCTTTAGTTGTTTCTAATAAAAATGAATTGGATCACAATCGTTTCAATCAGACTCATGATGAATTCTATTATAAAATGTATTTCGATTTATTGAAAACTATTTTTGATCCGGATTATTCATACAATGTTTTTATCGACATCAAAGATACAAGAGGATCTAAAAAAATATCGAAACTCCACGAATATTTATGCAATAAACACTATGATTTTGATAGATCTATTGTAAAAAAAATTCAGCAAGTAAGATCACATGAAGTAGAATTAATCCAACTTTCCGATTTCCTTACTGGCGCAGTAGGTTATATAAACAGGGGATTAACAACAAGTAATGCTAAAATTGAAATAGTCGAGTTGATCAGATCTCTATCTGGATATTCATTAACAAAATCAACTTTATTCAAAGAAAACAAAATGAATATCTTTGTATGGAAAGGAGGGTATAGGAATGCCTGAGGTAATGAATCTTCCAACCAAAATATATTTAGAAGAATACGACGGAAATGTAATAAAATATTTTGAAGCAGTATATTCAATATTCAAAAACGATTTTGTTGACAATAAACCAAATTTCAGAGGAATTAGATTAGGCTTAAAAAAGTATCCTCTTATATTAGATAAAGAATATACTTTTTATCATATGACACATGAAGGGGATATAGAGACGGAAAGGATTCCTGACTTTAGACGTATGGAAAGAATACGTTTTCCTAAAATAATGATTGACAAATCAACTCATCCATACTTAAAAGTTTGGAGAAATCAACGAACTGGCACTGGAGGAACTAAAAATAGAATTCTAATTTATCACGAAGAAGAAAATTATCTAGTAGTATTAGCAGACATGGGCAGTTATATTTTACCATGGACAGCATATCCTATAACTTACAATAATGTAAAACGAAAACTTCTAAAAGAATATAATGAATTTATAAGAAATGCCGAAGCCGTATAGATTACTCTAATACGGCTTCTTTTCTCCTTTAACATCTAGGTTAATGAGATGATACAAAAGTAACACTTTGTTTTTTCATTAACAATGCATATATAGTTAAATATTACAAAATATTACAAAACGCACATAGTATCAATATAATTACTTCATTAATAATGAAGACTTGACTATTTATATGATAAGATAAATCTGATTAAAAATCATGACAATATACAGCAAATAACATCAAATAAAAAGAGGCGAAAATCCCTTCCACCTCTTTTCAAACCTAAAATCACCTAAATTCAGGAAATATTGTTCCTAGTTATTTAGACAAGGAATTGCATATCTCCAAATTCACCTTTTTTACGCGTGGTTCGTCCACTTTTATTTCTTTTCTATCGTATGTAATGAAGCCGTTTACCTCGCCTTCCACATCCGTTGTCTGGGTGTAGACAGCAGCAGAGAAACCGGCTTTGATAAGCTTTTTCAACTGTTCGGCATACTTCACATATTCGTCTGTCACTTCTTTGGCATTCTTAAACTGAACGTATCCCCAGTTTTTGTCAGGCTGCCACAAATGATTCTGAAGCGGAAGACCTATACCTCCATACTCTCCAAGCACTGTAGGACGCTCGGCATCGTAGAGATACATATCAGGACCCGGATAATTGTGCAAGTCGAGCATATCGCCTGTACGGTAGAAGTTACCGCCACTGGCAGGGTTTACAAGGCGCGACGGGTCATACGCTTTTGTCCATTCGGCTATCTCCTGTGTTTTGAACTGTCCCCATGCTTCGTTGAACGGAACCCACACAGCGATAGAAGGATAAGAGATCAGATAATCCATAATCGCTTTCCACTCCTGACGGTAGTTTGCTTCCGACTCGGCGCTACGAATCAGCTCCGATCCTTTGAAGTAATCTCTGTTTTGCCACTGTGGCGAACGGTCACCGTTAGGCATATCCTGCCATACCAATATACCCAGACGGTCGCAATGTGTGTACCAGCGTGCAGGCTCTACCTTCACGTGCTTACGTATCATATTGAATCCAAAGTCTTTCGTTTTCTGTATATCATACACCAAAGCCTCATCGGTAGGTGCGGTATATAGTCCGTCGGGCCACCAACCCTGATCGAGCGGGCCAAACTGGAAATAATCTTCATTGTTGAGTTGCAAACGCATAATGCCATTATCGTCACGCTTGAACGAAACCTTACGCATGGCCGTATAGCTCTTTACCTTATCCTGTGCTTTGCCTGCGCTGTACAGCGTTACCTCTACATCGTACAAGAACGGGCTTTCGGGCGACCATAGTTTAGGGTCGGCGATAGGCAGTTCGAGCGTCTGTCCCGCAACGGCTTTTCCCGAAGCTACTGTCTGTCCTTTATCTTTTACTACTACCTCCACAACATCTGAAGATGAAGCATTTGAAGCACATACATCGAATGCTATTTTCTTCGTATCGAGGCAAGGTATAGCCTTAATATTGGCAATATGTTTGTTATTCACCGGCTCCAGCCACACTGTTTGCCAGATACCCGACACAGGGGTGTACCATATACCGTGAGGGTTTTTGTGCTGCTTGCCCACAGGCTGATAGCCGTCTGTGGTAGGATCCCACACTTTCACAACCAGTTTTTGACTGCCCGATGTAAGGAAAGGAGTAACATCGAAACTGAACGGAGTATATCCGCCCTTGTGTGTACCCACTTTTATATCGTTAACAAAAACCTCAGTCTTCCAGTCTACCGCACCAAAGTGAAGGATTACGTTCTTACCCTTCCACGACGATGGTACAGAAAAAGTACGTTTGTACCAAAGTTCGTTTTTTGCTCCCAGTTCTTTTTGCACTCCCGACAGGCTCGATTCTACAGCAAACGGAACAAGTATCTGTCCGTCGAAGCTGCGTGGTTCGGCTTGTCCGATGGGTAAGATTGCATATTCCCAAAGTCCGTTTAGGTTTGCCCACTCGGTACGCTCCATTATCGGGCGTGGATACTCGGGCAATACGTTTTTGGGATCGAGCGACTCGGCCCATTTTGTTTTTATCTTATCTCCCGCAGGTTTCCATTGGGCAAAAAGACCAATACTGGTGACGAATAATATTAACAATAAAAAATTCTTCTTCATGTCTTATATTTTGAGTTAATGATTTCTTCTAGAATAATGCTTATTCTATAAAAATTATCGATATGTTTTGTTATTCCTAGTGTAGTGAGAGAAAGAAAACTTTCGTCTTTCTTTACTTCCCGAACGAAGCTTATGTTCTGGGCTCGCTTCGTCCGGGGGGAGTAAATACCAATCATTAATTAGGTTGCAATCTCCTATCTATTACAATCACTATATCTTTCAAAACACGGGCTTATCTGCCGAAGAAGACGGTTTGCCTCCCTCTACATAAGGCCATGAATTGTTATCCCATTTTACCTGATCGAGCAGTAGCATACGCCCATCGGGGTGGTTAAGGTCTACGCCATGGTAGAATATCCAGTCGTTGCCTGCTTTGTCCTGTACTATTTCGGAGCAGTGTCCGTTGCCTACAAAGCGGGAGCTTTTGCTTATCACCACCGTATAGCCGTTGTCCATCATATCCTTGCCAGTCTTATCCACATAAGGGCCAAACAACGACTGTGAACGACCCACAACAAGCTCGTACGTACTGTTTGCACCTTCACAGCAACTGCCGATAGACGCAAACATATAGTAATAATTTCCTTTCTTGTGGATATATGTGCCCTCAAAGGCTGTTCCGGCTATTTGCTTTTTCTGCGCTCCTTCTTTTACCGACAGTCCGTCGTCGCTCAGCTCTATGGCATAGATACCCCGGAAGCTGCCCCAAAAGAGGTATTTCTTGCCTCCTTCTTCGATATAAAACTGGTCGATAGAATTCTGAACGCCGATCTCGTTGCTTCTAAAAAGCTTTCCTTTGTCGGTGAATGGTCCTTCGGGCTTGTCGGCAACAGCTACGCCAATGCCGCATGTCCACTCGCCACCCCATACCGACATGGAGTAGTACAGCACATATTTGCCGTTGATGTAATTAATATCAGGCGCCCACAAACCTCCGTTGGGCTCGAAGGTGGGGCGTGTGGCATCCGTAAATGCCGTTCCTAAAAATGTCCAGTCTACAAGATTATCCGACCTGTAGATAGGAGTATTTCGTGTATTCTCTGTTGCATACAGATAAAAATGCCCATCCTGTGCCTTTATGATTGTTGGGTCGGGCAGGCTCAGAGCCACTACAGGATTTGTATATTTCTGATTTGGTGTTACAGGTTCTTCTTTTTCAGAACTGCTACATGCATTACATCCCGTTGCCACAAGCAACTGGAGAATGAACATATATGTAAAAATTTTATTCATGGTATTATTCAAATTTTATCGCATTATCTTATGACATGCTTTCCGTAGCGTTCTGCACTGCTAAGTTAGCATGCCATGAATAAAAGATAGGTATACTTTTCAACCAAAAGAGTATCAAAATAAGCCAAATTCGGCTTTTGACTAGTTTTTATTACTATTTGACCGATTTTTATCATTAGCACCACTCTTCTTTAAGGCTCGTATAATGAGTTAAAGATGGTCGGAGAATTTGTTTGTATATCGTCGTCTTTTGTCATGTTGAACGAAGTGAAACATCTCTTGTCTACAAAGAGATCCTTCCCTTTGGTCAGGATGACAAGAATATGCAAGCAAATTCCCCGCACCATTTTCTTTATTTTTTCTTCGGATTAAAATAGTTTTCCACTCTGTCGGGGCTCAGCATTTGCCATAGAGAAGCCACTGTCCAACCGGGAGCGAAGATGTCGTTATAAAATCCTTTGCCGTTTTTGCCATAGTCCCAGTTGGTATGCTGTACCACTTCGGGATAATAACCTACCTTGCCGATATTAAACATGTGCCCCTTTACAGGCATCAATTGCAACATAGAGCTTTTTATTACCGACGAGAACTGAGAGAAACGCGGTTCGTTACGTTCTTTGGCAAGCCAATCGAGCACAGTTGCAAATTCGAAAATGAAGACATCCACATGGTTGTTCTCTACCGAGACATTGCCCCATCCGCGCGATTTGAAGCCCACATCACCCAGCATCTGCCCTTGAGCAAAAGGCACATCCCACATATAGTACCACGACAGGCTAAAGTATGCCGCCTTCTTAGAAAGGTCGATGTAATGACCTCTTTCTTTTGGCGCAGAAGCCATTGCCAGATAATACATGGCTGTAGATGCATATAGCGATGCTTCTTTGTCTTCACAGTTGGCATCGAGCGTAGAAGAAAAGTAATCGGCTTTGGATATCAGCTCTTTTTCGAGATATACAGCCGTACGTTTTGCGCTCTCCATATATTCTTTGTTCTTGAAGTAGGTATAAGCCATCGTAAGAGGTAAGGTTGCCGATGGGGTGCTGCCTCCCGAAGGGTCGGTAACACGAAATTGGTCGTCAAACTTACGAGGAAAACTACCGTCTTGTCCTTGCAATTTTTGGAAATTGGCAAGCAGTGTTTTTATCTTGGCTTCCCACTCGGGGTGCTTGCGTCCTTGCTTCTTTTCGTAGTCGAGATAATTGAGGATAGCAAATGCCCCTTCCGACTGACGGCGAATGCTGTATATATCTGTTTCGTTGTTGTGACTATAATCTACAAACTCACGGAAAAATCCGTTTGCAGTAAAACCATGCTTCAGGTAACTGTCGAACACCGAGTTTGCTTTATTTATTAGGTCGGTATTGTTTGTTTGCTCGCCATACTCCAACGCATTGAAGGCGTTGAGCAATACACGCCCTACAAATCCTACCTCAACCGAGCCGGTGCTTTCGCAATCGTCGGTACGCATGTGTACTCCTGAAAAATATTTGAGATCGTATTTGCTTACATAACTCTCTGTAAAGAAGTTAGACAGAACTCGTTTTGCTTCGGCAGTGCTCATCGCATCGGCATATACCTGCGGGCGATATGTGTCGTAAGAATAGTTCCACACATCAGCTACAAAAGCAGAGTAATCGGCGGCTTTGCCCTTGCGAATCTCCCATACCAATTGGCGGGTTTCTCCTTTTTCGAGCTTCTCGAATGCCTGAACGGCAGGAGCTAACGTCAGTTTGCGGATGTATGTTTTTGGTGCTTCGCTATACGGGAATCCGAAAACAAGGGCTGTAGTACCCCCCACGTTACGGAATCCGGTGAAGCCGAGCGAAGTTTTGTCGGTAAGGATAATTTCGCCTGCACTGTGGGTAGCCAAGCTTTCGTTTTCGAACTTATCGAGACGAACAACCGTATAGAAGTCGCCCGTTTTGTCGCTATAGATACCCGTTAGCGGTGTGCTCAGTCGGTCTTCTCGTACCTGCCAGCTGTCGCTTGTGGCAAACGAAGGGGCTTCCTTCGGCGAACGCATATTGCGGTGATACCAGAATCCGGGCATCAGAAACTGGCAATCGGCATGCTGCATAGCCGTTAGCTTGCATACTTGTTCGAAGTTGTAATAAACAAGGTCTGTAGCTCGCAGTGTAACAGTGATGCGTGTTGCAGAGCCGTTTTCTACCTTTTGCTGCCTGATCTCTATCGGCAAAGCCTGCGAGGCTTTCAGGTAGCCCGAAGCGTCTTGGGTAAGGGTGTACGACTCAGCCGGATTTCCGGGCGATTTTAATGTAATCTTATACTCCGATTGTACTTCCTGCGCGTTTATCATTGCGCAAGAAAACAGGAGTAAGACAACAGAAAGCAATCTCTTTTTCATTATATTTTAAGTTTTATTTGGTTGTCGTTTCATTCTTGTATCTGCTTATCATATTCACATCTTTACACTGTCATTCTGAACGATGTTCGTTCTTTCGGATTTGCAATCCTCGTTCTTCTTTTTTTATTCGTTCTTTCGGATTTGCAATCCGAAAAAACGAGTGAATCTCTTATCTCTTTTAATCGTTAATACAGTCGAGATGCTTCGTTCCTCAGCATGACAAAGAGAGGTAAGTATTAATTTAACAAGTTTACTCTCAGCCACGTATTCGGTTTATTTTCTTCGCTGTTTGCGAGCATTTCTTTGTAACCCTTTCCGACATCGCTATAGGCTGATAACCCCAATGCCAATCTCAAGTCTTTGCCGCTGCCAGACTTTATATACTTCTTAGGAATGATGATCTTCAGATCGTAACCTTTATCATTGGTAGAGGAAACCGCCTGCACATCGCTTGCTGTTTTAATATGCCACACCCCTTTTTTCAGCTCGCTTACTTCTGTGTTACCCTGATAGCTGCACCATACTCTTATCGACTCCATTCCATCGCCAAGATAAACATACACACCATCAGAATCAGAGTTTTGCGAACCATATAATTTATTATCATTAACCTTGCATTCGACATACAGGTTTTCCTCGTCTGTACCTAATCCCGCACGAAGGTTTGTTTCGCCCTTTGCCCCTACAAACAGAGGGTATGCGGTAATATCTTTTGTAGCAACCTTTAATTCGGGGATAATATATCCCTTGATAAGCCACGGCGCTACCTCTTTGGAGTTGAAGTCGGATGAAGCAAAAGCCACAACCGTATTTTCGTCCCACAGTGCCAAAGAGCTCCATTTAGCTTCTTTATCGAGTGGCACATAGAAAGGACGTGTTCGTTTCGTGAAATTGCGAGCTGCCTTATCTCCTACCGCTACTTCGAGTGTGGAGTATTCCCAGTCGGAGGCTCGGTTTTCGTTTGTCTGGTACGAAATCAATGTTTCGCCTGTAGGGAGTTTCAGCAAGTAGGGTGCACCCATATATACCGAATCGTCTATCTTCTCGGCAAGGGCGTATTCTCTGTGGGGTGAGTCTGCCAATACAGGTTTCGCCCAATTATCTTTCAGTTTTGTACGTACTGTGTATGGTTTAAAGCGGTCTACGTTGTTATCTTCTATAACCACGACTATTTCGTCGCCCAATATTCGGGCTACCGGCATACCGTCACGCCTGTCTTTGCGGAAGGATACCATTTGGGCATCGCTCCAGGTAGCACCATTGTCGGCAGATCGGAGCAGGGATATCTCCTGTTCGTCGGATTGCTGATACGGATTTTCATTTGCAAAATATATCTGAACCTCTCCGTCGGGCAGTTGCAGAAACGAGGGTTCCCAACATCCATCGTGGAAGCGTGGTGCTGCATTGTATAGCACCTGTGCCGGCAGCCATGTAGCTCCGTTGTCGGTGCTGCGCCTTATCACAATGGAGTAAGGTGCTATTTCGGGCTTTGCAGGGCGATAGTTGCAAGCTGCAATAATGTCGCCATTCTGCAACTGTGTGATCTCTGCGTTTGCGATATTCACTAGTGTAGATTCTCCATCTTTGCCCCGATAAGTAAATTGGGGAAATACGGTTACCGCCGACGACCATGTGTGCCCTTCATCGTAGCTACGGCGAAATTCTACGCTGCCTGTTCGTGTTTCAAAGATGGCAATCAACGAATTGTCCTGCATCCTGAGCAATCGTGGATAGCCTCCCCGCTCGGCAAGCTGCTGCATGGAGCTGTAGTCCCAAGCTATGCGGATACCATCTACCGTACCTTCAGTCACTTCTTTGGGGGGACTCTTTGTCTCCGACTGACAGGCCGCGAACGACAACAATATGGATAAGAATAAAGCTGTATGTTTCATTATAATACTTTTATAAACTCATTTGTAATCTTTTGCGCTTTGGGACGAAAGAATAATCTCGAGTAATTATTTTTTACTACTTGTATCACAAATAAGAGAATATCTTACAGTAAAGTTTCTTCATTTTACACTGAGGCAAAATGAAGAAACTGTCCAAAAAATTATCTGGCAACTTTAGGGCTAATGATGTCGCCCGTAATTTTCATTACCGGCACAGCATCGTCCGTAAAGCTTACATCTGCAATGTACATCGCACGTGGGTGAATGCTATCTATAGAGTGATGCGCATGGAATACTATTTTGAGCTGACCCGCTTTGTCGCGGAACATGGCGCTATGGCCTACCCCTACAAGGCTGTCGGGCTTTTGCAAAATAGGATTCTTTTCATACTTTGTCCAAGGTCCCATCGGGCTGGTAGCTGTGGCAAAGCCCACGCCATAAAACGGGCTTTCGTAGCTGTTTGCCGAGTAGGTGAGATAGTAAATTCCCTTGTGCTTGGTTATAAATGCACCTTCGTTGACACGTGGCCATACTTCTTCCCATGCTTGCGAAACGTTGATACACTTGGTCAGCGTCTCGGTTTTGATGGTCTTCAGATCGCTTTCGAGTTCGGCTACCCAGATGTTCAGACCATCGTTGAAGCGGTCGAAATAGAGATACGGTTTGCCGTCGTCGTCTACAAAGAGAGAGTTATCTATACATTTTTCGTCTGCCATCATCGGCTCTTTTACATCCTGCACAAAAGGTCCGAGCGGCGAATCGGCTGTCGCAACGCAGATATGCTCGTCGGCAGAATAGTACATAAAGAACTTGTTCTTTTCTTTAATATAATATACTTCGGGAGCCCAAAACCAACGATCAGCCCACGAGTCTTTTTTGTCGAGGGCAAGAGCCGCAGCTTTTTTCCATGTCAGCAAATCGTCGGATGTGTACACTTCTATTCCATTCTCGGCATTGGTTCCGTAGGCATAGTATACATTGTTGTACAGCATGATAAACGGATCGCCCAACGGTACAGGGTTTTTGTATTCAAAGTCGGTCTTTTCGCTGCTGCCGCAAGACAGGCAAACAAAAGAAACCAGCAGGAATACAATAGCTTGTAGTTTTTTCATTCTATTCTGTTTTATGATTTCTTCCACCCTTTGGTATGGATAGAGAAAATTATTATTAGATGAAGCTGTTCGAGAGGGTAGGTTCCGTATGCTTTTAGCCTAATTCTCTATTGTCATGTTGAACGATAGTGAAACATCTCTTGTAAGAGAAGAGATTCTTCCCTTCGGTCAGAATGACAAAGAAACAATACCGTATACTCTTCGGACAGCCTCATCAAATACTTATATTAATAATTAGGGTTTTGATCAATATTAGGGTTATTATTCGCCTCATTGGATGGGATAGGCAGACAATTGTGACGACCAGTAACAAAATTATTGAAGTCCGGGTCACGTCCCTTCAATTCATTTATACCTGCCTGATTGTCGAGCAATCCCCAACGTTTGATATCAGCCCAACGATGCCCTTCTGTAGCCAGCTCGAGCACACGTTCCATTTGCAGACGCTTGAGGAATGTATCCTTATCGGTGGTTGCCGCAGCATGATTTACAGATAGTTTAGGCATATTGGCTCTGGCACGCACTCTGTCTACTTGTGCCACTGCCGTAGAGAGGCTTCCGCCTGACTGAGCGATACATTCGGCATACATCAAGAGTACATCGGCAAAGCGAATCAGTCTTACGTTAGTAGGGTTGTGATAATCATCGTAATCGCGATAATGCGCAGAAGAATATTTACGGAAGAATACACGTCCCTTCCAGTTATCTCTGTTCCATGTGGCAGTATTGCTTACTTCTCCGTAGATTCTTTCGTTATTTTGGAAGTCGACATGTTGCTCACTATAGAAAGCCGTATACTTGAGGCGTATATCGTATTCGCTGTTCAAGTCTTTTTCTTTCTTAAATTCTGTTACCAACCAAGGGCGAAGCTCACCGTCAGTCCAGCCGATACCCGGAGGTGCAAAGAATTGTCCGCGATTGAGACCTAAGTTAGGGTCAACGTCGTAGTCGCCATCTCCGGCCGGAGCTTTATGCGCGTCAGAGTATTGGATTTCGAATACCGATTCTATATTATTTTCTTTTCTGGAATCAAAGTTATCGGCATATACGGATGTCAGATCATAATATTTCTTGCCTTCGCCTTCTACCAGCCAACTCAGGTCGGTTTTAGCTTCGCTCCACTGATGTAGTTGCATATAGCATTTTGCTCTAAAAGCCAATGCCGCACCTTTGGTTGCACGACCTTTTTGCGAAGCCGGCCATTCTTCGGGTAAATATTTTTCGGCCTCCGAAAAGTCCTTGATCGCTTGTTGATAAACCTCTGTTCCGGTATGCCCTTCGGGCTGCATGCCCGGAGTGGATATTTCGAGTACGATAGGCAAGCTCTTGTTTGTACTACCCCATAGCAAAGCCAAATGGTAGTAATACAATCCACGAAGGAAATAAGCCTGCGCCAACAATTCGTTTTTATAGTTTTCGTCCTTAAACTCTATAGCAGGCACATGAACTAATACCTGATTGGCTCTGGATATGGCTTCGTAGCAGTCGCGATACGTCCATCCGTTTCCTTCCCAGAAGTTGTAGTTGTTGTATCTGAAGTCTGTCCATTCTTTCAACTCTGCCCAAGGGCTTTGGCTAAACCCCTCATCGGAAGTGAGGTCTAAGCGGAACCACATCCAACGGCTATATGTGCCGGGCTTATAAAACATATTGTATATAGAGTTGACGCCATACAAGGCATCAGTTTCTGTTTTCCAGTAATTCTTTTTTATGATGGAATTTGGATTTTCCACAGACACATCACAAGAGCTGAATAAGAATACGGCGAATAATAAATATATAAGTTTTTTCATTGCTTTAGATTTTTTAGATTAGAATGATACTTGTGCTCCAAAAGTCACTCCACGAGGATTAGGGAATGATCCTCCGTCGTAGCTGCGATCCCATATATTCGAATTCAGGAATTCAGGATCGAGCCCCTTGTATGATGTAAATGTGATCAGGTTTTGAGCATTCACATATACACGGATACCACTAAACACATTACCCAATATAGATTTTGGCAGGTTGTATCCCAATGCCATTTGTTTCACTCTCAGGTAGCTTCCGTTTTCTAACCAGCGATCTTGGTCGCCACGCACGTTGCGCGAGTCGGCATAGATCGGACGCGGATCTTTTGCGTTCGGATTGTCGGGAGTCCAAGGGTCGTAGTCGGCACGGTAGTTGGAGTTGTCGTCGAACTTGTCGTATGCACTGCGAGGGCCGTTGAAAGACTTATGCCCGAAAGCACCCGTAAACTGGAACTGAAGGTCGAAACCTTTGTACTCGAAGCCCCAATTCATTCCCAGTTGGAATTTAGGGATAGTAGAGCCGCAGTGCTGTCTGTCGGCATCGGTAATCATACCATCGTCGTTGGCATCAATAAATCTCACATCACCCGGTTTTGCATTTGGCTGTATCAGTTTGCCCTCACTATTTTTGTGAGCCTGCACTTCTTCTTCGGAACGGAACAAACCATCAGTTTTGATCAGATACCATTCGCCGATAGGTTCTCCTAATTTAGACTTCGTATCCCACTGTGTAAACTCTGTACGACCGTATCCCAATTCTTTAATCTTATTCTTGAGGAAAGACCCGTTTACATTGAAGCTGTAGCCAAAGTCTTTGCCGATCTTGTCGCGCCATGTAGCCGATATCTCCACACCTGTATTCTGCAAGGTTGCTGCATTTACGAAAGGGTCGCCTCCTGTATTTCCTGTAACCATTAATATCTGCATAGGGGTGAGCACATCTTTTGTCTCTTTCATAAAATAATCGAACGAGAGGTTGAGCCTGTTTTTCAACAACGTTGCATCAAATCCGGCATTGATCTGAGACAGCTTTTCCCACTTCAGGTCAACGTTTACCAACTTGGTTTGGATCATCCCCATATTTATAGCCTGATCGGTACCAAATACGGCTTGAGGGAACGAGTTGATAAGGTCTACCCAGTCCCAATATCCGATATTGGAAGTACCCAGCACACCATAGTTTGCTCTTATCTTCAGATCGTCTATCCACGATACATCGAAGAAACTTTCGTTGCTGATTCTCCATCCTGCCGACACGGAAGGGAAATAACCTACGCTGTTGCTTGGCGAGAATTTCGAAGACTCGTCGCGACGCATTGTGAAGCTCAATAGATATCTTTCGTCAAAGTTGTAGTTGATACGACCAAACACCGAGAATAGCTTTTGCATCTCTCTGTAACCTCCTGTTTTAGCGTCTCGCAACACGGCATCTAGTTGTTCGTAATACGAATTGGTAGAACTGTTCAGCAACACGTCGTTCTTTGTACCCCATAGTCGTTCGTAGTTTGATGTCTGATAGCTTATACCCAATACGGCAGCAATATCGTGCTTATCGAATTTCTTATTGTACTCTAGCGTGTTATCAAACACAAAACCCTGATACTGTGCTTGTCTCTTATTCAGCGACGAAGGGTCGTAGGGTTGGTTATGTGTCCAATACCCCTCTTTGCGCAAGAAGCTGTATTTGTCGTTGCTGAAATCGAAACCGAAGTTGAATCGGTATTTCAATGATTTAAGAGCTTCGAGTTCGGTAAAAACATTTCCTCTGATACGCAAATTACTATTTCTTGTGTTTTCGAAGTCTTCCTTCGCAAAAGGGTTCGTTCCGAATGTTACATCACGGTCGCCGTTACCAAATCCGTATCCGCCTTTCGACTCGTTTTCAGGGTCGTAGATAGGGATAGTAGGCAGCATACGATATACATCTACAATAGGATTTGTGTTCAGTTCATCTACTCCGAAGTGACTTAATACAATATTTTCGCCGATACGGAATGTTACATCATCGCCAAAGTCGCGCGAAGCGGAAGTATTGGAACGCAATGTGAAACGTTCGCTTTTGGCTCCGATTGTAGTTCCCGAATTGTGCTGATAGTTGCCCGAAATAAAATAACGGCTGTCTTTTGTACCTCCCGAAAAGGAGATGTTATGATCTTGTACAATACCTGTTTTGAATACCTCTTTCTGCCAGTCGGTATTGCCATCAAAGTGGTTTGCCGGAGCTCTGCCGCCATTGGCAAAGGCAAGGTCGTTGAGCTGTATCCATTGGTCGCGGTTTGTAAGATTGTACTTAGGCAACCACTGTAATGTCATACGCGAAGATATATCTATCTTCATCTTGCCTTCCTTCCCTTGCTTGGTGGTAATGATGATAACCCCATTACCGGCACGCGAACCATATATAGCTGCTGCCGAAGCATCTTTGAGTACCTGTATACTTTCTATATCGTTGAAGTTGAAGTCGCGGTTGGCTCCCGAAACGATACCATCCACCACATACAGCGGCTGGCTGTCTCCCAAGGTACCTGTACCACGAATCTCTACTTTTCCTTCACTGCCCGGATTTCCGGCCGTACGCACGGTCAAGCCCGGAAGTGTACCCAGTGCGTCACCCACAGTACCGGTTACGATGGTGTTTTTCATCTCGGTAGGATTAAATACCGCAACAGCCCCTGTAAGGTCTGCCTTCTTGATGGTTTGATATCCGATCACCACCACCTCATCTAAGCGCTTATCGTCGGTGGCCAGTGTTACATTTATAATAGGTTGTCCTGTGTAAACAACCTCCTGCGGTGTCATGCCCACAAGGGAGAACACCAAAGTCTGGTTTCGAGATACCTCGATAGAATAATTACCGTCAACATCAGTGATAGTGCCCTTGGTTGTACCTTTGATACTGACACTCACCCCGGGAAGCGGATCGTTGATATCATCCACAATCTTCCCCTTTACCTCCACATTCTGTCCATAAATTGCTAATGAACAGACCGCAAACAGTAGAAATAAAATTCTTTTTAACATGTTTCTAGATTTTGGTTTTTATAATTAGGTTAACTCATTATTTATTGTGAGAATAAATAATAATTTCTTTCCTTTCGGGTATTCGACAAATGATTGATGCCCTACTTTAGTCGCGTCAGACAACAATAAAGAGGCTATGAGATAATATTCACTTCATGGTTCGATTTTTAATAGGTCTTCTGGTAAATCAAAGTTATGAGAGAGCGAGTAAAAGCAAATGTACTTTTCAACTAAAAACATGTAAAAACAAGTCTAGGGAAGCAAATGCTCGATTATTACAAGTATTTGGTTATTTTTTACCACAAAATAAGCTTACCCAAGAGTTCGTATCTTCGCAGATATACTGTATTTTTACAAAAATGAAAAACAAAAGACTACTTTTCACCATTTTTCTGACCGTTTTTTATACCATAAATCTATTTGCTCAGGAAAATTCCAATTTTCACTTCCGAAAGATTCAGGTAGATGACGGGCTCTCGGAAAACGCCGTGTACTGTATCCTACAGGACTCGAAAGGCTTCATGTGGTTTGGAACCAAAGACGGACTCAACCGCTACGATGGCGATAACTTCCGCATATTCAGAAAAAACAATCACAACAACCAGTCTTTGGGCAACAATTTTATCCGTTGCATTGCCGAAGGAAAAGATAATATACTCTATGTAGGTACAGATGCCGGACTATACAGAATGGATATGACCAACGAGGGTTTTGCGAAGATAAATACCAAGACCACCAACGGCATAGAGGTTACCTCAGCCGTAAATGCATTGCATATAGACAAAAACGGCAATCTGTGGATAGGAACAATGGCGCAAGGCATATTTATGTACAACCCGTCAAAAAAAGGACTGAAAGCCATAGAGATAGAAAAATACAGGCTCGGGCTGAACGCCACGTGGTCTATCATAACCGACAAATCGGGATCGATATGGGTAGGTACAAGGCTCGGGCTGCTCAGGTACAACCCCGACAAAGGCAAGCTGGAAGCGCCCAAAGGCATGTTTAGCATACAAGACAATTCGCAGAACGAAATCTTGTGCATGCTCGACGACAACAAGGGCAATCTCTGGCTGGGCACATGGGACGATGGCATCAGGCTCTTCAACAAGCAAACCAACGAGTACACTTCGTTCTTCGGGCTGGGCTCTAAGTCGTATTACATTACGCACGTACGCTCTATATTTCAATATACCGACAACGCGCTGCTTATCGGTTCCGACGATGGGCTGTACCTCTTTAACACCGACACCAAATCGATAAAGCGGCTCGATGCCCCTCAGGTGAAATACAGCCTCAGCGACCAAAATGTGTACTCGATAGCCAAAGATAAAGAGAACGGCATATGGATAGGCACTTACTTTGGAGGCGTAAACTATCTGAATACCTCGCTGCTCAATATAGAGACTTACTACCCCGATGTTTTGCACAACCTGCTTTCGGGAAAGGCGGTCAGCCAGTTTTTGGAAGACAACTCGTCCAATATCTGGATTGCCACCGAAGACGGAGGGCTCAACTACTTCGACACCAAGACAAAGATATTTTCGCAACCCGTAAAGACTTCATACCACAACACCCATGCCCTGATGATGGACGGCGACAACCTGTGGATAGGAACATTTTCGCGCGGGATAGACATATATAATACACGCAGCCATTCGCTGGTCAACCACCGAAGCAAGATCAGAGACGAAAGCACGCTGAATGACGACTGCATCTTCTCGCTCTACAAAACCAAGAATGGAGATATATACGTCGGTACTCCTGTAGGGCTGAACAAGTTTGACCGAAGTACCAGCACCTTTAAGCGTATCCCCGAAGTCTTCGGCTTTATATACGACATGAAGGAAGACGACTATGGCAACCTCTGGGTGGCAACATACGGAAGGGGCGCGATAAAACTCGACATGCCCCGCAACAAATGGGTACACTACGACACAATACAGGGGCGCAGCAACCCCATTGTAGGCAGTAAGCTGACAAGCATACACATCGACAATACCAAGCGGGTGATATTTTCGAGCGAAGGGCGTGGCATTTTTATCTACGACTACAAAACGGACAACTTCAAAAACATATCGGAAGACGACGGCTTGCCCAACAATGTGATTTACGGCGTGCTCGACGACCCTTTCGGCAACCTGTGGGTAAGCTGTAACAAGGGGCTGGTAACCTTCAATACGTCCGACCCCAAAAACCATAGGATATACAACAAAGCCGACGGGCTGCAAAGCAACCAGTTCAATTACAAGTCGAGCTACAAGACCAAAGACGGCAAATTTTACTTCGGAGGGATAAACGGATTCAGTTGTTTTTACCCTAAAGACCTCAGCGAAAATAAAAACGGTATCGTCCCATCCATAGAGATCACCCAGATACGTGTGTTGGGAAATATCAGTGCCGAAAAGGAACAGGAGATACAAACCCGCCTGAATAAAAAACAAGGCATAAAATTGCCTTACAACCGTTCGTCGTTCACCATATCGTACGTAAGCCTCAGCTATATATCGCAAACCAAAAACCAATATGCCTATATGCTCGAAGGAACGGACGAGGAATGGAACTATGCGGGCAACAACAAGAGCGTGACCTATGTAAACCTGTCGCCGGGCAAATATACCTTCAGGGTGAAGGCCTCGAACAACGACGGACTGTGGAACGAAACGGGCACAGCGATAGAGATAGAAATATTGCCCCCTTTTTGGCTGTCGATACCTGCACGGCTCGTTTATTTTGCACTCGTCATATTCTTTATCTATATGCTGGTGTCGTACTACACCAAGAAAAGCAAGATAAAGCAGCAGAAACACCTCGAAGCCTACAAAGCCGAACAGGAAACGCTCGCCTTCAAATCGAAGATCGATTTCTTTACCACCATTGCACACGAGATACGCACACCGCTAAGCCTTATCAGCGCACCGCTCGAAGAGGTGATTTCGTCGGGTGAGGGCAGCAAGGAAACGCATCAGAACCTTTCGATGATAGAGAAAAACTGCGACAGGCTGACGGTGCTTATCAATCAGTTGCTCGATTTCCGTAAGATGGATTCGACCAAATATA
This sequence comes from Bacteroidota bacterium, assembly GCA_023437305.1. Lineage (GTDB taxonomy): Bacteria > Bacteroidota > Bacteroidia > Bacteroidales > Dysgonomonadaceae > Dysgonomonas. The sequence goes on from JAEZGN010000021.1 coordinate 42,267, forward strand.
TCGTAAATCCCGAAACAATAAACCTTACCGAGCATATCAGCGAACTGTACGAACGGTTTAAGAAAACGGCGCAGAACAAAAAGATAGATTTTGAGCTGCATCTACCTGCCCAGCCGGTTGTAGATGTAGTGTCGGATCCGGATGCGCTGACCAAGATAATAGGCAACCTGCTGACCAATGCGCTGAAATTTACCCGAAGCAAGATAATCCTCACTCTTATCCTCAACAGTGATAAAACATATACCGTCACTGTAGAAGACAACGGACGAGGCATATCCGACAATCATAAAGAGTTGATATTCGATCCTTTCTATCAGGTGCAGCAAGACGACAGCAAGGTAGGCACAGGCATCGGGCTTTCGCTGGTGAAGCATTTGGCAGAAATACTGAAAGGAAAGATCGAAGTAAGAGACAGCAAAACTGGCGGTGCATTGTTTGCCTTCACGTTCTCCGATATATCGAAAGAATTTTCTATCGAACAGAGCCAAACGGCAAGCAATGGGAGTATCTCTCTCGAAGATGAAAGTCCGGCCAGAAACAACGGCAGAAGCACCGTGCTTGTGGTAGACGACAATCCGGAGATGATACAGTTTATAAAAAGCAGCCTACTCAACGAATATACGGTAGACACGGCACTGAGTGCTACCGAAGCATTGAAACTGCTCGAAGACAAGAGTTTCGACCTTATCGTTTCGGATATTATGATGCCCGGCATCGACGGCATATCGTTTACCAAACGACTGAGAGCCGACCTCAACTACAGCCATATACCGGTGATACTGCTATCGGCAAAAACCGAAAATACGGCGAAGGTAGAAGGCTTGTTATCGGGAGCCGATGTGTTTATCGAAAAGCCCTTCTCGATCTCGTACCTCAGAGCTCAGATAGCAAGCTTGCTGGAAAATAGGAAGGCGATACTCGAAGCCTTCAACCGTTCGCCGCTATCGCCCTACTCAAATTTGGTGACCAACAAGAGTGACGAAACATTCCTCAACAAGCTCAACGAAGAGATAGAGAAACACCTCTCGGAAGAAACATTCACCGTGGAATCGCTAACCGACATACTGAGCATCAGCCGCTCCAACCTGCAACGCAAGTTAAAGAGCATCAGCGGGGTTACTCCGGGCGACTACCTGCGCAACTATCGCCTCAAAAGAGCATGCAAACTGCTGCTGGAGACAGATATGCGGATAAACGAAGTGGCTTATTACGTAGGGTTTAACTCGGCATCGTACTTCACCAAGGCATTCTTTAAGAGCTATGGTATGTCGCCAAAGGAATTTGTAAATAAGATGAAAAGCGGGGAGTAATGTTTTAGGTAGGAGAATGTTAAATACTTCAGACTTTTTTATTTATATTTGACCCCGAACAACAAAACAACAACTTACACAAACACACAAATCTATGTTCGGAAATCGAAGTTTTTTAATGCTGGGCTCTTCCGGCGGCAGTAATATCTTAGATTTATTGAAAGGCGGTCTGGAGATTCTGGATTGTAATTTCTCATTTCAACAAGGTATCGACCACAAAGGTAAAGCCACAACCAGAACGGTTGCCGGCTCAATAAATGTGACTATTTCGCAGCTCCCCAACGAGGAAATAATAGAGTGGGCTTTGGATTCTCGTAAGTATCTCGACGGCTGTATAATCTTAGTAGATGAAGAAAACATCCCTATTGAGAAAATTATATTCAAAAAAGCAGCCTGTGTCAATTTTGATATAACGTATGCTGTGAAAGGCTCCGGCTATGCAGCCACAAGGTTGTCGATACAGCCCGAAGCTATAAATCTGGGCGATGGTGATGATAATGATTTCAGCAATGAATGGACTAACTAACACAGTTCTTGAACCAAAACTAATTACAACATGATAAATCTACCTGATGCACACATAGTTGCAAAATTAATCCTTGACGACAAAACATACGAAGTAGATAAGTTCAGAATAGGATTTGCTCAACCTACCGACTTTAAAGGACAACCTCAGCAGGAAGTAAAAGGAGGACAGATAGCCTTAACTATAAACCAGATAGCGAATAGCTCACTCTATGACTGGGCTAAAAAAGCAACAAGCCTGAAAGACGGACAAATTACTTTCGAAACAGATATGGGAAAGAGCATATTGCGAATCTCTTTCCAAAACGCCTATTGCGTATGTCTCACCAGAGAAATAAATGCACTAATGGGAACAAAAACATCACTGATAATAGCACCCGAGATTGTCAGTCTGAATGGGAAAGAACACAATAACACATGGCCTAAATAAGAATCAGATATGAAAATAACAGCAGATTATTATTCTTTTTTATTGGACATAGGTTGCCCCTACGAGGGCTATGTGCAAGGACTGGGAGACGCATACTGTGTTCCTGTACTTACAGGAAGCTCTACTCCGTTAAACAATTCCCAAACAGGAAATGCTACATATCTATCTACTAATTACTGCCCTACGGTAGTACCTAGAAAAAAACAAGTAACTGAAAAGGAGATAAATGATTTTATAGAAAAGGAACTGATAAAACTAGAAAATGGAGAATACTATCTGAAAGATATAAATACCAACAGATGGGAAAAGCTGGGTAAAAGTATTTCTAAAGACATATATATTATTGACAACGAAGTATCTATATGCTTAACAGGAACGAGCGGCAGGACTTATACCTATGTTATGAATGAAAAATCAATAAGAGGAGGATATAACGTTCAACCCAACAAAGATGGAAGTTCCGAAAATGAAATATCGATAGGAAGACTACTCTATGAAATAGGAGACAACGGAGTTGACTTTATGGAACACAAACTCTCTACTACCCCGTATAACAAAAAAGTGCCAAAGGTATTCAGCGGCACCAAAAGAAATACAAAAGTGAAACATACCTACGATACGATGAAAAAGTTGAAGTCGAAAGGTATAAACATTTCAACCAAACCCGCAGCATTTGTAGATAAGACTCTGCCCAAGATAGTAAAAGGTGCAGGAAGAGCAACCATGGTGCTGTCTAGTGCATTTATCCTATATGATATATATGACAATAAAGCTGTAAAAGCCTCTCATCTACTGGATACAGGCATGATGTTAGTAGCTGCTATCCCATACGTTGGTTGGGCTATAAGTCTTAGTTATTTCGTCATAGATGCCGGGTTTAGTATATTCACTGACAGATCGCTAGGCGAACGACTGGATGATCTGGTAGAAGATCTGTTTGGACTAGAAGGAGGAGTTTTATTGGATCTGAACCCTGTATTTGATTGGATTGATGAAAGTGTAGACGATGTTATAAGATTTTTCTCTTCTCCTACATTCTCTTTTTAAGAAATGATGAAAATAAAAGATTATATATTCTATAGAATGTATCTGGCATACCAGAAACATGAAGGAGAAGGACGATTCGCTACTGTATTGTATTTTGTCTTAATCGAATATTTCTTACTCTTTCCTTTCACACTCATCGCCTTAAATATTCTGAAACCCGAAAGCAAGGCAACAGGAATAACAGCCGCTATTATACCAATGGTTATCATAGCATTACTTAATTTTAAGAGGTACTATAAGAAAGGAAAGATTGAAGAACTTAAATCAAGATTCGGTAAAAGCGAATACAATCATAAAATAAAAAACTGGATGCTATATATTCTGCCTTTCCTTGCCGGAGCATGGGGGCTTTTTGGTATAGCACCTATTATTAAGGTTCTGCAACTAATAAAATCCCTTATTGCAGGATAGAATTATATATTTAGAAGATGAAAGTAACAAGTTGCATATTGCTCACATTTGCCCTTTTCGTATGCGGGAAGGTTGACCAAAAAAAATACAGCTTAGTAGGTAAGAGTACAAAGGAGTACAAAAACGAATACAACAGCAAAGGGAAGCTGGAGAAGATATCATATAATGGTGTAAAAGAAAACTTCTTTGACAGAGAACGGAACGAAGAATGGAATGAAAGATTCTATTCATACGACAACAGAGACAGCCTGAGACTTATCAAAGGCTTTACAATATATCCCAACAAAGGTACAAGAGAGTACTCGTACGAAGCAATCTACACAGACAGTAGCATTACCGAGATCACGTACAATAAGTATCCTACAGATACCATATCATATAATCGTTCCGTGAGGAGTATCGGGAAAGAAGAAGAAAAAGTATATCCGATAATATCAAACGATACGGTTACCAATATTTTCAAAGGCGATACAACCATACATGTTAATAGACGAAAATGGACAAAATATAGTAGCAATGATACTATAATAATTGACACATACGATGAAAACAATAAACAATTGCAGTATAAAACAAAAGAATACATATCTAAAGACGTTTCAATAACGATCAGGCAGGATTTTGAAAAGCAAATAACAGACTCTACCTTTTATGTTGCCAATAAAAAAACCAAGTATATACGTGTTTTTCCAAATAAAAAAAGCGAATATATTTACGAATATGATGGATATGGCAATATTATAAAATCGGTACAATCCCTTTACATGACAAAAGAAGGAATAAAAGAGCAACAGAATTCATGGCTTTCGGTAAATCATTTACTTTTTTGATATGATATTGAATGAAATACTTACATGACAAAATCAGGCTTTATCTTCGGATAAAGCCTGATTTATAAAACCTAAACCTTAAATTATCCCTCCTTACCCTGATAGGTTTTTCTTCAATGTTTCCAAATTTTCTTTTGTATCGTGAGACAGCACATTGATAACCAATTCGGAAGGTTGGTCTGCCTCCTCCTTTTTTTCTATGGCTGTCACTTTAGACAGGGCATTGGCATTGTAAACACCAATACATTCGCCTTCGAGCTGCTGTTGGCGGATTGTCAATCGGAGATGCTCTATAGCCTCACCAAAGTGAGGGTCAGACTCGTATCGGCTGAAAGTAGCAAGACTTATTCCACAAAAAACGCACAGGCCTTCGATGGTGTATGGGCGTGACACGGGAAGCTCTACCACCTCTCCTACCCTCGCTCCCGAACGGATCAGTTCGGCTTTGTGCCAAGGGTTGCAGTCGCACCATTCGAAGTATTTATATGCCTGTGCGAGCAGGCTGCCCGGGCTTTCATACCTTATCTCCCTGCCGTTGTTTTCACGGCTTTTGTAACAGGTTTTGCGGGCAGCCATTATTTATCTTTTTTCAAACGTTTCTTTTCGGTCTTTGCTCTTGCAGATTGTAGTGCGGGAGTTTCTCGATCTGCAACACGCTCGTTATCGGAGTTTTTAGCAAGCCAGTTTTTCAACTCTCTTACTTTGCGTATCAGGCAACTGGCGCACGACTGAGGGGTTTCGTTTGTGCCGAAAACCCGATTATATAATCCATAGATACGGCTCATCGAGTAACGGTGTGTTTTTTCTACTTCGCGTACCAATGCTTCTACTTCTGATCTTAATGCTAGATTTGTCATTTTATTATTTTTTTGTTGTCGATATGTTTTACAATGAAAAATACGATGAACGCAACCACGATACCGATACCTGCCAAAGTCCACGACTGCCTCGCAAAAGCAAATATCCCCAACAGCATCCATGTGAGGTGAAAGGTGAGACAGGGACGACAGTTGAAAGGCTTTCGGTCGAGCAAAGACCACACTTCGGGAAGCCTTAGCGACAGCACCACTCCGTAATAAAGAGAGGTGACAGTGCAAAACAGCATCGTAATAATGATAATTAGCGCATCCATATATAATAAGATAATTTTGTAGAGAAATAATGCAGGTTTGAGGGAAGGAAAGAGAAAAAATATCCTCTCTGCCGTTCCACCGTATAAGATGGAATGGAGAGAGGATAATATATAAAATCAAAAATCGGATTTATTTATGGTTTAATCAAGAGGAAAACCTCCTTGCCCTCCAACTGTCACATTATAGATAATCTTAACTGTATCTACCCCATTAGAAGCCTCTACCCATATATACAGTCCTCCAAAACTCAAGATATGCTTGTAAGCGAAATTCACAGTTGGAGCCTTTCTGTTAACATTATAATATTGAGGAGGGAACAAACCTCCCCAAGAAAACGATGTAGCCCCTTTTATTTCTGATCCAAGGGTCAATGTCCCCACAAGCTCTTTAGGATCCAAATCGATAGTATTGTACAGAGCATTATAGGTTATTCCAACGAAAACACTGGAATTTTCGACTGTATAGCTTTTTCCGCCATACGTTACAGTTGCCTTTACTGTTGCATATCCATCACTAGATGCTTTAAATGTAGCTGTTGGTGTACCTTGACCGGAAACTAATACCATGTTCTTTCCCGCTTCCCAAGTGATGGTCGCCGAAGGATAATAGTCCTTAAGAGTATATGTCATTGCTTTATTATTTCCTACAGAGTAAGTACTAGGAGTAATAATAGGTTCTTTAATTTTTACATATTTATAATCTGAATAGCCTATTTCTTTTCCAGAAGCATCCTTAATCAAACATTTTAGAACTGTTTGTCCATCACGAGAAGATGGTGTGAGAGGTGTTATATTTGCATAGTCTTCTATCTTAGTAAAATTTCCATATTTAACTATTGGTTCTATATTGGATATTTTATAAAGATCGTGCCATTCCAATTTATGGAATGACTCTAGCGTGTAATTAGCCAGTGCATACTTGCCCGTCTCTAAAACATGTAATACATCCGGCCCTGACATAGTATATCCTTGATCTGATATCACACCACCTTCTTTTACAACTCTAACTCCTGGTGAGGTCGCTGATCCTCCCATTGGTATTGCAGCGGTTACTATACCATTTGTTGTTTCACTTGTCCACCTTACAGAAAAAACTCCAGAACGTTGACCTGCTGGAATTAAGATAGCCACTGGAGAACATAAACCATGAGATGCTTTAAGATTAAAATATAAGTTATTCCTAGCTGGTGCCGAAAGAAGAATATAATAATTATAACTTACATTCATATTACAATTAGAAGGTCCTGAAATAGAAAAACTCTGCCCCCACATACTTCCCATATACCCGCATATCAGGGCAATCATCAATAAAATTTTCTTCATAAGCTTAATAATTAGTTTAATAATTCTTTTTAGAAATGTTTTGAATTCAATAAACACATGTGTACAATAAGATAATATTGAAGAAAAAAGATGACGGTTTTTTCACGATTGGGATGATATTTTTTTATGAAATTGTGAAATACGCCGCTCCTCAGTACGGCAGGCAAGGATTATAGCCGCAAGTGATATATGGCGCAACAAAGATTCCCCTCAAACATTTATCAGATAGTCTTTTATTCCTGTTAAGAGAAACTCGCCTAAAAAAATTGTGCGCAAAACAACTGTATTGTTTTTTTCAATAACCAATAGATAAAGGTTATTGTACATTTTAACTATAAAAAGATAATATATTATTAATGACGTATTTAATACACCATTATTAACTTTATAGAGCCTGAAGATAGGGTCAAAACAACACGAACACCTTCGCTAAACCCCTCATAAAAAGGGACAAATTATTTTATTTCTTTTTTATGTGCTAATTTTGCCATTAATTTAAGGGCAAAGACAATCATAAATCAGAGTAGGTCATTGTGAAAACTTTACAAGCTACTTATCATACATTCAACCATTATGAAAAGATATATAATCATATTATTACTCATCAATATGAGCGTTTTCTCAAAAGCGCAAGTAACTATCGGGTCTGCGAGTGAGCCAATCCATGGTGCCATCCTGCAACTCAAAGAAAATAATTTGAGGGGAACAAACGCCACTAAAGGTTTTGGATTTCCGAGGGTGTCTTTATCAAAAGTAGACAAACTATTCCCTATGTTCGCAGACGGATATAACATCGCACAGGATACTATAAGCGAAGGATTGGCGGTATACAACACCAACCCTAAGTTTTCTAACGGGCGAGGTATATACACATGGCAGCTAAGCGACTCTACATATAGCTGGGTAGCCCTCAAGCCAAAAGTATCGGTTGAGGAAAAGACATTGGCAGTGGTCACCAAACAAAATATTCAGACCATCGCGCCCAGAACCAATAGCACGACAAATCCTGCCACAACAGATATTGTATGGGACTCTATAAAAGGCATAAATACAGATGGCATAAAAATTATAAACAGCACAGATATATTTCTACCGCCTTTCAAAGACTTTAAGATAACGGGCTATGTAGGCATTTACAACAACGCCGTCAACAACGACGGACAGCCAACCTATATAGCCAGCCGGTTTTACCTTGTAAAAAACGGAAAACCGACTGTAGAATCGCTACCTGTATCTACATGGGGATATTCAGAATCCTCTACAGAAGCCTACCACGATGGCGGGATTACAGTTCCGATATGCATACTACACACCGGAAAGGAAGGCTCATTGATAAGAATGATAGCCAACGGACCGATAAACGACAGAAACACACGCATGGCGGCATCCACTCCTCTCAATGCTAAATTTATGCATTCGATAGGCAGCTATCTGCTCATAGAAGAATTATAGAAACTACAACAAACTTTACATCTCTCTCATTTTTATATCCTTACAAAAACAAAAGAATATAAAATCGTTTTTTTACGTAAAAGATCAGGACTTCCCAACCTTATACTCCTATGTTCTGCCTTGCTTTGCAAGACAGAACATTTTTTTATCTGCCCGGCGCGAGCATAAAACACCCGCAACAATACCTACACCAACTCTCTGCGCCTTTCGGCAAACTCCTTATTGGCAAGCACACCCTTCTTGATACGTGAGATAGCCCGCTGTATATTATGCGCCTTAACCCCTGTAATTTCGGACAGCGAGGCATAGTTTATCGCAGGCTTGAGCGAGATATACATCTTAAACAGTTCGAAGTCTCGGATATCATAATTATCATACACATACTGCATTATATCCGACTCCAACTTGCTTTGCTTGGCTTCTATTTCACGAAAATAGCCACTATCTACATCCGACTTGTCGTAATTGGGCAACAGCTCACAATATCTGTTTTGCTTAATGCCCTCCGCCATCAGATTGGTATAATACGAACGGATAAAATAGTGCATATAATTCTCGATTTTGTTTCCCGAAAAGAGAATATTCTCGTACATTTTCAGATAGCTGTCGTTGAAAACATCACAGTTGTACGAACGGCGTACCTCAAGATATTGAGTCAGTTTTTTATTATTGTCGGCAAACCAACGGTTGAAAGCTTCTGCCTTTTCGGCAAAAACGACATCCGACATATCACGTTTTTTACTGAAATACTTTTTCCCTTTGTTGCCTTTACTTACGTTGAATAATAACATAATATAATAAGATAAAGAATGGTTAATAATTGATTATAAATACGTTGAATACACTTTTGAAATAAAGACCACCGCACAAAAAAGAGCAGGCGATGCCCATCGGGACGAGAATCCCGACAATTATGAATAGTCACAAATTATTTGCTAATCAGCGCCTTTGGCTCTGCCCCTTAAACTCGATACGGCGGGTAACCGAAATTATGCGCTCCATCACCCGCTGACCATAACGAGCTACGATCTGATCGCCGTTGAGATTGGTGGATACGATAATCAGCTTTCGGTATTTTTCGGTGGCATCCATCACTTCGGCAAAGGCTAGGCGGCGGTTGCCATAGCTTACCAAAGTATCTTCAGTGCCAATATCGTCGAGGCTTATAACATGCTTCTTCAGCAGCTTGTCTATATCGCTGTTCATCTTCTGAGCATCGTACACATTCACCACCTTGTTCATATACTTCAGCAAGATGGCGGGCAGCACATGATAGCCCAGCACCGTTTTGCCACGACCATAGTCGCCATACATAAAAAGCCCCCTCCCCCGATTGTCTGCCAACCAGTCTGCCACCTCTTCGTATTCGGGCAGCCAGTGCAGTTCGCTCCTTTTCTGTGCCAGGCAGTCTTTCATATAGTGATAGAGCACCGCACGCGCTTCGGGCACACGTACCATCACTTGGCTGTGAGGCACAGGCATATCGTGCTCTTTCATTCGATAGCATATCTCATTAAAATCGTTCATCTCCTAAGGTATTTAGTTGTTTACACTCGGCAGCAGGATGCTTGTAAGCCTCCGATTTTTCCCACGTGCGGATGGCAGCCTGCCAGTTCTTCATTTTGTTGCGCCCTATCATCCAGTCTTTGGCTGTATAGAAGTCTATAAACTTGCGGGCATCCACCCTGCCGCCCCTTTGGTTGCAGTAAGCCTTCACCTCCTCGAAGGTGGGCACAACGAAAGTGGGTTTTGCATTGCCCTTATCACCTGTAAAGGGCAACTCTTTCCCTTCAGACTTTGTTTTCTTCTTACTCACGGGTCTGCTCGCTTTCTTGTTGTACAACAGTGTGTATACAGGCGAACGCAGCCTGCGCTGTCCTGCCTCAAAGTCGATCAGCCCTTTCTCCTTCAGCCTGTTGCGTGCGTCTATCATGGTCTTTTCGCTAAAACCGATCGTGGCGCAGATAATACCGTTGGTACACTCAAAAGGGTTTTCCCACTGGCGAGCGTTCGACTCTTGCATCAGGAAGTAATACAGATCAGCCTCGCTGGAGCTCAAACGCACCTTACGGCGGATTTGCCAAAATAGATTTATAAGTTCAATGTAGTTCATACAAGCGATTAATTGTTTTAGAGCCGATGTTGGGTTAGTTCTTGCGGGAGAGGTACGTATTGCAGCCTCATTAGCTTGTGTATCTGTCGGAAAGTATATCCCGCGACTGTTCACATGCTTCGTTCTCGTTGCGGTTGTATTCGTCCACAATAGCACGCAGGCGAGAGGTCAGCACAGCAGAGTCTTCGTAGAGCAAATCCCAGTCGTTGTCGAGCACTTCAGAAGTTTTTAGTTGTACGGTATCCATGTAAGTTTCAAACTCTACACACACCCGCACACCACAGATCACATCGTCAAAATCGGGTATCTCCGACCTGTCGGATTCATACAAATGGCCGGTAACGGCTTTCACTAAGCTTGCCATCTGTCTTTCATTGCAATAGCAGTCAATTTTCAGTGCTCCCATTTTTCTTTCGTTTTAATTGCCAGATTGTATTTATTTTCTTTAATTTGATAGTAAATTATACTTTCAATACAAATATACACATATTTGTGAATATATAATACACATCTATGTGAATATTGTCGTTAATTATAGTTAACAGATATTGAACAGACAATACAACCTAGATAATGAATAAGATAGCTCGGTAATCATTTTCTAGCAAAGATTTAAGAAGAAAGAAAATAAGAAGGAAAAGCAAAATAATCACATTACACGCCCATTTAACAATACACAGATTAGTGAATCATGGAAATACATGAGAGAATAAAGAAAATAAGGGAAGATTTGTTTAAAGGGTCTAACATCGAATTCGCCAGATCGATAGACGAGAAACCAAATACGACCAGCAACTGGATAAGCGGAAACCGAAAGATCGGACTAGAAGTGATAGAGAAAATACTAGCCCGGCTGCCGCAGATAAATGCTAGCTGGCTACTCACCGAAGAAGGGCCGATGATGAAAGCCGACGCCGACAAGGAAGAGCCTTACCTGATAACAAAGGCGGGGGTGAAATACTTTCAGTTGGCAAACGGAAAATACCTGATGCGGGTTCCCTTTGTGCCGATAAAAGCCTACGCCAAGTACATAGACGACTATCGTGATGCCGAATTTAGCAGTTCGCTCGACGAGTACAATTTTATTGTAGACCAGATAGGACACGGAAAGTACATGGCCTTCGAGATAAAGGGCGACAGCATGGACGACGACACACGCAAGAGCCTCGCAAACGGCGACATCGTACTGGGACGTGAACTGGGATCGGAGCACTGGAAAGATAAGTTGCATACGAATGAGTATCCGAACTGGATAATTGTGCTCGACAATACCATCCTCTGCAAACAGATCATAAATCAGGACATAGAGAAAGGTACAATCACCTGTCATTCGCTAAACACCTCGCCCGAATACTCGGATTTTGAGTTAAGCTTTAACGACATACGGCAGATGTTTAATATTATACAAAGGGTATCGAATATGATGTAAAAGAAAAAACTATCTAATTTTACTATGAAAAACCAATTTAATGAGGAAGAGGCTCCCCATAGAGTTAATATCGAATCAAAAATTAATGATCTGGAGAAAGAAGCAGAAAGAAAAAGTAAGCTCTATTCTATATTGTTCGGCATAGCAATTGTAATTGTAATAATATTGCCAATATTATTCACTAAGTGCTCATCGGCTATTGGATTTAATACCGATACGGCGGCTATAGGGGATACATTCAGCGGCACAATGGGACCATTCATCGCCATTATTGCCGCATGGCTTACCTTTAAGGCATTTTGGACACAATATCAGGCAAACATAGAACTACAAAAAAACAATATTTATCAGCAAAAAGAGATCGCCCTCGATCATTTCGAAAATAAATTTTATGAAATGTTGCGAATACATAGAGAAAACATAGAGGAAATAGCAGCTGGGAAAATTACCGGACGAAAAGCCTTTATTGAGTTATATTATGAGATTTCCATCTCATATGCAATTACCCTATCTATTATATCAATTCTACAAAAAGAGAATCCCCAAATAAACCAATACATTAAAAATATAAAGGATAAGGATCTATTTCAAAGTTATATATTAGAAATTTCTTATGGATACTTTTTCTATGGAATGAATTATTTATTTGCAAAAGAAGATGATACAACAAACTATTTAATCAATTCAGAGATTACAAAAAAAATCAATTTATTGAATACTCATTTTCAAACAACAGATACAATAAGACATGAATATTCAATTCAATACTCTAAATTCAGTGAATCTTCTTTGTGGGAAACCATAAAAGAAATCATAAAAAACCCCAATAAATCTACTCTTTCTTATAGAGGATATTACCCTCTATTCGGAGGATACAATTCAACGTTAGGCCATTACTACAGGCATCTTTTTCAGACAGTCAAATTTGTAGCCTCACAAGAGACCAACTTAATTTCCGAAAAGAAAAAATATGATTACACGAAAATGATAAGAGGACAATTATCTGATTATGAACAGATAGTTCTATTTTACAACTCTACCTCCAAGATGGGCAAAGATTGGAATAAATGTTCAAAAGACTTAAAAGGAATAGCTGAAAACGAAAATTTAAGTAAAGGTGATCTGCGTGCTTTCATCCCTCAAATGGCATATATACCTCGTTTTAAATTAATAAAAAACATACCCTCTTTGAAAATATACATGGGAGTAGTACCTTCGAGAAAATACGAAAATGAAATAAAAATTTATTATAGATTAGATGAAGATTTCTTTGAACATAGAGAAAAAACACCACAATAAATTTATATTTCTTCGTCCCTTCGTCCTTTCGGATTTAACTACGTTACACTCCGTTGATTGCTAATTGCAATCCTAAAGCTATTTCTATCCGGATTTCAAATCCTTATAATAAAACTTCGGGGTTGCAAACCCCGAAGAACGAAAATACCCTCTTTGTCATGCTGAGAGGAACGAAGCATCTCGACCTTGTAAGTGAATAAAGAGACAAGAGATCCTTCCCTGCGGTCAGGATGACAGGAAAAAAGAAGAGTGACAAGGATGGAAGAAAAGAAAAAGTAAATACCTTTTTTTTTAGATACTCTTTTTCCAAAGGTGAGAATAAAATTTTATCTTTGAGTGATTAACAAACATAATACCATAAATACACAAAACCTCACGATATGCAAAAGCTGGATTTTGTAGAACATCTCAAAGTAGTAGTAGACAAGTTAGATTCGGAGCGGATAGTAGACCATTTCGAAAGTGGGATTAACATTCGAAACAATGGAGATATCACAGCTTACGACTTCACCAAAATAACGCCACTGCTATTTTTGTCGAAGGTAAATTACGAAAACCTACTCTTACATGACGATTATGCAACGTTTTTGAAAGAAATAGGTGCAAACAAGATATACAACGAAGATAATCTGGCCAAACTATCACGTTCTTTGACTGTAGAGGTCTATTATATGGCATTCCAGTCTACCGAAATACTACAACTGTATATGTTTCATCAGGGATTGATAAGAATGCTCGAGTTGGCAGAGCCACTCCTATTAAATGAACTGACAGACAAAGGATTCAAAGCTTCGCTTAAGGAAGGTGTACTGGTTTTTCAGGTGGTGACAAACCAAGAGCATATCAGCTCCGAAGAATATATACAAATACTAACAGCCCTGCAAGAACTGGTAAATGTAGTGGGCAAAGCCCTGATAGACAAAAATGACGACTATCAGACCGATATCGTCCTACTCGACTCGGGAAGCGACACCAACATCGGTATACAGACTTTTGGCGAAGTAGCCAAAGCCATATCCAACATTTTCAATGAAATATGGGCTTACATCACCAATCATGGCATATACCAGAACGAGAAGAAAAACAAAGCCTTGCTAGACTCTCTCTCCATCAGACACGAGATTCAAAAAAGTGTAAAAGAAGGCATACTCACCGAAGCAGAAGGAAAGGAATATACCCACTTAGTAAAAACACGTGTAGATAAACTGATAGGAATGAAGGTATTGCCCAAAGAGATTGTTGTAGGATCGTATACCAAAACGAAGACCAACCGACACTTATTGGAGGAACTCAATGTCAAAGGATTTCTGACTGAGGATCAAAACAAAGAAGATAACACGCTGTAGCTCGCCTGATGAAAAAGGACAAATAAAGAAACGGATTGTACCCTCTCTTGTCATGCTGAGAGAAACGAAGCATCTCGACTCTGTTAAAGATCAAAGAGACAAGAGATCCTTCCCTACGGTCAGGATGACAAAGAACCCAAAGGACGAAGGACGAAGAAAACGAAAAAAAAGAAGGAAGAAGTATAAAATAGGGGGGAGTTTTCTAAAGCTTAACCATGCAGACATGCCAATATAACAATAAATAAATATTATAAAATAGGTGAATGACGAAATATGACTTTTTATGTGTTAATATTTATTTTAACACATTAGAAAAAAGGCACTTAGACATATACCATACAACCCAAAATATGACTTTTTGGAGTGAGCAAAAAGGTGCTAAAAAATTATTTTCACATTCCCAGAAAAATAAATATTAAAATTGTAATTCTGTAACGGAATTAAATGTATATTTGATCATAAATAGCATATTATCAGGCAACACAAAACGTTCAAGACTTCATTTTCGATAAAGAATTCGATATGAATTATAATGAGTTCGGACAATACAAATCAATATTTCTGACCACCATTCATTAGAATCTTGTGCCCTAAATGTGCAAAAAAAGTAAGCTTCTGTGGAATACACGGTAATTATAGCTCAGAATAACAATGTGTTTTTTGAATCAACGAAGTAAATATAGTATACAATATAAGCAACACATAATGATAGTAAGCATGTTAACAAAGGATAGTAGCAAAAGTTATACTTCAATAAAAAAACAAACCATAAATCATACGAAATGAGCACAATACATTATTTATTTATTGCATCGCTTCTGATATTTGCAGTTTTCTTTCTTTTTGCAGGATGGAAAAACATTAAACTATTGCTAGACGACTGGGATTACATCAAATCGAACAAAACGGGCGTAGGAAGATTCCTTTATGTTGCCGGTTTTGTAGGTATCGCCGTATTACTGTCTGCTCTAGGTATCATTTTCATCTACTTCTTACACATTGCAAGTTCGCAGGCTTATTTATTTTCGGAGTAAGAATCAAGACAGAAAACTTTACAAGAAATCGGGGCTTACGCCAAAATTCCCTCTAGATATATAAAGCAAAGGGAAAGACTTTTTATCGCTAGTCTTTCGAGCTTGCTCGTTGAGATTGCAGTTGCGATAAGGCTTTCTTGTGCAAGAAACAACGAAAAGCCGATATATACCTCATAAAAAAAGTCATATACAGCCTCTTTTCCAATATACTTAAAAAACTGATACAAATAACATTAACACAAGTATAGTGGTATAAAAAGTCATATTGAGTAAAAAATGACAAAAACAAACATATCTTATCATTAGATTTGCTATCGAGTTCATTGATATCACCTATTCTTTTATCTATCAAATTATGTCAAAATATTATATCTCCATTGAGCACACCGAGGACATCGACACCGGGCAATATGCGATCAATGATCCGGATATTCTGATCAAAAAGCGCAGCTTCTTGATATTTGACATGGTTGTAAAAAATTTTGGAACGTATAATCGCGACTTAAAAGAATATGCCGATCGATATTGCAAAATACTAAATTCAGTGTCTGCGTAGATATGATAAAATTTGTCTTTATATAAATCCAAAGAGGCCGTACCCAAAACAGGCCTCATCTATTCCAAAAATCCTAATCCTTAAGATCATTCACAGTAATTAAGAAAGGTCCACAAAATCACTTTGTAGACCTTTCACTTACACAAACTTTACAAACTACTTAATATATTAAAAAATACGAAAACCAATATTTTTTAATAAAAAAACAGATTAATAAAACTTTATAAATTTTCCAAAAAGAACAAGACTTATAAAATCATTTTGCTTTTTTGTCATTTCGTGTGAGACTATATAAATAACTTACTATTGTTGTATTTGCAATGTTTCTACAAAGATAGTCAATTTTACACAATAGAAAAAATTAATTTCCTAAAAAAAATCATGCACAACCCTCTGCTAGAGCGCACATAGACAATAATACACTAATACATAGCGTATTATATACGTCATAAAAAATGCAATTTTATTGAAAAAAAAATCAAACGCTTATTCTAAAGCGCCGCATTACCAAATATACGAGCAAAAACAGCAGCAAAATCCTGCCGCACCACATCTGAAAAGACTGGAAAGAAGTCAAGCGATTGACTTCCTGCACCTCTATTACCGGATAGGGCACGGCAATGCTGTCTGTCTTAAATACAGAATCCCTCACCACCTTGTCGCGATAGAGGTATTTGTACTTCTCGAGCCAGACAGTATCGCCTTTCATCTTTATCAATACCGAGTCGTAGAGGTGAACCGAGTCGCGCAACAGCTTGTCCCGATATTCAACCCTGACGGTTTCTACAGGCACATACACCGTTTTGGCTTTGCATGATGTCAGCATCACAAGCAGCAAGCAGGCCGACAAGCCGATTGCATATCGCAGTACAGATCGTAGAATCATTCTTCAAATTTTAAATCGTTAATCCTGTTTAACCACCCTCTCCTAAACTTTCGGTTGGCCGGACGTGCCGCCACAATCCTATTCACAAAGGCGATACGCTCCTGACGGATTTTTTCGAAAAGTTCACAGGGAGGTGTATAATTATTCACAGCAGCCAGCGTCTGGTTGCCCACAATGCCATCGGCTGCAACGCCCAGCATCTTTTGCGGCAACTTGATGCCATAGCTGCCCGAAGCCCATACCCAGTCGACAAGCAGATTGGCTATGCTCTGATTGACGATCTTATCGGCCTGCCACTTGTCCCAATAGAGGCTTTTGAGCACATCCGTCCACTCTGCGTCCGAAATATTCTTCAGATCGGCAACGGTAGTTGTGGCGTATCCTCTTTGGCGACGGTAAAACCTGTAGGTAGCTATCGTTATCCCCTTATTGGTGGCTCCGCCCCTATCGTCGGGATCGTCTACAAAGCCACCTTCCCAGCGGAGGATAAAAGGGATAAGCCGTTCAACCCTTGCCATCTTTGTCTTCGGTTTTCTTGTCGTCTTCTACTTCTATCATATCGCTTTTCTTTCCAAAAAACTTCAGAATATTCACCTTCACTCTTTTACCTCTCGAGGCGAAGTAGTTCACATAAATACTTTCCAATTCTACGCCGTAGATAATCACAAGCATCAGCATAGGAAGCAGTTCTACACCAAAGGGCAAGGCAAATGCCTGTCCGAAGGTGTATGCCAATATGACCCAGATGATGTAGCTGGTAATCTTGTCGATTGTACGGCGCACGGCCTTCGATTTCTTCACGTCTTCTTTTCTGGCTTTGGCGGCGGCGATTCCAAACTTCAGGTCGGCAAGCGTTAGTGTCAGTGCCAAGATCAAGAGCCATTTAGCCCAAATAAAGAAATCGAGAAGCCCTACTAAAAAATTATCTGTGTATGTCATAAGTTATTTTTTGATTTGTTTGTTGTTTTGTGATGAATGAAAAATGTCGGATTGTTTTTCTTTTGGAGAATAAAAACACACTTACAACTTCGAATATCTTGTCATCCTGAGGAACGAAGGATCTCGTCTTAGTGTACACCTGCGTTTGAGGCAAGAGATGCTTCCTTACGTCAGCATGACAAGGTTTACGAAGCAGGAGATTACAAATCCCCTGCAACGAGCAATGCGCTTCAGTTACAAGAATGACCCGTAGTTGAGTCCGGCGGGCGATTTTTCTACTAAAACAGTATTTATATGTGCAGATTCCAGTTCCTTATAAAGACTTGTTTCAGATATCACTCCTTTTACCTCATATACTTTGTGCTGATCACTTTCTTCTTGAGTCTGCAATACAACATCGGTGATCTTAGCGTTTGTTGTTGTACCTACAGGAGGTAGTCCATTATCGAAATCACTCATATCACATTGGGTTTTGAGTTGTTATTACCAATCGCAATTGCATATAAGTTCCTTTGATTGGGAAAGCCGGAATCCGAATACCGCTAGTACCTAAAATATCGTCATAGAAGGATTCATGCCCGGAAGTTCTATAGCGTCCACCTGTATCGGTCATCATCTCACTGGCATTTCCGTTGTTATTCTTCATCAAGCAGCGCAAATCATCGGGACGAACATCAAACCAAATGGGTTTTTGTTCGTTCTCCCAAAATGATTTATCAACCGTCTCTGAGCCATAGTCAAAAACATCGCGCCAGCAACGACGCAAATGTACATTGCCCGATTTGGTAAATGATGCCGCTCCACTAGCCAAGAAAGAACCGCCAACAGGATAATTGACACCGTTGTATGTTACATAATCTGTTTTGTTGCTTTGATTCAAATCGTGCTCTACCAGATACCAATAACCTGATGTAAGAGATGTACCTGCTAAGATTTTACCTGCCGGTATTTTATTTACGATACGCATCTGTATGGTCTGATGAATAGCCTTGTTATCCATCACCTCATAAACCACAGCATTACCCGAAACGTTTGTAAAAGACGTTTCTGCGGCTACGCCAAAAAACACATTAGCTTGATTAAGCAGTGCCGAACTGTAAGTCAACTTGTTATATACTATAGTGGCTTCCTCTGTATTGGATGATCTTACATAGTAAGTTTTGCCTTCCTTTATTGTAGCAACCGGCGTATCCGACAGTGTGGGAGTAGAATCGATAAAGACCCCATATTCCTTTGGAAGGTTATGGATGATATTGATTAGGTTCACCTGAGACTTTTCGCCAAGCCATATTACGTTTGATTTGGCACTGGTATTTACGGGCTTAGAGATATCAACGGATGGCTTAAAAGATATACCTTCGTTTGTAACACCTAATACGTTGCTATCTGCATACTGCGACGAAAAGCTATTTGCCTTATTTTTATCGGAGGTAATACTGATTATGTTTCCTCTTTCGGGCTTATAGCCAAAAGCTATTAAGCGAGGAATCTCGAACTGATGTATCTCCGAGCCTGTTATGACAAGTCCATCAGTAGCCGAATTTTTGGAAAATATCCATCGTCCGGCTTGTAAGGTTTCTCCATATTCTGTAATAACAGGAACGTTAAACCCTGCCGCTTTACATCTTACTACAAATGATGCCCGCAACTCCTCCGCAGTGTTTCCTGACAGTGGAATGTACTCGGGTCCCAATCCAATTTTGAATTTACAGTCATTGAATGCTGCATAGCGTGTATTTGCCAAATTCGCATCAGATTGAGATAATATCAATATGTTACATTTATCATACAATATATTCTGAATAGCTGTACGCGGAAGTTCAATATCAGTTCCTATAAAAGACAAAGCATTACTAGATCCATTATTTATCGCTATTGGTACTCGTATTTTACATTTAATAAACACCTGATTATTAAAAACATTAGTTCTGTAATCACACTGGTAGAGACTTGGCACAGTAAGTACACCCGGATAGTTCAGAATGGTCATGTTATACATATTGAAAATTTTATTGTATGCAGGATCATGAGGACTTGAACTAACAATTCGTTTATCCCATATCGTATTATCCATACCTTGTCCATAGAAAGAACACCTGGAGGCTTGCAATGTACAAAAACCATCATGCAAACCGGATGATAATACCGCCACTTCAGTTCTAACATTTACATTTCCCTTCGAATATCTGGGTGTAGATCTGGAGCCTTTGCCTTCAGCTATATTTTTATTTCCTAAAACAGATAAATACTCAACGGACATAGAAGGCTCATCAAATCCATAATTATCTTTCCAATTGTATTTATTAGCCATTATTTTCTATTTTATTAATTAATACTCTGCCAAAAGTTGTTAATACCAGAATAGCATTATCAAATTCTACAACATTGTTCTCATTCAGATTTTCATTAAATACTTTCTGAAAATCGATGGACTGATCGATCAATAAAACCGTATCATCCACCTCAAACGTGACATCGTCTTTCTTTACTTCGTATATCATGGTAATGTAGCTTTTGCGTAAATAAATAAGTATCCGGTAGGCTCTGTACCGATTTTATCGACCTTAAATTCCACGAGCGACTTTGCCTTTATCTTCACCGATACGGTTTTATCCAAAGGCACTTCTATGCCGTCTATCCATAGTTTGGATACGCTCATCGCCTCTACCCGGTAGATGGTC
This sequence comes from Bacteroidota bacterium, assembly GCA_023437305.1. Classification (GTDB taxonomy): domain Bacteria; phylum Bacteroidota; class Bacteroidia; order Bacteroidales; family Dysgonomonadaceae; genus Dysgonomonas. The sequence continues at coordinate 63,010 of JAEZGN010000021.1, forward strand.
ATCTCCTCGCCTACAAACATTTCGTAGGGCGAGGCAAGTCCCATATTGATAGACATGCGACGTTCCAGCTGTAGCCGCTTGGCATATTCTGCCAGATTCTCGAACAGGTACTTACCCGAGTTGAGCGCACCGTTGCTTTCTTTCTTCGAACCGAATATCCAGAAACCGCTGGGGTCTTTGATTTCGGGAAGCTCCGACAAGGGGATAGCTGCTATTTTAGTATTTTCTGCCATATTTTTTTGATTTATTTTTTATTCTAAAATCTTCTTTGTCTTCCTGTTTTTCTTTTCCTATACTATTTGTTTTATCCCTCCTGTTATCTTCTTTGTCATCTTTTTTCGCCTCTTTGTCATCCTGAACGATAGGGAAGGATCTCTTTCCTCGTTATTCCCTCACAGGGTCGAGATGCTCTCGTTTCTTTGCTCACTTACAGGGTTTCGTCCTTCGGGGTTTGCAACCCCGAGGCTTTATCATCAGGATTTAAAATCCGAAAGGACGATGGGATCTTTTTCCTCGTTATTCATTTACAGAGTCGAGATGCTTCGTGCCTCAGCATGACAAGAGAGGGTATATCCACAACAAAGTATTTACAGTCTTTATCATCCTGACCAAAGGGAAGGATCTCTTTCCTCGTTATTCCCTCACAGGGTCGGGATGCTTCGTTTCCTCAGCATGACAAGAGAGTTAAGAGTGACAAGCGAAAACCAAAAACAAGAGAGATCACCATTGCACTATATCAATATTGCGAACTTTCCGTTTTCGGTAACTATCACCCTCCTGCTCTCTGTTCCCAACGCAAATATCTTGTTGAATTTCTCGGCATTCACCTCAAAGAGAGGATAGATAGAATCTTTGGATAGCGTGATGCTATATCCCGCCGTTTCGCCCAACTGCCCCGATACCTGCGAGAAGGCAAGCGTAGCCCCACCGTCGGAACCAAAGGAGTAGACATTGCCCTGCATATTCCTAAACACCACCAAATACTTGTTGCCTAGGGCTTTGAGCAGATTGTTGGTTTTGTCAGACTTGAGGGTATTCACAAAGGTGGTTAGTTGCTGCCTGTACAGTGCCCCATCGTTTGTTTCGGAGAAATTGCTTTCGCCTACTTCCGACAGCATCGTGTAAGGGGTATCTACGTCTTTGAGGATGCGATCTACAAAACAAGAGTCGTACAAGGCATCATCTTTGAAGTAATATGCTGCAAAGTCCTTTATATCCAAAAGGTAAATCTCGGCTATACCTCCCGAATTGTATCCGCATGTGTGTTTTATATTCTGCACCAATCTGCAACTCATATTGTTCTGTTTTTTTGAGACAAAGCGGCAACCGCCGTCAAAGCTGAATACCGCTTTATCAAGTATGTTTTATTTAAACTTATGATGTGACATTCTTTCTCCCCCCCTTGTCATTTCCTGTTCATCTTTCTTTGTCATCCTGACCGCAGGGAAGGATCTCTTGCCTATAGAGAGTCGAGATGCTTCGTTTCGCTCAGCATGACAGAGAGGGTAAAAGGACGACAAAAGGAGGATATCACAAATACATCGAAGAACAGGTTATGGAGTTACAACTGTCTTATCTACAATGGCAGTAACCACGTCTTCGCCCTTGAGCAAGCGACCGATCTCCATCTCAGTTCCCGCCATTGTCACCGTCCAGCCGTTGGCATCAGCCTCAGCAGCACCCGAAGCGTAATTGAACGCCGTTGAGCTCAGCCCGTTGATACGTCCCAACACTACCGAACGGTTGCTCTTATCCACCACCACAGCCGTAAACTTGCCAAGACTGAGGGCATCACCCTGATTAAGAATCGTATAGTCGTACTCGCTGAGAGTGAAGTTTAGGGTGTGCGTACGGTATTTACCGCCGTTGCTGTTCTGTGCCAGTTCGTCGGAGAAAGAAGCCGTATTGTCTATAAAGTCTACCTTATAGGCTTTTGCACTGTCGGCAAGCGTAATGGCATTGATCTCTCCTTCGGTCGAAAACTCGTATTCGTTAGCCGAATCATGGTTAATCAGATAAACCGATTTGATACCGGCAACGGAATACACACATGTTTTCTTTGTAATATTTGATGTTAATTTGCAAGACATAATTTTTATTTTTTTTGATTCGTTAATTTTTTTGTCGCTTTTCTTTTTTTGACTTCTTTTGTTCTCTGTTCTTATCCTCTTTGTCATCCTTTTCCCTTACTGTCATCCTGATCGCAGAGAAGGATCTCTTTCCCAAAAAGGGTCGAGATGCTTCGTTCCTCAGCATGACAAGAGAGGGTATATCTACCATAAGAAATTATTTGTTACTTTTGGTTTGTTATAATTATTTGTTATGAATCGCACTAAAATCACGAAACTGGATATATTTTCTGTTATCCTCGTTATTTGTATAAGTATACCTCTAATAATTTTATCCCTAAATAATGATGATAAGGTCATAAAACATGAGATGAATAATTACTTATATTTGCCAGATTCAGTTAAATCTGAAGTTAAAGGATTCGTTCTAAGAGAAAGATTTATAAAACAAAAAGGTGTTACTCTTATTGACTTATCCAATGGCGGAAAATACATGTTACGCGATGTATGGTTTATTAAGCGTGATTACTATATTTACAAACCGGCGAATAACGATTCCATCTATTTTTATGATAGAAATAACAAATTAGTAAACCATAAATTAAAATATTGATCCCTTCGTCCTTCGGGGTTTGCAACCTCGAAGCTTTATTACTAGGATTTTAAATCCGGATAAGACTGACTTTCGGATTACAAATCCGAAAGAACGGTGCATAACACGAAAAGAGGACAAGTACAGCAAACAAGAAGTCGGTAGATATAACAGCCGATTAGTTGCTTGGACTATAAAACACTACTTCGTCTTCGAAAGGGATAGCAAAGCCAAGGCGCAAACGTCCGTCGATGAAAATCTTATTATCGTTCGGAGCTGCAAACTGCCCTAAGCGGATTTCCTCCAAGTCGCGAACGAGGTCTGTACCTACAAGGAAGTTTTTAGAATCGGCGGCTATCATATCGTTATCGTCGAGACCTTTCACAGGAACAATCTCCACGCCCATATAGCGCACCGTGTCGCCCTCTACCGCAAAGTTTGGACTAACCACCACATTGTCGCCCCAGATGCCGCCTAACGCCATCTTAACCTTCATATATGCCGAGTACGAAACGTAGATGTTCAGCGAGCCGTTTTCCAAGCCCATCGCCATTACATCTTCGGGAATGGAAGCGAATACTTTTTCTACTTCTGCCAATACATTTGCCTTTGTAAGCGATACGCCCGTCAACTTAACAGCTTGTGTACTGTCTGTCAATACTTTTACGGCTCCGTCGAAGTCGTTTGCATCTGCCGAACTGTCGCCTTTGAATATCTTGGTTTCGATCTCGCTGCTGAGTTCCGAAGCAAGGATTGTCATTGTTGCCTCTTCGAGGGTAGCGGGCAATTCCTGATTCTTGGCACCCGGGCTAAGCATCCATACGGTGCGTTTGCGCTCGAGGTCGTCGATGCACTGCTCGAGGTTGATTTTGTAGGTTTTTACTTTCAATTCCTTTTCGCTCAGTTTGGCGATCTGGTTTGGTGTCCACGAGCAATCGCGTGAATCTGCCTGAAGGATATTCCCTTCGAGGTCGATCAGGTTGAGTTGTGTAGCGTCTTTCACCCCGATCACAGGTGTGATTTTTCCTTTTTCGATCAGCTTTCCGCCGAAGATGGCTTTTGTAAACCAATCCATGTTAGACGACGGTTGATAAGTAAGTGATGAAATGTCGTAAATGTTTGCCATAATTTTATTTATTAAATTAATATGTCGTTTTTTATTTTGCATCCTTTTGTCATCCTAAACCGAGTAACGATTCTTGTCTCAAAAAAGGGTCGAGATGCTTCGTTCCCTCAGCATGACAAAAGAGGGTCTTTCCCTTTTCTTCTCTTTGTCATCCTGAACGATAGTGAAGGATCTCTTGTCCCTTTGTTTGCTAACAGCGTCGAGATGCTTCGTCCCTCAGCATGACAAAGAGGGTCTTTCTTTTTTCTTCTCCCTGTCATCCTGACCAAAGGGAAGAATCTCTTTCTTCTTTGTTTGCTAATAGCGTCGAGATGCTTCGTTCCTCAGCATGACAAGAGAGGGAGATTTATTTTCTTCTGTTGATAGTTTGGTTAAGAGCCGCTGCCATGCGCTCGGCTGTGCTCATCTCGGCGGGAGACTTGCCTGTGCCCGAAAGCTGTACGGCAGGATATGCCGACGGTGTCTTGCGGCGCATTTCTTCCACCTGTGTTTTGGTATCTTCGAGCATTCCGTTTGCTTCGTCGAGGGCTTGCAGAAGTTGTTCGATGGTAGCTTGCATTTCGGCAATCTTGGCTTTGAGGGCTTCTGCCGTTTTTCCGTCAAAGTCGGACAGCCTTACTCCTCTTTTCTTGCTTCGCAATGTTTGTTTGGCTTTGGCATCCTCGGGGTTGGTTTTATCGTCGGAAGGCTCTCGTGTTTCCACAAATTGTCCGTTCTCGTCTACTACCAGCAGGTTTCCGTTCGACAGGTTGTGTTCTCCCGCCGCCATTTGCTCGCCATCGAGCGTCACAAATCCATCGGCATCCACGTATGCCTCTTTGCCGTCGGCAAGAACAAAGACCACATAGGCCGTGCCGCTGGCAGTGGTGTCTGCTTTTTCTACGGCATCGATGTCGAGCAGCATGTTTGCGATGCGCCCAAGCAATGTCTGTTTCACTTTTTTCTTTTTTTTATCCATACTTTTGTTGTTTATGCGGGATAGGGAAACTTGCTGAGAGAAAAAGCCTTCGAGGGAAAATCCCTTTACGTGCCCGCTCATCACTTCCTTTTCCCAATAGTTTTTGTCTTCTATCTTGTAGCTGCACATGAGTGTACCTTTTGGCAGGTCGCTAAATCCGAGTGCTTTCGATTTGTCGTTCTCGGGGTCTTCTACTATCCACAGTTCGGTGAGGTAATTGCCCGTAAGGGGCGACCGATGCTGATGGGTGGTACTGTGCAGGGCAACGCCTGTTTTCATCATCTTGCGGGCAATTTTCTCTACCTGCTCCTCCGAGAAGCGGATATAATAGTCACCCGTTTGCGGCGAATGGCGGTAGATGAGTTGCCCCGGTTTGAGCACAACGCCTGTGAGCACTTGCTTTGCGGTGTCTCGGCTGAGGTGTAGTTCCTGTTGTTTGTGGAGTGCGATAAAATCGACTTGGTTTGCCGGAAAGTCTACAAACGAAATGGCATAGATGCCCGTCAGGTCGTCGGCACTTTCGTCGATCATGCAATCGTAAATCGGTGTATTCATCTTCAATGTTAATTGTGGGTTCGTACTATGAGATAATTTTGAAAAAATAAAATGCAAATGAGAGGGAAATAATGTATGCTCTTTTTGTCATGCTGAGAGAAACGAAGCATCTCGACGCTATTGGCAAACAAAGAGACAAGAGATCCTTCACTCCGTTCAGGATGACACAGAGAGAGAGGAAAGGGATGACAGGGAGAAGAAAAAAGGATAATACTAAACAATAAAAAAGCATCTCAACATTAAAGAGTAGGTGCAAAAAGCGGCAGGCTTTTTCTTTTACTGTTTTCTTTTATAGTTTATGTTTTGTTTATGTTTATATATAAGGCTTACGGTTATGCTTTATATTTTGCAGAAGGGTTTGCTTGGGGTTATACGCTCTTGTATGGGGAATGTTTTGCAGGAATTTTTAGGGTAAAGAGACCCTCTTTTTTGATGATGAAGAAAAGAAAGTGTCTTAACGTTGTTAGCAAATAAAAAGAGAGGAGATGCTTCACTATCGTTCAGCATGACAAGAAACAAAACTTCGTCCCCCGAAGCCTTATTGTTAGGATTTTAAATCCGAAAGGAAGCAGAAAACAGGGGATTGCAAATCCCCTGTGACGAAGAATATACCCTCTCTTGTCATGCTGAGAGGAACGAAGCATCTCGATCCTGTAAATGAACAAAGAAGGAAAGAGATCCTTCCTGTCGTCAGGATGACTAAGAGAATAAAGAAAGGTTGTGTAGTCAATGACAAAGAGGGAAAGAAACATTAAACAACCATTAAGAATTTATCTTTACAAAAAATTTGACTATTTAACAAATAGTTATTAACTTTAAGTGACAAAAACATTTAAATGCCCAACACAATGAAAACTAAACACTTAGAATTAGCAATTCTTATTTCCCTATTTTTTGTAATGATAGGTTGCAGTGACGACAACACATTTATTCCTGCAAAAGTAGAAAACAAAACACTGGCTGTTACAGATACTGTATGCCTGATGTTTAAGTCGATGAATGGCACCAGCGAAGGAGGAGTAGAGGGTATAGAGTCAGGCAAATACAGGGAACGCCACCTTATTGCGATGAATCTGTTACCTTTTGTATTCGGTGAGCGAGCAATGGGATCATCTATGACATTCATAGGAGAGACCGACAGTGTAGAAATAACCGGTCATATAAATTGTAGTTATAATGACGACGGTTATATGCTTTATACATCAGCCTACAAGAAGAAATTCAAATTTAAATTTGAAAACAATGCTCTGAAAATCCTGTTCTATCCCGAGAGAGAAAACTGGGTAACTGTAGGTTATGGTACTAAAGAAAAAATAGAGGTATACATCGAAAGCAAATGTATCCATGTGGGAGCAATGCCTATATATCCCGATCAAATCGTTGAGGGTGCCGAGGATAAGTATGTATGGGAAATAGAAGGCACAAGCCATTTTGATACAAATATCAGTATCACCCCGGAACTGGCAAAAGCTACAATGGAAAGAGAAAATTGGCAAGACTTTTTTGACGAAGTGCGCTACGATTGGGTGTATATGATAGCAGGTAAATATTATGCAGATATGTTCCAAAAGCCACAAGACATGAAGCATAAGTATCAGGGAGCAACTTGGTCTATTTACAAAATGACTTACTTGCCCAAAACAACTGCAAACTGAAAATAAACATTCTAAAACAGGGGGAGTACAAATCCCCTGTGACAAAGGACTTTAATAATAAACAATAAAAAAAATTGCTAACCCAAAGATTCTATGTCTTCAGTTAGCAATTTTTTTTATATAGCTATATAGGTACTACTTTAAATAGTCTGCACAACGTCTGCTAAAGCCAAGCGGCTCTTGGGTGTTACAGAAGGCTGATTGGAATCTTCCGCATTTCGGTAACCGATAGCCACAGAAAATAATGTTTTGTAGCCGTCAATCCGTAATATCTGATCATAGCTCTCTGCATTGATGCCTTCCATCGGGGTAGAGTCTATCCCCATTGCTGCACAACCGCTCAGGAAGAAGCCAAGCGACAGATATACCTGATGTGCAAGCCAAGACTTTACAACATGGGGCGACTGCGGCTTTAGCATTTGGTTGTAATACGCAACATTACCTTCGGGTAGGTTTTGTTGTATTTGTTCTTCAAACTTCTGCACGTCGTCGATAACACTAAATACGACCAAGTGACTGGCATCTTTCACCTTATGCTCGTTGAAGTAAGAGGCTTCGGCCAATCGGCTTTTGACTTCGGGGTCGGATATAAAAACAAATTTCCAAGGTTGGCTATTGATCGACGAAGGGCTCATGCGGAGTATCTCTTTCAATTGCTGAATCTTACTTTCCGAGATTTTCAACTCGGGATTGTACTTCTTGGTAGTGTATCTATCGTTCGAAAGGTCTAAAAAATTCATAATTCACAATATTTTTAATTAAACTATACATTTTATAGTTGCAAACATAGTTATAGTATTTTATCTTTGCAATAACGGTCGAAAATGATAGTAACAAATGTATTGTATAGACGACAAAGAATATCCTTGTAGTACAAGTTTGGCTATGAGGTACATAGGGGGCAAATGGAAGGCTGTAATTTTGATTCACCTGAGAGAGAAAAAAAGATACAGCGAGTTGAGAAAAAGTATTCCGATGGTAACCGAGAGAACGTTGAGCCTCCAACTAAAGGAGCTGGAAGACGACGGACTGATCACACGCACGGTGTATACCAGCAAGCCGCCATTGAGGGTGGAATATGAACTCACCGAACTGGGAAGAAGCCTTATGCCGGTGCTAAAAGCCATCTCAGAATGGGGCAAAGAGGCTGCCGAGCATCACAATAAGGTGACTATTTTGGCAGAGTGATTTCTCTTTACAACACTGCCATGCTTCGTCTTTTTGTCTTTCGGGGTTTGTAACCCCGAAGCCTTATTGTAAGGATTTGAAATCCGAATAGAATTTGTATTCAGATTATCTAAAACAGGTGATTACAAATCCCCTGTGACGGATATTACTGTTTATATACAAAGCAGAGTATCTGACTTTCATTAAACTAACAAAATAAAAGACATGAAAATTAAAGAGTTACATCTATTGTCAGATAATATTATAGAAACAGAACTATTTTATAACAACGTTTTAAACGTAAAAACAGAGGATAAAAGTCCAAATACTGTATCTTTCAATGTGGGAAGTACTAAAATCATTTTTATCCAAACCAAAACAAATATCAAACCTGTTTACCATTTTGCATTTGATATTCCTAACAATAAATTCGAAGAGGCATTTGAGTGGATGAAAGCACGAACTCAACTAATACCGGTGATAGATGAAAATAATTTTGTTTCAAAATTCGACTTGTGGAATGCAAAATCATTCTACTTCTATGATAACAATCTAAATTTACTCGAGTTGATTTGTAGATTTGATGTGAATAACGAAACGAAAAAACCATTTGATAGCTCCTCCATACTTTATGCCAGTGAAATTGGTATAGTTTCTCAGTCAGCAAGTCAAACGGCTGACTTTCTAACGAATAAATACGGTATAAAAGAATTTACCAAGCAAGCAGGTACCGATAGCTTTACGGCTTTGGGAGATGATTACGGCTTGTTAGTATTAGTAAATAATCAGAGAAATTGGTTCCCGACAAATGATTTAGCGAAATCTTTCCCCACAAAAATTGTCTTTGACAATGAAGCTAATGAGAATTACATATTAGAGATCGAATAATTCTAGAATATTGTATTATTCGTGTCCTCATGAAGGCCTTTATCTTCGTCTTTCGGGATTTAACTACGTTACACTCCCCGAAGAACGAGACTCTCTTTGTCATGCTGAGTGTAACGAAGCATCCCGACCGTCTTAGCGATCAAAGAAGAAGGAGATCCTTCACTATCGTTCAGGATGACAAAGAGGAAAACAGGTGATTGCAAATCCCCTGAAACCAACAAAAAACACCCCCTCTTTCTTATGCTGACGATAGCAAGTTTCTCGTAAAAGACAAGTGAAAAACCTTTCCATTCCCACTATTAATGGGAATTGTAGCTGTTTTTGGATAAAAAAGGTTATCTTTACAGATAAGGACAAATACAAACACACAATAATCATGAGAAAAATTACAATCGTGGCACTTTTTGTGCTTAGCTTGACAACGTTTGCTCAAAATTCAACACCCCCAATCGAAGGTTTCGGACATTTCAAATTTGGCATGACAAAGAAACAAGGGCAAAATGCTATCAAAAACCACAAAACACGTAATACTAAAGTTATTAAGTTAGATACTCAGATCGAAGTAGAGAACATAGAGTTAGACGGAGTCGTGTTTGACAGAACTATCCTTAGCTTCGATAAGTTACTCTGGTTTGGGAGTTTCGAAAAGGAATATACCTATTGGGACGATGCCGAAAAAGATTTCAACCATCTACTTCGCATAATGCAAATAAGGTATGGTGACACTTTCGTTAAAGATGGGGCAGCAACATGGAACGACGCCAAGTACAACTTAATCTTACTGAAAGTAGAAACGATTAATTACGTACCTAAATTATCAATTGTATACGTCTCAAATCTTTAAATCCTATAGTATGAAAAAAATCATTTCATTATCAGCCTTTTTGCTGATAACAGTAACATCATTTGCCCAACAAGCAGTTTACTATGCCCTAGACGGAAGCGAATGGGTATCGGAAGCAAATCGCGATGCGCAGGAAATAATATTGTGGGAAACATTCTCCGATAATATCAAATATATGAAAGTAAATGATCTCTGCACCTCCGACTATTTTGATACTTTCTCCGAAATGTTTGAACTCTATAAGAGTGCAATTTCAGATATTAGAATAGCCAATGTATATGCAAAAAAAACGATCGATTCGGGCGAATACAAAGAGATAAAAAATCATATAAAACTGGGACCTACTATCGCCTGCAATGGAGAAACGTTCTACAGGAAAGAGTTCAGAGAACTCTTCGATCTGATTGTAGATCAATACAATCTGATTTCAACATATCATGCCGACATTATAAACCTGCATAAAGGAAAATCGAACAAACAAGCGAAAATAGATTTGGATAGATATGTAGAAAACAATAATAAAATTGAAAGCTTAGGCAAAGTTCTGAGAGAAACATCGCAAAAATTACAAAACGAGATAGAACCTATCGATAAATCGGAAGCGTTAAGAATAGTTGCTGATGAGATCAGAGGCGTAAAAAAAGGATTATACTATACTATCGACGGAAGAGAATACAAAACACTCAAAGGACGTGACAATTATGAAACAAGACTAAGTAAAAAATACAAAGAAAGGTTTGATGTAATAAAAACCGATATGAAATATAAAGAGAATGCTCAATATTTGGAGCAACTTTTATTTGACAATCTGGATTATTTAAAAAATGCAAGAACTATCAATGACCTGCTCAGCTTTCTGAGAGACGAAGCAATGTTGAAAAAAGTAAAAAAGGCATTTCCAAATAAAGATTTTACAACATACACTGCCCGTAATAACGAGACTTGTTATATAAAAGAAGTGTATGACTTGTATGACCAGCTTTTAGGTCTTTTTGAAATATACGACAACACATTAAATTATATGGAGCAAATAGACAAGGAAAGCCTCAAAAATAAAGATAAAACTTTTACAATAAGTGAATTAATCTCATATCTGGATAAACAAAAAGATGCTCGGGGCAATACCTATACAGAACTATTTAATAATTCTCTTATTAATTTGGAAGCTGTAACGCCAATTGCTTCCAACTTAATAAAGTACTACCTTGACAATAAATAGATTGCAAATCCAACGTCCTTTCGGATTTAACTACGTTACACTCCGTTGATTGCTAACGTCCTTTCGGATTTGTAATCCGAAAGCTATTCTTATTCGGATTTGAAAATCCTGATAGTACAAACTTCGGGGTTGCAAACCCCGAAGAACGAGGGGATTGCAAATCCCCTGAGACGAAGAGACAGAAGTAACCTATTATTATACACCAAACAATATAAAAGCTATGAAGACAAAAACTATCCTTATTATTTTATTACTATCCGCCACTACATCTTTTGCACAATCGGTAAAAACAGACGTGCCGATAACCGGGCTAGGTGAATTCTATCTGGGTATGACTATCGAACAAGCATACGAAATATTAATCGATATCAAGACAGAAGACATACAAATCATCCCCCTGTTGGAAAACGTGATAAAAGTTACGAATATAGAATTGGCCGGATATGTATTCAACACTTGTTTTTTAACATTTAATAAGAGTGGGCTTCGGCTAATTTCATATATCAAAGAGTTTGATAAGAATAATAAGAATCCTATAGAATTTACTGAATTGGTATCTATACTCGAAAAAGACTATGGCATACAGCCAAATAAAGAAACCGAACTACGTAAAAAGGGAAAAATAGATTTCGCATGGAGCAGACCTCCGGAGGGTTTAGTCGGAATAAAAAAACAGTATGATGAAAAAAAGAAACTAAATACAGTTCTCATATACGTCAGTAAATAATATGCAATATGAAGGTTGCAAATGGATGTCCTTTCGGATTTAACTACGTTACACTCCCCGAAGAACGAGACTCTCTTTGTCATGCTGAGTGTAACGAAGCATCCCGACCGTCTTAGCGATCAAAGAAGAAGGAGATCCTTCCCTGCGGTCAGGATGACAAAGAGGAAAACAGGTGATTGCAAATCCCCCCTGTAAGGGAAAAAGTAAATTGAAATGATTGCATATAATAAAAGCGTGACTCATGAGCCACGCTTTTTTACAAAGGGACGAAATCCATCCCCTATTGATCCATTACACTCCCGACCAACCACTTACACTTACCATATTGTCTTGTGCACGGTGAATATCGGTGACGGCAACTTTAGGCTCTATTTTTATAGCTTGAATTGCTTTTATCAGGCTGTCGTTGTCCACATTGGTTGCGGGTTCGATGGTTGGCAACTGCCCCCCTTGGGCAAACATCCGCTTGAAGGACGGTTCCAAGCCCTGAGACGAACGTGCGAAAAAGGCATCGAGGTCTTTTGGCTTGAGCTCACGCCGTTGCTCGTTGATATATTTTACCAGTCCCAGATTTTTATCGGTAGACACCCGGTTGACAACAAATTCGCCGCCCTCTACTTCCATATTTGTACCCTCGATACGCATACCGCCCTGTGAGTGGCGTTTGCCGTGGAGAAGACCGCCGTCTTTGAATTTGGCTAGTTGCTTGGTCATAATTCCTATCTGAACAGCACCTGCAGCACCAACAATAGTAGCAAGTGCCAGATTTAACGGCCATGGATAAGCTCCTAAAGTCTTGGTTATCCCTTGGGCGACATTGGCTGTCGCTTCTCCAATGTTTTTTATTAACGTGGCTTTGCGATTTAGTTTCTCTATTTTTTCTTTTTTTGCTTGCTCTTTTGCTTTTCGCCTTTCGTATTCCCTTTCTTTTTCTTCGAGTTCTTCTTTGTTTTTTAATTGTTCTTGATATGTTTCCTTTTCTGCTTTTAAACTTTTCGCTAATTCCTCCGCTCTTTGGTCTAAACCGGCAGCAGATGCGTTTTTTTGTGCAGCTTCTAATGCTGCTATTTTCTTGCCTTGATTTTCAATTTCTTTTGAGACTTCTGCATTTTTATTTTTCAGATGTTTTATTTTTTCATCCCATGAAGCTATCTCCGCATCGTAAGCTTTACTTACAGCACTAAATGCAGACCCTAATGCACCTGATATCTGGTCTGTTACTCCCTTTATGCTACCTGCTATCTCTTCTATTTTCTGAGCATATTGTACCCATTGCAATATCCCCAGATCTTGCTCTTTCTTTTCTAGTTCATTCTTTGTCTGGTTCAGAGTCAACATCTTTTGCGTAAACTGTTCTATATACTGCGCTTTGCGGGCTTCTATCTCTTTTCGCTTTTCGGCGTTGTCTCCCGCAGCCTCCAGTTCTTCGTCATATTCTTTTATTCTTTTTTCACTTGTATCTTTCAACATCGATCGGTATTCTTCGAGCGACAGCTTTATCTTTTCTATATTTTTTCTGGTAGCATCTATGTCCACTATCTTTTTTGTAGCCTCAGCGGTCTTGGCTGCTTCCTCACCCGTCTTTTTTACTTCTGCAGTAGCAGTTTTGGCTGTCTCTTCGGTCTTTTTTACTTCTGCGGTAGCTTCTTTCGCCTTTTCTTGTGCCTCTATTGCCGCCTTAATGATAGCTTGCGTTGTCTCATCGCTTATACCCAGCATTTCGGCAGCTTCGGTTGCCGTTGATTTCATCAGCTCCTTTGTACTCTTAGAGGTCGTGTCTTTGAAGATTTCTGCATTCTCGCTAAGACTACTTACCAGCTTATTATATACACCCTTAAAAGAAGCTGAATACTCTTCCGAATTCTTTTTCAGGTCTTTGCCCAGTTGTTCGTTAATACGTTTTACTTGCTCTGCCTTTGCTTCTTCGAGTGCCACAACGTTTTTGCCCGCCAGTTTTGCCTGCTCTATTTGTACATTATATGAAGCCTCTGCCTCAGCTTGGGCTATAACGGCTTGTTCTTCTATAATCTCTTTCTTTTTTTTATAGGCTTCGGTAACAGCGACTACCGATTTGGCATTCTTTGTCAGACCATCTATCTCTTCTTGAATAGCTTTTGCCTTTTCCTGATTATTTTTCATCAATAGTTTGTACGATTCTTTATTCAGGTCGCTTATTTCTGAAACTTTAGCCGCTACCTGATGCGACTGCTCAAGCATCTTTGCTGCATTCTCTATATGACTATGCTCTTGAGTGGATATAGCACGATATAACTCAGTCACTTTTTCAGAGTTTTTGGCTCGTCGCTTCGCAATATTTTCATCCTGTTCCGATTTTTCCTTACCGGTTTTTATTGCTTCTTGTTCAATTCTTATTACATCCTTTAATGTCTCCCCCAAGTCTTTGTGACTTGTATCTACTGATTTTATAACTGTAAGGAGCTGTTTGACAGGCTCAATATTGCTTTCAACTTCGATTTCATACTTTCTTTTATCTGCCATAATATTTTAATTATTAGTATATATAGAGATAAATTTGGAGAGGAATCATAAAAAAGCCCGAGACTCCTCTCAGGCTTTTTCGGGTGTAACGTCCTTTCGGATTTATAATCTGAAAGTCATTTCACTTAGGATTTAAAATCCTGATAGCAAAGCTTTGTGGTTGCAATTAGCAATCAACGGAGTGTAACGTAGTTAAACCCCGAAGGACGAAAGTTACCCTCTTTGTCATTCTGAATGCAATGAAGAATCTCGACCCTGTGGAAACGAGATGTTTCACTCCGTTCAACATGACAAAGAGAAAGTAAAAATTACAATTAGAACACTTTCATCCATCAGCAGCAGCCTTTCATCTTGCCTTTGAAGTGGAAGCCGCTGTCGAACGATTTCCTGCCTGAGCCTTCGCCTATCACCTTATCGCAGCACCCATCTTGCGGACGCCACAACGGATAGTGGGTACTACACTTGGAGAGGAAGCTCATCAGTTGATTTTTTAACACATCGGCATCGTTCTTTATCCACTGGCGAAGCTGTGCAAGGTCTTTGATATCTACGGCTTTGCTGTTGTCACTCTCGCGGATGGTGATACCCTTGTTGACGATGGTAGCCCAATGGAAGGGCAACGCCTGATAGACGGCATAGAACGACAAGGCGGGCGTGAGGCGCACGATGAGGTCGCTGTTGTGCGCCGTGAGCGTATTTTCGGTTATCTGTGCCTTGAGCTCGGTCATCAATGCTTCGCCCAACACAGGTTCTATATGCAGCTCTTGTGCAATGCAGATGTAAGGTACAAACTCGGTGATGTCGGTGTTTGCTGTCACGGGAGAGTGCTGCTTAAAGAGGCTCTCGGTGATAAGTGGGATTTGTATGTATTCGTTCATTTTATGTTTTTGTTTAATTGGTTTTTTACTTGGTATTCTTTCTTTTATCCTCTCTTGTCATCCTGACCGCAGGGAAGGATCTTCCGTTCTTTTGGATTTAACTACGTTACACTCCGTTGATTGCTAATTGTAATCCGAAAGTTATTCTTCTTTGGATTTTAAATCCTTATAGCAAAGCTTTGGGGTTGCAAACCCCAAAGGACGAGAAAGGCGCAAGCGAAACGAGATGCTTCGTACCTCAGCATGACAAAGAGTGTATTGCATCATGCTAATATCCTTCTCTCTTGTCATCCTGACCGCAGGGAAGGATCTCTTGTCTTTTTGTTCGCCAACAGAGTCGAGATGCTTTGTACCTCAGCATGACAAAGAGAATATATCATTTAATCTTTAATTTTTATTTAGCTAGTCATTAAACTTATATTACTTTTGATGGTCTTAACTATAAACCGGAATTTTAAATTACACATTATGAAAAAGATTAAACTCGTTCAAAAAGCGTTGTTCATAGCTTTATTCTCGCTTATTTTAGTATCGTGTGCCACCGTGCAAACAGGTGTACAGCAGTTAGAACTGGGAATGACCAAGTCGCAGGTAATAAAGAGAATGGGTTCCGACTTTCAGGTTGTAACCATGACTCAAACCAACGAGGGTAGCCTCGAAGTTTTGCGTTATACACAGTATGAGCCGGGAGCCGAAAGGATTGCAACAGATTATTACTTTCTGCACTTCCTGAATGGGAAGCTGGTAGAGGTAAACGGCGACAAAGCAGGATTTCATCATCCCAATCGCCCTAATCGCCCGCACAACCCTCCACGAAGATAAAAGAATATCCAATATTTTTGATGTGCCAATATGCTGATGGATTCAGATATTGGCACATTCTCATATAGCCTTATCGGAAATCTGCTCTACGATATCCAAGTCGCGCAATTCGAGTTTCTTATATCCGTTGTTGATCGTAAAAATGCTTAGTGTGTCCAGTATCCGTCGGCGAAGCTGATGAATAACAGTCTGGTTGTAAAGCACAAACGAGTTGATGATCTCGTTGGCATTACCCGACAGGTTGCCCGAGCCCGACAGTCCCGCCAAGGTAGGCGATGTAAGGCGATGTGCCGAAATAATCTTCTGAAAAATAATCTCATCCACATTGTTGTACAAGTCCGCATTGTTGCTCGCCGTGTATGAAGTCACCACAGGCTTCACCTCCTGACTTTCGCCCCAAAGCACCACAATGCTGTTTGCACCGTTTGTACCCGCATAGCTGCGTTCTATATCGGTCTGAAACTGGTCTTTCTGATCTTCGCTGGGGTTGCTCGGCATGGTGATGATGGTAGAAGGCACAAAGCCGTTGTGGATAGAGTTGCGGTAGAATTTACCGAGCAATCCGTCCGCCTCGATGTAGTTCAATGCCGAGTAGTATTGCGGTACAGGGTAATGGTCGAGGCTAGGTGCATAGTCTTTGTAATAGTACAGATACGGAACGCCCTTTTGCATCTCCTCGCTGCCGTAGGCTTTTATCGCCACAGGTGCATACTTGCCTGCCGTGCGTCGCCAGTCGTTAGACAGGTAGAAGCTGAGGTTGATGCCAAAATCGTTCACCTCTCCTATCCTCACCTTACTAAAGTCGGTATGGTAGAGGCTCATGCTCTTGCCGTTTTCGTTGAGGATAATCTGGAAGCAATACCCGCCAAAGGTGACATAGTCTTTGGCTACCTTTTCGATGAGGTCGTCCCAGCTATCGTTTGGGTTGGGCTGACCGTAATACTCTGCTCCGTCAATTCCCGATCCGCAGATATAGGTCACTTTGTTTTCTATCACTGCCTGATTGATTGCCGACTCGTTGTTGAGCTCGATAATGCGCTGTGGCAGGAGGTTGTCACGATCGTAGTTTATCCAGCCTTTGTGGTTTTTGGTAAAAGTGGGATACGTGCGCACGGTATCTGACAGCTTAATTACTGTGTACGTTTTTTCTTCTTTTCTCATATCGTTTTTGATGTTATCAATTACATCAATAGATAATTATTGGAGAAAATGATAAAAAAACCACCTCACCACACTCTTATTCAACAAGATATAATTATGGACATTTATTAATTTTCAACACATAAACTACAAACAGATACGAATAGACTGCAAAATATTGTAAGTCTCGAAAATTTTAATTCTAACATCCAGATGTTTACTTTCTAATTTTAATGTATTTTATGTTAAAAAAAATACCTATATTTACAATTACTCAAAATTGTGAAACTTAAATACCACAATAAATTATTATTAATTTTAAAATTATTACTATGAAAAATTTGAAAGTAGTTGTTTATTTTCTATTCAGCGTTTTTCTTATTACAAGTTGTAGCAATAGCGCGAGTGAAGAACTGGAAGTAAACGATAAAATTGAAATTGCGAAACAACAGGCAATGGTCTATGATTATTTTGTGGATGAAGACAGTTTGGTTGTATACAAAGATTCTCACACCTTAAAAGCAGCACTTCCACCAGATATACCAAAACCGGGTAATGGTGGCGGAGATGATCGTCCTGAAAATAATTGTTGGTGTGTTACAGAGCCTTTTGTATACGATTGGGAAGAAACAGTTATTATTGGAGTACAAAAAAAGATTACTTTTAGTGGCGCATCAAGAATAACCTATAGAGGCGTAGGTGGTGGATTAAACTTTGCTGTAGATTCTAAAGGTGTTGGTACCCTTATTTGTTATAAAGAAGGCGTGTATACTGGTTTTGAAATAACCACATGGAGAAAACTTTCAGGAGCTTGTGCTAGTGTCTATTGTCAAGAGGCCGTATTCAAGTACAAAGTAACTTGTACTAATCGCGAAAGATAAACTATTTCATCAATCGTTATTACTGTGCAACTAACAGGCTACAAGCCTACGCAGACAAAATAAGATCGAAAAATGCCTCACTTTTGGTGAGGCATTTCTTTATTACAGGG
The DNA here is from genome assembly GCA_023437305.1 of Bacteroidota bacterium. Taxonomy (GTDB): domain Bacteria; phylum Bacteroidota; class Bacteroidia; order Bacteroidales; family Dysgonomonadaceae; genus Dysgonomonas. The sequence continues at coordinate 81,140 of JAEZGN010000021.1, forward strand.
GATTTGCAATCTCCTGCTTTTGCTTCCTCCTCTGTCATCCTGACCGGAGGGAAGGATCTCTTTCGAGACAAGAGATGTTTCACTATCGTTCAACATGACAAGAGAAAGTAATACTTTGATAGTTTTTCGTTACAGGGGATTTGCAATCCCCTACTTCCCTTTCTCTCTGTCATCCTTTCGAACACCCCATCAAATATACAAAGAATCACCCTATTCATCATCTTCCCACAAAATTATCTATTACTATACAAACAACTAAAAAACGTATGGTAACAGTAGAATTAAACAACGTAAAACTAGAGATCCCCGAAAACTGGAGCGACATCAAACTATCAAGGTACGAAAAACTTTACATGCAAAAACCCGAGACCAAGCTCGATCAGGTGCATTTCGTTGCCGACGTGTGTGGCATCGATGCGAGTGTACTGCTGGAATCCCCTGCGCAGGTATTTAATGCCCTTGCCGAGATTGTAGACTTTGTGTTCGACAGCGAGCTACCGCCCTCGAACGCAGTAAAGGTGGGAGACACGGAATACTTCGTATCCTTTGCCGACAAACTCACCCTCGGCGAATGGGTCGATGCCGAAAACGTGATCGGTAGCGACAGCGAGTGCAAACTCTCCGAACTGCTGGCCATCCTTTGCCGACCTGCTGGTGAAAAATACAACCCCGACCTATTGGGCGAACGTACCGAAATGTTCAAAAACCTGACATGCGACAAGGCACTGCCGCTGATCAGTTTTTTTTTATCCAAAAAGAGAGAATACGAAGCGATTTTGAACCACTATTCGACGGTAATGGCTCAAGCCGCCCGGTTTCTAAAGGATACAAAGACTTTTGCAATAAATGGGGGTGGTATAAAACGATTGCCGATCTGGCAGAGGATAAGATACACCTATTTGATACGATCACTCGAAAAACAGTTGGCGAAGTGTTCGGATTTCTCCTCTACAAAATAGACAAGTCGCACGCCGAAGAAGACCAGTATAAGTTTGAGAGACAGATGAAGAGGTGACTCCCCGCCTCTTTTCATCATTTTCTAAGAAAATTATCTATTAATAAACACATCCTAAATTTTTAGAAATGATAGAAAGTATAATCGACATTTTCAGACAGCAAGCCCGTGAGCACAAGCTTATCAAAGCCTTTTATTATGGGCGCAATTACGAGCTGGGCAGCGGCAAAGAGGCCTATCCCCTCTTTTGGCTCGAAGACCCTTTGCGGGGCAACAACCGAAACAATACATTCTCCAACTCGGTGAGCTTTTCAATCCTTTTTCTCCCGCAAAGTGAAGAATCGGTAAGCCACTTGCAAAACCTTGCCTTCTCTACCGGGCTGAATATCATAGAGCGTATCAAGCGAGACCGTGACACGCTGGGCATCTCCATCACTCCCGATTGGGACTATATGACTCTCAGCGATTACTACGACGACAATGCGGCGGGCTGCCGTTTTTCGGTCAACTTTACACAGGCAAACATGCAAAACCTATGCCTTATCGATCAGCAGTTTGACACAAGCAAGGAATTCGAAAAAGGTGAAGCATTGAAGAGTTTCGACCTGTCGCCTGCGGGCAATTGCGAAGTGTTTGTGAATAAGTTTCCCGACTTCGATCTGAAAACAAAGAAGTAAGCAAGATAAGCATTACCCACTCTGTCATGCTGAGTGCAACGAAGAATCTCGACTCTGTTAGCGAACAAAAAGACAAGAGATCCTTCACTCCGTTCAGAAACAACGTTCGGCAGAGCGAAGCGTAGCCAATGACAAAAGAAAGGATAAAGATAAGAGAAACAACACTTACCCTCTCTGTCATTCTGAGTATAACGAAGAATCTCTTGACACATCGGGTATAACAAAGAAATGAAAAATCAAAAAAAATGACACCGGCACTTAAAAAAGCAATAGATCAGATAACGAACGAAATAGCCATTCTTGCAGGCGATATTTTCAAAGACGACAAAGTCAGCAGCAATCCCAAAGTGAACAAAAACACACTGCGAGAAAAGGCGAAAGACGTGGACGTATTGTGGCGAGCGGCAAACGGAAACATTGTGATCGAAGCCTATTTCGACAACTATATCACCTTTCTCGAAAAAGGCAGAGCACCCCGCAAAGGCAAGTTTCCGCCATTGGACGAGCTGCGAGACTGGGCACTAGCCCGAAACATCCCGACCGACAACAGCACCCTGTTTCTCATCGCACGTGCCATCTGGCGAGACGGACACGAAGGGCGTCCCATACTCGCTACGTTGGAAGAAAGGATAGACCGTAAGTTTGAAACCGAATGGTACGACCAACTTTTTGAAGCAACGATCGACGAATTGAATAAATATTTCAACTAACGCATCAACTATAAGCAATGATATATCATCTCTCTGTCATGCTTCGTTCCACTCAGCATGACAAATACACATATTAATATTTTCATACAACTAAAACAACAACACAATATGGGATACTTTATCAACGGCTCCGACATAGCCAAAACGACAATAACACCCGCAAAGGTCTCTCTGGCGGGCAACCCCAATTATATACAGTTCGAAGCTAATATTGCGGCAAAAGGCAAGCCGGTAGAGGTACAGCTCAAGCTCACAGGGTGTGGCTATGCCTTTATCAGATCCGATGTGCACGGCATAAAGATATACGAGAATATATCATCTTTTAGCATCATAGAAACCGAATCGGGCAAAGAGCATAAATTTGAGGGAACATCCGACCTTGATAAACTAAACGAGCCCGGAGCTTTCTATCTGGGCAAATTCGATGACTATGCAGGTCCTGCCTGGCAATACGAATACCACAACACGGCACTGGCTCTGAAAGAGGGTTTGGAGAAAAATGAGTTTTTCAAGAATTTCAATATTTCCATATCGCCCGATGACAATAAAACAGTAAACATCGTATCAAACGGTAGCGGAAAAAAGTATACCTTCTCGTTTGTTTTTCGAAAAAACAGCAATGGCAGAAATCGGATTTTCTTTGATGTCGCAGGCAATCCTACAGAGACCTATCCCGCCGGAACAGACACGCTCGCTATCGGTTATGACAATGTGGGCATACACCTCGACATGTACAAAGACACAGGCATATTCCTTGGCGAAGACGACATCCCCTCAGACAGCAATATGGGCACAAAGGCAATAACCCTTACCAAAGCATATTCATATACCCCGCTATGGTTCAACACGAATATACTGGAAAACAACTCGATACCCACAAATTTCCTGAAGGCAGAGGACTGGGTTGACACGGGAACGATCAAAGATTTTCGGTTTACAGCCAAACGTGTAATTACCGACAAAACCGTTTCTCACACCACGCCGTTTTACCATTCGCCTGTGCTCTACTCCATCGCCGGATACAACCACACGTTGGAGAAAAACGACCTTTCGGACTATGTGTTCGACACAAAAGAAAGGCTTAAAAATCCCGAAGCCATCAAGAGGGTAAAGCCGTTGACCAATCAGCCTCAACTCTTTCATATAAAGGGGCAAACACAGTATTTCAACTTCATACTGTCCGATGCCGAGCATAGCAAAAGCATTGCAGATGAGTATCGGTTTGGCATCTGTTATGAGCTGCTGTCGCAATCGGGGCTAATGATTGCAAAAGAGACTAAGCACCTGAAAGCCCGCAAGGATTTTTTTATGGTAAATACCATCAAGCTTGACATCGACAGCCTACTCAACCAATACCCCAACACAGGCATTGTACGTGCATATCTGATCTATTCGGGCAACGAGTCGCAAGCCATACAGATAAGCCACGAGCTCACGTTCGGCATACTTCCCGAATGCCTGTATAAGGTAAAGGATTTTGCATTCCTCAACCGACTGGGCGGATGGAGCAGTTTCAACTTTTCGGGAACGGAACACACCGATTTCAAGGCTGAGGCAAATACAATATTCAAAACACAGACTCCTCATTTTACAACAAGCAGCGACATCGAATCGGTATATAGCAAAACCGTTACCGAGCAGTTCACCGTGCAAACAATGCCTCTCCGCAGGGAAGTATGCAACTGGCTCAAGGAAATGAGTGCGTCACGTATGGTTTACGAGTTGGCTACACAGCGGTACATCATTGTGGATGAAATGAATATAAAGCCAAATTCGAAGGACGAACTTTATAGGGTGGAGATGAAGTTTCATTATTCTGATTCGTATAACTAGTCAATAAATGGATCTTTTTCCCTCTTTGTCATGCTGAGTGGAACGAAGCATCTCAACCGTCTAGAGAATAATGAGGAAAGAGATCCTTCCCTACGGTCAGGATGACAAAGAGAAGATAAAAGAAGAATGCAGGTGTTTATAAATACCCTGTAGCAAATACACTCTTTGTCATGCTGAGTGAAACGAAGCATCTCGACCCCGCCGTCCTTTCGGATTTAACTACGTTACACTCCGTTGATTGTAAACGTCCTTTCGGATTTGCAATCCGAAAGTCATTCTTATCAGGATTTCAAATCCTTATAGTAAAGCTTAGGGGTTACAAACCCCGAAGGACGAAGGAGAACAAAAAGAGAAGAGATCCTTCCCTGCGGTCAGGATGACAAAGAGAAGATAAAAGAAGAATGCAGGTGTTTATAGATACCCTGTAGCAAATACACTCTTTGTCATGCTGAGTGGAACGAAGCATCTCGACCGTCTTAGAGAACAAAAAGACAAGAGATCCTTCACTTCGTTCAGGATGACAAAGAGAGAGAGAGACACAAAAGGCGAAAAGAAAAAGAGAGAAAACAACAGAAAATAAACAATGAATACAACAACCGTATTTGACAAAAATCTGAAAGCTTACAACCACCCTTACAGGTACATTGTAAACAAAGGTTCTACACGTTCGTCGAAGACATACAGCTTGTTGCAATTACTGTTTTTTATTGCCGAATATTCGGATAAGCCGAGGGTAATATCCATTGTATCGGAGTCGATGCCGCACCTCAAAAAAGGTTGTATCCGAGACTTTAAAGAAATCCTGCAAAAGGAGAATAAATGGAATGCCCGACAGTGGAACGCAACGGACAAGATTTACAGGATAAACAACTGCATTATCGAATTTTTCTCGGCAGACAATCCATCGAAAGTACATGGCCCGAGCCGAAATATTTTGTATATCAACGAGTGTATAAATATAGAATATGAGGTGTTCAGGCAATTGGCTATCCGTACCACCGAGACGATATTTCTGGACTGCAATCCTTGCTTTGAGTTCTGGCTCGACCAGAAGGTATTGCTAAACGACGATGCCATACTGATTCACTCCACATACAAAGACAACGAGTATCTGACGGAGGCACAGGTGAAAGAAATAGAATCGAACCGAGGCGACAAAAACTGGTGGCAGGTGTATGGCGAAGGGCTTACAGGTTCGCTCAAGGGGTCTATTATGACAAATTGGGAGATAGTGAAAGAGATGCCCCATACCTACAAAAACCGCTGGATAGGCATAGACTTCGGGTTCACCAACGACCCTACGGCGATAGTAGACATGCGCCTGTCGGAAGGCGAGCTGTGGATAGACGAATTGCTATACGACAAAGGGTACGACAATATGATGATATCCAATGCCCTGCGGTCTTACGGCATAGCGCAAGACATACCCATCGTAGCCGATAGCGCAGAGCCGAAAAGCATCAGCGAGATAAGGTCGCAAGGATGGAGAGTAGAGCCTGCACAGAAAGGCAAGGACAGCATCGTTACAGGTATCTCGATACTCAACCGTTACCGCAAGCGCATCACGCAGCGAAGCACAAATATCATCAACGAGTACCGCAACTATCGCTGGCAGACCGACCTCAACGGCGAGGCTACAAACCGCCCCATCGACCGCTACAACCACTCGATAGATGCGCAACGGTATGTTTGCCTCAACAAGCTGATGGAACGTGGTTCGGAGTTGAGCTATTCGATCATAAAGGGAAAGAGATAGATATGAATAATTGTTGTTTTTGTCATCCTGACCGTAGGGAAGGATCTCTTCTCTTAAAATAGTTTTTATACTAAAAGAGAGTAGAGATGCTTCGTTTCACTCAGCATGACAAAAGAAACAGTCACTTAATTTACAAATCAATACAAATCATGAGCATAGAACTATACATCAAAAACCGCCTTTGCGACATCAACAGTCCCGAGAGCCTCGGCATACGGCTAAAACGCCAGTTTATCAATCCTGCCGAGTTGAGCGTGAAAGACGCACAGATGTCTTACGAAATAACGCTGCCTGCCACTCCCAACAACAACGAGATTTTCAGCCATGTGAATGTGGAGGAGGTACAGGGTAAGTTTCGCATCTATGAAGACGCTCGCCTGTATGTGGATGGTATCCTTATCCTCGACGGTAAATTCCGCCTGAGTGAGATCACGCAAGACAGTTACAAAGGCAATCTGGGAGTGCCTGCTCCCCTCACCGCAAAGGATATTTTTGGCGAAACGATGATGAATCAGGCAGGAAAATGGCTTATCCCATTTACAGGGGTAGACGATATTACTCGATACAATACCGGGGAGCACGACAAATCGGTATATGGAGAAATATCGCCTTGCATATTTCCGTTGGTGCTGTATGGGTTGTTGCCGAAAGACACTAATAATAAAAACATTACAGATGAGTTTAAAGTTACTTTAGATGATTCGGTATTATTGGATGTAAAAGATATTCCTCCTTCTGTTAATTGTATCCACATGTTAAAGCAAATATTTAAGAATGCCGACTATACTCTTACCGGAGATGCCCTGAACGATGAAAGGATAAATAACTTGTATGTCAGTTACAAGAATCCGGAAGAATTCAGAATGGTATGGAGTGCTTCCAGAATGAGAATCAAGGGCATTTGGGGAAACTATATGGAAGATAATATCAACAAAAAGGAAACACAATATAATACTTTAGAGAAAGCGGGTACAAATCTTATGTCGATCAACACTGATTTGTTTTATTCACAAAACATAAAAGTCAGTGAAAGAGAAGACCCGGGCGATAATATAAGTGTGGAAGACAGCAGAGTAGCAAAAGTTGTAAAGATGGTTGTTCCAGAGGATGGGCTTTACAAACTTGATTTTGACGTTAATCTATCTATAAAATCTGCCTCGCTCTCTACTGATAGAGGTCCACAGATTATTCCGGGAACTTTTGGTAGCCCCATGTATGAGGTAAAAGTTTTGAGATATACAGAGGGAACATTTCTGCCGAAACAATATTTCGATAATTCCTTTTATCAGGATAATCTTAATCAAAAGGAGGGACAAAGCGGAAATAAATATCCGAAGCCTCACGAGGTGACATTTATCGACCCAAAACAAAACCTGAATATGATATGCGGTTTTTCATGGAGTGGAGAGTCTTCCTCATACTCAACTTACAAAAACCCTACAGTGACAGATGGTGTACAGCACAACCCAATGGCAATAAGCGGTGGCGAGTCATGGAGCTATCATTTGGCTGAAGATGCAGTTAAAGAAAGATTCTATTCTGCTGTAAAAAGTACAGGCTATATCTACGAAGACGGAACTGAAACACCCCTGTTTAAGGTAGAACTGGAGAATGCACCTGCAACAAAAACAGCACGAAGTACCGGTACTGCAACCGGACATATATCTCAGATAGTCTGGCTGAATGCAGGAGAACGCATCGCCCTAGTATCCACATCCACTTACGAAAAGTCTAACAGGGGCTGGAACAATCATAGTATTGAATTTGATCTCTCACTTACCCCATTCAGTCCATACAGAAGTTGGCTTACTGTCAAAGAAGATGGATCCAGTAAGCCAGGTATTCCAATGAATTGGAATGACCCGGCTTCTTTTGACGAAGGAAATTTAAATTTGACTAATTTCTTACCTAACGGAATAAAAATCAATGATTGGATAGACAACTTCTGCAAGGCTTATAACCTCAAGCTGATTCATAAAGGGGATATTAATTTTGAACTAAGAATAAAAGGCAACGAAATTGTTCAGTCTCTGGATAATATAATAGATATCGATAGATATGCAAATATCCGACTACATCGGAACGAATCGCTAAAACTGCCTTATATGTATGAATTGGGATTTACAATTGATACAAACGAAGAAGGTTATTACCGGACAATGAAAAATAAAATAGATGAAAACACCGGCAGGGAAACGGATGAAAAACTCACCAATTCGGGGAATAGTGGTGGTGGACAATATTATACAGGCAGTAATGAAACAAATAAAATAACACAAACATCAACATTCTCTTACAACTGGTACAAGAGGTTACTTGACAGTAAGGGCGAATTCGTCATAGAAGTACCTATCATTTCCGAATATGAAGCATGGGATGGGGATTATGCAGAGATGTTAAAGAAAAGATATTATGATAAAGCCCAACGTTTTTGGTATAAGTCAGGAATATTTAATATTGAAACCATAAAGAACAGGAATGTACAGGTTGCCCTTGTTTCTAACGAATATAATGATACTTATAAAATGATATTGGATTATGAAAACAAAACCGATTCGATTATGAAAAATTTCTTCTTCCTGCTTGACAACAGCAACGATTATACAATAATTGATTGCATACTTAGTGCGGAAGAGTATAAAAATTTAAATAAATCGCTTATCCGATTCAACGGAGACCTTTATAACGTAGCTGAAATAGATGGTTATGACCCTTTGGGTAAGAATCAGGCAACACTAAAACTCATTCGTAAAATAACATGAAGCAAAAGGGAGCTACTTAAGTAGCTCCCTCTTTTATTTCTCTATTTTGGTTAAACTACCCCAACCTCTATCTTCTGTAAGCTCATGAGTATATTTCAGCCTACCATTTTCTATTTTATATCTATATATATCTGATGAAAGCGGATTAAACATAAAAGCTTTGTCGTTTATGCTGTACTTATCATACCACAATACCATAGTATACTTTCCATTGGGATGGAAATATACATTATATACTTTGAAATCTTCAGAAAAGCATATTCCCCTATCGGTATCCCAATTGAACCTCCATACCCCCTTTATCGGATTATATCCTTCCGGCTTAAAATTAGGGTCGTTCGGATCGTTCCAATCGCCGTTCCATACAAACTCTTTGGGTTTCTCCGTTTCCTCTTCTTTATCATCTCCGCACGAATAGAAGGTTAAAGACAGGCTTAGTAGTAGGATTATGGATAGTAGTTTCTTCATATTTTGTCTCGGTTTGTTTGACTGTAAAGATAGGGAAAATAGCTGAGGATGCAAGAATTTTTGTTAAAATGAGATTTATGTTTATCAACAAAACAATAATCGAGAAACGGTTCAATCAAAAAATGATTTCTTATTGCTACTTTCGTCTTTTGAATAAATTGTGGCAAAAATACAGGAATCCGACAATCGCTTTATGAAAAAAGTTGCGTACAGTGCTTTATATAGTCTTTTATATCTTTTAGGTCTTATTTTTCTATATCTGATCATAGGGTATATAGTAGAAAAACTATACGGCTATCCCCAACAATCGAGCGATGCGCATCTATTGTATAATCCTTTTGTGGTTGTAGGAAAAACTATGAAAGCATATATTGTAGGGCTACTTGTCTCTATCAATATTCTGGTTTATCTTTTCATTAGCAAGAGGATAGATAAGTTTTTGTTCATTCCATTCTTTACTATATCGGCTATGCTTCTGACGATATTTGTGTATGCTCTTTTCTTTTAAAGTATCGAAATCACTTCTTCTTCTGATCATTCCGATGTTGCTCAAGCTGCTTATCAATCGACTTTCCTACCTTTGAGTTGAGATCATAGGGTACGCTATAGCTTTCGCAATGAAAGGAGCAATAATTACAATCAGGGGCACATTCCCTGTCGCAATTCGGATAATTACATTGATTAATACCAAGGAGTGAATTGATTACCATACACGAATTGAGGGAGATAAAAAAAGATAAGATTAAAGTTCGCGTTAGTGTTTTTTTCATATTTGTGCTATTAAAAATGTAAAAGTTAATATCATCAATTGTTTTAACAATGTGTTTGGAATAAATTACCTTAACCCCAAAAACAACAAGATATACTTCCCATACATAGAATAAATACAGGCGGATACTATAGTAAGAAATATTGCAATAATTAAAAAAAATGTGCTTTTATATTTTAGCCCATGATATTTTGCAAAAAATGAGCATAAATAACAGAAGACTGCCAATAGAGGCGACGCCATTAGAATGAAAGCAAAAAATATAACTACTGTTCCTAATATATCTTTGAGTATAATCATCTACCTAAAGTAATTAAAGAATTAAAAAGTTAAAGTAATATTTTATCCAATGAATAACATATTCTTTCTTTAAACATGGCAAAGAAATTGAGATAAATTATAACTTCTAATCAAGAAAACCCGTAAAAATATTAATAATCAATCCCAAACTGACAATAGCTACTACCAGATAAAAAACGAAATGCAAGTATATACTTGTTTTTGATAATGTATCGGGCATATCCTTATATGGAGGTGTAGTCTTGTATATACCCCTCACGATAAATAGAACAATTTTATTCATACCGCAAATATAAAAAATGAATAAGAGGAAAACAGAAAAAGATCAGAAAAATAGAGATGTAATTGGCAACAAACTAATAAAATAGCTTAGATAAGATATCATCCATAAAAGTAACAAGAAGGATAAAAGCGATTACCGCAAAAACTGTATAAGCTTTGTCTCTTTTTTTCTTTTTGAAAAGATATATTCCATATACAGCTAGAAGAAATATGATATACCCATATATCCACCAGAAACTAAAGAAAAAACTAAAACTAAATTTCATTTTTCAAGAGGAATAAAATAAATAAGAAGCCCGCGAAATCACTTCGCAGACTTCCCAACCTTAACACAAACTTTACAAAACTACAGACTTAGAACAGCCCACCTCCGAAAAAGTTCGCTATATAGTCACTAAAAAGCGTAAAAAACGTTAATTTTTCCTTTTAAATAGAGGAAATCTGTCGGAAAGGGTGAGTTATTGGATGCGAAAAAGAGGTAAGTAGATTGCAGTCAAGGGGATGAAAGAAAAATAGTATTGGAGATAGTATTTTTATTTTGTCAGAAAAAAATATTAGTATAGTAACCATAATATATCAAGAATCATTATTTCCCAATTAATATTTATAAATTGCAAGCGACAATACAATCTAGGAATCTAACATCTTATAATTTTAAAACTTAAAAATTATAGTAATATTACGATGAGGTTTTTCGATGTTAAAATAAAAAAAAGAACAAAAGAGATAATTTTTGTAAGTTCAATAATTATTGGGGGCTTCATTGCCTTGGGAATATATATGCATATTAGGACAAAAAATTTAATAAAAGCCATTGAAGACAATCCTAGCTACACCATAGCTACGATAGTATTTTATGGAAGAGGTCGTGGAACAGGAACAAGTGCAGTTATTACATTTGTAGATAACAAGAACCATTTAATAAAAACTCCTGCATCTAGAATTTATGATGAAATAAAAGGAGTTGTCGCCGGCGACCAATTTATCGTAGCCTATGATGCAACGAATCCGGAGCAATGCATACTGCTAACCAACTATCCGATAAAAGACAGTGTGGATTTTCATCGTTACATAGAAGAATTTAAGGTGAACCCACCGCGCTTAAAAAGATAACGACTTTTTAGCTTGCAATAAAGTATGCGGAAGTAAAAGAATACTAGAATTGCAATAAACGCTACCATAGTAGAACACAACAGGTGAGTTAGAGTTGTTATAGATGCTATGTAGAAAAGTGCAATCTTAGGCTCTGTTTCTGCTTATGATTAGGTAAGGAAAAACTATTAGCGAATATATATGTAAAAAAAGGAGTCGGTATAAAACCTGACTCCTTTTTAGATATTCTAATTAGATGAAGATTTATCTCTACAATCTTAGTTTCTAATCTATTTCAATGTAACTCCTTTTACTTTTTGAAAGTATATTTTTTGGTTACATGTCCTCTTGTTGTTTTTCTTCCAGATCTAGAAGTTGAATGTGAATTAGTACTACGCTGCTTAGGATTTGCAATGACATAACATTGATTTGCTGTTACTTCAAAAACTAAATCATCGCCAATTTTCGAGCTTGATGAATCGTAGTAAGAAACTGTCTGTTTATATACTCCTGGCTTATAATAGGTATAACGCGAAGTTAGTGTTTTTTGTAAAGTTACAGGATCTTCCACTATATCAGCGGATTCATATCTTATTGGCGATTCGCCTTCAACACCAAAATCCCACAAGATATACGATAGACTAACATTTTCCAAGTCTGATAATTCAATACGCGATTCACCCTCAAATGTTATACAATACTCTGGGATAGCGGTTATTTCTGAGTCCAAAAAACCCTGCATAAAGTTAGGAAGCCCTAACCCATTTTTACCACTTGTTATGATCAAATTTTTATTCAAATCATATACTGCAATCTTATCAAGGTTGTCTTCTTCAGGATTTGGAATTACATACAATCCCCAAGGTGGATTATCAATCTGATTATTAGTAATACTCGCATTAGATTTAGTGGCATAAATCATTTTATCGGGTCCCATTTGTACAGCTCCTACCGGCCTAGCATCCGGTCCCGATGATCCTTCTGTAAAGATCAAAACCCTTGACTTTACTTCATTAACATTGCTCGCATTTAACAAGCTTTCAAAATTAATAACTAGGAGCCCTCTGCTGGTAGTTCCCAAGAATAGATTTTTACCATTTTTAGAAAATTCAAGTCCGTATGGACCTATAGTCGGATTCGTTACTGAGCCAGTACTCGGATTTTTCCATAAACCAGCCCACTGCATCACATTTATATTATACGTGCTTGATTGTTCGTCGTATTCAGGAAGTCCAGTAACATTGTCAAATTTACCATATACTATTGGAGCAGTCCTACCATCAGACATCCAGCCCCCAATTACAAAATATTTATAATCAGGTGAAAATCGCATATAACCGGATGGGCTCCTCTGAGAAGGTTTCCAATCTGCGATTTTTATAAATCTTGTAGGAGTAATACCCTTCATCTCATCAAGATTAGCGGGGTCTGTCATAATTGGTAAAAAATTTCCTTCGTTATATGGCCATAAGACTCCATCTCCATCCAATATACCATTTTTTGTTAATTTATATGAATAGAAATATGCTTCATAATTGGTATTGGTTATAGGGTCAGTTTTTCTTGCTATAGTTGTTAACCACACGCTTCCATCATCAGCCCTCACTGCGGAAAGGCTTTCACCCATAGTGTATCCACTTCCACTATCTACGCCTGACGCTTTATGATGTGTCAGCGATACACAATTAACATGTCTACCATTTATTGTACCAGTATTTTCTGTCGGTTCAATTCCTCCCAAGCCACCGTTTTTAGTCATATCTACAATAACATAACCTAATCCCATTCCGCCGTTATCTTTTATACCAAAAATAATATATCTATTTTCAGATCCGGGTAGTGGAATTCCCACACCCGACTGCGAACTTGAAGTATTTCCAGGTATCATTGCTATTGATCCATCAACGTAAACAGGATTTCCATTAATGTCCTTCATTGGTTGGTTATTTGCATTCCATATGGTAGAACCATCTGAATACAACATCAATTTTCCCGATTTGTCAGACAAACAGAATACCCCCTCTTGTTGGTCGATTTGAACAGATGATGCAGAAGAGCTAGTTGTTGGTAATGTTATGTTTAGATTATCATAAGAACCCACACCATTAACATCTACACGCGGAACGCTTTTCTCTTCTGTATTGTTCCATGTCAGCCAGACTTTAAACCCAAATACCCAGTTGTTCATCCGCTTAACTTCGGACTCTCCTGATTGAGCTTGTACGTCGATAGTGATGCAAATAAACGATAAGGTTAATAGTATTGGTGTGATTTTTCTAAAAAATATTTTGTTGATCATATTTAATCATTTTAAGGATACATTTATATTTGTCTCCAACTATAAATATAGCTTTGTATCTGTCTTATCTTATTACAAAAACAACATTTATAAATGTGTTTTCGGTTGGAGCAGCGAGGCCTTTGTATGACATAACTCCATTCTCATCTATCGTAATATCCCCCATTACTGTAGGATCATAGTAAGTTACATAATAATATAGTTCGTTCCTTTCAAAAACGACTCCATTATTTATTTCTGTAGGAGCAATATCAGCACCTGATGCAGCTTGTCCACTAGCTATCAGGTTTATGTTCTTGGCAGTTAGTCCTCCTGTAAATTGATCAAGATAATTTTGATACAGATCAAATGGATCATTTTCATTCAATACTACCGGAATATTTATTGATGGCATGTAAAAGAATTTCAATCTTGAATCGCTACCTCCGGCCAAAGTCCATTTTGTACCATCCCAAACGTATATGCCCACAACAAGCTGTGCTGCTGCGTCATCTTTTAGGTTGTAAATTGTCAGGCCTTTATAATTACTCAAATCTTCATCAGCAGCCTTTGTGAAAGGTGTAAAACTATCTAAAGCTGTTAGGCTGACTCTTGGAAGCAAAAGTCCGCCCCCGTTAGCATTCGTAGTTGCACCACCTGGAGCAGCCGGACCTATCGATTTGATGTCCAAAAGAGCGGCCTTCATTGGTAGTATTTCAGAGCCAATTGTTACTTGACTATTTGCGTTCAATGTGAATCCCGCAACAAAGAGTAACAATATTACTCTATAAAAAAAAGATTTTTGGTTTTTGTTGTTTTTCTGTTTCATAAATGTATAAAAATACTAAGTACGTTTTACAATGAGTGTGTTATAATATTACAATAATTTAAATATGGCATTTATAATTAAAAATTCAACGCTAAATTTAGTCTCTATAAAAAAAACAAAAAAATAATAACATTCACTTATTGAATGAATAATAAGTGAAAGATTATTATTAACTTAAGATTACGTTAACTCATCATCTACATTTTGATAGAGGCTATAAACGTAACCTTATATATTTACAAAAATAATATTTATAACATTATTTATTGTTTTTTATATTATATATACAAAATTTCGATTCGTATTTTTCAAATATTTCATTTATTAAACACTTTATCTTCATGTTTAGAATATTATGCTAAATATTTTTATTCATATTAAATATAAAAATTACTATGTTTTAAGGAATTTTTATCTGAATTCGTATCTACGCTATGGATGTTATTATTATTGAATAAACCATAATAGATAAAACCAAGATGGATTAATTTCGTATCGGATCCGATCTGGATGTGAAAACGCAACCCGAACGTCTTTTTCTTATAGATATATTGAAGGATTTGATAGAAGATTCTTACATCATCGAGACGAGTAGAGGAAAGTATAAATCTACTACGAGGGGATTATTCTTGGAAGGTCATTTTTGAAAGAGGCAGTAATGGAAAGAATTTTTTTGTTTCAGATGAGGATAATAATTGGAAAATCCGATCAAAGATGTACCATTAAGTCCAATTAAAAGTGATCGCATATTCCTGCGCAAAGTGATCTGTCTCAATCACAAAGGCGTTACCCGAGAGATGGCTTTATAAAGAGTATATTGAGAAGCATCCGCACGGTTATAGCCGTTCCCGTTTGTGGTTACATTCTGCGTCACAAGCTTGCCTGTAGCCTTATCTTTGCGTTTTTCTAATCGGAAATTAATACTGTATTAGAGTTTCATTGCCTGTGTATTTAAGAGAAGATAATACACACATAAATTTCAAAAACGAAACAAAATAGGAAAGAATGAAAAAGTGTATATTCTTTATTTGTCAAGCAAAGGTGCAAAAATTTTATTATCTTTTATTTGAAATTCAAGAGCCATATATTCTTTTCTTTTATTCTACAAACTTACTAATTATACCTATACTTTGTTATTCTTCCATCACCCGATTTTTGAAGAATATTTTTTCCGGTTGCCTCCCGCAAATCACGTGTAGCGGTGGCACTCGAAATATCTTTGAAGTGACGCATATATTCTTTTCGGGTAAAAGTATCTTCGCCTATAATTGTCTTGAATAATGAAATTCTATCTTCTCCTTTTAATGTTATGGGTTGAGAAGAAAGCAAATCCTCTAAAGCTTCTTCGATAATGGATAGCATAAATTCTATGAACAAGGTCGATTCACCTTGTTTATCACACAAAGCCAAAGTATTGTAATATTCTTGTTGACGGTCTTTTATTAGCTTTTCGATAGGTAAGTAATCGAATACAGGGTATTGCTGGCGAAGCAATACTGTTTGCCAAAGCCTTCCCATACGTCCGTTTCCATCTGTAAATGGATGAATAAATTCAAATTCATAATGAAAAACACAACTCTTTATTAATATCAAATCATTGTCATTCTTTGCATATTCCAAAAGATCATTCATTAATGGCTTTACCATTTCGGCAGGTGGTGCAACATGTACTGTTTCACTTCCTTTTACGATTCCTACACTTGTTGTCCGCAACTTTCCGGCATTAGGTATAAGATCAGTCATCAACAGTTTATGTGCTTGACAAAGCGAATCTAAACTATACGGTTTAAAGCTTTCTAATTGCTCGTAAGTAACAATCGCATTCTTTACCTCTAGTATATCTTTTTCAGGCGCTAAGACACGTTTATTTTCAATCAAAGCGGTTATTTGTTCTACCGTCAAGGCATTTCCTTCAATCTCAAGCGATGATTGAATAGTCTTTATCCTATTACGTTTTCTAAGTTCCGCTGGTGGTTGTAAGAGGTATGCGGTTTTAACCTCTCCAATCTTTTCTGATATAGAAGCTACTTTTGTTAATATTAAATTTGTTATTTGATACGGTGGTTTCATCCGATGCCATCATTTGATGCCATCAAAGGTAATGAAATATTTGTTTATTCCTTCTCTATCTAAAAATTCAGATGCCCCAAAATTTAGAATGAAGTCTGAAATAAAGCTATTTCAACTTCCCATAAGAAGAAATATTATCTACAAGCCGAAGTTCATAATATTTTATTCTGTCACCTCGAGACCTCACTATAACAATTTCTCTGATCCCAACTAGATCCAGATACAGATTAATGTGTTTCATAAACTCGGTAACATTAACAGTAATTCGAATTGGCACTTCAGGAAAAAGAAGAAATTCTTTTTTATAATTCTCTAAATATTGATTGACAGAACTCTCAAAATTAATTTTGAGAGTTCCACTAGAAAGCAGATGAAAAATATTATAAAGAGAGTGGTCGAAGCCCTTGGATAGAAGACTCCCCTCTACATTTTACGCCAGCCGACTCCCTCCCCTCTTCTGACAATTGGCTAAAAGAAAATAAATGGATTTGGCGCAATGAGTCAGACTGGAAAAATTATATGCAACATGTAGAGCAAATAAAGAAACAGTATAAGAAAAAATAAGAGGCTAATACAAACCCTTTGCAATATAATAAGTACATATAACACCAATCCCCGTAAAAGCAGACTTTTACGGGGATTGCATTTTTCCTCTTCGTGACCCTGGCGGGAATCGAACCCACAGCTAAGGAACCGGAATCCTTTATTTTATCCATTAAACTACAGGGCCGTTAGGCGACACAAAAATATAAAATTATTCCCAGCTTTTGTATACAATCCAAAATTATCTTACAGACCCTCACAAAGAACAAAAAGAGACACTCTCAGCGAATATCCCTTTTTGACTACAATCGGTTCATTCAATTTAATTCACAGTACAGAACGCCCTGATACGTCGGTATAGAGCCATGACGTTTACTTCCGCCAAAAGCATTGCCGACAATATCAGTGCACCTCCAATCACTGTTCGGCTTGTTATCTCTTCGTTCAATATTATATACGCAAATACAGTCGCAAAAATAGGTTCGCACAAGTATGCCAAAGCGATCTTCTCGGCCTCGATATACTTCTGAGCCGCATTCTGGATACAATACATGTAAGCCGTAGACAAGATGGCAACAAACAACAGAGCCTTCCATACGTCGAAAGACAATGGCATGGCAACAGCTCCAACCCCCTGTGTCGACAAAGTCAATACGCCTGCCGAAACAGCACAAACAGACAATTGGATAATGACAAACGGAATGGCAGTTACCTCAGACCGTGAGTCGGTACTGATCTTGCCTACATACAAAATGTAAACCGAATAAAACAACGACCCCACAAATACCATCAGGTCTCCTATCCTGAAGTTTGAAAAACCCGATGCCATGGCAATGATATACAATCCCGCCAAAGCCAGAAGGCACGCCACCCACATCC
Organism: Bacteroidota bacterium; assembly: GCA_023437305.1. Lineage (GTDB taxonomy): Bacteria > Bacteroidota > Bacteroidia > Bacteroidales > Dysgonomonadaceae > Dysgonomonas. Next base: position 99,343 of record JAEZGN010000021.1, read on the forward strand.
TTGGCTGAATGGCTCTTTTCATAAACAAGAATGCAAACAAAGGAATCAGCACGACCTCTACCCCCGCAATAAACGAAGCGTTGGACGAACTTGTATATTTCAACCCCACCGTTTGCCAGCAAATACCCATAAAAAGGAATAGCCCGGCAATAGCGCCTTTACGGATTGTTTCAGTGTTTATTTTTGGAATCTGCTTATAGAATATCAAAGTCAGAATGAAAGTTGCAATTAAGAAACGATAAAACATGAATGTGTAAGGGTGGATAGAATCGAATGCATCTTTGGACAAAGGAAACGAAATTCCCCAAAATGCAGTTCCCAATACTAAGAGAGGCAGGTAAATTTTGCTTTTACTCATCAATCAAAATAATTTAAAAATTAGTATATCTAAATTATTAGGGTATGCAAAGAACTCTTTACAAAAGGATACCTATACCCCCTATTTTCTTCCCTAACGCTGGAGTATAAGTAGCAAAATCCTTATCTGAGCTGCAAAAGTATAGCTTTTTTACACAATAACAAAATCAGCGACGAAGAAAAGCCGCATAATAGATAAACTCGATAGCTAATAGATAGTATGCGTCAGACAGACGTATACATTGTAGATATTTATATAATAGGGAGTTACCAAGAATATTTATTATTACATTTCCCTGTTTTGTAATTCTGAGGTTTTGTCATTCTGCGTGAGAACGAAGAACCTCTTCTCTCCATCACGAGATGCCTCACCCCCATTCAGCCTAACAAAGAGAGTAAAAAGTACGTTACAGGGGATTTGTAATCCCCTGCGTTTCCTCTTTTACCTTCTTTTGTCATTGACTACACTGCGTTCCGTCGAATTCGAAGAATGAACGGAGCTAACAGTTGTTTCAGAGTGAAGCGAAGAACCTCTTGTTTATATTATTCTAAGAGCCTTCATCTATTTCTTTAATTTTTTCAATGCTTCCTCAATCATTATCATACGATTTTTAACCTTCTCGGCAGCAGCATCTAATGTATATCCCTCATCAAGAAGCTCTTTTATAAGCAGCATCTTTTTGATATTCGGATAATCGTAACGTCTGTTTTTACCCTCTTCCTCTGTTAAGCTCGTAATAATTCCTTTTTCTTCCCAATAACGAATTTGTCGGGTCGGAATTCCTGCAATTTGCGATACCTCTCCTATTCCAACGATCAGTTTATCAAGGAATTCATTATCGAAAGATAAATCCTCTACTTTAGCCATATTGTAACTTATTTACAATTAATGTTGCAAATGTAAAAAACATTCCTTTACTTTGCAAATGTAATTTATTTACAATTTATGCTTATTTAATACAAATAAGGAAGTTTAATTTCATTAAAATAAAGAAATGAAGAAAGTAAAAGTATTATTGGCTACAGCCTTAGTGGCCGTTACAACATCGCTGTATGCACAAGACTTTAAGTCGAAAACAAATAGTGTAAAAAAATCTGCACTGATTCTTATCGAAACACAGAACGAATGGATGCACCCCGATGGATTATTGTATAAAAGATTTGAAAGTAAGGAGATGTTCGACAAGTCTGTTCAGAATCTCGAATCCGTATTGGCTCATGCACGAAAAACAGGTATGCCTGTCATACATTGTGGATTAAGGTTTCAGAAAGGGCATCCCGAATTGGCAAACGGGAAAACCGGACTAAGGGAAGCCATCAGTCGTTTCGGAACTTTTCCGGACGGTAATTTCCGTTCCGAATTTTACGAAACCCTCATGCCAATCGAGGGCGAGTTTATAACCTCCGGACGAACAGGATCGAGCGGATTTGCAGGCTCTAATCTCGATATCTTCTTAAGGCAAAACAACATTGAGACTGTCTATCTGGTGGGATATGCAACCAACGTTTGCGTAGAATCCACATTCAGGGAAGCACACGACAAAGGATATTATCCTGTGATGATACATGATGCCTGCGCCACATTCGATAACGAGCAGCAGGAGCATGTACTAAAGCACATCGTTCATCACTACGGTGAAGCGATAGACACCGATTACTTTACGAAAATGTATAACAAATAGCTACCCAAAACATGAGAAAAGTATTAATCATCCTAATATTTCTAGTTATGACAACAACAAGCCAAGCTCAGATTCTACTATCGGAACAAGCAAGCGCACAACATAATTATTTTACCCAAAAAGTAAATATCCCCACAGGATACAACTTAGAAGCGATGCAGAAAGTGAGCGTTGACGGTATTTCGGCAATACTGTTTCGATACACAAAAGGCGTAAACAATAAGATAAACGGAGAACATTTCTCATTCGTTGTTACCCAAAACAAGCCTTATAAAATTCTGGGATTCACATCTATGGACACTAAGTACATCGACAAAAAGCAATTGTCGAAAAAAGAAACAGAAGATATTGCTAAACAGTTTTTAAAAACCATAGATCCCCACTTAGCCAACGAACTGTCTAACATCTGGATCGATCGCCACGATGAAGAAATTACCATCGGCGGAGAAAAGAAAATCGTGAGCGGAATGAAATACAAATGCTACAACAAATCTCAAAACAACTATGCATGGGTCATAGTTGGTCATGATGGCAGTATAGAAACTTTTGAGCGAGATATCATTTGGAGTAACGGAATGCAGAAGCGGGTAACCGAAAAATGGCTGCACGATAGCTGGCTGGCTGAGACCGGCAGATTCTCGGAAAAACGGGACGAAGAAGCAATAAAAGAAATGCTGACCGAGTCGTTTCTGAATGGTGCGCTTAACAAACTGAATGCCGATAAAATGCGAGAAGGCTTCCATCCTGATTTTGCAATATTGATTGCAAATGAAGACAAGCTAAATAAGCTACCGTTGGATATATGGATAGACGTGGTTAAGAAATATAAAGCATCACCCGACAAAGTAGCATCGGGCGAAAGAAATGTTGATTACACATTTGAAACAATAGATATTACAGGCAAGGCGGCTATTGTAAAAATTCAACTTCTGAGAGATGGTCAATTAATTACTACCGACTACATATCGCTACTCAAATATGCTGATGGCTGGAAGGCTGTTTCAAAAATATCGAACGAGCATATCCCCAATCCGTTTAATATCTAGATTTAAGGCGTACGCTACAGGGGACTTGTACCCCTCTGTACTTTCTGCTTTATCTTCTTTTGTCATTGACTACACTACGTTCCATCGAACGTTGTTTCTGAGTGCAACGAAGAATCTCTTCTATCCTTTCCATTACGAGATGCTTCACTACCGTTCAGCATGACAGAGAGAGTAGATATTTACTCAAATACATAAAGCTTGGTATTCTGAGACTTGTCATTCTGAGTGAGAACGAAGAATCTCTTCACTCTTTCCATTACGAGATGCTTCACTACCGTTCAGCATGACAGAGAAAGTAAAAAGTACGTTACAGAGGATTTGCAATCCCCTGCATTATTCTCTTATCTTCTCTTTGTCATCCTGAACGGTAGTGAAGGATCTCTTTCCTCATTGTTCTCTAAGATGGTCGAGATGCTTCGTTCCACTCAGCATGACAGAGAGAGTAGAAAGTATGCAGGTAGAATACTACTATTCCTATTACGAGACTTATAGCAACAAAAAAAAGCAACCCACAGTGGGTTGCTTTTTCTTTGTATATAAAGATATTCTTTATTTTACTTTATCTACGATTGCTTTGAACGCTTCCGGATGGTTCATTGCAAGGTCTGCAAGAACTTTACGGTTGATCTCTACTCCATTCTTGTGAAGAGCACCCATCAGGCGAGAGTAAGACATACCTTCCAAACGTGCAGCTGCGTTGATACGTTGTATCCAAAGTGCACGGAAGTTGCGTTTTTTAGCACGACGGTCACGGAAAGCATAGGTAAGACCTTTTTCCCATGTGTTTTTAGCTACTGTCCACACATTTTTGCGGGCTCCATAGTAACCTCTTGTTAATTTCAGAACTTTTTTTCTGCGGTTGCGCGAAGCAACATGATTGACTGATCTTGGCATAATTTACGTTGTTTTGAATGATAGCGGTTTTCTTATTTCAAAAACACTTTGCTGCATACATCCGGTTAATAAATCTTTAAAACTTGCTTTTAAGAAATACAATTATTTCATTCCCAATAATTGCTTAACAGATTTTTCGTCCACCTTGCTTACTGTTGTAGTGTGAGTAAGGTTTCTTTTCTGTTTTTTTGTTTTCTTAGTCAAGATGTGACTTTTGAAAGCATGTTTTCTTTTGATTTTTCCTGTTCCGGTAAGGGCGAACCTCTTTTTGGCACCGGAATTAGTCTTCTTTTTTGGCATCTCAGTTTATTAATTAAATTAATTTATATACGAATGCAATTCTTTCGAACTGCTTATTCTGCACTTTTTTCTCCGTCTTCTTTCTTTTCCACCTTCACCTTTGGCTTATCTTCCTTCGGCTTGGCAGGAGCAGCCTTTACAGGTGCTTTTTTAGGAGACATCATCATGATCATTCTCTTACCTTCGAGTGCCGGCAACTGATCTACTTTTCCGTAGTCTTCGAGCTCGGTAGCAAAACGAAGCAACAACACCTCTCCTTGTTCTTTAAACAAGATCGAACGTCCTTTGAAGAACACATAAGCCTTTAGCTTAGAGCCTTCTTCGAGGAATCCTTTGGCGTGTTTCAGCTTGAAGTTAAAGTCATGGTCGTCGGTCTGTGGTCCGAAACGAATTTCTTTCACCACCACCTTCACCGATTTGGCTTTGGCTTCTTTTTGCTTTTTCTTTTGTTGATAGAGGAATTTTTGATAATCTGTAATCCTACACACAGGAGGTTCTGCTGTTGGAGAGATTTCAACTAAGTCAAGCTCAAGCTCATCAGCCAATCGTAAAGCCTCACCAATAGAGTATACCCCTTGCTCGACATTATCTCCGACTAAACGAACTTCTCTAGCTCGAATGTTATTATTGATCTTGTGTAACTCTTCTTTTTTTTGATTAAATCTATTGTTCCTCATTCAAAAAATGTTAGATTCTTTTCCTTTATTTTTTATTTATTTTTATTTTTAAAACAAAGCTGGGTGCAAAGGTAATAAAAAACTTATTGAATTTGTATAAATTTCCCTATCTTTTTAATTCAAAGGGGGATGCCGCCTACTCTTATTTATAGATCCAAAATTGTCACAGCTTCATCACTTTAGTTCCAATGAATCAGATTTTGCTTTGTATAACGGCTTCTTTTTACCAATTATCATTGACACTAGCTCCATCCGATTGAATGAAATCAACAAACATCTGCACTTCACTGTTGAAATGGTCTTCAAGTTTTTGCTTTTCATTTTTCATCAAAAGCTTTCCCTTATTATCAAAAATAGCCCAGCCTTTCATTTTACTGGCTGCAATATAAAACTCATTGCCACCCTCCTCGAAGGTTAAACTCAGAGCTGTGATATTATACCTAATACGTCCATCCCGAAATCTCATCTCTATCTGATAAGCGCCATTTACTTTAAGGATAACCAACATTTTAGAAAAGCTGAATATCGTTGGGTAATAAAGACTATATCGCAAATAATCTCCATCTAAATCGGATTTTATTGCAAATTTGGGATTCGACATTTTTTCATTTACATACCGCTTGGATATACTATACAAGTCTGATGCCGATTTTCCGTCAACAGGAATAACCAAAAAATCTTTCGATGTATCAGCAGCGTCTCTCAACCCTTCGGGGGTTAATTCAAATTGCTGCGAAAAAGAGGATAATGAGATCACTCCCAAAATGAGTGTAATTAATAAAGTTTTTTTCATTGTATTGTCTTTTATGTTTGCATTAAAAAACTAATATACGAAATAAAACCCTAAATACCGCATGAACAGCCAAACTTAGCTAAAAAACAAGATCAAATTATACTCTATATATTACAATATATATAATATAACCCATAGAGCATCATCGGCATATCCATAAAATAAAGAGAATGCAAATTACAAAAAAATAAAATCACATTATCTATCTGCCTGCCACTCTCTTTGTCGTTCCGGATGCAATGAAGAATCTCCACCTTTCAGGAAGGAGATGTTTCACTCCGTTCAACATGACAAAAAAATACAACAATAATTTTTATTTATAAACTAAGCACAAAGACTAAAAAGCAATAAATGCAAAGAGCAAGTAGCAAAGATAAAACTACACAAAATCGTACTCTTGCCCTATGGCATCTAATCGGAAATTGTTAGCTTTATCAAAAGAATGAATAAAATACGCTAGATGAAAAATATTTTGCCTTTCGAAAACATTGTATACGAGACTCATCTGTCCGAAAATGATATACAAAATAGAATAAACGATATCACCAGAATACAAAATACCTACAGTGGCAACTGGACTAGTAATTCATTTAAGATAAAACGTACGATAGATTATAGAAACTCTTTTCAACCTCAAATACAAGGTGAGTTTCACAACGAATGGGGCAAGACCATAATCAGAGTAAAAATGAGACTTCCTCGTTATGTTATTATTTTTATGGCTTTTTGGTTGTCATTCACTATTTTCATCGGTATCTTGTTTACTTTTTCAATAAATAAGGAATGTTTCGGCATATTTTCTCTAATTCCTTATATAATGTTCGTCATGGGCTGGGCTTTAACGATAGGAGCATTTAAGGTTGAAAGCAGCAAAAGCAAAAAAGACTTGCAGCAAGTGTTTGAGGCAAGGATAGTTAAATGAATGCTTCCCAGAATAAAATCACATTATCTATCTGCTACTCTCTTTGTCATTCCGGATGCAATGAAGAATCTCAATCCTTGAGGGAAGAGATGTTTCACTCCGTTCAACATGACAAAAAAAGCAACAATAATTTTTATTTATAAACTAAGCACAAAGACTAAAAAGGCAATAAATACAAAGAGTCCCAAAAGTTCTTATAACTTTTGGGACTCTTTTATATCACTTAGTAAAAATGACGAGACTTAAGACTGATGTTCCCAAGCATTCATCATTTGCTCCATTTCTTCATTTAGCTGTGCGGCAAAGTTCACAAACTTCATCGAGCCTTTATCGCCGTCGCCTTGTTTGCGGATCGAAACCTCTTCTGTCTCGGCTTCTTTCTCTCCCACAATGAGCAAGTAAGGAATACGCTTCAATTCGTTGTCACGGATTTTGCGTCCAATCTTTTCGTTGCGATCATCTACCTGCGAACTGATGCCCTGTTGCTTGAAGTAATGAGACACACGGTGAGCATAGTCGTTAAACTTCTCGCTGATAGGCAATATCACCACCTGATCGGGAGCAAGCCACAACGGGAATTTCCCTGCTGTATGCTCTATAAGCACAGCAATGAAACGCTCCATCGACCCAAACGGCGCACGGTGAATCATCACCGGACGGTGTTTTTGGTTGTCGGCTCCTGTATATTCGAGTTCGAAACGCTCCGGAAGGTTGTAGTCTACCTGTATTGTTCCCAACTGCCAACGGCGACCCAATGCGTCCTTCACCATAAAGTCGAGCTTAGGGCCATAGAATGCCGCTTCGCCAAGCTCTACACGTGCCGGCAAGCCTTTTTCTTCGCAGGCTTCTATAATGGCACGCTCTGCTTTCTCCCAGTTTGCATCGCTACCGATATATTTCTCACGATTGTTAGGGTCTCTGAGCGAGATTTGTGCTTCGAAGTTTTCGAAATTAAGCGCCTTGAAGATAATGAATACAATATCCATCACTTTGAGGAACTCTTCTTTGAGCTGCTCAGGTGTACAGAAAATATGCGCATCATCTTGAGTAAACCCACGCACCCTTGTCAGTCCGTGAAGCTCGCCACTTTGCTCGTAACGGTATACAGTACCAAACTCGGCCATACGCAAAGGCAGGTCACGATATGAGCGTGGAACTATCTTGTATATCTCGCAGTGATGCGGGCAGTTCATCGGTTTCAGCAAGAACTCCTCCCCTTCTTCCGGTGTATGTATCGGCTGGAAAGAATCTTGCCCGTATTTTGCATAGTGACCCGAAGTCACGTAAAGCAATTTGCTACCAATATGCGGAGTCATCACCTGCTGGTATTCGAATTTCTTCTGAATTTTCTTCAGGAAGTCTTCGAGTTTGAGGCGCAACTGTGTACCACGAGGCAACCACAATGGAAGCCCTTTACCCACATTTTCGGAGAAGGCAAACAGTTCCAGCTCTTTTCCGATCTTACGGTGGTCGCGCTTCTTGGCTTCTTCGAGCATCACAAGGTACTCGTCGAGCATTTTCTTTTTAGGGAAAGTGATACCGTAAAGACGTGTGAGCTGCTTGCGCTTTTCGTCGCCACGCCAGTATGCACCTGCCGCGCTAAGTATCTTCACAGCCTTGATATACGATGTATTAGGCAAGTGAGGTCCACGGCAAAGGTCGGTAAACACCCCTTGTGTATATGTTGTAATGGTTCCGTCTTCGAGGTCGTTGATAAGTTCTACCTTATATCCCTCGTTGCGGTCGCCAAACATTTTTAGTGCATCGGTCTTTGTGATGCTCTGACGCTTGATCTCTTCCTTATTGGCTATCAGCTCCATCATTTTAGCTTCGATCTTATGAAAATCGGCATCTTTGACAGGAGTATCACCAAAGTCTATATCATAATAGAATCCATTTTCGATGGCAGGGCCTATCCCAAATTTTGCATGAGGGTAAAGTATCTGCACTGCTTCGGCCATAAGGTGTGCCGACGAATGCCAATATGCATGCTTTCCGTCTTCATCTTCCCATTTCAGCAATTCGATCGTTGCATCCGTATCTATTGGTCTTGTTAAGTCCCAAACCTCCCCGTTTACCTTTGCGGCAAGCACGTCTTGCGCCAAACGGGAACTGATACTCTCAGCAACCTGCATAGATGTAGTTCCTTTTTCGAATTCTCTTACGGAACCATCCGGAAATGTAATTTTAATCATAATTCGTCTTTCTCTTTTTTTAGTTATGCAGCTCCTACAAATAAGCTGCTTTCTGGAACTTGCAAAAATAAACATTTTTTACAGATTAATATAATTAGCCGAGACAGATTTTATTCAACTCTGTAGAACCCCAGACCAGCTTTTATTTTTAATAAGATTCTCTTGTTTCAAAATCCACAAATAAACACTATTATTATGTTATTTTTTAGATTTTTAGACATTGATGCTTTAAAAAAAAATATTAATATTATATTTGTGGCACATATGTGACAAACATTTGCAGATTGAAGCAATGCAATCTTTTTATAATGAAGACTATTCAATGGATATAGATCAAGAATATATATCTATTGCCCATATATCCTGTCGTGATAATGTAGGAATAACAACTATTTTATCCGCTAATTTGTGTTCGATTATCTGCGACCCATCTTTGTCTTTTAGAATATTTATTACTCGTATTATTTCTTTAGTGAAATTTATAACAGCCATACCCAGAGGCTTAGCGAGTCGTTCAAAAGCACATAAAAATGATATCGCAGTATCATTTTCTTTATATTACAAAAAGTTAGGCAGGAAGTTTGCTTGCTGTTTTTTGAAGACAAAAAATTTTCTTTATGATATTCTTTTTTTGCAAACTATATTGCGCTTGCGTTTTACACGTAACACTGTATACAAAAGAAGATCGCACATATTTTTTACAAAATTCCACATCCTGTTTTTCTACTCTCACTATCTAAAAGGACATACAACCAACCTTATAAAAAACAACCACTCGTTAAATTTTATATATACTAAATAATTTTAATATCAACGTACGTAAACAAATTGAAATAACAAAACAGACAACAATTTATGAGATTATCAAAAAACTAAAATTAAAAACTACATGAAGCGAACAAACAAAAGACAAATACAAAAACGGATGCCTTACGGAATATTATTGTTGTTGATAGCAATTTTCAGCACAGGCTTAACAATGCATGCACAAGTAACTATCGGATCGGGTGAACCAGCTGTAGCCGGAGCACTATTACAATTAAAAGATAAAGAAAATATTGCTGATGGCACAGCCAATGCCTCTAAAGGATTAGCCTTACCACGTGTGAACCTCTCTCAAAAAGATCAGTTATACCCGATGTTTTTGAAAGACTCGAGCAATCCGGCTTCAGGCCCTAACGATGACTATGCAGCAAACAAAGCACAGTTAGACCAGATGCATACCGGACTGATTGTATACAACTTGGTAGAAGATGACGATAAAGAACTATGCCTGGGACTAAATCAATGGGATGGCGCAAAATGGAATTGCTTCGAGTCTAAGTTAGGGAATGCCGTTGCAGAGTTAGGCAGTTGCGACTCGTTGACTTTTGCAGGTATCTACCAAAACGAGATATCGCTAGACGCAAGCAATTATATGGCCATACCATTGCATATAACAAAGGCCGGAGCATATACGCTAACTGCAATACCCGACCCTTCTAATGGTTATTACTTTACTACTTCGGGCGTTTTCCTGACCACAGGTTATTACTTCCTTTCTATCCCCGGTGCAGGAACTCCAAAGAACTTTACACCGGATGGCGCATCAGGAGACAATATAAAGATAACGTTCAACAGCAAACCTCTGAATACTTGCGACCCTTTGTATATCAAGGTTAAGGATTCTTCTAAGAAACCACTCTATACGATGGATTGTAGTTCTGTAAAAGTGAAGGGCATATACAAGGTAGACCAAGCATTAGATCCGAATACAAATTACATCGAATTGAAGCTGAATGTTGACGCTGCCGCAATAGGAGCAACATATCTGATAGAAACAAACACTGTTGACGGTATATCGTTCAAAGATCAAGGACTTCTGACTTCAACATCGATGACCATACAGCTCAAAGGCTCAGGAACGCCTACCAGTGTAACCAACAAGTATATGACTATAACTTCAAACAGCCAAAAGTCTGTAGCTACCTGTAGCGCAACAGTGGTTGTGGTTATACCCAAAAAGAAAATGTTGGTATTAGGAACTGTAGATCTTTATGGATGGGTTCCGGGAACTCCGGGTAGAGGATCGTACGAGGTATTGACTTCGCCAAACAATTTTGGACAAAACGAAAATAGTATTGTAAAGACTGAAGGCTTTGATATTATTTATCCGGCTATTAATGGTATACCATCTCTTTCGCAAACAAATTATATCCTAGATCAGCTGACCAATCAGAAAGTGGACATCTGCTATATTGGTCAAGACATATACGCCAGTGGGTCATCGGCAGAGCAGGTTTTGTTTCGTCAGACTCTGATAGACTTTGTAAACAAAAAAGGCGTATTGGTTTTATTTTGGGAGGCCAACCCGTCAAGCAACGGAAGTGCACAGGTGCTATTCCGCCAGCTCTTTTCAAATCCTAACATTTCGCAAAGCGCAATATCAACAACAGGAGGATCGGGAGCTATTTATAAAACAACAGCGGTGAACGACGATGTGCTAAATGGCCCTTTTGGAGACGTAAGAAATAAATATTGGGGTGAAGATGCTTCGTGGGCTATGTCGATAGCCAATCTTCCGTCAGGAGAAATAGATGTGTACTCGTGGGGCGACGACTACACATCAACAGCTGACGCTGCGTATCTTGCGAATGTAACAGGATTTAAACACAAATCGCTCAACTTGGTTTACTTTGGCGATGGAGGGTTCTGCTCGTCTGTCTATTCGGCTACATCAGGAAATACTCAAACAGGAAATACCCTCTGCCCTTTCAATTGGAATCCAACGAATATGTTCCCTACACCTAAGCCAAATTATGGTAAAACAACACCGATTTATAGTGTATACAACTCCACTATATGGGCAAACACACTTGCTTGGGCACTTAAACAAGCGCAATTTAATGGGATAAATACACCGTGATTTTGTGTTATTGAAGAAGTGGGACGAAACATTTCTCTATACATCACAAAGAAGCCTGTTGAGATACAGGCTTCTTTTGTTTTTTAGGGGATAGATTATAGAAAAGAACGAGCTAAACACCCTTCAGTTTTAATATTTTTTATACATTTATCTTAAAATCATAAAAGACAAATATAAAACTATGAAAAAATCTATATATGTCAAGAACCACATGTATAGAAAAGTGCTAAAATCTATACATGACAAGTTTGCGATCTAAGAATATCGACTGTAGGCTATGCCTCAAATTAAAAAAAAAAAAACCTACTTAGCTTCAAAAAACGATATGGAACACTATAAACTAGAATATCTAAACGATACGATACGCTTACGAATAACGACTCCCCCAAAGCCGGGTTGTGCAACTACAGCTTTGGGGGCGACTGCATCAGTAATAATTTTATTACCAATTGTGGCGGGACTGTTAATATTGGATGAAATAACCTTTGGATTTACACTTACGTGTCTACTTTCGTGGGTGATAGCTGCATATTTCGTCAGGATGTTTTTATGGAATAAGTATGGCGAAGAAGTCTTTATTATACAGGGGAAGACAATGGAGTCGTACAACGACTACAAACTCTTTAAAGACAATCGCAAAACAATCAGCTTCAACCAGATGTATGTGCTATACTTTGTAAATGAAGAATGGTTTTATGCCAGTGAATGGAAAAAAATAAAAAACATGGATGAAAACCAACTAAGTGAGCTGGGTTTTCTCATCAGAAAAGAAGTGATAACCTCTCACCGGCAAATCCCCGTCGCAGATATAATAAAAATTAGCTCCGAACTCGGAGCTAATAAATCTTTTATTATTTGATTTCTATTCAGTCGCTTAATCAGCAGAAGACTACTCAGTCATACGCTTGATAATACTATAGGCTTCTATCACACCAAGCTCTCCGGCTTTGCGCATATCGTCCAAAGCACGGTCTTTGTCCTTGATCTGGAAGCGTGCCAATCCACGATTGTAGTATGCTTCGGCAAACTGAGGGTCGCGCCTGATGGCTTCGTTATAGTCTAAGATGGCCGCACGAAAATCATTTTGCTTGTAGCGTATTTCCGCCCTGTTGTAGTAAGCATATACAAACTCAGGGTTAAGCTCTATAACCTTGCTGTAGTTCTTCACGATGAGGTCGTACTCCATCTTTCCCGGATCGAGCATCGATGCTCCTGCACCTGTCAAAGCAGCATCTTTCTTGGCATTAGCTCCTGCCAAAGAAGAAAGTGCATCGGGCTGTTCCGATTTCTTATCATATTCAGGAACGTTCTCTTTCAGCTCCAACTGCTTGGTATATACCACCGCCAAGTCGAAATAAGCCAACGTAAATCGAGGGTCGAGAGCAATCGCCTTATTGAAATTTTCGATAGAGCTGCCAAAGTCTTGAACCAGCATATAATCCAACGCACGAGCATAATACAACTCTGCATTTGCAGGGCTTTCCTCTATGCGTTTCGACAGTTCGTTTATCGACCAGAAGTGATCCGCTATCTGAGGCTCATTCAGTGCGGCTTCGCTGTTGGTTATCCTCAACTTTTTGGGCAATGTAGCCTTGCGGTTGAGACCGTCTACCAACTGGCTATAATATACAAAACGTCTGATATCGTTCGGTTTTTCGTAATAAGTAATCACAAAACGTGGTTCGAGCTCAAGGCGTACTTGCTTATTCTGGATACGTCCACGAGAGTTACTTTCGTACTTGCTCTTTTCTTCGTCTTTCTTATCGGCAACAACTAGCAAGTTAAATTTATCGATATCCTTGTCCGACGTTTCCCTTGTCTTAGCTTCCTCTTCGGTGATGCCTTTGGCTGCCATTTCTTTATTCTTACGGGCCTCTTCGTTTCGTGCATAATTGAAGTCACGCTCTGCACCCTTCAGGTCGTTTTGCCTGCGTTTGATTTCGCCCCTGCTATAAAATCCGTGATAAAACTCAGGGTACTGGGCAAGCACCACATTGAGGTCGGCGATGGCTCCATTGTAGTCGCCGATATTACTCTTTATCAGCGATCTGTTGAAGTAGGCAATATAGTTGTTAGGCTCAAACTTGAGTACTACGTCGAAGTCGGCAATGGCTCGGTTGTCGTCGCCCACCTGTGCACGTAGCAAGCCTCGATTGAAGCGAGCAATTATATTGTTTGCATCAAGCTCTATAACCTTGTCGTAGTCGGCCATAGCACCACGAAGGTCGTTTTTGGAATAACGAATAAGCCCCCGGTTGATATAGTTGCCCGATTGGAGAGGTTCTATCTTTATGGCTTCGTCTAAGTCCGCCAAAGCCTTGTCATAGTCTTTCTTATAATAATGGAGCAAGCCACGCATAGAGTACGACTGAGCCATATACTTATCTTGCTTGATGGCTTCATTATAGTTTTCGAATGCCTGAATGGTATCTCCTTTTTCCTGATACATGGCTCCACGTGTCAGATAGCCCTGAGTATATGTTGGGTATATGCGAAGCAGCTCGTTCAGGTATTTTTCGGCTTGGTCATAATCTTTCTTCTGAATGTTGACGATACCCATATTTACGAGCGTAAACTTATCGTTCGGATAGTTATCCAAAGACACTTTATAGTCTTCCAGTGCCCCATCGTAATTATTCTGATTTTGACGGGCATCGGCTCTCAGCTGATATGCCTTCGATATAAAAGGATTTCGCTCCAACGCCAGCGTACAATCGTCTTCCGTTCCTTTAAAGTCGTCGAGGTAATATTTTGCGATTGCCCTGTAGAAATAAGGCTCGGCAAGATACGGCTTTGCTTTTATCACCTGATTGAAATACTGAATAGCAAGTACATAATCTTCATAGTAAAGCGAATTTCTCCCGATGAGGATTACTCTATCCGTATTTATTTGGGCAAAACTAGACAGACTGCTAAACAGCAGGAATATTGAGAATAGAAACTTTTTCACGATTATAGTGTATTAATCAACGATTGGCAAATATATGAATAATACATTAACAAAAAAGAAGAGAGACCGTTGGAGCCTCTCTTTTTTATATTTTTTAGTTTTTCGAAATTTAACTTTCAAAATAGTCGTCGTGGTAATACGAATTCTTCTTCAGATAGTATGTCTTATCACCATAGTAGCGCGATGTTCCGTAATATCCTTCTCTACCCTTCACATCGTTGAATACCAAAGCTATATTCTCTACACCATCGTGACTAAGCTGCGTAATTACGCTCTTAAAGAACGACTTATTTGTCTTTGCGCGGCGTACCACAAACAGTGTGGTGTCGGCCATAGAAGAGAGAATATAAGCATCGGAAACAAGACCTACCGGACTACAGTCTACAATGACATAGTCGTACTCTTCTTTCAGGTGTTCCAACAGCTGCTTTGTTTTGGCAGTCTTGATCAGCTCACTCGGATTGGGCGGCAACGTTCCGGCCGGAATGATATCGAATCCGTAGTCGGGATGCGAAATGATAATCTCGTCCAAAGTAACCTGCCCTATCAGATAGTTCGATATCCCCTTTTGTGCGTCGATCTGTAGTGTTTTTCCTACCGAAGGGCGTCTGAGGTCGAGGTCAACGATAATTACCTTCTTACCCATCAACTGGTAAACAGAAGCCACATTGGTAGCGATAAACGTTTTACCATCGGCAGGCTCGGTAGAGGTAACCAACACGGTGATTTTATTTTCGCGCTGAGCCATATATTCTATGCGCACACGCATATTTCGGAACGACTCGGCAAAGCTCGATTTGGGGAAATTCTTCACCAGCACGACACCGCCGGCCAGCTTTTTCGAGATATTTTCGATAGTCCCGATAACAGGCAATCCCGATATTTTTTCACATTCTTCTTTAGAGGTGATCGCAAAATTGAGAACTTCTTCTTTAACCACCACAAAGATCAACGGAATAACCAAAGCTATCATCAGGAAGTACATATAATTTTTGCTCTTTTCGCCGGTATTCATCGCTCCGCCCACCATACGTGGATATTCCCATATAAAGTTGTCGGGCGTATTGGACGCTCTCTGTATCTTGGCTTCGTACTGCCTTTGGGTAAGAAACTGGTGATACATCTCGTTCACGTTATACTCTCGCTGATATTTTATCAGGTCTCTCTCCTGCGGAGGCAGGTTGTCGAGCTTAAGATCCAAGTTCTGGTATTTCTTCACCAAGAGGTCTTTCTGATCCTGAAGCTTCACCTGAATGAGCTGTAGCTCCCTTAATATCTGCACACGGCTCTCGTTGAGCTTGTTGATAGACGTCATATAAATAGGGCTCTTAGGTCCCAAGTTCTTGGATTTCCTAAGCTCCTGATTATATTCCTCAACGTATCTCGACAGTTTTATTTCGTCTGTCAGCCCTATACTTACAGGGTCTATCAGCTCTGCACTACCCATAATACCTTCTTTGATCTTCTGTGTAGTAAACAGCACTGTTTTCTCTCTCATAGCCACCTGATCCCTGTCCACGTCGGCAACATCGAGCTCCCGTCTTACGGTAGCCGAAGACACTTCATATACTCCCGTCTCTTTCTGGAATCGTTCGAGCTTGAGGCGTGATATATTGAGCGAGTCGTTGATAACGGTTATCTGTGCATCGAGAAACTTGATAGTCAGGTCGGCCTGTTGATTCTTCAGAGCAAGGTTATAATCCTGAAATTCATCTAAGAGAGCCTTCAGGTAATCCATATCTTTAGCCGGATCTGTTCCGTACATGCTGACGGTAAGAGCCGTGGAGTTTTCGGTTTTGAGAGCAGTAGACACCCGTCCGCTATACATCCCGGTGAGTTGGCTATTGGTAAAGAAGCGGAAGCTAAAGGGCAGGAAGTCGCGCTTGAAATTCTTCGTTTTGCGAATCGTGCCTTTAAAGAATTTATTCTCTACAGGAGTATCAAACACAACATTAAAGGCTTCTTCGGGTTCTCCGTCCAAACCATCCTTGTGGCTCACACGTATCTGACTATCGCTGACGTATGTCACATCAAACACTTTGCTGTAAGCCTCGGGTGCTATATCTGTCTCGAGACTGTCTATAACAATCTGGATGGGCGAATCGGTATAAAGACTGATGTATTTAAATCTTGTTTGGATAAAGTAATCGATATGCATCTTCTTAGGCAGGTTCTTTACCGTTCTTTCGGTAAGCCCGTACGATTCCAATACAATCTGCTGGTTTTCGGTATTACGCAAAATACTCCCCAGCGGCACAGCTCCCGATATCATACTCGACCCACGGTCTTCGAGTATGATCATAGCCTGAATTCCGTAGAAAGGCACCCACGATTTATTTTTTATAAATGCGTATGCCATAAACAGCGCTACCGAGATAACAAAGACATACCAGTATTTCAGAATCCGGTAAAACCAAAGTACAAAGTCGAAAGACAAACTGGTTTTACTTTTTATCTCTTCGAAATACGGGTCTGTATCAGCTCCAGGTTTATTATTTATATCCATCGTTACAAAGTATTTGTGCTAGAAAGGGTTGCTTTTTTATATTTATATCGATCACCAGCGATACATCACCGTATACACGAGGAATGTAAGAGGGATCATCATCGTTGCCGCAAACGAGCCCAACGATTCTATATTAAAGAACGAATTCTTGTTTGTAGGGAAATATATCAGGTCGTTGGGGCGTATATAGTAAAACTCGGACTGAATCACATCCTGGGTTCTGAGGTCGAAAGTTTTTACTATCGAATTTCCCAAAGCGTCTCTACGGATGATACTTACCTTCGACAAATCCATCGTACCCGTAGTCTGCTGCGATATGGCCAATGCCTGATAAATGGTCATATTATCTTTATAAACAGAATAGAAACCCTGTTTGTTAGACGCAAGTATATAAAAATAGTTGCTTGACAACGTCACTTTTACCTGCGCATCGAGGATAGACTCCTGTATCAGCTTCTGGATAACGTCTTCTGCCTCCTGAACCGTACGGCCTGCAACCTTCACTTTGCCGAAGAAAGGGAGAATGACTGTACTGTCGCTGTAGATGGTATATGCTTTCAGGGCATTCTGATTGGGGCCTACCACCGAGTTGAAAGCCCGAAATACTTCTTCGTCGCTTGTAGAGATAGAGCACGATATTTTATCATCCACTGCCAGCCTGTATTCGGTATAGGGCTGAAGAGGATATTGCAAGTTGATATTTTGCAAATAGTTCATTTCTTCGCTCGATATACAGGAGGAAAATATACCAACCATCATCAAACCGGATAACATGTAATATATTATAGCCTTCATATCAAAATATTCTAAGTGTAAATACAATAACCCCGGCCACAGATGTCAGCAAACCGAACAAACCGGCAAAAGAAGTGGTTGTACCAAGAAACTTGCGTTTCATTTGAGGGATATACAACACATCGTTGGGCTGTATATAGTAATATTCGGAATCTATGATATCCTTGCTTCTGAGGTCGAATGTTTTTACAGTAGACCCTGTTTCCGTCTGTCGGATAATGCTTACTTTCGATCTGTCGGCGTATGCTCCTATCGTGCTGGCGATAGACAGTGCCTGATAGATGGTCATGGTAGTATTGGGCATGTGTATGCGGTTTGCTCCTGCTTCGCCAAGTATGCTGAAGTACCTGTTGTACAGAGACACTTCGGCTGTAGTTCCGTCGGCATAGGCATTCAGTTTGTTGGATATAACATTCCTTATTTCGAGCATCGTTTGTCCTTGCACGTATACTTTGCCTATGTAGGGAAACGTTATCGTTCCGTCGGCATATACCGTTACAGGAGGTACTCCGGCCGCATCGTCGAGCCCTCTTGTCTGCGAGTAAGCATCGACACCTGTTCGCTCGCTGATACCCTGTCCCGAAAAACGAGGGGTATAAGCCGAAAACATGGCTTTGGTTTGCTCATCCCACGCATATACAACAATACTGAGTTGGTCGCCCGGGATCACACGATATTGATCGGGCTTGACTGACGCTTCGGGATATTTAAGTTTTATGTCTTGTAAAAAGTCTGTGTCCTTGTTTGTTACACAAGAGCTAAGACTGTAAAAAATAGAAACAAGTATTATTAATGCCTTGATCACACTTTTCATAATAACAGATCTTAGTTTTTTGATTGCACCGGTTTTACTCTATATCGGCAATTAGTCTTTCCCTTTAGTAGGTTATTTAGTTTAGATTTTATCAATTGTTTTCTTATTCCCGAGATAAGGTCAACAAACAGCACTCCTTCTATATGGTCGTATTCGTGCTGAATGCAACGCGCGAAAAAGTCTTCGTACACCTCGTCGTGAGCCACAAAATTTTCGTCGAGATACTGAATGCGGATTCTCTCTTTACGCTCCACCATTTCGTTGATTCCGGGTATGCTCAGGCATCCTTCTTCCAACTTCACAAGCTCGCCAGACTCTTCTACTATCCGCGGATTGATAAACACCTTCTTAAATCCTGCGTATTTGGGTTCATCGTCGGCCAAGGGCTCGAGGTCTACCACAAAAAGGCGAATAGCCAACCCTATCTGAGGTGCTGCCAGTCCGATGCCATCGGCATTGTACATGGTTTCGAACATATTGTCGATAAGCGTGCCCAGATTTGGGTAATCTTTTGTAATATCTTCTCCGACTTTCCTAAGCACCGGATGTCCGTATAAGTATATTGGTAATATCATTGTTTATTTATTTGCTTTGTAATCGTAAACTCTCCATGTATCCTTGCAGTATAATAGTTGCACTAATCTCGTCTACAAGGCTTTTGTTCTGTCGGTCTGTTTTTTTCAATCCTGCTTCCAGCATTGTTTTGTGTGCCAAGGCAGAAGTGAACCGCTCATCATAATATTCTATCTGCATAGCGGGATAGAGAGCTTGCAATTTCTTAACAAATGGGCGGATATGCTTCATGTTTTCCGAGTATTCGTTATTCATCTGTTTTGGCAAACCCACGATGATGCGCTCTACATCTTCTTTCTGCAAATATGTTTTCAGATAATCCAAAAGAGTATGGGTGGGCACAGTAGTCAGTCCGTTAGCTATTATCTTGAGTGTATCCGATACTGCTATACCTGTCCGCTTTGTTCCATAATCCAGCGCTAAATATCTTCCCATATTATTTCGGCAAAGGTAGAAAAAATATTTATTTCCCTCTAATATAAAGAACTAAATATAATAAGCGTATCATTTCTTTTGATTGCTTCATCTTTTTGGGAGCATGATTTTAATACCGACTAATCAATCATCTCTACATTTGTAACATCGCGAAACAACAATTGTTTTCGGTCGGCATACAAATCGTAACAATACAGGTCGGCTCGCTCTCTGTCGCACTGATGCTGATAACGGCGGCGAGCCAGAAAAACAAATTTAGCAGGACTCTGCCAGATCACTGTTTTGTAATAAACGATGTCTTCTCCTTCTATCCTGATAATCTTTGTTATCTGTGTCCGCTTATCCAAAAGATGTATCCCATCCTGGCCGTCGTATGTCATGTATCCTTCATTCTTGGATACGGGTCGGGGCCCGCTACCGGGATCGCCCCACTCTATCTCCGACTTAGTACTGCCGTAGCCAATAGTATAGAGGTATGAGGCTATACCCCAATCGCCAGTATTGTGCTCATTGGGGTGGCTAGACACCCCCATCGTATAGGCGAATGTGGAGTCGGATACCCACCTCTCGAAATAAAAACTTGTGTATTTCTCACTTCCCAGTACTGCTATTGTACACTCTTTTTCGATATCGTAAATGCCTATAGAGGCAAACTCTACACAACTATCCCTATACATAGATTGCAAATAAGCAATATAATCGTGCTTGGGAGATAACGAAAACCGTATGATTTCCTTATTGCTGATTTCTAGTGCAGACAGCTTTTTGGTAGACAAATTGCACAAGCATATCTCACCTTTGTGCAACACATATCCTTCGTCTGGTTCTTTTGGTTCTTTACTATCCCTAGCACTACAGCTAAAAAGAAATAATAAAGAAAATAGTACGAGTGGGGCATTTTTCATGATCGTGGCTTTGTATTATTTGCTTTTATTACAAGGGTTTTAATTAGCCCAAAATTAAACAAATAATTTAAATCAATCTTATATATATAACTAAAAGCCAGAAATTAAACCTCGACACGAGCAAAAGGAAAAGTCAAAAAATATACAGGCAGCAAGATCGAGTCTTACTGCCTGTACTTATCCGAAATCCGATACTTGATATATCAGATGCCGAAACGGGCATTTATATATATAAAAGGACAATCATCTTTTACCTTTTACCATCCTTTGTTAGGGTTCTTATCCCACCATAGTTTTGTACTATAGTTATCTTGTCCGCCCAGTAGTTTCACAGCCTCGTTGTAGTTCTGTGCATTATTGTTCTGCTCATCAGGCGGGAACGGAATACGAGAAGCCAGTCTTGTTTTCAGATTTGCATCGGTATTCGAATTTACCAATACAGGGAAGAAACGTGGATATCCGGTACGGCGTTGTTCGCTCCATGCTTCTTGTCCCAGTGGGTACATGGCAATCCACTTCTGAGTGATAACTCTCTCCAATTTGGTTTCGAACGGATCTGCATCGTTCCATTTTATTGTGATCGTGCTTATGGCTTTTGCCGCCAACGCAGGATCAGGATCGTTGTAGTCACCCGGTTTGCTTACTGCATCTTGCAGATAGGCATCGGCTCCGCTTGCCAACCACTGAGAGAATGACAGCTTAACGCCTTCTTCGTAAAGCTCTTTGGCTGTACCACCCATATCCCAGCCTCTTAGAGCTCCTTCGGCTCTTAGGAATGCTACTTCCGAAGCAGGAAGCCACAATGTTGGTGCTGTTTGGGTATAAGTAGCGGACGAATATTTATCGGCCCAGTCTTTACCCGGAACAGCAATACCTGTTCTCAAGCCAAGATATTCAGGACCATTTGCCACCTGACTTTTTGTAAAATATCTGGACAAACGGGGATCGCTATAGCCCGACAGATAGGCGATAATATCGGCACAGGCTCGCGAGTCGCCCCATGATGTCGTTACTGTCCAGATTGGATTTTGAGGGAATGCATTCTGTGCAATATCATTGTTGCTTACGATTACTCCCAATGTATGTTTTACGGCTTCTTCTGCCTTTTGTTTAGCAAGTTCGGGATTTGCATATACGATACGCATCGCCATACGAAGCTTGAGCGAGTTGGCATATTTTATCCATTTGGTAAAATCTCCGCTATATACTTTGTCAAACTTAGCCATCGCCGTATAGTTGGGGTTGGCAGCAACAAATGTTGTAAGCTCGGCAATAGCAGCATCCAGATCGGCAAGCATATTTTTGTATACGTCTTCCTGACTGTCGTAAGCCGAACCAAGGCTTCCTCCACCTACTTTGGAGTAAGGGATCGGTCCGTAGAGGTCTGTGATACGTTGCATAGACGTAACACGCAATATCTGAGCCCATGCAAAAAGAGGTCCTTCGCCTTTGGTTTGTTCCTTCACCTGTGTCCATCCTCCATATACTTTTTCGAAAGCATCCTTAAACGGAGAGTTGATCCATCCGGCAGGTGCATTGAAGGTAGAGAAGTTTGAAGACCATGTATTTGCAATAGACAGATAGCGTCCGTATGGGTCACCGATAAGGTTTTCGCCCATCTGGTAAGCATTCTCCTGTGCAGGATACGCATAGTTGAGCATCTGAGGGAAAAATGCACCCAGCTTGTAGTAACCTTCAAGAATTTCTTTGTCGGTAGGTTGAGCAGGATTTCTGTTCATGTCTTCGAAATTGTCGGTACATGATACCAAAACAAGTGAGCACAACAGTGCTGAAGCAAGTCCTGTTTTTATCTTTTGAAATATATTGTTATTCATAATTTTAACTTTTAATATTGTATAAACAATAATCGTAATGAATTAATATTAGAACTCTACCTTAACGCTGAATCCCAAATTGCGAAGACTTGGCTGCATAAAGTAGTCGATACCCTGGAAGTAAGTTCCGGTAGAAGCTGTTGCTTCTGGATCGAAAGGAGCTTTGTTGTAGATCATCCACAGGTTGCGCCCAACGAACGATACATTTACTTTCATTACATCGTTGAACCATTTGCTAGGCAGGGTATAACCTACCGATACTTCTTGCAAACGAACGTTGGTGGCTTTGTAAATATAATCTGACAATAAGCCTTCGGTTTGTCCTGTTACAGAATAGTATTTGTAAGGGTCGATCTTCGTATTGCCTATCATTACGCCTCCATTGTCTCTGGCTAGGGCAGTAGCTTTAGTTACGCCAAATCCGTCCAAAATAGCCTGTGTAGGAGAAACAACGATACCGCCCAAACGTGCCGATACGAGGAATCCGAAGTTGATATCTTTCCATCTGAAGTCGTTTCTGAAGCCTAGGTTCCATTTTGGAAGTACCGAGCCCACTTTATCCATTGTATTTTCGAGTTCAGGACTACCGTTTTCGTTCAGAACGACAGCACCTTTATCATCATATTTCAATTTTTTCTTTACATAGAAGTCACCCATTGTACCGCCTGCCATCAAACGGAATTCTGATGCTCCGATACCGCCCTGAGAAATAGACTCAAGTGTAACCATCTCTCCGGTAACAGGATCGGCATATTTACCGAGCTGCTTGATCGTATTTTTGTTGTAGCTGGCAGTAAATGTCGAGTTCCAGTTGAAGCTGCCCCATTTGTTGTCGGCTCCCAATGTGATTTCCACACCTTGATTTTCTACATTACCTGTTTGTATATACATCGATGTATAGCCTGTAGTAGGAGATACAGGTACTTCAAGCGTCTGATTTTTGGTGTTAGACTTGTACCATGTCATGTCGAAGCTCAGTCTGTTGCCCCAGAATTTAGTGCTCAAACCTGCTTCCCACGATCCTGTTCTTTCAGGCTTAAGGTCTTTTATCGGCATATATGTGTTGGTTTTCCAGAAACCTCCCTGCTCGTCATATTCGTATGTCGGGATAGACAAGTTGCGAGGAATAGCCGAACCTACCGAAGAGTAAGACCCACGTACTTTCATATACGAAATAAAGCTTGGCAATTTCACCATTTCGGATACCACACCCGAAACCCCTACCGATGGGTAGAAGAACGAGCTGTTGCTTGTGTTTGCAAGAGCAGAAGCCCAGTCGTTACGTCCTGTCAATGTAAGGTACAACATGCTCTTCCAGCCTAGTTCCACGTTGGCGAATACCGACTGAGTTTGTTCGTGCCAGCCGTCTTGTATCAATCTGGTTTTAGGAGCATTCTTGTCGATATTTGTTATCGCAAAGAAGTTAGGAATCATCAGCGATGCACCATCCACGCCACTTTCGTCGGAACGCATATCAGAGATACTTGTACCGATATTGGCAGACAAAGAGTAGCTGCCGAAGTACTTATTGATGTTCAATAACAAGTCGGCATATGCTTGCTTGTAGTCTTCTTTTGTAGACTTGAAACGTCCTGTTTCGGATGCAAACAATTGGTGAGTAGAAGCATAATTCTTCTGCGTGAAGTTATTCTGCGAATTGTCGAGACGAGCACGTCCCATTACATTCATCCAGTCGAGGATATCGTATTGGAGGTTTACGTTCATCATATAGCGGTCGCGCTTGTTTACCATTCTGTTGCGATTGATCACCCAATATGGGTTTTGCATCCCTAAGCCTTGGTCTCCAAACTTCCACTGTTGCACATTGTATCCCAATGCATCGCTATATACTTCATAGTTTTTGGCGTAGCTGAAATCTTCGCCTCTCGGATATGTATATATTGCAGTAAGCGGATTGTAGTATTGTCCCTGAGCCATCATATTCTGGTCTTTTTGCTTGATATAGCTAAAGCCGAAATCGAGGGTCATTTTATCGTTCAAGAATTTAGTTGTATTCCTCAACGTTGCATTGTATTTCAGGTAATCGTTTTCAGGTATTATACCATTGGCTGTAGTAGAACCTAACGACATAAATGTCTGATTCTTGTCAGTCCCTACCGACAGTGTAGCCGATGTTTGGGAAGTAGCACCTGTATCAAAGAAGTCTGAAGGATTGTAAGCGTATTTGTTTTGCACATCGCCCCAGCTCTTATACTCACCTGTTTTGTTTCCGTATTTGTTTTGGAAATCAGGCATCACAAACGGACGAGAGAATGTAGTCTGGTTGGATATTGTCACTTTTGGTTTACCTGTAGCTCCCTTTTTCGTTGTGATCACAATCGCACCATTTGCAGCGTTAGACCCGTAAAGGGCAGCAGCGGCAGGACCTGTAAGCACCGACATGCTTTCGATATCGTCGGGGTTGAGGTCAGAGATTCCCTCTCCACGAGGCTGATCGGCATACTCATTGTTCTGATTCAATCCGCCCTTGTTGGCGTTAAAGATAGGCACACCGTCTATCACGTACAATGCGTTGTTATCCTTTGTTATAGATTTAGAACCACGCATTACTACACGTGTAGCTCCACCGATACCGGCAGCAGACGCATTGATGTTTACACCGGCAACTTTACCCGACAGGGAGTTCATCAGGTTTACATCTTTTACTCCTGTAAGCTCATCGCCCTTTATCTCCTGTACATTGTAGCTCAATGCTTTTTGTGCTCTCTTGATACCCAAAGCAGTTACAACCACTTCGTCAAGGTTCACGTCGCTTTCTTTCAAGACTACGTCGAACGAAGTTTGACTTCCTACATTCAGCGTTTGCGAAACATAACCGATATAGGTTATTTCCAACGCTTTTCCTGCAGGAACTTTTATCGAGAAATTACCGTCAATGTCGGTCATTGTACCTGTAGTAGTCCCTTTTATGGCGACACTAACCCCGATGAGCGGTTCGCCATTCTTATCCTTTATAGTACCTGTTACCAGCCTGTCTTGCTGAGTTGCACTCGTCTCTCTGGTATTTGCATTTGCCGAAAGGATGATATGTGCACCTTCCATGCTATAGCTGATATTTGTATTTTTCAACACATGATCAAGCACCTCCGCGGTGGGCTTATCTTTTACGTTCACAGTGGTTGTCTGATCTACACCAACCTTGTTATTGTAAATAAACAAATAGCTGGTTTGGCTTTCGATTTCGTTTAAGACTTTGGCTAACTTAACATTTTTCAGGTTCATTGTCACTCTTGCACTCTGAGAGTAAGAGTTTTCAGCAAATAAGAATTGTATGCTGCATAATAGACATAAAATAAAAACCCTCATGATTTTTGTCAATTGTTTTAATTCCGGATATTTTAAATAAAAAACATCCTTCAAATCATTATTTTTCATAGATTTGTTTTGTTAATGAGATTGATACTCTTTTTTATTAAAACTGTATTGGTTTCACGTGCCAAAAAATGTTGCAGCATTTTTTGGCACTTTTTGTTACGATCAGGTATTTTTCATTGGCTTACATTTTAGAGTGATTGTATTTTTACTTGATATTAATGATATGGGTTTCAGGATCCCTTTGGTATTCAAATTTTATATCTCTTTGCAAAACCCGTAACGCATAGTCGATGCCATCTACAAAACGGAACTTACCGGTGTACGAATATTTGCCTACGTGCGTATTGTCTATATTGATTCTTAGTCCGTATATTTTTTCAAAGTCGCGCATAATACTGCCAAAAGAGGCATTGTTGAAGCTGATCAAGCCCTCTTTCCATCGGTAGACATCATAGTCTTCGATACCCGAAACCTCGAGCTTGCCATCCCTCAAAACAGCTCTGGTGTTGGGGCTGAGGGTCAACGACTGGCTAGGGTCGGACGTAAGATCTATCTTTACCTTACCATCCATCAGAGTGGCCACAAAATCGTCTTCACCCGAATATGCCATCACATCAAACTTGGTTCCCAGTACGCTCACGTTTCCTTTCGATGTTTCTACTATAAAGGGTTTATCCTCGTTGTGCACCACCTCAAAATAGGCTTGCCCGTCGAGCTTTACGATACGTTGTTTTTTATTGAAAGATACCGGATATTCTATTTTGGTACGGGCATTGAGCCATACTTGTGTACCATCGGGCAAGGAAAGGTTTACATATTGCCCGGCAGGAACACTGATAGACTGCATTCCATAGTCTTCATTACTGTTTTTTATTTGCATGTACAGCAATCCGCTCATAAGCAAGATAGCAATAACAGCCGCCACTTTCATAAATGTACCAAACAGTATCCGTTTACGGTCTGTCGACGGTTCTTCTACCAATATGCTACTATCGGCAGTGATGCTGCTTTGGTCGTGATGCAGGATCAAGGCATCAAAAAGTTTTCTCTCCTGATAAAACTGCTCCTGATGCTGAGGCGATGCTTCAAACCATTCTTTTATCGTTTGATCTTCACTATCAGTAGTTAAACCTTCAAAAAACCTAAATAACAATTCTGAATCCATTTACTTTTTGCGACTATTTATATTTTTTCTATAAGAATGTCGTGTATAAGAATAACAACCGAAGGCAGTACACCCCTAGTCAAAATATTGTTAACAAATATTAAAAATAAAATTCGGTTATAAGCAAGAGCTACTTATTCAGAATAAAGAAAAGCGCAATCCACGCCGAAAGGTAATCTTTCAGGTTTAGTCGAAGTAAGCTCAGGGCTTTTGAGATGTGAAATTCAACTCCTTTGGTAGTGATGCCAAACATTTCAGCTATTTCTTTATGCGACTTTTCTTTGTAACGGCTCTCAACAAATATATCGATTGTTCGCTGTGGTAGTTTGGCCAGTGTATCTCGCACAATCTGCTGTATCTCTTCCGAGAATATCTCTTCAGGGTCGCATGCTTCCAACGAACTGATACGCACATCAAGCTCCCATTGGGCATAGCTGCCCATATCGGTAAGTATCTGGCTTCTGCGTTCTGTTTGTTTGAGGTAGTTGAGGCATTTGTTTTTTATTATCGTCAATATATATGCCTCTATATTAGAATCGGCACTCAGGCTATCCTTATTGTCCCAATAAATCATGAAGGCCTCTGTGGTGAGGTCTTCAGCAACATCCATACTACGTACGTACGAATTAGCAAAACGAACAAAGCGGTTATAGTATTTCGTGAAAAAACTATTAAACTTTGGATTTACAGGGTTAACCATTCATACATCATTTAGACAATACAAAAGTAGGAACTATTTAGAACCTGTTTAAATTTTCCACGAATATTTTTCTATGAATATTTCTCCGATTTTCTTCGTTCATTTTTAGTCTCTTTTTGTCCGCTTTATCCTTTTGTTCAACTTTAATAGCCTGCTATTATCGTTTCTCAAAAGAATAAATCATCCTGAAAACAGTTCTAAAAATTGGAACGAGCAAAATTCAAACAGACTCTTAAAATATCAACTGTAAGATTTCATTTTTTTGTAAATCTTTCTCAACGGAAATATTAACATAAAATCTCACAGCAAAAAGAGTCGGTACAACTGCTGCGTACCGTATATCATTACCATACTCTATATTTGCCTTGCTTCACCCAATTAAGTGTCAAATATCACAAAACATTTCCATTAAAACAACATATATGCCAATTATCTAAAATACCTGAAAGCTATTCTATAAATAAAGAATTATGGCTAACTTGCACCCGTTTTTCGCCGGGACGTAAACCCCGACATTTTTTCACCCAAAAACTTTCTGATGAAAGACTTTATAACACTGATAAGGAGGTTTGTACCTCCATACAAAAGGCAAGTAGCACTAAATCTTGTGTTCAACATACTGAGTGCTATCCTCAATGTATTTTCTTTTGCGCTGATAGTACCTATACTCCGTATATTGTTTAAGGTAGACGAAAAGGTATATGAATACATGCCTGTAGATACATCCAGCATCAGCACGATGCTCAACTATAAGGTTCTTGAAAACAACTTCTACGCATACCTCTCGGATATGATGGCCACACACTCGGGCGGAGCAGTATTGCTTGGCTTGGGACTAACCCTTGTAGTGATGACCTTATTCAAAACCGGCGCCACCTACCTCAGTGCTCACTATATTGTAGATGTACGCACAGGCGTGGTACGGGATATCCGCAAACAGATAAACGACAAAATACTATCGCTGCCTCTCGGTTTCTTCTCGGGAGAACGCAAAGGCGATATTATTGCACGTATGACAGGGGATGTAAACGAGGTGGAAAACTCGGTGATGAGTTCGCTCGATATGGTTACCAAGAACCCGATCATGATACTCGTATATCTGGGTACAATGCTTTTTATCAGTTGGGAACTTACCATCTTTGTATTGATACTACTACCTATAGCCGGATACATAATGGGCAAGGTAGGCAAAAGCCTCAAACGCAGATCGGTGACAGCACAAAACCAATGGGGAAGCCTTGTTTCGCAGATAGAAGAGACGCTGGGCGGATTGCGTATCATCAAAGCATTCAATGCCGAGTCGAAGATGAAAACCCGTTTCGACTCGTCTAACAATATTTTCAGAAACATGTCGAACAAGATCGCTCGCCGCCAACAGATGGCACACCCTATGAGCGAATTCTTGGGAACGATTGCAGTGGTTTGTGTACTTTGGTTTGGAGGAACACTTATATTAGACGGATCGGGATCGATGGACGCATCGAAGTTTATTTATTATCTGACTATATTTTATCTGATCATCAATCCCGCCAAAGACCTATCCAAATCGGTTTATGCCATACAAAAAGGGATGGCTTCGGTTGAACGTATCGACAAGATACTGAAAGCAGAGAATAATATTAAAAATCCGGCTAATCCGAAACCAATATCGCTAAAGGAATCGATCACCTACAGAAATGTAGAATTCAAATACGAAACCAGTCATTGGGTTATCAAGAATGTAAGCCTCACCATACCTAAAGGGAAAACAGTAGCCCTTGTGGGACAATCGGGCTCGGGCAAATCGACGATGGCAGACCTCCTACCCCGTTTTTATGACGTAAACAAGGGAGGTATCTATATCGACGATATAAACATCAAGGATGCCGATGTGCACGACCTCCGCTCGCTGATGGGTAATGTAAATCAGGAAGCAATCCTTTTCAACGATACATTCTACAACAACATTGCGTTTGGTGTAGATGACGTCACAATAGAAAGAGTGGTAGAGGCAGCCAAGATAGCCAATGCCCACGATTTTATCATTGCCACCGAAGAAGGATACAACACGAATATAGGCGACCGGGGCAGCAAACTGTCGGGCGGTCAACGCCAACGCATCAGCATTGCCCGTGCCATCCTCAAGAACCCTCAGATATTGATTCTCGACGAAGCCACATCGGCTCTCGACACCGAATCGGAACGTCTGGTACAGGATGCGCTCGACAACCTGATGAAGAACCGCACCACGCTGGTTATCGCTCACCGCCTTTCTACCATAAAGAATGCGGACGAAATATGTGTGATGCACGAAGGTGAGATTGTAGAACGTGGACATCACGACGAGCTTTTCGAAAAGAATGGCTACTACCGTAAACTGTGCGATATGCAGCAGTTTTGAGCCCCTCCAACCTCCCCGAAGGGAGGCTTTGGACAAAGAGGGTTATATAAGAATTTTTTATTCCGGTTCCCCCTCCGGAGGTATAGGGGGCTGATAACAATGGGAAAAAATAAGCTTGCCAAATTTGCCAACATGGAGGAATACCCGCACGTATTCCAATATCCGTTTGCCGTTTTGCAGGAAAAAGGATTTGAGATGAAAGGAAAGTGGAACTCACTTTTCTTCAAAAACGATAACCCGATAGTCCTCGAACTGGGCTGCGGCAAAGGGGAATACACTGTAGGGCTTGCCAAGCTGTATCCGAACAAGAATTTCATAGGAGTAGATATAAAAGGCGCACGCATGTGGACGGGGGCAAAGCAGTCTCTCGAAGCCGGCATGCAGAATGTTGCATTCTTGCGCACGCACATCGAACTGATAACGCACTTCTTTGCAGCGGGCGAAGTATCGGAAATATGGATCACCTTTCCCGACCCGCAAATGAGCAAGGTAAACAAGCGGATGACCTCTACCCGCTTTATGAAGCTGTACCGTGAGATTTTGTCCGACAAGGGTATTGTACACCTCAAAACAGACAGCAACTTTATGTACACCTACACCAGCGAGATGGTAAAAGTAAACGATCTGCCTGTACTGTTCGAAACGGGCGATCTGTATCACTCTCAGCTAGTGGACGATATACTCAAAATACAAACCTACTATGAACAACAATGGCTGGCAAGGGGTTTAAATATCAAGTATATAAAATTTGAATGTCAACATCGCGACCACTGGATAGAACCCGACATAGAGATCGAAAAAGACGACTATCGCAGCTTTGGGCGAAGTAATATATTAAATCAATCAACTAAAAATGGCTAATATATATCCTAAATTAATTATCGACGCACTGCGCAATGTGCGTTATCCCGGCACAGGGAAGGATATCGTAGAAATGGGATTTGTGTCCGACGATATCCACATCAATGGGATGAAGGTAAGCTTTTCTCTACTTTTCGAAAAAGCGAACGACCCGTTTATCAAATCGATAGTGAAAGCTGCCGAAACAGCTATCCTGACTTACGTTGACCCCAATGTCGACATAAAAGGAAATATTGAAGTAAAAACCCAACAGGTAGAAGCACCCAAACCGGTGAAAGCACTGCCTCAGGTAAAAAATATAATTGCCATATCGTCCGGAAAAGGCGGTGTAGGAAAAAGTACCGTATCGGTAAATCTGGCGGTTGCCCTTGCCAAGAAAGGCTATAAGGTGGGCTTGCTCGATGCCGATATCTTCGGGCCTTCGTTACCCAAAATGTTTGACGAAGAGGAAGCACGCCCGTTTCTTGAACCGATTGACGGAAAAGAATACATCGTTCCGATAGAAAAGTATGGTGTAAAAATGCTTTCGATAGGTTTCTTTGTCAACAGAGACGACGCTGTGGTATGGCGTGGAGCAATGGCAGGAAATGCATTGAAGCAACTGATAAACGACGGCAACTGGGGCGAACTCGATTATTTCCTTATCGACTTCCCACCCGGAACAAGCGACATTCACCTCACACTGGTGCAAACGCTTGCAATAACCGGAGCGGTAGTAGTCAGCACCCCTCAGCAAGTTGCGCTTGCTGATGCCCGCAAGGGAATCAATATGTTTACCAACGAAAAGGTAGATGTGC
This sequence comes from Bacteroidota bacterium, assembly GCA_023437305.1. GTDB lineage: Bacteria > Bacteroidota > Bacteroidia > Bacteroidales > Dysgonomonadaceae > Dysgonomonas. The sequence continues at coordinate 131,166 of JAEZGN010000021.1, forward strand.
CTATCCTCGGGCTGGTAGAGAACATGGCATGGTTTACTCCTGCCGAACTGCCTGAAAACAAGTATTTCATCTTCGGCAAAGAAGGTGCAAAAAATCTGGCGGAAGAAATGAATGTACCATTACTAGGACAAATACCTATCGTACAAAGCATTTGCGAAGGTGGTGACAAGGGTGTGCCTGTAGCGTTGAACGAAAACACGATCACAGGAATGGCATTTGCACATCTTGCCGATAACTTTATCAGCTCGGTAGAAAAACGCAATGCAGAAAAAGCCCCTACTCAAAAAGTAGAGATACATAATAGATAAGGTACAAGCTGAAGATATTTATCAGATCAATGATTAGAAGCATCTCCACTATTATAGTAGAGATGCTTCGTTTATAATAATAAGGTATAGGAAATACACTATTAATACTTTAACATCCTTTATCATTGACTACACTACGTTCCGTCGAACGTTGTTTCTGAGTGCAACAAAGAATCTCGTCTTTCGAAGAAATGAGATGCTTCCTTCCGTCAGCATGACAAGATAATATTAATGGCTCGGGGTAAAAAAAACAGGAACAGTCCAAGGTCTGTATACTTTCTTCCCTCTACGTATTATCATTTGCCACTGAGGAATTAATTTAATAACCCTTATTACTTCTTCATTATAACCATCGTGTCCTCTAACAACGGTCACTTTATCTATTCTACCATTTTCATCAACATCATCAATTCGAACAATCACTCTGATCTTTTGCTTCGGTATTTTAATCTTGGTGTAATCTATGTTCGACTTAATAAAATTCATAAGAGTATCAGAGGATGAGTCTGCATATATAGAAGAAATTACTGTATTATGAAATTCTTTTACACCTTTTAAAATTCCATTTTTAAAAGAAAAGTCCGTTTCGTATTCATAAAAACCACCCCAACCGTCATGTTCGTAAATCAGCAGATTTTTGGGACTAGTAAGTGTTCCCGAATACCAATCAACAAAAATATTATTCGATTTTCCAAAAATAGCAGAAAGATCAACCTCCTTTTCTCCGTATGCTCTTTGTAAAAACAGACTATCATTCCGAATCTCAAATACAGCAATAAATCCACGCCAACACCCTGTGGAGAATACAAACGATTCTTTTATTTGAGAATATATCAATTCTTTATCAGGGCTTGCATTAACATATTGCTCTAATATAAAAGGGTATATGCGAATAGTATCATTATTGTAGATCAGCCTGTCTCCGGCTTGTGGTGTAGAATAACAATGATTACAAAACAAAAAGAATAATATAAATAAAACTATATTTTTCATAGCAACTCTTTTACCGTATAGAGTTATAATCTATGATTATTCCATAACGATAGAAACATATAGTAATTATGTTTTTCATCTTCTTTGTCATTCTGAGTGTAGCGAAGAATCTCAACGATCAATTAGGAGATCCTTCGTTACACTCAGGATGACAAGATGATATATATCACCTATCCCAACGGTTTTATCAGCGACCAGTGGTTATGAATTATTTTCCACTCAGCCTTGTCGTTCAATTGATACACTTCGGTACAATTCCATCGGTAAACCTCTTCGCCGGAATAAGAAATCAGATTATAAGTCAGCACAGCCGTTTGTGGAGATACCTGCACCACAGGGTCTATCATTTCGTAACGCTCTACCGTAAATTTATCTCTCATGCTCTCATACAACTCTTTTATTCTTTCAAATCCGTCAAACCTCTTTTCCTGATACGGATCAAAATAAGTAAAGTCAGGAGAGTAAATAGCCAGATAACCGTCAGGGTTTCCTTTGTTCCAAAGCTCCAAAGCTGCAATCTCCATTGCGAGAATCTTGTTCTTGATGATTTCTTTATCCATGTTTTTTGTTATTAAAATTTCTTTTTTGTTTTCTGTCATTCTGAGTGTAACGAAGAATCCCGACCCTTTTATTAAAGAGATGCTTCTTATCGTCAGCATGACAGAGAAATATTTATTAAGCAAAAATAGAGATCGTTTACCTATTAATCAGGATATAAACTACGGAGAAAATAGCACTTTTCAACGTTTTTCGCTATTGCGATATTGCAGCGGTGTGGAGTGGGTATATTTTCTAAAAAAACGAATAAAATAAGAAGATGTCTCAAAATTAAGATGCTCGGCTATTTCAGATACTGACAAATTGGAATAGACCAGCATCTTTTTTGCTTCCGCAAGTATCTTGTTCTGAATATAGAGCTTTGCATTTACACCCATCGCCTTTTTTACGATGGCATTCAGATAATTGGGAGTTATACACAGCTTGTCGGCATAGTACGCTGTGTCGTGAAACTCCCTGAAATCTTTATCTACCGCTCCGACAAAAGAATCGACATGTCTGCTCGGTGCTACTTGCATTTCGCCATTACCTTCATTTTGCTTTTTGTATTCACGGTCGAGGAGCATCAGTATTTCATAAAGCAATGCCCTTAATATATGTTTGTCTTTCGACTGATAATCTTGTATTTCGGCTGTTATATTACCAACCAGATATTGAATCCGTTCCTGTATACCGACAATACTTACCTTATGCATCTTTCTTTGTGTTCCGAAATACGAAAGGCTTTGCAAAAAGAGCGGGTCGTTGAAAAAAGAAAGCAGAAATTCACCCTCAAAAATTAGTGCATATCCATTGGGCGTATTATCGCTTTTTATCCATGCACGCACATCTCCGGGCTTAGAGAAAACAACATCACCACTATCCAATGTGTATTTGCTATTGTTGAGGCTAAATAAAACATTATCATTTTCTACAAAAGTAATGTCATAGTAAGACAATGTGTGCACAGGATCTTTTTGTATATACTTCTGTATATCCGCAAGCCTGACAACATCGATAAGGAGTTCTTCCCCGTATTTTGTTTTATGAAAATTATATGCAGGTATTGATTTCATTCGTTTTAGCGATATACAAATCTACAAAAAATCGTTACAGATAATACCAAGCAATAGCAAAACTCATTTCTACCTGAAATAAAAATAGACTTTTACAAAATGTAACTTTTTTCTTTTATAGAAAATCTTTAACTTCGAAGCTAATATCATCAAATGAATATCTGATACACATGAACATTAAATTGCTGCAAACTGACATCGCATGGCAGAAGCCTGAAGCCAACAGAGATCATGTCGAAAAATTGATAGATACTTTATCAGATTCTACAGACCTTGTCGTTTTACCCGAGATGTTTACCACCGGTTTTTGCACATCGCCCAAAGGTGCTGCCGAAAAGGCTGACACAGATACACTACTGTGGATGCAATCCGTTGCCTTACGCCGCAATATGGCTTTGGCAGGAAGCGTAGCCACCGAAGAGAATGGAAAATACTACAACCGTTTATATTTCGTCAAGCCCGACGGAAGCTATGTGACATACAACAAACGCCACCTGTTTACTTTTGCGGGAGAACATAAAGAATACACCGCCGGAGAAGAAAGAGTTGTTGTAGAATACCAAGGTTTCCGAATTCTGTTGCAGATCTGTTACGACCTCCGCTTTCCTGTTTATTCGCGCAACAGGGGCGACTATGACATGATAATATATGTTGCCAACTGGCCTACCATACGTCTCGATGCATGGAATACCCTTGTGCGGGCTCGTGCCATAGAAAACGTTTGCTATGTAGCAGCCGTAAACCGTACAGGAAGCGACCCTTCTATAGACTATAGCGGAGGAACAGCCCTTTACGACTTTATGGGGAAAACCATCGCCGAAGCCGGAACAGAAGAAGATATTGTAAGCGGAACAATCGACATGCAGAATTTAATCAAGTTCAGAAGCAAATTTCCTGCCTTACAAGATGCAGATCAATTTAAACTAATATAAATCTTTGTCATGCTGAGGAACGAAGCATCTCGACCTCTCAATAGAGAGGAGATGCTTCCTATCGTCAGCATGACAGAATATACCAATTAATATTTCAATACGAAATACATGAGAGAAAAACTACTAATGTTAGGCGATCAGGCTATTGCCTTGGGAGCCATACATGCGGGGATAAGCGGAGTATATGCCTATCCGGGAACCCCATCGACCGAAATAACGGAATACATACAAGAGTCGCCTTTAGCTACCCAACGGGGTGTTCACAGCCGTTGGTGCACCAACGAGAAAACAGCGATGGAAGCAGCTCTGGGCATGTCGTACATCGGCAAACGAGCCCTCGTATGCATGAAGCATGTGGGGCTGAATGTGGCGGCTGATGCTTTTGTCAACTCATCGATGACAGGTACAAACGGAGGATTGGTAGTACTTGTAGCCGACGACCCGTCGATGCACTCGTCGCAGAATGAGCAAGACTCCCGCTTCTATGGCAAATTTGCCTTTATGCCCATCTTCGAACCATCGTGCCAGCAAGAAGCCTACGACATGATAAGGCATGCTTTCGATCTTTCCGAAAAATGCCAATTACCTGTTCTTATGCGCCTGACTACACGCATGGCACATTCACGAGCCGAAGTACAGGTGACAGATGCAAGGGCACAAAACGAAATAAAGTTTCCCGATGACAAATCACGTTGGGTTCTGCTTCCGGTAAATGCTCGCAGGCGTTACAATGAATTGCTGGCTGTGCAACCCGAACTTGAGAGACTGGCTACAGAATCGAAATATAATAAATACGTTGCAGGAGGTAAAAAAGCAGTTATTGCCTGCGGCATCGGTTACAACTATCTGATGGAAAACTTTCCCGATGGTTGCGACCGAACAGTATTGAAGATATCTCAATATCCGTTGCCAAAAGAAATGATCCGCTCGATAATGTCAGATTGTGACGAAATTCTCGTGCTCGAAGACGGTCAGCCCTTTGTAGAAGAACAGCTACGAGGCTTACTCGACCAAAGCGGAAAAGTAAAGGGACGCCTCTCAGGAGAATTACCTCGTGTGGGAGAACTTACGCCCGACAATGTACGCATTGCCCTCGGTTTTACAGAACAACCTAAGCTCAGTGCGAGTGCAAATGTAGTACCCCGCCCGCCTGCGCTATGTACAGGCTGCGGACATATAGATATGTATAAAGCACTGAACGAAGTGGTAGCTGAGTATAAAGACGCAAAAGTATTCAGCGATATAGGATGCTATACACTGGGAGCATTGCCTCCGTTCCGTGCCATAGACACGTGTGTGGATATGGGTGCTTCTATCACAATGGCAAAAGGTGCTGCCGATGGGGGATTGTTTCCGTCCATTGCAGTGATCGGAGATTCTACCTTTACGCATTCGGGCATTACAGGACTACTGGATGCTGTAAATTCAGGATCGAATATTACGGTTATCATTTCCGACAATCTGACCACCGCCATGACGGGAGGACAGGATTCTGCCGGAACAGAACGCATCGAAGCCATCTGCATGGGAGTCGGTGTAGCCGAAGAGCATGTACGTGTAATTGTGCCTCTACCCAAGAATATGGAGGAAGCAAAAAAAGTGATCCGTGAAGAAATAGAATACAACGGCGTATCGGTTATCATCCCACGCAGAGAGTGTATTCAGACATTGAAAAGAAAGAAATAATATATTCATTTGTCTGTCATTCTGAATTCGAATAATCGACGAAGTCAACAGGCAGTGAAGAATCTCTTGCAATAAACAGACGAGATGCTTCGTTCCTCAGCATGACAATAAAGAATAAAATAATATGAAACTAGATATAATACTTTCAGGAGTTGGCGGTCAGGGGATACTCTCTATCGCAGCCATTATCGGTGAAGCCGCTTTAGAGCAGGGGCTACACATCAAGCAAGCCGAGGTGCACGGCATGAGCCAGCGGGGTGGCGACGTACAATCCAATCTGCGTATCTCATCTACAGAGATATACTCCGACCTTATCGCAAAGGGCAGTGCAGACGCTATCATTTCACTCGAACCGATGGAAGCTCTCCGCTATTTGCCTTACCTCTCTCCACAAGGGTGGGTGGTTGCCAATTCGGCACCCTATGTCAATATACCGAATTATCCCGACTTGGATACGATACTCGCAGAGCTTAAGGCTTTGCCCAATGTTATTCTACTCGATGTAGATACATTGGCAAAAGACGGAGGTGTAGCACGTGCCGCCAATATGGTATTGCTGGGCGCAGCATCCGTTATTCTAGGTATGGATTACAATAAACTGGAGGATGCGATCACTCGTGTTTTCATTCGCAAAGGTGAAGCCATTGTTGAGATGAATCATAAGGCTTTGCGCATCGGTCGGGAGGCAGCAGAAAAACAGTTGATGAAGTAAAAACAGACTCTCTTTGTCATTCTGAACGCAGTGAAGAATCTCTTGGATAAAGGGTCGAGATGCTTCGTTCCTCAGGATGACAAAAAAGAAATAAAAAGATAAACAATACAATATGCAACACAGAGTATTTACCCACGAGCTTGTAAATCAGGTAGTGGATGAGCTGAAAATAACAAACCTCGAAAAGGCAACCATCGGCGAAGTGCTGCTTCTGGCATCACGCTTAGAGCAAGTCACAGGCATACCGTTTATCCGTATGGATCAGGGTGTGCCGGGACTAAAACCTTGCCAGATAGGTATAGACGCCGAGAAGAAAGCACTCGATAGCGGCATTGCCTCGATGTATCCGGCGGCGGAAGGTATCCCTGTGTTGAAAAACGAAGCGGCTCGCTTTGTGAAAGCATTTATGAATGTCGATATTTCGCCTGTGTCTTGTATCCCCGCTACGGGATCGGTGGCGGGGTCGTTCGGTTCGTTTATCGCATGCAGCCAAAGAGATGTGCAGAAAGATACCGTACTCTTTATCGATCCCGGCTTTCCGATACAGAAGTCGCAACTAAAAGTACTCGGCATCAAGTACGAAGAATTTGATGTTTACAAATACAGAGGCATTCCCCTAAGAGACAAACTGGAGGAATTCTTGGCTAAAGGAAACATATCTACAATCGTTTATTCCAACCCCAACAATCCCGCTTGGATTTGCCTTACCGAAGACGAGCTGAAAGTAATCGGCGAACTCGCCACACAATATGATACAATTGTAATGGAAGACCTCGCCTACTTTGGTATGGATTTCCGTACCGATTTTGGCAAACCCTTCCAGCCGCCTTATGTGCCTACCGTTGCCCGCTATACCGATAATTATATACTGATGCTGTCTTCTTCCAAAATATTCAGCTATGCAGGACAACGAGCAGCAGTTGTTTGTGTATCGGATAAGCTATTTTCCCGAAAATTTGATAACTTTGCCCAACGATATTCGGGTGCAGGAATCTTTGGTTCTACCTTCGTCGGATCCATCCTATATATGATAACATCCGGTATCACACACTCCACGCAATACGGATATGCAGCTATGCTCAAGGCTGCTTCGGACGGAGAACTCAACTTTGTGGAGGAAACAAGAGAATATGCCCGCCGTGCCCACAGGATGAAAAGTTCATTCACAAAGTACGGATTCAATATAGTATATGATAAAGATATAGACCGTGATATTTCGGACGGATTTTTCTTTACTATCGGATACAAAGATATGACATGTGCCCAACTAATGCGCGAATTGCTCTATTATGGAATAAGCTCTATTGCGCTGTCTACCACAGGCAGCGAGCAGCAGGGCGTTAGGGCGTGCTGCTCCCGTATGAGTGAAGATTTGTATGCCGTGTTGGACGAGCGCCTCCGAGCATTCAGCTTAGATCATTGACCTTTATTAATTTATTAAATATGTAATTATGCCCAATTTTAAGAAATCGATTATTAGCTTTTTAATGCTGTTGTTTGCATGCATTTCAACACTTGGTGCGCAAACAAACCTTGATCCGGTAGACTATGTAAACCCGCTGACAGGGACATTGTCTAAGTTCGAATTATCAACCGGAAACAGTTATCCGGTAATAGCCCGTCCGTGGGGAATGAATTTCTGGTCGCCTCAGACCGGAGAGATGGGAAACGGATGGATGTACACCTATACAGCCGACAAAATCCGTGGCTTTAAGCAAACACACCAGCCTAGCCCTTGGATGAACGACTACGGTCAATTCTCGTTGATGCCTATCACCGGCAAGGTGACATTCGATCAGGAAAAACGTGCCAGTTGGTTCTCTCACAAAGCAGAGGTTGCCAAACCCTATTATTATAAGGTGTACTTGGCAGACTATGATATCACCACCGAGATAACACCCACATCACGTGCTGCAATCTTCCGCTTTACATTCCCCGAGAATGACAATTCGTATGTGATTGTAGATGCTTTCGACAGAGGTTCGTACGTAAAGATTATCCCCGAAGAAAATAAGATAATCGGCTATACGACACGAAACAGCGGAGGCGTTCCTGCCAACTTCAAAAATTACTTTGTAATAAAATTCGATAAGCCGTTTACCTACAAAGCTGTAGCCGGCGATGGCGAAATCCGTAAAAACGAATACGAAGCCGAAGAAAACCATGCGGGAGCAATCATCGGATTTGCTACCACAAAAGGAGAAGTAGTACATGCCCGTGTAGCCTCATCTTTTATCAGCTACGAGCAAGCAGAACTAAATCTGAAAGAACTAGGTGCGGACACTTTCGACCAACTGGCGCAGAAAGGAAGAGCCGAGTGGAACGATGTATTGGGCAAGATCACCGTGCAGGACGAAAATGTAGACAATCTGCGCACATTCTATTCTTGCCTTTACCGTTCGGTACAATTTCCTCGCAGCTTCTACGAAATAAACGCAGGAGGTGAAGTAGTGCATTACAGCCCGTTCAACGGACAGGTGCTTCCGGGATATATGTTTACCGATACAGGATTCTGGGATACATTCCGTTGCTTGTTCCCATTCCTCAATCTGGTGTATCCGTCTATGAACGAGAAGATACAAGCCGGTCTTGTGAATGCTTACAAAGAAAGCGGATTCTTACCCGAATGGGGAAGCCCGGGACACCGCAATATCATGATCGGTCAGAACTCCGCTTCGGTAGTTGCCGATGCTTATGTAAAAGGATTGAAAAACTACGACATAGAAGAACTGTGGAAAGCCGTTACCCGTGGAGCAAACGACCATCTGCAAAACACGGCATCGGGCAGGGTTGGATACGAGTATTATAATCAATACGGCTATGTGCCAAACAATGTAAATATCGGTCAGAATGTAGCCCGTACGCTCGAATATGCGTATAACGACTGGGCGATCTACAAACTGGGAAAGACACTCGGAAAACCGGAAAGCGAACTTGCCCAATACAAAAAACATGCGTTGAACTATAAGAATGTTTTCAGCCCGAAGAACAGGCTGATGGCAGGCAAAGACGATAAGGGTGTATTCAACCCCAACTTCAAGCCCGAAGACTGGAGCAACGAGTTTTGCGAAGGCAACAGCTGGCACTGGAGCTTTTGCGTATTCCACGACCCCAAAGGTTTGATCGACCTGATGGGCGGCAAACAAGGATTCAACCAAATGATGGATTCCGTATTTGTTTTGCCTAGCTATCTGGGACTAAACAGCCGCCGAGTGATCCACGAAATGCGCGAAATGCAGGTGATGGATATGGGACAATATGCACACGGCAACCAGCCGATACAACACATGGTGTATATGTACAACTATTCGGGCGAACCATGGAAAGCTCAGTACTGGGCACGTGAGATAATGGATAAACTGTATAATCCGTATGCCGACGCTTATTGCGGCGATGAAGACAACGGACAGACTTCTGCTTGGTACGTATTTTCGGCAATGGGCTTCTATCCTGTGTGTCCGGGAAGCAACGAGTATATCTTAGGCTCTCCGCTAATGAAAAATATAAAAGTAAAACTGGAGAACGGAAAAACAATCTCGATACAATCGTTGGGCAACAGCAAAGACAATCGCTATGTGAAATCAGTGAAGCTGAATGGAAAAGTGTATCCGAAAAACTATTTCACACACGAAGATTTGCTCAAAGGCGCAAATATTGTATACGAAATGTCGCCTACACCTAACAAAAGCAGAGGGGTGAATGAAGCGGACTTTCCGTATTCTTTCAGTAACGAAAAATAAGTATTTGTAAAATTTTATGTTGTATGTTGGGTTCGACCTTTTACAGTTTCTGTCATGCTGAGTGGAGCGAAGCATCTCGATTCTACAGACAAGAGATCCTTCCCTTCGGTCAGGATGACAAAGAGAGGTAAAAGTTTATGAACTCGGCATACAACATAAAATATTTCAGATGCCTTAAAATAAAACACTAATAAAACTAACCTATGCCATGATCTGGAACACACCGAAAGAATGTATGAGCCGCGACGACAAACGCCGTATGCAAGGCGAGCGTCTTCGTAAACTGGTAGAGAGAGTCTACCATTGCACACCGTTTTACCGTCAGAAGATGCAGGAAATGAACATCACGCCTGACGATATCCAGTCGATAGACGACATCGTAAAACTGCCTTTTACCACCAAACAGGATTTGCGTGACAACTACCCCTATGGGATGTTTGCCGTACCCATGTCGGAGATTATCCGCCTGCATGCCTCATCGGGCACAACAGGACGCCCCACTGTGGTAGGATATACCCGCCGCGACTTGTCTATATGGTCGGAAATGATTGCCCGTTGCCTCAGTGCCTACGGAGCTACCAGCAACGATATATTCACCGTAGCGTATGGCTATGGGCTGTTTACGGGAGGTCTGGGAGTGCATTACGGAGTGGAACACCTCGGAGGTACGGTAATACCCATGTCGAGCGGAAACACGGCAAAGCAAATACAACTGATGCACGATTTCGGCCCCACGGCAATAGCCTGCACTCCGTCTTACGCCCTGTATCTGGCAGAAGCGATGCAGAAAACAGGTATCCCGCGCGAGGAGTTCAAGCTGCGTATCGGTATTTTCGGAGCAGAACCTTGGACAGAAAATATGCGCAAGGAGATAGAAGCCAAGATGGGAATAGACGCATATAATATATATGGTCTGAGCGAAGTAATGGGACCGGGCGTATCGCACGAGTGTGAATATAAAGACGGGTCGCATATTGTAGACGATCACTTCTATCCCGAAATTATTTCTCCCGATACACTCGAGCAACTGCCTTACGGCGAGCAGGGCGAACTGGTATTCACCACCCTCACCAAGGAAGGCTTACCGCTGTTGCGCTACCGTACAAAAGACCTGTGCAGCCTCACAGACCAAACATGCCAATGCGGACGCACAAATGTACGCATGAGCCGCATTGTAGGACGCAGCGACGATATGCTCATCATCAGGGGTGTGAATGTATTCCCTTCGCAGATAGAGAGTGTGATATTGGAAATGGAAGAATTTGAAGCTCATTATCTGCTGATAGTAGACAGGGTGAATAATCTGGATATACTGGAGGTACAGGTAGAAGTTCGTGACGGCTTCTATTCGGATGAGATAACCAAAATGTTTGCACTGAAAAAGAAACTCGGACAGCGTATACAAAGCGTACTGGGCATCAGTGCCGACATCAAGCTGGTAGAACCGTTCAGCATCAAGCGCAGCGAAGGCAAAGCGCAGCGTGTGGTAGATAAGCGAGTATTTAGCTAACCAATCTATGATTTATTGTTTCTTTGTTATCCTGAGGCACGAAGGATCTCAACTCTGTTTTTTATAAAGAGATGCTTCCTATCGTCAGCATGACAAATACAAATAAGAGATATGAATAAAAAATAAAAAGCCATGACAATAAAACAACTTTCTGTCTTCATAGAGAATAAGACAGGCCGCATAAATGACGTAACCCGCATACTGGGACAAAACGGAGTGAATATGACAGCCTTCAGTTTGGCCGAAAGCGCAGACTTTGGGATATTGCGAATGATTGTATCGGATGTAGACCTCGCCATGCGTGTACTCAAGGAAGCACACTTCGGGGTAACGGTTACCGATGTTGTTTGCTTCTCTTGTCCCAACACACCCGGATCGCTGTCGACGGTGCTCGAATATCTGGCCAAAGAGAATATATTTATAGAGTATATGTATGCCTTCTCGGAAGGAGATACAGCCAATGTGGTTATCCGCCCTACAGATGTTAAACGGTGTCTCGAAATTCTTACTTCCTACAATTGTAATTTGTTAAATCGAAACAATCTAAAGCAACAGTAACTTTTGAAGGTATCCATCACCTCATCAAGGCAATCAGTTTATTACTAGGCAAAAACATGTTGTTTAACATATAAAAAACACCATAAAACAAGCATAGTGGCGGGGCAAATGTTAATTTAGTTCCTCCATTGTTATTTTTACTTAAAACGTTTTTTTAACGATAAGAAAATCAGTAAAAAATAAACAGTAAAAGGATTAAATTTTGTAAATTCAAAACAATTTTTAGTTCGGAGCGGAAACTGATAAACAAACATATTTTCAGTTGGTATTTTAGGGAGAGAGTATGTTTGTTATTGTCTATCTAAATACAATTTTTTATCATGAAAAAACTAAAAAATGTTGGTCTACTGATTGGTCTGCTTCTTGGTGTTAACCTATCTACGTTTGCAAGCGAAGCCGACCTGGCGATTCCTGATCTCCATGAGGGCACCTTCCACATCTTTGGAACTGCGATTACTTCATGGGATTTTTTATTTTATGGTGCACTGATCATTGCTGGAACATTATGTTTCAGTCTTCTCTTGTTCCGTCAGGTCAAGAGATTACCTGCTCACGACTCTATGCTCAAAGTAGCTGCTACTATTTACGCCACTTGCCGGACATATCTGATCCAGCAAGGTAAATTCCTTCTGATGTTGTTTGCATTGATTGCCCTTGTGCTATGCATCTACTTCTTCGGATTGATCGGGCAGTCTTTCGGGGTTGTTATTCAAGTCTTGTTATTCTCCATTGTAGGTATGGCAGGGTCTTACACTGTGGCTTGGTTTGGTATTCGTGTAAATACCTATGCCAATGCACGCACCGCATTTGCTTCGTTAAAAGGACGTCCGTTGGATGTCGTTAATATACCATTGAAGGCCGGCATGAGCGTCGGTCTGTTCCTCATCTCTCTCGAGCTTGTACTTATGGTTATTATTCTTCTTTTTGTGCCTCGCGAAATAGTAGGTATCTGCTTCTTGGGATTTGCTATTGGCGAATCGCTTGCAGCAAGTGCCTTGCGTATTGCCGGAGGTATATTTACCAAAATTGCCGACATCGGTTCCGACCTGATGAAGGTTGTTTTCAAGGTAAAAGAAGACGATCCTCGTAATCCGGGCGTGATAGCCGACTGTACAGGCGACAATGCCGGTGACAGTGTAGGCCCTACAGCCGACGGATTTGAAACATACGGTGTAACAGGGGTTGCTCTGATTGCATTTATCACATTAGCCGTAGAAGATCCGCATATTCAGGCTAAACTGATAGTATGGATATTCGGAATGCGTTTCTTGATGGACTTTTTGTCGGGCTGTGCATTCTTTATCAATCAGGCTATATCGAAAAGACTATACGGAAATAAAAAGGAATTCGACTTCGAATCTCCTTTGATGCGCCTCATCATTATTGCTGCTGTTCTTTGCATCTCTGCTAGCTTCTTTATGAGCCACCTTTTGTTGGGCGATATGGTAGAAATCACAGGCAACCCGGCAAATGGCAGCCTTTGGTGGAAATTGGCAATTATTATAAGCTGCGGTACACTTGCTGCGGTATTGATTCCTGAGTTTACGAAGTTCTTTACCAGTTCCAAATCGAAACATGTAAAAGAAATCGTCACCGCTTCACGCGAAGGAGGCCCGTCACTGAATATTCTATCGGGTATTGTAGCCGGTTATTTCGGGGCATTCTGGACAGGATTGCTCATCGCAGCGCTGATGACAGGTGCATTCTTTACCGCACAGATGGGATTGGACGCCATATTAGGCCCTCACGCCTCTATCTTCGCATTCGGGTTGGTTGCATTCGGTTTCTTGTGTATGGGTCCTGTAACAATTGCTGTAGACAGCTATGGCCCTGTAACAGACAATGCCCAATCGGTATTCGAATTGTCTCAAATAGAAAGCATACCGAATATATCTGAGGAGATAAAGAAAGATTATGGTTTTACTCCTAATTTTGAAAACGGAAAACATTTTCTCGAAGCAAATGACTCGGCAGGAAACACCTTTAAGGCTACAGCCAAGCCGGTATTGATCGGAACAGCCGTAGTAGGTGCTACAACAATGATATTCTCCATCATCTTGCTGCTCGAAAAAGTAGGGCTGCTGAAACTGTCTCTAACCGATGCGCCGGTACTCCTCGGGCTTATCTGTGGTGGTGCGGTTATCTTCTGGTTTAGTGGTTCTTCTATGCAAGCCGTTACCACAGGTGCTTACCGTGCTGTAGAGTTCATCAAACGTACATTCGACATCACAAAAAAAGAAGCCGATATAAAGGACTCTATCGCCGTGGTGAAGATTTGTACCCAATATGCACAAAAAGGGATGTGGAACATCTTTATCGCCCTTATTTCGCTTACATTGGCATTTGCATTCTTAGATCCTAACTTCTTTGTGGCTTACCTTGTGTCTATCGCCGTATTCGGATTGTTCCAAGCCATCTACATGGCTAATGCGGGAGGAAGCTGGGATAACGCTAAGAAAGTAGTAGAAGTAGACCTGAAAGAAAAGAATACCCCGCTGCACGAAGCGGCAGTGATAGGAGACACAGTGGGCGACCCATTTAAAGATACTTCGTCCGTATCACTAAATCCTATCATCAAGTTCTCTACCCTATTTGGTTTGTTGGCAACAGAAATCTGTATAGAAATGCGCTCCAACCCTGACAGCGATTATTCTATATTTATTGCCATACCATTCTTAATTCTGGGCTTGGTATTTGTTTGGCGTTCATTCTATCGGATGAGGATTCCGATACATGAAGGCGAATTGCAAAGTAACAATATAGAAGTTTGATAAATAAAATCTCAATAAGATTTTTAATGATAGAGGTGTTTCAACTGAAACACCTCTATTTTTATGCAAAAAAGTCTATGTGAATTTTCGACAAAAGATTTAGCATTAATAAATTGTGGAGTAGCAATAGCTCTAAATTTCCACTCTCTCGAAAGGTTAAATATTAATAAATATTTACTAAAAAATATAACTATTTAATTTATATTTACTTAATTTATTATTAACAAATAAACTTTCATTGAAGTCAAATCTCGTAAAAGTTAATATTATGAAAAAAATTATCTTCGTTTTATCACTTCTTTTCATTGTTAGCTGTACTGATAACAATCTTGAAGAACTTGAGGAAACACAAGGCTCCAAAAACTTAAAAAGTAGCTTAGTAATTAATCCAGGAGAATGGGAGAGTTGGACTGAAATTAAAATTCCAAACATATCTAACAAAGTACATGTACCATGGAATAATGCATACTCAATGTCTAACATTCCAGATGATGTAAGAAAAGATATTAAGGCGGAGGATGGATGGATATTGCTACGCAATACTACGATTGAAAACAAATCATTATATAATTATCTTATTTTTTATAATAGATTCACCGGCACTCTGAAAGGATTTTATTATTTGGAAACAGCAACTGTCGGAAACAATGGCTATTGGAATATTACATTTGATGGAGGAATTAATAAATTAATTAATAATCAAGATGGATTTTTCACATATCCGCAAAACTCTCTAAAAAGACCTGAATGTGTAAATGTTATGAATATAACAAAAAATCCTACAAAAGGATTTACTATTGGATGGAATTGTTTTCAGGTTGAACTAGTCTTTGATCAGAATCAGCCAAATCTAACATTGACAATAGATGCCTATCAACAAAATATTACCACTATAAAAATAGAAGGAAGCTACGAGTCAACCTCATCAGGTACATTAATTAGTTCTACAGCATCAAATAATTCTTCGGATCCTTTTTCGAAAAGTACATTAACTGCACTTTCTGATAGTGCTAAATCTTGGATAGTAAGAAACATAAGTTTAGGAGGCGATAACAGACCTATTAAAAATGTAGCTTCTTCTACATTACAATCAATCATAAGTGGAAATTTTAAAGCATTACTTGATCTGGGGACAAACTCCATATTTGGTTCGTTTTTGGGAGGAACAAGCAATAGTACAACTAACTATACCCTCCAATTCAAAACTTCAGGAAAAGTCCTTCTTGAGGGCAAAGCTCAAGGCCCTACAGTGACCACTATACCTCCTTTACAAATGGCAATAAACTCATCTGAAAAGCTGGGTGTTTGGAATTTAATTGATCCACCAACTATCGAAATCGGAGAGTATGCTGAAATGACAAGGTATTCAATACTATCTAATCAAACAGCAATTAGCTATAACATTATTAAGACACTGAATACCGCACCATCGAATATTTCTATAAATCCAGACATAAAAAATTACATGGATAATTTAACAATAAGCCATGCCGCATCTCAAGGGTATTTACCTGGAGAGAATTATAATACAACAAGTGTATCTAAAAGCAAGTTGAAACCAATTAATTCAGTACGTGTAACTTCTATAAGCAATAAGTATACTGATTTACTCTACGATGACGGCAAAACGAAAATAGCATTACACTCAAATTGGTATAGTCCAACTATGAATTTTGAATGTTTAGGATTGACTGATTTACCTACTTGGAGAAGTAATAGTACACAAAAACCGGCTATTTATCTATTAAGACACTATCTTGATGGAAAGTTACAGATTGACCCTGAGGATATAAAAGTAACAGTAAGCTATACTATAACAGTAAATGGGGTTAAAAAAACATTCAAATCGATTAGAACATATGATCCTGAATATAAATTTGTGTATAGTGGTTTCTCTTGTAGGCCATACGGCTGGACATGGAATGAGATACATCAAATTAAATAGAATACACTAGACCAGAAAAATAAATAGGGATAATCTTTATCGGTTATCCCTCATTATTTGTTTAAGCGATTAGTCTATCGGCAATTCTGTGGATATGGCAATCCTGTTCCAGCCATTGATAACTACCGCAGCCATTATTACCTCAGCGAGCTTGGATACTCCCAATATCTTTTCTGCTTGTTGATATGTTTCAGCCGAAACACCCCCCTTACTGATAAGGGTAACCTCTTCTGTCAGGCGAAGTATTGCCTTTTCACTTTCAGAATATAAATTACCTGCTTCATGCCATGCATTCAGCAAATAGATGCGTTGTTCGGTTTCCCCTATTTTACGAGCATCACGGGTATGCATATTCAGACAAAAGGCACAACCGTTGATTTGCGAAGCTCTTATTTTGATCAGCTCCTTTTCGATAGGAGTCAGAGATGTTTGTTGCAAAGCATTTTCGAGAGACATCATTGCTTTGTATAGCTCGGGAGCTGCTTTGTACATATTCAATCTTTTATTTTCCATTTTCAATATCTTTTTTGAATTAGTAATACAAAATTAGCCATTCCAACAGACTAGAATCTTAAACTGGTTTAAGAAAGGGGTCTTTCGCTATCCATCGACAGAAAAAGAGATTAAAAAAAATATAATCTTATGAAAAAGAAGCTATTTCAGAGAAGAGCTCAATCTCACAGATTTGCAAATCCGACTTTTTTTTCGTATATTAATGAAGTGATTAATTATAAAATAAATATATTATGGCATTAAAAGAAAAGATAAAAAAACTGGCAGCTGTAACGGCAGGGCCTTGTGTTAGTATCTCTCTTAATACGCATAGAACACGCCCTGCCAGCGATAAAGACAAAATACTGTTGAAAAACCTGCTTTCGGAAGCAGAGAAGCAGTTGGTTGCCGAATACGAAAAAAAGACAGTAGCTCCCCTTCTGGAGAAGATAGCAACCGTAGAGAATAGAGTGAACGAGAACCACAATCTCGACAGCCTTCATGTATTCTTATCGAACGATATGGAGGAAATCATCAGAACATCGTGGACGGTACCAGCCGACAGGCTAAACATCAGCGATACATTCAACCTGCGCCCCCTGATAAAAGCATACAACCGCAGCAAGGAATATCTGATACTCGTATTATCGCAAGGTGGCGTACAGCTATACAAAGCACTTGGAGACGGGATAGAAGAAGAGGTAAAGAGTGATGGTTTTCCGTTTGATGGGTCGCCGCACTACAAACCTAAGAGGGACGAGAAAAGCGATGCAAAACGTGTAGATGATCTTATCCGTGAATTCTTCAATCGAGTTGATAAAGCTGTGGTGAAAGTGAATCAAAAAACCGAGCTGGAGTGTGTCGTTATTTCTACCGAAGACAATTTCAGCAAACTGATGCAAGTAGCCGACAAGCCTGACATCTATATCGGATATGCATCGATAGACTACAACAACTCGAAGCCGCACGATGTGGTAAAACAGGGCTGGGAGATCATGAAGCAGTATATGTACGAACGTAGGTCGGAAGCTATCGTTGAGATGAAAGAAGCAATATCCAACCATAAGGTTGTTACCGATTTGCAGGAAATCTATCGGGCAGCAATAGATGGGCAAGGCGAGATGCTGATCGTATACGACAAATTTTCGCAACCCGTAAGGATGATAGACAAGAGAAACTTCGAACTGACTAAAGACATCAATCAGCCGGATGTAATCGATGATATTGTGAGCGATATAGCATGGGAGGTGGTATCTAAAGGCGGAAAAGTATTTTTCACCTTGCAAGACGAAATAAAGGAATTGGATAAGATAGCCCTCAAAACAAGATATTAAATCCGGTAAAAGCAGTTGAGACGTCCTTAATCGACAAAAATAAAATAAGCGGATATCATTCATTTGATATCCGCTTATTCACTTTGCATAGATTGTCTGCTTATAGTATATATTAGCTCATAGAGCAGTTAATCGGTTTCAATTGTTTGAAGAAGTCATTACCCTTGTCGTCTACCAAGATGAATGCAGGGAAATCTTCTACTTCTATTTTCCATATCGCTTCCATTCCCAATTCAGGATATTCGAGGCACTCAAGGCTCTTTATGCTATTCTGAGCAAGTATTGCAGCCGGGCCGCCTATACTTCCCAGATAGAATCCGCCGTGCTTGTGGCAAGCGTCGGTTACCTGTTGGCTACGGTTACCTTTGGCAATCATTATCATGCTGCCGCCATGCGACTGAAACGAATCTACATACGAGTCCATACGACCTGCTGTAGTTGGCCCCATCGAACCGCTTGCATATCCTTTAGGCGTTTTTGCAGGACCTGCATAGTAGATCGGATGATCTTTGATGTATTGAGGAAGCCCTTCGCCCTTATCGATACGCTCCTGAAGCTTAGCATGCGCAATATCACGTCCTACGATGATTGTACCGGTGAGCGACAAACGTGTAGAAACAGGATACTTAGACAGCTCTTCAAGTATTTCTTTCATCGGACGGTTGAGGTCTATTTTCACACCTCCTGCTTCGCCTGCATTGCGCAGTTCTTCGGGAATAAGCCTTGTAGGATTATCTTCCATTTTTTCGAGCCATATACCGTCTTTGTTGATCTTTCCTTTTATATTTCTGTCGGCCGAGCAAGAAACACCCATACCCACAGGACAAGATGCACCGTGACGAGGCAAACGAACTACACGGATATCGTGAGCAAAGAATTTACCTCCAAATTGCGCTCCAAGCCCTAGCTCCTGAGCAGCCTTCAGTAGTTTGGCTTCCATTTCCAAATCGCGGAACGCACGTCCACCTTCGTTACCCGAAGTAGGAAGACCATCATAATATTTAGTAGAAGCCAGCTTAACTGTTTTCAGATTGGTTTCGGCTGATGTACCTCCAATCACAAATGCGATATGGTAAGGAGGACATGCTGCTGTACCCAACGACTTCATTTTTTCGATCAGGAATGGCTCTAGTTTCTCAGGAGTAAGCAACGCTTTTGTTTCCTGATAGAGATATGTTTTGTTTGCAGAACCACCACCTTTGGCTACAAAAAGGAATTTATATTCATTTCCGTTCACGGCATACAGGTCTATTTGCGCAGGCAGGTTGGTTCCTGTATTCACTTCATTGTACATATCCAAAGGTGCGTTTTGTGAATAACGCAAATTGTCTTCGGTAAATGTATTGTACACCCCTTTCGACAAGGCTTCTTCGTCGTTGCCGCCTGTCCACACATTTTGCCCTTTCTTACCCATAATGATGGCTGTTCCGGTATCCTGACAGAAAGGGAGCACCCCTTTTGCCGAAATTTCGGAATTGCGCAAGAATGTAAGCGCCACAAATTTATCATTGTCGCTTGCCTGAGGGTCAGACAATATCTTTGCCACCTGCTCTTGATGCTCGGGGCGTAACAAGAATTCTACATCGTGAAACGCATGTTGCGCCAGTAAAGTAAGAGCCTCAGGTTGTACTTTCAGTATCTCTTGTCCTTCAAAGTTAGCTGTAGAAACATGATCTTTGGAGAGTAAATAATACTCTGTGGTATCCTTCTCTAATGGAAACGTCTCTTGGTACTTAAATGATGGTGTTGCCATGATTAATATTTTAATAGTTGATTTATTTTACGCAAAAGTACGAAAATAAAGGCAGTGTTTCAAGTATAAAAAGTCTATAAAAGATTAAAAAGCCACCTTATTTATACTAAAAAATGTAAGACACAATATCATTCACGAAAAATCTTGTATATTTGCGTATTATATGCTTAAGTGAAAGAATATTGACATAATATATAAAATTCAAAAGCAGACACAAACAAATGAATATAAGCAAATATATCATACTCGTTTTGATAGCATCACTACTTCCTTTTTTAGGTTATGCCCAAAAAAAAGGAAATAAATATATAGTGACTACAAAAGACACCACGCTGATCGTCAGCAACAGAGGTGAGAAAGATCCACAAAACAAGTTTTTGTTTAATAAAATGGGAGCCGATGCTGATTCCGTTTCAGCTATTCTAAAGTCAGACTATAACTCGCTGGAAGGTGCGCTAATGGATATAGACAGGCTGATAGGACAAATAGAAAAAGACCAAACTCTCTTGAAAACGGGCAACACAAGCTTAGCTTATCGTTTGTCGAAAGCCAATATAGAGAGCCGCGATAAAGAAAAAAGAGCGCGAATAATGGCAGATAGCATTCAGCAAGAAATGTTGAAAAAGTCTACAGCCGAATTAGCTCAGGAATACGTTAATTATGGCAACAAACCTTTATACTTTATCAATGGCACAAAGGTACAGCCCGAAGTTGTAGAGCTTCTATCGTCGAGCGACATTGTTAAGCGTGATTTTATAATACAGAATACCGCATCGGGCAATCCGAATGGTGAAATATGGATTACCGTTACCGACAAAGCCATCAATAAGCTCAACCTGTGGGCAGCCGAAAAGAGCACCAACAACTATGCATACCCGCCAGCCATAGCACCAAAGGTGAATACCCAAAGAACAGAAATAAAAAAGGAAAAAGCGCCTAAGCGTTCTGTAAGAAGAATAAAGGCTGACAGAGAAACGCAATACAATGACAATCAGCAAACCGTAACATCGCCTGTATACCAACCCGAACCTGAAGAAAAGAACATACAGGAAACAAACCCTGCAACAACAGAGCAACAAACGAATAATCCTGCTCAGCAGCCGACACAAGGCGCAGCAGATAAAAATATTAAAACAAAGAAAGACAACACCTCAGTGCTTACTGGCGATCGCCGTACTATCGTAAGAGCCAGAACGGTGAACAATGAAGAGGTGAAAGTAAACAAGTCTGAAGATAATACACAAAACCAATCGAATTAAAACATCTCATCTAAGACACTTGAAATAACAACCGGAAAGTGCGTATACTCTAGTGTATGCACTTTTTTTGCAACATCTTCATGGGTATCACTTTTCAGCACAGGGCATTTTGCCTGAAAAATAATAGCCCCCTCATCGTAATTCTCATTCACATAATGTATCGTGATGCCCGACTCTGTTTCTGCGGCATCTACCACAGCCTTATGAACATTGTCGCCATACATCCCTTTTCCGCCAAACTTAGGTAAAAGCGCGGGATGGATATTCACTATCTTACCGGGATATGCTTCTAATATATTGTCGGGAACTTTGAGCAAGAAACCTGCGAGAACAATAAAGTCTATTTTATTCTCTTTCAGGCAATCGAGCACAGCATCCGATGTTTCGAACTCGTTTTTGGAGAAGGTAACCGATTTTATCCCCAGCTTCTTGGCACGCTCGTGCACATAAGCATCTTTCTTATTTGATATTATAAGCGGAATGGAAACAGTATTACTCTCTGCGAAGTAGTTTGCTATGTTCTCGGCATTAGACCCTGAACCTGAGGCAAAAATAGCGATTTTAATCATGAGTGTTTTTTAGCGATTATGCACACAAGTAAAAAATATGTGCAATTTTAACTATTTTATCCATAAAATATTTGTAACATATAGATAAAAAACTGTTACTTTGCATCGACAAAATTAAAAATAAAAAATTTATTATTAATCAAAACTAAAAATTATGTCAGAAGTAGCATCAAAAGTGAAAGCAATCATTGTTGATAAGTTAGGTGTTGAAGAGTCTGAAGTTACTGATACTGCTAGCTTTACAAATGACTTGGGAGCAGATTCACTTGACACAGTAGAATTAATCATGGAATTTGAAAAAGAATTCGGTATTTCTATTCCAGATGATCAGACTGAAAAAATCGCTACAGTGGGAGATGCTATCTCTTACATTGAAGCAAATGCAAAATAATCTTTTTTCCAATAGTCATTTATGGAATTTAAAAGAGTAGTAGTAACAGGTCTAGGCTCGGTAACTCCGTTAGGCAACGATGTCCCAACTACTTGGGAGAATGCTTTGAAAGGAATGAGTGGGGCTGGACCTATTACTCATTTTGATGCGTCAAAATTTAAAACACAGTTTGCTTGCGAAGTTAAAGATTTCGATCCGTCAGGATTGATGGATAGAAAAGAGATCCGCAAGTGTGACAGATATACATTACTGGCTATCGGTTCGTCCGAAGAAGCCATAAAAGATTCAAAACTTGATTTTGAAAATGAAAACTGTGACAGAATCGGTGTTATATTTTCGGCAGGTATAGGTGGTATCAAAACTTTTGAAGATGAAGTCGGATACTATTTTACTCACGAAGATATGGGACCTAAGTTCAACCCGTTCTTTATCCCTAAGATGATTTCGGATATTGCAGCCGGATTGATTTCGATCCGTCACGGTCTTCGTGGACCTAACTTTGGAACTGTTTCTGCCTGTGCTTCATCTACACATAGTTCTATCATCGCATTCGACCAAATTCGTTTGGGTAAAGCAGATGTAATGGTAGTCGGAGGAGCCGAAGCAGCAATCACAGCATCGGGTGTCGGAGGTTTTAATGCAATGACAGCTTTGTCTACACGCAACGACTCTCCTCAAACAGCATCTCGTCCGTTCAGCAAGAGCCGCGACGGGTTTGTAATAGGAGAAGGTTCGGCATGTCTTATTTTCGAAGAATTGGAACATGCCCTTGCACGTGGAGCAAAAATATATGCTGAAGTTATAGGAGGCGGAATGTCTGCCGACGCTTATCACCTCACAGCGTCACATCCCGAAGGACTGGGAGCAAAACTAGTAATGAAAAACGCGCTTGAGGATGCCCACATGAACCCAAGTGAGCTTGATTACGTAAACGTACATGGAACATCAACTCCGGTTGGCGACCCATCAGAAATCAAAGCAATCAAGGAGGTATTTGGTGAGCATGCCTATAACCTGAATATCAGTTCTACAAAATCCATGACAGGTCACCTCTTAGGTGCTGCGGGAGCGTTGGAAGCAATGTTCTGCGTACTGTCGGTACAGAATGATATAATTCCGCCAACAATCAATTTCACCGAAGGAGACGAAGATCCTGAAATTGATTATAAGCTGAACCTAACATTTAATAAGGCTGAGAAAAGGACTGTAAACGCAGCACTCTCAAACACATTCGGTTTTGGAGGACATAATGCTTGTATAATAGTAAAGAAGTTCAAGAAATAAGTCGCGTGCTTAGAAAGATATATCGTGGAATAAGGCTTCTTCCTAAAAGAGGGAAGGAGCCTTATGTTTCTTTTTACAAAATATTTGGTTTCTATCCGTACAACATAACACTCTATGAGCAAGCCCTTTTGCACAAATCGTCTTCGATAAAGTTGAAAGACGGCAAATGGATCAACAACGAACGGCTCGAGTTTTTGGGCGATGCCATCCTCGATGCTATTGTTGCCGATATTGTATTCAAGGAGTTTGAATATAAGAAGGAAGGATTCCTTACCAATATGCGTTCGAAGATCGTCCAACGTGAAACTTTAAACAAATTAGCACTCGAACTGGGCATCGACAAACTAATAAAAACATCTGCCCGCAATACAGCGCCCAATACACACATGTACGGCAACGCACTGGAAGCATTGATAGGCGCTATCTATTTAGATCAGGGATACAGGGTGTCGAAGAAGTTTGTTCTCGAACGCCTGATCAAAGAACACCTGAATATAGATACAGTAGCCGAGCAGGAGGCAAACTATAAGTCGCGACTGATAGAATGGAGCCAAAAGCAAAAAATATCGGTCAGCTTCGATCTCGTCGACAGCTTTGTAGACGAAAACAATACCCCTATTTTCAAAACTGCGGTTGTGATACTTGGCGAGCAAGCCGGACTGGGTACAGGTTACTCGAAAAAAGAATCGCAACAAAAGGCAGCAAAAGAAGCTTTCAACAAGCTTCAACGCGACAATAATTTCCGCAACCACATACTGCAACTGTACGAAAAACAACAGCAATTGCAAAACGAAGTATATGTGAATATGCAAGACAAAGTGGAAACAGAAGCGGAAGCCAAAACAGAATCCGAAGCAGTTGCAGAGAAGTAAATAAAAAAGGGACGAACTTCATCGCCCCTATATATAGATAGATATTCTTCTCGGTAAACAATATTACTTATATATCTCTTTCTTTCCGGCCAGCAATGTATTTCTCATCAGGGAAATAATAGTCATTGGCCCTACCCCACCCGGCACAGGTGTGATAAACGAAGCTTTGGCTGCCACCTCATCGAAGGCAACATCCCCTTTGAGCTTAAATCCTGATTTAGTCTCAGCCGAAGGTACACGAGTAGTGCCCACATCGATCACTACAACGCCATCTTTCACCATGTCTCCTTTCAAGAACTCGGGAACACCCAATGCAGCAATAATAATATCGGCACTTTGGCAAACTTCTTTTATATTCGGTGTGCGGCTATGACATACCGTTACTGTGGCATCGCCCGGATAGCCTTTTTGCATCATCAGGTTTGCAACGGGTTTTCCTACAATATTGCTTCGACCAAGCACCACGCAGTGTTTGCCCTGAGTAGGAATCTCATATCGTTTCAGCAGTTCGAGTATCCCTGCCGGAGTAGCCGACACAAAGCATGGCAAACCGATAGACATACGCCCTACATTGATCGGATGAAATCCGTCTACATCTTTGCGGTAGTCGATCGCTTCTATTACTTTCTGTTCTGATATATGTTTCGGTAAAGGCAGTTGAACAATAAACCCGTCAACGTCGGCATCTTTGTTCAGCTTATCTACACAGGCCAAAAGTTCTTCTTCGCTTACATTATCCTCGAAGCGTATGAGTGACGACTTAAAGCCTACCTCTTCGCACGTACGCACTTTGCTGGCAACGTAAGTTTCGCTCCCTCCGTCGTGCCCCACCAATACTGCTGCCAGATGAGGGGTTTTACCTCCTGCGGCTTTTATTTTTGCGACCTCTTCGGCTATTTCTTTTTTCATTTGAGCCGATATGGCTTTACCATCGATTAATTGCATATAAATTGCTTTAGATAAGAATTATTAGATGCCGCAAAGATATAAAAATAGGAGCAAATTGCTGTTAATAGACAGAAAGTTAATACTACCAAAAAGTTAATATGAATCCATATTATAGTCACTCTATCGAAAAATTACTTCATAAAAGATTAACAAAAAAAGGTATCCCTTTTCCTTTTTGTCGTATATTTGCTTCATGAAAAGAGATAAAAAACTATTAGCACAGATTTAACGTTAGTAGTATATACAGTAGTAGAAACTAAATGATGTCCATATGAAATTCGCCTCTACACATATCAGTTTATTATTTATATTTTCCATTTTATTTTTTTCATGCGAAAACAAAAAAACGGATACAGTAAACAATATTGTTTACGATTCTATTAGCGTGTCTAAAATATACCACTTAGACAATGACTCTACTAAGCCTTCGTGCTCAATAAAAATAAAATATATCTTCCCTGCAAAATACGAAGACACGATTATGCTGGCCAAGATACAAAAGGAGTTTAACTATGCCTTGTTCGAAGACGAGGCTTCGGAATCACTCTCTCCGGCAAATGCGGTAGACAAATATGTAACCGACTATATTGCAAATTACAAAGAGGCAGCACAAGTGCAGTTCCCCGATTGGGAAAGCTCGGAAGATAGCGAAGACTATTTTTCGTTCTACAAAACGCTAAATTCCCAGATACTGTTTGACAAAGGAGGTATCATATCGTACCAGACGTCATCGATGGACTTTAAAGGTGGTGCCAACTCATCTACATTCTACAAAAATGTGAATATAGACCTGAAGACAGGAACTGTAATTACAGAAAAAGATATGTTTATCCCCGAATATAAAAAGCTGCTCAATACAATGCTTACCGATAAGATCGTGGCACAGAACAATGTGAAGACAGCCGAAGACCTTCTCGAATTTGGATATTGGGGAATAGAAGACATAGCCGCCAACAACAATTTTTCGATCGACGACAAAGGGATAACCTACCTATTCAATCAGGGCGAATACTCAGCACCATCGCTGGGGGCTATCAAAGTTCCGTTTACATACAGTGAGTTGTACCCGATATTAAAAGACAATTCTCCAATTTCTAGCTTCTCAGGAAAATAATGGATATAATTCTTAAATACTTCCCTAATATTACAGAAAAGCAAAAACAACAATTTGCTGCTCTATACGATCTGTATGCGGATTGGAATTCTAAAATAAATGTAATTTCACGCAAAGACATCGAAAATCTGTATACTCACCATGTCCTTCACTCGTTGGGGATAGCCAAACTGATTCAGTTCAAAGACGGCTCAAAGATTATGGATGTAGGTACAGGAGGCGGCTTTCCGGGAGTACCGCTCGCCATATTGTTTCCCAAGTGTAACTTCCTGTTGGTAGACAGTATCGGGAAAAAGATAAGGGTTGCCACAGAAGTTTCGAGCGCCATCGGATTAGAAAATATTCAATTTCGCCATTGTCGCGCCGAAGATGTAAAAGAACAATTCGACTTTGTGGTAAGCCGTGCAGTAATGCCTCTACCCGATTTGGTGAAAATCATACGGAAAAATGTATCGAAAGAACAGCAAAATGCTCTGCCAAACGGACTGATATGCCTCAAAGGGGGGAACTTGGAAGGGGAGCTAAAGCCATTCAAGAAAACTGCCGAAGCGGACGACCTGTCGATGTACTTCGAAGAAGAGTACTTTAAGACAAAGAAGATCGTTTATGTGCTGATCTGAGATAAGAAAATACTTCTTACTACTAACCTTAAATTTATCGGTGATGAAAAATCTACTCGTTGTTTTTCTATGCCTCTTTTTTGTCGGATGCCAATTCAATCAGACCACTACAAAAGGTATTGACTCTGCTCCGGGGAATGAAGTAGAAATAGGCAAAAAAGCTTTACGCTTTGCGGAATCAGATCAGATTGATAGTTTATTAACCCTGTTCGACAAGAGTGCGAATGTGAGTGAAAAAGCTATTAAACCGTTTATTGCGGCATGGAAACCCACTTTCAACCAGTATATTTTCCCCGACAAATCGAATATCAGAGTATCAAAGACCGTAAGTAAAAGTATAGGAGGCACACAAGAGTTTATCGCCGTAATATATCCATATACAGACGGAACAAATTCACCCACCAAAGATTTTGTAATTACATTCCTCAATGAGAAAATAGTAAAGATGGAATTGCAAGAGACCCGTGCAATTAAAATATTTTAAGCGTTTTGTCCAATATTTACGCGAATGATCGTTGCCTGTCATACAGACAAAGGAAACATCTTTTCCCTATAAGAAAAAAGTATATTTTTATTCACTTTTATTTTGTAGTGTAATTTTTTTATCTATCTTTGTACTGTAATAAAAATAATTACAGAATGAACGATCGTAGATTTGTCATATCAATGCATATATTAGTATTACTCTCCAAATTTCCGGACGAGCTGCTCTCTTCCGATTTTTTGGCGGGGAGTATGAATATTAATCCTGTATTGGTAAGAAAAGAGCTATCAAACCTTCGCAAGCATAATATTGTTATAAGTAAGGAGGGTAAAAACGGAGGGTGTATGCTTGCCAAGCCTGCCAACGAAATATTCCTATCGGATGTATATAAGATCGTAAGCACACATTCGATATTGGGCAACGAACTGGCATCGCCTAATCCGAAGTGCCCTGTTGGTAAACAAATAAATGAGCATTTGTACGACCTGAATAAAGAAGCCGAAGATATAATGATAAGCCGATTGGCTAACCAAACGTTAGCTGATTTCAGCAATAGATTTGAATAAAAAAATTTAAACAAAACTGTAACATAAAAACATACAGTATAAAAATATTAATTAATCAATAAAAAAGAAAGTTATGAAGAAAATAGCATTAATAGGAGCCACAGGCTTTGTAGGCTCACACTTATTGACAGAGTTAGTAAACAGAGGTTATCAAGTAACAGCATTTGCACGCTCTACGGATAAAATTCCGGTGAAAGACGGTAACCCCAAGACAGTCGCCTTGGATGTTACAAATACAAAAGCACTGGTAGAAGCACTTAAAGGCAGCGATCTTGTGCTAAGCGCATTTAATGCAGGATGGACTAACCCGAATATATATGACGATTTCATAAAAGGATCGGAAGCAATACAGAAGGCTGTAAAAGAAGCAGGTGTAAAACGTTACATCGTAATCGGAGGAGCAGGTAGCCTCTACATAGACGGCAAACAACTTGTAGACGGTGAAGATTTCCCCAAAGATATCAAACCGGGAGCTACCGCAGCAAGAGACTATCTGGATATCTTGAAGAAAGAAACAGAACTGGATTGGACAATGTTTTCGCCTGCCATCAATATGCACCAAGGCATCAAAACAGGACGGACAGGCAAGTATCGATTGGGAACAGACGAACCTGTGTTCGACAAAGACGGAGAATCTACCCTGTCTGTTGAAGATATGTCTGTAGCTATTGTTGACGAAATTGAGAACCACAAATTCCCTCGCCAACGCTTTACCGCAGCATATTAATCCTATATAATTAAATCATCCTGAGCGTACTGAGGACTATCTCGTTAAAGAGACATTCCTTGCCGCTCAGGATGATTTTTATTTATTATCTTTTTCCAGATCGATAAGCTTCCGCTTGCGCCACAATCCTCCCGCATAGCCTGTCAACGATCCGTCGGAACCCACAACCCGATGACACGGTATTATGATCGCAATCTTGTTCATGCCGTTTGCATTAGCCACAGCCCTTACCGACGATGGCTTGCCTAGGACTTCCGCCTGTCTGAGATAAGAAGAAGTAGTGCCATAGGGAATTTCAACGAGTGCTTGCCATACCTGTTTCTGAAAGTCTGTGCCGGATATATCCAACGGAACATTAAACTCTTTCAGTCTTCCTTCAAAGTAGGCGTCCAATTCTTCTTTCAGTTGTTCAAAATATTTATTCTGTCCCTGCACAATATTAGCATTATGATACTTGGCTAATTGTTTCAGCTCGGTTTCTAATCCTTTACGATCCGAAAACTCGAGTAAACAGACTCCTTTATCCGTAGCACAGGCCACCATTGTTCCCAAATCTGTTTCTATACGGATGAAGTCTATGACGTGCTTTTCTTTGCTATTTTTGGGCGATACACCAAACACCTTCTTAAACGAATCGTTGAAGCCACTGAGAGACTCATAGCCCGAATCGAAAGCAATATCGGTGACAGATGTGCCGGTCTGCAATTTTTTGAATGCTGTATTTATCCTGTACATACGCTGATAGGCATGAAAAGTGATACCATGATTCTTGAGAAACCAACGGCGGATTTTACTAGGCTCTATTTCCAGCTTCAACAGATCGTAATCCTTGAGCTTCAAAGATGGGTCTTCGTCCAAAAGCCTTAATACACGGTCTACATACTCGGGGGTGCTCCCTGCTTTCTCCATCGGATGGCAAACCTTGCAGGCTCTGTATCCTTTGAGTATGGCATCTCTTGCAGAAGCGAAGAACTCTACATTCTCCCTCTTGGGCTTGCGGGCTGTGCATGTAGGACGGCAAAAGATCCCTGTTGTCTTTATTCCCGCAAAGAATGTTCCTTCGAATGAAGGGTCTTTGGCAACCAATGCCTCATAAAATATATCGTCTTTTTTCATATCTTCTTTTTATAACAAAGCTAAGAATAGATATATGCCTTTACAACCGATAAATTTACATGTATTTTTAATTAAAACCTGACCTATTGAAATACTTTGAAATTGTCTCTATATCGAAGTTAGTCTTCAAAAAAAAAATCGGTTGCAATGATACCATCACAACCGATTCTCCAATATAATTATTCTTATTGACCGAAACCAAAATGTCCGTGCATACCGTGCATCCCATGCATCCGACATTCGAAAGCTTTTTTCTTTTCGTCAACAAATGCTTGTTTCTCTTCGCTCGACATACTCATCCACTTTTCACATCGGGAGTCTATTGCCTCTACAGAGAAATGGTCTTCGTGATTATCAAGGCCTTCCATACGTTTATTCATAAACTCCAATTTTTCACTATCTGTCATTTTAGACCATGATTCTTTAAATTCTTTTCTTGCATCTTTATCGAAAGGGTTTCCACCAAAGAATCCCATTCCAAAACCTCTTGTTCTCATAATTTATTCAGTTTTACATTTTACAATCTATTTATTAAGAGCGCTCTATTCATGTAGACTCCTGAGCGCGAAAAATATTTTAAGGAATTACTCCTTTTAAACAAAATTCACATTTCGTGTTCATCTAAAGATTGTCAAACACTGTTGCTTTAGGTATAAATTGGGCATACAACCAAACAGCTATTAACGCAATAACCGCTGCTGTTGCATACAAAATAAAACAGAAATAATATACTACGCCTCAATAAAAGGGATAAGACGAAGCTCTAAAAGACAGCACTTTGCCGCACTTGATTTAAATAATTGTATATAAACATTTTACACCTAAACCATTTATTACAACATCTAATTTCAGGAATGGCGGTAATAAATTAGTTAACAACTTGTAAACTTCCTATCAAACTGATAAAAAGTCAAGCCTACAATATTAGTTCTGACTAAAAACTGGTAACTTTGCAGCGGCAATGATTATACAATGTATAATCTTTTTTAACAGATAGTTACTAAAATATATATGGAAGTAAAAATATTTGAATTTAACCCCATCAGTGAGAATACATATATCGCATACGATGAAACAAAAGAGTGCGTTATCATTGATCCGGGTTGTTTTTTTCAAGATGAGAAAGAGCTTTTGCTGAACTTCATCTTAGACAACGAGTTAGTTGTAAAACATCTACTTAATACACACCTACATTTCGATCACGTATTCGGAAATAATTTTATCTACGAGCAATTCAAACTGGAAACAATGGCCAACAAGGGTGATGAGTTCTTACTCGAACAACTCCCTACCCAATTACAAATGTTTGGCTTCACAAATGAAGACACGAGAATACCCAAGGTGGGAAAATATCTGAACGAAAATGATGTTGTAACCTTCGGTAATCAAAGGCTCATAGTAATGCAAATACCGGGACACTCGCCGGGCAGCATTGTTTTCTACAATCAGGAAGCCGGTTGTGTTTTTGTAGGCGATGTATTGTTCAGAGGCAGTGTAGGACGTACCGACCTGGCGGGAGGCAACCACAAACAACTGATAGACGGCATAAAAGAGAAATTGATGAAACTGCCACCCGACACAGTGGTATATTCGGGTCACGGGCCGTTGACCACAATCAGAGAAGAAGCTAGAAACAATTTTTATTTACAATAAAACGATACTTAGAATCCATGGAGACCCAAAAATTTCAACACCGCCACATCGGCATCAATGCAGAAGATGAAAAAAAAATGTTGTCTAAAGTCGGCGTCAATTCGCTGGATGAACTGATAGATCAAACCATCCCTGCAAATATCAGATTGCAGAACGGTCTTAATCTGCCTGAAGCATTAAGCGAACACGAATATGCTGAGGAAATGGCTCTAATGGCCTCGAAGAATCGTATTTGCGCATCGTACATCGGCATGGGATGGTATGATACCGTATGCCCTGCCCCTATCTTCCGCAACGTATTCGAAAACCCGGTATGGTACACTTCATATACTCCATATCAGGCGGAGATCTCGCAGGGAAGACTCGAAGCGTTGATGAACTTCCAGACCACCGTAAGCGATCTTACGGGATTGCCTCTCTCCAACTGTTCGCTACTCGACGAAGCCACAGCCGGAGCAGAATCTGCAACAATGATGTTCAATCTCCGCACACGCGACCAGATAAAAAATAATGTAAATAAACTTTTTGTTGATAAAAATATATTCCCGCAAACCTTAGCGGTGATCAACACACGCATGGAGCCACAGGGCATTGAGGTGGTAGTTGGCGATTATAATACTGTCGATCTTTCGGACGGATTTTTTGGTGCAATTATCCAATATCCCAATTCGAACGGGAATATTGTAGATTACAAAGCTTTCGCCGAAAAGGCACACAGCCTCGACTGCAAGGTATCTGCAGCTACAGACCTGATGGCACTTACACTGCTTGTTCCTCCCGGAGAATGGGGTGCGGATATCGCATTCGGCAGCAGCCAACGTTTTGGTGTTCCTATGTTTTACGGAGGTCCTTCGGCAGGGTTCTTTGCAACGAAGGAGGAGTTTAAGCGCAATGTACCGGGACGTATCATCGGCGTATCGAAAGATGCCTATGGCAAACCGGCCTATCGCATGGCACTGCAAACTCGTGAACAACATATCAAACGTGAAAAAGCGACATCAAATATCTGTACGGCTCAAGCATTACTGGCCACGATGGCAGGGTTCTATGCTGTATATCACGGGCCAAAAGGCTTAAAGAACATAGCTACTCAGATACATTCGGCTACATCACTTATCGCCGACGAGCTGAAAGAATTGGGCTATACGATACTGAACGAGCAGTATTTCGACACACTCAAAATAGGTTTACCGAGCGGAGTATCGCAATACACCGTTCGTGAATTTGCCGAGATGCGTGACATCAACCTGCGCTATTACGAAGCGGGAGAAGTAGGTATCAGCATAGACGAAACAATAACAGAGTACAAGGCGCACGAATTGCTTGCCGTATTCTCTATGGCAGCAGGACGTATGGAAGTGTTTATGATAGACGACCTTCCTGAAAAAATAACGATAAAAGACGAGTTCCTCCGTAAGAGCGAGTACCTTCAACACGAGGTGTTCAATTCTTATCATACCGAAACAGAATTGATGCGTTACATCAAACGCCTCGATAGGAAAGATATTTCTTTGGCTCATTCGATGATCTCTTTGGGGTCGTGCACCATGAAGCTGAATGCAGCGTCGGAACTTCTTCCTCTTTCGCTGGGGGGATTCCAAAACATTCACCCGCTAGCACCTAAGTCACAGACTCAAGGGTACAACGAACTGATAGAAGAGTTGGGCGAATATCTGAAAGAGATCACAGGTTTTGCCGGCGTAAGCTTCCAGCCTAATTCGGGTGCAGCAGGAGAATATGCAGGATTGATGACAATCCGCAAATATTTGGAAAGCATCGGACAAGGGCATCGCAATATTATCCTTATCCCGGCATCGGCACACGGTACAAATCCGGCATCGGCAATTCAGGCTGGATACGAAACCGTGACGATAGAGTGCGACAGCCACGGAAATATAGCATTAGATGACTTGCAAGCAAAGGCAGATCAGCATAAAGACAATCTGGCGGGATGTATGATCACCTATCCGTCTACTCATGGTATCTTCGAAAAAGAGATCAGAGAGATGTGCAAGATTGTACACGAAAAAGGCGGACAGGTATATATGGACGGAGCAAATATGAACGCACAGGTAGGACTTACCAATCCGGGCTTTATCGGAGCCGATGTTTGTCACCTGAACCTGCATAAAACATTTGCCATTCCTCACGGTGGAGGCGGCCCGGGCGAAGGCCCTATCTGCGTTGCAGAACACCTTATTCCATTCCTACCTCATCATCCCGAAGTAGACGGCAGCACTGTAAATACGGTAGCATCGGCACCATACGGAAGCGCAGGAATATTGCCTATTACTTACGGTTATATCCGCATGATGGGTGGAGAGGGCTTGACTCGTGCCACAAAAATTGCTATATTGAATGCCAATTATCTGGCAGAATGCCTCAAAGATACCTATGGCATAGTGTACAGAGGTACAACAGGCAGAGTAGGTCACGAGCTTATTCTTGAATGCCGCAAGTTGAAAGAAACATCAGGTATCACAGAATCGGATATCGCAAAACGATTGATGGATTATGGTTACCATGCCCCTACTCTTTCGTTCCCTGTGCATGGCACATTGATGATAGAGCCTACCGAAAGCGAAAGCCTGTCGGAGCTAAACCGATTTGTGGATACAATGAACCAGATATGGGAAGAAATCAAGGAGGTAGAAAACGGAACATACTCGAAAGAAGACAATGTTCTTGTGAATGCACCTCACCCCGAATATGAAGTATGTGCCGACGAATGGAAACATGCTTATCCTCGCTCTAAGGCTGCTTATCCGCTCGAATTTGTAAAACAAAACAAATTCTGGATCAACGTGGCACGCGTAGATAATGCTTATGGTGACAGAAATTTGGTAACATGTCTTTGCGACATGGGATAAAAGATATTTTGAGATATTTGATATAATGGTTGCTGTATAGAATCTTGTCATACTGAGTGAAACGAAGTATCTCTTTTGATTATGAGTCATGAGATGCTTCTCTATCGCTGAGCATGACAAAGAAGAGAATATATCTTATCAGCTACTAAAAAAGTATTATTATTTTTAAACTTTATAAATAAACATCTGTTTTATAACAGAGTACTAAACTTAGAACTATGAATGCGAAAATTTTTGTAATCTCTTTTATATTGATGCTTAGTGCGGGTTTTACACTAAATGCACAAGATAAGAAAGGGTTGAAGAGTGACAAAGAAACAGTAGTTTTCAATGTTTCGATGACTTGCGAAAACTGCCAGAAGCGTATCGAAAAGAATATTGCTTTTGAAAAAGGGGTAACCGATATGAAGGTAAACCTTGATAACAAAACGGTGACTATAGAATTTAAAAATAACCAAACATCTGTCGACAAACTGAAGGCAGCTATCGAAAAGCTGGGATATGAAGTAGCAGTGAAGACGGATAACAAAACAGAAGCAAAGAAATGAAAAAGTTATTAACAGCCATTGCAGTGGTGGGACTAATGTACAGTTGCGGAGGCAGTTCCCAAAAGCCACAGGAAGAACCAAAAGCCGACAGCACACTGATAGCTGATACGCACAATGCAAAAACCTCGCTAGACTATATGGGCTCTTACACAGGTAAGCTCCCTACAGCCAGCGGAGAAGGTATGAATGTAACGATTGAGCTGGGTGACAGCACCTTCGTTAAAAAGACTCAATATGTAGGAAAGAAAGAAACTTTTGAGGAAAAAGGCAAGTATAGCTGGAACAACGAAGGTAATACAGTGATTCTGGAAGGAGTAAAGGATGCTCCGAGCAAATATTTTGTTGGTGAAAACACGTTGACCCAATTGGATATGGAGGGTAACAAAATAACAGGAGATCTGGCAGACCAATATATACTGAAAAAACAGTAATGTAAATATTAGAATAGAAAAGCCTCTTGGAAGTTTTCAAGAGGCTTTTTTCGTTATGATTCGGCTTAATACCAATCTAATCTTTATTCGATATAAGTATCTCTATAGTAAGATTCTGACGGATTCTTTACCCAGAAAACAGGAGTTACATAATTATCCTGACTTTGTACAGCAGGGTAATGTTCCGGATTTTTGGCAGGTTCATCGGGGTGATACTTTATTCTTTCTATCATTGGCTTAGCCATTTTTACGTCACGCGTTGTGATTGGCTCCAACTTCGGACGGCGTGTACGACGCAACTCAGCAAATAGTTCGTAAGTACCCATCACGTTAAGATGAATATACTTTTGCTGCATTATTATTTCCAACTTATCAGGAGCTGAATTATACTGATTTTTAAGAAAGTTAGCATAAGTATTTATGTCACCCGCCGACGGTTTTGCCGGTTTTGCCATACTTATATCTGTATTTGGATACAGGTATCTGGTACTCATATCAAAAGGAGAATAAGTTTGTATCTTATACCAGAAATCTGTAGAGTGAATAAGAGCATCCGAAATATAGTCTGCAGCAGATTTTGGAGTAGTACCCAGTCCTTTGAGATTTACTTCGGCTAAGAATAAATCGACTTCAGCAAGAGACATCATATACACAGGGTATTCGTTGAGTATATACGTTACATTATTATACGCCGAAATACAATTGATGGTCATTCCCACATCGGGATTTAAAGCCCCCATACCAAATTGTTGCATGTACATTTTCAGACCGAGCCATTGTCTGTCTGAAGCCCATACCGGTCTTTCTGAGTCAGGCTGCTCCACAATCTTTTTGTATGTCGGGTTATTATACTCATAGTTACGATCCATGCGCACCCCCCTATAGTCTCCAAAACGAGTAGGCAAGGCTATAACAGGCAGGCGAGGATCATCTGTTCCCTGCTCATAGAAGGTAGTGCCATAATTCATTCTTTTCATAATAACATTAGGAATCTGGAATGAATGCCAGTATGTATCTCTAATACCTCTCACCCAGGTGATACCTGTGTTTGCCTGAGTGTCTTTATACTGACTATATGGCAAATTCCATATAAGATCTTCTTTGGGAAAGTTGTTTTTAGCCAATAGATCTTGGATATGCTCTTTTGCTACAGTTTCATTCACCCCTGAAATGCGCACAGCAAATTTCAGCCGTATAGAGTTGGCCCATTGTATCCATTTCTGAATATCTCCGCCAAACACTATATCTTGTTTGGCAAAGGCTGCTTTATCCGTTTCAGACAATACGTCATAGTTTGCTTGCAAGTTATCCGATAATGATTTTATATTATCGAGACATGTAACATAAATGGATTCGGGATCGTCGTATTTTGTAAAAAGCACCCCCTCATATCCTCGTACCGCATCTGTATAAGGAAAGCTATTATATAAGTCTACCATTCTTAAAAAGCAGAAGTCTTTCGTTATGGTCATCAGATCATAATATAGCTGATTTTGCTTCCTGAAATCATCGCTACCTTGCTCCATCATCACTTTGAGAACACCCCACGGACGAAGTTTCTCCAACACATCGTACATTTTCTTGTTAACTTGTGCATCCGAAAAAGCACCGCTACCATCAGTCTTATCCCAGTCTACCCAATCTTCATCCCAATATTCATTCATAGGAAAAGTAGTTATCTGAGTAAATTTTGGTATACAATAGAAATTCAGATAATACCACTCTCCGTAAGACTCCACAAAAACTGTCCACTCATATATCATCTTAGCAAACATACCCCTTACTTTTACATTTTCAGGAGCTTCATATTTTTCGGGATCAAAAAACTGATCTTCCAGCTGATCTTGACATCCGGAAATAACAAATCCGAATACAAGAAATATTGATATTATTATTTTTTTCATATCCTTTTTTTTTACAAGTTTCATTATCTAAAAACTAACATTTATCCCAAATCCCCATGTCCTGTAAGAAGGGAAAATAGAATATTCGACAACAGAGTTTGTTCCTTGTACCGACTCTGAGTCGATATTCTTAATCGATTTGTACAAATAACACAGATTTCTGGCAGTCAGAGAAAATGTAACCTTCTGTAGTTTTATACTTTCCGAAATTTTCTTCGGAAGCGTATAAAGAAGGGCAACTTCACGTAGTTTGATATAGTTATTTTTGTAAATAAAATCGGGCTGCAAGTAGGAATTGTCATTATCATGCCACAACTGCCTCCAATAGTCGGCAACCGACACTATCTGATCATTCTTTACATATTCCCCATTCACTAATTTTACTCCGGGTAAGATTATTCCGTCATGGTATATCCTCTCCCCATTTGGTGTTGGTTTATTGTGCTCCCAAGGAACGGTTACTTTTGCATCATTCACATAATAAGCAAGTCCTCCTCGAGCTTCATCTCTGTTTTTAAGAGTCTCTTTTGTACTACCCGAAGCCAACAGGTAATAGTTTGATTGAGATATAATGCGTCCCCCAAAGCTATAGTCAAACCCGACACGCACACTAAAGTTTTTGTAATAGAAGTCTGTAGAAAAACCTCCTATCAGATCGGGAGTTGAATTGCCAACAATCATAGTCTTGTCCGGATCTATGCTATACAATCCATTACTCCCTATGATTCTATTTCCTTTTTCATCCCTACGATAGTCATGAGCGACTATCTGTCCTATTCTCTCGCCCTCGTATGCCATTACTTTCCATCCCTGTCTGCCGGGATCGATGGCAATCTGCGTAAGACCCGGATATAGTTTTTTTACTTTCGAGAATTGATTTGCTAGATTTAATGTCACGTCCCAGCGATATCTATTCTTTTTGTCTGCCAGGATAGCTCCTTTTAACACCAGCTCATATCCCCAGTTTTTTACTTCACCGGCATTCAATTTGATTCCTTTAAACCCTGTAGTAGAAGTCAATGGGACAGACATTATCTGGTCGTATACACTACCTGTATAGTAAGAAAAGTCGATTTGCAGGCGTTGTTGATCAAAGAAGCGTGCATCTATTCCTATTTCATATTCTCTTTTTCTTTCGGGTTTCAAGACCCCGGAGAAAAGACTTTCGGGCACTTCTACAGACTGAGAAGGGCCTGGCGATCCGGAAATTACGTTCATATTAAATATATTATTTGCGAAATAACGGTTGGCCGGTGCTCCTACATCAGCCCAACTCATTCTCAGATTTCCATAAGTCAATGGATTCCACTTGACATTTTCACTAAAATTCCAGTTAAATGAAATGCCGGGATAGAAGTATGAGTTGTTTTGACGCGGAAGAGTCGAAGCCCAGTCGTTACGAGCATTAAACTCTAAATAATATTTATCGTCCCAAGAGAATGTAGCCTGCCCAAACATACTATATTTACTCTCCTGATAACGGGCATGGCCTAAGACCTTATCTTTTTCGTTAAAAGAAGGAAATTCTGAAGAATTTTCAATAGAATACCAACCCGGATTGATAAAGTTTCCGAGTGTAGCAACATAGATATTATATCCTTTTTGATTCTTAAATTCTCCTCCAACAAAAGAAAGAACACGAAGCCTGTCATTTACAAAAGCTTTCTCAAAGTTGACAAGTCCCTGTAAATTATAGTTTTGGTTCTGATCTGTATCAAACCTATATTTACCTCCTTCTAATGTTCCATCATCATTGACAGCTGTTTCTTTGTCTTTTCGTGTATAGTCTGTCTGTGTGAAATCAACACCGGCTAAAGTAATCACTTTAACAAGTGGATGCACCTGAAATGTTCCTCTGATGGAAGATACTAAGTGTGTTTTTGAGTCCAGATTCTTATTTTGGTTTTGCTGCCATAAAAAATTGGCTAGCCGAGTAGCATATGCAGGCTTTGCCCAAGATGCAAACTCGAGACTCCTGTAGCCATCTTTATCCAAATAGTTGTTTGCCACAGTCTGATAATCATTATCTCGTGGATTAGCAACACTCATCAGCTGTTGTATATTAGGATAACGATTTTGCGTTCTGATCTTATAAAAATTGGAGTTGACCTCTATTGTAGTCAGCTGAGACATTTGCATCCTTCCCGAAAAACTAAAAGTATGCTTTTGCTGAGTGTGATTTGTCAACAAACCTGCAAAATTGTAATTGGTATAAGCTATGCGCATATTCCCTTTTTCATTACCTCCGGCTAAAGCTACATTAATCGCATCGGTACTGCCTGTTCTAAAGATATCTTTATAATTGTCAGGATAAGCTACATATTTTCTTTTCGATCCGTCCCAATATTCAACATCGCGCCCATCAAATTTTGTACCCCAATTATAAGCACTGCCCACTATTTTATTGCTGTTATCATCCAGAGCATAAATACTTGATCCTGCGCCATATTCATTCTGATAATCTATATAAGAAACGGGTTCTTCCCACGTATGTTTATAGTCCAAAGTGACACCTAATCCTCGCGTACCTGTACCTTTCTTGGTTGTAATAAGGACAACCCCATTGGCTCCCTCGCTACCATACAGTACTGAGGCCTTTGCTCCTTTAAGGATTTCCATAGACTCTATATCCTCGGGATTGATATCATTAATTCCTGCACCATAGTCAAACGAATTGAAAGGATCCCATCCTCTTGATGTCATAGAAGATTCACGGTCGTAGATCGGCACCCCATCTACCACAAACAATGGTCTTGTACTAGAATCGGAGTCTAAGCGCGCTGCACCTCGAATTTTGATGTTAATACCACCTGTTGGCCCCGAAGAACTGGCAGAAATACCTACTCCCGAAGCTTTGCCATACAATGCCGATAATGGATTAGTAGTAACACCCGCCATTGTTAAATCAGAACCTTTTACGGCACTTACAGCATACCCCAACGACTTTTTCTCTCGTTCGATACCTAAGGCAGTAACAACAACCTCATCCAACGCCCTAACATCAGACTCTAAAGTAATATCGAGAGACTCTTGTCCTGTATACTTTATCTCCTGAGTAACGTATCCAACACTGGACACAACGATTGTGGCTCCCTCCGAAACATTATTTAATGTGAAAAGTCCATCCAGATCAGTCATTGCTCCAGTAGTAGTTCCTTTTATGGAAACTGTGACACCAACTACCGGACCTTCGGCATCTTTTACGGTTCCGGTAAGCCTCTTTTGCTGTTGCACATCGTCCGTTCCAAAATCAGAAGAATTGGAATTCACTGATGCAAACGCCATTCCACCGATACAAAATACCAGCAGAAGCAACGTACAATAGAATTTCTTCTTAATTGTGTGCATAATTAATAGATTTAAAGATTAATAGTAATTTTGTTGTGCTTTTTTAATATTGAAAGATTATAGGTTAAAAGCACAGACTTGAATAGTTAATAGGTCTTCAAATAGAAAAGTTTATAGTAGTAAACCTTCCTCCCCCCCTTGTACATTGATACAAGAGCTCATTGTTACAACATCTCTAGAATACAAGTCAATGTATCTTATGATGGTCAATTATATTAGTTTTTTTGGTTAGAATATGTAAAAGTCCCCTTACCTGCCTTTAGCAGCTAATTATATGTTGTATAGTAATTATAGTTAAGAGCAGCACTATTATATATAGCAGCAAGTACTAAACTTGAAAAAAGAAAACGACAGAAGGTAAATTATAGATGCAAAGTTGTTTAATCTGTAGTCTATCTTTATAAAGAACATTGAATAATAAGGATTATTTTTTCATAGCATTGACGTTTAGTAAATGTAATTGTAGAGTTTTTAAAATACAAATCATTAAACGGATCCATGTAGTACAATAATAGCAATAATTATCCAATCCTCGGCAAAGAAAATAGTTAATTATTTCATTTTATACACTTTAAGTGTATTTTCTGTTAATAAAATCAATCTTATATAAATAAAAAATATTTCCGAGCATAAGACTCGGAAATATTTTATTGGAATAGATATGTTTACTTAGCCTGATAATATGAAGCATAGTGCAAATTACATCTTCCCTTACTTGAAAAACAAACAAAACGCATACCCTTATATATTCAAGAAGCTTTCCATTCTCATTTCAGGAACCAATACTTATATAAAAAAATAACCCTAGGCTCAGAGCCTAGGGTTATTCTATTAAAATTAGTGTTTGAACAACTTACTTAGGGCCATCTCCAAAGTTTGGAGCGCCTTTATCTTGCCATACTCGTTCGCTGTTGAGCAACGATGTAGATATACTTGTTCCTGTAGTAAATCCTTGAGCTTCGTAAGCAGCTTTTGATTTTTCGTACATAAGATCTGTAACAGATGGTGTAGCTATTTCGAAACGTCGTGGTATTTCTGTTGCTTTCGGTTCCGGGAAATCTACCCATTTGAACAATGAGCTATTTCTTGCAGGTATACCCGAGCGACGTACTACACTAAACTGATCTGAAGGGAAGAAAGTAAGGTGAAGAATTTCCTGTATATAAACTTTTTCAAGTTTTTCAGCAGTCGTTCCTTCCAGCTTAACTCCGGCCTTCGCCATCATTGCATCAATTTCACCACTTTGTAGATCGATCACTTTTTCGTTAGGGTCATAACCATAAGTAGTACCATAATATGGTATCTTATTCAATGAAGCCAAACGGTTATATTCTTCTACTGATGCTCGAACTCCTTTATTGTAGTATACTTCAGCCGATTGAGGTAAATTAGCACCCAGCAATGCAAACTCAGCCAAGTAAAGGTTTACCTCTGCAGTTGACATGTACATTCCATACCAAGGATTGTCGTTAGTGTCGGTTGGAGGAGTATCTCCAGGAGCTACCGGAATAGTATAATCTACTCTTCCTCTTACCATTTCTTCATTATACTGAGCAACAGCAGTATAAGTATATTGAGTACCGCTAGCAGAAGTTAATGTATATGGAGTTGTTTTGAAGTAACCATCATAAGCACTATTCTGATTTGCATCTAATACCACAGGCAATCCATAGTAGCGCACCCATGGTTCACCCAGACCTTTCCATTTAGAGAACTTTTTCTTACCATCCACTGTAGTATATTCTACATTGGCTGCGATAAAGTTAGGAAGGTCTTTGCCCTGATCGAAGAAAGCCTGCACAACTTTAGAATTGTAACCGTTTTTCTTATAGAAGAAACGAACACGAGGGTCTTGGTTAGCTAGCATAAAGTCTAAAACAGTTGCCGAAGGAGATAAAGAACTCCCCAATACCCCATCACCGAAGTGATATACAAAATCTTTATCATTGTCAGAAATAGCAGTTGTACCCTTGTTTAGAATAAAGTTATCACCTGCTCCATCAAGTACACCCACCGGACTTTTAGCTACAGAAGCAGCAACTTCGAGTGCTTTTGCTTTGTTTTGAGACAATAAGCGAACAGCTATTTTCAAACGTAGAGAGTTTGCCAGTTTAGCCCATTTTGCAGCATCACCGCTATAAATAAGGTCTTGTTGGCTAAACAATTTGTTTCTATTCTTTGTAATATCCGGATCGGCAAATGTAGCCATATTTTCCTCCAACTGAGTCAACCAAAGATTATATAAATCTTCTACCTTATCATAATCAGGAGTAAGGATAATAGGATCTGAATAACGAGCCTTCACTGCATCTTTATAAGGCATATCTCCGTACATATCGGTATCGAATATACCCATGTAGATACAAAGCACGTTCAAAGCAGCTACATGTTGTTTGTAAGTAGCAGCTTCTGCTTCTGATTTTTTAGAAAGAATATACTCTACATCACGAAGATATTTCATCACTCTATATGTCATCTGTCCCTGATCTCCATCGGCTGTAGTCAGATGATAGTTAGAAGAAAATCCTCCGGAAGCAGCTCCCAACTGAGCCCACTTAGTCATCATAGGAGCATTATAGAACCATAAAAGATATCCCGAAGGTTCAAATTTACGTATTCCTTCAGTCAACAAAAAGTTAACATCACCTTGAGCCACCGTTTGAGGGTCTGTATTGATTGTAGCAAAATCATCTCTACACCCTGATGTAACAAAGGATAAGGCGGCTATAGCTGAAATAAATATAATAGATTTAAATTTCATATCTGTACTTTTTAAAAATTAGAATGTGGCTGATATATTCAACATATAACTTGCTGTAAATCCAGCGAAAGAACGATAGCGGAATTCAGCAGCTGATGTACCACGAAGCCCTTCAGGATTTTCATGATTAGGCATACTGTTCAATAAGTATCCTAAGTTTCTTCCTGTAATTCCAACCGACAAAGCTCTTGCTCCTAACTTATTCGCAAAAGTTGTAGGACATGCATAATTGAATGATATCTCGCGAAGTGCTATATAATTAAGCTTCTTGAACCAATCATCGTTAACCACACCTTGTCCCCAGCTGTTTCTGAAATATGTCCATGCTGATGCGTGTACCGGCTCTACCAGTCCTCTATCATACAAGTCTTTGAATGTTTCTCCTCCTGCTGCTACTGTATAGGCTGGCCCGTTAGGTTGATTAATTACAGTTCCTGCAGGGAAAATACCTTGAGGGATATATCCGTCAGTGTAAGTCATTCCATCAAATTTCGATTGCC
The DNA here is from genome assembly GCA_023437305.1 of Bacteroidota bacterium. Lineage (GTDB taxonomy): Bacteria > Bacteroidota > Bacteroidia > Bacteroidales > Dysgonomonadaceae > Dysgonomonas. Next base: position 175,478 of record JAEZGN010000021.1, read on the forward strand.
AAGATACACCACCACGGCTAGGATCTGAATAAGCTAGAGATGATTCTGTAAATCCGTAAGCAGTACCATAACGAGAGTTATAAGATGCTACATAACCACCAAAACGCATATCCAAGCCTACTCTCAAAGACATTTTCTTGTAACGCAATGTTGTAGAAACTGAACCTAAAAAGTCCGGGTTAACAGAACCTATTACTTCTTCTTTTCCACTACGTTGTGCATAAGCCATACGTCTACCGTTAGACCAAGTTAAAACTTCCAAGCCTGTAGCCTCATCAATTTTAGGTTTAGAGTCTGTCATCAACAAACCATATTCAGCACCTACTTTTGCAACTGAACCAACACGGTAGTTACCATAGTTAGTACTTCCTTTTAGATTAATATAGTTTGCTACATTCTCGTGAAGAGATACGATTTTATTACGGTTACGAGTATAAGTGAAATCTACTTCCCATTGCCAATCTTTACTTTCGATAGGAACAGTATGAAGAGCTAATTCTATACCTGAGTTTTGAATATTACCGGCATTTACTATTTGTCTAGAGATACCTGACACCTCAGGCACTGCAATTGTCATGATCTGGTTTTTAGTATTCTCTTTATAGTATGTCGCATCAATACCTATTCTATTATTAAAGAAACGCCAATCGATACCTACTTCCCATGCATTTTTACGTTCCGGCTTCAAATTCTTAGAGATAAGAATATCCACTCCGTCCTGATTTTCTAATTGTAAAGAGCTTATATATTTGTCTCCCATCACTGTAGTTCTCAAAAGATAAGCATTATTCAAACTATAAGGATCGGTATCATTACCTACTTGTGCCCATGATGCACGAACTTTTGCAAACGAAACCCATTCTGGTAGTTGTAATAATTCTGTAAGAATAGCTGAGCCGTTTACTGACGGATAGAAGTAAGAGAAGTTACCTGTTCCATCAGAGTAAACCAATGAAGAAGACCAGTCGTTACGTCCTGTTACATCTAAGTATAGTTTATTTTTCCAGCTCACTCCAACTTGTCCGGCTACAGAGAACATTCTTTTTGTACCCAATGTATAAGCCTCAGTTTTAGCTGCTTTTACAGAGTTTTTAATAAAATAAAGATCCGGAACAACTAAACCACCATCTGTACTGGTTGTCATATAGCTTTGCCAGTTATCATAGTACTCACCACGCAAAAATCCGGTAAAATTAAAATCTGCATTTAGAGGTTTATCCCATAGTACGCTAGCATTCAAGTTTGTTTGTCTTTTCTTTGTGCTAGTCATAGCATAGTAACCGTTACCGCCGTCATAAGTTCTAGCATATCCTGAGTTAGGATTCTTTGTTTCACGGTTTGTATAATAGTAATTATAATTACCTTCAGTTTTAAACTTCAACCAATCCAAGATGTCAACTGTTAATGCTAAACTTGGACGGATCGATACCTCTTCCTGAGTTGTATTATTCTCATAAATACTCCACCACAAATCGCGTCCCGGTACATTACCATATTTATCATCGTAAGAAGAGTTAGCCAAACCGCCATGTGTTCCTTTATATTTGTTACGATAATAAGAAGGATCATATTCACGCGTAAATGTTCCGCTTGCAAAGTATTCACCCACGTTTGGCTGAACATTTTTAGGATTTGATTTTCCAAAGTTTACAGAAGCATCAAGCATTACTTTGTCAGAAATCTTATGAGATGCTTTCGTCAATAAAGTCAACCTGTTGAACTCATTATTAGGCAATGTTCCTGTTTGATGCCTGTAGGCTAAAGATGTATAAAATGTTGTCTTATCATTACCACCTTGCACTGTAAGGTTAGAGTTGGTAGTGAAACCTAAATTATACATATCTTTATAGTTATTCTTTATCGCTCTATAAGCAGTTTCCTCATTATCATATCCAAGGATAGTGCTTCCGTCAAATCGAGGTCCATATCCCATACCCCAGTCATTGAACATAGCCTTTCCGTCTCCATTATATTTGAATTGATGTTGGTTATCCCAAGCGTAATAACCACCACCTGAGTTGGTTTTACCATAGTCTACATAACCCGACAGAGCTCCCACACCATACACATTTTGAAGATCCGGTTGTTTATACACATGATCTATACCAAAAGATTGGTTGAATGTAACACCAAATCCTTTTGTTGCTTTTCCACTTTTTGTAGTGATAACGATAGCTCCAAACAAACCTCTAGATCCATATAGAGCAGTAGCAGCCGCACCTTTCAGTACAGATACTGTCTCAAAATCACTTGGATTTAGATTCTTAAGTTCATTACCCCAGTCGTTAGCGCCTGAACTCCAGTCTGCGTCACCTGCGTCTGCATTTGAGTTACTCAAAATAACATTATCCACAACATAAATAGGTCTGTTGACACCATTTAAGGTAGGAATACCACGAAGTTGGATTTTAGATGATCCAAACATACCGCCGTCAGATCCTGAGATTTCGAGTCCGGCAACTTTTCCTTGAAGAGCATCAATCGGATTATTTGAATTATTCGCCAAATCATCCCCTTTCAACTCAGTCATCGCGTACCCTAAGGCTTTTGTAGATCTTTTCATTCCCAAAGCCGTTACAACAACTTCATCCAATTGCTGACTACTTTCTTCCAAAGTTACATCTATAACTTTTTGAGAACCTACCGGCACCTCTTTCGAAGTATAACCAATAAAAGAAAATACCAAAACAGAGTTAGACCCTGCTGATATTTTATAGTTCCCTTCCGTGTCCGTCAATGTACCCGTAGTAGTACCCTTCACCGCAACACTCGCACCAATAATAGGCTCATTGTTAGCATCTTTTACGACACCCGTAACTGTCTGAGCTTGAACAATGGTAAAAGAACAAAATAAAATACTGCACAAAAGCAATATTCTGAATATGCCCTTACCAACTTTCCTTTCCTTTAGGTAATCATTCATAATAAAAAAAATTAAAGTTCCTCACTAATAATAAAGAAGTAATAAAAGATTGCTCAAAAGCTCTGAGTAAGCTCCTAAATAAGCAATACAAAAGGTTATCCGATTTTATTTAAACGAAAACAATTTTACCCATACACTGTTTTCCCATTTTCATAAAAACAACTAGTTATATGCTTTCTTGAGGAATATAAAGCCATACGGTTTTTGATACAACTTATTTAATTCACTCCAGAACACTTCCTAAGCCGCCTCTTCAAAGCCCATCCTTGTTGTATAAATCACTACAATGACCAACAAACAAAAATAAAGCACCTTAACATTTTGAGACAATTATTTAAGATCAACTTATACATACAAAAGTAGAAGTTAAATTTCATTAAAAATGACAAGATTTCGACAAGTTGATAGCACTATATCGACATCATGTATAACACAAAAAATAAACAAATTTATCTAAATAAAGTTCAAATAACAAACGAGCAGAACATAACTAAGATACAATATACAAAACGACAGGACAAGAAGAAACAAGAACAATATCGACATAAGACGGAATTGTCTATTAGGCGCAATATTAAGGATTTCTAGAAAACAATGTAAGACAATTTAACTATAAATAATTCATAAAGAAAATAGCAACTGAACATTAAAACAATCAAAATGTATATTTTAAGCAAATAAAATTTTCACATTAACACAAAAAGCCTAACTTTGCAAATCATTTAACACGTAAATAGGCAAATTAATAAAAATGAGCTACTTAATTAAACCCAAACATTACCGTGCCCTCTTAGATTTACAGCAAACAGAGATGGGTATCAAGCAGATTAAAGATTTTTTCCAACAAAATCTATCTTCCGAACTACGCTTAAGACGGGTTACTGCTCCTTTATTCGTTCTCAAAGGGATGGGCATCAACGATGACCTCAACGGCATAGAAAGAGCTGTAAACTTCCCGATAAAAGACATGGGTGACGAACGTGCCGAAATAGTTCATTCATTAGCCAAATGGAAACGACTGACCCTTGCCGACTACAATATAAATGAAGGCTTTGGCATATATACAGACATGAATGCCATCCGAGCAGACGAAGAGCTGGGCAACCTGCATTCACTGTATGTAGATCAGTGGGATTGGGAAATGGTTATGTCTCCCGAAAACCGAAACTTAGAATTCCTGAAACAAATTGTAAACAGAATATATGCTGCATTAGTTAGAACAGAATATCTAGTATATGAGATATTCCCTACTATCACTCCTATTTTGCCTTGCAACATAAAGTTTATACATGCAGAAGAATTGTTACAAATGTACCCCGACCTCCCTGTAAAAGAGAGAGAAAACAAAATAGCAAAAGAATACGGAGCCGTATTCATCATTGGCATTGGCGGAGCATTAAGCAACGGCAAACCGCACGACGGACGAGCTCCCGACTATGACGACTGGACTACCAAGTCCGAAAACGGATACAAAGGGCTCAACGGCGACCTCATTGTATGGAATCCTGTTTTGGAACAAGGCATGGAACTATCATCGATGGGAATACGTGTAAATAGAGAAGTACTATTGGAGCAACTTCAGATATCAGGACAGGAATCGAGAAAAGAACTTTATTTCCACAAGCGCCTCCTAAATGGAGAACTCCCACAATCGATAGGCGGAGGAATAGGACAATCGCGACTATGTATGTTCTACCTCAGAAAAGGGCATATAGGAGAGATACAAGCCGGACTATGGCCTAAAGAAATGTGCTCTGAAGCACTAAAGCTGGGCATGCCATTAATATAGTTCTACTCTGCCATATTTTCAAAATAGATATTTTTTACTTAACTTTATAATCTGAAGGATGTTTTTTATAACAAAGAACATCCTTCGATATGTTTATAATTTACATTCAGATTATGGAGAAAAAAGTAACGATTTTTTGTACAAATACAAATACATATCAAGACTTCCCTGCAGGAAGCAATCTTATAAAAATACTAGAAGGCTTTAACGTCAAATCAGACTACACCATCATAAACGCTAAAGTCAACAATAAAACCGAACCTCTCGATTATTGTGTATATCATAACAAAACGGTAACCTTCATAGACCTAACAAACCCATCGGGCATGCGGGCTTACGTACGTTCACTCTGTTTTTTGCTGGCAAAAGCTGTTTCCGAAACTTTTCCCGAAGCTCAGCTTTATATCGAACACCCTATATCGCTAGGCTACTTTTGCAGGATCAGCGACCGGGCTACGATCGACGAAAAGGCAATAGAGGCTATAAAAACAAAAATGCAACAATATATCGAGGCTGATATACGCTTCGAAGCCGTAGAGGAAGAAACCGACAAGGTAGTAAAAATGTTCCGAAATAGAGGGTTTGAAGACAAAGCCTTACTCCTTGAAAGTTCGGGAGAATTATACTCCAAATACTATAGACTCAACGGATCGGTCGACTATTTCTATGGATGCCTTGCGCCTTCTACAAAATATATCCAACTCTTCGGACTTGAATTATACAATGATGGCTTACTGCTACGTGTACCCAACCGAAGCAACCCGATTGAACTTGAGCCGATCATTTCGCAGGAGAAAATGTACAACGTATACAAAGAACATCTCAAGTTTCTGAATATCATTGGGCTGGATAATGTAGGCGATATGAACAAAGCGAATAAGATGGGTACAATGCCTAACATTATTAAGGTATCGGAAGCTTATCAGGAAAAAACAATAGCAAACATCGCCACCGAAATAGCAGCTCGGGCAAAAGAAGGGGTCAAAGTAGCACTTATATCGGGTCCGTCATCGTCGGGGAAAACAACATTCCGAATGCGATTGGAGGTGCAGTTGATGGTAAACCTCTTAAAACCTGTAGGATTATCTCTCGACAATTATTTCGTAGACAGAGACTTAACCCCACTCGATGAGGATGGAGATTACGACTTCGAATCGTTATATGCATTGGATATAGCTAAGTTTAATGAAGACCTTCAAAAACTACTGAAAGGGGAGGAAATAGATATACCTACATTCAACTTCACAACCGGAAAACGAGAGTATAAAGGAGAAAAACTTCTACTTGAAGAAAACTCAATCCTCGTAATCGAAGGCATTCACGGGCTTAATCCCGAACTGACAAGAGATATTCCCGACAATCAGAAATACAAGATATATGTTTCTGCCCTTACTACCATCTCGTTAGATAATCACAACTGGATACCAACGGCAGACAACCGACTACTGCGCAGGCTAATCCGCGATTACAAATACCGCAACTATTCTGCCATAGATACTATTTCTCGCTGGCAGAGTGTACGCCGAGGTGAAGATAAATGGATTTTTCCATATCAGGAAAACGCAGACGTAATGTTCAATTCGGCTATGATGTACGAACTTGCGGCTCTGCGCCGTCATGCAGAACCTATATTGATGCAAGTACCCAACAGTGCGCCCGAATATGCGGAAGCCCATCGGCTACTTAAATTCTTAAGATACTTCAACTACATAAACGACAAGGAATTACCTCCTACATCTTTATTGAGAGAGTTTCTTGGAGGAAGTAGTTTCAAATACTAAGCTATAAGATAAATAGTCGCAAAAGGAGGAGTTCTACTTTTTTGTTATATTGAACGAAGTGAAATATCTCGCATACTAAAAGTGGAGATTCTTCATTACATTCAGAAACAACGTTCGGCAGAGCGAAGCGGAGCCAATGACAAAGTGAGTAATACTATCTTTCCTTTTGCGACTATTTTTTATTATCAATGCAATCTAAATACCAATATCTAGTCAGCTCTCAAAGCCTCAACAGGCTGTATCGAAGCTGCCCGATTGGCAGGCCACAATATCCCTGCTACAATAATCAATATCATCACCATCAGTGCAACTACCAACGCAATCAATACCCGCTCGATAGAAACAGGAACTCGCCAAACGTCCAACACATCACCGATAAGCATATTTATATACACAATAAATGCGGGAATAATGGTCAAGGACATCAGACACAACCCCTCCAGTATCATGTGAAGACGCACTTTTCCCTTGTCTGCCCCTACCACCATACGGATACCAATCTCACTCCGACGCTGATATGTTCGTAGCCAGAATGTACCGAAAACACCCAAAAACACAGTGATAAGCACAAAAACCACCACATAGATCATGGGCAGGATAGACTCCCTGATTTCTTTTCCTACAATATCTTCTCTAAGCTTAGAAGAAGGTGTAACAGACGCTACATAAAGATTATTTTCTCGCAGACGGTCGCCCATCTCATTCTGAAAATTACCTTCAAAATGCTGTGCACTCCCCTCCTTAACACGAATACAAATATCAACTCTGGTTATATCATTGTCTTTGATCCAATCTTCGAGCTTAGAGTTTGTTATAATCTCAAAGAAAGCGCCCTCGTATGGGAAAAACTCCTGACGCTTCATCATACTACTAACAGCTATAACCCGATTCGATTTATTGCCCCGACCTCCCTCTTCGGGAAAAAAAACATCCCTTCCTATGGCAGCATTTGTGCTCCCATAGAGCTGCTCTGCAACATCCTGTGTCAGAACAATTTGATTTTGCCCGCTTTCTTGAACCCGAATAGGCTTGTCATCAACTGTACGGATACGAAATACATCAAAGTAAGAAGGAGTAACATTCCTATCGCGAATAGCTTTTGTGGAAATAGAATCCACTTTCAACGAAGCCCACACACCTCCCATCGAGTAGGGCGCCGAGTAAAAAGATATTGCCGCAGCTTCTACATCGGGATATAATTTTATTCTATCCACCAAGCTAAGCAAAGACTCCATTGGGGTTTGCGTAATTTCGTCGGGCGCAACATAGTTAGGGGCAATAGGAGATAGTGCTTTTAGGTTCAGCACATAAGTATTATCTATATCAAAGCCTTTAGGTTCTACATAGTTCTTTATCCTGACATACAAAAAGTCGGACATAAGCAGCAGGAAGAGAAACACAACAATCAACTCCAATATCAGCCAACCGTTATGCCGACGTTCTATCCATATTTGTTTAAAAAGATTCTTTATCATCGTTAATTGTTTTTTTAATTCTCAGTATTTAATGACTCTACGATTTCTGCTTTGGCTATTCTCCATGCAGGCAAGATGGTAGACAGGATATTAATGAGCAGACAAACCAATATGGCGGCAACAAAAAGAGTAGGTTTCAGAATCATAGACAAATGCACGTTAACATCGGGATACCCCAACAAACTGTCTTTTGCCAGATATAAGAACAAAATGGACACTCCTACTCCAATAATACTCCCTATAAAGGTGATTGCAAAATTCTCTATAATAAGTTGCCCTATAATTTTTGGAGATGTTGCCCCAAAAGCTTTTCTCAAGCCAATCTCGGAACTTCGCTTTTTTATCTGAGAAAACATAATGCCCAAGAGATTAAATATAGGCAAGAAGAGAAATAAAGCGGCAAGCGAAAGCATTCCCGAGAAATTACCATCCAGATGATCGCCCTGTACATAGTAAAACATGCGCTGAATACTCGTAATAGGTTGTTTCCATATATTGGCTTTAAACTCTTTCTGTCCCGAATTAAATGTGGCGATCCTGCTCTGAGCTTCTTGGCGAATAGCATCAAAATCACTCTTAGACTTAGCTAAAATACACAGCTGCAAATCGCCTCCTATCCCTTCGGCAATGTCAGTTTTCATTATTCCATCATTCAGCGAAAAGGGAGCCCAAATCTCGCCATAAGCTTCACTGACAGCATCACTCACAGAAGCAACAACCCCTAAGACTCTGTAATCGACATAATCTAATTGTATGGTTTTGCCCGCAGCTTCTGTTGTGCCAAAAAATTCTCGTGCTACTTTATCGCTTATTACAGCCACAGGCATAGCCGAAGTAAACATCGACTCGGTATAAGAGGTCCCATTTAGAAAGCGAAAGTCAAACACTTTCCAAAAATTTGCATCCGTCTCTCTCACATCACATTGCCTGATCTTTTTATTACCCTGTACCGAAGTTTGCTTTTGTGTCACATTCGAAGTAACGGCTGTCAGCACTTCGGGAGTGCTCATTTTATAAAAACACTGCTGCACTATATTGTACCCCATTCCGCCTCCACTATATCCTACATTATCTTTATTAAGACCTTCTATTACATTTACATAAAGCATTCTGCCTCGTTCCGAAACCGGTGCGAAAGATGCCGTTTTTATCTGAAATGTCAAGACTAAGATCATCATAGTGGCTACAGCCAAAACAGTACCCAAAATAGTAAAAAAGCCTACCAGAGGATTTTCTCTCAGACCAACGATTGCTTGTTTAAAATACTGCTTATACATACTTAATGCTTTTTGTATTATTACTGCTTTGTAAAAGCAACAACAAAATAGGTTTGCTTATATTTATCCTCATAAATCGTTAATTAATCATCGTTCAATGCATCTATTCCGAGATGTACAATCAAACGTCCTGCCAAAAACACAATCAATTAATAACCAGCTGTTTAAATCATTAAAGAGTGTTCGATATCGGACACTTTGTACGATTACATTTAATAGAATGTGAAAATAACAAAGAAACCACCAATTGAAATTAGTATAACCGAATATTCAGAACATATTCCTCATTTCTGAGAAAAGAGACAAAAATTAATATCAGTTTCTTCCACGAATAATAATTAAAACAAAAGCGATTGCATTTCTGCAATCGCTTTTGATATGTCTTTAACCCTTAACCGCTGAAGCTAAGACAGCTTCGTCGACAATCAATTATGCACGGCATGGGGAACAGGCACAGCAACAGGTACAGGAGACCGATCGGGAATACCGGCAAACCATTCTACTAATTTATTGTTCAGAAAACGAATCGTGTAGCTATTTCCATACAAATTGTCGGAGTATGCGATTGTCTCCAAGTCACCCTCAGGCACGGCAATAGCCTCAAGGTGTGTATACCTCGCACCCAACACACTCACAACCTCTTGCTTGGTCATCCCCAATCTTAGCTGTTTTACTTTCGAGTCTAAACTCCACACTCCACAAGATGATAGAAAAAGTGCAGTGAATAATATAAACATAAAGAATCTATTAGATAATATTCTTTTCATAGTATATATTTTTATGATGTATCCTTGTAATTAAGACAAGAGCACTAAGAAAAGGTTTAATTGTAGAAACAAGAAAATATAGCAAGAAAAACAGCAAACAGAAATTTGTATTTTCCGTTTGTTCCCATTCCAGTAAAAGGCAACAAGCTGTTCTCGTAATTATATTATTACAATTCTAACAATTCGGTAATTTCATCATTTGCCAATATCATGTTATCAAGATATTTTTCCAAATTATTTTTTAATTCTCGCGAAAAACTATTCAATAATTGCAGCTGGATTTCAACATGACAGTCATCATCGATACCCAGAATTGTTTTTATTCCCTTATATTTCAAATTAATATTTGCAGCGATATTAAGCATCTGCCCTCTTTCACTTTCCGGTAGTTCATAGCTGTGTAAGTTATAAAGAATCAGGCTAAACATTTCAGTCTCTAAAGGTATACAAACTACATTCTCGATATCTGCTCCAACAATATTATGAAGCGGGCGAATACTAAATGTATTCCCGTTATAAGTAAAAGTTATAAAGCGGTCTACATGACACTCAGGAAATAAACCTCTCTCTTTTAAACAATGGTAGAATTCATCTTTAATGTCCATTCTCGTTTGATTTACGCCTTTCTGTTCCCTTCGAAAGACTTGATACGTATATATAGAAGCGTGGGAATCAGCCGTACTATCATATTCAGAGGTATCGCCAAACACCCATCGCATAGATAGACAACTAACCCCACGCTCATATATAATTCATACTAAAAAACGTATAAACCAAATGAACGTGAGAGCCAATTGCTACTATCCCTATGCGATTAAAATTTGGCGATTTTCCGAATATGGGATAATACCTTAACACTTCTCGTTTAAACCCTATATAACTCCAATACAATCCTCTGACATATTAGAATTAACACAAATTTAGACGAAAAGCACGACCCTTCAAAATATTTCAAATCAATAGTTTCGATAAAAAACAGAATTAGTTTCATTATCATAACAATATTCACTAATGAACAAATAATTGGCTATACGTTCTTCTGATAATCTTTTACGTTGTCTGCAACTCCACAGAAAGCTCCACCTTCAAGTTGAAAATGTACCCTCCCTTATTTAAACAATTATTTTGATATATTGAAAGAATTTCTGTAGGCAGAAGTAATTGTCAATGTTATAATACCCTTGCAATAAGCAACAAGGTCTTTATTAAACCCACTTACAGTGTTAATGTTCATAAAAATGGTTGTGTTAACGTTCTTACAATCTCCTTGTTAATTTTATATATAAAAGCTTATTTCTTAGAACAAAAAAAGCAACTACATTTCTGTAATTGCTTTTCTGTTATCAGAGCGGAAGACGGGGCTCAAACCCGCGACCCTCAGCTTGGAAGGCTAATGCTCTATCAACTGAGCTACTTCCGCAATGTATAATTTGCATCTCAAAAAGTGGGCAGTGAAGGATTCGAACCTCCGAAGACGTAAGTCAGCTGAGTTACAGTCAGCCCCAGTTGGCCGCTTTGGTAACTGCCCTTTTTGCTTTGCGGATACAAAGGTAATACTTTTATTTATTCCTCCAAATTTCTACGGTAAAAATCTATCATTTTTATCGCAGTTATTGCGCATTCATCCCCTTTGTTACCGTGCTTGCCTCCGGCACGGTCTATAGCCTGCTGCATGTCGTCGGTAGTTAAAAGTCCGAATATGAACGGGATATCGTAGCGAATATTCATATCCGCAATCCCTTGTGTTACGCCACTGCATACATAGTCAAAATGTGGAGTATCTCCTCTTACTACGCATCCGATAACGATAACGGCATCCACCGGCTTATTTTCGGCCAGATGTTTTGCACCAAAAACAAGCTCAAAACTTCCCGGAACAAAGTCGATCAAGATATTTTCTTCTTTCACCCCATGCTTCTTCAATGTGCTATACGCTCCGTCGAGCAAAGGCTTTGTTATATTCTCGTTCCATTCCGATACCACGATACCGACTGTCATTTCTTCTCCATTGGGCACTGTAGCCGGATCGTACGATGATAAATTATGGTATGCTGTTGCCATTTTTTATATATTTTGTTAGGCTGCAAAGATACCGATTGTAAACAAATATCCAAAACTCAAAAAAGCTTTATCGATCAAAAGCTTTATCTAAAAACTTTAAACAACTTCTTTAATTCTTAATTTTTATCAATTAGCGAAGTAGATTGCAAAGATTTAACTAATTTCGCACACTATATAATAAGGTATTACAAATCATTGCAATGAAAGTAAAAATCATAAATAAATCGCAACATCCCCTTCCCGAGTATGCCACCCCTTATTCAGCAGGAGTAGACCTCAGGGCTAATATAGAAAATCCGATTACACTAAAACCCCTCGAAAGAACGATGGTTCCTACAGGCCTCTATCTGGAGCTACCACAGGGCTACGAAGCGCAAATACGTCCTCGCAGCGGATTGGCTGCCAAACACGGGTTGACAGTGCTCAACTCTCCGGGAACAATAGATGCCGACTATCGGGGCGAAATCCGTGTTATCTTAGTCAACTTATCTAACGACAACTTTGTTATAAACAATGGCGAACGAATTTGCCAGATGGTTATAGCCCAGCATGCGCAAGTAGTATGGGAAGAAGTGGACTCGATCAGTGAGACTGAACGTGGCGACGGAGGATTTGGGCACACAGGAAAAAAATAAAAAAAGAACTATATTCTTATATGAAAAGAACTATATACAGCGTCCTTCTCTTCTTAATTGTTATCTCAGCACCCTGCGATCTATCTGGACAGAAGAAAACTGTCAAAAACAGTGCCGTATCTCAAGTTAAAGACTTGCCAATGGCTAAATTGCCGGAAGAAGACAAGCGCAAGTTTGACTACTACTTTCACGAGGCAATGAATGCCAAAGCGACAAGTAAATTTGACTCGGCATTCGACCTTCTGGGATACTGCTTGGCTATCGACTCTACGAATGCCAATGTATATTACGAATTGGGGAATTATTACAATTCGCTGGATAATAAAAATAAGGCATTGGATTTTTACCGTAAGGCTACAAGCCTCGACGGAGGCAACTTCTATTACAACATGGCCTATGCAAGCCTTTGCCTCGAGTTTAAGCAATATAGCGACGCTATAGAACAGTTCGAAAAGCTTCTTGTATCCAATCCCGACAACTCGGATTTATATGTATACCTGTCGGAAGCCTATCGCATGGATGGAAACATACACAAGGCGATATCTACCCTCGACAAGCTGGAACAAATAGTAGGACTGAACGAGAAGATCAGCCTGCATAAGTACCAACTGTATACAGCGATAAAACAAGAAAGCAAGGCTTTCGCCGAAATTCAAAAGTATATAGACAAATATCCGTACGAAATAAAATATCAGATATTGCTTGCCAACTTATACTTGCAAGCGGGGAAAAATAATGAGGCGTACATGGTCTACAGCAAAGCAAAATCCATCGACCCCGAAGATCCTTATCTGATATCGTCACTTGCTGAATATTACGAAAGGACAAACAACAAGCCGGCCGCCGAAGAAGAACTGCATACCGCCCTTATGAGCCGCAAGATGGAGATCGACACCAAACTTGCTATCTTGGCTCAGTATGTAGGCACATTGCAGCAAAACAGACAGGATACGAAGGTCGCCAATCAGCTGTTCGACTCGTTGATGGTACAACACCCGCAAGAGCCGAAGCTGAACCTCATGTATGGCAATCTGCTGATGATGCAAAACAAAAAAGAGGAAGCACGATTCCAATATCAGGTATTTGCAGAAGCCAATCCAACCAACCCGGTAGGATGGGAACAACTGCTGAGCACAGCATTCCCCGATAGCTTGGACATGACAATCAGAGTTTGCGAGCAAGCCATATCGTACAACCCCGAACAACCTCAATTTTACTTCTACTTGGGTATTTCGGAGTATATGAAAGATGATTATGACAATGCGCTAAAAACACTGCAAAAAGGAGTTGTATATGTAGATGAAGAAAATGTATCATTACTATCCGATTTCTACGGGCAAATAGGTGACTTATATTACCACCTCAACAAGCTGGACAGCGCATTCCTTACCTACGACAAAGCGTTAGAATACAATCCAAACAATATGGGTGTGCTCAACAATTATAGCTATTTCCTTTCCGTAGCCAGAAAAAACTTGGACAAGGCGGAGAGAATGAGTAGCGTTACGGTAAAAGCAGAACCAACAAACCCGACCTATCTGGATACCTACGGCTGGGTATTGTTTGAGCAAGGAGCTTACACAATGGCAAAAATATATATCGAAAACGCCATAAAGTATAGCGAAGAAAAAAAGACAGAAATCAGCAGTGAGGTGCTCGAGCATTACGGCGATGTACTATACAAAACCGGAGAGACCGAAAAAGCACTGGAATACTGGATAAAGGCAAAAGAAAAAGGTGACAGCAAATCGAAAACGCTGGACAAAAAAATTGAAACAAAAACTTACTTTGTCGAAAAATGAAACTATCCAACAGATATATACTTATAGTACTTGTCACTCTGGCAATACCTTTTGCAATAAGCAGTTGCGGATCGAAAAAGACACTGACTACAGGAGGCACATTGGCCGAGAAGAACAACAACGAAGTGATTGCCGACGCCCTGAGATCGGAGCTCGATTATAAAACGTTGACCACAAAGGGCAGCATCGAGTTCAAGTCGGGCAAATCGTCACAAAAAGTTCCTGCGGTATTTAAAATAATAAAAGACAGTATACTTCAGGCTTCGGTACGAATACCGTTTATAGGAGGAGAGGCTATGCGCATCAACTTCACGCCCGACAGTATCGTTATCATAGACCGCCTAAAGAAACAATACATGGCCGAACGCTACAAAGACTCGAAAGTAGTTGCAGGCTTCGACTTCAATTATTACAACCTTCAGGCACTGTTTACCAACAGGTTGTTTATCCCCGGATATAAAGAGGTAGTAAATAAAGACTTCGGCAAGTTTAAAGTTACTTCAACAAACGATACGTATCTGATGCAAACAAAAGGCAAAAGCGATTTGTTGTATAACTTCCAAGTTGATGCGTCAGACAGAATTATATCTACCCTTATCAGTCAGGAGAAAAAGAATGTTTCCATCCAATGGGATTACAGCAACTTTATCAAAGACAACAATCGTGTATACCCCACAAATATGGAAGCGAAGGTTAGCTTTGCAAAGAAACAAGCCAACATCAATATTTCATACGACAATCTGGATATAGATAAAGACTTTAATGTAGATACATCCATTCCGTCAAAATACAAAAAAGTTGGATTTTCGGATATTATAGGAGCTTACATAAAATTGAAATGAGAAAAACACTTCTCTTACTCACACTCGTCGTTAGTATTTCTTCTTTTGCTCAAACAGCCAAAATAAAAGAACTGGAGCAGCAAAGGAAAGATGCCCTGCGTGAGATTTCAAACACAGATAAGCTACTGCGTGAAACCAAGAAGACTACAACAAACCTGCTAGACAGAATAAAACTGATCTCGAACCAAATATTTTCACGCCAAAAAGTATTAAGCCTTCTCGAACAGGAAGTGAGTGGTATATCTGCCGAAGAAATACAGATAGGGAAGGAAATTGTAATTCTCGAAGCCGAGCTTAAAGCGAAGCAAGCCAATTACGCCAAAGCAATCGATGCCATGCAGCGCAACAGGCAAGGAGAAAACAAATTGCTATTTATCCTATCGGGCAAATCACTCACCGAGTCGTACCGAAGAATGCGTTACCTGAGAGAATACTCGGAGTGGAGAAGCCAACAGGCTGACGAGATAAAAGAAAAGAGCGAAACGCTCAAAGAAAGAAAAGAAGCTTTGAAGAAAGTAAAGACCGAGAAGGTGACACTAATCAACCTTCGGTCTTCGGAACAAGATAAGCTAAAGAAAGAAGAAACAAATTATCAGCAAGAGGTTAGCGAAGCACAAAGCAAACAAAAAGACCTCCAAAAAATACTGACTCAGAAGCGAAAGCAAGCCGAAGCCCTCGACAGACAAATAGCCAAACTCATAGCCGAAGAGGTAGCCCGTCAGGAACGTGAAGCCAAACGAATAGCTGAGGAAAAAGCGCGTGCAGAAGCGGCAAGAAACAATACAACAACCAGTAATAAGAATAAGACTCGGACTAGATCGAGTGAAAGCAGAACTACGACACGTACTCCTGTTGCCACTTCTACACCCGAAAATATAACATTGTCAAACAACTTTGCGGCAAATAAAGGTAGACTTCCTTACCCTATATCAGGAAACGCAACCATTACCACACGTTTTGGTACACACCAGCACAGCAAATGGAATGTAACCACTTCGAGCGGAGGTATAGACATCCGATCTCAGGCGGGAGCTGATGCCAAATCTGTATTTAATGGAGAGGTAACCTATGTAGCCGCAATTCCGGGATACAATACTTGTATCATTGTCCGTCATGGAAACTATTACACCTTCTATGGCAATATACAGAGCATATATGTGAAACAAGGTGATACCGTAAAAACCGGTCAGTCGTTGGGTAAAGTATATACCGATCCCGACACGGGCTACTCTCAAATGCACTTCCAACTCTGGCAAGGTACAAACAAGATGAATCCTGAACCTTGGCTAAGATAATGGATATGGAGAGAGACAGTTTTATCGAATTACCAACCATCACAGACCATCGGGGCAAGCTTACCTTTGCCGAAATTGGGCAGCATATACCGTTCGACATTTCATCTGTTTCGCTGATTACCCAAAAGCAAGACTTAGAAAAGAACGAACAGATTTTGATTGCTTTACAAGGCTCTTTAGAAATATCCGTTCACGATAGAAGATATACACTCGACAAGCCTCACCAAGCGCTTTATACCCAAGACAAAGGCGAGATAAAAAACATATCCGACAACGCTGTTGGCTTGATTATATCATCCGATAAGGAAAGTAAAGCTTCCGCTAAAAAGGCTTCTTCGTCAAATAAATATACAGTCTCAGATTGTATGCTAATCGATCTGGAAGAAAATAAAGATATAGCAAACTGTATCCCCTTTGCCATAAAGCGTGCTTTCTATATCTATGATATACCCGAAGGAGAAAGAAGAGGGATGCATGCTCATAAGCTGTGTCACGAAGTACTGATCGCCATAAATGGCAGTTTCGTAGTAGAGTTGAATGACGGGGTAAATAAAAAAACAGTTACCCTTGATAGCTCTTCTTACGGGCTTCATATTCCTCCCGGTATATGGGCGGTAGAGACAGAATATTCGCCGAATGCAAGATGCATGGCATTAGCATCCGACAAGTATGACCCGATGAATTATATTCATTCTTATTCAGATTTCATCAAATACCGTCAGGATGGAAATTAAAATATACACGCCCGACTTCAAGCTCGAATGGGATAATTTTGTTCGCAATTCGAAAAACGGCACATTTCTTTTATATCGGGATTTTATAGAATATCACGGCAATCGCTTTAGAGACTATTCTTTACTATTCTTCGAAAAAGGAAAACTGATAGCCCTTCTGCCCGGACATCTCGAAAACAAAGTGTTTTATTCTCACAAGGGGTTGACATACGGCGGTATGATAATGAGTAAGGACACAAAAGCAAAAAATATATTATCTGCATTTGAGTACCTTACCGTCACATTTCGCAGGCAAGGGATAAAGAAGATTGTTTACAAAGCTATTCCTCATATCTATCATCAGCAACCCGCAGAAGAAGACCTGTATGCCCTCTTTCGCAACAAAGCGGAGCTTACAGAACGAAATATATCATCGTCGATACTCATCTCCGAAAAAATAAAATATTCGGAACTACGAAAACGAGGGATAAAAAAAGCCGAAAAGAGTGATCTGAAAGTAAAGAAATCTGACAACTGGGAAGGTTTTTGGAAAATCTTGGAACACAATCTGCAAACACGATACAACAAACAGCCGGTGCATTCTTTGGAAGAAATTCTTTTATTGAAAAAGAAGTTCCCGAAAAATATACATCTCTTTACGGTAAAAAATGAGGATAAAGATATAGTTGCAGGCTGCCTTATTTTCGAAACCAAAACAGTTGCACATATCCAATACATTGCAGCATCGGACGAAGGAAAGAAGAAGGGAGCTACAGATTTGCTGGTAGATCACATAATCAGTGAAGCATATCCCGACAAGAAATATTTCGACTATGGCGTTTCCACAGAAGACAGTGGGCTGTATCTCAACGAAGGACTGATAGAGCAAAAAGAAGGCTTCGGAGCGAGAGCCACAGTATATGATATTTATACGATCAATCTCTAAAAATCAAAATCATAATTAGCGATATATTTACGCTTCCTGATATATCTACAAGTCCTTTATAATATAGAAAAAGAATATTTACATAGATGAATTTAAATTCTTTTATACGAAAAAAGAGCATCGATAGCATCTCCGGCGAGGGCGATTCTATCGGCTCGGGAATGAAAAGAGTACTCGGCGTGAGAGACCTGACGCTTTTTGGTATTGCTGCTATTGTGGGCGCAGGTATTTTCAGCACGATAGGACGTGCAGCTTTTCATGGAGGGCCGGCAGTGTCGCTCCTTTTTGTTTTTGTTGCCATAGCCTGTATCTTTACAGCGCTGTGTTATGCTCAGTTTGCATCTATGATATCAGTGAGCGGTAGTGCGTACACATACACCTATGTGTCGTTAGGCGAAATATTTGCATGGACAATAGGCTGGGCTCTGATACTCGAATATGCCGTATCAAATATGGTGATAGCAATTTCGTGGTCGGAGTACTTCACCACCCTGCTGCAAGGGTTTGGCATACAGTGGCCCGACTGGCTCGCCATAGGATACGCCACAGCATACAAAGCCTATAATGCAGTGCTGCACGGGGGCACAGACCTGCCGGAGCACATACTAAAGGCCGCCCAAATATACCAGAATGCTCCCGAACTATTCGGCTCAAAAATATTGATCAACCTCCCTGCGGGACTTGTAGTTACCGCGCTTACATTCCTTGTCTTCTTGGGGATAAAGGAATCTAAAACGCTCAACAATTTGCTGGTATATCTCAAGATAGGAATAATACTTGCCGTAATCCTTATCGGAGCATTTTTTGTAAAACCCGAAAACTGGTCTCCTTTTGCGCCAAATGGCATACAAGGGGTTCTTGGCGGTGTGGCTGCTGTCTTCTTTGCCTTCATCGGCTTCGACTCGATATCTACCACAGCCGAAGAAAGCAAAAATCCTCAACGGGACATGCCTCGTGCAATGCTTTACTGCTTGGGGATATGCACCATATTGTATGTTGCGATAGCACTTGTACTCACGGGAATGGTGAGCTATAAGAACTTGGGTGTAGACGACCCTTTGGCGTACGTATTTCAGTTGGTAAATATGGACTTTGTGGCAGGGGTAATATCGTTCACGGCGATAATTGCCATCACAAGTGCAATACTCGTCTTCCAGATCGGACAACCCCGGATATGGATGACAATGAGCCGCGACGGATTGCTGTGGCCTAAGTTCTCGAAAATTCATCCCAAATATAAGACTCCGTCTTTCTCCACTATTATTACAGGCGTTGTAGTCTGTATACCTTCCTTGTTTCTCGATATGCAATTTGTGGTCGACCTCACTAGCGTAGGCACATTCTTTGCTTTTATCCTTGTGTGTTCGGGGGTCTTGTTTCTCGATCATAAAGGAGAAAGTAAAAAGGCTAAATTTAAGGTTCCCTACATAAATGGGCAATATATCATTTTCATATTATTCATAGTTGGAGTATCTTTGTTTATTGGTAAAACCGATTACACAGAGGTTGTCGCCAGAAAACCCTTACTGATAGTCTTTTGGGCTGTATGGTTGGGATTGTCTGTTGCGGCATTCAGATATAAGTTTTCGTTGCTACCCGTATTGGGAATCCTTACCAATTTATATCTGATGACAGAGCTGGGATGGTCTAACTGGGTAATGTTCCTTATATGGCTTGCAATCGGATTGCTCATATATTTTGGATACGGTTACAAAAAAAGTAAATTAGCGCTGCAAAGAGGACAGATAAGCAACCCGAAAGATTTAGTGTAACACTATCAGTCTCAACGAACAGCAGTTGCCACACATACAAAAATAACAAATAGGTCTGCGACCCTAAATATAACAGAATGAAAGAGAAAGAAATGATTTTCGGCATACGTGCTGTAATAGAAGCCATAGAAGCCGGAAAAGAAATAGATAAAGTAATTGTAAGACGTGAACTTCAAGGAGACCTTTCGAAAGAATTGTTTGCATTGCTAAAATCACGAGACATTGCGGTGCAACGTGTACCCAACGAACGCCTCGATCGTTTTACACGCAAAAATCATCAGGGGGTAATTGCCTTCCTTTCGGCTATCACATACGAGCATATCGAAGACATTATACCTTTCTTGTACGAGCAGGGGAAAGACCCCTTCATTCTGGTGCTGGATGGAATCACCGATGTGCGCAATTTCGGAGCCATTGCACGTACGTGCGAAGTAGCGGGTGTAGATGCAATCGTTATACCGGCAAAGGGTAGTGTAACCGTAAATGCCGATGCCATAAAAACATCAGCAGGAGCATTGCTCAAAATTCCTGTATGTAAGGAGCAAAGCCTTACCAATGCAATTCAGTTCCTGAAAAATAGCGGAATAAAAGTAGTTGCAGCCACCGAGCGTGGTGCTGACGACTATACATCTGTAGACTACTCGGGTCCTATAGCTTTCGTGATGGGTGCGGAAGACACGGGAGTATCGAACGACAACTTGCGAATAGCAGACAATCTTGTAAAAATACCTCAATTCGGCACAATAGGTTCACTCAATGTATCTGTTGCCGCCGGAGTACTGATTTATGAAGTGATACGCCAGAAGGGGGTAAAATAATTTTCATCATTCAAACTCAGCGTACAATGAAAAAAATAATTTCAACGAATAATGCACCTGCGGCAATAGGGCCATACAGTCAGGCTGTAGAAGTAAATGGTATGGTATTTCTTTCGGGACAACTTCCTATCGATCCAGCAACGGGTGATTTCCCGGAAGGTGGCGCTAAGGAGCAAACTGAACAATGTTTCAAAAACATTAAAGCAATCCTTGCCGAAGCAGGTCTTACAACCGACAATATTGTAAAAACTACCGTATTGCTAAACGACATAGCTCACTTTGGGGCAATGAACGAGGTGTATGCTACACAGTTTCCGGGAACATTCCCCGCACGTTCGGCTTTTGCTGTCAAAGACCTGCCAAAAGGAGCATTGGTGGAAATAGAAGTAATCGCAGCCAAATAATATTTTATAAAAAAATCTTTACAGTAAAATAACCTCGTAATAATTGCGTTTCTCTGTTGTAGAAACTCAAAAGAATGACTGTTGACGAAAAATATATGTATCGTTGCCTGCAACTGGCACTCAATGGAAAAGGATTTGTAAGTCCCAATCCGATGGTGGGTGCTGTAGTAGTTCACAACGATAAGATAATAGGAGAAGGCTTTCACCGTGAGTATGGCAAAGCCCATGCCGAAGTGAACGCCATCGCCAGCGTGAAAGACAAATCATTGCTCAAAGAGTCTACCATCTATGTATCACTCGAACCATGTTCGCATCAGGGTAAAACACCTCCATGCGCACAGCTGATCATCGACAAACAGATTCCGCATGTAGTAATCGCATGCCTCGACCCCTACCCTGCTGTTTCGGGACGAGGAATAAAGATGCTGCAAGATGCCGGCATAAAGGTTGATGTAGGAATATTAGAGCGGGAAGCATGGGAGCTAAACAAAGAGTTCTTTACCATACAAACGAAAGGCAGACCATATATATACCTCAAGTGGGCACAGACTCAAGACGGTTTTATAGACAAAGCCAGAGACGAGAAAGACATTCCTCAGCCAACGCCTATATCGAATGAGTTTTCGAAAATGCTTGTACATAAGAAAAGAGCCATTGTTCCTGCTATTATGATAGGTACAAATACAGCAATAAAAGACAATCCGTCACTTACTACACGACATTGGTATGGAAAAAACCCCGTACGTGTTATACTCGACAGACAAGGGCGCATACCGCTCGACTATACGATCTTTGATGGAAAAGTAGAAACGATTGTATTCACCGAAAAAGAGTCTTTTCCGAAGTTGGAGAAGGTTACTTTCATCCAAATTCCATTCGACGAAAATGTTTTGGAAAACATATTCACGACGCTTAAAAAGCGGAAAATCATTTCGGTACTCGTTGAGGGAGGACAAGAACTGCTTCAAAGTATTATAGATAAACGATTGTGGGATGAAGCCTTCATAGAAATTTCGAGTATTACATTCAACAATGGGGTACGAGCTCCCATTATTGCGGGGCACATCTTAAATGAGATAAATTGGGGGGCTTCTAAACACATTCATATACGTTTAGCCTAACCATAAAATTATATAAATATTAGATTTGTTGACGCATAAGCCGAAATTCTTTCTATTTTTGCACATTGATATTGAATAAAACTGATTAAAATAATGAAGTTGAAGAAATTTTCTTACCTACTACTTTTCGTAACTTTTTCACTCATTGCATTAAGTTCTTGTAATGATAATAATACGACTACTACAACTGAAGGCGGTTCTGCCGATGCTCAGATTTATTCGTTCAAGTTGTCAGCCACACCGGTATCTTCTATCGATTCTGTCAACTATCCTATAATGGCAAAAACCAGATTCTCAATCGATCAGAGCAAGAACCTGATTTATAATATTGACTCATTGCCATACAAAACAAAAATAAAGAAATTTGCCACTACGCTCACATATTCGTCTTACGGTATCGGTAAGCTTCAGCTCGTATATCCCGATTCTATTGCAGAATGGAATGGTACGGATTCTATCAACTATGCATTAAATCCTAAAATCAAGGTATATGCAGCAAACGGTCTCGATAGCAGAGAGTATACAATAGATATACGGATACATAAGATTGACCCTGAGATAATCGTATGGAACAAGGTAGGTGCGCAACCTGATGCTGTAGGTATACAACAAAAAACAGTATTGAAAGATAATGATTTCTATACATTTACTGTTGCAGAGGGCAATCTGGCAGTATATAAAGCTTCTAAAGGAGCTCTTGTATGGTCTAAACATCCGATAACGACAGGACCTTCGGCTGCAAATATTCTAATAGAAAGCGTTACACTATTTAACAATACGTTCTATGTTGTAGATAAGAACAATCAATCATACAGCTCTACCGATGGTATCAATTGGACATCCAAGAGCAACGAAGTAAAAGCTATTTATGGCGTATTACCGGGAGCCACTGCAGCAAAAGACTCACTCTTAGTAGCTACAGAGCAAGGCGGTAAATACTACTTTGCTAAAACAGCAGATATGCAAACATTGGTAGTTGTGAAGAACTTAAGCAGCAATCCATTCTCGAACGAAATAAGCCAAAACTTTCCGGTTTCAGGTTTCTCTCCGGTTACTTTTGTCAATAGGACAAACCTGAGCAGCAATGTGCTGACCATTACAGGAGGAAAAGGATTCAACAATCAGCAGTCGAACCTCACATGGTCTTTACGTGCCGGGGATGACAATCTTCTGGAGCTAGGCTCAAACCAAGTTAACTTACTATTCGGAGCCAATGAAGGTATCAGTTGTTTCTTATACAACAGCTATCTGTATGCGCTAACCGGAAATATACTATATAAAACCGACAGTATGGGTGTTAAATGGATTTTAGCTCCATCCAAAGAAAGCTTAAGTACAAGTATACCTAAAGCCTCGGGGCAATCGGTAATAGTAGATAGTGAGAACTACATTTGGATATTCGGCGGAATACCAAAAACAGGATCTACGCCAGTCAAAGAGATCTGGAGAGGTCGCTTAAATCGTCTTAATCCGTAAGTTCCCCAGGTTAAAAACTGGCAATCGGATATACTTATTGTCTTACTTTTGCGTTAGATAAAGATAGATATTGAATAATAAATTTATAATGAGAAAAGAGATACTTCTAATTTTTATACTTACTTCAGCCTCTCTCTTCTCGTCTATCACACTCAACGCACAAGACGACTACAAATATGAGATTGGCGGAATGGCAGGCACTTCTTTTTATATGGGAGATGCCAATAAGACAAAATTATATCAGAACCCGGGATTATCGGCCGGCGTTATTTTCAGATATAATAAAGACTTAAGGTGGTCTGTAAAAAACAACTTTGTAATAGGCAAAGTATCGGGCGACACCAAAAACATGGGAAATAAATTTCCGCATGATCAGCAAGCATCCTTCAGCAGGATGTTTTATGAATTAGGAAGCCAGATTGAGTTCAATTTATTTAATTATAGTGATAAGTTTAGTTACCTTGGCACCAAACGGATAACACCATACGTGTTTACAGGTGTAGGAATAACTTTTGCTTCGGGAGAGAAGAAGTTCTTGGATGCAAATATACCGATTGGCATCGGGCTGAAATACAAAATGAAAGATCGCTTGAATATAGGATTTGAGTTCTCTTTCAGGAAATTATTCAGCGACTCATTTGACGTCACCGAGAAAAACAGTAAATTTGACCTCGATAGCCCTTATGGGATAAAAGGCAGCATCTTTAAGAACAACGATTGGTATTCCCTTACAATGTTTACTATAACATGGGATTTTGGACGTAGAGTGTGTCCTTGCTTAAATTCTGATTAATTTAAAATAAAATATAAATGTCATATTTTGACCAAATAGATAAAACTAGAATACCCAAACATGTAGCCATAATAATGGATGGCAACGGGCGTTGGGCGAAAAGTCAAAATCTGGATCGCTCTTTTGGGCACAAAGAAGGCATTGTTGCTGTACGCAGAACAATTGAGGCAGCGGCCAAAGCCGAAATAGCTTATATAACGCTTTACACATTCTCTACCGAAAACTGGAAGAGACCCGAAGAAGAGGTTAAAGCTCTGATGGCACTTATGATACAGGCCGTAGCCAACGAAACTCCTGATCTGGTAAAAAACAATATACGGGTAAAGGTGATAGGTGATATAGACCGTTTGCCCGCCGATACTCAGAAAGCACTGGATTTCTGCTTGAATGAAACATCGGTATGTACAGGTACTACAGTTGTGCTGGCATTGAGCTATTCCTCAAAGTGGGAATTGACAAAGGCAATGAAGACTATAGCAACTGATGTAGAAGCCGGAAAAATAAAATTGGAAGACATCGATGAATCTCTAATTCCACAGTATTTATCTACAAAAGGAATTCCCGATCCTGATATATTGGTAAGAACCGGAGGCGAATTGCGCATCAGCAATTTCCTTCTTTGGCAAATAGCCTATTCCGAACTTTATTTCACAGATGAGCTTTGGCCCGACTTTAACGAAGAATCGTTATTTAAGGCTGTCGTAGATTTCCAAAACCGGGAACGCCGTTTTGGTAAAACCAGTGAACAGGTATCAACGAAACCATAAGTTCACAAAACAAGAGTAGCATTAATACTAATAAAAATATTATTCGATAATAATTCTTAGACCAAATATGTTAAATAAAGGTTTATTCTTTCTGACTGTTATTCTATGCCTTGTATCCACAGGAATACAAGCACAAGGAGTAGACAGCACCGAAATCAAAAATGTGAATAAGGCTCTTGAGGCAAATGTTCAGGATTTACCGGTAATTACATACAACTCGAGCAAGAAGTATGAAATTGCAGACCTTAAACTCACCGGTTTAGTAAATCCGATGTATGAAGATTACACATTGTTTGGTTTTGCTCAGCTACAAGTCGGAGATATAATAGAGGTACCCGGCCCTGAAGTAACAAATGCCGTACGCCGCTTTTGGAGACAAGGATTATTCTCGGATGTGAAAATTGCCGCTACAAAAATAGAAGGCAACAAAATATGGCTCGAAATCAACCTGAAAGAAAGACCTCGTATTTCTGACATCGTGTATACAGGGATGAAGAAGTCGGAACGTCAGGATATCGCCGCTAAGGTAGGTATGGTAAAAAACTTACAGATTACCCCATACCAGATGGACAGGGCCAAGACAATCATAAAAAAATACTTTGACGAAAAAGGGTTCAACAAAGCAGAGATATCTCTGACAGAAACGCCTGACTTATCAAAAGAAAATCATGTTATTCTCAACATTGATGTGGTTAAGAAAAACAAGACTAAGGTGAACAGAATCACCATAGAAGGGAATGAAGAGGTAGCAACCAGAACGCTGGAGAAAGCAATGAAAAAGACCAGACATAAAAGCAATTTTAAGTCTTGGCTTGCCAACTTCCTCCGTTCTACAAAGTATGTACCTGAAAGCTTTGAAGAAGATAAGAACAACTTGATCGCCAAATATAACGAATTGGGTTACCGTGATGCTACAATCCTTTGGGATACAGTATATACAGCTGATGCAGAAGGCAAACCCGATAAGGTAAACATCAACATAAAAGTGGATGAAGGTAAACAATACTTCATTAAAGACATCAAATGGGTAGGTAATACCGTGTATCAGACATGGCAATTGCAAACTCAGTTGAATATGAAACCGGGTGATGTTTACAATCAGAAGAAACTAACAGAGCGTCTTTCGGTAGACGAAGGTGCTGTGATGAATGTATTCTATCAAAATCATGGTTATTTATTCTCTAATGCGGACCCTGTAGAGGTAAACATAGAAAATGACTCTATCGACCTCGAGATACGTATTACAGAAGGACCTGTAGCTAAAATCCGTAAAGTAACAATATCGGGTAACGATAGGGTATATGAAGATATCGTACGCCGCGAATTAAGAATAAAACCGGGAGCTCTATACAGCCGTGATGACATTATTCGTTCGATACGTGAAATTGCCCAAATGGGACACTTCGACCCTGAGCAATTAAACAATCCAAAAATAGAACCGGATCAGGATTCAGGAACAGTTGATGTAGGCCTACCTTTGGTGTCTAAAGCAAACGACCAGGTAGAGTTTTCTGCCGGATGGGGACAAACAGGTATCATTGGGAAATTGAGTTTGAAGTTTACAAACTTCTCCCTGAAAAACTTATTCAACCCGGGTACATACAAAGGAATTATCCCTCAAGGTGAAGGACAAACATTGACACTTAGCGCTCAAACAAATGCGAAGTATTATCAATCCTATTCCGTTTCATTCTTCGATCCTTGGTTTGGAGGCAAACGCCCTAACTCTTTATCAGTAGGTGCTTACTATTCTCGTCAAACAGATATAAACAGCCGCTACATAAACAACAGTTATGGTTATTCGGCTCTAAGCAACTATTATGGTGGTGGCTATGGAGGCTACGGTGGCTATGGCGATTACAGCTTTGCATCCGACCCTAACAAGTCTATAACAATGATCGGACTATCGGTAGGTTACGGAAAACGTTTAACATGGCCTGATGACTATTTTATATTCCAAACCGAACTGTCTTACCAAAGGTATAGCATGAAAGATTGGGCATACTTCATCGTTAAAGATGGTATTGCAAACAACCTGAGCTTGAATCTTACATTGAGCAGAAGATCTACCGACCAGCCTATATACACACGTCGCGGAACAGACCTATCTCTTAGCTTACAGGTAACACCTCCATTCTCGTTGTGGGATGGCAAGGACTATGCCTCGATGAAGAAAATCGATGGTTATTACGAGCCAAGCGAAAAATTCACATGGATAGAATACCACAAATGGAAGTTTAAAGCAAGAACATATACATCATTATCAGATGCGGTGAAAACTCCTGTATTGATGACTCGTGCCGAATATGGATTTGTGGGTTACTTCAACAAGAATAAGAAATCTCCATTCGAAACATTCTATATGGGGGGTGATGGTATGTCGGGATATTCGAGCACATACGCAACAGAAACAATCGGGCTTCGTGGATACGAAAACGGATCGTTGGGCACACAGGCCAGTGCATATTCTCGTCTGGCTCTTGAGTTGAGATATCCGCTTATCCTCGAACCATCGTCTACGATCTATCTACTGGGTTTTGTTGAAGCTGGTAATGCATGGAGCGATCTGAAAAATTTCAATCCATTCGACCTTAAACGTTCGGCAGGATTTGGTGCACGCATCATGTTACCGATGATCGGACTAATGGGTATAGACTGGGCATACGGATTCGACCCGATAAATGGATCTCGTGACAACAGCGGAAGCCAATTCCACTTTATCATTGGACAAGAGTTCTAAAAAGCCTTTTAACATTATTTATAAACGAGTTACTAAACTAAAAGATTAACTGTGTGTCTAATACATATAATACATTAAATTTGACAGTTATGAAAAGATTATTTTTACTATTTGCTCTATTTATCGGAATTGCAGCCGGAAGCTATGCTCAGAAGTTTGCATTGATAGATATGGAATATATATTAAAAAATATAAGCACGTACGAAACTGCTCAGGAACAACTAAACGTAATGTCTAAAAAATGGCAGGGAGAAGTTGACAAAGTGCAGCAGGAAGTAAAAAACATGTACAAGTCGTACCAGTCTGATCTTGTATTTTTATCAGGAGACCAAAAGACTAAAAGAGAAAACGAAATTGTAGAAAAAGAAAAGAGTCTACAAGAATTGAATCGTAAATATTTTGGGCCCGAAGGTGAGCTTTTCAAGAAAAGAGAAGCCCTGATAAAACCCATACAGGACGACATTTACAACGCAATAAAAGAAATATCGGAAGCCAAAGGATATCAGCTTGTACTGGATAGATCTTCGGCCGAGAGCGTCATCTTTGCTTCCCCCCGAATAGATATAAGTAATGAAGTTTTAGCAAAGCTCGGATATTCAAAATAATTATTTATATTTGTCACCTAAATAAAGAATAACTAATCAAATAGACTTATACACTATGTTAAAAAAACTATTTTTATTGCTGCTGATTGTTGCTCCGGTTTCAATATTTGCACAAGATAAATTGGCATTTATAAATGCAGAAGAGGTGTTCTCTAAAATGCCGGAACTAAAAGAAGTTGAATCTAAACTTGCAACAAAAAGCGAAACGATAAGAAAAAATCTGACAGCTTTAGAAAAAGAGTACAACGATAAAGTTGAGGCTTTCAAGGCAGATACAACCGGGCTTACCGAATCGATCGTACTTGACAGACAAAAACAGTTGGAAGATCTGCAAAACAGATATCAAACATTCTTGCAAACAAGCCAACAAGAATACGAAAAAGAACAACAAGCATTGATCACTCCATTGCAAGAAAAATTGAGAAAAGCGATCAAAGATGTTGGTGACGAAAATGGCTATACTTATATCTTTAATGCTGCCGCAGCACTTTATACAAGCCCTACAGCTGCTGTAGATGCTTCACCTAAAGTAAAAGCTAAATTAGGCATTACTAACTAATCTTGGTTAGTTATAAATCATACAAAAAAGCTCTGATAGTCGTATCAGAGCTTTTTTATTGTAACTTTACTTTATATCTTCACACACTACACATCGTACATTTCCCTATCTCTATATTCCTTAGGTGTACAGCCATACTTTTGAGCAAACTGCCTGAAGAAGGTAGCCCTGTTGGAGAATCCCGATTTATAGATTATCTCATCGATTGTCATTTTGGTATTTAGCAGTAAGTTTCTAGCTATATACAAACGGCTCTCCCTTATCATATCTGCGGGACTATCGCTTTCTACTTCACTCAACCTGCGATACAAGTGACGCGGGCTCATATTCAGTTCTGCGGCAATAAACTGAGCCGAGAGTTTGCTATTCATTATATTCTTTTCGATGATATTGTAGATATCCTGAATAAACTTTGTATTCTCCTTGTGAGTCATCTTACCTTCGGATAGGTCGAATGCACTCAACGGTGAACTGAAATAATCCTTCAGCGTTTCCTTGCGCGAAATAAGATGCTTTACAGAAGTGCGCAGATAGTCTGCATTGAAAGGCTTGGCAAGGTACATCTCTGCACCGGACGACAAGCCCTCTATTTGTTCCTCGATGGTATGTTTTGCCGAAACCAATATCATCGGAATGTGGGCGGTCTTTTTATCCGATTTTATTTCCTTCGTGAGAGAGATCCCATCCTTGCCGGGCATCATAACATCACAAATGATAATATTGGGATGTATCTGCGTCAGCAACTCATCTACAAGCAATGGCTTATCTATAGGAATTACATTATACTCATCGGCAAATATTTCGCTGATAAACCACAAGATTTCCACATCATCGTCGATAATAAAAATTGTTGGCTTCAACTTATCAAATGCATATTTCGGAAGCTCCATCATCGGCTCATAATCTTTCCTTATCGTAATTTCGGGTAAGGCCTGATTCTTATCAATCAGCACATCGGAAACTTCCTTTTGCGGTAGTTTCACAATAAAGTCGGTACGCTCATCGAGTATGCTGTTTACCTCAATTGTGCCATCCAGCAGCTTTACCATACTATAAGAGATGGCCAATCCCAAACCATTGCGGGAGAACTCTCTCTTGCCTTCACGATTCTCAAAGTCGTCGAGGATACTATACCTGTCAAAAATCCTTGTTATATTTTCGGCTTTAATCCCTTTCCCTGTGTTGGATATAATCATCAGCAGCTCATCGTTCTCCTGATATACTTCAACCTGTATAAATCCATTGATAGCCGTATATTTAAATGCATTGGATACCAAATTGGACAAGATTGTATATATAAATCCCCGATCTGAATTCCAAACCAAAGAGTCTTCAATGTCCTTACTGAATTGTATGTTTTTCGACTCGGCCAAGTCGTTGAACGAGTCACTTATATCATGCGCTATCTCTGTTATAGAGAGGGGTTCTATCTGAGGAGACTTATTACCGGTTTCGATCCGCCTAAACTCGATGAGTTCTTGAATCAGGTCATTCAGGCGTTCGGCATTTCGCTGTATAAGCTGTGTGTATTTCCTCACAAAACTATCGGAACCCGTATGCGACAAGATACGATTGCAAGGCCCATATATCAGCGTCAGCGGAGTACAAAATTCATGGGCGATATTGGTAAAGAAACGCAGCTTAGACTCGTGTACTTCCTCCTGATGACGTTGTTTTATTTTCATCATCGCCTTATATTTTTTCTTCTTGTCTTTTATGATAGCTGCTCGTATAAGCAAATATATAACAGATATCATCATTGTTGCATACAAAACATACGCCAAAGGGGATAGATACCACGGAGGTGATATCTTTATTGTAATCGAATAAACGGGGCTTTCCTTTCCGGTAAGGCGATTCATATACTTTATAAACAATGTATATTCTCCGGGCGACAAGCTTGTAAACGAAATGCTATTAGACGTCCCATTATCGATCCACTGCTTACTCAGGTCATCCAGTTTGTAATAATACGTGTAGTTATTCCCGTTTACGTAGTCGAGTGCAGTAAAAGATATAGAGAAAAAGTTCTGATTGTAATTAAGCTCAAGTGTCTCATTTTCTCTATTAGATTGTAAAAAGTCGAATATATTTTTCTCCTGACCAAAGATCATCAGATTGTCAAACTGAATACGAGGGAAATACTCGGGCTGAGGCATACCCGTCTCTGAGATAGCCACAAAGCCATTGATGCCACCAAAGAATAAGATATCGGATTCTTCATCCTTAAAATAAGCACCATCGCTATACTCTATAATCTGCAAACCATTGAGATTTGAATATGTTTGAAAATTATCTTGTTCTATATTAAACTTGATAATACCTCTATTGGTACTCAGCCAAAGATTATTCCTCGCATCGGCCAATATACCATGAATGGTATTATTAGGAAAGCCGTTTCTTTCATTAAATATCTTGTCGCTTCTACCCGAAACGTGCTTAACCAAGCCAAAGCTGGTACCAAACCAAAATGCATTGTTCGAATCTTTGATAATGGAGAATATATCATTCAGCGTTTGATTTATACCCTTGTCGGGCACAAGGGTATCCAATTTATGCTGGTTTGTATTTAAGCTATATGCACCATATCCACGATTTCCGAACCATAAGATGGAATCATTTTCTTGATAGATTGTAAAAAAATAATTCTGAGAGTCCCGTCCATCTCTTATCGTAACACGGCTTGCTTTCGTAAATACCGGAACATTCTGTGTGCCTGCGACTGACACTTTTACAATCCCCGTACCCACTGTTGCCAGCCATAGCGTAGAGTCGTTAAGCTCACAGATGGAGTGTATGTATTTTACAGGTTCTCCGTTGGCTATCAGCGGCACTCGCTTTATCGATCTGTCGGCGTACGAATAGTAACTCAACCCTTCTTCGCAACCAATCCACAGTATGTTTTTCTTACTCTTGGCAAAGGCATATACTGAGTTATCGGTCAGGGCAGAATTTCCTGTATTACTATACTCGAGTGAGAATTTGGATGGAGCCTGATTGAAATCATAATTCTTTATTTTTACAATCCCATCCCCCTTTGTTCCTATCCACAGTGTTTTTTCTTTATCCAAAAACAAAGCTCTCACCGGCTTTTCGATATTCGCCGTAAACGTATTGAACACCGCAGACCTGATCGAGTACATATCATTCGAATACATATATACCCCTTGTCCATCGGTACCTATCCAAACCAAGTCCTGATAGCGGTCGTTTATTAAGCAAAAAATACCCGATTTGATACCTATATCTTCTGGCTGGTAGTTATCCAGCTTATCGGATACATATTTCAATCTCAACAGCCCGTTGGTCTTGAATCCGATAAAATAATCGTTGTGATGTTTTATTACCGAAGATATCTCGCCATTCTTCTGTATTATTTCTTTCAGATTCCTGACATAGTATTTTTTCTTATCGGCGAAATGGTATTCATACAAGGTGTAGGTATTATCTATAAAATAGACTATATCCGCAATACCTCTTTCGTAGAAACAATAAAGGAGATCTTCATTGTGAGAAAACAGTTTTCCTTTTTCCAGCTTTATATCGCCTTCTCTACTCTCTTTTATAATGTATGCCGGATTAGATTGATCTTTTGTAAACACCTGAAGTATATTGTTGGAAGTGATCACAAAATTGAGAATATCATTGTATTTCAATCCCCTTAAGATTATCTTCTCAAAGGTTTTGGTCTCTTTTTTATAATAATAAACACAATCATCCTCTTTTATAATAAAGATATGGTTGTTCTTATCCTTTTGTATAAGATAGCGCCCTTTGAACTGATTGAAAGAATCAATCTTTTTGGTGCGTTTATCCAACCTGTTGAGCCCATAGTTTGTATACACCCAAAGGATACCATCCTCTGTTTCCAATACATTTTCGATAAGATTACCCGACAAGTTGTTCTTCTCATCCGTTGGTTTGTATACTCGAATGCTAAGACCGTTAAACATATTGAGACCATCGCAAGAGCCAAACCACAAGAAACCGTCTTTATCCTGACAAATAGAGAGTATCGCACTATTTGACAATCCATCATGGTTGGATATCTGGCGAAGATTATATGCATTTATATTCTGACACAATATAAGACCACTCAGAAAAAATGAGAGGTTTAATACGAATTTTTTCATGGATGTATTTTGTCCTAATTCTGATATAAGATTATGACAAAGATAAATATCTTACAGATAGTAAACTAGAAACAAAACCGCATTAACAGATAGGATATATATAGATTTGAGACAATGTAGTATAGATTTATGACATGGCTCCAGAATTAATATTCTGCAATTGTTGCAGGTTTTAAGAAGAGGATATATTTGCTTTCGGAAAAGATGACTAATACCACTAACCTCTAAAACCTGTAGAAATGAAAAATATAACCTAAAGAGTGATCAACCTAATCCAAATCTAATTTAATCAAAATGCTCAGAATGTCTATTTTAAATTTAGACCTAAAGCTAATTAATCAAAAACAATCTTTTATTTAAATCTAACTATGGTATGATTAAGAGAAAGTACAAAAAAAACTTTGTCAGTTTAGTCTTGTCCCTGCTATTTATTGGGACACCATGCATCGTAAATGCCCAAACTGGCAATATTAATGAGCATCAACAATCTTCTTCTGCAAAGAACACAGTAAAAGGAACTGTGAAAGATGAAACAGGAGAGCCTCTTGTTGGTGTTAGTGTAGTAATAAAAGGTACAACAAATGGAACGATGACCGACCTGGACGGTAATTTTTCTATTTCTTGTAACAAAAATGATGTATTACAAATATCCTATGTCGGATTTTTGACACAAGATATTACAGTAGGAAACAACTCCAACTTTCAGATAACACTGAAAGAAGACCAAAAGGTTCTGGATGAAGTTATTGTAATCGGTTACGGTACCACTACCCGCAAAAGCGCAGTGGGTGCTGTTGATCAGGTGAAAGCAAAAGCGATAGAAGAACGCCCTGTGGCCAATGTTACTCAAGCCTTGCAGGGAGCTTCTCCTAGTTTGACAATCCAACAGCGGAGCATGGACCCCAATGATAACAACCTGAATATAAACATTCGAGGACTATCTACCATGAATAACAATTCTCCTCTGATCGTTATCGATGGATTAGTAACCGACAACTCCAGTTTGAACAAGCTAAGCCCCGGCGATATCGATAATGTTTCGGTACTGAAAGATGCGGGAACAGCTGCTATTTATGGATCACGTTCTGCAAACGGAGTTATATTGGTTACAACCAAGAGTGGGAAGAAAAATCAACGCCCTACCGTTCGTCTCGGAATGCAGCTCGGTACACAAGACCCTACCATCCTTTACAGACCGGTAGAAGGATATCAAAATGCGATATTGAAAAACCTGTCATTGACAAATGTAGGGCAAAGCGCAATGTATTCACCAGCAGAAGTACGTGACCTATACGATCACCGAAGCGAAGAGTACTGGAACTTTGACAAGATCATACAATCGGCAATGCAACAGTCGTACAATATGAGCGTTTCGGGTGGTAACGAGAATACAACTTACCTATTCTCCGGAGCGTACTTTGACCAAAAGAGTAACTTTGTTGGGCCTAACTACGGAAAACAACGTTACAATCTACGCTCAAATCTTTCGACAGAGATAGGACGATTCAAACTTTCTTCAATCTTATCATATACCCGCGACGACGGAAAGAAATCGGTTGATGGAAATGCGATTATCAACTCATCGCGTATACCTTCGTACTACTGGACTAAAATGCAAGCCGACAATGGCAAATACCTTGTAAACAGCTTGCTTACAGACCAGAACCCACTAGCCGGATTAAAAGAATCGGGATACGAGAAAGGGAATACCGACTATATTAATGCAAACATTAATCTTGAAGTAAAAATCATCGACGGATTGAAGTTGCGCGGTGTTGTGGGTGCTGATATATACGCTTATCATCGTTTCATTAGAAGAAAAGAGGTGAACTTGTATAACAACGAGAATAATACAACACCCGACATGAAGATGAACGCCAAAAGAAATACAGAAGATTACAACGAGAATAAACGTTTGATGAACTATCAACTTTTGGCAGATTATCAAAAGACATTCAATAATTCTCACAATCTATCCCTGTTGTTCGGAGCAACGAACGAGTCGTATACATTCAAAAGCAATGAAGTAAAATTCATTAATACAGACCCTATCTTAGGCGTTCCGACCGAAACTCCTGAATCAGGAAAGTCTTCGCTTGAAGGCAGAAGAAAAGAAAGTATTACTTCTATACTCGGACGTGCTTCCTACAATTATTTGGAAAGATATTACGCTGAATTCAGTTTCCGTGAAGACGGTTCTTCAAAGTTTGCGAAAGCAAATCGTTGGGGCTTCTTCCCTTCTTTATCTTTGGGATGGAGAATATCCGACGAATCATTCATGGGCTTCTATAAAGACAAACTGGGTGATCTTAAAATTCGTGGGTCGTATGGTATCTTAGGAAACCAAAATATAGATCCGTATCAAACCCTTGTTACTTATAGCTTATACTCAAATACATATGCATTCGACAGCGATGTTGTAGGTGGAGCAGGATATAAATTTGGTAATGAAAATCTGAAATGGGAAAAATCAAAAACATTCAACATCGGAGCAGACTTCTCATTCCTTAGAGGAGCTTTATCGGGAACATTCGATTATTTCCACAAAACAACATCAGATATCCTTTTAGCACCACAGGTACCTACTGTATTTGGAACATCTCTTAGCTCCGAAAACATCGGAGAAATGAAAAATCACGGTTGGGAAATTACACTAAACTATCATCTGAAAACAGGAGAGTTTTCCCATGATTTTTCGGGAAATATAGGAGATTCTCAAAATAAAGTCACAAAACTTGTAGGAGGTAGGGAAATTTCGAAAGCTGACGAATACTTCATCATGAAAGAAGTAGGGCTACCATTCCGTTCTTATTACGGATATAAAATCGACAGCTACTTTAAAACAATGGAAGAAATCCAAACATCAGCCTTACCGGCAGGTATTTCATCTTCAGACCTTCGCCCGGGCGATGTAAAATATGTAGACCGTAACAACGACGGGGTGATCGACGAAAAAGACCGTTTCGTCTTAGGAAATGGATTCCCTCGTTACACATTCGGATTCACTTACAACCTAGAATGGAAAGGCTTTGACTTTAACTTCTTTATTCAAGGTGTTGGAAAACGTGATATGATGGTACGTGGCGAGTTGGTAGAACCATTCCACTCCAATTATTCGTATGCTATCTACAAACATCAGCTAGACTTTTGGTCTCCAACAAATACCGATGCCACTTACCCTCGTTTGGCAGGAATAGGATCGGTTTCCAATTCTAACAACTATGGTATGGGGTCGGAAATCAACCGATTTGACGGAAAATATCTAAGACTGAAAAATATACAACTAGGATACACCATCCCTAAAAGCCTGACAAATAAACTGATGTTGCAAAGAGTACGTGCATATGTAAATGCTCAGAATCTGTTTACATTAAGTAAAAACTCTTGGATCGATCCCGAATCTACCGAATTTGATTCAAACATGGGAGGAAATGCCAATAGTGCACGGAACTATCCTACCCTCAAGTATTTTGGTTTTGGATTAGACATTGAATTCTAACAAAAGAAACGATACAAAAATGAAAAAAAGACATATAATAAAATATCTGTTCTTATTGTCAATGGGAGCGTTTATATTCACAGGGTGTAACAACCTCGACCAAATGCCTTACGACAAGCATACAGATGAAACATACTGGCAATCAGTTGAAAATTCAGAACTATTGGTCAATATGGCATACAACCAAATGTATGGCGCCGGAAAAATGTGGACAGACGAAGCCTTGAGCGACAATGTTATTCAGGCCAGAGATGACAACGATCCTCGTAAAATCCGTAACGGCTTGGCAACACCTTCTCTCGGGCTATTTGCCAGCGAATGGAAATGGGCTTATGAAGGCATCAAAACATGTCATAAATACTTAGAGAATGTAGACCGTGTACCCGGTATGGACGAAAACCTTAAAGCAACAAGAAAAGCAGAGATTCGCTTCATCAGAGCCTTTCTATTCTTCCGCTTGGCTTATTTCTACGGTGACGTTCCTTTCTTCACAGAAGACATTACGCTGGCTCAGGCGAAGACCATATCACGCACACAGAAATCTGTTGTTTTGCAGTTTGTGCATGACGAACTCGACGAAATCATTGATATATTGCCTTCAAAAGGTGCGATAACCAACAAAGGACGTATAACCAATGCTGCCGCTGTTGCATTTCAGGCACGGGCATATCTGTATGAAAACAATTGGCCAATGGTCGAAAAATATACCGATATGCTTATCAATCAGCAAGGCAAATATGGTGTTTACGAACTGTTTGGCGATTATGAAAGCTTGTTCCAATCTCAAAACAAGTACAACAACGAGGTTATTCTCGACTATGGCTATGCAACTACAAACCGCACATGGACTGAGATGTATGCACGCGTACCAATGACTTTGGGAGCTTTCTTAAACTCATGTGCACCGGTACAAGCACTTGTAGACGACTATTGGACAATCAATGGTTATACAATCAGTAAAGACCCTGCTTATAATCCAAGCTCTCCATATACCAACAGAGATCCCCGCCTGACAGCGAGTGTTGTTTACGACGGATTCAAATGGGTAGATGAGAACGGAAACGTATCAACTATACGTACTGCTTATGGAACAGGAACCAAAGATTCTTGGGAAAGTGTGAGCTCCAACAAGTCGGTAACAGGTTACTATACACGCAAGTATTTTGATCCCCAATCGAGAAAGACATTAAAAGACTATGCACAAGAGAACAATATTATCATGTTCCGTTATGCCGACGTTTTATTAATGTACGCAGAGGCAATGCTCGAACAAAACAAAATGAACCAATCGGTATGGGATGCTACCATTAAGAAAATCCGCACAAGAGCAGGATTTACAGCAGCCAGTGCCTTGAATTATCCTTCTACATTATCTACAGCCGAAATGCGTGAATTAATTCACCGCGAACGCCGCATAGAACTTGTATTCGAAGGATTGCGCTACTACGACATCGTAAGATGGAAAGAAGGAACAAAATATCTGAATGGAGTAGTGAACGGAGCTAAATTCGCAAACAACAATTCTTCGTATATAACATTGGATTCAAGAAAATTCAATGAAGGTAAAGACTACCTATGGTCGGTGCCTATCGAAGAAATAGTTAAGAACCCGAATCTAAAACCAAACAATCCCGGTTACTCCGAATAAATAACCTAAAGATTAATTAAATAGAAAAAACATACTATTATGAAAAAGATATTTTACAACATATTCGTATTGCTTTCATTTGTTATGCTAATGTCTGCGTGCGGAACAGACGACATGGAATTTAAAAACGCAGATGTTACCGAAGTAAAAAAGCTATATGAGCCGGCTACCGAAAAAGCAATAAACCTCACATCAAGCGGTTCTCTTTACTTCTCTTGGGAACCAGCTATTGCCCAAGATGGCGGTGCACCTTTGTATGAAGTGTATTTTGATAAAGATGGAGGAGATTTTTCAAGCCCACTTTTCGTACTTTCATCAGATCTTAACGGATATTCCAGCGGAGCAGATATCTCTCACAAAATATTAAACAAGGTAGCAGCATTAGCAGGAGCCGAACCGGGTGAAACAATAACTTTGGCTTGGACTGTAGCTTCATCGAGAGGTATTAACCAGAAAATAAGCAAAGTAAGCAATAAGATTACAGTTACAAGAATCGAAGGATTGGAAGATCCGGGACAGGTTTTCATCACAGGAGAAGGCTCTGAGGCAGGAAGCGACTTGGGCAATGCTCTGCCAATGCACCGTTTGGGAGAAGGTGAGTACGAAGTGTATGTTAGACTTGTTGCAGGTGGCACATACAAATTTGTAGACTCCAAATCGGGAAGTCCTGCTGAATATTATATTGCAGACGGTAAGTTAAAAGAAGGTACTGAAGGTACAGCCAATACATTGAATGGTGTATATCGCATCAAAATTGATTTCGGATCGGCTTCAGCTTCTAGCCCTGTGGAAATTACAGAAGTAGGATTCTGGTTCTGCCCAACAAATAGTGTTGAATGGAAACTGTCTTACCAAGGAAAAGGTGTTTGGAAAGGAGCAGGTCCTGTTACATTCAAACAAGAATCGTGGGGTAGAGACCAACGTTACAAATTCAGAGTATCACTCAAAGATTCGAAAGGTACAGAGTCTAAAGAAGATTGGGGTCCGGCTAATGCCAATGAAGATGGTACACCTTCGGGAACAGCCAGCTATTACAACTTAGCTATATACACTTCTATATCTCAATGGGATCACAAATGGAAATTTGCAAGCGACTTTGATGGAAAAACCGTTAATCTTACTGTAAAAATGGCCGGAGATACTTATACTCATGAGGTTTCTCTCTGATAAATAAAATCTGATATTAATCGGGAAGATTGACCCGAAACAAACCTGTAGGGTCAATCTCCTTAGATATAAAGAATATGAAGCTTATGAAAAATATATATTTCGGGTTTATAGCATTAGTTTTGCTAGCCCTATCATCTTGCAACGATCCCAAGGATGAGTATTCGTACGGAACTTTGATAGAATACGATTGGAATGCCGCAGCCGATAGTGCATCTAATGCTTTGATAAATAAATTCTGGAACGAAACAGGCAACTATTTCAATTACGGAAACGACGACAAGGAACTTACATTCCACTATTGGCCCAATGCTCATGCAATGGATGTAGTGATAGATGCTTATCTGCGCACAAACGATAGTAAATACAGTGCTTACTTCGACAAATGGTTTGTGGGCGTTAAGATAAAAAACGGAAATACTTACGAGAATGCCTATGTCGATGATATGGAGTGGAACGCACTGACTATGATCCGCCTGTATAATATCACAAAAGATCAAAAATACTTAGATGCAGCTAAGCAATTGTGGGGCTGGATCAAAGATGCATGGTCTGAAGACGTAGGTGGTGGTATCAGATGGTGTACCGGATCGTGGGTAGCCTTTACAAAGAATGCCTGCTCAAATGCTCCCGCAGCTATCATCGGAGCACGTCTGTATCAAATAACTCAGAACGAAGAAGACCTCGAATGGGCGAAGAAAATATACGACTGGCAAAAGCAAACGCTGGTAGTATCTTCGACAGGCGAAGTGAAAGACAATATCATTGTAGAATCGGGAGAAGTGAAAGGCTCTGCTCTTACATACAATGAAGGAACTTACGTGGGAGCAGGAGTAGAATTGTATAATATTACCAAAGATATCGTATATTTGAATGATGCAAAAAGAGCAGCAAATTATACCATCTCTACGCTTATAAACTCAAGCAGCAATGTATTGAGAGACGAAGGAACGGGAGACAATGGTCTGTTTAAAGGAATATTCATGCGCTACTTCCTCGAGCTTATCAAAGTGAACGACTTGGATGAGGCATACCGTCATAAATTTGTCACTTTCTTAAACAACAATGCCTATGTACTTTGGACTACCGGTGTATACAAAAGCGGAGAGTATGACGACAACCTTCTGTTTGGTTCTTCGTGGGACTCTTCTCCGGTAAGCTTTACCCAACTTACATCACAAGCCAGTGGTTGTATGCTGATAGAGGCAAAAGCTGCATACGAGAATTTGAAAAAGTAAAAGATAATGAAACTTACGTACATTTTTTTATTTGCAATTAGTGTTGCCACAATAGGCTGTAGCCCAAAAGACAAAGGCAATACGAGTTCTAATCTACAGAGAGCCCAGCTAACGCTGGACTCTCTGTATCAAAATTATTCGGCACCCGATACCCGGTTGCTACGTGAAAACTACCCCTTCGATGACAAGTATACGGCTACGTATCTGGCATCGCAAGAGCAAGCGAATATTCCAAACCAATATTCGTACCTATGGCCTTACTCAGGAACATTCTCTGCTGTAAACGCCTTGTTTGAAACAACCAAGGATAAGAAATATCAGGAAATCCTTGATTCGAAGGTACTCCCCGGACTGGAAGAGTATTTCGATCAAAAGAGGAATCCACCTGCTTATGCGTCATATATAAACACTGCACCTCAGTCCGACCGGTTTTATGACGACAATGTATGGCTGGGTATCGACTTTACAGATACTTACACGCTAACCAAAGAAGACAAGTATCTGCAAAAGGCCAAAATGATATGGCAATTCGTAGCCAGCGGTATCGATGACAATTTGGGTGGCGGAATCTATTGGTGCGAACAAA
Source organism: Bacteroidota bacterium (assembly GCA_023437305.1). Classification (GTDB taxonomy): domain Bacteria; phylum Bacteroidota; class Bacteroidia; order Bacteroidales; family Dysgonomonadaceae; genus Dysgonomonas. The sequence goes on from JAEZGN010000021.1 coordinate 217,110, forward strand.
AAAGAGAATCAAAAAACACATGTTCCAATGCACCCGGAGCAGTGTTTGCGCTCAAACTATTTGAGGCAACCAAAGACAGCACTTATTTTCAACAAGGGAAAACCCTGTATGAGTGGACAAAAAAACACCTGCAAGACCCTTCCGACTACTTGTATTTTGACAACATAAGACTGGACGGAAAAATAGGTGAGGCTAAATTCCCATACAATAGCGGGCAAATGCTACAATCTGCTGCCCTGTTGTATAAGCTCACAAAAGACAAAGCTTATCTTACCGATGCCCAAAATATTGCAAAATCTGCCTATAATTATTTCTTTACAGATTTTACAACATCTGACGGACAACAATTCAAACTGTTGAAGAAAAACGATGTATGGTTTATTGCTGTTATGCTGAGGGGATTTGTTGAATTATATCATTTGGACAATGACAAAACATATATAGATGCTTTCCAAAAAAATATGGACTATGCATGGAACAACATGCGTGAAGGCAACGGACTGTTCAACACAGACTGGAGCGGAAAGCAAAAAGATGAAAAGAAGTGGTTGCTTACACAAGCCGCAATGGTAGAAATGTATGGCAAGCTTGCATCTATCAACAAATGAGAAAAATCAACATAAAGAAGACATGAAAAGAAAGAAAAACATTGGATTATGCGCCGTAGCGGCTGCAACATTACTAATGGGAGGAAAAGCGGCGGCTCATGACATAACTATCCGAAAGGATAATACGGTGGTAAGCTATAGCGTTCCTACCGACTTTAAAAGCAACCGTCCACCCGTTGATCAAAGATTATTCAAATCGAAGGCTGTAGAAAGTGAGATAGTGCGGATTAAGAAAATGATCAAAAATCCGAAACTGGCATGGATGTTCGAAAACTGTTTTCCAAACACGCTGGACACCACTGTCCGCTATCGCAAAACCAACGGCAAAGACGACACTGTGGTGTACACAGGGGATATACACGCTATGTGGCTTCGCGATTCAGGCGCTCAGGTGTGGCCTTATGTGCAATTGGCAAACAGTGATCCCGAACTGAAAGCGATGCTTGCAGGAGTTATCCGCCGACAATTTAAATGTATCATCATCGACCCATACGCTAATGCTTTTCTTGATCCGCACGATCCTAATCCCGATCACCAATGGATGAGCGACATGACGGATATGAAGCTGGAGTTACACGAACGCAAATGGGAAATAGACTCGCTTTGCTACCCGATACGCTTGGCATATCATTACTGGAAAACAACAGGAGATGCAAGCATCTTTGATGAAGAATGGCTGCAAGCGATCGAACTGGTATTACAAACATTCCACGAACAACAACGTAAGAATGGTAACGGCCCGTACAAATTCCAACGCAAAACAGAGCGTCAACTCGATACAATGAACAACGGCGGATGGGGTAACCCTGTCAATCCCGTAGGACTTATTGCATCGGCTTTTCGCCCGTCGGACGACGCCACCACATTCCAGTTTTTAGTTCCATCTAACTTTTTTGCTGTTACTTCGTTAAGAAAAGCAGCCGAGATATTGGCAACAGTAAACAAGAAGCCTGAGTTAGCAGAAAAATGTAAAAATTTGGCACAAGAAGTTGAGACAGCCTTAAAAAAATATGCTATCTTTAACCATCCTAAATACGGTCAGATCTATGCCTTCGAAGTAGATGGCTTTGGAAACCAGTATTTTATGGACGATGCCAATGTGCCCAGTTTATTGGCAATGCCTTATTTAGGAGATATGGATGTTAATGACCCTATCTATCAGAACACACGAAAATATGTGTGGAGTAAAGATAATCCATATTTCTTCAAAGGAACAGCAGGGGAAGGTATTGGTGGCCCCCATATCGGATATGATATGATATGGCCTATGAGTATCATGATGAAAGCATTCACTAGCCGTGACGAAAAAGAAATTCAGACATGTATAAAAATGCTTATGGATACCGATGCCGGAACAGGATTTATGCACGAATCGTTCAATAAAGACAACCCTGAGAAGTTTACCCGCGCATGGTTTGCATGGCAAAACACACTTTTTGGCGAATTGATCTTAAAGCAGGTAAACGAAGGTAGAATTGATATGTTAAATGCAATAAAATAAACCTTTAATGAAAAAGAATCTAAAGCTCTTGATTGCAGTTTCCGTTATTTTAGCCTTTATAGCAAGTGCTTGTGGCAGTGTTTCAAAAAACACTAAAATCGTAAAAACTCAATGCGAGTATTTAGATTCTCCTATAGGTATCGATGCCGAACATCCGCGTTTCACATGGATGTTCGGTAGTGATACCGAAAATTTCAGGCAAGAAGCTTACCAGATACATATAGCCAGCAACGAAGAACTACTTGCTTCGGGCAAAGCGGATATATGGACTTCCAACAAAATAGAAAGCGCAACACCCCGTGCCATATACAACGGGGGCACAAAACTAGCTTCACATACCCGTTATTACTGGACTGTAACAGTATGGGACAAGAAAGGAAAAACCCACACATCACCTGTCAGCTATTTCGAAATGGCTAAAATGTCAAAAGCTGATTGGCAGGCAAAATGGATTACAGATTCGCACGACAAAGAGTTTGAACCTGCTCCATTATTCAGAAAAAAATTTAAGATAACAAAAAAATTAATTTCAGCCCGTGTCTATGTCAGCGGTACAGGATATTACGAAATGTTTATAAACGGAAAAAGAGTGGGTGAAAACTTCCTTGATCCGGGTTACACACATTTCGACAAACGCATTTTATATGTTACACACGATGTAACACCACTTATCACCGAAGGAGACAACGCCATTGCGGCAGTTCTCGGAAACGGTTTTTACAATTGCCAGAGCAAAGCCGTATGGGACTTCGAGAGAGCCCGCTGGCGCGAACGCCCTAGTTTACTGAGCGAACTAAGGCTTGTATACGATGACGGTTCTACCGATATCATATCCACAGACGAAACGTGGAAAACCAACACAGGACCTTACACATATAACAATATATACAGTGGCGACAGGTACGATGCCCGCCTCGAAGAAACAGGATGGAACACTGCCAACTTTGACGACTCTAGGTGGAGCAAAGTACAACCTTCAAAAGAACCTGCTCCGATACTAACTGCTCAGCAAATGCCGGGAATCCGTGTTGTAAAAGAGATCAAGCCAAAATCAGTAAAATCATTCGGAGATAAAATATATCTTTTCGATCTGGGAGAAAATATTGCAGGAGTTTGCCGTTTGTCGGTAAAAGGAGAAGCCGGCACGACATTCAAACTACGCCACGGAGAATTACTAAAAGCAGACGGACGACTCGAGCAAGGCAATATCAATGTTTATTATCGCCCTGAGAAAAAAGGAGAAGTATTTCAAGAAGATGTTTTCATCCTGAAAGGTACAGGAAAAGAAGAAGAATTTACACCTCAGTTCAGCTATCATGGCTTCCAGTATATAGAAGTGGAAAGTGATCGCCCTGTAACACTTACTGTGGATAACCTGACAGGATTGTTCCTGCACACAGATATACCACAGGTGGGTAATTTTAGCAGTTCAAACAATCTGTTGAACAAGATTTGGGCGGCAACAAATCAAAGTTATCAAGGCAACTTACACAGTATTCCTACCGATTGTCCTCAGCGTGAAAAGAACGGATGGACGGCAGATGCACATGTTGCTATCGACTTGGCATTGCTCAACTTTGATGGAATCACCTTGTACGAAAAATGGATGAACGACTTCATCGACAATCAACGTGAAGACGGCGTTATTGCAGGCATCATTCCATCTTCGGGATGGGGATTCGGCGACTGGCCCGGGCCTGTTTGGGATGCTGCGATGTTTATCATCCCCAATGCGCTGTACGACTACTATGGCGAGACCCGAAGCATAGAACACCTCTACCCTACTATGGTCAAATATCTGGATTATCTGAAAACAAAAGAAGTAGACGGAGGATACCTGAACTTTGGATTGGGTGATTGGGTGTTTTACAAAGCTCAAACACCGAGCGATTATACATCAACGCTCTACTATTACCACGACTATGTATTGATGGCACGCTTTGCCAAACTCTTAGGGAAAGACGCCACTCCATATCAACAAAAAGCAGAGCAGTTGAAAAAACTGATAAACAACAAGTTCTTCAATGCCGAAACAGGCGTTTATGCCAATGGTACTCAAACAGCTCAGGCGGTAGCCCTGTATATGGGAATAGTTCCCGAAGGAAAAGAACAGCTCGTTGCCGATAATTTGCACAAAACCGTTTCGGGAAATAATTACTTCCTCGACTTTGGGCTGTTGGGCAGCAAAACCGTTCCTGCTATGCTTACCAAATACGGATATGTAGAAGACGCTTACAAAATGGCAACCAAGACCGAAGCTCCATCGTGGGGCTACTGGGTAGAAACACAGGGATACAGCACCCTTGCCGAAACATGGACACTTAGCCCTGAGTTTCACGACGCATCTATCAACCACGTATTTATGGGAGATATCAGTGCATGGATGTACAACACGTTGGCAGGGATCAATCTCGACAAAGACCAACCCGGATTTCAGAACGTAATCATCAGACCTCATTTTGTGAAAGACTTGGAATGGGTTAAGGGCGAATATAATTCTGTGAGAGGTTTGATAAAATCGGAGTGGAAGAGACAAGGAGATAAAATAGATCTTTCGGTAACCATTCCTGCCGGATCTACTGCAACGATATATGCAGACAAAGAATATACTGTAGGTTCAGGCGTTCACCAATATACAATAAAAGAAAATAAATAAGATATAAGCAGGAGATAAATGCCCGTTCGAATCCCTTGTTGGGACAAATAAAACAAACTAAACATTAATCTATAATAAACATGAAACACAACCTATTGTTATTACTATTTCTAAGTATTGCATTCAGCCTAAGCGCTCAGAAAAAAGCTGAATTACAATCGCCTAATGGAGAGATAAAAGTATCCCTTAGTATTTCAGATAAGATATATTACACAATATCTTATAGCAATGATGTATTATTAGAAAATAATCATTTGAGTTTAAACCTCGGAAATGAAACACTCGGACTCAACCCCAAACTATCGGGGCAAAAAACAAACAAGGTAAACGAGGTTCTTACCCCTGTTGTTCCTTTAAAATACTCATCTGTAAAAAATGAGTACAATTCGCTCTTGCTTACTTTCAAAGGTGATTATTCAGTCGAATTCAGAGCCTTTGACGATGGTATTGCTTATCGTTTCGTAACCAATAAAAAGGGAGATGTAGAAGTTTTAGGAGAAGATTTTGCAATCAATTTTCCTGCAAATTATTTACTTCATTTACAACAACCCGGTGGGTTTAAAACAGCCTATGAAGAACCGTATACACACGTTGAGAGCAATGAGTGGAAAGCAACAGACCGCATGTCTGTATTACCGGTATTGATAGATACAAAGAAAAAATACAAAATACTGATATCCGAATCAGACCTGTCGGATTATCCTTGCATGTTCCTTAAAGGGAATGGAGCAAACGGAGTACAATCTGTATTCCCGAAAGCCCCGCTCGAATTCGGAGAAGATGGCGACCGTAGCTTGAAGATAGTAAAGGAAGCCAATTATATAGCTAAAACAACAGGCAAAAGAAATTTTCCGTGGCGCTACTTCGTCATTACAAAAGACGACAAGCAGCTTATAGAAAATACAATGACATACAGACTGGCTACCAAGAGTCAATTGCAAGACGTATCGTGGATCAAGCCGGGACAAGTTAGTTGGGAATGGTGGAACGAAGCATCGCCTTATGGTCCGGATGTGAATTTCGTAGCCGGATTCAATCTCGACACCTATAAATATTATATCGATTTTGCATCCAAATACGGTATCGAGTATATTATTATGGACGAAGGTTGGGCAAAAAGCACACGCGACCCTTATACTCCAAACCCGAAAGTAGATGTACACGAACTTATCCGCTACGGAAAAGAAAAGAATGTAGGCATCATACTATGGCTAACGTGGTTAGTGGTAGAAAACAACCCCGATATATTCAAAACATTCAGCGAATGGGGTGTTAAAGGTGTTAAGATCGACTTTATGGATAGAAGCGATCAGTGGATGGTGAACTACTACGAACGCATAGCCAAAGAAGCTGCAAAATACAATATTCTGGTTGATTATCATGGTTCGTTCAAGCCTGCGGGAATCGAGTATAAGTATCCGAATATCCTTTCTTACGAAGGAGTAAGAGGCATGGAGCAAATGGAAGGTTGTACCCCTGAAAACAGTGTCTATTTCCCATTCATGCGCAATGCTGTAGGACCTATGGATTACACACCGGGAGCAATGATCAGCATGCAGCCCGAAAGATACTGCGGTCATCGCCCCAACTCGGCAAGCATAGGAACCAGAGCTTACCAGTTGGCACTGTTCGTTATTTTCGAAAGCGGACTTCAAATGTTGGCAGACAACCCTACCCTGTATTACAGAAATGAGGATTGCACCAAATTTATCACCGATGTGCCCGTTACATGGGACGAAACCCGTGCACTGCAAGCCAAAGCGGGAGAATATGCGGTCGTGGCAAAGCGCAAAGGCAATAAGTGGTATATAGGCGGTATGACAAATAACACAGAAAGACAACTTGAGATAAGCCTTGATTTCCTCAACGCCGGAACATCATGCAAGATGACTTCGTTCGAAGACGGAATCAATGCAGGCCGTCAGGCTATGGACTATCGCAGAAAAGAATCACACGTAAAATCGGGTGATAAGATACAAATAAAAATGGCTAGAAACGGAGGATTTGCCGCCGTAATAGAATAAGGCGAGTTATTTAGGTAACTCTTTGTAAATAAGTAGTGATATTGGTTATTTAGAAGGTACTGTAGTGATACAGTACCTTATTATTCCAGAAAAATTATGCCCATGAAAAAGATAATATTAAGCATTATATTCTGCATGACTGTTCTACTTGTAGCTAAAGCCCAAAATACAGCAAACTACCCGAACAACAGAGCACCTCTTATCTCTAAGCCGTATATCGAATTACCCTTAGGCTCTGTAAAGGCCAAAGGCTGGCTATTGGAAATGCTGAAGCGACAAAAAAGCGGAGCTTCGGGACACATGGATACATTATATCCCCTTGTAATGGGAGAACGCAACGGTTGGCTCGGTAGAGATGGCGACCAATGGGAAAGAGGCCCGTACTGGATAGACGGACTGTTGCCTCTGGCTTATATATTGGATGATAAAGAACTGAAAGACAAAGTACAACCGTGGATAGAATGGGCACTGAACAGCCAACAGCCGTCCGGCTTTTTTGGCCCTGCCAAAGACTACCCTCAAGAGGATGGTATTCAGCGGGATAACTCTGCCGATTGGTGGCCGCGAATGGTAGTACTCAAGATACTGCAACAATACTATTCGGCAACAGGTGATAAACGTGTCACAGACTTTATGACTAAGTATTTCAGATACCAGTTGCAGCAGCTCCCTACTCAGCCGCTAGGTAATTGGACATATTGGGCCGAATATCGTGCATGCGACAATATGCAGGCCGTATATTGGCTGTATAACATTACCGGAGATGCATTTCTGCTCGACTTGGGAAACCTGCTGCACAAGCAAGGGTATAACTTTACTCACATGTTCCTAGAAACAAACCATCTGGCATGTCAGGGCAGCATCCACTGTGTAAATCTTGCTCAAGGGCTCAAAGAACCAATCATCTACTATCAGCAAAGCGGAGAAAAGAAATACAAAGACGCACTAAAAAAGGGACTGGCAGACATAAAGAAGTTTAACGGACAAGCACAAGGTATGTACGGTGGTGACGAACCCCTGCATGGTAATAATCCCACACAGGGTGTTGAACTTTGCGCTATTATGGAGATGATGTTCTCGCTCGAAAAAATGATAGAGATAACAGGCGACTTATCGATGGTAGACCATCTGGAGAAGATAGCCTTTAATGCCCTGCCTACACAGATAACAGATGACTTTATGCATAAGCAATACCTGCAACAGGCAAATCAGGTAATGCTTACCCGCCATCGCCGAAATTTCTATGAAGACGACAGCCACGCAGGCACAGACCTCCTTTATGGAACATTGACAGGCTATCCGTGTTGTTTCTCCAACATGCATCAAGGCTGGCCAAAGTTTACGCAAAATCTATGGTATGTTACTCCCGACGGAGGTGTGGCAGCTCTTACATTCTCTCCTTCTGAAGTAAAAGCTAAAGTTGGAAACGGTACAAGCATTCGTATATCGGAAGACACATACTATCCGATGGATAATAAGATAGGGTTTACCATCAATATATTGGATAAGAAAACACGATCAGTGAGCTTTCCTTTCCACATAAGAATACCGAGCTGGACTAAAGGTGCAACAATTCTGATAAACGGCACTCTATACAAAACGGTAGATGGAGGCCATGTAGAAATCATAAGCCGCGAATGGAAGCAAGGAGACGTTGTAGAACTACAAATGCCGATGGAGATAAAGGTAGAAGAAGGCTGGCACGAGAATTCTGTATCTATAGAAAGAGGCCCTCTGGTTTATGCTCTCAAGATTGGTGAAGACTGGCAAAGGAAAGAGATCAGCGAGAAAGAAAAGACGAGATACGGAGACTATTATTGGGAAGTACGTCCCACAAGCAAGTGGAACTATGGGCTATACCGCTTAGATATAAAGAAAGTAAACGAGCAGATCAAACTCAATATAGACAGTGAAAAAGTAAAATCGGACTATCCTTGGAACCTGAACAATGCGCCTATCGAGTTAAAAGTAAGTGCTAAAGTGATACCCACTTGGCAATTGTATAACGAAATGACCGGGCCTATTCCGCACTCATGGAGCGGAGCCGGAGAAGGTGAAGCCGAAGATATAACCCTTATCCCTTACGGATGTACGACACTGAGGATAGCACAATTTCCATTAGTTTATTAAGGTTAAGAACAATACTATAATAAAAAACCAGAAAATGAGAAAATTACTTACATTATTCATTTGTATCCCTTTTCTGATCGGATGTAAACCGCAAGGTAGTATATCCTCCGAACAGAAGGTTGTAAAAAACGACTTGAGAGCTCCGGCATATCCTCTGGTCTCTATCGACCCATATACAAGTGCATGGGCGATGACAGACAAACTGTACGACGAAAACGTAAAACACTGGACAGGCAAAGACTTTCCTCTTATCGGGGTCGTTCGCGTAGATGGACAAGCTTACCGCTTTATGGGTATAGAGCGAGTTCCTCTAAAAGCAATAGCAGGAACTTCTGAAGTTGCTCCATGGACAGGACAATTTACAAATTCTCAACCTGCCAAAGGATGGGAAACATCGGCTTTCAACGCAAATAGTTGGCAATCGGCTCCTGCCGCTTTCGGCACAAAGATAGAGCCAACGATGAAAACTCCGTGGCTTACACCTCATATTTGGGTACGCCGCGAAATAGATATCAAGGATGACGTGTCGGGCAAAAAGCTGTATTTGGAGTACTCTCACGACGACGATTTCGAGTTATATATCAATGGAATTCAAATCGTGAATACAGGTAATACAGCCAACAAGAACATAATTATCCCCATTCCCGAAGAAGCAGCCAAGACTATGAAACCGGGTAAGAATCTGATTGCTGCACATTGCTTCAATAGCGGTGGTGAGGCGTTAGTAGACTTTGGTATTTATGAAGAAGGAGATATAAAGCCTGCTTTTGCCACAACTGCCAGCCAAAAATCGGTAGATGTACAGGCAACTCAGACTTATTATACATTCGATTGCGGCAATGTGGAATTGAAGCTTTCATTCCTTGCACCGTTATTGATGGACGACCTCAATCTGGTATCTCGTCCTGTAAACTATATATCTTATGATGTGACATCTCTGGATGGTAAGGAGCATGATATACAGATATACTTCGAGGCAGCTCCTAGCTGGGCTCTAAATTCGCCCTTGCAGGCAAGTAAGAGTGAAGGCTACGAAAAAGATAATCTCGTATTCCTTAAAACGGGTAGTACAGAACAAAGCCTGCTGGGCAAAAGAGGAGATGATATCCGCATCGATTGGGGATACTTCTATCTGAGTGCTGAGAAAAATGAGAACCTGAGCAGCAGTGTAGGCGATGCACTTGATATGCGCAATCAGTTTGCCCAATCAGGAAAGCTATCAGACAATATCTCAGCCAAAGAAAACAGCAATTTAGCATTGGCGCAATCGCTGGGAAAAACAAAAGCCGCATCGGGGAAAGTAATGATAGGATACGATGACCTGTACTCTATCCAATACTTCGAACAGAACCTCCGTCCTTATTGGAACAAAAAGGGAGACAAAACAATAGAGCAGGCTTTTGCTGAAGCAAATACAGACTATAAAACACTTAGAGAAAAATGTACGACATTCGACTACGAGCTAATGACCCAAACAAGCCAAACAGGAGGCAAAGAATATGCCGAATTGTGCGCACTTGCATACCGTCAGGCTATATCGGCACATAAATTGGTAGAAGCACCAAACGGAGATTTACTATTCTTATCGAAGGAAAACAACAGCAACGGATCGATAGGAACTGTAGATGTAACCTACCCTTCTGCTCCGTTGTTCCTTATTTACAACCCCGAACTTGCCAAAGGTTTGCTAAACCACATCTTCTATTACAGCGAAAGCGGCAAGTGGGTAAAACCATTCCCTGCACACGATGTAGGCACATACCCTTGGGCTAACGGACAGACTTACGGAGGTGATATGCCTGTAGAAGAAGCAGGAAACATGCTAACCCTTACTGCTGCCATTGCTGCCATAGAAGGAAACGCCAAATATGCCGAAAAGCATTGGGAGGTACTGACTACATGGACTGATTATCTGGTAGAGAAAGGACTCGATCCCGAAAACCAACTATGCACCGACGACTTTGCCGGACACTTTGCACACAACGTAAACCTCTCGGTAAAAGCTATCATGGGGATTGCATCGTACGGCTATCTGGCAGATATGCTAGGCAAAAAGGATATAGCAGAGAGGTACTCAGGCAAAGCCAAAGAGATGGCTCAGGAGTGGATAAAAATGGCAGACGATGGAGATCATTATCGCCTTACATTCGATCAGCCGGGAACATGGAGCCAAAAGTATAACCTGATATGGAATAAGCTGCTGAAGCTGGATATATTCCCTGCCAGCGTTGCACAAAAAGAAATAGCATACTATCTGACAAAACAGAATGAATACGGGTTGCCACTTGACAGTCGTAAGAACTATACCAAGTCGGACTGGATCATCTGGACAGCAACTTTGGCTGACGATAGTGCAACATTCCAGAAATTTATAAGCCCTCTTCATAAGTTCGTAAACGAAACCATTAGCCGTGTACCGATGAGTGACTGGTATAATACCGACAGCAAGACTCATGTAGGGTTCAAGGCTCGTTCGGTAGTTGGAGGATATTATATGAAGATGCTGGAGAAAAAGCTAAATAGATAACCTTTCTATTAAACGATGAAGATGTGTCAAAAGTAAAAACATACTATTAAAGCTTTACTTTCCTTTGTCATGTTGAACGTTAGTGAAACATCTCTTGTCTTAAAAGAGATCCTTCCCTCTGGTCAGGATGACAGAATGAGAGTAAAATATGTATTGATACACCCTCATGCTTAAACGATCAAAAAGGCTGTCCCTGTTAGAAGAGACAGCCTTTTTAATATCATTAAGTGAAGCGATTACTTTTGTATTTCCCTCAACTTGATCTTAGTCAATACTTGCTTGGTGTTTAATGGAAAATCGGCATCCATCATCCAAGCGTAGAAGCTAGGCTCTTTCTTTAATACCTCTGCTACCGGCTTGCCTTTGTGTTTGCCAAAGTTGAATACCTCTATGCCATTCTCGTCTCTGATAATACGTCCCGCAAGGTCTACATTGTTGTTGAAAAAAGAGAATTCCGCAGCCAGCTTTTCCATGTCATTTTCCAGATCAGGATATTTATCTAACTGTGCCTTCAATACTTCGTAAGTAGCAAGTGTATCTGCCTCAGCAGAGTGAGCATTATCCAAATCCTTATCGCAGTAGAACTTATATGCGGCTTCGAGCGTACGTTGTTCTTTCTTATGGAAGATGATCTGTACATCTATCATTTTACGTTTGGAGAAGTCGATATCTACATCGGCACGAAGAAACTCTTCCGCAAGGAGAGGAATATCAAAACGGCTTGAGTTGAACCCTGCCAAATCACAGCCTTCCATCTGATCGGCCAAAGATTTAGCAATTTGCTTAAACGTCGGGCAATCTTTCACATCTTCATCCGATATACCATGTATAGCAGTTGCACCTGCCGGGATTGGCATCTCAGGATTGATACGCCTGGTCTTCATCTCTTCTTTCCCATTCGGATATACCTTCAGGTAGGATAGTTCTACAATACGGTCTTTCACCGTATCTGTTCCGGTAGTTTCCAAGTCAAAGAATATGAGTGGATTCCTCAGATTTAGTTCCATAAGCTTTTTATTAAAAAACTTTATCATCCCTCTCTTTTACAGAAGAATGATAAAGTTGTCATATATCTATTTTAGTTATCTATTACTTTCCTTTAGTCGTTGAGCATCATTGGCATAAGCAGCATCAACAAATCTTCGTTCTCTTCATTTTCGGCCGGAATAATAAGTCCTGCACGTGAAGGGTCTGACAGTTCGAGCGAGATATCAGACGATGGGATATTGTTCAGAATATCGATAAGGAAACTTGATTTGAAACCTATGCTCATCGGTGTTCCTGTATAATCGCACGAAATAGTTTCTTCGGCTGCTGTAGAGAAATCTATATCCTGAGCCGAAACAATAATATTCTTGTCAGAAAGTTGCAATCTGATGAGGTTGCTTGCTTGATTAGAGAATACCGAAACACGTTTCAATGCATTGAGGAATGATAAACGATCGAGAACGACTTTATTCGGGTTATTCTGCGGAATTACCGAATTGTAGTTCGGATAACGACCTTCTATAAAACGGCAAGTCATCGTATAGCTCGACATTTTTATATAGGCATTATTCTCATCAAATTTGATCTCTACTGTTTCAGATTCTTTTGGCAGAATAGCACGAAGTAAGTTTGCCGGTTTCTTTGGTAGAATAAACGAAGCGCGTTCAGCTCCCTTTGCCGACAATGTCTTGCAACGGACCAACTTGTGTCCGTCAGATGCCACGAAAGTAAGATCTTCGGTGGTGATATCAAAGTAAACGCCATTCATCACCGGACGAAGCTCATCGTCAGCACTGGCAAACAGTGTGCGGTTGATACCCGAAAATAAAACCTGAGGCTCGATAGTCAGGCTAACGGCTGTTTCTTTCAATTGTTTAGGTTGAGGATAGTCTTCACCGTTTTGTCCGATAAAGTTATACTTACCGTTATGAAAGAAAATAAATGTTTCCAGATTGTCGCTATTGATCTCAAATGTAAGCGGTTGGTCAGGCAATTCCTTCAATGGATCCAACAGATTCTTTGCATTCACTGCGAACTTTCCATTACCGTCAGCCTCGTTCACTTCAAGAGAAGTAACCAAACGTGTTTCAGAGTCTGCTGCTGTAAGAGAGAGGGTCGAACCTTCGAGCTCGAGCAAGAAACAATCTAAAATAGGTAATGTATTCTTTGAATTGATCACCTTGCTTATTGCCTGCAAGTGACTTAATAATGCTGTACTGGAAACAACAAATCTCATATTTTCAGTATGTTTAAAGTTTTATTTTCAAATAATATTAATAGAGCAAATATAGTTATTTTTTATTACTTCTGTCACCTTTATTTTGTTATAATCATCATAAAAATGAACTTGTAAAACTACCGGTCTATTTTCCTTCCTTTATTAAAAGGTGACAAAAGTGACAGGTATTCTCATGTTTTTATTGTTACTTTTTCTCCTTTTGTCATCCTGAGTGTAACGAAGGATCTCTTCGATATTCCAGATCATCATCGTCTTAGGGGATTTGCAATCCCCATTATTTTATTATCATTGCCCTTAGGATTGCAAATCCAAAGGAACGAGTGTTAACAGCAAGTGGAATAAACATTTGAACATTGCATCTCAGGTGGCATCCAACCTTCATAGGTTTTCCCCCTTAAAGTTATTTTTACCTTTAGCCATTGTCCTTGATAGTCAGTGACAATATACACTTCATAACTATCTTCTTTATTATACACAATCTTACTTTTCTTTGAAGGCGCACTATATAATACTAAGTTCTGACTATACGCCCGAGAATAAATTCCCAAATGTTTATCTTTTTTTATCCATCCCTTACCAATATAGCCTTTAATACTATAATAAGCTGCAACCTGAAACATTGAATCATTCTTATTTATTATACTAAAAACAATAAAATCTTCATTAGCAAAGTCATGCTTTAACTTTTTCACCACACGCCCACCCGGCTCATCATACAAAAGCTTACTTCCTTTATAATCAATATCCATAAAAATAGAGATATCTTCTTTTTGTTTTATTTCAAAAGAAAAAGAAGAGGAAACAAACAGGAAATAAAAAAGGTAAAGTAGATATTTCTTCATACACTACAAAATCCTAAACGATCCATTATATTCAAAAAGGTGACAAAAGTGACAGCTATTTATATGTTTTTATTGTTACTTTTCCCTCGTCATAGGGGATTTGCAATCCCCATTATTTACTTATCATTCCCCTTCGGATTACAAATCCAAAGGGACGAGCCGGACGAGCGCATTTATACCACTTAATCTACATTAAGATAATTTACTTCCTATTTATTAATAGGCTCACACCCCCAACTTTGCTTTCAAGCCTTCAGCTATTGCATCCAAGAAATCTTCTGTATTCAGATAATCGCCTCTGTGCATGGTGTCGCCATATACAAGCAAAGCAAGGTCTTTTGTCATCTTCCCTTTCTCTACCGTTTCTATACAGACCTCTTCCAGCTTTCTGGTAAAATCAACGAGCGCCCAATTTTCATCCAGTTTCCCTCTGTGAGACAATCCTCTTGTCCATGCAAAGATTGAAGCTATAGGATTTGTTGATGTTTCTTTCCCTTGTTGATGTTGGCGATAGTGACGTGTCACCGTTCCGTGAGCAGCCTCAGCCTCCATTGTCTTGCCGTCAGGAGTAAGCAATACGGAAGTCATTAAGCCTAACGACCCAAAGCCCTGCGCTACGGTATCGGACTGAACATCTCCGTCGTAATTCTTACATGCCCAAACAAAACCACCATTCCACTTCAAGGCAGCAGCAACCATATCGTCTATCAGGCGATGCTCGTAGGTGATACCTGCTTTTTGGTATGCTTCCTTATAGTCTTTTTCGTATACTTCCTGAAAAATATCTTTGAAGCGTCCGTCGTAAGCTTTCAATATAGTATTCTTTGTAGAAAGGTACAATGGGTATTTCTTTTGTAACGCCAGTTTGAAACACGAATGAGCAAATCCATAGATAGACTCATCGGTGTTGTACATTGCCAAGGCTACGCCATCCCCATTATAATCGTACACGGTATGGGTTTGAGGTTCTCCCCCTTCGGGCGTGTAAGTAATGGTGAGCTTACCTTTTCCTTTTGTAACAAAGTCGGTAGCTTTATACTGATCGGCATGCGCATGACGCCCTATAATGATGGGCTTATCCCATGTGTTCACCAATCGAGGGATATTGCTCATAATAATAGGTTCGCGGAATACTGTTCCGCCCAAGATATTACGGATTGTTCCGTTCGGAGACTTCCACATTTTTTTCAATCCGAACTCCTCTACACGAGCCTCGTCCGGAGTGATTGTAGCACACTTGATAGCTACATTATATTTCTTAGTTGCCTCAGCACTGTCTATCGTCACCTGATCGTTTGTAGCATCACGATTTTGTATGCTCAGGTCAAAATATTTGAGATCTACATCTACATACGGGAGTATCAACTTATCTTTTATGTATTTCCATATAATGCGGGTCATTTCGTCCCCATCCATCTCCACAACGGGATTCGTCACTTTTATCTTTTGCATATTGATATTTATTTAAGTGATATTATTATTTATTTTGCTTGTATATCTTTCAGCCACATTTGCAGCAAGGTGAGCATCTGTGTATGATATTTGAAATTCTCTCTCATTCCCCATCCATGTCCTCCTTCGGGGAATATGTACATTGTAGCCGCAATATTATTCATTTTCAGAGCATCGTAATAGCCGATGCTATTTGCGGGTTGCACACTATCGTCATCGTCGCTAAGCAACAATATTGCAGGAGGCGTATTTACATTCACTTGCTTCTCATTCGAAAAAGTATAATTATCCGCTTGTGAAGCATTCTCTCCCAACAGATTATATTTAGATCCGCCATGTGTGGCTACCTGCATGGTAATAACGGGATAAAAAAGAATGGAAAAGTCGGGGCGTGTGCTTACTCCCGATGTGGCAAAATGGGTAGAAGCCGTTGCCGCAAGATGTCCTCCGGCCGAGAAACCGGCAATACCAATTTTATCCGATTCGATTCCCAATTCAGCAGCATGCGACCTTACGTAGCGCATCGCTTGCCATGCATCATCCAAAGGGATTTCTTTATGTTTGTTTGGCATACGATATTTGAGTATGATGCCGGCAATACCTTGTTTGTTGAGCCATTGAGCAAATTGCACCCCTTCGTGGTCGAAAGCCAGCCCTGCATATCCTCCTCCGGGACAGATAACGACTGCCGCACCAGTGTTGTTTGCACCATCGGGCAAGTAGAGATGAAGCTCGGGAACAGTAACATTGGTCACCCAACCGCTACCTTTGTCATACTTCTCAGGCTCGGTGATGCCGTTAATTGTTGGCGGATTTCCTTCCCATAGTTTCACTACTTTTTGTGCACTTACAGACACGGATAAAAACAGAGACAGGATGCCCCCCAACACGAATATTCTTTTGCGCTCCAACATATATCTTTTGATTAATGACATGACATTGTTCAAAGATAAAGAAATTAGGTTTTAAATCAAATACACATTACTGCCTGTTTATATTTTTTACGGAAGTAATTTTTGCGAGATCTTTCTTATAACATTTAACATTCAAGGTTCTTTTGTCATTCCGAGGTACGAAGAACGAAAATTTCATCATGTAATATTTCACCCATTTGTATAACACAAGTTGTGAATATATACCAACCCATTTACAGATTTTGACTATATTTGTGCCTTAAAAA
Source organism: Bacteroidota bacterium (assembly GCA_023437305.1). Classification (GTDB taxonomy): domain Bacteria; phylum Bacteroidota; class Bacteroidia; order Bacteroidales; family Dysgonomonadaceae; genus Dysgonomonas. Next base: position 234,257 of record JAEZGN010000021.1, read on the forward strand.
AATATTAAAAAACATGGAAACAGTGCTAAGCGGTATCCGTTCTACCGGAAAACTGCATCTAGGAAACTACTTCGGTGCTTTGAGGAATTTTACAAGAATGCAACATGAAAACAAATGCTTCTTCTTCATAGCCGACTATCATTCGCTGACAACTCATCCCGATCCGAAAATATTGCACGGAAACGTAAAGAACGTATTGACAGAATACCTTGCCGCGGGTATCGACCCCGAAGTATCAACGATATACGTACAAAGCGATGTGACCGAAGTATGCGAACTATATTTGCTACTGAACATGCACGCCTATATGGGCGAACTTTCGAAGACCGTTTCGTTTAAAGAAAAAGCCCGCAAACATCCCGATAATGTAAACGCAGGGCTATTAACATACCCTACCCTGATGGCTGCCGATATATTGATGCACAATGCAGACAAAGTACCTGTAGGAAAAGATCAGGAACAGCACTTGGAAATGACACGCAAATTTGCCCGTCGCTTCAATAATATGTATGGTGTAGAATACTTCAAAGAGCCTGTAGCTTACAACTTTGGAGAAGAGCTGATAAAAATACCGGGACTGGACGGTAGCGGCAAGATGGGGAAATCGGAAGGAAACTGCATCTATCTGGACGAAGACGCTAAAAGCATCGAGAAAAAAGTAAAACGTGCACTTACCGACGAAGGACCAAAAGAACCGAACTCTGTAAAACCGGATTATATAGAAAACCTGTTCACTATACTAAAAGTGGTTTCTACCGACGAAGTAGTGCAACATTTCGAAGACAAATGGAATACATGCGAAATTCGTTACGGCGACCTTAAGAAGCAATTAGCCGAAGATATCATCAAGGTTACAACGCCTATACGCGAACGGATTCAAGATATTCAAAACGATGATGCTTACCTGCACAGAGTAGTAACCCAAGGGGCAGAAAAAGCACGCGAAAGCGCAAGCAAAACAGTTAAGGAAGTACGTGAGATAATGGGATTTAAGAAATTCTAGAATTTCTATAAAATAACAAGATAATAGTCTGAAGATAATTCTCTTCAGACTTTTCTTTTTTAGATATCACATATTCTTTTTGAATAGTATATACCTACTCTTTTTTTGATTAAATTTGTATATTATATAAATAAAATACGAAAAGAATACTCAACAGAACTTACTAACATGGATAATAGTGAAAAATATAATCTGCTGGCAGAAGGCGAAACGGGGTTAGCCTCGGCAATGGGCATATACCCGAGGAGCAAAGACTTCAAATTCAATGCTGCACAGATAGAAAAATCCTTAGCACAAAACTCAGATTTCAATTTAAAATCTTTCAACAAGGTAGAAGTAGATATTGAATACTCCATAATGAGTTTTCATGCCGAAATAGAATACAAAGAAGCTCTTTTTAATGTCGATCTATATATTAGCGACACAAAAAATATAAATCTAAACGATTACGGTTTTGCCAATGCTATAGACGAGCAATCGCTACAGGCAGCAATGGAACAGGAATACTTCTTGGAGACTTCTCTGTACTTCGAACTAAACCCACTGGATTCGTTTCATCTGCAATTAAAAATAATGAACGCCATTGTTCCTGATGCCAGTCTGGTTCTTGACTTCATGTCGTACAGATTATTATCGCCCAAATGGCTAAGCATGACAGCAAAATCATCCATTCCTCCTTCGCCCGACTATCTATACACGCTGCACTGCGTGTATGACGAAGACGGCGAAAACGGAAACAGACGTTATTGGTTCCATACGCATGGTCTGCATCGTTGCGGATCGGTAGAGTTGGAAATGCTCAACTTCAGTCAAGGGGCTGAGCAAATGAATACGCTGATAAATATGACAGTAAAGAAATTCCTGACCGACCCGGCAAAAGAAAAAGAAAGATTTACCATCGGCTACGACGGCATGGGCATAAACCTCTGCTGGCTACGATGGGAAGAGGCTCTGAAAGACCTACCTCAAAATATACTTGGAGGTGCGGGCGACCGCGACGAGGTGGACAATGTGCATGCCGAACCTTCGGGCATACTGTTTGCAGTAGAAGATGGCAATATGATTTCGCCCGAAATATATACCTCTACTCTTGCCGAGAATCCAATTTACTATATAACTACAGAAGAAACAAACAGAATGAGTGCTTTGGCTAAAGAGCGTTTCGGAGCATTTGCCAACGTGTTCGGCAAAGAACATAAGCAGCCTGAGAAGAAATCATTCTTAAAGAGTTTGTTTAACTCGAAAAAAGAAGAGGATGACGCGGTTTGGACATTCCTTGTTAAGCTGGGGCTCACTGTAGATAACCCGGAGTCGGAAACGGATAAAGAGCATCTATGGTACGAAGTCATTTCCATAGCAGGCAATCAGATAGAAGGGAAGCTACTGAATCAGCCTTATTGGATTGCAGGGCTCAACGAGGGCGATATAAAAACATACCCACTGGATCTTCTCACCGATTGGGTTATCTATTCTCCGGATAATACATATACCCCAGATTCAATATATTTATTAATAGATTAGATAAAAGATGCAAACACTATCCGTTATTGTCCCCTGTTATAACGAAGAGGCAGTTATACAGGAGTTTTACAGGAGAACAAAAGATGTTCTAAACTCACTCGACGATGTAGTGGGATATATAATTTTTATAAATGACGGTAGCAAAGATAATACGAGATATATACTCGATCATATAGCATCGCAAGATGATAAAGCGAGAGTTATTCACTTCTCTCGCAACTTTGGGCATCAGCCTGCCGTAACAGCGGGGATGAATCTCTGCAAAACCGATCTGGCAGTGATTATCGATGCCGACTTGCAAGACCCGCCCGAATTGATTCCGGATCTTATTGAAACGCAACGCAAGCAAGAAGCCAGTGTAGTTTACTGTGTAAGAAGAACAAGAGAGGGTGAAACCGCTTTTAAGAAAGCGACAGCCAAATTCTTTTACAGAGCTATGAACAAGCTATCCGAAGTTGAATTTCCGGAAGACACGGGCGACTTCCGACTCGTAGACAAAAAAGCGATAGACGCCTTCAACAAACTAAAGGAGAAAGGGAAATACATACGTGGACTTATCAGTTGGATAGGCTTCAAGCAAGTTCCATTCTATTACAACAGGGATGCACGCTTTGCCGGGGAAACAAAATATCCACTAAAAAGAATGCTATCCTTCGCAAAAAAAGCACTCCTCTATTTTTCCAAAAAACCTTTGATGTTATCCATTAGTTTGGGCTCCATCGCCTTCTTTATCGGTATTATTTATGGATTGTGGGTGTGGCTAGGTCACTTTTTTGGCTTCACGAATGTGATTACAGGATGGACTTCTACGATAATTATAATTATATTCTTTGGAGGTGTGCAGCTAATAACAATCGGAGTGCTGGGGCAGTACATCGGCGTACTCTTTGATGAAGTAAAAAGCAGACCGGAATATATTATAGATGAGAAAATAAACTTTGAAGAATAACCAATTGGTTATTCTTCTTTTATTTCTTCGTAATTTACATATTCGCCCTCATTTTTCGAGAATTTCTTTTGAGTGGTATCCTCACTAGCCGACCGAGAATTATTATTAGCCTGGCGACGATTACCCTTAGCCCTATCTGAAGACGGACCAAAGAACCGAATAACCCTGCCCAAAAATATTCCTAGAATAAGGAAGCCGAAAAGTCCAATAAGTAATAAGAATCCAAGAAATTTAAACATATAGTTACCAATATTTATAGACTATGAGAACAAAGATACGGAATTATTATTTATTCATATCCTCTTCGGTGACTGTATAATTAACAAAAACTGAATTGTAAGCTTTAAAGCAACCTAATGCACCTCCAGCAATGTTTGTCAGGGGATTTGTACCCCCTCCGGCAGCAACACTGCTTAGCGATCTGTAGAAAGTATACATTCCCTTGTCTAAAGTTTGCATCTCTATTTTCAACTTATCTCCTGCCTTGAGTGCCTTATCGTTATTATCCTCCTTATCAAAAAGTAAAATATTCTCTACTTTGAGTCCGTTACGGTATTCGTCGCTATCCAAATATAAAGACTTCATCAACTTCTCATTTACATAGAGTGTTGTATAATAGTAATTCTCTACATCGACAGGATCATGAAAAACCACACACGGCGAATAAATATTCTCATCAGCTACCGTAACCTTGTAAATGTAAACACTATCGATGGGTACTATATCAGGGATTTTAGCCTCTGATGTATAAATATTGTCTCCTACGGTAACCTTCAATTTGTATGTACGTCCTACCTTGCCTACAATTGAAGAAACGTAGAAACCGGCTTCCTGTTGGCTTTCTATGAGTATATCTTTATTGTTTTTATCGTCTGTCAATTCCACCATAGCACCCGACAAACGCGTATAAGGTTCTTTGTCGTAAAAACCTTTCGATTGCGTGAGCAGCACAAAACACGGCGATCCGTCTTTTATAGAGGCGTCAATCACATCTCTGGGTGGAGCCTGAGCAAGATCTACCTTAACAATCTCTTCGCATGAGGTAAGCAGAGAGAGAAGCAAAATAATATAAAAGCATCTATTTATAATAACCATAATTTTCAGAACTTAAAGTTCCACGAAATTGAAGGTACAACACTAAACAAATAAATCATATACGATTCGGATTCAGACCTGTCATCCTTATTTTGCCTAAAGCCAAACATATAAGGATTTTTACGAGCGTAAGCATTATACAATCCAAACGAAAGCTCCGATGTATATTTCTTTGTTTTCTTTAATACACACATAGCCCCCAAATCGAGACGATGATAAGAAGGAGCCCTGTACTGGTTTCTGCCTTCGTAATAATATATAGCATGCCCGTCGACAACATATTTACCCGAAGGAAATGTCATGGGGCTACCCGTAGCAAAAACCCACGTAGCCGACAATGTCCACTTTTTGCTCAGTTCATAAATACCAACAGCAGAAATATCGTGCATCCTATCCTGATTGGCAGCATACCATTTACCGTCATTTATTTTGTCTATTTTACGTTCGCTACGAGACAGCGTATAGCCTACCCAACCATTGAAACGACCGTATTTCTTTTTCAGAAAAAGCTCCAATCCGTAAGCTCTTCCTTTGCCAAACAAAAGCTCTGTTTCTATAACTTCCTTAGCCCTTACATCTGCCCCATCTTTATAATCTATCTGATTTTTCAGGTCTTTGTAATATACCTCAGCACTAAACTCAAAAATATTATTCTGAAAGTTGCGAAAATACCCCAACGATACTTGATTAGCCACCTCGGGTTTTATGTAATTGGTATTGGATATCCAACGGTCGATAGGACTAGATAAGTTCGATGTAGTGAGAAGATGCAAGTGCTGCATTGTACGTGCATAAGCAGCCTTAATAGACGACGACTCATTTAGCTGATATGCCATCGAAAGGCGAGGTTCTATATTCCAGTATGTTTTAAAAAACTCTCCCGACTTGGTCGAAATTGTATCCTTTATGGACTGGTCTTCTTCATTGAAGGTATAATAATCGCTTCCGCCCAGCACACTGAAAGAAGACAGCCGAATGCCATAACTAAACTCCAACTTATCGCTAAGCTTCATATCGTTAGAGGCATACAATGTATTTTCCCATGAATATCGATGGGCATATGGCGATACTGTTAGCTGAGAAGGGTCTCTACTCACCAACTCTCCGGGTACGATCTGATGATATATAGAGTTGAATCCCAAGCGTATCAAATTCTTTTCGTTGGGATAGAATACAAAATCCTGATTGAAATTAACATCTCTTATCCGCGACATAACATTAAGCCCCGTAGTGAGGTCTACACTTACATTATACTTGTAGTCGGTATACGAAAGTGCGGTTGAGGAAACCTTTTTCGAGTCAAAAATATGATTCCATTTCAGAGCGGCAATTGTATTACCCCAATCCATTGTAGCTATTTGATCAAGTCCTAACTTATCTTTTCCATGATAGGCTGTCAACGTGAGCTTGTCTTTATTCGACAAAGCATAAGTAAGTTTTGCATTCAGATCATAAAAATATAACGTCGACCCTTTCACCTGCTCTACCCCCATGGCACGAGCTAAGGCATCGGCATAGGTACGTCTGGCAGAAACAATAAAAGATGATTTTTCTTTCTGTATGGGTCCCTCAATTGTAAGTCGTGATGAGATCAGTCCAATCCCCCCGTTCATGTGATAGTTTTTCAAATCACCATCGCGCATGCTCACATCGAGTGTCGAAGACAACCTTCCTCCATATTGGGCAGGCATAGACCCCTTATAGATAGTCATATTATCTACAGCATCGGAATTGAATGTTGAGAAAAAGCCAAAAAGATGAGAAGGATTATACACTGTTGCATTATCGAGCAGTATCAGATTTTGATCACTACTCCCTCCCCGCACATAAAATCCAATATTGCCTTCTCCCGCAGTTTGTACTCCGGGAAGCAATTGAATTGTCTTCAAAATGTCCCTTTCGCCAAACAACACAGGGATTTTATTCATCGATTCTATTTCCAGCTTTTCTACTCCCGACTGCACACGCTTCACATTCTCATCAGATTTTACAGCTAGTACTTCTATCTCTTGGAGAGAAAAAACATCTTTAGTCAGCGTAATATTTTGAGAGACATCTGCATCTATCCTAATCTTAATGTGTTTTGTATCATATCCCAACAGTTTGAATATAATATTATACTCGCCCGAAGGCATTTGCAGAGAGAAGCTGCCGCTAGCATCGCTAAAACCTGAAGCTTGAGTATATTCTTTTGCAGCAATGGCAACCCCGGCGAGCGGAGTACTATCGCCTTCACTATATATTTTGCCGCTGAACACATATTTTGTTTGAGAAAAAGCAGCAATAGCAGAAAATAATATAATCACAGTAAAAAGATGCTTCATATTGGCTTACTTCATCCGTGAAATTTATATATCAATCGGAATAAATTATCTTATCTTCCAATGATTCTATATTAGGGTTGGAATTGCACAAAGATAAAATTAATTTATTAAGAATCTGTTTTTTCGTTTGGCACAAAATTTTAATTTGTTCTAAAAATCATCTACATTCGGCTTGTCGCCCTTACGTTTTTTAACATTTGGAAAAAGCATATTAGATAAGAGAGTTTCGTTTCTCGGCATAAGAACCAACATAAACAAGAATATAATTTAAACAAAATACGACAATGATCTATTTCAAACAGTTAATTCGCAAGAATAACCCTAAGTTCTGGTTAAAAAAAAGCAATAAATCAATTATTCGAATATTTTTTAATTAAAATAAATAACTTTACAATCTCAAAATAAATTGCCTAATAATTCTGTCTGCATTTGCAGGCAAACAACATGTTAATAATTAAAGTAATTTAATATAGTAATCTAATAGAACAATGACATTTAATTTAATCAGAATGACCAAGGCCACCACATTATGGCTTATTTTGTGTGGATTTTTAAGTTCTTGTGAGGGGACGAAACAATTGGATGCGACACCAAATCTAACACAGTTTGTCGATCCATATATCGGAACCGGCGACCATGGACACGTATTTGTAGGAGCAAACGTACCTTTTGGATTGATTCAGTTAGGACCAACAAACTATTCGCAAGGATGGGATTGGTGCTCGGGGTATCATATTTCAGATTCTACCATTATCGGTTTTGGACATATGCACCTTAGTGGAACCGGTATTGGCGACTTAGGAGATATTTCGTTCATGCCTGCAACAGGTAACGTAATTCTAAAAAGAGGAGATCTTAAAGATCCTAAATCAGGAATATATTCTTTATTCAGACGTGAGACCGAAAAGGTAAAAGCTGGATACTATGCAGTTCATCTCGACAGATTTAATGTAGATGTGGAATTAACCGCAACTAAAAGAGTTGGGTTCCACAAATATACATTCCCTCAGTCAGACTCGGCAAAGGTTATCATCGACCTGCAACATGGTATCGGCTGGGACAGCCCTATGGAAGGATATCTTGTTCAAGAAAATGACTCTGTTATATCGGGATACCGCTATTCGAAAGGATGGGCTGTAGATCAACGCATATTCTTCACAGCAGTATTTTCTAAACCAATGAAGCAATTTGTAGTATCAGATTCTACAGAGGTAAAAACAGGTAATAGCATCAATGCAAGAAAAGCATACGGACAGGTATTGTTCGACACAAAGGATAAAGAAAATGTATATGTTAAAGTAGCTATTTCTCCAGTAAGCATCGAAAATGCAAAATTAAACATGCAAGCCGAACTACCGGGATGGAACTTTGAGCAAACAATTGCTAATGCAGACAAAGCATGGAACGAAGAGTTGAGCAAAATACAGATAGAAACAAACGATGCAGCAGCAAAACGTGTATTCTATACAGCTCTTTATCACACGATGATTGCACCATCCGAGTTTTGCGATGTGAATAACGATTACAGAGGCTCTGACGGGCAAATGCACCAGAAGGGAACATTCAAAAATTATACTACATTCTCTTTGTGGGATACTTACAGAGCCGCTCATCCGTTGATGACTATTATTCATCCTGAAAAAATGAGCGATATCGTAAACACAATGCTTACCATATATCAGCAACAAGGCAAGCTTCCGGTATGGCACCTGATGGGTTGCGAAACAGACTGTATGGTAGGTAACCCGGGAATATCTGTTGTAGCAGATGCTATTTTGAAAGGTTATGACGGATTTGACAAAGACCTTGCATACGAAGCAATGAAAAAGTCGGCTATGCTAGACGAAAGAGGCTTAAAGTATCTGAAAGAGTATGGCTATATCCCTTACGATAAAGAAAACGAAAGTGTAGCTAAAACAATGGAATATGCTATTGCAGACTGGACAATTGCGCAGGTAGCTCAAAAAATGGGAAAAACTGAGGATTATGAATATTTCTTGAAACGCAGTAAAGCATATACTCACTATTTCGACAAATCAACAGGATTTATGAGAGGTCTTTCTTCGGATGGTAAATTCAGAACACCATTCAATCCGTTCGAATCTGTTCATCGCGAAAACGACTATACAGAAGGAAATGCTTGGCAATATACATGGTTAGTTCCTCATGATGTACAAGGACTTGTAGACCTGTTTGGAAGCAAGGAAAAATTTGTACAGAAACTGGATTCTTTATTCATCGTAGAAGGATCATTAGGAAAAGATGCTTCTCCTGACATCAGTGGATTGATCGGTCAATACGCTCACGGAAACGAACCTAGCCACCATGTAATCTATATGTATCCATACGTAGGTCAACCTTGGAAAACTGCTGAAAAAGCACGTGAAGTGATGTCTGTAATGTATCATGATCAACCTGCCGGTCTTTCAGGAAATGAAGACGTAGGACAAATGTCGGCATGGTATGTATTGTCAGCTCTTGGATTTTACCAGGTTGAACCTGCCGGAGGAAAATATATCTTCGGTAGTCCGATTGTAGATAAAGCAACCGTGAAGGTTAAAGATGGCAAGGTATTGAACATTGTAGCAAAAAACAACAGTGCTGCAAACAAGTATATCCAGAGCGTAACGCTTAACGGACAGCCTTACGACAAATATTATATCAACTTCAATGATATTATCAATGGCGGTACACTCGAGTTTACAATGGGAGATAAACCTTCCGAAACTTGGGGCACAACTGTAGATGTTATACAAACAAGTGCGAAATAAGCAAATACGATAATTATTTATATGAGAAAAGCGAGAGTATAAACTTTCGCTTTTCTTTTTTTATATCTTTGTCTTTTAGCGAAATATAATCTTAATAATCTAACCAGACCACTTTATGACTTCTGCGCCCACCGAAAAACCCAAGCGTATAGCATCGATAGATATATACAGAGCTTTGACTATGTTTTTTATGATTTTTGTGAACGACCTATGGAGTGTGAACAATGTACCCCATTGGCTCGAACATGCGGCCGCAAATGAAGATATGCTCGGCTTCTCGGATATTGTCTTCCCTTCGTTTCTCTTTATTCTAGGGATGTCTATCCCCTTGGCCATTGAGATAAGAAAGAAGAAAGGCGATTCGAACAGCGAGATTCTGAAGCACATCATTATTCGTTCTATCGCTCTTCTGGTAATGGGTTTATTTACTGTTAACCTCGAATCGGGCGTAGCGGCGAGCATAGGCATCAGCAAACCTATATTTACATTGATTATGCTTCTGGCTTTTTTCCTTATCTGGAATGTATACCCCAAGACAGAGAATAAGACGAGGCAGAATTTATATTCCGGATTGAAAATTATAGGTATCGTCATTCTGGCTATACTAGCTTTTATGTTTAGAGATGCAGATGGAGGTGTTTTTCAGCCTCGTTGGTGGGGTATACTGGGACTTATCGGATGGACATATCTGCTATGTGCCATTTTGTATCTATTCCTAAACAAAAATAAAGGCTACCTCATTGTTGCCCTCTTTGCTTTTATACTACTATGTATTGGGGGATCGAATCATTGGCTGGGTATCTTTGATGGGATCATTCCCGGTAATGGATGCTTCCACGCTTTTACAATGAGTGGGATGCTCATATCTTTGCTTTTCAATCAGTCTGATTTAAATATTGGTATAAAGAAAAAGATGTTATTATCAACTTTCATCGGTATCATATTCATTTTAGGAGGGTTTGCTGCTCACAATTTTTGGATTGTATCTAAAATACAGGCTACACCTACGTGGCTATTCTTATGCACAGGAATTTCTATCCTTTTGTATGTATTGATGTACTGGTTGACCGACATTCAAAATAAAGCATCTTGGTTTAGCATTATAAAACCGGCAGGAACAGCCACGCTTACCTGCTACTTGATTCCTTATTTTTTATATGCCATTTTCGTTTTAACGTCATTTTCTCTTCCCGAATCATTGACCACCTCTCCTATCGGATTAGTAAAATGTATTGTTTTTGCATTTTTGACTATTGGGATTACAGCTCTATTGGGAAAAATGCATATAAAATTAAAAATATAGGGGCTTGTTGCATTTTTAGTAAACAATTGGAAAATAGGCTAATAAAAAACACCTTCAAAATAGTGCGTCAAAATTTAGATAGATTTTCCAAAAAATGTATGGAAATTGTTTTGTAGAATAAAAAAATTGCATACCTTTGCCACGCATTTGAGAGAAAATGCAACCCCAAAAAGGGCGTTTAGCTCAGCTGGTTCAGAGCATCTGCCTTACAAGCAGAGGGTCGGCGGTTCGAATCCGTCAACGCCCACCGAGATAAAAAAGACTTACGAGAAACCGTAGGTCTTTTTTGTTGTTATATACAGTGTACACACAATTATTCTATATTTTTCTTACTAGCCCTATTTCTTATAAAGCAGCCTTTTAATTTACTCTCAACAAAAATCTTTGTACGTTTTAATATAACCACCCCCTACAATAGCGCATTTACAGGCTCCGAAAGCGGTCTCTTCTTGGTATGAAGATTGAATAAGTTCCCGCTGAAAGCTATTTTCCATTATCTTCCTCAGAAGTACATTCTTTTTTATTCCATTACCGGAGCCAACCAGTATTGTTTTTTCTTTTGTTATATATTCGGGAATTAGTTTATAGAATTCCAATAATTCGTTGCATACGCCTTTAGTAAAACCGATAATGAGATTTTCAGGAGTGAGATTAGAAGTCGATATATTTATAATACTACCTCTTTTTTCGGGCTCGGAACGGGTTCCTGCAAAAAGTGTATTGACAATAGGTAAATTATTCGAATATTTTTCATAATCCAAAGTGGAAATTTTCTGATAATAGTCAATTTTACCATTATTCTCGTTGAAAAAAAATTCAACTATACTCTCAAATAATTTCTTGAGTATGTCGATTGATTGACCTCCACACAATGCTGCACCTACAAGTAAAAAACCTCCACCCGGAAAGGGGCGTGTATCAAGAGGCTTAACACTAACATAAGTCGGAGAATATACTGAAATCTGGCTACTAGTTCCTACCATAACATGAATAGAATTATCAATGTTTTGTACAGAACCTAGAAAGCTAGCCTGGTTATCGCCAATGGCTGAATACATAGGCACTTCGTTATAATAACCCACTAATTTAGGCGACTCTGCTGTTTCGGGTAAAACAGCAGAGTCTATTCCAACTTTATTTAATGCATCTACATCAAAATCAAGATTCTCGATATCGAAGAATCCTAAACTTGCAGCATTAGAATAGTCTGTCAACAGAGTTGTGTTTCCGCACAACTTCATTACGACATAGTCCATAATTGTACAGAGCTTTGTAGCACCATGGGGCACAATTTGATTTTCAATATTATAGAAATGCGTTACCAATCCGTATCCGGTAGCTAACGAATAACCTGTAGTGTCTGATAGATATTCTGCGTATGTTTTGTCATTCTTATATATTTGACTTGCTCTCTCGTCTTGCCATGTATAAAGAGGACTTATAGCGTACCCTTCTTCGTTCACATACAACATTCCATGCATTTGTCCGCTAAAGCCTATACCTTTTATATTTGAATATCTACCAAAGAATTCACCAATAATATCTGATACAACCTGATATATAATGGTGGCATCCTGTATCTTCTCCCAAACATGGGATGACTCTACAGAAGCATTATTCTCTCTGGTAATTGACTCCAATGTCTTATTATCAGGATTATAAACAACACCGCAAATTGAACTTGTTCCTATATCGATTCCAATAAAATGCATATTTTCTTCTTATATGGTTAAAAGTTGTTTTGTTTACTCTCTATGCCTTTTAGTTTGGTTGCCAACAGAAGAAGATACGCAACACATACAGTCAAGACTATTACAGCACCTATTTGTCCTCTAAGGCTGTCTGAAGCAAAGCCCATCAATGTGGGGAAAATAGCTCCTCCCGAAATTCCCATTATCATCAAACCAGATATTTCGTTGCTACGAGTAGGCATATACATCAGTGCTCGTGAGAAAATAATTGGAAATATGTTGGAATTACCCAACCCGATAAGAGCAACACAGATATAAATCATAAGAGCTGTATAACTAAAAAATAGGCCTACAACTCCTAACAAAATGGTTAACACGCTAACAATGAAGAATTTTCTTGCAGGAACTAAAGCTAGGATAAAAGTTCCGGAAAAACAGCCTATTGTACGAAACAGGAAGTAAAGGCTTGTCACATATCCGGCATCAGTCAAGGTCACCCCCTCTCTTTCCATCAGTAATTTTGGAGCTGTAATATTAACTCCAACATCAATTCCGACATGCACAAGAATACCTAAAAACAAAAACAGAATCACTTTATTTCCCAATAGACTTATACATTCTTTGAATGTCGAAGGTTTACCTTCTATTACCTGCTCCTTAATATTAGTGATGCCCAAATATACAATGGCGATCAGTGTCACACCCGCAAATATGGGGAAAAGTAATTTCCAATCGCCATATCTCAAGAGTGCCTGGCCTGCAATTATAGGTGCCATAAACGATGCTATAGCCTTCACAAATTGTCCCAAAGTAAGAAAACTTGGTAATTTTTGGTTGCTCACTATATTGGTTACCAAAGGATTTAAAGACACTTGCATAAGTGTATTACCTATTCCTATAAATGAGAAACAAACAATCATTGAAACCTTACTATATTCTATATAAGGTATAATAAGCCCAATAAATGTTACTACCTGACTTAGCACGACCGTTCTTTTGCGACCTATTTTGTTCATCAATATACTGGTAGGTACCGAAAATACTAGAAACCAGATAAAGACCATTATCGAAAATGAATTAGCCATCGTATCGGTCAATTCAAAATCGCTTTTTACATAATTAGTAGCTATCCCTACAAGGTCTACGAATCCCATCGTAAAGAAGGCCAGCATAACTGGAATTATTTTAGGAACAAAACTCTCTTTTTGCATAATATTGGCAATAATTTATAAGTTTTTACTTTTATAACAAAGGTGCTAAATTAACATTTTTCACCTGTACTCCTTGTGATTTAAACATAAGTTTCTTTACTAACAAATCAGGACGATAAGTTACCATAGTGCGCTGTCCGGCTATTTCAGAATCGATAAGCACACCTCCCAATTTATCCGTATATTTAACAACCATACGAACAGTGAAGGGTTTGTCAACTCCTATAAGTTTTTCGATCGCGTAATTTCTTGCCTCCTGGGGTTGTCCGCCTTGTCGTATACTTTTTTCGGAAGCAGCATAATCGCCAAATGAGGCATTTCCGTATTGGGCAACTAAATCATCCAAGCGCAACTGAAATTCACAGCCTTTATCAGTGCCTTCTGCCGGTAGGAAAGAAACAGCAAATTTGCCATTTTTATCATTTGTTGGAACTACATCAAATGAAAGCATAAACGACCGGGAAGCAACATCTCTAAATTCAGTTCCATCTAACTGTTTCATAATTGTTTTAGTTGTACCCGTGTCTGGAATTAATTCTTTCATCCATTTTGTACCTATACGCCCGTCAGGGTATTGTATCATTTCATGAATCAACAGAGGTCCACCCCAACCACGTATAGGCAACCAACCCGACATAATAAAACGCCCATCAGTAATTTCCGTAATAGCCGGTACGTTAAATCCATTATAGAAATCTTCTCCTTGCTGTACTACACTTTTGTATTCGGTATTAGCGCCCCCGATAGGCTTCGACCACAGATCAATAAAACCACCAATGATATAGTCGAATTTACCCCAACGAAAATGAAATGTGCAATCTCCGCCCGGAGGGAAGTTCTCATTAACGCAATACCAACCCCCATCTAATGAATCAGATTGCCACAACCCTTTGGATCGGAAGCTAGCTATCATTGTTAACTTTCCGTCTACATCGGTATATATCGTTGGATTTTCACTATAGTGTATTATTTTCTTGCTTTTTTTGAAGTTAGAAATACCATCCTGACTGACAGAATAAGTCGCTCCTGAAGGAACAGTCGGAAAAGAATTGTAATCGAACTGCCCTGTTTTTCCATAATTATCATAGTATACCCTTAAGGCAGGATACATTGTTTTCTCGTCCGGATAAATCCTAGATGTATGCAGCCCATATGAAACACAAAGCTTGTTATTCCACACAAATGGAGTTCCTGTACCGAATGTTTCCCACTGTTCTTCGATAGGAGTCGCAGCCTCATGTTCAGTCCAAGTTTTGAAATCTGTTGTAGACAGGTGTTCAAAATAATGTCCTCCAACCCCAAATTTGCTTGAATGGTGGCGCCTATCGTATAAATAAAATACGTGGAAACGCCCTTGATAAAATAAGGTTGCCACATCCCCTACCCATGAGTTATGCCCAACCGGAGTCCAATATTGAACCTGAGGCCTTTCTAAACACTTCTTAGATAAGTCTCGTGTTGGTTCTAGTTTTGGCATAAATATTTCTGCGCTACTAACGTATTGAGGATTGGCAGACAATGCAGTTTTAGAATTCCACTTAGGGTAACCTATCGGAAAATCATTATCTACCAATTCTCCATCTATATACATTGTCCATTGAGCTCCGGTAAAATTTAAAACAACCTCATGTTTCCCATAGCTGTTTTTTAGCATAGCAAGAGGATAGCCAATTACCATATTTCTACCTTCTGCTCCCGGTTCTGAACGGAATAGTTTGAGACTTGCTTCGAGTACCGGAACTGAGCCGTCTGCCATTTTATAAGCAGGATAATTCTGTCTGTCTCGTACTTCAGGGCTTGTACGACGCAAATATACCGAGAGTA
Source organism: Bacteroidota bacterium (assembly GCA_023437305.1). GTDB lineage: Bacteria > Bacteroidota > Bacteroidia > Bacteroidales > Dysgonomonadaceae > Dysgonomonas. Next base: position 249,949 of record JAEZGN010000021.1, read on the forward strand.
CTTCGGGTATTTCCAGTATATTTTGCTGTCCTTCTGCCTTCTTAAGGTCTACAGTAAATCTAAGAGTAAATCCCTGCGTAGGATCATTTGTTGTAAACTCTCCATTGCTGACTCCCTCTACCATTCTTCCTCGAGCCGGAATTGTAAAGTCAAACTTCCACCAGTGGCTTTGCAGGTTTATTTTTGCAGCATCCTGTGCAGATATATTAGAAGTGAAAAATATTGATAAAAAGAAAATGGTTATTGTATATAACTTATTCATGATCTACTAATCTATTTTATATAATTTAATATCCTTAATTTTTGCCGTCCCATTTTTTACAAAGAAAAACAGATTTTCTCCTTTTTGTTCTCCCAAGCGATTTATAATGCATCGCTCATTATTGATATAAACATCTATTATATCATCCATCGCTGTAATATTTAGTTTAATATTATCTCTTAAACCTTCTACGCCTTCGATTCTAGATTCGTGTAAAGAGATTGTCTGTTTGTTTGGATTTAGTGTCAATTTATATCCATTTTTGTGTTTATCGGTGGCACGCATAAATAAACCCAACTCATCATAATTTCCCTGTGGCTGCACTGTCATTGTAATACGGTATTGGCGAGGCAAGTCTTTCATAGAAGCCATACTTATACCATTAGGGGCGATAATTTCTAAAATATTATTTTTGTATGTCCCGTTGTTATCCGAGATATTAGGAATACTAATACCAGGAGTAGCAACAGGCGACATAGGCGGAGCCACTTCTGGCAAATACCCTACCGTAAGTGTTCCATCTTTCTTTTGGAATAACTCGCGTAAAAGGATACAGCCTCCCCAAATCTGTCCTTCAGAGTCCAGATTGTTTTTCTTAACATTCGTATAGAACGCCACGATGCGGCGACCGTTAAGTTCTGCTGTTTTAGCTACATTTGCCCACTTGTCTACCATAGGTTGAGTAGTAGGATATTCCCATGGACCGAACGGATTTTTTGATTTTACATAATAGGTATCACCATGCAAGCTATATAACAGATAATACCAATCGTTCCATTTGAAATAATCGGGACACTCGGGTGTACCATTTTGTCCTTTTAAGGGAGATTGTGCTTCTTCCCAATTTTTTAAATCCTTAGATGTGAGATGTACTAAATATCCGCCTTGCCCTCCAATACTCGGGTCTTTTTCATATCCGGATATAAAAAGATGAAACACTCCGTCTTTATCTTTGAACGCACGGGGATCTCTGAAGTCGCGGCTAACACATTCCTTTGGAGCATAGTAAAAAGGATTAGGCTGTTGTTTTTTGAAGCTTAAACCATCATCAGTACTCATCGCATAGCTTAATTGCTCATGTACGCCTTTTTCGTCTTTAACACGGGTAGAATAAAAGCATAGAATTTATTCTCATCGGCTATAACCGAACCTGTACAGATGGATTTCTCCCATTCTTCGTCTATTCCCAGTGCTACCGGATAATGCTTCCAATTGATAAGATCTGTTGTTGTACTCAAAGCCCATTGATGACCACCTAGACCTCCAAGCCCGGAATGGTTTCCTTCATCGAGAAGCCAATAAAGATAGAGCGTGCCATTATGGGAAAAAGGCATGCAATCTCCTGAAAATAAGTGTGACTCGACAGGTTTGAAATACTGGAGATGAGTTGTCCTCTGAAGGGCCGGGTTATAGTCTTTGGCTACTTGTGCATTTAGCATAAAATTAGAAATACACAGAAAAGTAATGAATAAGATATGTCTCATTGTATGTTATTTAATTTTTTGATTTTATCAATTTTAAGGATAAATACTTTCAAATAATGCAAAGGATGTCCAATTAATAAAAACCGGACATCTTTTAATAAAGGTGTTAATCAATTTTTATCTCTCTTAAAAAATACCCTTTTATATTTCTTCTGATAGGAGCTATCTCTGGATTACTCTTATCTGTATATGAATAGTCTAGAAAATATTTAAATACTCTTGTTTTTTTATTTGTGTCAGTAATTTGAATAACATTCCTTTCATGGTCGCTCTCATTGTTTGACGTAGCAAAGTTGAGCTCTATATCGGGGTTATTGGCATAAAATGGTTCCCAACTACATGTCGACAGTTAAGGTTCGAGGTATTACAAGCAAGGCATCGTTGAGCGTACCGTTTACCACTTCGCTATTACCGTCATTTTTGGTACGTCCACACAGAGTAAATACAACTTGCGAAAATTCATATTCGAAGTTATTGGGGAACGTGTAGGTTTGCTTTGCTTCATCTTTACCTATAGCAACGGTTACCGATCTCACATCTGCTCTTCTCGACATAACAGCATAAATAACGGTTTCATTAACCCCTATCATAGCGGCATTTTTGCCATTAACTGAGACCTTAACCAATGACGTATCAACACCAAAGTTAGAACCTCTAATAATTAAGTGCGTATCGACTCCTCCGCTCTCGGAGAAAAAATCATCGCAGATAATTGGCAGCTTAGGATCATAAGACAAAGCCGATCTTTTGTCAACTTTACAATTAACAAAAAATATTGGTATCAGAATAATAAGAAAAACACCAATTCTGAAAAATAAACCTGGTCTCTTTTTCATGTAATCAAATTTTAGGATTAAGTAAAGGTCACAACCAGATAAATTTATTAGGTTAAAGACAATCGCACTTAACAATATGGCTTTAAACTATTTTCAGAAACTTATGATACTATTAGCAATTACAATATCGCCCACAAATGTAATTATTTTTTTTAATATTGAAATTAAATGTAACATATTTAATATATTAATTTTACATATAAATGTCATTTGTTTACATTCCAAATATTTATAAAATTTATCTGCAGAGTTGAAAATGTAAAAATATTATTTACATTTAAAGATCACTCTTTACTATTTGAAGAAATAATTAGTAGCTTTGCGACATACTAAAAAAGGTAATATGAGTCAAAAGTGGAGTTATAAGAAAATATATGACAAACTAAAAAACGAGATAATCAATAGCGTTTATCCGTTCGAATCTTATTTGCCTAGTGAATCCATGTTGGCAGAACAATACTCAGTCTCGCGCCCAACAATAGCGAAGGTTTACAATACTTTGCAAGACGAAGGTTTTGTTGTTAAAAGACCGGGAATGGGCACAACTGTTATTTATAAAACCCAAAAAGAAAAAAAAACCTTTGGTTTATTATTACCAGGTGCGGGTGAGTCCGAAATATTTTCGATTATAAATGAACGATTCCTTGATCAGTCAAAAAGAGGTTTATTTGACTGCTTATGGGAAGGCACAACAACGAGTAATGCAGAACTGAGAAGGTCTCTAATAGAAAAATATGTTTCAGAATATATCTCACAACATGTTGATGGAATATTTTTTGCCCCTCTGGAGAGAATCAAAGATGCAGATAAGCTTAATCAGGAGATATGCAGAAAGATAGAGGATGCGGGTATCCCATTAGTGCTGATAGATAGAGATATATTGGAATTTCCACTAAGAAGCCGGTTCGACTTAGTTTGCCTCGACAACTTCCACGCCGGATATTATATGACCGAACATCTAATAAAAGCAGGATGTGAAAAGATTTACTTCTTCGTCAGACCTGATTCTGCAAACTCGGTAAAAATGCGTTTCTATGGAGTTTCTGCGGCTATGCAAAACAGTAATCTCTCAATTGATAGCACGAATGCTATCGCCGGAAACCCTGATGATCTGGATTTGATAAAATCAATAAAAATAGTTCCCCGCAAAACAGGTATTATCTGTGCTAACGATTCTACTGCAGCCGTATTGATGTCATCGCTAGACAGCATAGGCATAAAAATAGGATCTGATATTCTCGTTGCAGGATACGACGACATGAAGTATGCCGATCACCTCAAATATCCTCTTACTTCGTTTCGACAACCTTGTACTTACATCACGGATGTAGCAATAGACCTGATGTTTCGCCGAATTCAAAACCCGAATTCAAAGCCTTTGCTTGTTAATCTGGAAGGCACATTAATCCAAAGGGATTCTAGTAGATTTTCTGAAAATTAATCACTATTATAGAAGCGTTTAGAGGGAGTTAGCGATTTTCTTCGTCTTAGAAAGGTGACGAAAGTAACACTTATTTAATTGTTTTTATTTGTTACCCTTTCTCATAAAAACCAACTCATATGTAGATAAATAACCCTGCTGACTGTTATATTAGCAAGATTATTTATTATAACGGATTGTAAATCCTTTACCCTGCAAGCCTTCAGATTACAAATCTGAAAGGACGAGATAAAGTTACCAATTTAGACGGATTGTATATAAAAAAACGCTATTCTTTTCCCTGCCATGCAGGGCAACCGGGGGCTTTTACTTTTCTGCTGCCTGTGCGGAGCTCATATAATTTTTAGAAATTTCAGGGAGGGGCTTATTGTATATTTTATGTTTTTATACCCTCCCCTAAACACCTCTAAAAGAGAAGAAAAGAAAGATTATTAATAAAAACAGAGAAAAAGAGCTTAACACTTTTATTAGTAGTGTATTACTGTGCAAATTTGAGATTATTAATAACTTTTTTGAAAATGATATATTTTCTGTTTTTTTCGTAATGCAAGATGTGTTTTTGTGTACACAGAAAACGCTTTTGCGAAGTCATATAAAATAATCGCCCCCGCCAATATATTTGAGCGGGGGCAATTTAATCATGGTGGATTACTAATCTCTTTTCATCCTTTAGCTAATTGGAAACTTGCAATAAAAAGGAAAAATTTTATTAGGGAAATATTGTTTCTTTAAATCTTGCATAATCGTGACATATTTTTTCATCTAAAAAAACAGATTTACTTTTAATTAATTTTATTTCTCTATCAGTAATATTATAAAAGTGTATCATAGTTTTTCCGTCAGGATTAATTTGATTGGATCCGATCAAAACACCTGTTTTTACATCAAAATAAAACCAATTAATGCTTGTTGGTATTAAATAATTATCATTATTATATTTCAGATATTTTTCTTCTTTTAAATTGACAATAATTAAATTCATTCTGTTATTAACTTCATTGACTGGAATTAGTAATATGTTATTATCATAAATGTAATAATTACGAATTATAGTATCATCACTTATTATTAACCCTTTAACAGGTAGAACTTGTTCATTGTAATTATAAGGAACCTTTGTTATGATATTTTCTTTTTTATAAACATAAATAGCTTTATTTATATATTTTACATCTGTGAAAAATAAACTATCCGAAGAATCACTCTTAAAAGAATTTTCTTCCATTAAAAGACGTATATCCTTAGTCTGTATTTCTTCAATTTTATTATGAGATTGACCTAAACATGATAATAAAAAGTAAAGAAGAAACAGTAATATTATATGTACTCTAATTAATTTCATTAATAATAGTATTTAATTTAGCATTTTCTTTTTCTAGCTCTTCTCTTCTGGTTATTATATAATCTGTTCTGTATGGCATGGGATCAGTTGCTAAAAAGTCTAACTCTTTATTATTTGCTTCTATTTGATATGTCAGGCTATTTTTGAATCGTGTCCTAGTATATGCTAATTGTTTCATTAACTTGGCTCCATAGTTATTTTTACCATTAACCATATCTGCATTATAAGCATATTTCCCATTAAACCTCTCCTTATCAGTGGGATAGTAACTTCCAGTATTAAATGCCTTATCAATATCATCCGCAGTAAAACTATCCTTAGAAATTACTTCTGAAAAGCTAGGCCATGTTTTTTCAATTTTAGCAAAGTAGTCGGTCAATGCACCATCATAACCCCCTAAATTAGAATAATCTTTAACAGAACCATGAGAAGTACTTCTTTTCGAAGGCTTACCCATAACTCCGAATAAATTATAATCTTTATGCTCTAAAGCAGATTTTCCATAACCACTTTCTATACTAGCTTGTGCTAAAACTAACAAAGCTCCATTAATAGATGCTCCTTTATTTTTTGCAAAATCATATATTTGAATGCCGACAGTTATTAAAAATTCATGATGCACAGGTTCACCCTCCATTCCATCTGGGTCAATAAACTTCACAGGGTTTTGGAAACAATACTGATAAGGTGTTCCTGTCTTTTCAACAAGCGGATCTACTCCATAGAAGATGTTTACCCTCGGATCATAATACCTTGCCCCATAATAGTACAGTCCGGTTTCTTCATCCAACTCTTTGGCATTGAAAAGATAAGGTGTATTCCATTTGTTGTTTCGTTCTTCGAGGAATACCTCACCGAACGGCACATACTCAATGTGTTGCACCACATCGCCGTCTAAGTTAGTAATATAACTGGTACTACCCAAATGATCGGGGTGATAATAATACTGGAACAGTTCAGGATTATCGTTGCTCATGACTGTAGCACCCGCTTTAGTCATTGATCTATCGTCGCAACAGAAACCGCCTCCGTTTACATAATCATCGTTATCAGCTCCGTTGTAAGCCACCTCGAACTCTTGGTAGGCACCCTTGATCACTTGTTGCGATTGCTTGTATTTGCCTGCATAGTCTATACTCGCTCCTGTGACTTCCGCACCGGCATAAGGTATACGGCGAGGATCGGCGCCGTAGCTGTCGAGGTCTCCCATCTTGCTGACGATACGCTGGCTGCCGATATAGATATGCTTGGTATACTGCCCGCCTTTGGTAACTACCATATAAGGGTTGACATAAGCCGTGAAGTTGTGTGTCTCGGTACGTCCGCCACTGAATTCGGAGTTGACATACATCACGTCGTTATCTCCCGACTGTTTGGTTACACGTTCTCCCCCAGCATCATAAGTATAGGTGCTTACAAAGCCGTTGTCGCTGATAGCGCGCAAGCGATTTTCTTCATCCCACCATAGTTTGCGTTCGTTGGCCTTTGTTGTCTGTGTACTGTCTGCTTTCAGACGATCTACATTCACATACACGAGGTTGCCGTTGGCATCGTATTCGTACTTATGTTCTTTGTTTATCTTGTCGTCTGCGGAACTGCCTTCGGTACGATAGTTCTCGTCCTTGAGATTGCTTAGCTGAAACGGTGTATCACCTCTATAAGCATACTCAAGCTCATATCCTGCTTTCAACAATCCGTCGAACTGGATACCCTGCTGCTGTATATGCTGCCGCTTGGTAGTGATACGGTGCATATTATCGTACCCCATTGTGAGTATGTATTGTGCCGACTTGCTGTTAGCCGCAGTGTAAGTTCCCGCAGCACTTGCCAAGCGATACAATCCATCGTACGAATAGTTGTGAGTCATCTGTCCTCCCATGCCTGTGCCTACAGGTGCATTGTTTGATACACTCAACACATTATCTACCTTGTCGTAACTGTACTTATTGTCGATAATCTGCTGTTTCGACCACACTTTCAGGTTATCCAGTCGGCGGCGCTGAGGATCGTAACTGTACGACGTCTCTGCCCCGTTACAGTACTTAAGATAAGTACGCTGCTCAAACTTGTCGTAGCCTATCTTACTCACATAGTTGTATGAATATGATTTATGACCTTTCACCCCTTCGAGCAACCCGCCAGTGTTATACGAGTAGGTTACTTTTTCGAGGTCCGGATAAATCATCTCCGTCAAGCGGTTCCAAGAATCGTATTCCCATTGAGTCACATAAGTGGCTATTGCTTGGTTAGGAATAATAACGGTTCTCCTTACCTTGTTCAATTCCCCTAATCGTCCGTAATAGAATTCCTGTGCTCCGGTAGCATCTTCCTGTAGCATCAATCGTCCCACGCGGTTGTATGTCGCATTCTTATTGCCGTAGTGATACTTCACATTGTTTTCGGGATGATCAGGATATGTAATAGCCATCAGGCGATTGAAATCGTAATCGTATTTAATTACTTTTCCTTCCTTACCCAAGTTGGCAGTTTCCTTCGTCAACAGGTTGCCGGCATTGTCAAATACAAACTTGTTGGTACCCGATGCTGGATGAGTAACTTCTGTCCTGCGACCGGCAAGATCGTAAGTAGAAAGGGTCTCATTCCCTTCGGTGTCGATAGCTTTTAGCAACTGATTGACAGCATCGTAAGCAAACGAAGTCGTGATTGTTCCGTCAGGGCCCGAATATTGCTCGGTCTTCATTGTCAACCCCGAACCATTGGTAAAGGTAGATTGCTTTCCTCCCATAGCATCCGTTACGGTAGTTACCAGTGTGCGACTGCTATTGTCTTTAGTATAAGACATCAACGACTCACTGTTGTCCGGTAAGATTGTTTTCACAGCCCTATCCATTACATCATATTGAGTAAAGGTAGGAGTTACATTGTCGAATGTAGGGTTAAATACCGTTTTGTTTCCTACAGCTTCTTCCACAGGATAGTAAGCTGCGGCAACACGTCCGAATGGATCGAACTTGGCTCGCCCGCTGACAATCATTACTTTTTTGTCTTGCGGATTACGTCCGTTGGTATCGGTAGTAGTGATTACTCCGTCTTTCTTCACCTGCACGGCACGTCCGAATCCGTCTACGAATGTTACTGTTTCCAGATCGTCGGTCGGGTTGGCCGGATCGTAATGTTTAGTTACTGCATACGCAGGAGATTTGATCTTGTTTCCATCTTTTACAACCTGAGGGTGATACTCAAACTTGATCGTATAAGGTAATCCCAACACTTGTTCGTTTGGTCCTGTGATTGTACTCACACGTCCCATATGGTCGAGCGTGGTTTCCAATGTATAGCCATTCATATCGCGGCTTATCAACGGGATTCCGTAACGATAGTCATAGTCTTCAAGTTCGCTCCGATATCCGAATGCATCGTCTACCTGTTCCACATACATATTGTAATTGCGATCGTAGAGGTATTTGTACCACATACGTTGCCCCTTGCTGTTAGCAGGCATTGTTTTCTGCGTGATATTCCCAAAGCTGTTGTACACAATGTCTATCTCAGCTTTAGCCCCCTGACTGTTAAGCAACTGAGTTACCTTTGTCATGTGGTTTGCATAGTTCATATCATACGTAGCTTCCACTTGGCGATATAGCACTCCATCAGAACCTTTAACCTGCACTTTGACAGGCAATCCCAATATGTGTTTATTTTTATTATGGGCATACTCTACTGATGTCTGATAATTGAATGCACCCGCTCCGTTGCTGCCCAATGAACCTTTATCGCTATATATATAGTTCTTCAGGTCGCCGTAATGTCCGTTCAAGTAGTAATCGTAGAAGCTTTCATTGGCAATCATACCGTCTGCCTGCCCTTCATACACCACCGATTTGGTATACTTCATCGGAGTGTATGCTATAGCACGGTCACTACAGATGTTGTTATCCGCGGTAAATGCATAATTATCGGCAGATGCCTTTACAGTATATGAGTAATATTCATTTACATTTTCGGTATATTTATGGCCGGCTGCATCTTCTACAACTGAACGTAGCTGATTGCCTGCTGTATAAATATTATCAACATCGTATTCTTGAATAGCCCGACGATATACTTTTTCGTTAGTATCCTCTGTGTCAATATTTTTGGTTATTACTTTGCCAAATCCGAGGAATTCTCTTTCGTGACGTTCATGTCTGCCATCAGTATACTCAAACAGAGTTTTCATATTTGCACCATCATCATCGATTCCGTCATTTACTTCTACAGAGTGCATCACCCATTTTCCTCCCGGATGATCGTAAGAAGCCCGGCTACGTGTATAATCCAATATGAAACTGCCTCCCAGAGGATTCTGTACAGATTTGAGCTTGTTTGTACGACCAAAAGTTGAACGATATACCGTCATCTTGCCATCTTCGTCAGAGGATACAATATCAGGATAACCATCACCATCAACATCTTGTACAGAATAGACTGTACGGTTCATTGACCGACCAATATTTACTCCCGGATTGATTTTAATTGCTATAGAGATTATCGGTATAGGTATACTGATTGTATAAGCGGCATTCAAAGATTCGGATGTAGACGATGATTTATTAATCTTATCCATCCCCTTCCATACAACCGGTGTTGTGAACCCATTCCCTGTATTAAATGAAACTTTAATGGTTTCATTGTCTTCTTCAACTATATCCACTAATCCGTCCGAGTTAATATCCATCAGCATATGGCTGGCTCCTCCACTTGTGGTGGTCAATCCAAATCCTCCGGCATAACTAGAATGTTTTATATTGAACCCAAAACCCATTCCGGCACTAATAGTAGAAGCTTTTCCTTTTTGAATTTCGGTAATTCCCCAATCAATTTCATCGGTAAAACTATAACCGAGATTTAAGCAGACTTTCTTTCCGTTATCAATCACTTTATCAGGTAATCCATCTCCATTTACATCTATCAGTGAATATTTGGTTTCATCTTTATTCCATGATTTATCGGCAGATACATCCAGCGCAGGAGGATTATTTTTTGAATTATCATTTGCAACAACCCCTTGATTGGCATCTTTCTTTACACCTCTTGAAAAAATACTTGCAGCCTTGATAATATCTCCACCTATACCCAAAGCATTATTTTCACTTTCTGAGTATGAAGTATATTTTCCGGTTAGCTTTTCTCCATCAAAGCCTCCCCGCACGTTGGTAAACTGGATTTGATTTTTGCTAATAATGTCCGGAAATCCGTCACCATTCATATCCGTAAAAGATAATATAGATTCCTCGGAACCGCTTCCTTGACTCAAATTTGCAGAAATACCGGGAACTCCTCCGCCAATCAATGTTCCGTTATGATCTCCCTTTGTTTTGAGGCTAGGCGCACTTGCTCCGGACCCTTGAAGACAGTTTCCTTCTATATTACTGTTGTTATTCAAGTCCGTTAGCGGATTGGTTAATACTACATCCTGCTCCCCTAGGCGAGAACTACTCATAATTTCTCTTTTAATATGTGTGTCAGGATTTTGACCTACCCAATAATTCAAAGAGTCGGGTTCTAGGCTCATTGGCATTAAGACCATTCTCATCGGGTCTGCATTACTCTCATCTTGAGGTAATATCAGTAATGATTCTTGTATCGGATTTCCATATCGTCCTTCTCCGGCATTGTATGCAAACTGTCCCCAGCCTCTATACATTATCCCATACCCTTCTTCTTCGCGGGTTGTGAACATGTTCGCAGCAACAGTTAAGCCTGTTCCGTTTGCTGTAATAGTAGCTGTAGGATTCCCAAGCTTTACTAACAGGTCTTTATCTGATATATAGTATTCTATCCATATTGTTCCTGCTTGTGCTGTTACCGAATTGATAATAGAACTTGATGCAACAGCTCCATTTGTAATGGTCACTTCCTGTTTAGCGATTAATCCTGTAACATTTTTTACTGCCATAAGCAGTTTTCCATTAATGGTTGCATCCGGCATCGTAGGTAAACCCGAGAATTTTGGTTCTACTTTTATATTTCCGTTCGCTGTTAAAGTATAAGGCTGCCCATTTGAAACATGTGCCGCATAAACAGGATAATAAACAGTAGCCAATCGGCTTGTGGCATTACCATTTATAGTGTAATTAATATATGGAGTCCACTTTATATCATTCAAAGCAACATTAGTTTCACTAAGAAGAGTGAACTGAAGGTTCTCTCCTCCAAATGTATTGGTCACGTTGAATGAAATATCATCATCAAAGACTTCGTCCCAAGCAAATACTCTTTGGTATGAAACCACTTCCTGATAAGACGGATTGGGCGTTTGATGCTCATCTTCGAGTGTCTTATTATTGGAAAGTATAACTCTCAGAGTGATATTATCTGATGTTATAGGCTTGACAAATTTACCCGAAACCGTTACTGCTGTAGAAGTCGGAATATAGTTTGGAGTTTCTACACTAATAAAATCTGCATCTGAGATTTTATACACCGCTGTTCCGAGAGCATCAGGATTTGCATAATTTGGACGATCTGTATAAGTAATCACAGGTGCCCACTCAACCTGATCAAATGCACCATTAGACATTTTATTTGTTCCCGATTGTACACGAAAATATATTCTTTGCCCTTTAGTAATATTTATTCCACTTTTTGCCATTGGAATAATATTCGTATTTTCTTTTCCAATAACTTTTACTAAATCGGAAATTTCATTACTCCCTATCTGAACAGCAATACGCACTCCATCAGCTTTTTCGTATTCAATTTCATCATAGCCTGCAGACGGAGCCAAAAGTTGTGCCGTACCTTCAATCTTAATAGTTCCACTAAATGGGGCTTCCCATACTCGGACAGCATCTAACATTGGAGAGTTTTTAATGAATTCTTCCTGTTCTTGCGGATCAACAGCTGTATCTGAATCATCAATAACTCCACCTCCATTGATAGGGCTTGGGGTATTCCCACTATTAGGTTTAAAAGATGGGATTAAATTTCCATTTGCTTCTTTCTCTATATGATTGAAATAAACCTTACCGTTCATCACAAGGTCGACTAATCCGTCATTGTTTACATCCGAAAAATAAACCGATGTCTCGGATGATGACGTTCCGGTATCAACACCTGTAGAGGTAAATGGTGTATATGCTTTGCCTCCAAAGGAATGTGAACTATTTTTAGTTTTAGCAAACTGACTTATCCCTTGAATCTTAATTTTATCTCCATATTTTACATCTGTATCGGACGTTTGAGATATATTTGGACGATAATATAACGTACTTCCTTCTTTAAACACTTTATCGGGTAAGCCATCTCCATTAATATCTATTAAAGTAGAAAGCCCCTCTGTTGTACTGTTGGAATAACTGTAGCTTATCCCACCCGAAAAGTTCTTGTCTGGATTTAAAGCTCCAATTCCGGTATATAAAGATACTCCCTTGGTACTGGTTTTGCTTCCTCCCAATGCAGAGGCTTTATCACTGAAAGCACCTCCGATCGGATTCACGAATCCCGCGTCTATTTTATCATCATGCAGATTCCATATTTCAGGATTGTTTTGGAACGGTTTGTAGCCTTCCGAAGACTTTACATCATCATAATAATCCATCGAATGCGAGGCAAAGATATCTCCATTCGAGTCTATATGGTTGACTGTTGTGAGGACATTGGTATTGAAAGCACCTTGCTTGTAGGCAAAAGTATAGCTCCTTAAAGTTGCCCCTTCGAAAGCAATATCAACCTTATCCAGTAGTTTATTGTTTGATGTAAGGAATCCATAGCGAGCAGAATTTACTTTTTTATCCTTTTGGGTATCACTTATCAGTGTTATTACCGTATGCGGATTACTTCCTTTGTTACCGGCATGTACTTCCTTCAAATAGATAGCTTTGGCAACCAAGCCACCACGCACGGGCTCATCTACTGCCTCATATATATATTCGATATAATCACCATGCAGTTCTTCCACCCGCGAAAGCTTCCACTCTACTATTACCTCCTTATCACCATTTAGTGTCTTTGCTGTTCCTTTCAATACAGCTCCATTGCCTCCATATATGTATTTTGTTCCCGACTTGTCGACCACCTCCCAAGTGTAACTTGCGGGTGAATTACCTTTACGGATGATTTTAGAAAAACTACCTTCATTACGCGGATAGAACTGGCGATCTGTTTTACGGGCAATGCGGTCGCCACGATGAGCTACAGAACTTTCACCGTTGTCATCCATGGTAACCAACATAGAACCATTGAAACTATATGTCTCCGTCTCTTCCGAATCATTATAACGCGGTACCCCCCAACGAGTATCTACCGATATGGATGGAGTGCTTAAATCCCAGCCTTCACCTAGCCAGCCGCTTCCACCATCGCTGCTATATTGAATACCAAGGTTTGGTTGCATACCATTACGTGCCGGAGGCATTTCGAAATTATAACTAGTACCTGCGGAACCCCTATTGTTGGCAGAAGGGGGAGCTATAATCTGTACTTTGGCAGTAGGATCTGCTGCCTTGATATCATTCATCATAGTCGGAGCAAATCCTTGAGTCTCGGGAGATTCAGGAGTTTGGATCACTCCGTTTATCATGTCGGTAAAGTGAGTAGTGCGTGATACGATCAACTGGTTTTTCTTATCAATACTGTCCCTTTCGAGTGCAACCCAGTGTTTTGTATCCAGATCAAAGTAAAAAGTCTTAATATCATCTTCAGTAAATCCATTAGGAATCTTTGTGCGATCATATTTGATAGCTACTGTTGCTCCTCCATTTGCAAAGTGTTCTCCATGCGGAAGGAAACGATAGCCTTTATGTTGTGCTGTTACATTGTTTATTCCCATATCCAAAGCAGGGATATCAATATCACGCAGAGTAGTGATTGATATTTGCTTGCTTGCAGCCAACAAAGCTGAAGATTCAACCTTTAACAAAGCTGTTTCGAGCATCAAATTATCGGCTATGCCTTTCGAAAATATTTTATCTGCCTGATGAATATCGTTGTTGAAAGGAAATTCCATTGTCAGATTTTCGCCTCGAGTGAAAACAATCTCTTTGCTTTCTTCTTTTCCGTTAACATATACTGCCTTTACGTTTACAGTACGCGAATTGTCAAGAGCTACAACAGCTTCGAACCCATCATTCAGGCTTTTCACTTGTTTACCATCAACAAAGAATGTGGCTCCGCCGGCATCCTTTTGTTGTATAAAACCACTTACATAAGCCTTGTTGTTGTAGCTTGTTGAAGAAGAGTTAACAACTAGTCGCATAGTGTTAGCTATAGGTTCTACAGCTATTGTCAGATTACTTACCTTATAGCCAAAATCTGCATTTTCGGGCAACCCAAATTGTATAAGGTTATCTCCTTTATGTAGCCAAGAAGGATTTATCTGTTGACGCTGACGAGTAGTAGTATTGGTCGTTTTCACCAAATATCCACCAGTAGCTAAACGATCGTTTATGCTGTGAGGTATATTTGTATAGTCTTCCACACCTGTCAGATCGTAGCAAAGCCATACTTTATCGGTAGAAGATAAAGTCCTATCCAGTTTTATCGTAAAGATATTATCGGATGGATTGTCCAATTTCTTTCCCCCATAGGCTCCAATAATTCCTTCGGCCTGCACAGCCATATATTGGATAGCGTGCGCTTTGCGTTCTGCAATCTCCTTTTGTTTGTGTATTGCAGCATCTTCTTTCGTTATGCTTATTTCCTCTTTAAGAGTTTGCTTATCCTGTAGGGTAGGAATATCTGCCGAATTATCGTTGTTTTTCTTCGTTTGTCCTATACCAAATGCAAAAATCACAACAACCAGCAATAGAGTTGCCATTAACCCTGATATTAGATATTTTTTATATTGTATCATAATTATGTCATTCTTTTATTGGACAATTATTTTTTTGCTGAATTCCCCATCTGCTGTAATTGCTTTAAGGATATAAACTCCCGGTACCGGAAAATCGAAACGCACCTCATGTATTTCTTGCGGAGTCTTCCGTTCGGCTTTGTGTACAAGACTTCCGCCAAGATTGTAAGCCAGCATAGTCACACTTGCCGGTGTATCAAGTGTTAGACGTGTTGTAACAGAAAGATGTGAGGTCGCAATAACATCAAATGCGTTATTATTATCAGTTACCGTTATCGAAGATTTAATCTGAGATTGATAAATTTTCTTATCACATCCCGATTCTATCACTACTCTATGGTTAATAGCCCCTTGTGATGAATACACAACTTCCATCCCATTTGAAGCATGCCAATAGGTTCCCGCAACAAAACGGCTCCATTTCAGATTGATAATTTCGCCACCATTGTTATTTATATTTACAACTCCATATACAGGATCGGATGTGTTAATGGATTTCAACAAAACATCATGTCCGTTAATCGAAAAATAAATAGTTTTGCCAACTCTTTCCATTCTGATACGATCTCCATATTGTACTGTGGTGAATGGAGTGGTGTCTTTCGTATTATTATTTATGAAGTAAAGGTCATGACCATCCATATACACTCCATAATGGAAATTCAAGATACTAGAGGCTGTTGGGTTTGTTCTGCTTATCATATAACCGACAGAAGATCCGGTACTTTTTTCAGATGCAATCCATTCTAAGTAGGCGAAATCTGCAGAACTGAAGCCATTAGAGGTTACAGCTTGTATTTTTCCATTTTCTTCAGTGACTTTTTGAAAGTTGAATCCACCTATTTCTTTTATTGTCAAATCATAAGTACCTGACGCTAATGAGTCGATTACGTAGTTATCTTTTGTAAAAAGACCCATGCGAACTTCCTTATTAGTAGATACATCAACCAAAGAATAAGTGTAACCTCTCAAGCCTTCTTTCATTGAAATATGAATATTTCCATTCTCTATTTGATAGCCGTCTTCACATTCAGGTTCGCTAACTGTTATTTCCCCAAAAATATCTGATGTTTTATATCCAAATGTAAATATGTCCTTGCCATTACCGTCTGTATCCCAAAAGACATTATTGAAAAGTATCTTTGAACGTAAGGCATCTATTTCCGACATTTTATGATACTCAATGTCTCCGGAAGAAAAATTACCTGTACCCGAACGATCTATTAATAAATAACTCTTTCCATTGATATAATTTTTGAACTCAGATGCACGTTGATCAATATAAGATAGCTCTACTGTCTGACCTTTTACTACATCAGTAAAGCCATCTATAATACAATTGGTAAGAGTAATATTGTTCGTATCAAACAGTATTGATCCATATACAGATTTTCCTTTGTTTTCATCCGCTATAATTATATTATGATTGTTATTCGCTCCGTTCTCAAGAATAGAGATTGTATTTCCGTCAATTAATACTTCTATTCTTGTCCCAATATAAGCTTGTCCGAATTGTGGATAAACGAGCTGACCCTTGAATATTTTAAATATAAACCCATTAGCTCCAATATGGTATCCATAATCCTGATTATCTACCCTATACGTTATATTAAAAGGACCTGTTGCTCGAGTAAGTGTACAGCTAATCGATCCTTTATCTCCTAGCAAGGGGGTCATTGTGGTTGCTTGTGCTTGTACAGAAGACTCCCTTTTTATGGAATATACGTTATCCCCGGTTTCTGTGAATACTACCCCGTTTGAATTCCAGTTCAGAGTTTGAATACCTGTTGGTGGTGGAGGTATTGGGATATTTGTCTTTAATAGCCATTGACGTTCCATTATTTTCAGGCCGGCAAGGTTATTCACTGTTTTTGTTTGTATCGAACGATCGTTATCCCCATAGATTACATACTGTCCATCAGCTATGGAGTCCTTTTGCTGATGAGATAATACCAGTAGTCGATATCTCGACGGCTTATTATAGCTGTTATTACCATCAAAAGAATCGTATGCTCCTCCCAGCTGATCGGAAAAGTATGGACCTTCTTCATAAGAAGTAGTTGCTTTAGTTTGATATGTGCCGCTGGCATCATCGCGACCATAGCCTGTTATACGTGTATTATAACCTTCGTTTTCTTCCAAGTCCCATAGCAGTTGGTCTTTACTGCCAATATAAGATTTATATAATGTAACTCCATACTTGAGGGCAAGGTAGGATTCGACTTTACGTCTTTCTAAAGGAGTAAGGAAACGATTGAAAATAATTAATTCCGGAGTAGTACCCCAGAATGCAAGATTAGACGGAATGTCATATTGCGATGTATTATTTACATTACTCTTTTCATATATATGTCCAAGAGAAAATACATTCGTAGTAGGTTCTCCCCATAAGCCTGTAGAAGGAGGGATACTGCGCAAGTAAGATAGTATGCGTAAGGATTTTTCTCTAAACTCGTTTATATTAGGCTCCGGGTCTGAAGATTTGTATATCAGGTCATGACCGGTTTCATTTCCATAATCAAATGGAACTTTTTCACTTTCTTTACTATGTATTACTTTATCAGTAGTAATCCACGCCCCTTGTCCGGGTCTTCCATTCCATCCGTAGAGATTCATCTCTTGATCGAATCGTGAATTGGCACCGAATAGCCCGATAATGGTAGCTTGGGATAATAAAGCTCGTTTTAGTAATAATTCCTGACTGGAGGTCATTGAAGCCAAGTCTAGACCGGGTATAAAGTTATATGTCCGCACTTTTGACCGTGCTTGCACAAATTCATTACCGAATAGAGGTCCACGCGGATCATAATTTCTTAGTTTAAGGTTGTCTCCTCCGTAATCCTGCCAATGGTAATTACCTTGCAGATCTTTACTCACCGGCTCAGTCTTCATCCACACCTCTGCTCCGGGAATACCACCTGGGGACTGGGCATAAAGAAACAATACTCCTTGAGTAAATAATAGTAGTAAAATTTTCTTCATAAATTTTCTGTTTGAATTATGAGATATAAGGCATCTTATAACATGAAAGACAATATTATTTCATGCTGTAGTTTAGGGTTTTACATCATAAGGACAAAAACTGATTTTAGAAGATGTGTTTTGGTTTGTATTTCTTATACAATTCTTCCGGGTCAATGGTATAAGAGTTTTTCAGTTTTGTAAGATTACGATGGAATGTGTCTCCAATGATTTTTTTATAGTTCTGTGTATTTAGTTTATATACGCCTTTGTTAAAGTTTATTTATATTTCACAGAATAAAATATTACGAAGGGGGCTAGCCTATCGCTATATTGCTATCTAAAATTACTTGCCTAGTGGAATGTAGTTATAGATAGAGACGCTTTCCTTTTAAACAAATTAACTTAAAAAAAGTTCAATCTTGCTTAAAGAATTTAAAGCCTAAAGCTTTTGTACATAGATTTCATGTCTGTTGGGAAAGACTTTAACACATGAAATCGTGAGAGGTGATAAGTCTTTATCTCTGTCAAAGTTTTTTGTCAAATAAGTTGATGATGTTTGAATTTATTGTTTCCCTCTAAATAAATTCTTACCAGCGACTGTCTTCATCTTACTTTGAAGACCTTTAATTGATCTATTTTGAAGAGAAACATTGTCTAAAATTATACAAAAGTTTAACTTTACAACGAATTCACAACAGCAGTTCTATAAATGTGCTGCACTCTGTATTCACATTAAGAATTATCTACGAGAAAATCAGAAGTGCCTGTTTGTTGTCTATTTGCCCTCTTGAAGATATATTCGGAGTCGGCTTTATCAGTATCAATCATTGTATCGTTGATGTATAAATTAAATTCTAGCCTTGTCTAACCATATGAGAAACAGATTGAGTATTCCCTATCTATTTCTATTCTTTGTATTAACCTGTTTTCAAACTCTTTCTGCTCAAATGCAAAAGGTGGATAGTCTTGAAAATGTATTGAGGCGGCACGCTTCAAACAACCGGGAGAAGGTAGATATAATGAATGAAATAGGCTACATTATATATTCGAAAGATACCCCAAAAGCAATGAAGTATGCATCTGAATCAGGTCGGCTATCAGATCAGTTGAATTACACTAAAGGGAAGGCCGTCAGCTTGTGGATAAAGGGATTGGCTTATATTAAAAGCGACAAACAATCTTCACTCAATTATTTTCGACAAAGCCTTGTGATGGCAGAAGTCATCAAAGAACAAACGGTAATATGCAATTGTCTGATTGCAATAGGAAACGTATACAAAGAACTTGGAGACATCCCCAAAAGTGATGAATCATACGAACGTGCTCTTAAAATAGCTAATGAAATAAATGATAAGAATCTTTTACTGAAATGCCTCGTAAATGTAGCACGAAGCCATAGTACAAAAGGAGAATATATAAAAGCTATCGAAATACTCGAAAGGGCCATTCTCTTGGGCGAAGAACTAAAGGATTATCCCGTTCTGTCAAAAGCACTAAACAATTTGGCGTGGATTTATGGTACTCAAGGTAATTACACGGTAGCACTCGAATGTCATTTGAAGGCTTTGAAGATTAACGAGCAACTCCATGATAAGTCGGCAATGGTAGCGAATTATGTTAATATTGCCGGAATACAATCCGACCAAAGAGAATATAAAGATGCTCTCAATTATCTTCAAAAAGCATTAAAGATTTCCGAAGAAATAAAAGACAATTTTAAGATATCCTCGTGCTTGGCTAACATAGGTCATATATATATGAACATGAACGATCCTCGCGCATTGGAATACTACGAAAAATCTTTAAGAATTGGAAGGAATAGTCAACTAAGCTTGACTATTAACATTTTAATCAACATGGGTACTATATATACCCGAGAGAAAGAATTTCCTAAAGCGCTTGACCATCTCAATGAAGCATTTCATCTTGCCGAAAAAATAGATTTAAAGCGAGCAAAAGCTGAGATATGGGTAAAAATGGGACTGATCTATATTCAAGAAAAACGTTATGCCCAGGCATTAGACTATACAAAAAAGGGATTGGAGATAGCAAATGAATTGAAATTACTGAATCTTCAAAAAAACATCTATGGACAGCTATCGGAGATCTACGCCGCAACAAATAATTATCAGGCAGCATATCAGAATCATATGCTATACAAATTATACAACGACAGTATATTCAACGAAAATAATATAAAGAAACTTGCAGACTTAGAGAGTGCTTATAAATACGATAAGGCAAAACAAGTCTACGAAATAGAAGCACAGAATAAAGGATTAAAAATAAAGAACCAACAAGCCGTTATCCTCTTCTTGATTGTAGCCTTCGTTCTTTTATTGTTACTCGTTATAATGACTACCCGTTCGTATAGACTGAAAAAGCAGCTTCTTCGCTTAGAGCTGGAAGAGATCAATGCCGAACTGGAGAAAAATCAAAAGGAAATGACCTCAGCTACGCTTAAACTCGTACAAACAGCCGAGCGTGACGTTCGTAGCATAAAGATGCTAGAGAATATTGAGAAGAACACAACCCCGGAAGTAAGAGACGAAATAAAATCTTTGATTTTCGATTATAGGTCACAGACATATAACTCCAACTGGGAAGAGTTTGAGATTTTATTCCAAAAAGTGCACCCTTCGTTTTATAAAAACCTTAATGACCATTTTCCAATGCTGACTCAGAATGAACGTAAGCTATGCGTATTTCTCAAACTAAATATGACAAACAAACAAATAGCCCAAATAACATTCCAATCGGAAGAAGCACTCAAAAAAGCACGGCAGCGTTTACGAAAGAAATTCGAGATTGAACGAGATACAAATCTAGTATCTTTTATCCAAAACATATAGACTAACTGGACGAAAAATAGGATTAAAAAACCAAAAAACGAGGTTATCCAAACATTGGACAACCTCTGTTCTTTTATTAAAAATGTATTATTTGATAGAGTATTCACATTCATTCCCTCCTCTTCACCTCTTTTCATATACAGATATTAATCAGACACATACAACGATTGTACAATAATATTTTTTGATTGTCCCCTTTTTGTCCCACTCCCTTCTTTAGACCTACTACATGATTATACTCTAATTTAGTGCCGGCAATTCTTTGTCCGGGGAACATCCCTATTCTTTATATATACGAAGATAAGTGAATAGTATATCATGATAAAAAAACAAACTCAAAGAAACGATCAACCGGATGATCTGGCCTCTTTAATGCCGACAGTAATTTGTGAAAACTTTACTCTTCGCGGTAATATAAAGCAAACTCGAGCGATTCGCATCGAAGGTACTATAATAGGAAACATTGAGCAAGCTGAAACGGTAGTAATAGGAATGACAGGAACAATAAGAGGAAATGTGAATACAAAAAAACTTATTGTCTTTGGGCATATCGAAGGAGACATATTTGCTGCTGAATCTGTACTAATAAAGTGTTCGGCACAAATAACAGGGAGGCTCAATACAGAAAATCTGAGTATGGATGAGGGTGCTATATATGAAGGCGAAATAATAATGAAGCCATCCTCACTATAAGAAATATATAAAACAGATAATGCTATTATTCTAATTTTTAATTGTTAAACACTTTTTTGAAAAAACCTATGTATGAAATTCAATCCTTTCCGAGTTTAATTGAGATCAACAACACAGTTTTATCCCAAACCTCTAAAGATTTGCTTCATGGTCTGAAGATTCAGCACAATGACAAATGGTATATCTGTGGTGATCTAGCCTTGAACGAAGGACAGTTACCTCATAAACTGATAAACTCCTCTCCTGATGATATCGATTATCAGCTTCTTGCCAAGGCATCGATCCTGCTAGCACAGGACAAGATAGAACAACCGCTAACAATTACAACAGGCTTCCCCTACTCAACCTATTATATTTATAGAGATAAAGCCGTTGAATTCTTCAAAAAAACGCACCTACTCGACTATGATGCATCAACCCACAATGCAGGGAATAAAAAGAAAGTTGTGCTAGATGTGCAAAAGGTTGAAGTTATTCCCGAAATTGTAGGATGCACAATTGCAATACGAAAAGGAGAGCCCAATGTTTCGGGAAGTTTTTTTGTATTTAGCTGCGGCTTTGGCACTTTCGAGTCCATCTTAAGTACCGATTCGGGAATCATAGAACAGGCAATGGTAAGTACACACGGAATACGCTATGCTGTAAATCTGATGATCAACGAACTGAGGAGTAAATATTATCTCGAGTTAAGAAATATAAATCAGCTGGACGATGCTTTTCAGCGAGGATATATCTTCTTAAATCGTCAGAATATTGATTTAAGAGAAATTCGTAAAAATGTTATCCAGACATACTATCAAGAAGTCATATCGCCCAATCTACGGAACATTATCAATGACTCCAACCTTGTGAAAACGAATCGGATATACTTATGTGGAGGTGCGATGTATTATCAGGAGTTAGTAGACTGCTTTATTGCAGAATTTGGACATTTCACAGAAATAACGGTATTGGATAATCCGGAAACACTCGCTAGCAAAGGATATGCTCTCAACTCTTTACGCCTCAGTGGCAGAAAAAGCTCAGCCCTTGGGATCGATATAGGCAATGCAACTACCGTAGTCACAAATTTCACAGGTGAATAGTATAAATAGAGAATAAAAGAATAATGTTTTTCATCAAACGAAAAAAAGCCAAACCTATAGAAAAAGAAACAGCAGAAGAAATAGCTGTATCAAATCAGGACAAAGTTGTTTTAGGTGGATTTTGCTTTACAGGAGTGCAAAAAGGGAACTTTTTTGTAAAAGATAGGGCTATAGTAGATACTGCTGCTACTGTTGATGGAAGCATAACTGCTACCGATTGTACAATCGGGGGTTTAGTTAAAGGGAATGTGTTTTGCACGAACACCATACAAATTAATAGTTCGGCTGTTATAGAAGGCTCAATTATGGCAAAAAAGGCTATTATGGAAACAGGATGCAGAATTAATGGGTCGGTATCATTTGCTCCAAAAGTAGAAGTTTCAATGTTAGCTACAAAACTTGTAGAGGCTGAAAAAATTATAGCAAACAAAAAGATTTCTAAAACCCGAGAGCTTCTTACTGAAGAGACGAACATACTCCCAAAAAGCTCTCCTATACCTGAAGCCAAGACAGTGAATAAAGAACAGAAAAAAACAAACACCCAAAAGCCTGAATCAACAATAGTTGAATCCGTAGATAACGGTAATAATTGGTGGTAAGTGAATTTTTAGTAAACATTAGACGAAAAACTTTGTTCCGGAGTGATTTTATATCAAATCATCACTTCTGGAACAGTTTTTTATATTTATAATTAAATATTTACATATCTTTGCCATATGACTAAGATTTTACATAAATCGGATTTGGTATTGTAAACAATCTGTATTTTCAAAACAGATTGTCCTTTCGTTTACTCTCAAATAAACCTTTTTGAGAGGAATATTCATATTATTATAATTTAATTTTAACCTGCGTACAATAGTGCTACAGCATTGTCATGCTTGTATATGTGCGCTAATACAAATAACGAAATGAATAACGAAAATAAAACAATTCACGATTTCGATTTTAATTTAATCTGCGAGTTTTTCTCTAGCATGGAACGTCAGGGACCCGGTAGTACCGATACAACGCTCACAGCCCTTCGCTTTATTGATAACCTAACAGACAAATCCCTTATTGCCGACATTGGCTGTGGTACAGGAGGACAAACAATGACACTTGCCAAGCATGTTGAGGGACAGATTACTGCACTGGATTTATTCCCCGACTTTATCAATATTCTGAATCGTAATGCAAAGCAGCTAGGCATGGAAGACAGAGTGAAAGGGATTGTAGGCTCAATGGACAGTCTTCCTTTTCAGAATGAGGAGTTAGACCTGATTTGGTCAGAAGGAGCAATTTATAATATTGGCTTTGAACGAGGGTTGAACGAATGGCGTAAATATTTGAAAACAGGAGGGTACTTGGCTATCTCCGAGAGTTCATGGTTTAAAGACGAACGCCCGGCAGAAATAAATGACTTCTGGATGAATTCATATCCTGAAATAGATACGATACCCAATCAGGTAGCCAAAATACACCGGGCAGGATATCTCCCTGTGGCTACATTTATTTTACCCGAAACGTGTTGGACAAAGTATTATTTTGCTCCTAAAGCTACTGCTGAAGATGTTTTCCTGAATAAATATGCAGGAAATAAAGCTGCTGAAGACCTGGTTACGTCTCAACGCTACGAAGCGGAATTGTACAGCAAGTATAAAGAATTCTATGGCTATACATTTTTCATCGCAAAAAAGATAAAGCTATGATCGATCTGAATACTTATGGCTGGAGCTATAAATTAAGCCAGCTAAAACAAGAATCAGTCGATAAAGCGTTGCCTCACGGACGGGTATCTATAGTCCATCGGACATGCTATGAGGTTATCTCTGAGAATGGAATGTTCCAATGTGAACTGACCGGAAATATGATGTTCGGTAGATCAAGTTTCGATTTGCCTTGTGTGGGCGATTGGGTAATTTTTCAGCCATTCGATGACCGGAAAGGGATTATAGTTGATATGCTTCCACGTGAACGGATTTTGTTTCGAAAGAAAAGTGGAACAGTATCTGACAAACAAGCTATTGCTTCGTACGTTGATAAAGCTTTTATTGTACAAAGTTTGGATGACAATTTTAATGTTCGTCGTGCCGAACGTTTTATGGCCCAGATAGTGGAAGGAAACATTAGTCCCGTATTGGTACTCAACAAAGCTGATTTGGAGTTTGAAAAAGAGAGTACAAGCAACGCTATCAAGCACATTGCCGATCGGATGCCTGTATTGTTTACAAGTGTCTACCAACCTCAAACAATTATTCAGCTACGAGAGTTTATCGCAGAAGGAGAAACAGTTGTGTTTGTCGGCTCTTCGGGTGTTGGGAAAAGTTCTCTGGTGAATGTACTTTGCGAAGAATCAACATTGCTGACCTCCGATATAAGCTCATCCACAGGAAAGGGACGGCATACATCAACACGTCGGGAAATGATATTGATGAAAGGATCGGGAGTATTAATCGATACTCCGGGTGTTCGAGAATTTGGATTGGCTATTGAAAATCCTGACTCCCTTTCCGGAATGCTTGAAATTTCTGACTATGAAGGGTTGTGTCGTTTTAAAGACTGTGAACATACAAACGAACCCGGCTGTGCAGTTTTAGAAGCAATAAATAATGGGACATTAGATCGTAAAGTTTATGAAAGCTATCTGAAACTGAGGAGAGAAGCTTGGCATTTTTCTACTTCGGAACATGAAAGACGTAAAAGAGATAAATCTTTTTCGAAACTAGTAGACGAAGTTAAGAAGCATAAAGAAAATTTCTAACATTCAATTTTAAAAACACAGGTATTATACAATACCTGTGTTTTTTTATAAATATAAAAGTTAAGAGATCAATCTCAATAGGGAAATACTCTTTACAGTTTCCAAAAAATTAGACTGGTCCTCATTGGTGTAATTTGTAAAGGTGCGGCTCTCGGATACCCTGTATATATACCGCTTGTTGTAGTAGCTCCAATGCGAAAGGAAATCTTGTCTCCTTTATTTCCACTAGCAGTAAGAGTTAGCGTAGTAGTCATCTGACTGGCTGTGGGATAGGCTGTCATATTTATCTCAGCTCCGTCTTCAAGAGTAACGCCTGAAGGCAAGGCATCTGCCGGAGCGAAATTATTGTCACCCTTAAGTGCCCACAGGTATAACAATGCCCTGTAACTATTACTCGCGGCATTAACCGATTGGTCCATATATAACCTGAATGAAAATACATAAGATCCGGTTTCGGGTAAAGTAATAAATGGTTCGTTCGTTTTACCTGTAGCGGGATCTGCCCAAAGCAAAATTCTCGAACGGGCAGGTCTCTCATGAGCTTTGGAATTTGTTTCGGGCTGTACACGATTACCCGACGCAACCCATAAATCTCTTCGTTCGATTACAGACGCAACTTCTTTCGTTTGTATCTCATTCCATTTATTATTATTGAAAGTATATAAACCCGGTTCAAGCCCTATTCCCAAATTGTTCGTCGTATTATAAACAATCATTCCGTCTACCGGATTGGGAACTGTAATATTATCCGTAATGCTTTTTAAAGCGATTCTGTTAGGTAAGAAAGCACTCTTAACTCCTCCCAGCTCTAATTGTACATTTGAGTTATCTTCAGGAATTGTACCTATACCTACACTCATACTTCCCAAAGAAGAATTGACAGATAAGTCGTCCTTTTTTTGCTCATCCAATATTGTACCGCTTTGCGGATTGTTCGCACTGCCATCGATATGAAATGCACCTTTAGAGTTTTTCGTTTTAATCCCTACCTGCCCATATACATGCAAAATACTTAAGCTAGCAATCAATAAGATTATTATTTTCATTTTTCTGATTATTAAAATTTACTGTATCTTCCAATATACAAAAGTGGTACGATTTGCCTCATTCTTGTTAGTACTACCCCGAAGATCCCAATTCAGAGATCCATTTCTACGTCCTATCTTTATAATAATTTGATCATTTACTCTAAGATATGGCGTGTACATTATTGGAAAGTAAGTGTTGTTTGAGCTATTGCTGGCAGCTTTTCCTACAACCATATCTACTCTGCTCAATAACTCTTCGGTAGAGCCAACTTTCTTAAATAAGTACAGATAGTAATCATCAACAACCTGCGCCGTATTATTGCCATTAGAAGCATTTTTCATACTTCCGTATAGCCTGAAAGAAAAAACATATCGTCCGGCATCGTTTATAATAATACTTTGATCGAGAGGGAACGGATTTGCACCTGCTCCTGTAGCCACATTTGTAACCGGGTTAGCTGAGACATTCGCAGTCAATGCTCCAATTTTTGAAACCGTACTTGTTCCACTGTCCTCGTAATCCATAAGTCTTAGCCATTCATTGTTCATATTCAGATATGTCCCTGGGGTGACATTTTCCTCCTCCGCCCCTCCGGTATTTGTATTGAAAACTATCATTCCATCACGCGGGGAAGGTACAGTATTAACATCCGACGCCGACTCCAGAGCAACTCTATTGAGAAGTAAGGCTTTATCCGGAGCATTCAATTCGAGCGATGCTTCCTTATTTAAGGGCTCTCCTCCTATAATAAGGTTCGCCTCACTATTTGCATTAAGCTTGAATATCAAATCGTCTTTTAATTGACTACCGGTAGGGGTGGTCGAATTGTTCTTTTGTACATCTACATTAAGAATCCCAATCGGATTTGCAGTACCTATACCTACCTGAGCCGTACATGTTCCTGCTAATAAAATAAGAAGGAATAAAAATTGTATATACTTGTTCATTTGCTTCTTTTTTAGATTTTGAAAAAGACAATTGAAGTTTCAATCGGTTTTAAAGTCCATGCTGTAGTCCCTGTATAAGAAGCAACCCGTATCGAAATTCTCTCTCCTCTATGAGCATCAAAACCTAAGGTCAGGGGATATGTTACTCCTCCATTTCTGGAACCTTGGGGAAAAGCTGTGGGATCAATTTCTGCTATATCTAAAACTTTATCAACTGTTCCATCATTTTTTAACGACACTGCTGCAACATATACAATCATTCTCTGAAAGGAGGAAACAGCGGCTATAGATCCGGATAAAGTAAGCATCATGGCATAAGCCGCATCCGATTTTACCTCTATATAGTCGATAGGGGTAGATGAATCGGCTGCCACAAGTTTTAAAGGTGCAAAATCAGACGTTTCGCGTGTAGCACTATAAGCTCCTGTATTTGGTAAAGTCAACTCAGAATAGAGTGTATATATCTTCGTTTGCTTGTTACTTGATTCTGTAAGACAATACATCCATTTATTTAGAGCACCGTTGAAAACATATAATCCGGGAATTACATTGTTGGGAACTTCTCCCCCCCTAGCCGTATTATAAACGACCATTCCATCCACCGGATTTTTAATAGGATTTCCAGAGGCATTTCCCCGAGCATCGACAAGCGCAACCGAGTTGGGTATAAAAGCCTTATTATTAGCGCCTAAACTAACCGAAGCAGAAGAATATTGTGCATCGTTTATTGAAAGCGAAAGCCCATCGCTACCGTCACTGCCTACTAATACGCCTTTATTCTCCGCCGGTAATGTCTGGCTCTTTATATGGAGCGCTCCTTCGGGACTTTTAACATTTATACCTACCTGAGAATAAAGAGAATAAATACAGAAAAGGAAGAGTAATCCACAAGAAATAATTTTTTTCATTTCTAGCCTATGTTAAGTTTTTATTCTTTATTTGATAAAATATGATCCTGAGACTACAATAATATCGTTGGTAGCAATTGTTCCCATATTCATGAAAGTTCCTACACTTTCCCTAACATTTTGGATATATATATTTCCATCAAAATCGATTTCGCATTCTGCAGTAGTGGAGATAGTTCTTGCCGGAAAATTGACTAAGCAATTTATATTCATGTCACTTTGGCTAGTAACTGTAGTTGAAGCAAAGGGCTTATATGTATCTTTATTTGTTCCGACTGACATTTCAGCGATCTTCTGTGAATTATGAGCCGTATCCCAAACATTAATATTTGCAGCTACTCGTTGCAGTTTGACTATAAAGTTGGCTACTTTACCATAACATCTGAGTTCCTGACTTATTATAGACCAATCGGCAGAAGTCTGCCAAAGATTCGTCAGCACCACATCGGGTATAGCAATAGAACCTGATCCGGCTCCTACCCGTATCCATTGGGTTCCATCATTATAGTAACAGCCTTCGAAAATATCAGCATCTATGTCTTTTGTGTTAAACACAAGCATACCCTTAACATGCTCTTTTAATGGAGCCTTATCACTCAATGCTACCAATTCAACACGTGGAAGCAATAGTCCTTTTGTTGATGTTCCAATACTGTTTTCTTTCAGATCGAGCAAAGCGTCTTGATGCGGAGAATCGCTAGCGCCGATTGTTACTTGCCCTTGTACACTTTGCGGCATAAAAAGTAGAATACCTAATAGTAACAACACTCCGGACACTGTCCATCCATGTTGTTTTTGATTAAAGTTTGTTTGTCTCATGTAGTTTAACTGTTTTTATTTACTTTGCAATTTAAGTCTTCCTTATAAAATCTGAACGCTCGGGACTGCATTCCAAACCGCGAGGAATATTAATAGTAAAAACAACTAGTATGTCTTTTCTTTATACAGTGTTGAAGCTTTGTAGTTCATAAACTTATTGTGTAAGCTTGATCTTATCAATAAATGATTGTCAAAACAACCAAACATAAACAGAAGGACTTCTGCTCACGATAGTAAAATAGTAAGCTTTTGAATACAAACACAATAAGTCTCAAAAAAAGACTATATAAGTGTCATTAACTTCCTAAAAAATTGAATTATAATTTACTAAATAAGTAGAAAAAGTAATGTTGTAAGCATAAGTTATATTGATAGTTTTGTCTTTCGCAAACAAAAATAGTACTTTTTATATAAGTATAGAACAGCCTTTTAATTCTTTAACAAATATTATATTTATCCTTGTATAAGAACTATATAAAAAAATAAAAGTTAGACACAGTGGAAAGACCTTAGATATATAAGATTAATAACAGAACAGCTAAATTAACTATTTAACTATTACACTACAATCTCCCATTCCTCAACAGTACCCTCTATCGTCATAAATAAAGGGTGAGGCTTTAGATTAGTTAATGCAGGTAACTTTTTTAATAACTCCGGGCTTCGTTTTTGAAGTTTTCTTCTCAGATGTTCAAACTCATATTCCAACTGCCCTTTCGTTACAAAAATGGGAGGAATATTTTCAACGAGACGTATCTTTTCTTTACTGTAAGTAAAATTCCGCCTTACGGCCTCTTTATATATTTCGGTAAGAAAGGCATCAATATAAAGATTGGGATCGGGGGTATTTTTAAAACGAATTAGCTGAGGGTGATTCGTATATCCTTTGGTATTACCTAAAAGCACATTTTTGGCTAATAACCCTTCACGCCAGGAAGCATTAAGCCCTGCCGAATCAAGATACATAGGATGTAAAGACCATAATCGCATATATTATTTTTCTAATAGTTTTTCGATAGTGCCTGAGATTTTTGACGGATTGGTTATCGGAGCATAACGATCAACGATAGTGCCCTCCCTATCAATCAAGAATTTAGTAAAGTTCCATTTTATAGAATCACCTAAGAATCCTTTACTATTTTCTTTCAGATATCTATACAGAGGATCGGCACTGTCTCCGTTTACGTCAATTTTCGCAAAGGTGGTAAATGTCGTTTTATACTTCATCTCGCAAAAGGAGGTAATCTCTTCATTTGTTCCCGGAGCCTGTTTCCCGAACTGATTGCATGGAAAGTCCAATATTTCGAAGCCCTGATCTTTATACTTAAGATATAAATTCTGCAAATCTTTATACTGCGGAGTAAAACCACATGCTGTAGCAGTATTAACTATCAGCAGAACTTTCCCTTTATAGTTGGATAAAGGAACATCATTACCTTTACTATCCTTTACGGTAAAATTGTATATATTCATATTTATTGCTTTTACCATATACAACAATCTCGACCGATTTTAGATTAAATTATAACAAGTTTTAAAATAAAAGTCTAATAAAAAAACAAAAATCAGCCAAGCAAGAACAACCGATTGATAATGTGCCGATAGGTCTTTTGTTTGGCTTTTCTTTTGTAGCTCAAAGTAAACTAATTTTGTAACGTAAACTTTGAGAAAACAAGAAGTACTTTTAAAGTTTTATTCTATCTAAAGAAGAACAATCTTAAACCCGATAGAACAGCACCCTTAATGGAAAGAATCACGATTGACGGAACAATTAGTCAATTCAGTTGTAAAAGGCATACAAAAGATAACAGTTTTTTTCTATTCCGAGTAATGCTACATGTAACAAGATCTTGAAAAAGATAGCTGACCAATGCGGAATTAAAACACGCCTCTCACACCATTGTGATAGACATATGATTTTGTGGTTGATGCTACTAATCCAATTGGTGTTTAGCCCAAAATGAGAATATATAATCCTCTCCCCAACAAAATGACTGAAGGTGAGCACATGGCAGGCTTACTACCCGATAGTATAGTAATCAGAGGGTTCAATCATATCATGGACGAACTGATTGTAAGCCGTGGAACGACACAGAAAGGTCTTTGGGCTATGGCTGTTTGCCGGAAACGATGCAGAAGCGAAAGAGTTAGTTTTTGAAATGGTATCCGATGCTGGTTTCACGCCTGTTAATATTGGTTAGTTGAGTGAATCTTCCGTTATGGATCCCGGAGGTATATTGTTCTCCAATATGTTTCTATGAGGCGATATGGAGTATCTGGTTTCTAAAAACAGATAGTAACTTTTTATTCCCCAAAACAGGTAATACGAAATAAGAATGCAATTAATGCTTATCTTATTTCGTATTTTTGGTTTCTAATAATATTTTATTCTGTCTAAGAATAATGTTGCGTAGAGCAAGTAAACAGCTTTTCTGAGATTCTTCCTATGCTATATAACTATTATTTATATTTTAATAAAGATTTGGAAAAAACCCATAATTACTATGCATAATTTTTTTGGGCTAAATCCTGTAGTTTGTTATTCCATTGCTTTTGGCGTATTTGCGAAGTGCATCTTTAAACAAATCACTTTTTACATCAAATTGCTCATATAAGGTTTCTATTTTAGCGTAGCCAACTTCAACATCATTTTCTGTTAAAGTTCCCGCCTCCGATTTTGTTGCGAAATCAAGATATATATCTAAAATAGAGTCGTATATTTTCATACAATCGAGTAGCGCGTTATACATCGCTTTCTCGTCTTCATCTTTGGGGATATTGTTTATGTCATCTTCGGAGTTTTTGATATAATTCTTAGCTTCCGAAGCCCGAGATTTTAACATAGCATAACCTCCTAAATCATTAATTTGTTTCTCAACAGAACCAACAGTGTTTACATGTTGCATTAAAGAGTTCCATTTTGAAGCATTTTTCGACAAAGCCTGGGATTTATCTTTGCAGGAAACAAGTGACAAGAGCGAGAAGAGGATCGTTGTTAAGAAAAGATATTTTTTCATTCGTTTTTTTGTTTAAATTTAAAATTGTGTAGTAAATTTCATCCTGTTTAGGAACAGAATTAGAGTGATTTAGTTTTCTTTATTTGTTGTACCGATAGGTTATTTCTGCTGTCTCCATCTAATTCTATAATATTGCGCAGGAAATATTTTCGGCTAACCGATACATCTATACTGTTTCCCGTGCCTAATGTTAGTTGATTCAGCTTACTTAGATCATCGAAGTCGGATCGATCAACAGTCTGATCAAAACGAAGCATAACCACCGAATCTTGAGTTACTTCCTTTACTTCAAATACAATCGCAGGATCATTATAATTTTTACTACAAAGCAGAAAATCTCCAGTCTGAATATTCTCCAGCCACGCTTTTTGAGCCTGCTCACCATATGCTTTTGTAAAATTTTCACTGGCATCTTTTACCACCTTATTGTGATCTGAAACTGTACTTATGGTGGCATAAGATATTATACCGACAAACAGAGCTACCAGTACAATTATAAAACCGAATCTTTTTGTAAATGATGGTTTGAAATGGTTGTCCTTATCGCGAATTAATTGTATAATTTCCGTGCTCAGACGCTTGCCGGCGATTCTCTTCGAACATCCTGCGCAAAAAACTCCGGCTTTGACGGCAGTTGTGCTGCCGAACAAAACAGACATTCGTGTCTCAGTGGTATTCAGAAGCCATTTATCACTTCCACATTTTGGGCACTTATACAATGCCTCTAATTCAACCTGATCTATCAGGGTTCTTTTATAGTTTACAACAAACATTATTTTCTATTTTGACATTTTTATTAATTCATTTTCTACCGAATTTACATTATAATTCAGTACTTATACTCTATCCAAGCCAAAGCTCTTTACTTCATCATCTGTAAAATGTATAAACATATTTTCAATATCCGGCAAGCTTCGATCTTTTTTCGAATCTTCTGTAAAACGGTCTATATTACGTGATAACACATCCCACTCTACATCTGTAATATGAGAAATACCCGATATTATGACTTGCGGATCACGCGTACCCCACGAAATTGGGGTAGCAACCACATTCTGATATGCCCCATTCACTGACCTCCCGAATACACAGGTCACAGGCACACGTTCGCCTACCTGTAGATTATGCCCCGGGAGCTGCTTTACAAAAAGACTTTGCAAGCCCCACTTAGGAAAATCACCCGATATGGTTGTTGTTTCTGCTAAAACTAAAAGCCCGATACGTTGGTCTTCAACTTTAGCAATCACCCCCGCATTCAGAACACCTCTGGAAAACAAACTTTCAGGGTTACCCGATTTTTTATACGCCAAATAGATAAAAGCACACAATACCATTACTATAATTGTAGAAGGAATAGCTAACCACAAACTAATCGTATAGAACCAAATAGTCAGAAAAATGACGCTTATTGTAGCAGCCGACAGCCTCCACAAGAACCTTATATTACCTCTATAATTCTCGTTATATCGCTTGGCATGATATTTATCAACTTCAAAGTAAAGATGCCTCTCTGCTTGCGTCCTAAAATTGGGAATTCCCACATCTACATATGTGCCTTGCTGCTTATCTCTATTATTTTCCATAAAATAATTTATGACCTACTCCTACTTAATCTTAACTCTTTGCTTATTTTTATATTTTTCATATAACTTTTCATTTCTTTCATTAGATCTATGATATGCAATTTATCGCCATCATTTAAAGTCGAAAAAGGCATGAAAAATGAGAATATTTTATATTTCTTATTGATGACAAAACCTATTTTGGTGCTTTTGGGGCAAAACACGAATTGAATTCCAGTCTCAGAAATTTGAATCAATTGAAAACTATTATAAGTAAACGAATCTTCTAAATCTTGATTTTTTGTATAGAAACCATTTCTATAAAATTGATAGATAAATGTATCGGGATATTTTATTTTATCAGCGGCATTTAAAAGCCTTCTTTTATCAGACCAAAATCCTAAAAGGTTTTTTATGCCGGCAGAGATGCTGAATAAAAAATATATAAATAATGCAATTAAACTTAATTGCCCCCATGTGGTGTGATATGCAAATATCCATACCAACAATAGGGCTATAAATGACACTAAAGCAGTTAGCAGAGTCTTTTTTCCTGTTAACAATGAGCTTATAATACCTTTTGCCATAACGGCATATTGCTCTTTGTTAAGAACATTAATTTAAATATCTATTTCAGGTAATTCATCCTGCATAGGGACAAAGGAGTAAATCTCTTCAGTTTGTTTCTCTCTCATATTATTTTTGTAGCGTAAAATGGACACAAAGATACTATGTATTTTTATTATACACAAAAATTAGTTATCTATAACGAATACATGTTATATTATTGGGGGACATTTTTATATAATTTATTGACACTTAGGAATTTTGAAAATCTTTCGAGAAATAATATAATTTTGTAGCATTTTGCAGAAAACTATCTTGGAGAATAGCCGAATTTTGAAACTTTCCCTGTTGGAATTCGTTGAATTGCGAGTATCTGCTTTTAGTGCCTATACCATGTTGCCATGAACACATTCGGAGTCCTTGGGACCATCTCACACGGGGCTCCGATAGAAACAGTTAGCCGAATGATGGAGCATACTAATATTAGAACAACCCAAATTTACGCCAAGATAATGAAAGAGAAAATCAGCAAGATAGGAAAAGTTTTTCTGTAATGATTGGTCTATATTTGCATTAAAATGAAATACCAATGAATGTAAAACAGATCACGAAAGAAGAGTATCAACGCAGAGTCAATATTGTTGTCGAGTATGTCAATAATAATCTCGATGGCAAACTAGATCTGAGTAAATTGGCAGAACTCTCTATGCTTTCTCCATACCATTTCCATCGCATTGTTAAGGCATTTTTGGGAGAGCCCATCGGAGCGTATGTTACCCGAATACGACTCGAATTGGCCGCACGGCTACTAAGGCATAGCGATCTGCCCATTGAAACTATCGCCTTCAATGTTGGATACGATGTTCCATCTTCCCTTTCAAAGGCTTTTAAGCAGTTCTATGGTATTTCGCCAAGCGAGTATAGAAACAATAAGAGCTACTACATTATGAAACCTGCAATTATTCAACCTGAGCTTAAACTGAGAACTCCGAAAATTATCGAACTTGAACCCAAACAAGTAATTTATATCCGATTGTTGGGCAATTACAGTGAAAATGATTATAGCGGAACATGGGAAAGGTTATGGAGTTTTGTCAAAGAAGAAAAACTGTTTTCGGCAGGAATCGAGCATATAAGCGTTTATCACGATGACCCCAAAGTTACAGAGTCCGATAAGTTGCGCACAGAGGTGTGTTTGGCAGTGAAAAAGCCAGCCTCAGCAAAAGGTGAGATAGGGGTAAAAAGTATCGCTGGGGGAAAGTATGCAGTATTTCTCTATCAAGGTTCATACTCTAATCTCGGGACAGTGTATGATACGATTTACGCTCAATGGTTACCTAATAGTGGTTATGAGTTGAGAAATACTCCCATGTTTGAAAAATATCTTAATAATCCAAACAGAACCACACCTGAAAAATTAAAAACAGAAATATATTTACCAATCGAATAGAGTATGAAAACTATTACTAAAAAAGAGCTGATCATAGGGTATATTTTCGCCATTTTGCTATTGCTAACAACGTTGAGCAGCACATGGTTTTTTCTTTCCGAGTTACAAGTTAGCATTTTGGAATGGAGTGTATTTAACGCCTGTGCCCCTTCAAGCTATATGTATTTAATTTGCTTTGTGCTGTTTGTTGCAAAGAAAAATTACACTGCTCTACCCGTTACTATAGTTCCGATGTTCTTTTTCGGGACGATGGGGTTATTCGTATTTTCATGGAGCGGACAGGACATTTTCGCTCAAATATCACACGTCATCATGACTTTGAATATCATTTGGGCATTATATATATTGCTAAAAACTAAGAATTTCAAGGCAATAGCTATCGGACTCTTGGTCAGCATACTTTTATTTATCCCCTATATATCTTTTGTGCAACAGTATTGTCGTGTTAATTCTGACAGAGTAGAACAGATTTTACAAATGAAATAATATATAATTATTTTAATAATCTTTCTCTTTCTTTCCACATATACAACAAAGCCGATTTCAAAGCCTGTTTAGAGGATTTAGGACTAAAACCGAGCTCTCTTCGGGCTTTAGATATATCAAAATCCTGAACTAGCCCATAAAACATATTCACTTCTTTGGTAGTCATAGCAGGAGCTTTCCCCGATATTTTAGCTCCAAATCCTAACAGAGCACCGAATAAATAAAGGACAAACCGAGGAACAGGTATCGGCTTTTTAAGCTTAAGTTGCGGAAACAATTCATCAGCCAATTTGATTGACTCTGTAATAGTCATACATTTTTCATTCGCCAAAATATATCGTTCTCCCGACTTACCCTTCGTTGCAGCCAAAACGCACCCTTCTACCACGTCATTTACATCTATCCAGTTGAGGGTTATCTTGGTTTCGATAGGCAACTTATTGTTCAATATAGCCTTTAATATTTCATTCGAATTACTCAAGCGGTCTGCTATCACGCCCCCTATCATGGCTGAAGGTAATACGGCAACCAATTCGACATCATGCTTCTTTGCTAATTCGAAAGCGAGTTTTTCTGCATCATTTTTTGAGTTATAATACATATCCCTACGGTCGGGATTGTAGCCAGACTCTTCATTGATTGGAGTTCCCTTTGTGTAATCCAATGCGGCAATGGAACTGACATACACAATTCGCTTTACTCCGGCTTGGGCTGCTGCCTCTATCATTACTTTGCAGCCATTCATATTCACATCGTAGATCTCTTTTTGCGGATCTTTAGCCCAGAGCTTAAAAACGGCTCCTACAGCATAGAAAGTCTCAACACCACGCAAAGCCTGAAGCATTGAGTTCTTATCGGTTATATCTGCCTGTACCACTTCGCAATCAAGCCCCTCGAATGGTTTTATGTTCTTGATATTACGGACAGATGCCCTTACTTGATACCCTTTGGCAATTAAAAGTCTTACCAAGTTATTTCCTAAATGACCGTTTGCTCCGGTAACTAAAACGATATTCTTCCGTGTCATTGTTTTTATATTTAATAATTATGACACAAAATTCGGAATCGTAAAATCAATTACACTTGACTTTTGTTAGTTAATCAGATTTCGTCTTATACGACTGAGGCTTTCCGGTTTTATACCAAGGAAGGAGGCGATATATTGCAATGGAACATTCTGAATAATGTTCGGATAAGACTTCATTAGTTTAAGATAGCGCTGTTCGGCAGATAATGTTGCTAAATCTTTAGACCGCTCTTCATTATAGATTACAGATTCTTGTAAAACCTGCATTCCATAATCTTTCCAAAACGTGCTTATACTTATCAATTTATCATAATCCTGCTTGGTTATACGAAGTAGTTGGCACTCGGTAACAGTTTCTACATTTACCGAAGCTTTTGTTTGGTTTATAAAATCTGAAAAGGCAGTAAAGAAACCGTGAGGACAATTGAGATGCGTAGTGACTTCGTCCCCATTATCGTTATAATAAAACAGGCGCATAAATCCCGATATGATATAATATAAATGCTGTGGAATTTTTCCTGCTTCTTCCAGAATTCTGTTCTTTGGCATCAATACCGGCTGAAAAAGCATTTTACACAGTTCAATGTCTTGTGATTGTATTTTATCCCTAATTGAAATATCCTTTATCAGTTGTTCATGCATAGTCCAGAATCATTTCAATAATAAAACAATAATTGCAATCAGAGCAGGTACTGCCTGCTTGAAAAAGATCGATTTTTGAGCAGTGACAGCGCCATAAACTCCTGCAATAGCAACACAGCTAAGAAAGAACAATGCTATATTCCGACTCCAATCAGAATCTCCAATCAACAGTGACCAGATAAGCCCTGCGGCAAGAAAACCATTGTATAAGCCTTGATTAGCTGCCAATCCTTTTGTTTTCTCGAACAATTCATCAGGAATACTTTTGAAAGTTGTACGACCTTTTGTTGTCCATGTAAACATCTCGATCCAAAGAATGTAGATATGTTCGAGAGCGACAAGACCTATTAATATTATAGATAATATTTCCATCTTTTCTTCTTTTAGAGTATTACCTTACGAAGTAAAGATTTATTTTTCAAGATAGTTATTACAATCTTTGCTTTTTATTGTCTAATGCTATTTTTTCGATTCTTTACACAAAGAATAAAGTAAATCCGACACGTGTATATATACTGTTTAAAACATTACAGGTTCCTGCATAACTGCAGAAACCTGAATGCGAGAGTAAGTAGAAGAAAAACATCTACACTTCATTATTCTATATTAATCAGCACCTACTTCTTAGGCGTAACTTTTACAAACTTCACTCCATGATATGGAATATCTGCTTGGAAATTATTTTTAAAATCACCCAGATCTTTTTGTCTCCAAAGGTCTCGGACAGTTACCTCACCCTGAATGCCAAGCTTAGAAAAATCTAATTGCATTTTATAAGTCTTATTCTGTATTGCTTCTGCGCTATCCTGATCCCACAGGATGAAATACGGATCAACATGAAAAAGACCTACAGCGTAAGAGCCATCATATAGTTTCTTATACCAGATTTGTCCGTTTTCTGTCATAATTTTAACGGCGGGAGCGACAAGAGGATCTTGATCGACAGCAATAACTTCTCTGTTTGTCAACAGGTTTAATGTAAAGTCATCTATATTCGCCATATCGCAACCTATGAGCAATGGAGCAGAAAGTATACTCCAAAGAGAGAGATGTGAATATTGTTCATCGGCTGTCAGATATGAATCATGAACCTTTTCTCCCCAACCTTTCCCAAGCTTACCTATTACCAGCATGTCGGGGTCATTGTACTTGCC
The DNA here is from genome assembly GCA_023437305.1 of Bacteroidota bacterium. GTDB lineage: Bacteria > Bacteroidota > Bacteroidia > Bacteroidales > Dysgonomonadaceae > Dysgonomonas. The sequence continues at coordinate 289,055 of JAEZGN010000021.1, forward strand.
GGAGGCTGTTGCAGGAGCACAAACATCCTGAAAGAATCCGATCGCTGTAACAACATTCCACTCATCTGTAATATCACGGGTAGTACGCCACTGATTACCACCGGCTTGTTCTCCCCAGTTCCATACATTGGGTGCACCATACCCAACGCAGTAAACGATATCTCTATTTACTTTGTCCAAAGCTTTTCTCATCACGATATATGGTTCCTGAATTGATTTTTCTTCAGAATCTTTCTGTATTTCCAAGTAGCCGCAATGGTCATATTTTAAATAATCAACGCCCCATTTCTCCCATGTTTTTGCATCGATCTCCTCATGCTGATAGCTTCCTACATGACCTCCACAGGTAATATGTCCGGGCGAAGAATAAATACCAAACTTCAATCCTAAAGAATGGATATAATCGGTTAAGGCCTTGAAATTAGGGAATTTCTCATTTGATAGAATTTCTCCTTGTTTTGTTCGTTCTTTGGCTTCCCAGCCATCGTCAATATTAACGTATGTCCAGCCGTATGCATGTAATTTGTCATTCATCATTCGGGCGGCGTCACGTACTTTTTCATCATCTACCGATAGCCCCCAACAGTTCCAGCTATTCCAACCCATAGGAGGAGTTAAAGCGATTTCATCTCCAATTTTAAAAAGAACCTCTTTCTCATCGCTTCCTTTACCATTGGTAGCTTTTAGCAATACTTTATACTCTCCTTTTGTTTTTGCTTTACCTGTAATAAATCCTGTTGTCTGGTCTAACTTCAAACCATCAGGGAGCCCTGACGCTTCAAACTTCATCGGACGTTGGCCTGTAGCCATTATTGTCCATAAAAATGGATTGCCGGGACGAGCTCCGTAAACCAGCGGATTATTTATGATTGGATGTTCGGGCGACTGAGGTGTTAAAATATATTTTTCTTTGGCAATGGCTTTAGGCCATGCAGGAATAGGTTTTACTTCGCCTCGTGTAGTCACTTTCACATTAATCCAATCTGCATGATCGTACATGATGCCATCTCCACATTCTTCGACAAGTAGCAATACCTTATCTATTCCAGACAAGTCAACATTAAATTCTTGAATAGGATCACCTTTTTTCACAACACCGCTTTTCCAAAGCTCTTTGCGATCACCTATAATCTTGAACTGAAATTTTCCTGCATAAAGATTATTATCATCAGCTCCTGCCAATCCGGATATAGATAATGCTTTTCCACCCAAGTCGAAAAGCATGCGTCCAATCGAGTGTGCCCCTATACCCCGTTGGTAAACCACACCATTGACGGTGAGTGGAGTCCACACTACAGATTTATTAATCTGAGGAGTTCCCCAATCTTGCACATAACACGGGCTAGGGCCCAGTTCATCTATCCATATTTCTTTTATGGGATCATTGTTACAAGATTGTATACTCAGAAAAACTGCCATTATCGCAGCCAAAAGTGTGAAATTTCTTTTTTTTCTCATTTTTATGTTTTTCTAATATTATAAGTTTTTAATAGATGTCAGTAGTATCTTTATTTACATAAAAAAATCAGAGGCGATGACGATCTCATCATCGCCTCTGAGCAAACCAAATTTATCTACCTGCAATAAACTTTAACCACAACTAAAAATCTCCAATAATTTGCAGTTAATCACCCTTTTTGCATACCCGTATGTTATCAAAAGCAAAGTTACGCGCTATACTTTGATCTATTTCAATTCTCATATTGAAGGAATGATAATACATATTCTCCGGATAAGTTCCTGAATAGTTTCGTTTGAAAGGTAACGTAATAGTTTCCCAACGGTTGAAGTTTTGGAATACAAAATCGGAAGGTTTCCATTCCATTGGTGCCGCATCCCAGAACAGGTAATTGAAGAACTTAATCTTACCATCAACAAACTGGTTGGCTGTATAGAACTCACATTTTATAACATATTGATCCGAATGATCTAACATGTCATCCGTTAGCGGCGTATTACCTATTTCTATTATATACCACCAACTGCTCCATGCCGACTTTTCATTTATATGCAAGTAATTACCACTCAATCGGTTTTTATCTTTCGGATCGGTAACTACATTGGCCATGCTGCTTGGTACACGATTATCAAAATCTACAATCATACATTCGTTGTCATAGTATCGTCCCGGACAAGTAGCTTCTATATCATATTTTAAAGACTTCACTTTTACTTTGATATTTTTATCTACACCAAGGGGAACTCGTGCCGTCAGATAATTATTCGCCGATTTGATCACATTGGATGATTTGCCATTGAAATCAACAACAGCACTTATAGAGTCAATTTCATAGAGATTAAAGAAGTCTCCATAAATCATGATTGTATCTCCCGGCTGTGTATATTCATTAAACATACGAACAAGCTTAAGATCGGGTGCAATAGTCTTTAGAGGATAGTCTTGACGACCCAATTTATTATAAATATAAACTTTATCTGTAGGCTCAAGTGATAGTTTAACGGGCACTTGCATATACAAGACATCCTTCTCTGTATATACTTCTACCATATCAACTTTAGATTCATTCACATAAATAGAATCTATATTATGAATATCCAATCCCGTTCCATGAATAGCGATAAAATCTCCTAGTTTGGCTTCGGTAATCGGGGTGTTCAGATCATTTATTGTTGTTATGCCTGATATTTGAATTGCAGTAGCATTATTTTCATCTTCCGAACATGCTGTAAAAAACAATCCGAGAAGTAAAGCTGCACTCAAGCATAAGCTTTTGATATTAAATATTTTTTTCATTGATCAACTTATTAATAATTAATAAATCAGAATTACCATCCAGGGTTATTCCTATCGATATAAGGATTGGTATTCACAACATCCAGAGGAAGTGGCAATAGAAGATGCTTCTCTTCACGACGTTTAATAACATCATTCTCGTCTGTTACACCAATAGCATTCATCACTTGCAAATAGATACCCCATCTCAATAAGTCGAATCGGCGAATACCTTCAGCAGCAAACTCTTTTGATCGTTCTTCCAAGATGTAGGAACGGAAAGACTCTTTTGTAAATGGTACTTTTGCATTACGAGCTGCAGCAGTTGTACTATTGTTCCTTACATTGAGCCAGCCTACCTTTTCAAAAGCATCGGCAGTAGGTCCATTCAGTTCATTATCAGCTTCGGCGTATATCAACAAAGTTTCAGGGTAACGCATATAAGGCCAATTCCAATCGGAGCGTGTACCATCCAGAGGAGTAGTAATAGCAGCAAACTTCATCAGTTTCGATCCATAAGTTACAGCAGAATTTGCTACAACATCACTTGGATCATAGCCTCTTTCACCTTTGCGAACATATACACTATCACGTTCAGGATAAAACTGATAGGTCATTTTTCCGGTTTGTTTGTTATAAGTGGTAGGAATGCGATGCATTACACCCCAAGTGATACGCTCATCGTCCCAATCATCAAATAATTGCAACCAGTGGTCTCGCTGAATATAGTAACCACTCGACCATTCACCATTATTTTCAGGTTTAGGATAACCCAAATAGTCTGAAGTTATATAGTTATAATACAATGTTCCGTCAGAAGAAACAGTTTGTAAACAGAATTGAAATTCTGGTCCATTTTTATATCCCGCACTCCATAGTGTTTCTTGATTTGGAGCCAAACTGAATTCTTTTTCAGCAATAACTTCACCTGCTTTTTCCTTCGCTAAGCGATAATATTCCTGAGAGTCGAACTCTTCATAACCAGCGACCAAATTCTTTTGGTGTGTGATAGGAACAGGCATCAAACGAGAAGTTGTTCCATCGGGATTAGTTTTCTTTCCGGGACCACCTTTCACTGTTATTTGCCCACTCTTCATAGAAGCAGAAGCAATAGTAGCATATACCTTAGCCAATAAAGCCTTAGCACTACCGCGGCAAACATGCCCTTGTTTGTATTCAGAGTCTGTACGTGGCATCAAGAGTTGTTCGGCCTCCAATAGTGTTTCTATAATATGCTCATATACTTCTTTCACCGATGAGCGAGGCAGTTCTATAGCATTACCTTCGGATATCGAAGTTTTATACAACGGGATCGGTCCATAAAACTGTACCAGATTGAATTGAGCCCATGCTTTCAGGAAACGGAGTTCGCCCATAGCATTTTTACGTGTTTTCTCCGGCACAGAAGTCATTTTACTAACCAAAGAGTAATGGTAGTTAGCTCTATGAATAGTTTGAGAATAATATTTATAGAAATTAGTATTTGATCCCTCATCATAGAAGTTCCCGGCCCCGATAGAACCAAAAGCCCATGTAGGTCCTGATTGATAATCAGTATCAAAATTCACAATATTATGATAGTTTCCCCACTCGAAAGGAAAATGTAGAGTATTATATGCTCCTGCTACTAATTCCTCATATTTTCCCGCAGCAACCAATTTATCGTTAGAAGAGAATGTATATACTTCTTCATCCAAATCGCAAGAGGTCATCAGAAACAAACTTGTCACACAGATGCCCAATATTTTAGTAAGTTTCATATTCATGATTTTTTAAATTTAAAAAGCTAATTGAACACCCAAATTAAATGTACGGGCACTTGGATATGAAGACATATCTACACCCCTACGTGTAGGGTCACTACCAAATGCATTTACATCCGGATCATACCAATCATATCCCGAAATAGTAAACAGATTGGATACACTAGCCACTACATTGACATATTCTATGTATTTTACAGGAGATGGCCATCTGTAACCCAAGCTTATATTCTTACAGCGTAGGTATGAACCATCTACAACATAACGGTCTGACGCTTTCATAGAACGGGTATATGTTCCGTCGGCACGAGGCCATAGTGCATTATCCCTATTGTCTGCAGTCCAACGGTTTTCCCAAACAAATTTTGGCATATTGCTGGAACCCGCCATATTAAAGCTTCTCAGGTTGGTATTCAAAATATCATTCCCTTGTGTTCCTTGCAGCAAGAAACTGAAAGTCCAGTTCTTATAAGTTAATGTACTGGTCAGACCATATTGAAAATCAGGATTCGTATTTCCGATAATCGTTTTATCCCGTTCGTCAATCATCGGATCATCATCCATATTCTTATACTTCACCTGTCCTACCATACTCTTTATCTTAGAGTCTGACTGTGTTTTATAATAAGGATCGGCACGAACCTCTGCTTCGTTATTATAAAAGCCGTCTTCAACATAACCGTAGATAATTCCAATAGGCTGTCCGTTTCTTCTCAGGAACATACTTTCCATGCCCCATACTACATCTGAGAACTGATCGGCATTCAATCCTCCGATTACATTCTTATTAAATGAGATATTAGCATCCAAAGTCCACATCCAATCAGAAGTTTTCACCGGCATAAAGTTTCCACTAAGCTCAAGCCCTTTGTTTACTACATTTCCATAGTTACATGCTAATTCACTAAATCCGGAACTGGCATCTATGTATCTGTATTGAAGCAAATCGGTAGTTTTCTTATAATAGTAATCTGCTGTTAGATTAACCCGGCTGTTGAAGAAAGATACATCTAACCCCAAGTCGTATTGATTTGTAGTTTCCCATTTCAGATCTACAGCAGCAGGTCCTCCCCAACGGTCTTCTGCCATACCCGATGTTTGGGTACCGTCAAAAGGATAGTTCTGGATGGTAAAGCGAGAACGTGTAGCGTATGCACTGATCCCTTGATTACCTGTTTGTCCTGCACTTAAACGAAGCTTCAGATTGTCAAAGAAATTTAGATTCTTAATAAATGCTTCTTCTCCCAAACGCCATGCAATTGCTCCGGAATAGAAATTAGACCAGCGGTTTTGTAGAGAAAAACGGCTGGATCCATCACGACGATATGATGCTGTAAACAAATATTTATCTCTCAGGTTATAATTACCACGCACCAAATAAGACATCAACTGAGATTTCCATCTGCCACTGCTTATCTCCCTGTCTTTAATACCTGCGTTGATATTATTATCTTCGGTATCATCAGTTGGATAATTTTTACTACTCATCGATTTGCTTTTACCCATCGACTTTTCATAAGTCATACCCACTACAGCATTAACAGCGTGTATGCCAAATGTCTTATTGAATGTTAGCAAAGACTCGGTGGTAAGACCTTCGTAAGCACTGTCATCCTTTCTTCCATAACCATTAGTCGGAGCTTGTCCTGCTCCTGTCCATCTGTTATAATACTGGTTGCGTTCATAAGAGTTGTAACCATATCCTACATTCTGACGGAATTTTAACCAATCGGCAAAAGTAACTTCTGCAAACCCCGATGTGTATACAGCTAAAGATGTCAGAATATTTTTTTCTGTATGAGCTGTTAGGTAAGGATTAGCCAAACCGCTTGAAAAATCTTCAGAGAAACCAGAATCAGCTTCGGGATCAAAAACAGGGCGAGTAGGGTTAAATCCAATAGCGGATTCAATTACTCCATAATTTTCACTGTTGGTACGAGCCAGTCGGTTGTCTGATTTAGAGAAAGTTATATTATTACCAATCTCAATCCAGTTATTTACTTTGCGTGTATTATTGGCACGTACATTGTAACGTTTGTAATAAGAGTTAACAATGATTCCTTGTTGATCCAGCATCCCCCCTGAATACATAAAAGAACCGTTTTTATCACCACCTGAAACACTCAAGTTATACTCCTGACTAGTGGCAGTATGAAATATCTGATCTTGCCAGTTTGTGCCATAAAATAATCTTCCGTCCTGATTTCTGTCATATCCATTTCGGAAATCATCAGGGCTCGGCAGATATTCTCTCTTTATTACAATTTCTTCACCTGTAACAGGATCTTTGCCTTTGGTTTCTGACCAACGTCCCGGAATTGGATAAGGAAGATTGGCAGCATCAACATAGCTTTTGCCATCGTACAAATAGCCATTGATAGTCAGCTCATTTCTGTATTCTGCATATTCGGCAGCACTTAGTACCGGAATTTTTTTAACGGCAGATGATACATTAAAATTAGAGCTGAATACAACTTTTGTTTTTCCACCCGAACCGGACTTAGTAGTAATGATAACCACACCATTCGCAGCACGAGATCCGTAAATAGCTGTCGCTGATGCATCTTTCAACACTTCGATAGATTCAATATCATGAGGGCTGATCATACTTAGCGGGTTATTTTTTTGTTTTGTTCCATAGTCGGTTTCAGGTGCCTCACCTGTAGTAAAAGGGATACCGTCTACAATATAGAGAGGTTCGGTACTTGTAGTAAATGAGTTAGCTCCTCGAATCTGGATGCTAATCCCTGAACCGGGAGCTCCATCTGCTTGCGATACAGAAACTCCGGCCATCTTGCCTTGCAAACCCTGATTGATACTCACCGGATTTGTTCTAAGTAGTTCCTCGCTTTTCAAAGAAGAAACGGATCCGGTAAGGTCTCTTTTCTTTACTGCACCATAACCGATAACCACAGTTTCTTCGAGCATTTGGCTATCTTCTGTCAATACAACATCAATGGTATTTTTACCTTTTATAGCTACTTCTTGCGTTTGATAGCCTATAAAGGAGAAGATAAGTGTTCCATTTTTGGGAGCATCAATCGAGTAACGTCCATCAATCTCTGTGATTGTCCCCACATTTGCATTTTTTACACGGACTGTAGCACCAATAACAGGACTCCCTGATTCATCAGTAACCACACCTGTAATTTTTACTGATTGAAGAGCTTCTACTGTAGTAGCCTCCAAACTGTCCGGAACAAATATCAGTGCTATAATAAGCACCCATATGATTCCAGATATAGAACCGAATAGTCTTTTCATAGATTTAATTTTATAAAATGAGGTTTTTCACTGTATTAAAAGAATTCTCATAAAGTCTCGAATTTACCTTATAGATTACTAGTAAATTTTACACTATTAGCCTGATTCTATTTAATAGTTTAATAGTTCAATGATTTTTTCGTTTAGTGTTTGTATGGGTGGCTTCTTCCCCATACCGTGGTTTTTTCTGAGACATTCATACTTTATCTGATTTTCGGGTTAATAAATAATTCATCAACATATACTTTCTGAGGGGCGTCGAAAGCGACTTTGATGTATCGTGTATTTTCATTCAATTCGTCGAATAGTACTCCATCAATCCAAGCATCATGCTTATTGTTAGGGAAATATGGAGTGTCTTTGATAGATGCAAGTTGATATTTTATCCCATCATTGGATGTGAAGAAGTAAACCTTGTATGGTGTTCCTATTTCTTCCTGATTGTAGTTGAGACTGCGCATCAAAACCTTTTCAATCTTGGTTTTGCTCTGCAAATCAACGACTATTTCGTGATGTCCTTTTTCAAATTTTACCCAACGGCTGTCTAAGCTATTCTCTTCGGCAACTTGCCCATCAAGGAGATTTTTCAATCTTGTATCATTTATCATTTGAGGAGCTGCTGAGTTTTCTAACTTTTCTTGCAAAGTGGCTTCAAATAGCTTCCAGTATGTACTACCGTTTTTCCATGCCATATAATTATTATATAATTCGTTAGACCAAACAGGCTGACCTAACTGGAATGGTGATTTTGGATCTTCGATAATACCTCCAAACATGAATGAAATAATCTTATCGACATGAGCAGAAGATGCTGCAACCTGCTGCGATAATAAGCGTGAATAAGCAGCCGGAATCAAGGCAGAATTACGGTCATTGGTTTTTTCCTCCCATGTAAAAGTTTCACAATTAGCCCAAAGTTCTATATTCAATCTATTGTGAATATCGCGCATCCTTTGCCAGTTCTTTTTCAATCGTGGAAGTGTAAACTTGTCTCGTACGCAACCCACTTCGTCCTGATAAGCAATGATATCTACTTTGAGTTTTGCCAATTGCTTCTCATAATCCGGATTATCGAATTCTGATAACCCTATTCCATAGGGAGAAATCAATGTTTTTTTTCCGGGTGTCAAGGCGTTTGCTTTTTCAGTCAATGTATTTACAGACTGTACCGCATGTTCGGCAAATATCGGACACAAGCAATCTTCTACAGGCAGATACCAACCGTAAAAAGCTTTATGATTTTTGTAAAGACTAGCCAACTCTTCCATAATCTGAAGTTGACGTTTTTTTATCTCAGGATCAAGCAGGTTGTCATCCTGATCTTTTGCCCATCCTGTGCTCATAAATACTTTCATGTTATGCTTTGCTGCTTCATCAAGAATAGCTTCCACAGGGCTCTTTACGCTCTTATCGTACAGCCACGGCATCAGTTTTGACGGATAATAGGCTTTACCTTCATTGGCTACCTCCATAAATACTAAATACTCGATACCCATAGCCGACAATTCTTGTACTTTAGCTTCCCATAGCTTAGGGCTGGTATTATCAAAATTTTGAGGATTTGTATATTTGTTCCTAACATCCTTATATGCTAAATTTATCCACGTACCGGTAATAGGTTGTACACCTAGAGCGGCTTTATTATTTTTCTCACTTTTTTGTTTATTGGGCACACCATTATCTGCATGTAATGTGTTACCCGGCAGTATTACAAGTATTGCCAGTAATGCAATTACAACTTTACAAAAATTTTGCCTCATAATAGTTTATATTATATTAATAAAAAGTTTAATTTCCACCAGATAAAATTATCAGCACCAAACCGGAAATAAAAAGAATCAACATCACTGTGAGTAATAGGTTGATAGACTTTGGTGCTCCTTTAAATTCCTTCCACACAAATAGCCCCCACAAGGCTGCAACCATTGTTGCTCCTTGTCCCAGTGCGTAAGATATGGCAGGTCCGGCTTTTCCTGCGGCAATATAACTGCACGCAGTACCCAAAGCCCAGATACCTCCGCCAAGAAGACCTATCAGATGGGTTTTCATATTGCCTTTGAAGTATTGACTATATGATATAGGCTCGCCAACAAATGGCTTTTTCATTACAAGGGTGTTGAATAGGAAGTTGCTGACAAAGATTCCGATTGCAAACACAAACAAAGCAGAGTAAGGAGTCAGCATACCACTGGTTGGAGCTTCCAGATTTTCAAGATCCATAGACGCCGCAACAAAACGATAGAAGAACGACATCAATATACCGGCGCAAATAGCGATTACAATTCCTTTTTTTCGAACACCCTGATCTGAGGACGCTTTGGCAACCTTACTCGATGCAAACCCATTAAAGATGATAGCCAAAACGATCAGGAATACGCCTAAAAATAAAACAACAGGGTCTCCCTTAGGCGTACTGAAATAATTGACAAATACCCCTAATACCAAAGCCAAACCTACTCCTACCGGGAATGCAACAGACATACCGGCGAGCGAGACAGACGACGATAACAAGATATTAGAAGCATTGAATATAACACCCCCAAGCAATGCACTCCAGAGATAGTTGGGGCTGGCCTGAAGTAGATCTTCTACAAATCCTCTTCCATTTTCACCGAAACTACCTAATGTTAGTCCCCAAACCAAAGAGAAGAGAAGTATACCGATAACATAATCCCAATAAAACAGCTCGTAACGCCATGTTTTAGCCGCAAGTTTTTGTGTATTACCCCAAGAACCCCAACAAAACATTGTCACCCAACATAAGGCTACAGCTAATCCATAATTTTCAACAATATACATAACTGCTTATTTATAGGTTAATTGATTCGATTGATCTGAATAGATAACAGCCTCTCCGAAATAGACCTGTGCATCATTGCGAGGATTAAGCCACTTGTAGCTTACATTGTGTGCACTCTTTGGTAATTGGTATCTGTGGAATAGATCTACTCTTCGGTTATCGATAGAAGTCGCTTTTGCCACCGGAAGATTTGCTGTTTCGACCAGGTTTCCATCTATATACATTTCTACTTTGGCCACATACGATTCGTCTGTGCATTTTACATAACCTTTTTGGACAAAACCGATCCCGTTAAAAGTAAAATCAAGCTTATCTTTTAATGTTGTATTAATTTCCATTTTTTCAACAGGGAAATGACCTTCGAAAGATTTTTCATATTTTACAGCGACAGGTTTCTGTGTTTTAATCGTGATTTGATTATTTTCTACTTTTCCGCCTTCTTTTTCGATTACCAGCAAAGCGTGTTTGAGGCCTAAGTCATACAATTTGTTCAATGAGACATCGGTATATGCAAATGGTCTGTCTTCAACCTCATAAAGGCTTTCTTTCCAAGATTCAGGAATATTGGAATATCCCAAGATTGTGCCTAAAATTCCGGCTGCCGTAGCTGCATTACAATCAGAGTCTTGCCCGCAGCGAGCTGCGATATCCATAGTAGAAAAGAAATCTTTCTTGCCATACAACAAGCCGATTAAGACATAAGCACTATTGATTTTTGCATCAATATTGAAAGGCAAGAATACTCCATCGGGACAACCCACTTCCGAAGACCATTTTTTTTGGCATTCAAACCATGTTTGTTTCCAATCGTTCGGATATTGTTTGTGCCAGTTTATAATGTCTTTCATGCAGAGATAGAAGTCGCTCTTTTCGGGAATTGTTTTTAAAGCCTCAGTCACAATATACTCCATATCGTCTGAAACAAAAGACATAGAATACAAAGCTCCGGTATATACACCTCCATACCATCCATCTCCATAGGTAAAAATATGTCCAACCTTATCCGATATCTCGGAGGCCGTATTGGGCATTCCGGGAGTCATCAAACCGGCAAAGTCTGCTTCAATTTGATAATCAATATCATCTGCATGCGGATTGTTCAACCAATGTCCCGACAGTGGAGGCATAATACCTTGTTTGATATTATATCTGGCCACCTGATTGGCATGCCAAAGAGGAAACTCTGTATTGGCAAAACTGACAGCAAATGAATCGGCAGGCGCTTGTAAACCTAAACGTTCAAAAACATTAACGAAAATAATATCTACATATAAGTCATCATAGAGTCCGGGGAAAGTATCAAAATAATGCTTTACCCTGTCCTTCGACCATTTAATCGGAGTATAATCTTGAATTATAGTGCCGTTGTGGATAAATTCCACAGGCCCCCCGTACGTGCAGCCAATCGTTTTAGCTGCCCAACCTCCTTTTATTTTGTCAGCCAGCACCTCTTTGGTCATAGAGACCTCCGACGGAACTGAGGAAGGGGTAACAGCAGAGCTACACGCTGTTGCCAACCCAACAACAAAACAAATACAGATGAAAAGAAGTGTGTTTTTCATAATTTCAATCTTATTCATTTAAGAAATTAATATTTAATTATTTTGCTTTATTTTTTCCAGATTCATCTTCCATAATATTGTAAGTCGAAACTTCGTATACATTGTTTACATTCCCATCCTTATCTATGAAAGACAACGGAGTTCGGGTTTGATATATCTGAAGTTTCTTTATCAACACGCCATCCCTATATATATTGAACCCGTCTACAGACTTAAATTCTGTTGGAATCCATTTGATTTCAATCCCGTTCGATACTTTCTGAACGCTCACATTAGATACACTTTGAGGTTTATTTATTTTAGGTAGCTTGCCATCTTTGCAATATTGCAAATAAGCCTGATGGTATTCCGGGTTTACTACATAAGGACTATTATAGTGACTGTATGCAAAGCAGATAATATTGCTTACATATCCATTAACAATATCTAATTGCTTCTTTACACGCGTTAGCGGTGCACTTGTCCAATAACGCTGATCGAACGTTTCTATATTTCCCCAAAACTTCAAACCCGGTTTGCTATTGACTGCTTCCTTCAAGTTTTGGAACCATTCTGAAAGATTATCAAGATTTAAGCCTCCAGCCCCAACACAGTCTTGAGGGGAGAAAATATCTCCGATTCGAAAATGCGTTTGTTCGAATACATTTTTCCACATTTTCGAATATTCCTTAGCATCTCCGCCTACCTTATGATTCATGAAGGGGGATAGCATAAAAGGCATATCAGGAGTAATTTTAGTAAGGTAATCTAAGTTTGTATTTAATGCTTGTGCCAAAATGGATTGGCGTTCAGATGTCATACAATTTAAATTATCAACCTCCCAAACCCAATACCAACCATACATGGCATCGTTATATTTTTCTTTATATAAAGCAACCAATTCTTCAGCAACCTTATTTCCTATCTCCATCTGCCCAATCAGCCAACTCGCATCATAATCTACTTTCCACCATCTGTCGTTAAAATTCAATCCGACAAATACTCGTATTCCATTTTTTTGAGCACTACGAAGGCAATTCTCTAATGTTTTATTTTGGTTCTTCTTCGCTGTTAGAGTAGAAGGATAAGTGGAAGAAACCTTACCTTGTTCATTTGTTAGCAATGCCGGCGCATAAATAAGGTATTTCATCCCCCCTTCTTTAAGCATCTGCATTTCCTTGTCCCAACGGCTATCATCCCAATTGAGAACAAGCGATTCTTGGATAAAAGAACCATTAAAATGAGGAATACCAGAACCTTCATTCTTTTGCTCGAATGTATAGCGGGTGTAAGTACCTTTAAGGTCTCTTATGTAAGAGTCGTATCTGGCTTCGTTTTCAAACAGATTAATAACACGCACTCCTCTACTAAGGGTTTCGGTGTAAGCCGCAGGATAACCTGTTTTACGTCCAAAAGCTAATGCTATATTTCCATTTAAGTCAACCATATAATCATTGTTATGATCGTGTCCTACAAAGACTCCAATCACATCTTTCTTTTCGATAAAAGAGGAAAACAATCCGGAGTTTACATTTGATGCGGCTACACCTTCTTGCTTTTCACCAAATTCGCGATATGACCACCTTGCAGTTTCATGCTCTGCCAATGGTATATGAAAGAAGGCCAGTGAAGGAAGCTTGTGATTATTACGTTTGGTAAATTCATCACTTGTTTTTCGATACCAATCTATCTGGTCGTGCTTAATCCAATCATAGTATCCGAACGATCTGTCGCTGGATAAGTTATGAGAGTCTAATAGATAGAGTACCCATTTTTCGGAACGACCGTCAGAAGACAGAATAGGAAGCGCGCAGTTACCCGAACCTGAAAGCTTTCCTCCTTCTGCATCATAAGTCAGGTTGTAAGGAACAGTGCGTAAGTAATTGAGAATTTCAGATTTAGTCATGTCTGTTTCATCATCATGATTTCCGAAGGTTACGGCAAAGAAGGTCTTCTCTTTGGTAAAGAGATCTGCTAGCTTGGTCCAAGCTTGTAATGCACTCGAAGAGACAACAATGTCTCCCGTGAGAATAACAAGATCGGGATGCTCTAAGCGGATAACTTCACGAATCAAATTACAAGTACTGTCATTTTTCTGCTTATAAGATTCACTTTCTACCCAGTGTAGATCTGTTAGTTGTACAATTTTAAACTTACCGTTGTTAAATTTTAAATTTGTAACCTGTCCGAAACCTGAAAAGCATATTAGCCAGCTAAATATAAAAAGTATATATTTTTTCATTTTTTTCTGTCTGTTCTAAAAGGAGCCAAAGGCAACCCGTTAATATCAAATAAACTAGGGATAGCATCATTCGTAAAGCAGTAGCGCACAGCTATGGGTTCTTTTGTTTTGGAAGAGGATACGCTTATCTCGCCATTCTTCTCTATTTTTGCATCAGCAGGATATATATTTCCTTCTTTATCCACAACTTCGAAATTTCGTATAACTTTATCTTTACAAGCAAGTTTTCCGATGGCAGTTGTGGTCACAATAATCTTATTTTTTTCTATACGTATCGAGTCTAGTTGAGGTGAATAAGGTTGTATGTCTTTTTTATGATAAGTTTGATGCAGCACCATATTTGCCAAACGCACACCCACCTGTTTCTTCAAACTAGGATGTATATCTGATATATCGTTTACCAGATCACTAACAACAACCATTCCCGTATTTTTTAATGTAGCTGCAACATCGGATTGTTGCTCCCGCAGATAAGCCGCATTTTTGTCTGCATAACCATTCCATGGGGCTATTTGCACAAAGTAGAATGGAAGATAATGATGGAATTCGTTTCGCCAGCCTCTTATCATGCCATCAAGCAAGGTGCCGTAGCTTGCAGCACGTTCGTTATTTCCCTCCCCTTGATACCAGATGACTCCGGCAATGGTATAATTTTTAACGGGATGAATCATTGCATTATAAATAGAAGAATTTGCCGTAGGAGTCCAGCTCTCAGGATGGTGCTTTGGTGATAGAGCGTACAATTCTTTCTCATGGTTGAAGCTGAATTGATCGATCCAAGGCTCTATTGAAGTGCCTCCCCAGTATGAACCGATGAGCCCTATCGGAATATTTAGATTTTCGTTAAGGTGTTGTCCAAAAAAGAAAGCGACGGCACTAAAGTCTTTATATGTATCCGGGGAGCAAACGACCCATTTTCCCTCAATCCGTTCAACCGGATATTTGGATGTAGCTTTAGATACTTTGAAGAAACGCAGATTTTTATTTTCTATCGCTTTGGTAATATCTCCCGCATCTAATACAGGATAACTCATCAAGTACTCCATGTTTGACTGCCCGGAGCATAACCAAGTTTCGCCCATCAAGACATCATTAACCTCCCTCTCCAGTTTGTTTTCCCAACCATAGAAGCGAATACTATGCGGGCCTGCGAGATCCGGAGTCTGTATATAAGCTTCCCATGCACAATATTCGTTCGACTTTGCATGTATAGTATCTTGTGGAGCCCAGCTGCATACAATTTTCAAATCCCATGCACCGGGACACCATCCCCAAAGTTTTACCTCCGAGTTGCGTTGCATTACAGCATGATCACTAATAATAGAGGGCAATATAAATTCGGGGGTCTGTCCCCAAAGAGAAGTGAAAAACTGAATTGAGATTATAATTGCAAATATTCGTTTCATATATTTCACCGTTTGAAGTTTTGTTTTTTATACCAGTTCATATACTGGTTATACAATCTTACTGTTTCGTCGCGCAAACCGGTATGAGCCAGAGAGCCCGGCTTGTTCATTATACCCAGATACTGATAAACCAATATTTTCTCTACAAAAGGAGAAATAGCCTCCATTTGATGAATAATTCGGGTTTCAAAATCGGCAGCAATTAAACTTCCATGCGTTGTTTGCTCAAAGTAAAAGAGCTCCATATCTGCCCATATTTTTGAGCGTCCTGCTTTTTGATGAGCTTTACTTAAATTTTCAAAGAAACGTGCAGAATCACTTAACTTTGTAGCGCCTACACCTACGCCATCCTGATAGGCCACTATTTCTATATCAAGGTCTTCAAGTTGCTTAACAAAGGTGTCGTCGCATTTTTGAGCTTTAATATTATAAGGAGCAATTAGATTAACACAATTAGCATTCATCGACTTTGCAATCTGGGCACATTCATTCACATAAGGAATAACGTATTCTCCGAAATATGGCTCCAACCAAGACTCGTTAGGGAAATACCAGCCATAGAAACTCTTATGGTGACCATATTTAGCAAATATTTCCTCCATACATTTAGCTCGTTTTTTACCTAGCTCTTTATCTGTCATCATCTTGACAGCATCAAGATCGATAGACCAGAAATCGTTGCTGACAAAAAACTTAACGCCAAACTCATCAGCTGCCGCCAAAACGGTTTCGATAGGATCATCACAGCCCATTTTAAATTTGGGAGCTAACTCGCTATCATAAAAAGCTAATCCATGAGCAGCAACATTCATCATAACGAGATATTCCATGCCGGTTTCACTGATCTCACGGATTTTTTCGCGCCACTGAAAAGCCGTAAAGTTCCTTAAATCGTTATCCCAGTATACACCTTCCTTTCCTCCGGGATGCTGAAATTCGAACCAAGATCCGGCTATCGGTTTTATCTGTGATATCCCGGCAGATTGTATAGAAGTTCTTCCTAAGCTTATATTAGGAAGCAGCATTCCTGCGGCTCCTGCACCTAAAGTTGTTAAGAAATTGCGTCGATCCATCGTGTTAATATCTATAGTTATACTAATTCGCTTCGGTGAGGGATAGACGACTGGGCGCCCATTCTCGTTACAGCTATTGAAGAGGCTTGCGAAGCCATCGTTACAGCTTGTTTAAGTTCCATATTTTCTGCTATGCCTACACACAATGCTCCATTGAAAGTATCTCCGGCAGCGGTGGTATCTACAGCTTTCACTTTGAAAGAGGCTACACAGTAAGAGTTGTTCCCTTCTCTTACAAAACATCCTTTTGAACCTAAGGTGATAATTACATTTTTCGCCCCCATCTTGCTTAGATTTTCGGCAGCCTGAGCAATATCCGAATCATTATTGATTTTTACCCCTGTAAGCATTTCTGCTTCGATCCTATTGGGTGTAATCATATACAAGTAATTAAATAATGACTCGGGTAAGTGCCGAGCCGGAGCAGGATTAAGTATGACTTTCATCCCTTTTTCAAAAGCTTTTTTTGCTGCATACTCTACTGTGGCGATAGGACTTTCTAATTGCATAAGAAGGATATCCCCTTCACTCATTTCACTTTCGATCTTGTCGATATCTGATTCGTCTAATAGTAAGTTGGCTCCGGAAGCAACAACAATCGTGTTTTCGGCTTTTTCGTCCACATTTATTAAGGCTACACCCGAAGGATGCATCTTATCGCGAGTAATATATTCTGTACAGATTTCCTCCTTTGCCAACACCTCTATCGTTTGGTCTCCAAAAAGATCATCACCCAATCGGGCTACGAATATAAGATTACCTCCCATCCTTTTTACCGCAACAGCTTGATTAGCCCCTTTACCCCCTTGAGTCATAAGGAAATTTCCACCTAGTACAGTCTCCCCTGGGCCGGGAAGATGGGAGGATTTTACTACCATGTCTGTGTTAGAACTACCAACGACTATTATCTTCTTCATTATGTTACGAATGTTTATTTTTGATTCAGAATACTTTCTAAAACAGTCCAGCATTGGTACAAGCCGCGCGGAACATGAAAACATCCTTTCCATTTACCTCCCTTCAGAGGAAGCAATACTTCACCTTGTCTGTTCAGGTATCCGAACCATTCGGGATGTTCCTGATCTTTAAAGTGCTCCCATGTATAGCTATGTACTTTTTCAAACCATTCGAGGCATTTAATATCTCCCGTCAGTTGATATCCTTTAAGTAAAGAGATAAGAGATTCGATATGTACCCACCAGAGTTTCTGATCCCATTCTAACTGCTGAGGCGGATAACCCAAACGATCCATATAATAAAAAACACCTCCATATTTTTTATCCCAACCATATTCGAGCATTGTTAGTGTTGTATTCTTCGCTTTCTCTATTAGTTCGGGCCTATTCAAACGCTTACCTAGATCCATTATAAACCACATAGCCTCTATAGCATGTCCGGGATTCATCAATCTTCCTTCGAAGGAATCGGACAAATCTCCGTTATCGAGCACGTTCTCTACAATGATTCCTCCGAGTTCAGGACGATAGAACACATCCATCACTTCGTGGATACAGCTATCTATTACTTTATTGAGATATTCTTCGGTGAGTAGATGCTCGATCTCCAAAGCCAGATTACACAGAATCATTGGTAAGGCAAAGTTTTTCAGATTGCGAGTTCCGGGATGAAGTTTGTTCCATTTACCTTTCGGATTGTCCACTTTGGAAAGAATTACCTCAAATGTTTTGCGGGCTATATCTGCATATTCTTCATTACCTGTAGCAAGGTTGAGCTGGCCAAAAGCCATTGTGGCAAAGGTATATGAGAATATATTATAAGGTTCAACCAAAGGGTTGCCTTGACGATCGAGAGAGAAATACCAGTTGAAATTTCCGTCATGACCGTATTTTTTAAGAAATTCGCCCCCTTGGATAGCGCATTCCAGCCACTCTTCGCGTTTTTCCACTTTGTTGTAAAGCATTGAGAACATCCAAACTTCACGGCCTTGCAACCAGATAAATTTGTCTGTATCAAAAACATTACCTTCGCGGTCAAGACATGTAAAATATCCACCAAACTCCTTGTCTTGAGAGTGTTTTATCCAAAAGGGAAGAACATTTTCTAACAACTCTTCTTTATAAAGATCTGCTAATTTCTTAAAATTCATAATTTTATACATATTTATATCTTCAACATCAATGTTATAGGCAACTAGTTTGTTTGAGCTTTTCATATTTTAGCTGTTATAATTAGATTATCTGTTAGTGTTTGTCAGTAGAAACTTTTTGTTTGTATATATTTCCAAAACGGTCTGTTACTTTTATCTCAATCATTGCATTTTTATCTATAGGTGTTGCCCTAAACAAATGGTCCGTTTTGATCGGTGTTATCCAATCATATTCTACCCGTTCTCTATCCGAGCAAATAATTTTAGCTTCAGGATCATACCCTTCGAAGTGATTCATCGCTCCCATATACTTGCCATTCTCGTACCACTCCACCTTCCATAGCTCGTCCCAGTTCCAAACATTTGCAATAATATCTTCAGGGTAATCCTCGGATGAAGCAATCGGGTATCCTTTAAACTGATATGTATCAGGGTATCCCATACTTTTATATTTCCATGTCACTCTATTTCCTTCTACTTCATAGACACCACAACCGCTAGGGGTTCCGTCTGTACATATATCTGCTTTCCAGAAAGTCCCACATACAGCAGCCGTGTTATGTTCCATTAGCCTGTTGTTGAATATAACATTGCCATTGTAATGTGTATGCCCCGAAAATATATGTGCATCATAACCCTCTAAGAGATGGTAAAGGCTTGAAGCATTACTGGTTTCGTCAGGCAATAAAGCATTGAATTTTAATTCTTTTGTTGAACTGGAAGGAATATGCATAGCCACAAATACGAGATGATCTTTGGGAACATAGGATAAGTCTTTCTCTATCCATTGCAAGGTGCGTTCGTCTACATATCCTATATAACGGTAATGCCTATTGATATAAAAACAATTGTTGAGAACAATGTAATGTGCTTTTCCTCTGTTGAAAGAATAATATATCGGGCCAAAGAAATTTTCAAAAGTTTTGTATGAATGCTCATGAGAGCGTACACCATATTCCATATCATGGTTACCAACACTCCTATAAAATGGAAGCCCCAAAGCATCCGAAGCCCGAATATATGAAGGGTATAATGATGGAGTATTACCTACTATATCGCCACAGTCTAAAACAAAAACGTCACTGTCTTTCTTTTTCTGATCGATATATTGACGCACATCTTTCAAGTATCTGATATACCCTTCTATATCTTTTTCTTTAGATACCTGAACATCCGACTGAACGATGAAGGTATGTTTATTATCATTTAGAGAATTTTTTATGAGATCAAAATCATACGCTTTATCTGAACTTTCTATATTTTGAAAAAAACAAGGGATGCTTCCTTTCGTTTGTGGCAGATAGCCGGATGGAGTTGATATATATACAAACTTAGCATTGGCATTTAACGGTAAGGAATAATTACCCTCGATATCAGTCAGTACAAAATCATAGCCGTTAGAGACAACTATATTCGCAAGCTTTTCTCCCTGACATTTTACCTGTCCCTTGATTGCATTTTGTGATTGTAAGGTTAGATTAAACCCGAGTAAACATAAAATACCGATAAATAATTGTTTGAGTAGAAATTTCATCATGTTCCTTTTTAAATACTTTCTTCAATACCTATTTATAAAATATTAATTTCAATATCTACAAAAGCTTATCCGTTTAGTATATCCGATCGTATGTTTTTACTATTATATGTATATTATAATAAAAGAAGGGATTTGTTTACAATATAGACCCGTCGGTTAAACATATTTTACTAATACAACGAGACAAATATACATATATTTATTAAATACACAACATTTAATTAAATATTTTATTATTAAGTTTGCTTTAATATTTAGAATTTAGGAAGCGAATCATATTTTCAGAGATATTTTCATAGCTCCAATATTGAATTTATATATGATTAGAATTCACGAAAATTCAACCAAAAAATGAAAGACAGGACAGAAATGCAAGTCCAAACGGCTTATTTTGTTTAAAGAAAATAAATACAAAAACCGAAAAGCTTTTAAACCACAGAAGTGTATTTAAAAGCTTTTCGGTTTCTTTTTACCCGACAGAGTATCTCTACTCCGCCAAGATATGGGTTATTTCAGCTATAATATATCTCAAACAGCCTTGTACGCGCCAACAGACATGCCCCTACAACGCCGGCTTTATCTTTTAGCTTCGAGATACTAATTGTTGAATCTTTATTTACAAGGTTTAGAGAGTATTTTCGTATTGCAGTTTTGATAGGTTGCATAATATAATCCTCCGTCATAGAAACAGTTCCACCTATTATAACCATCTCAGGATTAAATATATTAATCAGTCCGGCTATTTGCTCTCCCAATTTTCTACCTATCTCCTCTACTAGATCTATACAGAGGACATCCTCTTTATTTACAGCAGCTATAATTTCATCCAGCGTAACATTATCTCCTTTTAATATCTTCTCCGACAGCAAAGAAGAACCTCCCTCTTGAGCCAATTCGAATAAACGACGATGCATAGCATGTCCCGAAGCCTCTGTCTCAAGACACCCTTTTTTACCGCAATGACAGATAATTTCATTGTCATATATTTTCATATGACCAAACTCTCCGGCAAATCCGGATTTCCCCGTATACACCTTACCATCAATGATTATTCCGATAGCAAGCCCCCAACTAACATTTACAAAAATGATGTTTTTCTCGCTATTTACACACCCAGCAAGGTATTCTCCATAGGTCATGGCTCGCGTGTCATTATCTATGGTAACTTTATATCCGTTCAATTTTTCGGATATAATATCAGCCAGCGGCCTCTCCTCAAAATAAAATATACTGTAACTGTAACCGGATTCAGGATTAACACGACCGGATATATTCACATTGATATTCAATATCTTATTTTTATCAACAGTCTGCTTATCTATAAAATCAAGAATTATGCTGCAAAGCTTGTTTAGCGCCTCCGGAGTATTTTGCATCTGATACGCCACACCCATCGTCAGATCTATCATATCCCCCTTAAAGTTTATAATACCTATATTTACAGCGGACTGCTTGATATCAACACCGATAAAATACCCCGACTCAGGGTTAAGCCCATACAGATTAGGATACCTGCCACCTGTTGTTTCCAGCTTTCCATAGTCATTTATATATCCGTCATCGTACATCTCACCTATAAGCTTCGTTACGGTAGGAATACTTAAATCCAGCTCTTTTGATAGTTCGGTTATCGTAGAGCTCCCATTCTGAATATAGTAGTTTATTATATTCTTCTTTATCAGAGCACTTTTTGTACCTCTTTCAATCTCCTGAAGCAGTTGTATATTCATATCTTTTTGATAATTATTGTATTTTTCTTGCAAAGAAATATCTAAGCAGAAAACAAATATACTAAAAAAAATTATTAACCATTTATTTCTCATCTCACCCCTTCTGCAATGAAGGATTTTGTCTAGATATTATCTCTCATGGTTTTCATATAACCAAATGCCGATTCCCTATTTGCGAGCGATAGATATTTATCAAACTGATATAATAAACATAAAAACCACAAACTATATATATAATTAATATTTTTATTAAATACGATTGATATAAAAAATATATTTACTACATTTGTTTTTGAAAAACTAAAGACACTCTTCTTTCTCTATATATAAAATCAGGAAAGGATCATTAGACGTGGTGATTCTTGAAACTATTTAGAAGTGCTTACATTTATTTTATAAACATCAAGTCTTCTCGAATAATAAAATACAATATATTTAACCAAATGTAATATAATGGAAACAGATAACCGCAGAGATTTTTTGAAAAAGGTTGCAGTGGGCGGAATGTCGGCCATGGCAATTCCGGCTATTACCTCCTGTAGAGGTTCAACCTCAACAGATAATAAAATATTAAAAGCTGACCCTTCTATTCAAAGCAACCTTATCGTACCCAAAGAAAATGGGATTCGAATAACAGGAACTTTTCTGGATGAAGTATCCCACGATATACCTCATCAAAATTGGGGAGAGAAAGAATGGGATCTCGATTTTCGACACATGAAAAACATTGGGATCGACACCGTCATACTGATTCGTTCGGGATACCGCAAGTTTATCACATATCCTTCGAAATATTTATTGAAAAAAGGATGCTACATGCCTTCAGTAGATTTGATAGACATGTATTTGCGATTAGCTGACAAATACGGAATGAAATTTTATTTTGGTCTTTACGACTCGGGAGAGTATTGGGATACAGGCGACCTCTCATCCGAAATAGAACATAATAAGTATGTAATAGATGAGGTTTGGGAAAGCTATGGAGAAAAATATAAAAGTTTTGGGGGTTGGTATATCAGTGGCGAAATAAGCAGGAAAACGAAAGGGGCTATTGACGCTTTCTCCGCAATGGGGAAACAGTGCAAAGACGTATCGAATGGTTTACCAACGTTTATTTCTCCATGGATAGATGGCAAGAAAGCTGTTATGTCGGCATCAGGACAGTTAACCAAAGCCGAATCGGTTTCGGTACAAGAACATGAAAAGGAATGGGGCGAAATATTCGACGGCATAAAAGGTTCTGTTGACGCATGTGCCTTTCAGGACGGACATATCGATTATGATGAACTTGATGCATTCTTTAAGGTGAATAAGAAACTGGCAGACAAATACGGATTAAAATGCTGGACAAATGCAGAAACCTTTGACAGGGATATGCCGATCAAATTTTTACCGATCAAGTTTGATAAACTTAGGATGAAACTCGAAGCTGCCAAGCGAGCCAATTATGACAAAGCCATTACTTTCGAGTTTTCTCATTTTATGAGTCCACAGTCAGCATATCTTCAGGCAGGACATTTGTATAACAGGTATAAAGAATATTTTGATATAAAATAATAACAAAAATTAGTTTTATGAATTCTAGTATAAATATAAGATATATCAGCTTCCTGTCTGTTGTTGCAGCATTAGGAGGTTTCCTTTTTGGGTACGACACTGCTGTAATATCAGGAACAATAGCGCAGGTGTCGGCACAATTTTCGTTAGATTCTCTTTCTCAAGGCTGGTATGTTGGCTGTGCCCTTGTAGGCTCTATATTCGGAGTAATGAGTGCAGGGGTTCTCAGTGATAATTTTGGTCGTAAAAGAACGCTATTGGTGGCAGCTATTCTCTTCACGATATCAGCTTTTGGATGTGCCATTTCATCCGATTTCGATCATCTGGTAATAGCCCGCATTATTGGAGGTATAGGCATCGGTGTGGTATCTATTATTTCTCCGCTTTATATCTCAGAAATTTCAGTTGCCGAATACAGAGGACGATTAGTTTCATTGTATCAATTAGCAGTAACAGTAGGATTTCTAGGTGCATATCTGGTAAACTATGGGCTGCTGAATTATTCGTTAAACGGAGCAGAGCAACTTACGAATCCAACATTATATCATATTTTCCATAGCGAGGTATGGCGTGGTATGCTGGGTATGGCAGCTATCCCTGCAATATTATTCTTTATTGTGATTTTCTTCATTCCCGAAAGTCCGAGATGGCTGATTTTAAAAAATCAGGAAACAAAGGCCAAATCTATTTTGGCACACATCTATGGTTCTACAGAATCGGCAATACATGAAATGAACGAGACAAAAAGAGTAGTAGGTAGCGAAACGAAAGCAAATTGGCGATTACTTCTCAAACCCGGCATAATGAAGGCCGTGCTTATAGGTGTGGCGATAGCCATGTTAGGACAGTTTATGGGAGTGAATGCCGTCCTTTATTATGGTCCATCTATTTTTGAGAGTAGCGGTTTGTCAGGAGATGACTCACTGTTTTATCAGGTGATTGTGGGATTAGTGAATATGCTAACAACAATTTTGGCTATATTCATTATCGACAAAGTAGGACGAAAGAAACTGGTTTACTATGGAGTATCGGGCATGATCGTTTCCCTTCTTCTTATTGCGTTTTATTTCATCAAAGGAAATGATATGGGTATATCAAACATATTCTTGTTAATATTCTTCCTTGCATACATCTTTTTCTGTGCGGTATCTATTTGTGCTGTTATTTGGGTGCTATTATCCGAAATGTATCCTATCAAAGTGCGAGGTCTGGCTATGTCAATCGCCGGATTCTCATTATGGATAGGCACATACTTGATCGGGCAATTAACACCTTGGTTCTTAGACAATCTCCGTCCCGAAGGCACATTTATACTCTTTGCGGTGATGTGTGTTCCTTATATTCTGATCGTTTGGAAACTAGTGCCTGAAACAACAGGGAAAACATTAGAAGAAATAGAAGAATATTGGGAAAACTGATATCTTAAAAAACTATCCAGAATAGAAATATAATATTCTCATTGTTTCTAAAAACAAAACACTCGTAGCTCATAAATCACTACGAGTGTTTTTTAGTTACAACTAAAACTACCAAAAAATCCTTTATAAAGCCTGAGCCCTAGTCCACTCAGATGTGCCATTCTCATTAATAGCCTCTATCGCAAAATAGTAAGGCTTCGTTTTATCCATACCCGCATAATAGTATTCATTTACATTATATACCATCACACAGTTATACAGTTTATCAGGCTGTTGCCCGATGTATATATTATAAGCATAAGCTCCATCTACAGGTTTCCACTTCAGCCACCCGTTACGTTTGTCTGTCATATCTGAGCGTAAGACAATGAAGTCTTCCACTGCTTTGGGCTTATCCCCTTTTCCTAATCCAAAAGCTCTGAATCCTGATATTGCAAACTTGCCGGTCGGCATATGTATATTTTCAAGTTTCAGATAACGAGCCTCAACAGGCTTTGCCAACTCTACATAATCGTGAGGCACATCTTTCTGATTTTTACTTTTATCAATCAGCACGCTCCACTTCTTCCCGTCCAAAGAATAATAAACGATATACTGATGATATGTTCCTGTTTGCTTGCCCATAAGCTCTACATCCTGATCGGCATAATTAATCTGTATGGCGTGTACAGTAGAAATTTGCCCCAGATCGGAAATCAGCCATTCTCCTTTGTTCGCTGTTTGAGCACTCCAATATGTTTTGACGTTTTCGTCTACTATATTATTTGCATAAAAAGCCCCAAGAGTAGATGATACTTGCACTGGCTTATTATAGTTCAACAGCATCCAACCTGTAAATCGGCTCTGCAAATGATCTGCTTCACCATTTGGCAAATAGTGAGGATAATCTCCAAATGCAGTATTACAATACATCACATCATCTTTATCGAATCCGGCAGGCCAAATACCAACACGACGCTCAAAGTTATTTTTCACATTAATCACCATTGTAGAAGTATGCCAGTAGTTTTTCCAATTGTCCTGAAATGTGGCTCCATGTCCAGCACCTCTTATAAAACCTCCGGCCTTCATGCTTAGAGGAAGAGATACATGCTCAAAGTATCCTAGAGGACTATCACTGATTGCTACACCATCTCCATAGTGACTAAATTCGGTACCCGGACCACCCCACTGCAGGTAGTATTTCCCATTATGCTTTGTCATCCATGCACCTTCCATAAATGGCTTGAGAAAAGTGTTATCCATATGTTCTCCAAACCGATGCCAACCGATGCGCTCATCATCAAGCAGCAAGAGCTCCTTGCGCGTTCCTATGGGTTGAAAGTTGCTGCGATTGAGTTCTATGCCATACAACGGATACACATTACTACTGCCATTATACATATAAAGACGCTCGTCATCGTCAACAAAGAAAGCCGGATCCCAGCCTCCGATGTCGAATCGTTCTACAGCTTTACTCCACTCATTACCCTTGGGGTTGGTACTCACCCAAATAGGAAAAAGGCGAGAATAAGTAGAACCGAACACACAGAGCGAATCGCCTTGTACCCATGCTGCAGGAGCACAAAGATCGTCCCACTTGTTTGGCGTATTGTCAATAGCCTCTTGTGTAAGGAAAGGACGTGATACAAAATGCCAGTCAGACATATCGCTACTCCACCAATACCCTGTCTGGTTAGTAGAAAACAAGTAGTAATCTCCTTTGTAATTCACTATTACCGGGTCTGCCGTAGCACGATGCTTCCCCCAAGTCAGAAAGTTGGGAATAGGGCCATATCCATAATCAATATTGATAGGATTACAATATGTTTTTTGCTGTGCCGACAGCCAGAAAGTGGCTGTAATAAATAACAATAATATACTTAATCTTTTCATATCTTAAAATAACACATTACTTCAAATGAGGGGATTCATATCCCAATTTCTTCAATCCGCTTTGCACATCGGGATGACTCATAAACAGATTCCACAATAATCCTGTTCGGTAATTTTCGAGCATTACCACAGTTGTGCCCTGATCTATCGCCAGATACTTCTGAGGATACCAGTTGTCAGTTTCACTAAAGGCATCATAAAAACCGTAAGGTCCCATCAATTTATCTCCCATGCTATAGAGTTTCCTCATCACTTTCATCGACTCTTCGGGAGTGTAAACAATAGAAGACAATGCGGCGGTAGGCGCTATCACCCCAAGGTCTCCTCTTTGGGTTGGCTCATGAGCCGCATATCCTTTTACCGAATAGCTGGCAGTCAGTCCCCAACAGTCATCACCATAACCTTTATATCCTTTCGGGTTTCGGATACAGTACGCCCTGTTTATCAACGTATAATTTTTCATTTCTTCAAAATAATCTGCATACTTATCCTTTAGTCCTCTTGGGTCTAAGCCTAAGAAAGAATAATGTGCCCAGAACAAAGGCCCTACCTCTGTCCCCTGATAACGCATATTCAACTTGTAACCTTCTACCTCATGCGGGCCGATAATCTTTCCATTCTCTCCCCATCCTTGCTCATACACACTTGCAGGAACACCATGTGTAGGAGATGAAGCGGCAAGAATAAATGTTATAAGACATTCATTATAACCATGTATAGAAAAATTCATTTCCCAAGAATGCTCAGGACTCCAGTGCCAGTACAATTGGTTTGTACCATTGCGATGCCAGTTCCAGTCTACAGCCTTCCAAAGCCTATCGATACGTGCCGCAAGAGCTTTTTCTTCATCTGTTCCGTCTATATAGTATTGATGCACAGCAAGAAGCCCTTGAAAAAGGAATGATGTTTCCACCAAATCTCCTCCATTGTCTTTATCACTGAAACCTACTACTTTACCTGTTTCTCCATTCCACCAGTGAGGAAATACACCATGAAAAGAGTCTGCTTTCTCGAGAAAACCAATTATCTTATTAAATCTCTCTAAGCCTTGTGCTCTGGTGATATATCCCCGCTTTATGCCGGTGATAATGGCCATTATCCCAAAACCACTACCACCCGACGTCACCGTATTTTTGTCATATTTGCCATAGTCTCCATCTACATGGAAACGTTCACGAGCCATACCGCTTGTAGGCTCTGCTCCATCCCAGAAATACTGGAATGTTTTCCGCTGTACTGTATCTATTAATGCTTCATCAGATATTGCAGGAACTTCTGCTGCTGCATTTTTATCTTTATTATTAGCACAGTTTAATAGACAGAGAGCAAGTCCGGAAACAAAAATAGCCTGTATTATTTTCATAAGATTCATTATTTCAACGTAAATCTTGCATTTTTCACATCACGGCTATTGCCTCCGATCATTACATCAAAGTCTCCGGGCTCGAAAACAAAGTTAAGATCATAGTCATAGAACTTCAACATTTCGGGTGTTATCTTAAAGTTGACTGTCTTAGATTCTCCCGCTTTGATGAAAACTTTCTCAAAACCTTTCAGTTCTTTTACCGGACGGGTTACACTTCCCACAACATCGCGAATATATAGTTGCACCACTTCCGCTCCGTCTACTTTACTCTTATTCGTTACTGTTACACTAGCAGTCAGTTCTCCATTTGCATCTATCTGTGTCGAACTAAGTTTCACATCACTATAGTCGAAATTACTGTAGCTTAGTCCAAAGCCGAACGGATACAAAGGATCGTTTGATACGTCGAGATAATTGCTGCGGAATTTTTCAAACCATTTACCATCAGCTAATGGGCGACCTGTATTTTTATGATTGTAATACAATGGTATTTGCCCTACATTCTGAGGGAATGTGGTAGTAAGCTTTCCACTCGGATTTACATCTCCAAACAGAACATCTCCAATTGCATAAGCTGCTTCAGTTCCGCCAAACCACACATTGAGTATTGCAGGAACATTTTCATTTTCCCATGTAAGAGTCAACGGACGGCCTGTAAACAAGACTAAAACGACAGGTTTACCTGTTTTCAGCAATTCCTTTAACAAGCGTTGTTGAATATCAGGAATGCCAATTTCGGAACGACTGCTCGACTCGCCGCTATACTCTGACGATTCGCCCAATGCAGCTATAATTACATCTGCATTCTTGGCAATTTGCAATGCTTCATTTCTTAATTCTTCTTCTGTACGTCCATCACGCTTCAGGTCTCTTCCAAAAAGAGTTGCCCTTTGTTCCAATACCGGGTCGGTAGTCAAGTTGCTACCCTTTGCATATACTACATTCGCTTTGTTGCCAACCACCGCTTTTAGTCCGTCAACTACTGTTGTCGCTTTATTGAAATCTGCCGCTACACTCCATGTTCCGGGCATATTTTCACGGGTATTTCCTAATGGCCCAACAACGGCAATCGTTCCCTTTTTACCCAAAGGCAACACATTGTCATTTTTGAGCAAAACAAAGCTTTCTGACGCTATCTTGCGGGCAAGAGCACGATGTTCGGGTGCATATACTTCTTTCTTCACCCTGCTCACATCGCAATATTTATAAGGGTCGGTAAATAATCCTAATTTATATTTTGCTTCAAGGATAAGACGACATGCCCTATTTATATCTGCTTCGGTTACTTTCCCTTCATCTAACGACTTCTTCAATGTTGTAAGAAATCCTTCTCCAACCATATCCATGTCGATACCAGCACGAAGAGCACGAGCCGATACAGTTTGCAAATCGCCGATACCATGATCTACCATTTCGTTGATCCCTGTAAAGTCTGTTACCACAAACCCTTTGAATCCCCATTGTTTGCGCAAAACGTCTGTCATCAGCCACTTATTGCCTGTAGCCGGAACTCCGTCTACTTCGTTGAAAGATGCCATTACGCTACCTACTCCCGCATCTACTGCTGCCTGATATGGGTAGAAATATTCATTGTACATGCGTTGGCGGCTCATGTCTACCGTATTATAATCACGCCCCGCTTCTCCTGCTCCATAGAGAGCATAATGCTTTACACACGACATAATCTGATTGTTAGTCGTAAACGTTTTGTCTCCTACCCCCTGATACCCTCTTACCATGGCTTTGGCTATTTGTCCGCCCAAATATGGGTCTTCGCCATTGCCTTCAGATACACGTCCCCAGCGAGGATCTCTCGATATATCCACCATCGGGCTGAATGTCCAGCAAATACCATCGGCACTCGCCTCGATCGCTGCTATGCGTGCCGATTTTTCAATAGCATCCATGTCCCACGAGCAAGATAATCCCAATGGAATTGGAAATACTGTTTCGTATCCGTGAATAACATCCATCCCAAAAATAAGAGGAATGCCTAAACGACTTTGTTCGACGGCAACACGTTGCACATCTTTTATTTTTTCAACACCTTTTATATTGAAAAGGCCTCCGACAAGCCCTTTTTTAATCTTGCCTGCAATATCGCTGTTCTTTGCCTGTCCTGTAACAATATCTCCCGAACCCGGCAAATTGAGCTGACCTATTTTCTCCTCAATAGTCATTTTGCTCATCAGATCATCTATAAAGCGATCCATTTTTGTGTTTTGGTTCTGCTGTGCATTAGCCATTAGGGTACACCCAAGCAAAACAGTTGTAATAAGTTTCTTCATGTTTCTATTTTAATGTAAATTCTGTTTTTAAATTCGTATCCGAACTTCCGCCCACAAAAAGATGGAAGTCTCCCGGCTCGTAGACATAGTCAAGTTGTGAGTTATAGAACCTTAAATCATTCACCGACAAGATAAAGTCTATTGTTTTCGACTCGCCGGCTTTCAAAAATACTTTTTTGAATCCTTTGAGTTCTTTCACAGGGCGCGTAACACTTCCTACCAGATCGCGAGTATACAACTGTACAACTTCCTCTCCGTCATATTCGCCCGAGTTGGTAAGCTTTACACTTACTTTAAGCGGGCTGTCTTTTGTTATCTCTTTTGACGATAGCGCTAAATCTGAATAGGTAAATGTTGTATAGCTCAGTCCATATCCAAATGGATAAAGAGGTTCGTTAGAAACGTCCCAATAACGAGATCCATAGGCAAACTGAGGAACATTGGGATCATAAGGGCGACCCGTATTTTTATGATTGTAGAATAAAGGAATTTGTCCTACATTTTGAGGGAATGTCATTGTTAGTTTTCCTGACGGATTGTACTTTCCTGTCAGCACATCAGCAACAGCTGCGCCTCCCATTGTACCGGGAAACCAAGCCTCCAAGATTGCATCCAGATTATCCTTTTCCCAGTTTATAGTCAACGGTCGTCCATTCATCAATACAAGAACGACAGGCTTTCCGGTCTTTTTTATCGCTTTGAGCAAATCCACTTGAACACCGGGAAGTGATAAGTTTGTACGGGAATTATTTTCTCCCGACATATTATGAAACTCGCCCATCACCATCACTACAACATCAGAAGCGGAAGCTACTCTAACAGCTTCGGCAAACCCTTTTGTATCTTCACTTTGGATATCGCAACCTTTAGCATAAGAGATTTTGTCTTTACCGATAGCTTCAAACAAACCATCATACACACTTACGGGAATCGTATCACGATTTCCCATTGCAGACCAACAACCCAATATTTCATACTTATCTTTCGCCAAAGGGCCAATCAGTGCTATTCTCTTATTTTCTTTCAATGGCAAAGTTTGCTTGTCATTCTTTAAGAGAACCATCGATTTGCGAGCCATGTCTCGGGCCGCCTCTTTATTTACAGGCGTGAGAATATCGGTTTTCTCTCTGTTGGCGTCACAATATCTATAAGGGTCTTCAAATAGTCCTAACTTATATTTTATTTTCAGAATTGCCCGAGCGGCCTCGGTCACATCTTTTTCCGAAACTTTTCCTTCCTCTATAAGAGTTTTCAGATGATTCATATACACACCTCCCTGCATGTCCATATCTACACCGGCATTCATCGCTATTTCAGCAGAATGCTTCTCGTCTTTAGCATATCCGTGCGGTATCATTTCATTGATAGAGGTATAGTCTGTAACTACAAATCCATTAAAATTCCATTTATCACGGAGAATATCTTTCAACAAGTATTTATTCCCTGTTGCTGGTATTCCGTTCAAATCATTGAATGAGGTCATTATCGTACCACATCCGGCATCGAGTGCTGCCTTGAATGGAGGAAGATATGTATTCCACAGTTCATTGAGAGACATATCCACCGTATTGTAATCTCTCCCTGCCATAGTTGCCCCATAAGCGGCATAATGTTTCACACAGGCAACTACAGTATTTACAGCCGATAGATTGTCTCCTTGAAACCCTTTCACACGTGCTGCTGCGATTAATGAACCTAAGTAAACATCCTCACCCGCACCTTCGGCTACACGCCCCCAACGAGGGTCACGAGAGATATCTACCATCGGAGCATATATCCAGTTTATACCTTCGGCTGTAGCCTCGGAAGCGGCTATTCTAGCCGAACGTTCCATCGCTTTGAGATCCCAACTGCACGACTCGGCAAGGGGAATAGGAAAGATAGTTCGCTGTCCATGGATCACATCATAACCAAAGATGAGAGGTATACCTAAACGGGTTTCTTCTACAGCTATCTTTTGCAGACTACGTGTATAGTCTGCACCCACAGCATTAAAGATACCTCCAACCATTCCTTTCTTGAGGTATTCTTTGTAGTTTGGGTCAACTGTAGGTCCTGTTATAACATCATAACCACTGGTATACAAAACCGTTTGACCGATTTTTTCTTCCAGAGTCATTCGGCTTAGCAAGTCATCAACAAACCTATCCACCTCAGCATCCCTCTGATCTTTGTCTTTACCACAGCCCGTTAGCATAACAAGGCAGAGCAAAGCAAAAGATGTAATCCAATTCAATCTCATCTTCAATTTATTTAATAAACACTTCTTTTACCATTTGCTGAACATCGGGGTCTTTCATAAACAGATTCCAAATAAGGCCTGTACGGTAATTCTCTATCATTACTGTTACCGGCGCTTGGTTAAGTCCCATATAAATGTTAGCGCACCAATTCTCATTCAGATTGAAAGCATCACGGAAACCATATTCACCCCACAAGAAAGAACCATAATTACGATAATAATTCTTCAATGCCGCCATCGATTGTTCGGGCAGATAGGGGAATGAAGCCAAAGCTCCTGTAGGTGCCATCGTTCCCATATCCTGATGATCTACCGGTTCGGCGGCACGATAACCCCAAGGCCCGTCACTTGCGGTAAGCCCCCAGTTGTCTGCTCCATATCCGATATTCTTTTTAGGATTCTCTACACAATAACGGTAGTTTATAAGAGCTATATTCCGAAAGTTTTCGAAGTAATTTTCAGAAACATATTTATCTTTTATCTTGTGCGGATCAAGCCCCAAGTAGGAATAGTGAATGAAAAACAATGGTCCTCCATTAGACACTCCCACATCGAGTTTTACTCCGAAATATGTATTTCCGTTCGAGTACATTGCCCCATCACGTGTTTGTCCCCAGTCGGCACGATAATCCTGTGCCAGCTTTTCCTGACTAGCCCACCCCGAATAATACATGTCTTTGCCTATACCGTGAGTTGGTGAGGCTATTGCCAGCAAATAGGTTATCATTGTCTCGTTCCAACCGATAAGATTGTGGTTTATCACCCATTCCTGATCGGGAGACCAATGCCAATACAAATATTTACTGTCTTTTGTCTTCTTGAACCAATCCCATTCTATATTTTTCCACAGTTTGGTGATTGTATTCCTGATGTATTTCTCATCATCACTGTTCTTGTCAAAGTATTGACGGGCTGTCAATAACCCTTGAAACAGAAAAGAGGTTTCTACCATATCGGCTCCATTGTCGCGCATACCGAAAAATGGTTCTACTTTACCTGTCGTTCCATCTATAAAATGAGCATAACCTCCATGAAAAGTTTTGGCTTTGTCGAGAAATGCGACTATTTTTTTGAACCGTTGTATGGCTTCCTCCCGAGTGATATATCCTCTCTCTACACCGGTTACAATTGCCATCATCCCAAAACCGGAAGCTCCTGTTGCAATCATATTTCTACGTCCCGGAATATTTTCGAGGGCTAGCCCTGAATTTGGTTCTGCACCATCCCAATAATATCTAAACGAAGCTTCCTGTACCATATCCAAGAGCTGTTCGTCGGTCATATATCGGGTTGTTGCTTCTACGATATTAGATGGTTGTGATTCGGAATAGTCATAATTTACACAAGCAATGCGGTAGATAAATGTCTTATTCGGCTCATTTGTGAAATCTGCATAACGCCCTGTATAAGGGTATTGTATGCCTACCTGCTTGAACTCTCGCCCATCTTGGGAGCGATATATTTTGATATATTTTGTATTTTCCAATCCTGATTTATCCCACAACAAGTCTACATGACGCTCGTAGGCTTTTGCTTTTATTGCCGGCACTATCACGTTTGAATCAGGCTTTTGGATAGGACTTAATTCTATCTGATCTATATATAAAGTATGTTCTTTTCCGTCTTGTGAATTTTGTTTGAAAAGAACTTCTTTTATTTCTTTTGTGGTTTTGTAGCTTAAATTTTTAAATTCAGATAGAGGGATGGATACTGATATCCATTCCTCTTGCTTGAATTGAGATATATAGTTGTTAAGATTGATAAAAGACGATGTAGCTGTTTCTTTCTTGCCAATAGTACCGATGGCGATAAGAGGTAATTCTTCTGCTTCTGTTCCCGATTTGACAAATAATTTAAAGTCCAGAGATTTACTCTCTTTCACAAAATCTTTTCCTCGCCAATCATGATAAATAACCGACGCCGACCAGCTTCCATTGGGTGCAGATACATAGTTTAATAGCAGTGAGTTTTTTGCTGTAAAGTATTCCTTTTCGGATACAGGTAGTTTATTTTCTATATTCTGAATATAGCTAGGCGATGTGTAATCGGCTTTACTGTAATAGTAACGCCCTGTCATCAAACCATTGTCAAAAAAAATATGATCGTATTCCGGTTCTTGCGCGGGAATAGACAAACACCTTATAACTAACAGACAGAAGATTATTCTTAATTTCATGATATGGCATTTACGTTGATAATAAAAACTTATATACTACAATCTTATGATATACTTAGTATAAGAAGAGACGAATACCCAGCACCTTTTCAGGTACTGAGTATTCTCTCTTGATAGTTTCTTATTTAAGATTTGGATTCAAATCTTTTTGAGCTTGAGGTATCGGATAAAATTCGGACTTACCTTCTGTAAATCCCGGAAGTGTTCCGGCAGCCTTGCCTGTACGTACAAGATCGAAGAAACGTTCGCCCCATTCGCAAGCTAATTCAACTCGTCTTTCTTCCAAAATCTGATCCAATGTAACATTGGTCAATGTTGGCATTTTCGC
Source organism: Bacteroidota bacterium (assembly GCA_023437305.1). Lineage (GTDB taxonomy): Bacteria > Bacteroidota > Bacteroidia > Bacteroidales > Dysgonomonadaceae > Dysgonomonas. Next base: position 324,502 of record JAEZGN010000021.1, read on the forward strand.
TCTGGTTCTCACCAAATTGAAAGGAGCATCTCCATTTTCACCTTTACGCACTTTTGCTTCGGCATTCAATAGAAGGATATCTGCATATCTCATCACACGGATATTATTACCAAATCCATACCCGGTTCTTCCTTCGGGAAGCTGAGTGCTAGGCAAATACACTTTACCATTAAATACTCTGTCGTTTCCGTCTGCTGCTGTACTTGGTTTTAGCACATCTCCTTCCTTGGTTGTAGATCCTGCATACAAGAAAGTTGTTTCTTTACGTACGGTCTCACCCCTGTCTTGGAATAGTTTTTCTAAAGAAGCACTTGGAACCATGAAGCCCCAGCCCCCTTCAATATTTGTTCCTACAAATCCATTTCTTGGGCCTTGGAATGCAAACCACGCATCAGATTCAATTGCTGTGCTACCAACCAAACCATATTGTAGCTCGAACAAGTTTTCGTTTGATAAGCATCCCGGCTTTTTGAAATATTGATAAAAATCAGGATAGAGCTCAAACTTGTTACTGTTGATAATCTCATTTGTAGCAGATAGTACAGCATCCCAATTGTTGATATCAGAGTTTGCTTTTGCCCTCAGTGCCAGAGCTGTGTATTTAGTCACCTGACCTTTTAGAGGCATTTCGTTCGGACGTAAAGCAGGAAGATTGGCTTCGCAGAAATCCATCTCGTCATTAATAAACTTGTAGATATCTGCCCGAGGAGTAACATTTAGTGTACCTAGTACTTCTTCGTTGCTGGTAACAAGCAATGCATCGCCCCAAAATCTGGTTATCTGAAAATAAGCAAAAGCTCTGATGAAACGTACTTCTGCCTGATATTGAGTATTCAGTTTTTTGTCTGCATCAGTTGTTGTATATTCGTTATATCTATTCAAGTCTACCAAAGCAGAGTTACAATTCAATACTAAATTGTATAAACCTGTCCATGATGAGTTCAACGCCCAATATCCACCAAGCTGATTATATTCGAATGTTTTCGCATAGTTTAGCTCTCCCTGATCGGAAGGCGAAGAGCCTTTATTTATATCATCGCCTCTTACGCTCAGTAGCCCAAGCCTTCCCCAGAAACTAAGCCCGCTTCCTCCACGCATACGTGCATAGATACCAATTAGAGGTTGATTCATATTTTCTGTGATCGTATAATCTATCCCCTCCACATCCACTACATTTTCGGGATCTTTATTCAGCCAGTCGCTACAACTGCTTAATAACAATAATGCTGATATAATGTATATATAAAATTTCATAACTATAATTTCTTATTTCTTTAATTAATATACCAATCTGAAACCAATACTGTAAGTTGAGGTTAGAGGATAAACATCGTTATCTATACCATCAGCCACATCTGTAGTAAATCCATTATAAGAGAAGAAGTTGAATGGTCTCTCTGCCGTAAAACTTACTCTCAGGCTAGATTTGTTTCCACTCTGAGGGAAAATATTCTGGAAAGTATATCCCAACTGTATGTTCTGAATAGTAAATGTATTGGCACTTTCAACAAAGAATGAGTTGAAACGGCTATATGTCCATGTATGTCCCAAAGCTGCGCCTGATACATATTTGTTTGTAGAGCCTTCACCTGTCCAACGGTTTGTAACTATATCCTCATCGAAATTTATATCAGTTTGTTTTTGTCTTAAGAACCGTTTTTGATTCAAGATCTTATGACCAAATTGTCCTTGAAATGCAGTACTAAAATCAAAAGCTTTGTAAGTGAACCCGATATTACCACCTAAAAAGAATTTAGGTATTGGCGAGCCTAGCAAAGTTCTGTCTTGGTCAGTCAGTTTTCCGTCGCCGTCTATATCTTTATATCTAATGTCTCCCGGAACCGGTTTACTTGCAATATCTGTTAAAGTCTTATCATTATCAATTTCTGCCTGATTCTGATAAACACCTTCCATTACATATCCATAGTAAGAATCTACAGTCTGCCCAATCTGTCTGATACGACCATAGTCACCTGATGTAATTATGCGATCCAAACCATCAAGGTGAGTGACTTTATTTTTCAAAGTTGACATATTTACACCAACATTATATGTAAAGTCACGTCCGATCTTATCTTCCCAATTCAAAGATACTTCTACTCCCGAGTTTTGGATCTCTCCATTATTCATTAATAATGATCCGGCTCCTAACTGAAGTGTTTTCAAGAAAACAGCATCTTTCGTTGTACGCTGGTAATAATCAAGTTCTCCGGATAAACGGTTATTCAGGATAGTAAAGTCCAAACCTAGATCCCATTCCTCTACTTTCTCCCATTTCAGTGAAGAGAAGAATGAAAGACTGGAAGTACCCGGCATAAGTTGTCCGTTGAAATATCCATTTTCTTGCGTAATGGAAGCAAATCCATCATTTCTCTGTATCTTATCGTTACCCAGCATCCCCCAACTTCCTCTTAATTTCAGGAAGTCAAATACTTTCTGATTCTTCATAAAGTTTTCTTCCGAAAGCACCCATCCAAGACCCACAGAAGGAAAATACCCCCATTTTTCTTGATACTTGGAGCTGCCATCGGCACGGAAAGTAGCGGATAATAAATACTTGCCTGCATAGTCATACATCAAACGTCCGAAAAACGAAGCACCTCTGTTTTCCTCTGCATTGTCGTACCAAGTATCGGCATCTGCTCCTTGTTCGATAATAGAACCATTATGTAAATACCAGTACTCGTCTCTTCCATCAGGAATTCCTTCGCCTTGTAAACGCATTCTTTCCCATCTTTCTTTTCTTATAGAATTACCTGCCATCAGAGTCACATTATGTTTTTCAGCAAAAGTGTCTCTATAGGTCAGGATATTATCTATCAGCCAATTGTTTGTATATTTTTGAGATTTGGTCAACTGAGTTGTCTTGCGTTGTTGACTGGCCGAAACTGTATATATCGGCAAGAATAAACGATTGCGCTGGAAAGACAAATCCTGATTGTAAGAAGTTTTGAATGTCAATTTATTTTCTAAGAAAGACAACTCCATATAAAGTGCAGGGAGTACTTGTGATATGCCCACTTTGTTGTTATAGTAATCGGCAATAGCTACCGGATTCCAAAAGTAGTTTGTTAGCCCTACATCTTGTGCCGATCCATATTTGGTAGGCGATGCAATGCTATTATTCGGATCATAAGCCGGGTATATAGAAGGTGATGTGTACGCATTACCAAAAGCACTGTTATTTGCAAGCTTTTGATCACTGTTTACAACAATAAAGCTACCCCCTACTTTCAGCCAGTTGGTGATACCTATATCTACTTTAGAACGGATATTTAATCTCTCATAACCATTGTCGCTATCCAAGATACCCTTCTGATTCAAGTAACTAATACCTACTGAATATGTTGTTTTTTCTCCTCCTCCGTTAACATTTATAGCATGGCTATGCATTGGTGCTACTCTCAATATTTCGTCATACCAATCGGTATTTACAGCAGGAATACCATTAGCACCACCAAACTTAGCGATAGACTGATCGATCGTATTTGTATTACCGATTTCTTTCATCACAGTGGCATATTGCTGAGAATTGGCCATCTTCACCAGATTGGAAGCTTTTTGTAAACCAAAGTAACCATCATAAATAACCTGAGGTTTTCTGTCTGTCAACCCTTTTTTAGTTGTTACAATGATAACTCCATTCGCTGCACGTACTCCATAGATAGCAGCAGAAGAAGCGTCTTTGAGCACGCTCATGTTTTCGATATCGCTGTTATTCAAGAAGTCGATATTATCGAAGAACATACCATCTACAACATACAAAGGTCCGGTTTTAGAATCATCATAATTTCCAACACCACGGATACGCACTTTAGGTGAACTTCCCGGTTGTCCGGTATTAATCACCTGTAGTCCGGGTACTTTACCCTGCATTGCCTGCATCGGAGATGCTGTAAGATGCCTGTTGACATCATCCCCTTTGATAGTTGCAATAGGCGATGTCAAGTCTTTTGCTTTTGCACTACCATAACCGATAACGACTGTTTCGGCAAGCATACGACTGTCGTTTTTCATAACTACATCGATATTTGCTTGTGAACCAACGGTTACTTCCTGGGTTTGCATTCCCACATACGTAAATACTAAAACATTGCCCGTAGATGCAGCAAGGGTATATCTACCATCAATATCGGTAATGGTACCATTACTTGTTCCTTTTATTTGTACAGTAACGCCAATCAGCGGTTCATTGGCTTCGTCCTTTATAATTCCTGAAATAGTTTTCGTTTGAGCATAAATATTTCCTGTGGTCAATATGAAACAAAACAGGAATAATAAATACCGCAAAATCAGTGAATTCAGATTCCCTGAAATAAAGTCTTTTTTGGATTTTTTCATAGTTCAAATTACTTTAATTAACTGTTAACCAATTAATCTAAATAATAAGGCAGGAGTAATGTTTACAATAGCCAATCGGCTATAGAGTGAGGTGACTCTTTCCATGATATTTAGATTTATGTCAAAATTAAAGCACACAGACAAGATCATGTAAAAGGAGGGTTCACATCAAATACGCACACACTCTATTTAACATGTATTAACAATACACATTTTCCACTCCAACAAACATAAAAATCTGTATTTAAGAATATTAATTGAAATCAATCGAGATTTAAAATAAAATCATTTAGATTCTGTGTAGACCTGAGGTTAAGTTTCTTTCTGAGCCTATAACGATTGTTTTCGACCGATCTTGTCGACAAATTCATAAGAGAAGCAATGTCTTTTGTTTCGAGATTTAGCTTCAAACATGCGCAAAGTTTAAGGTCATTCGGGGTTAGTTCGGGGTAAAGTATCTTTAGCTTTTTGAAGAAATTAGTATGCTTTTGTTCAAATTTTATCAATAAGACTTTCCAGTCATTATCATTTTCCAGATTATTGTTTAAGATAGGTAATACTTTCTGATATAGAAGTTTCAAGGTCTTATTATCGCTTGAAAGACAAAACTCGTCAATCACTTCTTTTATAGACAGTATAATCTCATTTTTCTGAATGGTAAATGATGTCTGGTCAAAGATTTCTGCATCTTTCTTCTCTATTTCACTTTGTAATTCTTGATTTATAGTTTGTAATCTTTCTGCTTCTCTCTGCCTAATTTTCTGCAAATGCTCATTTTTATATCTCCTTAGGATAATAACCCATACAATATATGCAATAAATATAATGAGTAATATATAAACCAGATAAGCCCAAAAAGATAAATACCAAGGAGACAATACAATAAACTGAGCCGTGGTAATCTCCGATGTGTAGCCAATATTGTCTGTAGTACGGAGCATGAACGTGTATTTTCCGGCAGATAAACGGTCATAGGTTACTTTATCTATCTTTTGAGGTTTCGACCATTCACTATCTATTCCTACCAGCTTGTACTGAAATAAGAGATTCCGACTTAACACCTGATCGGATATAAAACTAAAAGTAACCGAATTATATTCGTAAGGAACCTCCGACAATGTTGCCGGATCTCTAAAATCAAACTTGCCCTTCGTTGACTTTATCTCTAGGGTTTCCAGATATGGTCTGTCCTGAACCGTCTTATATTTCTTTGCCGGAATTCTGTCATTATAGAGTAAAAAGCCATTATCTAAACAAATGAAATTTATTGAATCATTCAAGATCGAAATATTCTCGTATCCTTCTACTAAAGACAGTTTGTGAAGACCTACGTTATATCTTTCTTCAATTTTGGCTTCACTGCCATCGTAACTGAATTTGAAAAGGCTCTTATCTGTTATCGCCCAAAATGAATTATCCTTGATATGAATGATCTTCTTTATCTTATTAATAGACTTAAAGCAGTTATTCAATTTTTCGTTTGGCTTAATTGTATTATCTATTTCGTCATACGTCAGAAAATTATTATCACCAAACAAGATTATACGCCCTCCCACTTTAAACATCGATAATTTGTGAGGAAGATTCTCCTGTGTATTATCTCCGTAATAGCTCCAACTCTTTACACCCATCACATCCTCATTGAATAGGTATCTGTAAGTCCCTTTGTATGGATGCTGAACCCATATATTCCCCAGATGATCGAGTTCGCTCTTGAAGACAGGCCCTCGGCTCTCGTCTATATCATATACCTTATTTGTTCCTTTGTGGACTATCTTCAGGTGATTGTAAGTTGACACAGCCAAAACTTCAGCTTTATTTACCGTATATTCTTTTATATCATATATGCCAGACATTATAAAAGGCAGAAAAGGGAAGGATTTGTCATCCTCGATAATCATTGCACCACGGTTGTGGCAACATATCAGCTTATTGTCTATTACACGCAAGCTCCATACTTGCCCCTGAGTTCCGTTTACCAATCTAAGGTTTTCTAAAGAGTTTACTGATTTCAATTTGTCTTGAGGCATGTAAAACAACCCCTGATTAGTTCCTATATAGAGTTTATTTTTCCAATAAAAAGCATCATACACAGCCCCTATATTTCCATTCGGGTCAGTATAATAGCTCATATTGTCAAGATACTGTATATATGCTATCCCTCTGTCTAATCCCGCCCAGAAATTTCCGTTTTTGTCTTCGCGCAACGATAGTACGGTATTGTTGTTAAGCTCTGTGGCTGTAGAAAAATGATTTAAGATATTGCCGTTTTCGTCAACCTCATATATACCGTTAAGGATAGAACCAAAAAAATATGTGCCTCGTGAAGTGAGTAATCCGCAATTAAGTTCATTTAGCTTCAACGCTGATGAAATAGGAGTATTCCAAGGGGAGATTTTCACTCCATCATAAATATAAAGACCGTTAGTTGCAGTACAGATCAAATATTGATCTTTCTTATAAGGTAAAATCGTTCTGACATCTTTACCTGTGAAAAATGCTCCATCGTTTATTTTTGTAAGCTTATCGTCTATCAATCGGAACAATTCACCTTGCATTTCTTGTACCCAGAATTGTCCGCGTACCTTCAACAAAAAAAGAATATTCTTATTTATCTTTATTTGCTTAACACTCTTATAATCATATATAAAAATGGAGTTAAAAGATTGAAAGTACACTTTATTGTCATTAAACCATATCTTCCAGAAATCATTCTCCTGCATCGATTGCTGATCGACCAAAGATTTTAATGACGTATATTTCAATTGCCCGGAAATGTCCCTTTTCCAAAGCCCAAATTCTTCATAACCGCCGGTAAATATCGTTTGATGATCGAGTACTGCCACACTCCTTACTACAGACCTGTTGACCATCTGAAAGAGCTTCCATTCTACTCCATTAAATTGCAGCAGCCCGATATCATTTCCAAAATAGGTACACCCTTTTTCATCCTGATCTATAGACCAGTTTTTGTTTGCTGCACCGTATGTGTTTCTATCAAAGTTTACAATATATGGATTATTTGCTTTTGCAAAAGAAGAATATAAACAAAGCAATAGGATACATAATAAATAACTAGCATAACTCTTTTTCATGTGATATCTTGTGTTACATATTTGTCTATATTACTACTTCTACGAACTTGTACAAAAATAATAACATAATTTCAAATAAATAAGATGATGTGTAACCTAAACTTTTTGGATAGAGAGTATACTGTAGTTAAAAGCCTTTTATTCGGTATACAGTAGAGATTGTACTTCTTTTAAATAAAAAAAGAAATGCTTATGTTTTTATTTAACACAAGCATTTCATGAGTACTATCTTTTTTGTAAGTTACTTCTCAAGGCTTATCGTAAAGTTGTAACTATATTCTTTATCAGTAAAACTATACTTGCTTAAAGGTCTTGCACCCCACGAGTCTAAGCCCGCTACCCCACGTTGGAACAAATCAACACAAAGCACTACTTCTTTTCGAGGCAATACATCCGACCAGTGCTGTTGTTTTTTGGTTCTACCCGGATCCAGATCTTCCGGCTTATAATTAGTTGCACTTACAGACAACGGCTGCCCTCCTTCAACGCGAATGCCTTTATTCTGCCCATTTGTGAGAGTCAACCAACGCACATCAGTCTTATTTCCTGTTTCTTGTGGACGGTAATAACTAAATGCCTGATCTTCCACCTTTCCTTTCCAAACACCCATGAATGCATCATGTTTGCGATCTATATAATTTTCATGAGGACCACGTCCATACCATGCAAAGTCATTGTATTCTCTCGGCAAAGTCATTATCATACCAAAGCGCATCATATCCGGCAGATTTTCTGACAATGCCTTGTAATCAGCTTTTATAGTGAGGCTTCCGTCCTTATTCACGGTATATATCATATCTACTTTTGCTTCTATGGCAGACAGCTTGCATTCATATTTTATAGCAATATTTCCGTCTTTTTCTTCACTGCCCAAATAGTTGTAACGAGTATTGTCTCCTGCCACTTCCCACAAGCGAAGATTAATCTGATCGTTTGCTCCAAAGTCATTATCGGTAGGCCCTCTCCAAAAGTTGAGACGAGGCAGTTCGTGCATTACGGGTTTTCCGTCGCTCTCAAACCGGGTAAGGCCACGACGAGTGTCTTTTGTCGCAAACTGATATTTTATAGTGCCTGATGTTACGATTATCTGATCCTGCTCTTTAGAAATATTTAATGAGCCTGACTTTCCTTTTTCAGTAAAATAGTTATTTGTATCGTATGCAAATTCTTCTTTTGCAACTTCAAATCCGGCCTTTAGGAAAGCTGTTTCTTTCTTATTATAAGCATAAACTTGTAAGAAATACTCCACTCCCGGCTCAGCCTTTATTTGCGGTATATTTAGTTTCACGTCTTTTTGAGAGTCGGCAGGGACGGATACATCAAATGTTCCTTTCGATTCCACGTTGCCATTCTTCAACAACACCCATTCGTAAGAGTAATTGTCATTTGTAAGATCAGTGAATTTATAATCATTTATTACTGTTATGATACCATTATTCAAATCTTTCGCTTTGAATAATATATTTTGATACACTTTTTTCACAATATGAGTATGTGGCAAATAATTCTGATCGGGGCTAATCATCCCATCCATACAGAAATTTCCATCATTCACAAGGTTATATCCGCCCAAATCGCCGCCATACGCCCAGAAGAATCTGCCCTGATCATCTTTTGCAGGGAAACCATGATTGTACCATTCCCAAATAAAACCTCCTTGCATATTCTTGCTGCTACGCATAACGTCCCAGTATTCCTGCATATTACCCATACTATTTCCCATAGCATGTGCATATTCACACATAATGTAAGGTTTCTCCAAGTCTCTGGCTGCATCACGCTTCATAGACTCCCATGATGGATACATCGGGCAGAATATATCAGTATTCCTGTCTCTTTGATGTGCTTGTTCGTATTGCACAGGGCGGCTCTTATCTCTTCCTTTTGCCCAGTCGTAAGTATCAAAAAATGCTTTACCATTGCCCGACTCATTGCCTAACGACCAAAAAATAACAGACGCATGATTTTTATCTCTTTCCACCACGTTCTTTATTCTGTCCATATGAGTGGCATTCCATTCAGGAAGGTTAGATACATTGCTCGGGCCATATCCCAATCCGTGCGACTCCTGATTTGCTTCATCCACCAGATAGATTCCGTACTGATCGCACAGCTTATACCATAATGTAGGCTGAGGATAGTGAGATGTACGCACGGCATTAATATTCAATTCTTTCATCAACTGTATATTGCGCATCATCACTTCGCGGTTTACAACCTGCCCTGTCTTATAATTATATTCGTGCAGATTGACTCCTTTAAAGTACACCTTTTTGCCATTGATAAGTACTTGTGCATTTTTGATTTCTATTTTACGGAAACCTATTTTACTAGATGCAACCTCTACAATCTTGTTTTTCTCATCTTTCAGAGAGATCAACAAAGTATATAAGTTAGGTGTTTCGGCTGTCCATTTTAAGGGATTAGACACTGTTCCGCTAAAAGTTGTTTCTTTCAAACCGTTAGACGGAACCGTTACTTTTTGAGATTTACTAAATACGCTTTTTCCTGCACCATCGAGCAAAGCAACTTCTACTGTTTGGTTCTTATTCTGGCCGGCGTAATTCTTCAATTCCACATCAATACTAAACAATCCATTTTTGTAATTAGTATCCAAGTCAGGATGTGCAAAAAAGTCTGATATACGTGTTTCTCCTGTGCTATACAGATAAACACTACGGTTGATACCTCCCAAGCGCCACATATCCTGATCTTCGAGATATGAACCATCGCTATATTTATAAACCTGACAAGCCAAACTATTTTTTCCTTTTCGCACATAAGGAGTAATATCAAATTCAGCCGGACTCTTCGCATTTTCGGTGTAACCTACCTTCTGGCCATTTATCCACAGATACATAGCGGTAGTTCCTCCTTCAAAGTGAATGAACACTTTGCGGCCGTCCCATGTCTGAGGAAGATCAAACTCACGCTTATACGAACCAACGGGATTATCGTTCTCATTTACATAAGGCGGATTTGTTGGAAATGGATAGATTACATTGGTATAAATAGGAATACCAAATCCGTTAAACTCCCAGTTTCCCGGTACAGGCATATCCGTCCACCTGCTTACATCATAGCTTTCTTTATAAAAATCAGCAGGAGCGTCGGATGGCTTAGACACCCAATGAAACTTCCAAGTACCATCTAACGACATAAAGTAAGGTGATGCCGAATAGTCATCTTGAGCTGCAAGCTTTGCGTCGGGATAGGGCAAGAACGTGGCTCTGGGTTTTTCTTTATTAATAGCAAAAACTTCGGGGTTCTCCCAGTCTCTTGTTTGAGATGTTGCCATAATAGCAACCGAAAGGAATGCTAATATCAGATTTAGTTTCATGAATTTTTATGATATAAAATTAACAATTAAATAATTTATAGAGGCGTTTGATTTAAGATGCTAAATGTAATAATTTTTAACTATTCGCCCAAAATGTTTCCTATGCTTTTGTTATTCGAAATACTTCCAATTAGTTGTTATACAATGATAGCGGCTTATAGAATACCTATAGCCGCTATCAAAACTCAATTGGGTAAAACTTAGAAGGAACTCATATATTAAGAATACACCAAAATATATCTATTTTCTTTGAGGCAGGGAGGTTGATAGCTCTCTTTCCTTTCGAAGCATCTTTCCGGCTTCTCCCACCAACCATAAATAGTGATCGCTCTGCAATCCTTCTTCAATAGGCACAAAGGTACTTCCCGATACGCCAACAGGAACTTGTGTTGCACATTTGAAGATAGCAGTTCCCTCATCAATTTCATCAAACATTGCTATATATAGAGATTTTGCGCCGGCTTTTATCGCCCCACTCATCTGTTTCCACAAAAACGAACCTTTATTACGAGGAATCTGCGATGTATCATCTCCTTTCAGGTTCTTCCACGAGAAGCCAGGGAAGGCCAACGGAACATAATCTACTTTATTTTCTTTACACCAGGCTATATCGTCAGATATAAGCTTGGCAAAAGGAGGATATGAACCCTCATTGTAACGACCTACAAACCAAGGCATAATTATATCACTTTTTCTTATCAGCTCATGGAGCTTCGGATCTTCCATTGTATCTGAAGTAAGAGTACGCCAGTATGTAGGAACTCCAAGCATAATACTAAATCCGTTTTCCTTAAGTTTATCCACCATGATTTCAACATCAGACAATCCGTATGCTCTATTATCATTAAACCCGACACCCCATATTACCACCAATGGCTTTCCATTGTGACGGAGATAAGACGGATTTTTCTTTTGATCTTTGATGTCGTAAGTCTTTACCAGCTCGTCAAAATCGTTCAGCAAGACCTTTTCATCACCCGAACGCATGCCACTCAGGTCGTACATCACACAGATAGCACGTTGATATTTCTGTGCTGCTTTCATTGCCGAGGTGAGCACTTTGTTGAAATGATTTTTACCGCTCGGATTCTTTATTTCATTCACAAACCGTTGCATAAACACTCCATCCAGTCCATACTCTTTCATCCATCGGAAATGAGTATCAACAGTAGACTCGTCATGCGAACTAAAAGTATATGCAGGGCTTCCATCGGGGAAAACAAACTCGGTCTTATACGTCTTTTGATATTCCGATACATCGGGCCAATAGTCTACAGAGCTTGAGCCCGGACAAAATCCATGTTTTCCTTTGTAATGATACCACCCCCTGTTAGCACCATCATCAGGAGTATTGAACCACCCTTGATAACCGGCCATTACCAAACCATTATACGAATCGTACTTATAGTTCTTATCATTATCTTCCGAAACACTAATTTCTTTTTGTTGTTGCCCACAGGAGACTATACATGTCAATATGAAAAATGATAGTAATATTGATTTTATTTTCATGTCTTATTCTTTATTTCAGGTTATCTTACTACAGACGATAATATCTGCTTCATAAAATTTTTATCTGCCGAATCGAAACGGATATTCGTTTTTATCTGAGAGTTATTTCTCGGATTTATTAATTTTACAACCATATGATTCCATCCCTTATCCAGCATTATATTAGGAACTTTAGTCTCTGTTTGCCCTGCTACTTCTTTTGAAATTACTTTATTCTTGTTCAGGTAAACAGCAAATCCGCCCTCACAATTTACAAACATATCCAAGCTCGGCATATCTGGTTCAGCCAATAGATTACTCAACGAGCGTGGACTATATATCCAAAAACTCATATAAGCTACAGCCGTTTTGTCTCTCTCGGGCTTTGCCAATGAAAACAATCCATTCTCGGCAATTGCTACCGCCCACGATTGATCGTCAGATATTGTATTTAGTTGAGGAATTATATCCGCCTCTCCTTTCAGGAAATCTGTCGACAACAATCTTTCTACCGATTGAGCATCTTTACTTAGGGATACAACAAGTGACTTTTGTAACTGCGCCTTCGTATCCAATGCCTGCATACTTTTGATATTATCATTGGAAATAACAGCTCCCAGATTCAACAACATTTTGGTGAGCAAAGACTGAGTTTCCAAAGCTATTTCAGAAAGGTCGAGTGTAGAAAGAATTATTTCGGCATTCCCCTGTTTGAGCGAGGCAATTACCACATCTGCTCCTTTAGATTCACGCTCGCTGCGGAAAACATTCCCTGTTTTGGATGTCTCTGCCTGATAGTTCCAACGTTGCCAATCGGTATTACATGCTCTCAACAATACATTCGACTTCATCACAAAATCTCCTGACATACCATAATGCATTGCTGTTTTGCCTCGTGGAATAAGTTCTGAAAAATAAAAATCAGCATGATTCAATCCTTGCAATAACACAGGCGTTCCTTCCTTCAGAAACGAAGTAGCTTTTCTATCTTCCAACGATACAGAATAAGGGAGAATAGTATTGATGAAATCTCTTGATTGTGGATTTACGCCCATTACAAGAATTTTTGCTCCGGCATCAATCGCTTTCTGTACTTTTAACTGTTGTTCTTTGGTGCTTGTCGGGGGATTGTTTCCATCTATAATTACCAAAGTCTTATTTGTGATTTTCCCATCCGTGAGAATTTTCAATCCTAAATTTTCGAGATTTTCCTTTAGTTTCGAGTCCGCCGAAGCATATAATACAATAGCATCGACAGGCGAAACGGCTACTTCTATTTCTTTTTTATCTTCTATCTTTCCGCTATACGGCAACATAGGCGTTGCATTAGCCTTACGCACAGCCTCTAGCAAAGGCCATTCCCTATAAAGCGGTAACGATATATCATATCCCGGATTGAGAGTAGTCGTATATGGCCCTAAGCGCTCCGGCTGCATACCATATCCTCCTTCTTGAAAATCGAAGAAGATACCGTCATCAGCAACAGGTGGACGTGCTGTATCCTTCAGCCCCAACTCAAGAGGTTGCAATCCATACCATGCCAAATTGAAGATACTGCTATACGAAGCATTCAGCTCACGCTGAGTTTTTATAAGCTCATAGCTTTCTATTGCTACGCCCTCCATTCTGCCCAGCATACTTTCGTAAGATCTGTTGCCGTTATATTCTGAAGATTGTTTAGGAGTTCCGTAATATGCCATGCTCTGCTCTCCTATCCCCCACGGTTTTCCTTCCGATGCCCATTTACGCATACCACCCATACCACCGTAATGACCGATAACGGTAGGCAGATTAGTTGGTCGGTCGGTTTCTCCATCTCCCGATATCCAAGGTCGTGTAGGGTCTAGCTCGGCTGTCACTTTTACCCATCGGTTTATCTCCTCCAGTTGTTTTTGAACAAGCTCTTCAGGTGCTTTAAATACGTGTACCGCTACAGGAACTGTCTCGTTGCAAACACTCCAGCCGAATACCGATGCATGGTTTTTATCTCTTTTTATAAGACGACGAATATGCTCTACACAGCTCTCCCAATAATCGTCGCTATCGATCTTCGGCCCTCCGTCGCTCGACCAGATACCCGTTTCATCAAGTACGCAGATACCCATTTCGTCGGCAACATCCAGATAGAAACGAGGAAAAGGCTGAGCATGTAAACGAACAGCGTTTGCATTCACATCTTTAAGCATACTAAACCATGCCCAAGGGTAGCGACGGGTCATTTGAGGCACTCCCATAAAATGCCAAGAGTCGCCTCTTAAAGATATCTGTTTGCCATTCAGCAAGAGCTTGTCTCCTGAAATTGTAAACTGACGCCAACCAAAACGGTTATACTTTTTATCTATTGTTTTATTGTTTTCGGTCAGATTTACTACCAAGCCATAAAGATTTGGTGTTTCGGGTGTCCAATATTCGAGCTCTCCGTTTACAGCCTTTTCGATTGTAACTTTTGTAGTTGAGTTGGGTTGCAGTAGAACCTTTTTTTGTGTTGGGAAAGTCAATGATGCTTGAGCGGCAACCTCTCCTTTCTGTTCGGGACTTTCATTAATTGTACGTCCAGCCAGATTGTACCATTTTTTTACCTCAGTATCTAAGTTGATGGTTCGCTTCTGAGAAGATGCATTTTTGATATCAAACTCTATTCTTAATTTTTTATTCTGTACATCGGGCTGAACAAACAAGTCTTCTACATACACCGGATTATAGGCAAACATATACACGTCTTGCCATATCCCGGCCATTTCGATTCCCCACATAGAGCCTCCTACGTAGGTTCTACGCCCATATTTCCCATGATTATCAAACAGGCTGCCTTTGGCTACCCCCACAAGTATCTCGTTCTCTTGTCC
The DNA here is from genome assembly GCA_023437305.1 of Bacteroidota bacterium. Lineage (GTDB taxonomy): Bacteria > Bacteroidota > Bacteroidia > Bacteroidales > Dysgonomonadaceae > Dysgonomonas. The sequence goes on from JAEZGN010000021.1 coordinate 339,615, forward strand.
GGGTTTTATGAAAGATGTTATATCGGCTTCGAAGGGTAAGAATAGCTCAAAGTTTTCAGCTGCTTTCTGACCATTTACATATACCTCCATTTTTCCCATGACAGCTTCAAAATGAAGAATAACTTGCTTACCATCCCAATCTGATGGCACGGATACATTTTTTCGCATCCATCCTATCTGAGCTTTTCCCCATTCCTTCGGATAATTTGGGTAGGCTATAAAGTCCCCCCCCTGTCCGTCTGTAAAATGGTTTACATTCCAAGGTGAAGGAATTTTTATAGCAACATTTTCTTTTTTGAAACTTACAGGCTTCTTAAAGTCTGACGCTTTGGCACCGTATATCGGCATAAATTCCCATTTACCATTCAGGCATAACTCTTGCCTATATGGTTTTTCCACATCATTTACCAGTCCCTGCATAGGGTTGAATGGATAGGGGTATTTGATTCTCTCCGAGGTTTGAGCATTAACCAGTAAAACAGATAAGACTGCCAGTACAGTCATATAAAGATGTTTATTCATGCTTACTTCTTTTAAGATTTATTCCGGATGCTGACGCATTAATCCGTTAAGTTTATAAAAATTTTCAAGTTGCTTATTCATAATTATTTCGCCCGAGCCAACTTCTATCATACGAGGGCTCTGATCGGCACCATAACCTCCTAAAGCGGCAGACCTTACATCCGGCACATATCCGGGAGACTTCCCCCCCGTCCACGTATATCCGAAAACAAACGGGATAGCATTGGCTAGTTTCACTTTGTTTTTCCAATCTAATTGAAGTTGTATAAATAGTTCGCCCGGACATGCAGCAATCAGAATATTATCATTCAGTAATATTGTTTTCAAACGAACATCAAACGAAAGTTGCTTGTCGTATCGCCCTGTAAATTTCAGAGAATCATCCATAATTTTAAGGCTAGCTTGTTCTCTGTCCGCCTTCAATTCTTTAGCCAATTTGATTACTTCGTACGCTAAAAGCTCTCCGGTGCGCTCCATAGGCGCATAGTCAGATTTTATCGGATCGTTGGCACCCGACCTGCGTCGGCTAATCTGTAGTGACTCTACATTTCCGGCCGCACCTTGTACAAAAAGACAATTTACATCCTTCCCAAAAGCTTCTTCGACTTTCCGTGCAGCAACTCCGGGATAATCTGCCGATATTTCATAATTGAAGCAAACTATATCCGAATGGCAGGCATAATTCATTATAATAGCCCTGGGGTTGCCTTTCAAATCCTCTACCTTGATCACTCCCACCTCGGGATCAACGGGCCCAAAAGGTATACGTTCCGGATTTTCCACATTATAATGATCATCTCCAAACCACGATTCTCTGGCTCGTCCATTTTCGCGTATTATCAACCTATTGAATCCTAACTGAGGGAATGTACGATGTCCTGCGGATACGCGGGCAGGAAACATATTCTTCAAGGCCTTGCCTATAACTTTAATAATTTGATCTTCGAAATAAGTTGTATTCGAAGGATATGTTTTCGATTTGTCGAACATGGCTAAAGCTATCGGACAAGAATGAGAATGCGAAGCACTTATCATAACATGCGATAATCCATATTTTTCTTTACATATCTTTAATACCCGCTCGCTATCAAAACCAACCAGATCAACAGAAACCTGAGCCACACGAATACCTTCTGCATCCAATACCAGACTGCGTGCATATACCGAATCATGAAGCGGCAATACATTTTTTGGTGTAATATTTATTTTCGCAGTCCCTGCCATCAGTTGTCTTTCCTGCGCCATAAGATTACCGGACAGTAAGAAAACTTTTATTAAAGCTAGTAAAATGATGTAATTTTTCATCGGGTTTTATTTACTATTCACGTTTTGGCATTTTGAGGCTCAAAGGTTTTTCTTTTCGCATCATTTTTGTTGCTTCTCCTGTAAGCCACAAATAGTGGTCGGATGGCATACCGTCTATACCGACAAATTTGGCAATATCGCTTACCGGAGGATTGTCGCTGCATTTAAATATGGCTGTACCTTCGTTCACCTCATCAAACATAGCTACATAAAGCATACTAGCCCCGGCATTAATAGCTGTGGATATCTGCTGCCAATAGAAACGTCCGCCCTGACGCGGTATCGAGCCCGAAGGTTTAATGTCGTCAGGAAACTCGAACCTACTGAGATTATGCCAGCTAAAACCCGGTGTGACACATGGCACGTAATCTATCTTATTTTGCCTACACCATTCTATATCTCCAATTATTAAGTCACGATAACGATCCATGTCATTATGCAAAAGAGGTGAAAAGCGTTGCACAGTCCACGGAAGAACAATATCTGCCTTGCGGATAATCGTATGCAGGTAAGGATCGGGAAGGCAGTCTGAATTGAGTTCGCGCCAGAAGGTAGGTACCCCAAGCATTACGCTACAGCCTCCGTATTCGGGATCATTTTTAAGAAAATCGATAAAACGATCTATACCAATATCACGAGTATTGTAAGGTCTGTCGGGAAATCCGATACCCCATATTGCAACAAGCGGCTTCTCATTAAAAAATAAGTATGTTTTATTTCCTTTCTGGTTTGTTACCTTTATTGAGTCAACCAAATATTTCCAGTCTTCTATCAGGCTTGAACAATCTTCTCCCGATTTGCCGAGTCCCGAAAGATCATACATGATAGCGATAGCACGCTGATACTTAGATGCTGCTTCAAATGCATTTTTAATAACTGTCGTTTGACCACCCTTTCGGGCTTTAGCCTGAGCTGCCCCAAAAAAGCGTTGCATAAAAACACCATCTATCCCATACTGTTGCATCCATTTGAAGTGGAGATCAACAGTACTTTTATCCGTAGAACTGAAAAAGCGTGCAGTAGACCCATCGGCTAGTTTCAGTCCGGTAGGATATGTTTTTTCATATTCGCTCACATCAGGCCACATATCTATGCGCACTTGCTTTTCGTCGGGATACATTACTCCATCCGCCGGAGCTCGAAACCACCCTTGATATCCCGCCATGATCATTCCTTTGTAGCTAGGATATGCTGTTGTTGAAGCATGTTTTCGCGTTTGTGCCAACATTCTCCCCGGAGGCAACATCAAAAGTATTGCAGTGAGCACAAAAAAGATTCCTTTAAAATTCATTTGGTATTTTATTTAAATTAATTACTTTGTCTTTCTTTCGGATATCACTTAGCTACAACAATTCGTTAGGCGAATGAATCCCCTCAATAAGGAGAGGAGGTGAAGGTATATTTTTCATGATATTTTTACTTTACTACAAAAAAAGAAGACAATACTTAAAATTACATAAGTATGCCTATTAATTAAGAATTAAAATTCAGTTAAAATACTCTTTAAAGATAAATGCGATAAAAACTGCTGTATTACTCTATTTTAAAAATCACTTATTATAAAGTTCTCATAACTTATCATAAAAAAAATGATTAATTTTGTATATTACTTATTGGTTGTATTGTTTAAATAAAGACCTTTTAAATAAAAGCCTCCATGAAATACACACTCGCCTTATTTTTCCTATTATTTAATATTGTCCAACCCTGCATATCAGATAATTCTGAGTACGGATTAAAATTTAAATCGTACGAGGTATTAGCTGCAGACCGGACAGGATTACTTTTGGAAAATGGAAACTATATCGACATCAAAGATGAATTGACTCTGGAGTTTGATTTGAAATATGAAAATACGGCAATATTATATGGTTCTACTGTAAAAATAATCAGTGAATCAAAATCCGCAATAACTCTCGGATTCAGTTCGAGCAGTAGCGGAAATTTCCCAATCATGGTGATTAATGATGAAATTGTACCCATACTAACTGACCTTAAACTGAACGAATGGTTTCATGTAGCAATAACGATATCAAATAAAGATCAGTCACTAAAAATAAAGTATAAAGATTTTTCAAAAACTTTGACATTGAAAAAAAATGATTGGAAGGAAGCTATTATCTGTTTCGGGAAGTCAAACCTTACGGGTTTCTCAACGGAAGAAGTTCCGCCCATGATAATAAAGGATATAAAGCTATCCCATAGAGATAAATTATTCAGGCATTGGGTTCTGAAACAACATAATAAGACTGAATGCTATGACGAACTGAAACAAGCAAAAGCCACAGTAATGAGCCCAGACTGGATAATAGACTCTTACGCCAACTGGACCAAGCACTTTTCATTATCTACGAATAATAAAACATATCTACAATATGCATTCGATGCAGAAAGAGGAATTATATATTTTATTCCTGACAATAAACAAATTATATCTTACAATGTAATTACCAACCAGCAGGATACTATATATGTAAAATCAGGAAGACCTGCCAATATCAATACAAACCATGTTGTTTTTAATCCTCAAAAGAATGAACTCATTTCGTATAACCTCGAAGAAAAGTTTATTTCTGTTTTCTCCTTTGAGAGTAAAACATGGAGTAGTAACCGTACTCCGGTTTTAGAACCGTCATATTGGCATCATACATCTGCTTTGTGGAATTCCAATTCCTCAATAATTACATTTGGGGGCTATGGATTCTATCGATATAAAAACGATTTTACAGTAATCAATCCGGCAACGAATGAATGGAACACCCAGCAACTAAATGCAATCTCTCCGCGTTATTCGTCGGCATCCGCAATAGTTGGCGACACATTATATATTTATGGAGGAGAAGGGAATCAAAGCGGCAAACAAGAGTTGACTTCCATCATCACAGCCGACCTTTACGCTATCGATCTGAAAACAATGAAAGTGTCTCTATGCTGGGAATACGATAGTCCTACTCATTTTCTGCCTTGTGGAAATATGATCTACAATAAGGAAGACGATTCATTTTTGGTAATATCAAAGGCTCTGGGAAAACAAATACTACTAAAGGTACCCAGACAAAAACCAGCAATTGAAGAATTGGCCTATATAGATTCTTTGGAGTTGAATGCCGATTTCAACTTTTCAACACTAATGAAGCCCCAAAAAGAGAATAAACTGTATGCTTTATTCTGCAAGGATTACAAGAAAGGTAATTCGGAAATCGACTTGTATAGTATAGCATATCCTCCTATAGCGTCTAGTCAAATACTGCAATCGGCTAAAACATCTGATTCAACTGAATCTATAACTATATATATTGTAATAGCTTTAACAGCGATATTCCTAGCTGTAGGATACAGCTTTTACTTAAGAAAGAGAAAAAAGAAGGAGAAATCTATTAATTCTGTTTTCTCATTAACGGATGATCTTACAGATGAAGAATCTCTGATTAATACGGATGAAATATATTACGATCGTTCTCGCCAAGCTATTTCTCTACTCGGCTTTTTTAATGTAAAGGATTCTGAAGGGAAAGATATTACAGACCTCTTTACTCCAACTCTAAAAAGCTTGGTACTTGCTATTATCTTGAACAGTGAAAATGGACCGGGCATTAACAGTAAAGTGATAGATAGTCTGATATGGCCCGACAAAGATGAGAAATCGGCAAGAAACAACAGAAATGTATCCATCAATCGACTCAACCAGGTTTTAGAAAAGATTGGGAATGTGCAAGTGCAAAACAACAATAGTTTCTGGAAAATTGCTATTGAAGATAATTCTATTTGCGATTACCTTGAGGTACTTAAATACATGAGGCTACCTCAGAAGGCAATAATGGAAGATACTGACTCCGAGTCGAAACTATTGGAACTACTAAGTTATGGACAGCTCCTACCTTTCACACAAGAAGAATGGTTGGACTCGTATAAAGCTACGTATTCGGATTTTGCCATCGACTTTTTATTAGGCATACTTGTGCGTGAAATAAATTCGGGAAAAGCAAACGCCATCCTTAAGGTATCTAATCTTATTTTCTTGTTTGACACACTCAATGAGGAAGCCCTTTTTGCTAAATGCAGGGTATATTACAAACAAGGCAAAAAAAGTTTGGCAAAAAGTACATATAACAGTTTCTGCAAAGAGTATGCAACACTGTTAGGCGAAAAGTATCAAGTATCTCTGACTCAAATCATCGGCAGTAATTAGTATAAAGATAGAAATATTATAAAAAGAGGCTGCCTGAAAAGTAATTTCTTTTTGTCATCCTGAGAGAAACGAAGGATCTCATATACAAGACTCATAAGAGATGTTTCACTTCGTTCAACATGACAAGAAACACAAATTACTTTTCAGGCAGCCTCTTTTACTTTTATGAGCATTAATAAGCAAATGCTAACTTTAATTTCACTCCAATAGATATTGGATACATTTTTTGGGTAAGCCCTTTGGCGTTCTCTTGTTTAAGAGACTTTGATGCTGTTATACTATTAACTCCGAAATCGGAAGGGTGCTGATTGTTATATTCCAACAACGAGCCAATCTCCTTGTTTTTCCGCACATCATTAAGTCCGTAATCGCAGTATACTCCCGAGTAAAGAGCCAGCTTATCGGTTAGTCTCCATTTATTTCCAACCTCGGCAGATAACATAAAGGACATCTTCATATCCAAATCTGCTTTCTCCTCTGTCCCTGCAAAATGTCCTATACCATTTACTTCATTATCTTTATCGATAAGAAGATCAATGTCGGCATAATAAGCAGTAGTAGCCAAATTAGAAAGAGTAGTTGTATATTTTCCACTTACCGGTATTCCTATTTTTCCTCCAAGGGCTGCATAAAAACCTTTCGACGCCGACTGCTGGAATTGAATCATAAGAGGTATATTCAAAAACGTTGCATTTTGCTTCTCTTCAACCGAATGAATGGAATATGCAAACCGAAACTCATCGTTATTGGCATCTATTGCATCATACTCATCAGATATATTATCGATAAGTCCTTTCGAACTCATGAAAGATAATTCAAGTCCGGTATTCAATGCCCAGTTTTCTGAGAGAAAGTAATTGTATCCTACTCCCAAAGAAGGCCCAAATTTCAGCTTATTATCTCCATCACTAATCTTATATTTCAATGAAGATATTCCTCCCGTTGCAGAGAAAAACACTTCATGTTTGTTATCCTGCGAGCGTATGGCAGAACTGATAAGTAATGCCATAGCCAACAGAACTTTAATTTTCTTGATTTTCATACATTATACTTATTTTGCTATTATCTTAAACTCTTCTTCAAAGCCACTCTTTGTTCGAAGTTTTACTATAAATGTTCCTGCTTTGGATAGTGTAAACGGTGTTACTTTTCCGGTTACAGGAATTGATTTTTCTAAACTTCCCGAAATAGTGTATACTTGTAGTTTTGCACCTTTCAACATATCCTCATCCAAGTCTGTCTCCAAACTGATTACTTCTAAAGTATTCACCGGATTAGGATATACTTGTGTTGACGAACTCTTAAGTAGTGCACTTCCCTGACAGGTACAAAAGCTTTTTCCGTCTGCGGTGGTCATCCTTACAGAATATAAAGCAGCTTTGTCGAGTATATCAGTTTCTTTACCTCCGGCAGAATAATATTGTTTGTTGGTGCCAATCTTTTCTCCATTTCTAAACCATTGGTAATCTTTGAAAACGTAACCTCCATTTGTAGCTGCATTATTATTAACGGCTAAGATGTTGTTCCACTTCTGTACTACAATACTGTTGAAAGGAATTGGCACTTCTACTTTCAGTGTATAGTTTTTGCTTGTTATACCATCGGCAGCGGTTACAGTGATAACCTTCTCATACAATCCCGGCTTTTTTACATCCATAGAGAAAGACTTGCCTCCACTTATTGTAGCTCCGATAGCAGGAGTAACATCCACATCGATCTTATCCGCTGAGTAACCACAATCTACAACATAAGTAGTTTCAATATCCCAATCGTCGCCATTTACCTTCAGCGAATTTATGTCGGTATCTGAATACATATCACTTAGGTTAGGAACAATATACTTGTCCTTGTCTGCATCCAACTTGTAATAGAAAGCGACACTGAAATTATATAACGGATAATGTTTCCCATCAATAACATTCCCTGAAGCATCCATAGGCTCTCCGCTTGTAGTAGGCGAGTTGTTCCATGTTTTATGTTCGTAATTGAAGAATGCCTGATAGTCATCGCTATCGCGCAGATTGCCATGTCCTCGCAAGTTGCGTCCCGACAAAGTAGCATCTACACCTGCATAAGTAACCTCGATAGCCCCATCCAGATTATTGGCACAAGTGATTAGGACACAATCCTGTTCCGATCCGTCTATCTCTACGTTTTGGATGCTTTGCTCCACATCGTTCAGATAAACGTTAAATCCATAATTAGGCATTTCTAATAAGGTTTTGGTATCAAGTACCAGTGGTAACTTTGGAGCAATGTATTTTATGCGCACTTGCTTTTGATTTCCTTCAACACGAGAGATTTCTATTGGTTGCAGAGGTGTAAATGTTTCACCTAAAACCTTTGTTTTATATATCACCTTTCCTATCATCTCGCCATACCAACGGTAACCATTTGCATCCAAGTGACCTCCTACATCTGTCATTGGATAGATAGGACCAACGCAAATAATGTCACTATTTGCATTCGCTGCTTCGAGTTGCGCCATTCCTATTTCTAAGCTCCTGCCCTTGGTATACTGAGCACCTGCCTGATAGGTATAAAAAATTGGATTGTCGGTCTGCTGGTACTGTGCCTTAGCATCTGCTTGCATATTATTTTTTAGCGTCATAAGCAAATTCTTATATGTCGCTTTATCTCCCGATGCCGTACCTTCATGTCCATCAAGGCCTGTTCCATACTCATTATAATAATTGAACTCTCCTTGCATGAATATGATAGCCGGACAAGAAATAGAACTGTTGGTTCTGTCAACAATCGTTTTTGCTTTTTGTAGAGTTGTAATATAGTTATTATATAATACTTCCGAGCCTTGATATTCTTTCGACAGCTCTTCTATATTCTTCCCACTTGTTCCGCTCGATGTTGCCAAAATGCGATTCTCTTTACCGGTAGCATCATGTGTCAATGGAACTTGCTTGCGCAAATGATTGACTGCCCCATGCAGCGGACTCTCACCCAAAGCTGTACCATGCTCGGTTGCTACTAAAGGGCTCAATGTATTGAGAGCTTGATTTCCATAATTTATCCACACTTGGCTTCCTATCATATAGTTTCCATCAAGGTTATCGGTAGACAGCTTATCCGATTCATGACCTGTAGACAAGCTTTGTCCGTACATGATGTAATGCTCATAGTTGTGAGAGTTGGAGATCGGTGTGGTTGCATTTGTATTATATACCCTAAATTCATGTATCGACCAGTAAACTCCGGGGTTAGTTCCTGTCTGAACAATGCGGATATATCTAGCCTTCTGTTCATCAAACTTTATAATGAAGCTATTCGGGCTGCCATTACCTGTGTGTATAGGGCTTCCCCATGTTGCACCATCATTAGAGACATATACTTCGTAAGAAACAGCAAAATCATTCGGGCTCTTGGTACAATCCAACACCAATTTGTCAAACTCCTGCTCTTTTCTCATATCTACCATAAACCACTGACCCGGAGCCTGAAGAGCTTCTGTATCCCATCGGGTCTCATCATCATAGTCTATCGCATTCTGAGCTGCATTCGTATTATTCGATGCAGAAGCAATCCATCCTATCATATCCAGAGGAACCTCCTCAGCTACTTCTTCAGACTTATAAACATAAAATTCGTGAATTGACCAATACAAGTCTTTCGATCCGGTTTGGTTTATTTTTATATATCGCCCTTTTACTGTTTGGTCTAAGATAACAAACAACATGTTGCTATTGCCCTTTCCTGTAGCTACGCTATTCCACGAAGCACCATCGCTTGACACCAGAATCTCATATCCCGCCGGATAATCTCCCGAGCTGGCCGAATAATCAAGAATAATAGCATCAATATCTTTTTCTTCGTTCATGTCTACCAAGAACCATTGCCCCGGGGCTTGAACCGCTTCTGTATCCCATCGGGTAGCAGCATCGCCGTCCAAAGCATTTCTTGCGCCATTTGTATTATTCGATGCCGAAGCCGACCAGCCTGTGCGGTCGTAAACATTTTCGCCTGACAGCTTTGGAGAATGGGCAAGGTTATTTTTCCACAGTTTTACATTGGCTGTATTAATTCCCGAAGAGTTTGTTATCGACGACACGACAGACAGCCCCGCTTCACCTCCACCTATCAAAAGGTTGTTGATAGGCATAACAGATGAAGCCAAAAGGCTCAACTCTGAGCCGGAAGCCAATGAAGCCAATCCTGTTTGTCCGGGATGATGGAAGTGTGCCGTTTGCATTTCTACCTTTCCTCCCGACAAGGCAAGCCCTTTTGTTGGATTTCCCCAATAGTCGGAATTAAAGAAAGTAACCTTTCCTGTAAAGTTCGGGCTTGTTTCAATATATCGGCTATCGCTACCAAAAGCAACGATCTGGGTATTGATAAGATCAAAAGACTCAATTCCGCTTCCAACTACCTTGAATGCACTTATACTACCGTCTATACCCAATCCTAAAGATGAGCCTTTGGCATTGTTATTCAGTATAAAGCCATTATGCCCCCCAAAGATAAAGTCGTTATATAAGCGTAAGTTTTCACACGAACCTATTTCTAAAAACTGAAGATGATTTGTGCCATGCACATAACAAGCATCGATAAGATTTCCTTCACTACTCGGATTAGGCGAATTTGGCCAGCCTCCCCATTTCGATTCGCCGCCATAAGCGTAAGCGTTTACATTCACATGCACATTTTGTACAATCCCGTCTTCGGAGTTGCCACCGACCTTTACACCGGATGTAAATACATGTCCCATGACATAGTCTACAAAATGATTATCACATTTGTAAGTAAACAAATCGAGAAATTTATCTGTAGCCCTGACCCCTATATTTATAACATACGCATTAGCTCCTGTAGCCTGTATACAATAAGGATATGATGGCATATTGGGTAATAAACGTGCATCCTGTTCGGGGTAATTAAACGCCAGTGCACGAATACCGCTATTTGAAGACAACTTAATAAATGGAGTTCCGTTCGGATTACCTTTGTCAGCATAAACTTCTATAATACTACCTTTGCCTAGTGGTGAAGAAGGAATATCAGATGCCCCTCTTAGTTCTACGCCCGAAGGAATCGTGAGGTGTCCCAAAACTTTATACTTGCCCGGAGGAAGAAAAACAATACCTCCGCCATCAGTTCCGGCCCGATTCAAGGCTGTTTGTATGGCATTCGTATTATCGGTTGTTCCGTTCCCTATAGCATTGTATGGCGCACCTGCTGCATTATAAAGCACTTCTCTCGATGGCTTTCTGCTCTGATCCTGTATTTTCTCAAAGCTTGGTACTTGTGCCATAGAAACAGGAGCATGATCTATTACATTTTCGAGAATAGATTTATTCTTGATATCAACCCCTTTCGAGAAACGGTTTCCATTTAAAATAGACCTTGCAGCAATACCAATAGTTATCTGCGGCTTATCATTGTTGAAGTCATTATTATTAGCAACAAGCGAACCTCCGCCGATGTTGATTGCACCTTTGCTTACTAACGACTGATTCAACAAAATTTTTGTACCCGATGATTTATCCACTGAAATAGCCTCGGAGGTAGCTTCAATCTGAGAAGCTTGTATCTGAAATACTCCGCCTGTATTGGGTCTGAAAGAAAATCCGGTTTCACAATTTTGTATTTTCAAGTTAGAACACAAGAGCCCTACGTCATTCACAGCTTCTGCATACACTGCTGTTTTACAATCCTTAAACGTCAAATCATAATAATGCCCGTTTGGGGTAAAACCTTCGCTGCCTGCCGACATTGAATAGCCCAATAATATTCCTTTATTGTATTTTTCTACATGAACATACGTAGTATACGACCAGTCGTTCCTGCGCATAACAATTCCTGTTCCATGCTCGTATATCCAGTTGGCAAAAGCACTTCCGGCAGCAGGAGAGCCTGTCAACCCTGATGAAGCCCAATAACTGGGTGAGAAATCGATATTCTCGATTCGCCCTACATCCCCGATATTATCTATTTCTACACCTACCGAAAGCGGTGTTCCATACATTCCATTTACAATAGGGCAGCCGCCTGTATTTGTTCTCGAATACATGAGCCCGATATATGAATTTACAAATGTCACGTTCTTTGCATTCGCAAAATCATTGCCCCAATAGCCGGGTTTTCCGAACAAAATAGATGGAGGATATGCTACTATATTATCCGGGGTCTGTTCGGGATACCAAATAGCGATATCCATAACGGACGATGCCGACTCGAGAGTGAGCAAAGGCGAGCCATTCACATCGCCCCTACCGGCAAATCCCATCAGGATAGTACCACCTATCGGTTCTCCTTTGACTGGCTTTTTCCAATCGCCACGGAGTATAACACCTTTAGGAATTATCAACCCGCCATTGATTACATATTTGCCATCGGGCAAGTAAAGAACTCCTCCACCCCATGTTGCTATGTCGTTTAATGCAGTTTGTATAGCAGCTGTATTATCGGTAACTCCGTCTCCCACAATTCCCCTATCGGCAGCCGATAAGGCGGAAACAAAAGTTTCTAATTTGGGATACTGATCCGATCCCGAGACCTTCCACGATTGTCCGTGCAATGGACTATACACTCCAAAAATAAAGAGTATAATCCAAACAAGAGATTGTCTTGTAAACACTCTGTAATGTGAAGAATTTTTCATGATTGATAATGTTTTTAATAAAAAATTAGATTATATAGGCATATAAAGAGCATGTAGACGGCTCTAACGGTTACGTTTCGAGCCGACCACTTTTATTGTTTACGACAATAAGCTCTTCAACAGTTTTTCTAAGAAATCAGTCTTTCCTGAAGATGAACAGAAACAACTGAAATCTATTTCCCTGATATTAGATTATACTTTTCAGATAACCTGATATCAGAAGAAGATGCACCAACCATAAATTCATATACTCCCTCAGGAACTACAAATTTCCCTAGGTTCTCATTCCAATATCTCAACTGTTCTTTTTTGATTTCAATTTCAATTCTCTTTGTTTCTCCTTTCTTTATAAAGCTTCTTTTAAAACCTTTCAATTCTTTAATAGGCATTGTTACTCCTGTTTCGGGTAACTTTACATATACCTGCGAAACTTCATCACCATCCATCTTACCTGTGTTCTTCAGGTCGAAAGCCAGATTTACGAATTCATCACTTTCTGTCAGTCTGAGATTCTTATATACGAAAGACGTATAACTCAGTCCATATCCGAAAGGATATAAGGGTTTCCCTTTGAAATACTGATACCCCCGTCCTTTGGTTACATCATAATCGTCAAAAGCAGGAACTTCATTCAAGCTGCTATAATATGTAAGAGGTAGTCTTCCGGCAGGATTATAATGTCCGAACAATACTTCGGCGACAGCCTTTCCTCCCTGTTCGCCGGGATACCAAGCATTAACAATCGCCGGAATTTTTTCTTCCATCCAATTGATAGCAAGAGAACTTCCCGCAACCAATACAACTGTAATATTTGGATTCACCTTATAGATTTCCTGTATAAATTCCATCTGATCAGCAGGCAAGTGGATATCGTATCGGTCTTGTCCTTCCCTTTCTATCGTTTTATTGATACCTAATACGGCAACTACCTGTTCGCACTCGCGGACAGCTTTACCCGCTTCGCCATACATATCGAGTCGTTGCTGCGTGCCTATAGATGGTATTTTCCAATAAAGTTTGGCTACAGAATTATCCCGATTGTTAAAATATTCGGCTCTAAGGTCATATTCTTTTCCTGCTTCAAAATAGTAAGTCACCGAATCTGTAGCTATACTTCTTTCTTGCCAAGCATCTATGAGTTTCTCTCCATTGATAAAAAGACGAGAGCCATCATCGGCGGTATAGTACAATGTGTAATTTCCCGACACGGTGGGTTTGAGTTTCCCTGTCCACCGGATAGATAATGGAAATGGCGGAATAAACGGATCGGGAGCCTGATTAGCGGGCTCAAAATTTACCCACTCCTCGGTACGCACCTTCGGTGTACCCAATAGTTCCATATTTGTAAAATATTCAGATTTGAGCCCTTGCGGAAAATAGGATGCCGAGATCATTTCTTTTCCATCGGCAGCAGATTTCCATGGAGCATATACCACTTTCACATCCTTACCCACCTCATCTTGTATTCCTTGCAATATAGAGATGGGGGCATTGGCAGGAATACCGCTGTAATCTCCGAATTCACTGTTACCTGCATTTATCCCTACAACTGCTATCGATTTTATCTTTTTAGGATTTAACGGTAATGCCTTGTCTTTGTTTTTCAACAAGACAATGCTCTGACGAGCCGATTCGAGAGCCAGTTGTTTATGTTTTTCTGAGCCTATCACCGAGGGTGATATTTTGCTATACGGGTTATGGTCAGGGTCATCAAACAATCCCAGTTTCATACGTGCCCGAAGCACTCTGTATGCAGCTGAGTCAATATCTGCTTGCGAAACCATGTACTGATTGTATGCATTCAGAAGAGGTTGCATATATACATCATCGCCACACTCGAGATCAAGTCCGGCTTTGATTGACAGTGTTGCTGCCGCTTCTTTTGTCTTTACATATTTCATCGCCGAAACCAGAAGGCTTGGACCTCCACAGTCTGAAACAACATATCCGTTAAATCCCCAATCGTTCCTTAAAACTTTGGTCAACAACCAAGGATTGGCCGTACACGGAACATCATTAATGGCATTGTAGGCCGACATGATAGATGCCGACTTTCCTTCTCTTACACACATTTCGAAAGCAGGAAGATAATATTCTCTCAATTGCCTTTCCGATATCTGAGGATTGGCCGTAAAACGATTATGTTCTTCGTTATTTGCCGCAAAATGTTTTGGAGTAGCTACTATTTTCAGATAAGTGGGATCGTCTCCCTGCAATCCCTTTACAAAAGCAGTACCCAAAATACCCGACAAATAAGGATCTTCGCCATAGGTTTCGGGAGTACGTCCCCAGCGTGGGTCACGAGCCATATTTACGGTAGGAGACCAAAATGTAAGCAGATCGGTAAAGCGTTCTTTTTGAAGCCTCCCTTGCTCGAGTTGGTTCCATCTTCCACGAGCTTCGTCTGAAATGGCTGTTGCTATCTGATAATGCAACTCGGGGTTCCACATACTGGCAAGTCCTATAGCTTGCGGAAATACGGTGAACCGTCCGGGGCGTACCACTCCATGCAGAGCCTCATTTCCATGATAGTATTTAGGAATTTCTAAACGCGGAATACCGGGCGAAGTGGCAGTAAGAAGGCTTATTTTTTCTTCTATTGTTAGTTTTGACAATAAGTCTATGATACGATCGTGCATAGGAGCTCTTTCGTCTCTGAATAATTGCTCTTGCTGTGCACATAATGGGATATGACTAACAAGTACAAGCCACATGATAAACAGCAGTTTACCATAACGTTTTCTAAAAAATATCATGCTTTATAATATTGAATTATTTGTTAAATAGTTCTATAAACAGAGAGTGTCGAGGCTTATATGGGACATTTAGTTTGGATCTATCGATTTGATTAAAACAACGATACAGAGAAAATATATTTAGTATACTTCTGTACCGTTGTTACTTTCAACCTTTTTTACCTAAATCTACATTTTATATTCATCGACTCTCATCTATAACTTTTTCCATTTTAGAGGCTGTCTGAGAAATGATTTTTTTGAACTTCTCATGACAGCCTCCTATAATCATTATGGTATTGTTATTTCTTTAATCTCAGAATAGTTATACCCCTTTACGATAGGGTCGGCAACACGTGCTCCTGCTCTAAGATAAAATTTACGCCCCGACTTAAGCCCCTCGATAGTCATAGAATGCTCGGTTGCATAGATCGTAGCATTAGTCATACCTTTCAGGTCCAGTTCATTTCGGCCGTAATCGCTTATGTATGCACCATTACCCACAAAGGATGTATTGTTTACAAAAACCTTAGCATCGGTAACCTGATACATATCCACCTCACTCGAAATCTTGAACTTGACTGTAGCAGAAGTTCCGTTCTGAATTATATCTGTTATTTCGAGATGCAGATATGGTTCAACAGTGAAATCCTGACTTACTGTCCCTTTGATATCTATCTCTACCGGATCGATGGGAACAAAAGGGCCATTCTCTAAAGTGACTCTGTAGTGTCCTTTAAAAATCATGGAATTGAAGTATGTTCCATCCTGCTTATTGCCAAAGTATTGAGGGGTTGGAGTATCGCTCCAGCTCAATTCTTCGAGCTTGATACGCATATGCCCGGTTTCGGTCATCATTGGTTTTCCCGTAAACTTATCATAGACAGTCCCTTTGAGCGTTTCTTTAGGTGAATCAAAATCATCAATATCTGTCATACAAGATGTAACAGTGAATGCGATTGTGATGAAGAATAAATATTTAAATATCTTTTTCATAACTCCTGATTTTTAGTATAGTGGATTATTAGGTAATAGATTAGGATTCTTACCTATTTCACCACCAGGTATAGGTTCGTAATATTGTATTATATTAAATGTGTACCCTGTACGATGAGGTTCTTCTGCCTTCTTAAATATCCATTTATTCTCGTTGATGATATAGTATGGATAAAGAGCATGGTAGCGTTTCTCTCTTATTTGTTCTCCTATTCTCCAACGACGTAGATCCCACCAAGTCTGGTTTTCGAAGGCTAATTCACATTGACGCTCTGTTCTGATTTTATCCAATGTCAATTCAGAAAGGTTTAACGAGTTGTCGCCACCTCTATTTCTTATCTTGTTGATCTGAACCAAAGCATCTGCTTTCATTTCGCCTGTGCCCAATTCAAATGCGGCTTCTGCTCTATTAAGGAGTACTTCTGCATAGCGAATGTCAATCCAAGCTTGGGTAGACTTCCAAAGATTTGCTTCGGCAACGCTTACTTTATAATTGTTATACTTCCTCATATGCAAGCCTGTAGGACTGGATGGTGATGCAGCCGTACCGATACCGTCATAACCTATAATATTGTATTCTTTTCCATTCGTTGCTTTATATTTTGCATAGATATCATTGGTTCTTATCGGCTCTGCTGTAAGGCTATAATTCTCATACAGTCCGGCCTGAACATCAACAACTTTTCCTCTGAAAACTTCTCCCGGGAAAAGAGCAATTGCTCTCTGGCGTGGAGCTAAAGTAGTCAACAGATCCTCTCTCGTATTGAATTTGATAGGATTCCCTTGAGCATCGTTAACCTTTACTTCTCCAAGCATTTCAATAACATCTAATGTAGGGCAGATAGCACCAGCATAGCTGCTCGAACTAGACCGTGGCGAAGCAAATGCATCCCAGCTATGACGAGATCCCTCTACATTGTCCATATAAACGAAGTCTTTTATAAACACGTTTTCCGGGCTATTTGTATCTAAGAAGACATCTACATAGTTTTGCACCAGATCAGCATTTTTTTGATACAGATCATAATGACCTTCAAGCAACTTGGCAGCATCATAACTCTGCTTAAAATAATCTGTAGCTCTGCCTTCAGGTATACCAACCAATCCGGCATCGTGAGCAGGAGTTCCTAGAAAGTAATCTTTCCCGTATTTGGCGATAGAACCGGCAAACAACATAGCTCTGGATTTCAACGCAGCTGCAACATATTTATTGGCTCTGCCGGATACGCTTCTTTCGGGTAAATGATCGACAGCCCATTGCAAGTCTTCGCTAATGAAATCATAGACAGCCTCTTCTTTATCTCTCGGAACTCTCAGTTGGTCAATGGTTTGCTCAGGATATGACTGCAATTCTTTTACGATAGGCACTCCACCATAACGTTTTACCATTCCAAAGTAATAATATGCCCTACAAAAACGAGCCTCAGCCAACCATGCATTCACTTGCTCTTCTGTATACTTTGAGGCATATTCTCCCAAGTATTTAAGAAAATAATTTGCATTACGAATATCAGAATAAGGCCAGTAGCCAAATCCATTTCCATTTATATCCCAATGTCTGAAATCATTTGCCTGAAGCCATTCTCCTGTATTTGGCCCCAATCCCCAGAAAGCTGTAAATTTATTAAAACCTTCTGTTCTGTTATATTTGAAATCTTCAATGGGTAGCTCACTATACAAACGTGTCAAGTAAGCTGTTACGCCCGATTCTGAGTTGAAGATATCTTTATCGGTCAATATATTAGGCGGATCAACTTCGAGATCGTTACAAGCAAAGAATCCTCCAACAACCAAAGCCAATAATAAATATTTTAATTTTTTCATAATAGTATATCTTTAAAAAGTAAGACTAAAGCCGACGTTATATGTACGAGTTAATGGATACATATAGCCATATAAGTCATTTTCGGGTTTATCATTAGCATCTGCTCCTCCGCCCGGATGCTCCGGATCGATATATTTCAACCCTGTAAGAGTAAACAGGTTATAAGCATTTACATAGATGCGGGCATTATTTAAACCAATCTTTGTTATCAGTTTTTTAGGCAATGTATAGCCAAGCTCTATAGACTTTAGACGCAGATATGCAGCACTCTGAATTGCTCTTGTACCTTCGCCCCATGCCGAACCGTTACCTGTCATCGGGAAAAATCCTGAAGTCCATTTCGTATTCGGATCATACACATCGGCATTAGGATCTGTCGGATGCCAACGATCCATAAAGAAGTCTAACGTGTTCTTATCAAACGCTAATGGCACATTCAACATTTCGTAATATCTTGTCCACGACTTAGCTGTCCCCTGGAATAGCATATTTATATCTATACCTTTATATTCTGCAGCCAAAGTAATACCATAATTTATATAAGGCAATTCTCTTGTCGCAATAGGTGTTTCGTCCCATCCATCAATTACACCGTCACCATTCAGGTCTTTATAATAGTAATCTCCCGGCAATGTAGCATGATTTCCTCCGCCAGTGTTAATCGCATAATCAAGTATTTGATCGTAAGAGGTAAATTGTCCTCCATAGGTTTTTCCCCACCAGATGTTTTTGTATCGATTGTTGTAGTTGCCTTTCCAATGCTCGTATGAGTTACCGGCACGCCCCTGTTCGAAATAATCGTTTTTGGTACGTGTAAGAGACATGTTTGCAGAAACATTATAAACAAAATCACTTACTTTATTTCTGTGAGTCAAAACGATCTCATATCCCATTGTTTTGTCACTATTCAGGTTCTCCTGAGGAAGTTTAGCTCCATAAGTTCCCGGCAATGAAAGTAAACGGTCTGTAAATAACCCTTCTCTTTTTCTGATAAAATAGTCATATTGGAAGCCTAGTAAACCATCCCATAGATCGATATCTACACCTATATTAAATGTCTTTGAGGTATACCATGTAAGGTATGTATTGGCTATACCACGAAATCCGATACCATTAATAAACTCACCTCCAAACACAGCACCTCCCGAAGGATAATCATATCCGGTAAGGAATTGATAGTTCAATGCTCCGTCATCACCCATTTCACCGTAGCTGGATCTGATTTTGAGATTATTAACAAAGGATAGCGGCTCAAATTCTTTCACAAACTTTTCTTCCGAAATTCTCCAACCGGCAGATGCAGAAGGGAACCATCCCCAACGACCATTCGAACTAAATTTGGATGAACCATCACGTCTGAAGCTGAATTCGAGCAAATACTTTGATGCATAGTCATAGTTAATACGTCCAACAAAACTTTTTCGCTGTTGATCATAAAGTCCACCTGCGTCCATACCTGCAATCTGACCATCGGTATCACCGGCAAACAGGTGTAAAACCTCTAAAGAAAGATTACGTTGCGCATTGAAGTTGTCTCCTTCATTACCACTTTCTTCATAAAGGAACAACGCCTTCACATTATGCTTTTCGAAGAATGTGCGATCATAATTTAATGATAGTTGCATCAAGTTTGAAATATTTTTGCCAAATCCGCGTGCAACTTTAGACGGTGTATTTTTCACGTATTCATTATATACATCATTTCCTACATCATATTTGTAGAGTGAATATGTTTTTACATAGTTCTTCCAGTCATTATCTTTATAGTCGTAGCTATACATTGCCTTTGCCGAAAGACCTTTCACTCCCGGTACATCAAAGATCAATGCCAAAGAAGACTGGAAAGAACGTCCTTTATTATTAAAGTATCCCGATTTACTAGGATCCATCAACAACAACGGGTTTTCGTCGGTTTCGGCTGTAGGGTACAATGGATTGTTATTAGCATACATCGATTCTGTAGCTTTAGCCAACCATGTATTCTTAATCAGGTTCCAAGAACCGCCATTGATATCGTTGCGTTCGTCCATCATGCCGGCTACTTTAAATTCACCTCTTAGAAAGCTTGTAATCTTAGCATCCACATTGGCTCTTACATTCCACTTGTCATAATTCGGGTATTTAGTCTTGGTTATACCATCTTGTTTCATGTATCCAAGATTAAAGAAATATGATACATTTTTAGATGATCCGGCCATACTCAACGAGTGCTGAGACTGAGGAGTTATATCTCTGATAACAGCACCTCTCCAATCGGATGAGATACGAGTACCATTGTTGAAAGCTTCAAACTCGCTGTCTCCGTACGGAAGTGGCACAGGATTCACATAGTTGTTGTTGAAATTTCTTCTTGATGCCTCATTCTTCAATGTCATATATTGAATTGCATCAGTACTGGTGGGAAAGCCGATAGGTTGCTGGAATCCGAAATTGGCCGAATAAGTTATATCAAACTTACTGCCCTCCGAATTTCCTTTTCTTGTAGTAATCAGGATTACACCATTAGCTGCACGTACACCATAAATAGCAGCAGACGCATCTTTAAGTACCGATATACTTTCTATTTCGTTCGGATCCATTCTGGCAAAGTCGTCACGTGGCACACCGTCTATAACGACCAAGGGATTTCCTAGTCCACGAATATCGAATCGGTTGTCAAAGCTTCCCGGCTCGGAACTTCTCTGAACAACCCTCACTCCGGGTATCTTTCCGGTCATCATGTTCACTAAGCTCTCATTTTTTGTTGTGCTTATTTCTTTATTATTTATTGCAGAGACAGCTCCTGTGAGAGTAGTCTTTTTTTGAGTTCCGTAACCCACCACAACAACCTCATCTAAAACCTGACGATCTTCTTCTAATACTATAGTCAGGTTATTCTGATTATTTACAGCTACTTCTTTCTTACTAAATCCTATATATGATACAATCAGCACATCATTTCGGGAAGTTTCGAGACTAAACTTACCGTCAACATCTGTCATTGTTGCTTTTGTTGTACCTTTGATAGTAACAGATGCTCCTATGATTGGATCGTTTGACGAATCATATACAGTACCCTTAGTTATCTGAGTTTGCGAATATGCCAGAAGCGACATAAACATAAATAAGAGAAGGAATAGAAACCGTGTGCACAAGTTCCTGAATCTCTCTTTCGGAATTGATTTTTCTTGATATTTTTTCATAATCTATTTATTGTTTTTCAAAAAAACGGTTAAACAATTTTCAATACAATTTTAAGGTTCAGTCAGGAGGTGTTTAATAACATCATACTAAAAGGAGATTTTTAAGGTTATAAAAATATGATTAGGCGTTAACGTTAATCAAAGTAAAAGAGGTGTACTTAAAAAAGCAGAAGAATAGATGTTAGTTCTGTATTAAATATTTATTAAAATGCATTTAATTAAAAATAAATATCCTTTTATGATTGCATCTTCCTCATTAATAGACAATACCAAAATAGACTGATTTATCCATATCAACCAACTTTATTCTTAAATACAGTCTTTTACTAGGTATACGAGAGGAACATTCGGGCATTTTAATTCAACAAAGGTATTTATATCTTCTTACTTCTTATTTGTATAGAGACAAAAATAATCAAATGCTTCATAGAATAACTTCTTTTGAGAAATTAAAGAATGCAAAGCAGATACTATGAATTCTTTCCTGATAACAAAAAATATAATACCTTAGAACCTGATTAATGACAAATTGATGAATATAGACAAGATATCGGAAGAGAGGCTTTTTCAGAATAATACAAAAGAAGAAATAACTCGCTGGTGCCGCCAGTTGCAATTTTTCCATTATATGCGTTCGCGTGGAGGCCACAACTGTGAGGGCGATTCGTTCTGTGTTTACTTCAAGTATGGGAGTAGGGAAGACTTAATTGCTAAGCTTTCGCAGATAGGAATAATCTTAAAACCCTTGCCGAAAGGAGCAATTGCTTTCGATCCGTTAGAATCGTATTCTATTGATGATCTGGATAAACTCAAAATCGTGATACCCCACTTCTGTGATTTGGAACAGCCTCAATACGTAGAGATATACGGATACAAAGTTCATGTGTGGGTAATGAACAACCGTTTCGAGATTTCGGTATCAGCGAATAAAGACGGACAAACATATAAAGTCTCAGAAGTAGACTTCGAAGTATGCCTTGCTCTGGAGAAAGAATTTGACAAACTAGGCTGGAAATCAATATTAGATGAAGAGATCAAGAATCAATCTCATTGTATATCCAAAGAAAAATATCCTGAATTATTTCAGTAAACGTCTTATGTTTCGCAGACATCTGTATTTTATAAAGGGGGCAGTACAAATGTTTTAAAACATTTTTCACACCACAAAAACTCAATAACAATCTGGTATACTTAAACTTAAAACATACAAAACAAACCATGTGTGCGCACACATATTGTTTAATTATCATTAATCACTATATTTGTAGCAGCTTGTGTGTGCGCACACAATAAACAAAATAAGTTAGCAGATAAATTTGATTCAAAAAATAAAGCCATAATGCTCATGAAACACTTTCTAGATGACAATTTCGTATTGCAAAATGAAACAGCTCAACAGTTATATCACGAGCATGCCAAATCTTTGCCTATCATAGACTACCATTGTCACCTCGACCCTAAAATGATTGCAGAAGATTATCAGTTCGACAATCTGGGTGAAATCTGGTTGAGTGGAGATCATTACAAATGGCGTGCAATGCGTACAAATGGCATTAACGAAAGGTTTTGTACAGGAAAAGATACCAGCGATTGGCAAAAGTTTGAGAAATGGGCAGAAACCGTACCCTACACCATGCGTAACCCGCTATACCACTGGACACATTTGGAGTTACAGACTGCCTTTGGAGTTACCAAATTATTAAAACCCGAAACAGCAAAAGAGATATATGATGAATGCACGGCAAAACTTCGCACACCGGAATTTTCAGCTCGGGGCTTAATGAAACATTACAACGTTGAGGCTGTATGCACCACGGATGATCCTGTAGATTCATTGGAATATCACGTAGCCTTAAAAAATGAGGGCTTCTCTATAAAAGTTCTCCCTACTTGGCGTCCCGATAAGGTAATGGCGGTAGAAGTACCTCATGTATTTCGTACCTATGTAGAGAAGCTATCCGAAGTTTCGGGCATATCAATCAGCAACTTTACCGACTTGATTACAGCTCTCCGCAAACGCCACGACTTCTTTGCCGGCGTAGGCTGCAAGCTGTCCGATCACGGTATGGAAGAATTTTATGCCGATGACTATACTCAGAGTGAAATAGACACCATTTTCAACAAAGTATATGGAGGTAAAGAGCTGTCGCGCGAAGAGATCATCAAATTCAAATCTGCCATACTCGTAGAAGGGGCAATCATGGATTGGGAAAAAGGCTGGACTCAGCAGTTTCATTACGGTGTCATCCGAAACAATAATACGCGCCTCTTTAAGCAAGTGGGGGCAGATACAGGCTTCGACTCTATCGGTGATTTTACAGTAGCTAAATCATTGTCGAAGTTTCTTGACAAACTGGACGTTGACAACAAATTAACTAAAACAATCATATATAATCTGAATCCGCGCGACAATGATATGATTGCAACCATGATTGGCAACTTTCAGGATGGTTCTGTTGCAGGAAAGATACAGTTCGGATCGGGCTGGTGGTTTCTCGACCAAAAAGCGGGGATGGAAGCTCAAATAAATTCTCTATCGAACCTTGGGCTGCTAAGCCGCTTTGTAGGTATGCTGACAGATTCTCGAAGCTTTTTGTCGTACCCTCGCCACGAGTATTTCCGTCGTATACTATGCAATCTCATAGGGACAGATGTTGAACAAGGATTACTCCCTTATTCCGAATTGCCGTTTCTGGGAAAATTGGTTGAGGATGTATCGTATTATAATGCTAAAAAATTCTTTAAGTTCTAAAGGTCAATCTTAAAGTATAAAATCGGACGGATGACGATATGGGCACTTTCTCTACTGACAAGTTATATTAAACCTTAAGCAGATATTGTAAACTCAAAAAACAATAGAAATGAAGAAATTATATCTCATAATACTATCTACGATATTCTTATTAGCCTGTTCTGAGAAGGATGTCATAATCACGATAGAAAACCCGACGGATTTTGATCGGATGACAGAATTAGTAGAAATACCCATCGATAGCATCAAGAATAGGATTGTGGTATCAGACAGTCTGGGTTATGTCATTAAAACGACCGAAGGTGAAATTATACCTTCGCAAGTGACATACGATCGTAAGATTATTTTTCAACCACAACTAAAAGCAAACGAGTCAAAGTCTTTTATGATAGAAACGGGAGAGGTTCAGCACTTTACACCAAAAACCTTCGGACGGCTTCTTTCCGGACATAAAGATGGCTTCGTTTGGGAAAACGACCGTGTGGCGTTCCGTATGTATGGTCCTGCGGGTATTGAAACAGATAGTCCCGGGAACGGTATAAATATCTGGTACAAACGCACCAATAACCTTATCATAGACAAATGGTATAAAGAAGATACCTCTGGAACAATATCTTATCAAGAAGATCCAAGCGAGGGGCTCAATGATTACAAGACAGGCTATAGCCTTGGGGCAGGTGCTATGTCTCCGTATGTAGACAGCAAACTTTGGTTGAACCAAAACTTTGTATCAGAGGAACTCCTTGACAATGGTCCATTGCGTACAACATTCAAACTGACTTATAATAACCTGAATATAAACGGACAATCAGTAGCCGAAAACAGAACAATATCTTTAGATGCCGGCTCTCAATTATCAAAAGTTATTCAAGCATACACCATAAAACAAACAATGCCTGTAGCTGCCGGCTTTGTTAAGCGAGAAAAAGGAGATTCAATCATCAGCTCTTTAGAAAAGAATTATATTATTTACGCCGAGCCAACAACACCTAAAACGTCCGGCGTATATCTAGGACTTGTTTTTCTTCAAGGTATGACAGAAAGCAAGATAGACACGTATGAGATAATTAATCCTGTAACAAACAAAAAAGAAAAACAAACTCATGTCTTGGGAGTCACAGCCCAACAGCCAAACATTCCGGTAACATATTATACAGGTTACGGTTGGTCTGAATTTGGATTCCCTATGTTGAGTGATTTTGAGCGATATATCCAAACCTTTTCGGAAGGGTTAAAACATCCATTGACAATTAAATATAACTAAACGCTAGAATATTATTAGAATCAAAACAATGAAGAAAGTAGTAACATTCGGGGAAATCATGCTACGCCTTAGTACTCCCGGATATCAAAGATTTATACAGTCTACAAACCTGAATGCTACATTTGGAGGCGGAGAGGCCAACGTAGCCGTATCACTATCCAACTATGGTATTCCTACCGACTATGTAACCCGCCTACCTGAGAATGATATAGCAGAATGGTGCATCTCTGATTTGAGAAAGTACAATGTAGGTGTTCAGAATATTATACGAGGAGGTGATCGTGTAGGCATTTATTATCTGGAGACAGGCGCAGTAGCCCGTGCTTCGAAAGTTATCTACGACAGGGCCAATTCTGCTATGGCAGACATAAAACCCGGAATGGTAGACTGGGAAGAAGTATTTAAAGAAGCCCAATGGTTTCACTGGACAGGCATCACTCCCGCTCTATCGCAAGGAGCAGCAGATGCATGCTTGGAAGCTATCAAAATAGCAAACAAAAAAGGCATTACAGTTTCTACAGACCTCAACTACAGAAAAAATCTCTGGAAATATGGCAAAACAGCTTCTGATATTATGCCTGCCTTGGTTGAAGGTTGTGATATCATTCTAGGCAATGAGGAAGATGCTGAAAAGGTTTTCGGTATCAAGCCCGAAGGTTTTGACGTAGCACATACCGCAGGAGATGTGGATGCCGCAGAATTTGAGTCGGTATGCACTCAGTTGAAGAAACGCTTTCCACGTGCTAAGAAAGTGATTATTACATTGCGTGGATCTATTAATGCAAACCATAATACATGGGGAGGTTGCTTATATTCCGATAAGCTTTATCAATCGAAAAGATACGACATTACACACATCGTTGATCGTGTAGGCGGAGGAGACTCTTTTATGGGTGGGCTTATCTACGGACTTATCACCTACCCTGCCGACGATCAGAAAGCTCTCGATTTTGCGGTTGCAGCATCATGTCTGAAACATACAATATATGCCGATTACAACCTTGTAACGGTAGCCGAAGTGGAGAACCTGATGAAAGGGGATGGCTCTGGTCGTGTTTCAAGATAAAGATTGAAAATAGTAAACAACTAAAATATGAACAGCAAGCGGGTATGATAATTCGATCCATTGTTTTTATTGATATATATGTAAAACATACCTGCTTGCTTGTTCTTGCTCTTTGATACAATACCTTTTAATTCTAAAATAAAACGACTATAGATGGCACGATTTTCAAGAATAAAAACCTGTCAGGTAATGGCAGAGACAGGAATGGTTCCTGTTTTTTATCATAGCGACCTCGAAACCTCCAAACAGGTACTCAAAGCCTGTTATGAAGGCGGAGTAAGGGTATTCGAATTTACCAATCGAGGTGATTTCGCTCATGAAATATTCGGAGAGCTGAATAAGTGGGCAGCCAAAGAATGCCCCGAAATGATAATGGGTATCGGATCGGTTGTCGATGCCGGCACAGCTTCGTTGTTTTTACAGCTTGGGGCCAACTTTGTAGTAGGTCCCCTATTAAATCCCGACATCTTCAAGGTGTGTAACCGTAGGCAAGTAGCCTATATTCCCGGTTGCGGATCAGTATCCGAAGTCGGTTATGCTCAAGAGTTGGGAGCAGAGGTAGTAAAAATATTTCCGGCAGGCGATGTGGGAGGTCCTTCATTTGTGAAGAATCTAAAAGCTCCGATGCCTTGGTCGAATATTATGGTGACAGGCGGAGTAGAACCCACTGAGGAAAATCTGACAAAATGGTTTAATGCCGGTGTTACTTGTGTCGGTATGGGTTCAAACCTATTCCCGAAAGAGATTATCGCAGCAAAAGATTGGGGTAGAATAACGCAAATGTGTAAGATGGCTCTTGAGATAATAGCGAAAGCAAAAACAATATAAAAACACCTTATGAATACCGGAAAAACAAAAATGACAAATTACAGGTGGACCATCTGCCTGATGCTTTTCTTTGCTACTACGATCAATTATCTCGACAGGCAAGTACTATCCCTTACTTGGGACGAATTTATAAAGCCTGAATTTCATTGGGATGAAAACCACTACGGAACAATCACTTCCATGTTTTCTTTTATATATGCAGTCTGTATGCTGTTTGCAGGTCGCTTCATCGACTGGATGGGCAGCAAGAAAGGATTCCTCTGGGCTATCGGAGTATGGTCGGTAGGAGCATGCCTTCATGCTGCCTGCGGACTTATAACCGAAGCTCATGTCGGTCTGCATAGTGCAGCAGAATTGGCTGCCGCTACAGGCGATGTTGCTGTTGTAATAGCCACCTTCAGCATGTATTGCTTCTTACTAGCCCGTTGCATATTAGCCTTAGGTGAGGCGGGTAACTTCCCTGCTGCAATCAAGGTAACGGCCGAATACTTCCCCAAGAAAGACCGAGCTTATGCAACCAGCATCTTTAATGCCGGAGCATCTATTGGCGCATTAATCGCTCCACTGAGTATCCCTTTGCTGGCAAAGTGTTGGGGGTGGGAAATGGCTTTTATCGTAATTGGAGCATTAGGCTTTATTTGGATGGGATTTTGGATATTTATATATGACTCACCGGCAAAGAGCAAGCATGTAAATGAGGCTGAACTGGCATACATAGAACAAGACCGAGATGAAGAAGGCATTCTAGATACCGATAAAGCAGAGGATGAAAAGAAGATACCTTTTTGGAAATGCTTCTCATACAAACAGACATGGGCATTTGCCGTAGGCAAATTTATGACCGACGGGGTATGGTGGTTCTTCCTCTTCTGGACACCTTCATATCTGAATACACAGTTTGGCATAAAGACCTCCGAAGGATTGGGTATTGCATTGATATTTACACTATATGCAATCACCATGCTTTCTGTTTTGGGAGGGAAATTACCTACCATCATTATGAACAGGACAGGAATGAATCCATACGCAGCACGCATGAGAGCGATGCTTATCTTTGCTTTCTTCCCGCTGGTTGTATTATTTGCACAACCGTTGGGTACTATTTCACCGTGGCTACCAGTCATAACCATTGGTATAGGCTGTGCAGCACATCAATCATGGTCGGCTAATATTTTCTCTACTATAGGAGATATGTTTCCGAAAGGAGCTATTGCATCCATCACAGGAATAGGCGGTATGGCCGGAGGAATAAGCTCTATGATTTTACAAAAGTCTGCCGGAAAGCTCTTCGTTTACTCAGACGAAGTACAGCTGACATTTATGGGATTTGAAGGAAAGCCGGCAGGATACTTTATTATATTCTGTATATGTGCTTTTGCCTACCTTATAGGTTGGGTTATAATGAAGAGCTTAGTTCCTCATTACAAACCAATAACCGACCTATGATATCTGACCTTCAAACATTTACAACAATAAAAAAAAGAGGCTATCCCCTGAAAAGAAGGATAGCCTCTTTAGTTTTGTTGTCTCACTAGGATTCGAACCTAGACAGGCAGATCCAGAATCTGCAGTGCTACCATTACACCATGAGACAATATTACTTTTGCGAGTACAAAAGTAATAATTATTTTATTTTGCGATCAACAGGAAGTAATTTTTCTTCCCTTTTTGTGCTATTATATATTTTCCGGCTATAAGAGATGAAGCATCAATAGCATCGTCAAAGTTTTCCAACTTCTCTTTATTGATCATTACACCTCCGGCTTGTACAGTCTTGCGCATTTCTCCCTTCGAAGGAAAAACAGCAGCTTTCTCTGTCAACAGATCAACAGCTTTGATTCCTGCCGAAAGCTCATCTTTCGAGATATCGAATGTTGGAACGCCTTCAAATACCTGAAGGAAAGTTTCCTCGTCCAGCTTCTTCAAAGCATCAGCTGTAGCATTTCCAAATAGGATGTTTGAAGCTTCCACTGCCTGATTGTAATCTTCCTCGGAGTGAACCATTATGGTTATTTCTTTAGCAAGACGCTTTTGCAATGCTCTGAGATGAGGCGCTGCTTTTTGCTCAACAACCAAGCCTTCTATCTCTTCTTTGTCGAGTGCTGTAAATATCTTGATATATTTCTCTGCGTCTTCATCGCTTACGTTCAACCAAAACTGATAAAATTTGTAAGGAGACGTATATCTTCTGTCGAGCCATACATTGCCCGATTCTGTCTTACCGAATTTAGTACCGTCAGCTTTGGTTATCAGAGGACACACAAGGGCAAAAGCCTCTCCTCCCGCTTTACGGCGAATAAGCTCAGTCCCTGTGGTGATATTTCCCCACTGATCGGAACCTCCCATCTGAATACGACATCCTAATGTCTGATATAAGTGAAGAAAATCGTAACCTTGCATCAACTGGTATGAGAACTCAGTAAAAGACATTCCTTCCGAAGACTCTCCGTTAAGACGTTTCTTAACAGAATCTTTAGACATCATATAGTTCACTGTGATATGCTTTCCTATGTCGCGGATAAAGTTCAGGAAAGAGAAATCTTTCATCCAGTCATAGTTATTTACCAATAAGGCTGCATTGGGTTTGTCAGACTCGAAATCGAGAAACTTAGCAAGTTGCTTTTTCAACGATTCCTGATTATGGCGGAGAGTTGCTTCGTCCAATAGGTTACGTTCGGCTGACTTCATAGAAGGGTCACCAATCATACCTGTTGCTCCTCCGATGAGAGCTATCGGGCGATGTCCTGCACGTTGAAAATGCTTCAAAATCATCACGCCCACCAAGTGTCCGATGTGCAATGAGTCGGCTGTAGGATCGATACCCACATAGCCCGAAGTTAATTCTTTTTGCAGTTGCTCTTCCGTACCCGGCATGATTTCATGGATCATACCTCTCCATCTTAATTCTTCAACAAAATTCATCGAATCAGTTTTATTAATGTACTATGTAACTAAATTTTAGTTAGTGTGCAAAAATACGACCTTATTCCGAATAGAAAAAAAGTTATTACAAATAATTTAGTATCCATCGTTTACTTCTTTTTATTTAATAATCATATTTCTAAGATCAGTGAGGAACAAAAGGTGACAATTCTCAAAAACAGCATCAAACTATACAACAGTACCTTAACCCTAAAAAGGTGACAAAAGTGACACTTTTTTACTCATTTCTTTCTGTCACCTTTTTATTGAACCTTTGTTCTTATATAGATAATTTTTTAGGATACTTAATAATAATGAACTCCAACAAAAAAAGAAGGCTCACAAATAATTTGTGAACCCCCTTCCATGAAATAGTTGCCTAAAACCTATTTACTTCCTTTTAGTTTTTCTTCCAGCATTTTGATATAATAGCCTCCGACTACCGAACGGGCTTTAAATCCTCTGTAGTTTGGCTTATCTGTAAATACCCAATCGGACATTGGTATTCTGTCTACTGTTTCGTTCATAAACAAATGCAGCGGGTCGATAAACTTCTCGAATGTCGCTTTATCATCAGCAAGCGTAGCAGTCCATATTATCCAGTCTGTCTTGGTATATGTTTCACGATTGTCGAGAGGCAGTCCGTATTTGTTTTGTTTGCCTAAATAGTAAGCGATTTCTTTCTGAGCCACTTCGTCAGGGAATATATTCATCTTTAAAAGCTTATTCCATACCAAATTATACTTCTGGCTCCATGTTCCCAGTTTGTCGAATGTAAGGCGATAATGATCTCCATCATCAGCCATCTTCATCCACTCTTGCGCCATTTCCTTAGCCTTAGCAGTGTACTTTTCGGCAACATCTTTTTTCCCGAGCATATCTGCAAGTTTGCCATACGAAGCAACACCCATAATAGCCTTCACCGACAAATTCACATTGTGAGCAAAGTGACCGGCAAAGTCGTCTGTACACAACTGGTTCTCAGGATCGAGACCATATTCCACAAGGTAATCTGTCCATGTAGTCAGTACATCCCAATGTTTCTCTGCATATTTGGCGTTGCCTTCTATGGCAGCAATAGCTGCTGTAAGAGCGAGCATATTACCTCCTTCTTCTATTGGCATGTCACCCCCGTAGGTTTGTCCGTTAGCCAATGGATAAGTACCAACATCATGAGCAGGGAACGATTTTGTCCATTTACCACTTTCGCTATAATAGAAGATATGGTTTAATAAACCTTTAGCCAGTTCGGGATTGTAATACAAGAACAACGGTGCTGACGGATATGTTACATCCACTGTACCAATAGAGCCATTACTGTTGTTTTCTTTCGACAAGAATAGTAAATCCCCATTCGGCGCTTTCACCAATTTATGAGCTGTAATAGCTTGACGATATGCCAAAGCACAAAGTTCCGCATACTTCTTTCCTCCCGCCATAGATGCTTTATCCATTAGCTCCTTGTCAAACGCATAGCATTTCTCTATCAGCTTATTGTATTCTTTATTTGCCGCATGAAATTGTCCTGCGATAGTCTGATTGCCGTCCTGATTCCAATATGGGCGAAGGTTATCTCCAAAATATTGTATCGAATAAATATCATCATAACCAATCATTACTTTTCCTGAAAAGCTTTCGACAGAGCCGAGGTTATGAGTCAATGACATTTTTGAATTTTCATTTTCTCCTGAGGTTGTCTGCCCGTCGTGAACGTTGTTAACGAAATTAGTTCTCAAAGTATTACTCTCTCCAATATTAACCGATACATTATTTTTTTCGGCTACCAAATAGAAATACCCCCAGTCGATGCGCAAATCGTCGCCTTTTTTAGCGAGTATATTCTGCTCCTTGCTTCCCGATTTAAGGAATAACAGGCCGTTGTCTTCAAAGCTCTGGCTTACCGACTCCTGATAAGGTTGGTCTAGTGCCCAGCGTGGAGAAGCCTCGAAGTATATTTGTACATCATGAGCCTTTCCGTCATTAGCCACAACCTGATATGTAATGTAATTTACAGGACGAGTCAACAGGTTTAAGTCATCCATAAACAGGGGTGCAGAGAAAGTCAATTTCAGATCAACCTCACCACAGGCGAATGTGTAATGCGTTTGCGTAGCTTGCACATCCACAGATTTTTGCACAGCAGTTTTTTCGAGAGCCGTATGCTTCTCTTTCTGTACCAGCAAACCAAAATCCAGCAGACCGTTAGCCACAGGGTTCTTACAATGAGCGGCTATCAGGTTATCACCTTTCTTTAGCGCATTCACAACATCTGCCGACAATTTGATCATTGCATTTTTGTTGCATGTCGAACCTGTATTATGTACTTCAATACCATTGATGTAAAAAACAGCATCGTCATCGTTCGAAAACTCCAGATAGATTTGTTTTCCTTGTACATCCTCATCCAAAACGATATGTCTTCTGACCCAGATATTCTCGGTTGTCCAATCTGTTTTAGCTGTAGGCTCATTTATTTTTGTACCGAATGCTCCTTTATCTTTCTTCCAAGACGAATCGTTGAAATTATTATCTTTCCAGTTTGCTGCCGGCTGGGTAGTCGTGTAGCTTCCATACCATTCGCCTTGCTCCGATGTTGGAACAAGCGGGTTTAACTCTACATCTTCAGTACCCATAAAGCGATAGGCAACGCCATCCACCTTTATGGCTCCTATAAGCGGAAAGTCTTTCCCTGTCCAGTGCTTTACAGCACCATCGTACAGATTGTCTGTCATAGACCACGCACTGGTGTATGGGTCTATTGTGACCAAAGGGTACGCAGGGGCTCTTAATTCATTTTTAACCACTTCATAATCTTTCACACCACTGCTCTTACAGGCGAGTAAGCCAAACAGCGGAAGAAGATATAACACAATGCTCTTCATGCGATTTTCTTTTTGTTTTGTATATAATTTACCATTTAATATTAACAGATACTCCCTCCGGATTATTATCAAATTCCAATAAATAAGTCTTCGTCTGCTGATCCCATGCGTTAGCCAAGAATTCTTCTTTGCCGTTTACCGATACGCTCACAGGTTTTCGGGGTAATAAAACACGAGATGCATTCGTGGTATTTATAGGACTTTTTGCAACAAACGAATACGAGCCCTTCCCTACCTTTTCTTCATATACACGACATGCAGCGGCAAGCACCTGCGGACGTTGTTTGTTTGCCACTCTGTCTATATTCAGCAAGAACGCTTGTTCTCCCGGATTTACGGTCTTGGATTGGTATACAGGTAACTTGGGGTCAAATAAGTCAATGAAATTACCTTTTATTATATAAGGCTCATTGCTCACGCTTTCGTCGAGCACAGCAACCAGATCATACGCTCCTCTTTGGAGATAAAAATTATTCTTAAAGAGCAGCTTCCCTGCATTTGCCTTTTGTTCGTACATTCTTTTCACTACATCGAGCAATTGCTTATCGTTATCGGCTTTTAGAACAAAGTCTTTTGGATCAGTTCTGATAATATAAACAGTTCCTTTGCCATAGCTGTATTCCCCTTCTTGAGGCGACACGGCAATATTCATTTGCTCGAACAGATGGTTAGACGGAGCAGTGTATTTATTGCCTCCTGTATTCCACCATTCCTGTACAGTCTGAAACGGATCGTTATCGAGCCCGCTATAAACCAACACACCTCCGGCTTTCACCCACTGAGCTATATATGTATGAGCTTCGGGAGACAAAGGTTTCATATTCGAATAAGACATAAGCAATACTTTCGTATCGGCTAGTGCTTCTTTATAACCTAAGTTTTCTATATGGGCTGTTTTTACAGGTACTCCTCGTTTAAGGAAAGGCAACGCCTGTCCGTAGAAGTTTGCCAACTGAGGGTCTTCATATCCTGCGTGTGTAGGGAATCGCTGGAACATCAGTGAGTTGGCCATCAGCACGCTTATACCTCGCGAGCCTGTCACCTTATTATCAGACAGAGGCATGCTGTTCAGCGAGTTTACCATTATTTGCATTTGTGTAGAATAGTGTCTTGGTATTCTTTCCTTTTTGTCACTACTTGCACTTGTTCTGTAAAGCCCTTCATAAATACGTTCGGGCCAAGGCATTATTTCATAATCTGCTATATTGGGGTATAGCAATTGAGCCGTAAAGGTTGCCTGATAGTTCTTTTTGTAATCTGCCCAGTCTCTCGGCCAGTCTTCGATCGGATCGGTGAGGAAGAACATCTTCCTGCCTGTGGGAGCAGTCATCGACTCCATCGAGCCATACTCGAGAAACGCTGTTTCGAAGACTCTCTCTTTTACTTTTCCATCAAAGTAGTTTGGTTCTCTTGACGTACCCGTCCATACTTGGGCTATATATCCGTCTACACAATCAAGAGACGCCAAACTTGCTTCAGGGCTAACTATCATCCATTGCGAATAGTTAA
This sequence comes from Bacteroidota bacterium, assembly GCA_023437305.1. GTDB lineage: Bacteria > Bacteroidota > Bacteroidia > Bacteroidales > Dysgonomonadaceae > Dysgonomonas. The sequence goes on from JAEZGN010000021.1 coordinate 374,205, forward strand.
CCAGTGAGTGTGTGGGCACATAACACTTCACATCTATCCCCCGACTCTTACCATATTCTTTAGCGTATGTAAACACTTCTTTGAGTGCATTGTAATACAATTGATATTTTAGTTTATTGGCTAAGTATGTGTTTTCGGGAGACTCATGTTGTGGTCTCCAGTCAAAACCATAATAGCTTTTCCATTCTCGCTTGAAGGCTTCACTATAGCCTGCACGAGCCCAGAATTCGGGTTCTTCCATAAATATGGCGTCGATGCCTGCATCGATCACCCGCTTTACATGTCTTTCTTTTATATATTTCAGGTAGTTCTGCGTAGGAACGATATAAGGAACCATATGTCCATGCCATATCGTGTCTCCATTTTGTTGCACCTGACCTTCGTCCAGATGCATTTTGCCATCCCATTGTCCTGTAAAGTAGTCTTGGTATTCGCCCCAAGCTATGCCTGTCATGAAGTGAGCAATATAACCTCTGTCGCGCCACGATTGCACACGTTCTTCAAACGGTATTCTTTTCGATTTATCAGAAGGGTTTCCACCTACTCCATATACCATCACCGCATCGGCTCTGTTATCTATTGTTGGTCTCCACTCTCGTGAAGTCTGGAATGTGGTTTTAACATTGTCTTTGGTTTGAGCCCCCAGCTGAAGGCCAAGCCCCAAAAGGCATAAGATTAATACATTCTTTTTCATAATAAGGTAATAGCCAAATTAATTTAATTTGTTTAAGATCAGTATCAAGTTACATAGAAGATAACTTTTTGCATAGAGAGCTAAGGCTTGTCAAAGGGCATTTTCTTTATATATTACAAACCTTGTTAGTATACATCTGCAAATGTAACCTGATTTAGGATAATAAATAAAAATTTAAGGTTTAAAGCCTAACCGGCAGGTCAATTACTTTAAACCTTAAATCTGATTTACTTTCTCTACATTATGGAATCATCACCTCCATTGGCTCATTGTAATTCCATCTGCGTGTTCCACTACCTAGCGGAGTATCGTAATTGATACGTGCTGCTGCACGAATAAATACTGTACGTCCGGCAGGTATAGTGCCTTTAGATTCGATCGTAATCGTTTGACCAAACAAAGAGTTAAAAGCTGAACCTGTATATTGTATCTGGTTCGACCATCTCTCGTCACGGGCACGGTATCCTACCGTTGACGAATAGCTAACGAACAATTGAATATCAGTCATATTCAAAAAGCTATTATTATAACTTCCCATCGGTTCTATCTTCGCACGGAAGTCTTCTTCCGACACGCCACGAGTTACACGTACCTTTGCTTTTATCTTACCGTTGGTAACAGTAGGCTCTTCTACCCATTCTACTTTGAGGAAAGGTTGAACTTCAAACTTCACCTTGGTTGTTCCTTTTATATCCATTGTTTTGGTTTCGTCTGCCAAAAGAACACCATTGGCTTCGCGGATAAGAGGAATAAAAGGACCATCGATACGGATATTATAGTTTCCTTTAAACAATTTTGTATTTCTAAACGATCCGTCAGGCATACAATAGAAATCAGGATTGTGTGTAACATTATCACCCCAGCTAAGCTCGGTAAGGCGTACACGAATACCTTCGCTACCTTGGTCGGTAAGCACACGCTCGCCGGTAGCCACGTCTACTACTTCACCTTCCAGTGTTTCGGCCGGCTCATCGTAATTGTCCATCTTGAACAAATCGCAGGAACTGAAAGATAGCAGTGCACACATTAAAGAATAAAATACTATTTTTTTCATATTCTGTGTTTTATTATTGTTCATTATCTATTTGGTTGTTGATCAATTACAGGGCTCTTAGAAACCTCTCCACCCGGGATTGCAAAATAATAATCGATCGGATTATACTCGAATGTTCTCAAACCTACCATTTGGAAATGGGCATCGAAGAAATATTTACCTGTTTGAGTAGAAAGGAACGGATACAATCCACGGAAACGGTAACGAGAGTTATTGCTGTAAGCATCCTTATTCCGTGTTTCACCCCAGAAGCCATCACGTCCATCGTAATGTTGCACACGCCAGCGTCTCAAGTCCCATTTAGTCTTATGCTCAAAAGCAAGTTCTTTACGTCTCTCTTTGCGCACAATATTGCGTCCTTCTACCGATGATGTAAGCTTAGAAGTAAGCTTAGTTGCTCCTGCACGTTCACGAATATCGTTTACTGCATCTGTTGCTACTTTCAACAAGTCTGATCCATCAGGAGACGGCTCTCCTGCCAATGACAATTCTACAGCAGCCTCAGCAGCATTGAGCAATACATCAGCATAGCGCATCAGGATAAATGGTTGCTCCGATTTTCCTTCTGCTGCCACAAATGCAGGGTCAGGATTTAGCCATTTACGTCCATAAAGCCCTGCCATTGCAGATTCTCCCTGATCGTAGAACGGACCATTTGCTCCGGAAGCTGTTATTGTTTGTCCATTGAATTCTACCTTCTCAGGATTCTCTGATTTTGGGCTCAAATACAATGTCTTGGGCTTCTGTGTATAAACATCCAAATGCTGGTAATAGGTTTCGGCATTAGCATACGAATAATCCTTGAACAAAGGCTTAATCGGTGTTGAGCCGGTGTATACTCCCGCACGAATTTCTATTTCCTTGCCTTTAAACATATCTCCGGGGAATATTACATAAGCACGTAATCTTGGCTCTGCATTTTTAAAGAAGTCCATTGGCTTGTCATACAATATATAGTCACCGGTAGTATTCGATGTTCCTGTTGTTACCTTAACTGTTCCATCAGCATAGCGAGCAAATCCGTCAAACAACTCAAGGAAGTCAAGAGTAGGACATGTTCCCGACGATAATGGTGCACGGAATATGAATGGTGCACTATAAGCATCATACCCGTGAGTTAAAGTTGGATACACATATTTTCTTACATAAATATTCTCTGGGCTTGAAAGGTCACTAAACATATCCACCATATTCTGGTATTGTGCTTCACGATCTGTAGCCGACCATTTTTTCTTATAGAGAGAATAGCCTCCGGTCTGCATTACTTCACGTGCGGCTTTATATGCTTCTTTAAAATATCTCTTGGATGCACTTTGCCATGTGTCTTCACCGAAACCAATTACGCGAACACCTGTCTTCTGACCAAAGCCGGTAAGGCGTCCTGTTACAGTTTCGTTGTATTTAGCAACGCTCCCTGCATATAACATTGCTTCCGATTTGAAAGACAGAGCTACATATTTGTTAGCGTATCCGGACTTTGGACTGGTTGGGCTCAACAATGAAGCAGCCTGATCGAAGTCGGCAAGAATCTGATCCCATGTTTCCTCTTCGCTGGCACGTGGCACTTCAAGCGCCTCTTTATCATTCGGATACTGAATTACCTTTGTTACCAGCGGAATTCCTCCAAAACGACGAGCCATAGCATAAAATACAAAGGCACGTACAAAGTATCCTTCTCCTAAATAATGATTGTATGTTTGTTCCTGAAAGGAATTCTTATATTTAGGTAGCGTTTCGAGCAAATAATTGGCTTTGCGCAACAACGAGAATGCATTTCCCCAATAAGCAGTGCGCTCACCTGTGAAAGTCTTACATATACCGTCACGATTAAGGGCTTCTCCTGTTCCTTCTATACCCATCGATCCCAGCCATGAGTTGAATTCTACACCCCATTCGCCCATATATTTAAAATCCTCGAAAGGCATGTTGCTGTACATAGTCGCCATGTAAATATCCATACCCGACTCATTGGTAAGAAGGTCTTCGTCGGTAATCAGATTTTTTGGCGGAATATCTAGATCGTTGCAAGCAGTAAAGAATAATATGCTTAGCAAAGACAGTATTAATATTTTTTTCATATCTATCAAATTTATTTTTTCGTTACTAATACAAGTTTTTAGAACGTAAGAGACATACCGACGGTGTACGTTTTATTGAGTGGATACAAACGTCCCAACTCATCATCCGGATGCTCAGGGTCAACAAATTTCACTCCTGTTATAGTAAATAGGTTGTAAGCATTGGCAAACATGCGTAATCTCATAGACGACAACGCTTTTATTCTAGGCAATGTATATCCCAGTTCGATACTCTTTAGACGCAGGTAAGCCGTGCTTACACGGTTGAACTCAGAGTCTGCATCAGGATAATGTCCTGTATAGCCATAGTAACCCGATACCCATTGTGTTGCCGGATCGTAAGGATCTGCAAACGGATCTACCGGATGCCAACGATCTAGAAACTGAGTAAGTGTACCACCACCATTGCTACCCCATATAGCATACAATGGTTCTTGGTATTTCATAGAACCAAGTGCTGAACCTTGCAACAATATATTCAGGTCGAAATTCTTGTATTCGAAATCAAAATTGAAACTGTAATTCAACCACGGTGTTTGGTCATACGCATAAGGGTGTTTATCCAAATCACTGATTTCACCATCACCATTCCAGTCTACATATTTATAGTCGCCCGGTAAAAGTCCACGATCTTTATAAATCGGATAAGACCAGATATCTTTCCAGTTCTGATAGCGTCCGGCAGAAGTATAACCAAACTGTACTCCCTGAAAACGATCGGTCAGGTTGTCGTTACGCCATCTGTCGTATGAGTTGCCCCAAGGTCCTTTTTCGGAAGCGATCATGTGTTTTTGACGGGTAATTGTACCGATTGCTTTTACTCGATATGAGAAATCATTTATCTTGTTACGGTGCGATAGTTCAAGGTCTATCCCGTAATGACGGTCACTGTCTAAGTTTTCATTTGGAGCCTCAGCACCTACCACTGTAGGCAGATCCCCTTTGCGACGGGCAAACATACCTTCGCGACGACGATCAAAATAATCGGCTGCAAAGCCAAACAGTCCGTTCCATCCTTCAAAGTCTACACCTACATCTAATGTACGAGACTCGTACCAAGAGATGCCAACATTAGGAAGCGGCTTGGTAGAAGCTGCAGAAACATATTTATCTCCGATGATGAATCCCGGTGCATACTGATTGTAATATCCTGATCCTGAGTTAGAATTTGTAGCAGGATAGTTATATCCATTTGCCCACTCATAATTCCAATCGCTAGACAAGTCATCTCCTAACACCCCGTAGCTGGCACGCAGTTTCAACTGATTTACAAATGACAACGCAGAAACTGATTTGAAGAAAGGCTCTTCAGAGATACGCCATCCTGCCGATACGGAAGGGAAGAATCCCCATTGGTGTCCTTTTGCAAATTTTGAAGAACCATCGTAACGGAATTGGGCTTCGAGAATGTAGCGACTGCCATAAGTATAATTTACCCTACCAATCATTGCAGCATTGGCTTCTTCATAAAGGTCATTGTTGCCAATATTCATACCACCCAACTGGTTTTCGTCAACACCCGCAAAAAGATAATCTGTAGAAAATGCAAGCTCACGCTGTGCATAGAAATTATCTCCGGTACGCTTTTGTGTTTCCATACCAACTACTCCGCTAACGGTGTGCTCACCGAAAGTACGGTTGTAATTCAACAATAGCTGACTTAATATCTGTTGTTTATTGTATGATTCGCGACGAAGGCGGCTTGGTGAGCTCGCATTAAATAATGCCTGATCATAAGAATCGGTAAGCTCATTGTATGCATATTGATAATATTCTTTACGATATGCCTTATTGTTATCCATGCGGTAATTGAAGCTCACTAATGCTTTTGCTGATAGTCCTTTTAATACGGGAGCAACAACGCCTAAATCGTAATTAAGCGATGCCGAAGATTGAAAATATTTTTGTTGATATTTTCTATATCCCGATATGTCGGAAGTCATCTGCGCTACAGCATTTTCCTGCATTTCCAAGCCTTCGTAGTTGAGCATTGTATTTTCAGGGTCGGCATAAGCAGGATGTAATACACCTTGTCTCCAATAAGTACGGATGATATTTACAGCATCTGTATATGGATTGTTGCGCTCATCGGCAACACCACTTAAGTTAATATCAAAAGTTAACCCGTCCAGAATCTTAGTAGTAACGTTAGCACGCAAATTATACTTATTATAATTAAGGTCACCCGACTTAAAGAATCCTTCCTGATAGAAGTAACCCATACCTACATAGAACTGAGTTTTGTCGTTACCTCCGGTGATGCTTAAGTCATGTTGAGTTTGCGGTGCATAATTAGAGAACAACAAATCTGTCCAATTCGTTGTACGGCGAGTACCGTTGCGAAATGCTTCAAAATCTTCTTCTTTGTATATGATGCTTCCTCCATTGATATTGTTCATCGACTTTTCGTTGTACAATGTCATAGTCTGGTAAGGGTCGGCAAGAACAGGCATACCCGATGGCTTTTGGAAAGTATATGTACCATTATAAGAAACTGACGTTTTTCCGTCCTTCGATCCTTTCTTGGTAGTTACCAATACAACTCCATTTGCCGAACGAACCCCATAAATAGCAGCCGAAGCATCTTTCAGTACAGAGATATCGTTAATATCATTTGCATTCAAACGTTGAAATTCTTCTGTAGTACTCGGAATACCATCAATAACCACCAATGGTGCACCTAATCCACGAATGTCAAAGTTGTTATTGAATGTACCCGGTTCAGCACTTTTTTGCCATACGCGTACTCCGGCGATTTTACCGGTAAGCATATTCTGTGGGTTTTCGTTCTTGGTTTTTAGCATCTCGTTGCCCTTGATGCCTGCAACAGCTCCGGTCAAAGTAACCTTTTTCTGTACGCCATATCCCACAACTACAACATCTTCGAGTGTGGTTTCGTCAACGGTCATCGCTACATTAATTAGGCTAAGTCCGTTCACCTTCTCTTCTTTAGTACCATATCCCAAGAATTTAAAGACCAACGTAGCATTTGCAGGAGCATCGATAGTATATTTACCATCTATGTCTGTAATTGTACCAACAGTCGTATTCTTAATTGCTACACTCGCTCCGGTTACAGGCTCATTGTTTTCATCTGTAACTATACCCGATATGGTCTTGTTTTGAGCCCATAACGAAGGCGCAAAAACAAGAAAGAGCATCATTAAAATGCAGGAGCACAAAAATTGCATCCTTCTGGCATGATGTGTTTTTATCATAACAATATAAATTTAAGTTAGTTAATTTTTCTCCAATTCGTATCGTGCTAAGGTTGCATATTCGGCAGCAAAAGCGAATGTAAACATCCCTTCCAGTCTGTTATTTACATTTTCGCGACTCCAGCCAACCAGCAGATTTGCAGGAAGTAATCCTCTATAGAAGAAGTTATCGTATCCGTAATCCAAATTTTTCTGGAAAGTATCGATATATTGCGATGCGTTTTTGTATGATGGGTATGCATCTACATATCCACGCATCAGTACGCCATTAAACCAGTTGTTGAAACCAATCAAATCGTAGGTATAGTATCCCGGAACATTAAGACCAAGTTTTGCAAAATATTTGAAACTTGCATCCGATAGTTTTTTCCCATCTTCCAGATATACATTTTCCCCTGTTGCACGATACAAGTCGGCTGCGCCTGAAATCATCGAACCACAATTGTACGAATAAGGTGTACCTGTACGATCACGCAGATTGGTGTGTTTACGATATTTTACACCATTCACAGTTTCGTATGCCACATCACAGTTAGGGTCGCAACCACCCATCATATCATGGTATACACCATCTTCACGCAAGAGATTTGTTTTTTGCCAGTCATAAACTGCTTTAGCAAATTTCAGATAGTATTCGCTCTTTTTCACAGTTGCCGATTTACGGCTATTATCTGCAGCAATATACTTGTAGGTAATCTCATCATTTTTACCTTTATAGAGCTCTGACAGCCAAACTAACGGGCTAACTACAGGACCATTACTACACGAATGTTTTGTTACATAGCCCGGCCCCCAAGGAATACCACCATACTCTTTACCGTTGCTGTCGAGAACACAGTCCCAACCATCGAGTACGTATTCTGTCAGATATTCAGCTTCTGTGAGATAAGTATTATTTCCGGTAAGCTTATAAGCCTCCAACAATTCTCGTATCAGCCACTGCTGGTCGTCATATACGTTGTGTATGCCTTCTACCAGAGCAGTACCTTTGGCATTCCCTCTATCTACACCATATACAGACCAGTCTTTGGTCTGCGTATATGAAGTAAGAGTAAATGTTCCTTTATAATATGCAACATTGGTATACAGCTTGTTCAACAATTCGGCATAGCGGTTGAAATTCTTATCGTAAAGTTCCGCCTTACCTTTCTCCTTGTGGGCTTTCAACCCATGCAAAATTGCATTCACAGCCTCGATAGAGCTGGTGTACATCCATACACTTCCCTTTTCGTCAGAGCCGTCTCTATTCGCATTGGATTTAGTATAAGGGTTGTAAAAGCGAGACATTGCCATACCCTCTCCTTTGAAATGATAAAGCATTGCACTATCTACCATTTGCATAGCACGAAGGATATTTTGCTCGGCAAGATTATCGGAAGTAATAATCCCCGGTTTTTTGCCTCCTCCATTGTCTATTTCGGGATTATCGCTGCATGCAACGGTTATTACCAACAAAGAACAAAGAATAGTTGTTACTATTTTTTTCATTTTTTCTATTTTTCTTGTATCTCAGTGTACTCTCTGCATAGACAATGCTTTGTATAGTACTGTCGTATGCAGAGGATTCACTAAGACCACAACATTTTTATTAATTTAGATTGATACTATAGAATACCAGCTTACTTTCATCTCCGTTGCTCTCTCCTTTGTACACACCGAACACCAATACTACATTGCTGCCGTTGAACTGTGACAGATCGTATACAAATGAAGCATAAGCTTCAGGATCACCGGCTCCACCCGCACCGTGCTTGAATTTCCAACAGCCGTCTGCGGCAGCGGAAGCTTCTTGAGCGGTATTAGATTTTGGAGCGACATGCACGACTGTTCCGTCTTCTTTGATTGCTGTCAGCTTAAAGAATGTATAGTTGCTTCCAAAGTTACGAGTCTTCAATGTCAGCTGATTATTACCTGCTCCTATCGCAAACTTAGAATAGAAGTATGCTTCGGGCTCTTTGGTATTTACAGCAGTGCCTGAGCCTCTGGTCTTAATCAAGTAACCTTCGGAAGGGAATACTTCAGGGTCTTTGTGAAGAGGAACAAAAGCCCATTCAAACGCTATATGAGAATTTTCGCGCCATGAACGATAAGCATCTTTATAGTTATCTCTACCACCACTTATTTTACTTATTCCACTAAATGATTTCTTTGGCTGTACCATCGTAGAGCGTACCATTTCGCGAGTAAGCTTCCATCCATCTACAACATCTGTTCCCGGTAACCAATCCCAGTTTTCTACTTTTTTATCAGCAAAACGAATGGCACGAAGAACTAATTGTTTCCAATAATCGCCTGTTTTTTGTCTATAGATACCAACAGCCACAATTACTTCTTTGCCAACATATGCACTCAAATCGAAATCATAATCAGCATAATTACCAGAACCATGAGTCTTTGTATCTCCTATTTTCACATTAGTAGGTTCTGCTGCCGAAAGATCGATAACCTGTACTCCAAAATAGGCTGGAGAAGCCTCATCGGCATCATGGGTACGTACTCTAAGAGAAAGAATTTTATTATCCTCTGTTATTTTTTTACTACCGTATACGAAAGAGTCAAAAACATCAAGATTAGCCGGATTATTTCGTTCATCACCAGAATTACGGATTTGTAGTGTTGTCCCCTCATTCTGCTCATCCCAAGCTCCTCTCAAGTCAAGGGCACACATGTAATCACCAGACCAATCCCAGTGAGGATATGCATCTCCATTACGTCCACCACGGTATTCATTGTAATACCACTTATCGGCAGTTGCCAAATCTTCAGCGGTTAAACCACGCAGCAGTTCAACACCGCCCATTCTGAGGTCTAATGTTGCTACTCCATCAACGAAATCACTTTCGTTTACTGTTTTGGTTATTGTTACATAGTCCGCTTTGGTAAATGTTACTGTATAAGTTCCTTTTACCAAATCTTCGATAACAAACTTACCATCACTCCCCGATGTTGCAGAAACATCAGCACTTATGCTAACAACAACTCCGGCAAGAGGTGCACCACCATTTTTAGCATCGGTAAGCGTACCTACTATTTTAGAATCGGCATTTACCATCTTCACACTTGTAGATGCTACTTTGTTGGCATCGAATTTAGCGGCAGTAATAGTTACACTAATTGTTTGAAATCCCTTCTTTGAGAATTTTACCGAATGGGAGTCAATAGATACATTCTGGGCAGTATATTTGCCATCACTTCCTGTTGTCACTGTTTCGTCTACACCCGATATAGTAACAGTAACACCACTAATAGGAGCATCCATCTCATCTAATACAATCCCCGTCACAGTGCCGTAATCGACATGTTCCGAATCATCATCACTACATGAGGTTGCTATAGATACTATGCCGCCAAGCATAGCTACGAACAGAAATGTTCGCAAAATTTTCTTCATTAAAATCATGTTATAAAAGTTAAGAGTTAACATTAATTAGAAACATCAATGTACATAGGCTGATTTTTGGTTGGTTGATTAATAGATTTTGGTTATTAAATTATTTTCCTTTCATGATACGGCTCGACATACGTATTGCCCGTTATCATTTTTATCAAAGATTGGCGCTCGAAGGTTAATTATTGGGTTAAATTTGGGTTATTAAGTAAAAAAAAACATTAATCTTGCCATTTTCACCTTATTATGTGCACATTAGAACCAACTACAAAAAACGATTCAACACTGTATTAAAAAGGAATCGGTGTCTATTGAAAAGATTTTAATATCTTTATATCTTGATAAGACAAACCTCTACCCATGTACATTAATTCAAAATAGAGTATTAAATAGAGGTCACCCAGAAACAATCTTACTAATTTGAAAATTGTATTTTCTATTCCATGAAACTGTATCTATACATATTTCTAATACTTAGTTGTTTTTATTCACAAACAGCCTTATCTCAAGGTTTAAAATTTTGTGGAGGAGAACAATCTATAGATAAAAGAACTTCTTACGATGTTTTCAAAAATTCATCTGTTGCATTTTCCAACTATTTCAATATTGATTTTAAGATAGCCCTTTATCCAGCAAAAGAAATTGGATACATTCTTCGTATAAAAAATGAGGAATCCGATAAAATCTATAATTTATTTTATGACGGACAAGGCAGTAACTTCGTTTTCAAGTTCAATGAAGAAGGACGAAGCAGCTTGATCACTGCCGAACTCAATAAAGAAGAACAGCTTGACAAGCATTGGCTCAGAATGATAATATCATTTGACCTAAAGAGTGACTCTATAAGATTGACAATAAATGATAGAGTATTTAGTACTGCTAGTTCGGGACTTCCGAAAAAATACTATCCCATTATCCTTTTTGGTAAAAGTGATCACATTATCGATACTCCTTCTTTTGCAATCAAGGATCTCTCGATAGGGAATAATGAGAAATATACATTTCCATTAAGAGAGAATGAGGGCAGTATTGTCCACGATTCGAAAGGGAAAGCATTGGGAGAAGTATTAAATCCACAATGGCTGATTAATGATGCTTATCACTGGAGCTTTAAGGTTTCGTTCAAATCCGAAACTGTAGCCGGAGCCAACTATAACGTAAGGAAGAAAGAAATATATTATTTCAACAGGGATGCTATATCTATATATAATGTAAGATCGGGCGAAACAAAGACAAAAGTATTTGATGAAAAATGTCCGGTAAACCTTGCTTTGGGTACAAATTTCATCGATACGAAAAATAATAGACTATATGCATATGAGGTCTATCACAATACAACGGATGAGGAGCCCATGATCGCCAGCCTAAATCTGGACACCTATCAATGGACAACGGAAAGCACTGAGCGACTGCCTAAACAACTGCATCATCATGGAGCTTACTATGATCCTTCCACAGATAAATACACCATCTTTGGAGGATTCGGTAATATGTACTATAGCAAGAACTTTTATTGTTTCGACCTAAACGAAAGAAAATGGTCTACGCTGGATGGTTTTAGCGGAGACACCATACTTCCTCGTTATTTTTCGTCGGTCGGATATCTGAAGAAAACAAATTCTATATATGTATTCGGGGGTATGGGCAACGAATCGGGTGAACAGGTGGTAGGGCGAAAATATTTCTATGATCTGCATAAAGTTGATTTAAATACAAAACACATTACAAAGCTATGGGAAATTCCATGGGATAAAAACAATGTAGTTCCTGTACGAGGAATGGTTATTCTTGATGATTCTTGTTTTTATACATTGTGCTACCCTGAGCATTTTTCGAAATCATTTTTACAGTTGTACCGCTTCTCTCTAAAAGACGGCAGTTATGAGATACTAGGAGATTCGATTCCGATATATTCGGATAAGATCACAACAAACGCTAATTTATATTACGACCATCAGCTAAACAATCTGTATGCAATTGTACAGGAGTTTGCCGATGATGTCTCTTCCGATCTTAAGGTTTATTCGTTAGCATTCCCGCCCATTACGGCAGGCGATCTCACAAATTATCCCAAAGAAGAATCAGGTATTATTACTTTGATAATTATCAGCCTGATTTCTATATGTATCACTATTATAGGATATCTTCTATACAGGAGGTTAGCTCAGAAGACTAAGAACAGCAGAAACTCCAGCCAAACATTAAGAATGCTGAATAACGATAAAGAAAGAATTGATAAGCCTAATTCCATTTATCTATTCGGAGAGTTTACTGTGCGTGATAGAAACAATAAAGATATCACCTATATGTTCAGTACAAAGCTAAGACAGATGTTTTTTCTTGTTCTGCAATATAGTATCGAGGATGGTATCACTTCTCAACGGCTTAGTAACCTCATCTGGCCCGACAAGCCGGAAGATAAAGTAAAAAACTCGAGAGGAGTTACTATCAATCATTTAAGGAAAGCATTAGGGGAGCTCGATGGAATTGAATTTGTATATGACAAAGGCTATTTTAAAATAGTATCAACAGAAGAGTGTTATTGCGACTTTATGAGATGTATTCAAATTATATCTACCAATATAGAAGAAAATAGGGAAGAATTAATTGAAATACTGACACGTGGCAAATTCCTAAGGTCTTCGGATCAAGCTCTGTTTGATGCATTCAAGATAGAAATGGAGCAAAAGCTCGAACCTGTATTGCTAATGGAGATAGAAAAAAGCTTTACGGCAGAAGCTTATCAAACAACTATAAACCTAACAGAGGCATTATTCAATATTGATCCTTTGAACGACGAAGCTTTAATTTTCCAGACCAAAGCGTTGCAAAGATTAAAGTTAAATGAAGAGGCTCGCATCCGCTATCAGGCATTTGTAATAGAATACAAGAAAACAATGGGTAGCGATTATCCTCATCCTTATAAGGATTTGATTTAGAACAACCCCTATATATTATTGATTTTCTTTATTATATGCAATTAACCAAACAGATAAATTAATGACTTTTCTCAAAAAAAATTTACTGATATTTTAGTATTATAAAGTTCAAATATATAGTGAAGTTATCGCTAGTAAACAAAAGAGCATAACCCTATTCCGGGTTATGCTCTTTTGGCTTAAAGATATTTAGAGTTGAATCTCAATAAGCTACTTTTTGCTATCTGCAATGTGTTTCGCAGCAACATATCCAAATACCATGGCAGGCCCTATTGTAGCACCCGGACCAGGATAAGTATTTCCCATTATTGAAGCTGAAGCATTGCCTGCCGCATATAAGCCTTCAATAACTTTATGCTCTGATGTTAAAACTCTACCATATTCATCAATTTCAACGCCACCCTTCGTTCCAATATCTCCGGGATAGATAGGAATAGCATAATACGGAGCCTTATCTATTGGAGCCATATTCGGATTTTTACGAGTAGGATCTCCATAAAAATTATCGTAAGGATTTTCTCCTTTACCAAAATCCATATCTTGCCCACTTATTGCAAACCCATTGTAACGTTCGATCGTATCGATAAGATCGTGGGAAGGAACACTAATTTTAGCTGCTAACTCTTCTATCGACAGAGCTTCTTTAACAAATCCGGCTTCTTTCCATGTTTTAGGGATTGATAAGCCTGGCATGATTCCAAAAACGAGATAGCGAGATTTCACTCTTTTGTCAAAAATATACCATGACGGAATAGTCAAACTTTCTCCCTTATGTACATTGTGCTCATACATTGTATCCACAAACTCATGATATGGAGCACATTCATTAACGTAGCGTTTACCATTCTGATCCACTACTATTATACCCGGTAATGCCCGATCAGCAACAGCCATATATGCTGGCGCACTAGGAGGTATACCCGTTGGCGTTCCCCATACCTTATCCATAACTTTCAATGCTGCTCCTAGCTTAATTGCTTCAGGGATTAAGTCTCCTGTTTGTCCTTCTGAAGCCAGAGTCCATTTAGCATTGGTTGGCTTGGGTAGATATTGCTCACGAAGTTGCTGATTGTGAGAGAATCCTCCCGAACCAAATATCACCCCTTTTCTTGCCTTCAGATTTAGGAGTCGGCCGTCTTTTTCTACAATTATTCCTATAACCCTACCTTGTCCATCACTTATTATTTCTTTAAAAGGAGTAGAAAGCCACAGTTCTCCATTAAGTTCTTTATAAGATAGCATCAATCTACCAATAAGAGCTTCTCCCAATGTTGCCGGTTTATAAAAACCAAAACTACATATTGTTCGAAGAAAACGAAATCCGACTTTCATTGCCGTTAAAAAGCCGGCAAGAGTTCTTGTAAACATATTCAGTTTATAGAATTCCATAGACTTGATAACCATTCCCATCGTAGGTATCTGAGACCTGCGCATAGTAGGTAACGATTTTTTTAAACGCTTTAGATTAAATATTTTAGCTTCTATCGAGCGTCCTTCAGGCTTTCCTCCCGGCTTATTCGGGTAATAGTCAGAGTAGCCTTTCACATACTCCCAATGCATATGGGTATTGATCTTAAAGTATTTAACCATTTCGGGACCTCGAGTAAGATACGCTTCTTGTACCTTTCTTGACGATGAGTTGCCCACTGTTGCATCTAAATATGTTTGAGCAGATGCTACAGAGTCTTCAAGCCCTGCTTGTTGGAGATAAATATTATTCGGAACCCAAATTGCGCCTCCTGATAGTGCAGTTGATCCCCCATACTTATCTGTTTTTTCTATTAGCAAAGTACTTAGTCCTTGCTTTTTCGCTGTTATAGCTGCCGTAAACCCTGCTGCTCCGGAACCGATTACTATAACATCGAATTCTTTATACCATTGAATTGCCATGATTACATGATTTAATGAAATATTATTCGTTTTGATCAACCTAATAATACTCCCAAATAATTGTTGGGATATTTATCTAATCAAAAGAATGTAAAATCTATAACTTGAAAAGAAATTGTCGGAGGGCAATAGTTAGCCTCCTATTTGTAGATAAGATTTTATTTTAATAAAGTATGTAGGAGAATTTCCACACACTCCCATTATTTTATTTGGTATTTGAAGTAAATTTATCATCCACCATTAAAGATAAGGATATTAATAACAGAATCCAACTTATATGCTTGATTAATAAATTCTCGGGCAAAATAGAATATATTTATATTATATCTGTTTTAAGATAAGGGATCTTACTGTTTTCATTCTTGTTGATATTTATCATAACATAAGTGCTTAGCAAAGATCTTGAATTTTTCAAATATCAGATCCATTATAATAAAGGTGGATTTTGAAAACTAACTTAATATTATAAACAGAAAAAGATCCCCATCTAGGGATCTTTTTCTGTTTTCGACTTATTATTTTTTTATAGCATATCGATACATTTCTCAAGTTGTACTCCCCTCGAGCCTTTGAGCAATATATAACTATCTTGAACCGGATCTTTTTCCAGATATTCTTTCAAATGATCGAGACTCTTAAATCTTGGATGTTTTGTTTTTACCCTGCTGAAATTATCTCCGATAAACATAACCCTTTCAAAATTATGATCGTTTATATAATCTGCAATCTTCTGATGCTCCATATCTGTATCAGGCCCTAACTCCTTCATATCTCCAAGAATGAGAACTTTATGATTTACATCCATATGATCAAAATTTTCGAGTGCGGCATGCATACTTGTCGGATTGGCATTATATGCATCTATTATAAGCATGTTTTTTTCTGTTTTCTTTAGCTGCGAGCGGTTGTTTGTCGGCACATACTCTTCTATAGCTTTGCAGATCAACGATGCCTTTACTCCCAAATACTTACCAACGGTTATTGCAGCCAATGCATTAGAGAGATTATACTCCCCTATCATGTTTGTTTGCACCTTATTCCGTTTACTGCCAAATTTCCATTCCAATGCAAGGAAAGGACTGATAGAAGTAACTTTACCTGAAATAAATAAATCTTCCTCTAGTCCGTAATATATAGACGTTATACCTTCCGACATTTCACGTAAAAGCAGATTATTGTAGTCTATAAATATCTTTCCGTCTTTGGTACTACGTATAAATTCATACAATTCGCCTTTTGCCTTTACTACATTTTCGAACGAACCAAAACCCTCTATATGGGCATGTCCCAGATTTGTAATAAGTCCATAGTTTGGCAAAGCCATCTCGGCAAGAAAGCGGATTTCACCTACATGGCTCGCCCCCATTTCCACAATCACAATCTCATGCTCTTTTTTTATCCTCAGCAAGGTTAGCGGAACTCCAATATGATTATTCAGGTTCCCTTGAGTTGCCAACACATTATATTCCTGAGACAAAACAGAATGTATCAACTCTTTTGTTGTTGTTTTTCCGTTTGTTCCGGTGATAGCAATAATCGGTTTTTTTATAAATTGTTTCCTGTGATGACGGGCTAATTCTTGTAGGGTTTCCAGACTGTCTTTTACTAATATTATATTCGGTCTGGTTGCGTATTTCTCTTCATCAATAACGGCATAGGCACAGCCCTGATCGATTGCTTTTTCTGCATATTCATTTCCATTAAAATTTGCACCTTTTAATGCAAAAAATATTGAATCTTTAGGACTATTACGTGTATCAGTTGAAATTTCCGGGTGCTTCTTATATATATTATATAGATCTGATATCTCCATAGCGTTTATACAAATTTATTGTTTCCTTTCAAACGATTATTAATGTATTACTTTTTAGATTTGTAAAGTTCCACAAGATTTGCTTAAAGCACTACGAATATACGTTAATAATTTCTATCAAACATTCTTCTTAACGTTTTTTACTTTATCAAATATTTCGATAAAATATACCATAAACATGGTATCAAAATACCTCACTTTAGCGATTTTATATGTACCTCAAAGTATGTACCTTTGTATCAATAATTAAACAAACAAATCAACGGTTATGGGAAAAATTGCAAAGAAATTAACTGACCTTATCGGAAACACTCCGTTATTGGAGTTATCGAATTATAATAAGAGACATGGAGTTGATGCCCATGTAATTGCGAAATTAGAATATTTCAACCCGGCATCGAGCGTCAAAGACCGTATTGCAAATGCAATGATAGAAGAAGCAGAGGCATCGGGAGTGCTTCACCCCGACAGTGAATTGATAGAACCAACCAGTGGAAACACAGGGATAGGGCTTGCTTTCGTGGCAGCGGCAAAAGGTTATAAGCTTACATTAACAATGCCTGAAACCATGAGTATCGAGCGTAGGAATCTACTCAAAGCTCTTGGAGCAAATATTATTCTTACACCGGGCCCGGATGGCATGAAAGGTGCGATAGCAAAAGCCGAAGAACTGCAAAAACAAAACCCGAAAGGAGTTCTTCTTCAACAATTTGCGAATCCTGCAAACCCTGCAATACATAAAAAAACGACTGCCGAAGAAATCTGGCGAGATACCGACGGCAAGGTCGACATCTTTGTCGCGGGAGTTGGCACAGGCGGAACTGTAAGCGGTGTAGGTGAAGTATTGAAAAAATATAATCCAAATGTACAAATAGTAGCTGTAGAGCCAACAGACTCCCCTGTATTGTCAGGAGGTAAACCCGGCCCGCACAAAATACAAGGTATAGGAGCAGGCTTTGTGCCAAAAACATACAATGACTCTGTTGTAGATGAAATAATTCAGGTAAGCAATGACGATGCCATCCGCACAAGCCGTGAACTGGCTCGCGAAGAAGGTCTATTGGTAGGTATATCTTCGGGTGCAGCAGCGTATGCCGCTACATTGTTAGCAAAAAAGCCTGAAAACAAAGGGAAAAATATCGTTGTAATCCTTCCCGATACAGGAGAGCGTTATCTGTCTACAGTATTGTATGCTTTCGAAGAATATCCACTTTAATCAACATAATACGATCTTAAAGGTTATCTTTATTTAGTTATGAGTAATTGATTTTAAAATCAATTACTCTCATTTTATAAAAACAAAAAAATATGAGCAACTATAAATTTGAAACGTTACAAGTACATGCCGGACAAGAGGTAGATCCGGTTACACGATCACGTGCTGTACCTATTTATCAAACAACGTCATACACTTTTGATGACGCACAACATGGAGCCGATTTGTTTGGACTCCGTAAATTCGGGAATATATACATTCGTCTGATGAATCCGACTACAGATGTATTTGAAAAACGTATAGCTGCTCTTGAAGGCGGAACATCAGCTCTGGCAACAGCATCAGGACACTCCGCTCAGTTTTTGGCGCTTAACAATATATTGTCGCAGGGAGACAACTTTGTAACTACTTCGCATTTGTATGGTGGTACGCACAATCAGTTCAAGTCACAATTCAAACGTTTGGGAGTAGAAGCACGCTTTACACCTGACGACGAGCCGGCTTCGTTCGAAAAGCTGATTGATGACAGAACAAAAGCTCTTTATCTGGAGACAATCGGAAACCCTGACTTGAATATCCCTGATTTTGAAGCTATCGCTGCTGTAGCCGACAAATACGAAATACCACTAATTGTAGACAATACTTTCGGTGCAGGAGGAGCACTCTTCCGCCCGATAGAACATGGGGCTACCATTGTAGTAGAAAGTGCTACCAAATGGATAGGCGGACATGGAACATCTCTTGGCGGGGTGATTGTAGATAGCGGTAAGTTTAACTGGGGCAATGGTAAATTCCCTGAATTTACAGAACCATCCGACAGCTATCACGGACTTGTATTCTGGGATGTATTTGGAGCAAATGGTCCATTCGGAAATATCGCATTTACGATACGTGCCCGCGTAGAAGGTCTTAGAGACTGGGGCAGTACCATCAGCCCGTTCAACTCGTTCCTTCTGCTACAAGGATTGGAAACACTATCTCTTCGTGTAGAACGTCATGTCGAAAACACATTGGCTGCTGCTAAATGGTTGGAGAAACACCCTAAAGTAGAGTATGTAAACTATCCGGGACTAGAAAGCAGCCCATACCACGCATTGGCTAAAAAATACTTCAAAAAAGGAGCCGGTGGTGTACTTTCTTTCAAGGTAAAAGGATCGGGTGATAATGCCGACAAAGTAATAAACTCACTTCAACTGATAAGCCACTTGGCAAATGTAGGTGATGCTAAATCTCTGATCATCCATCCTGCAACTACAACTCATGAACAACTTTCGGACGAAGAAAGAGTCTTGGCAGGTGCTATTCCGGGATTGCTACGATTGTCAGTGGGTATCGAAAACATTGATGATATTATCGCAGATCTGGATCAGGCGCTGAGCAAAATATAAGATAAAGCCGTGATTATTTTTTATAACAAAAGAGGCTGTCTCACAAAATAGTTGAGACAGCCTCTTATCTTATAATAGAAGAATAATTATTTTTATTTCTTTGTTATTTTCACAACATAACCTCCACCCGGAGCCATTGATATTGGAAGTTTACGATCGGCGGGAATATCTATTATTTCCTTTTTGTAGTCTTTAGCAACACGATCGGCATTTATACCGTCTTTAAACACTACCCCTTTGAAGTTGCCTTGACCTAAGAACGATAAATCCAATTCCATAGTACGAGCATCCCAGTTAGTCAGTGCTCCTACATACCATGCGTCTCCCTTTTGGCGGGCAATGGCTACATATTTTGCAATTTCGCCATTCAATGCAACTGTATTGTCCCAAACGGTAGGCACAGCAGCTATAAACTCAGTACACTCCTGTTCCGCCATATAGTTTGACGGGCTGTCGCAAAGCATATTCAACGGAGATTCGAAAATAACGTATTCAGCAAGCTGACGGCAACGTGTACCTTGGCTCATGGCTTCGTTATTCACGCTTCTGTAATTCCCCTTTGTAGCATTGCGCATCGCACCTTGTGTGTAATCCATAGGCCCTGCTACCTGACGAATAAACGGAATAGTAACATCATAGGTAACCTGATCGAGGTTTTCAGCCCATTTCATTTGCTCCAATCCATTTACTCCTTCGAAGTTAATCACATTAGGATATGTTCGTTGCAAACCTGTAGGCTTGTAAGTACCGTGATAGTCTAGCATCATCTTATATTTAGCAGCCGTTTCTGCACCACGACGGTGAAAATCAACCACGACCTGATCGTCCCTATCCATAAAGTCTACTTTAAAACCTTTGATTCCCATCTCGCTATAATGTTTGCAAACGGCTTCCATATCACGATCGAAAGCATGAAACCCTGCCCAAAGGATAAGACCTACATTCTTCGACTTAGCATAAGCTGCAAGTTCGGGCAAATTAATTTCGGGAACAACCTGAAACAGATCGGCTTTCAGGTTTACAGCCCATCCCTCATCCAGAATCACATATTCTATACCGTGTTTAGATGCAAAGTCTATATAATACTTATATGTCTGATTATTTACACCAGTCTTGAAATCTACATTATAAAGGTTCCAATCGTTCCACCAGTCCCATGCTACCTTCCCGGGCTTTACCCAAGAGTAGTCACCCTGAGACGGTGTTGCTAGTCTGTACACCATATCACTATCTGCCAGATCCGAATCTTTTTCGGAAACGATCACCACACGCCAAGGGAAATTGGTAGCACCATCAAATTTTGCAAGGAAATTCTCACGAGATTTTACAACCATTTGCAGATTGTTGTGCCCCCCTTGTTGTACATCTTTCGGATACGGTGCAAAAATCCCTTTCAGAATATTGGCTTTATCTCCCGGATATAAGAACATTCCCGGATAGTTAAGAAGGTCAGCTTCTACAATGCAAACCTTTTTACCCTTCACTCCCTCTACTACCAAAGGGCTTATAGCTAGTCTTTTCTTATTCCACTCAGACAGAAGATTATGAACATAGGGTTGTTCAAACGAATTGAAGAATTGTTCTTCAAAAGACGCCGATTCATGTTTATTGGTATAATTGATAAAAGCTTTGCTATCTGCAGGAAAATTAAACTCAACCTGTTCGCCTTGTACCGCAAAAGGCTTCTTAGACGCAGACGCAAAACGGTAAGCAATACCATCGTCGTATGCTCTAAAGAGAATACTGTGATCTTTAAATTTGAGCGTAAGCTCATTATAATTATCTTTTATCTGCTTACGTTTATATACCTGAGCGCTAATTGTCTGATTTACGGTCTTTGTAGATGATCCCGACAACTTTGCGTCTTTCCCATAGAAAGTTCCGTCACTGAGTGACATGGAAATCGTAGACTTGTCGAGCATAAGATCGCCGTTATGCAAAACAGAATAATCGATTGTTTTACCCACATTGATTACA
Source organism: Bacteroidota bacterium (assembly GCA_023437305.1). Lineage (GTDB taxonomy): Bacteria > Bacteroidota > Bacteroidia > Bacteroidales > Dysgonomonadaceae > Dysgonomonas. Next base: position 395,860 of record JAEZGN010000021.1, read on the forward strand.
GCTTCCAGCTTACCATTCGGAGACTTAAGATTGAATAATTTCTGGGCTGATACTGTGATTGAAAACAGAGCCGTGCAGAATACGGCTAAAATAATCAAGTAATTTTTTTTCATAAGTATATTTAAGTTTAGAATATAGAGAGATCACTCTCTTTTGCTAAAATAATTCTTTTTCAAGTTTATCCCTACCCCTTTCGACTAAAATGAATACCGACAACTCCTTTTCCTTTATCCTTTTATAAAGGTCTACGGAAGGGGATTACTGAGCAAATTTCAATCCTTTTATTTTATTCCATCCTCCACGTGTGAAGTCAGGAATCTCTACAGGAGCTGAATTATTGTCGAGCGAGATTTCCGTTAGTGGTATCAGGCTGCACCATTCGGCAAGGTCATACACATCCATATCAAGCGGAAGTCCCCTTTGAAGACAGTATATCAGACGATAATCCATTATGAAGTCCATTCCTCCGTGTC
>JAEZGN010000012.1 GCA_023437305.1 Bacteroidota bacterium
TTGGCTATGGGGAGGTGTTTTTTATTGAGAAAATCAATTATTTTTATTCAAATATAAGGTTAGCCTCTTATTCGTTTTCTGTTTTTTTAAGATCAGTATCCCGATTATTTTTTATATATTTACAAACTGGAATCATTTATACAAACGCAATAGCACCCTTTTTGCTGTACCAGTGTTTGCTCCGGATATGATTAGACAAATATCGTTGTGGCATATTTTATAAACAGATAAGATAAATTTTTGAGTCTTATCTAATTTAGCTTAATTATCATTTAAGCTTGTCTTTTTGGAGTCAACGTAAAACTTGAGGACTTGAAAAATTATGCATAAATTTTGGATAATCTGAATAAGAAATTTTTTTTGTCTTTAACTCCTCTGAATCGGCTTGTAAATGCTTTAAACTTAGCATTGAAAGATTCACAGGCAGCATTCGTTGAGCTTTTTGACATTCATACTGATCGCCATCCAAAGCGTAAAATTCGCCTATGGGCTTACAACTAAGAGCATGGTTATCGGTGTAATCCTTAAAAAAAATCGCAAACTCGTGTGTGATACGTGTACCTTCCGTTACTATTCTTAAATTTCTATTAACATATTTACCTGTTTCTTTGTTGATCCATCGTCTGCTCCGTAAATCCAACAACAGCGCTTTCCCCCAAATAGGAAAGTCATTAACCAATACATTGGGATAAAAGCCTTTGCTTTCTAATTCGGAATTATTGATGTTGTTATTCTCTTCCCTGATATATCTTGATCTGTATTGTGCTATCTTCTACTTTTAATACCATAAAATAATCTAATAACCCTGAAGGTAAGAGATAACTATAACCATCCTTGGGTATAACCTTTTATATTTCAAAGATAAGTGTTTTCGGATTCAACTCTTAAATTTATACTATGATCCCTCTCTTTTTCATAGATTGATTATTGATGGCTAAACAATTATCTCTTTTTAAATGCCTTTGTTGTGATACAAGGGCATTTTTATGCTAATATATACGTTTTCGTAATAAAAATGATCCCCAAAATACCATTAAAAGTTACTCCGACTGATTTTGATCCAACGGATTTTTACAGAGAAATTTAAATCAAAATGCCCCTATTCCCCATAGAGGCATTTTGTCCGTCATAGCCGTAATTTACGACTAATAATGTTTAACACTTAACTTTTAAAAACTACACATTATATCTATTGTTGCAAAAATAATAAATACAATTATTTCCAACTGTTAAAAGATTGAAATGTATCTAAAAGCGAAGCGATTAAACATTTCTTTTGATCCAACATAGAGCTTTTTCAATAACTTAACACCAAGAAAGAAAAGTGTATAATAACAGTATTGGCATTATATATCGGAATCCCCTGATCAGCGCCAAACAAATATTATCTTCAGATTTATTCGGAGGAATAATCCTAATTTGACTCATTTTCAAATATATTTACAGCTTGTATTAAACGATTCGTCCGGTAAATTTAATTTTAACGATAATGTCCATATATAGATGAATAATTCATTCAAAATACCGCGATTCTCATCGCGATATTTTGCTATCAACTTCTCATTAACAGAGATTTTAATAACTCTGCCCATTATTTAGTGAAAACCTCATATTTTATTTATGCAAAAATAACAAACACAAAGATCAACAAAGATTAAAACATCTAAAAAGATCTAAAAGGCATATCTAATAGAGCATATATAATAAAATATCTGAAAAACAAACATGTGCATTTTTATATTTATTTGCGAATCACGTTTGATCTTTCATTAAAAAACAACCTGCCAGTATTAGCTGCAAGATAGTTCACTGCAGCAAACTCTTCTTTTGGTAGCAAAAACTAAGTGTTTGCCCCAAGAACTTCGGCCGCTTTGAGCTGCAGCTAATAATTGTTCCATATTCAAAATCGTAACACAAAAGTTGATTTCTCATTTTTGGCAAGCAATAATATGAGCAGAAAAGATAAATAATAGAGCTAAAAGAGCAATACAAAAATAATGAGAGACTTCTATATTTACCAAAATATATTTTCATAAGTGATGCTTTCGTATCATACGATACAGGCAACACTAGATAATCAGTTATTTTTTTATATTACTCTTTATGTCAAAACATTTAAAATCAATTGGTGTGATCTTGCTTCTCGCTGGTGCCTCTACCGGAGCGATGCACGCAGTCTCTATTTCAAGCGTTGCCGAAGTGAAAATTACACAGCAAAGTGATACCTGCAGGGGTATCGTCAAGGAGGCTACAGGAGAAATCATTGTCGGGGCATCCGTAGTAGTGAAAGGAACAACCAACGGCGTTATTACCGACGTTGACGGGAGATTCTCGTTGAGCAATGTAAAGAAAGGGGATATCATTCAAATCTCGTTCGTGGGTTACCGAACAGAGGAGATTCCATGGGACGGGATCCCTCTTAGCGTGATCTTGCAAGATGATACACAGGAATTACAAGAAATGGTAGTGGTGGGGTATGGAACTCAAAAAAAAACAAATTTAACAGGAGCTGTTGCGCAAGTAGCTGGTGATGTATTAGAAAATCGTCCGATATCAAATATAGGACAAGGGCTACAGGGAGTTATCCCGAACTTAAACATTTCGATTGGAAGTGGAGCTCCTGGACAATCTTCATCATTCAACATCCGAGGAAACACTTCATTGAATGGAGGTAGTCCATTGGTTCTTGTTGATAACGTACAAATGGACCCCAACTTGGTTAACCCTGAAGATGTTGCGTCCATTTCTGTTTTAAAAGACGCAGCTTCAGCTGCTATTTATGGAGCCCGAGCAGCGTATGGCGTTATTCTTATCACAACGAAAAACGGAAAAAAGGGACTGAAGCCTCAAGTTTCTTTATCAGCTAGTGCTTATTGGCAATCTCCTGCCGTACGTATTACCAATGTCAATTCAAGAGAATATCTGGAAATGAAAGACTTGGCTTATCAAAATGGTGGAGGTAGCGGCCACTATTATAATGATATTGTGTATAAATATGCAGAAAACTATTTTAATGGTTCATATCCGTATGCTGAATTTTACGATTCGGCAATTGATCCCAACAAATGGCAATACTGTGGAAACACTGATTGGTTCAAAGAATTATATAAGACTTCATTCTCTCAAATGTATAATATTAACTTAAATGGAGGGATAGGAAAAACAAGCTATTATGCTTCCGTTGGTTTTAACGATGTAGAAGGTATGTTGAAAGCCGGAGATGATATGTACAAGAAATTTAATACGAACATCAAGGTATCTTCCGATATATCGAAATGGTTAAATATTTCGGCTAAAATTATGCATACATATACCAAAGAGAAACATCCTACCGGTGGTACAACTGTCATGAATCCTACTGCGTATTCAGGATTATCCAGTTACAGTGGTATGATGAAAAACGACTTAAATCCATTGATGCCTATTCGCCACACTCATACTGGGCGTTTATATCCCCGTGCTGGAGCTGGAGCAATCAACCAAGATGATATTTCATCGCAGGGAGGATATATTTATCAGGATGATGGATTACACTACTATGCTGGTCAAGGAAACTATACTAACCCGGTAGCAATTCAGGAACAAGGAGGCAATGGATTAACAAAGCAAAATGACCTTTGGATGACTGGAGCAATTCAAATAACTCCATTTGAAGGATTTGTGTTCAATGCCGACTATACATTCAATTTTTATAATAAAGGACAGAAACAACATGTCCAAAGTTTTTACGATTATACAGCAGTGGCAGGAACAGAGCAATACTATCCATGGACAAATCCGAGTAGCGTTGTCATGGCGAACAACGAGGATTATTACACTTCTCTTAATGTTTTTGCTGAATACTCAAAATCATTCAATAAGATTCACAATACAAAAATTATGGTTGGTTATAACCAAGAATATAAACACAATAAATATTTCTGGACAGGTAGGCGTGATTTGATTAATGTATCTAATCCTGCATTGAATCAGGCAACAGGAGAATCAGACTTAGGGTATTCAGAGACTCATTGGGCCACCAATGGTCTCTTCCTGCGCCTAAACTATAATTTCGAACAACGTTATTTGTTTGAATTTAATGGAAGATATGACGGTTCTTCAAAATTCGCCAAAGACAATCGTTACGCATTCTTCCCTTCGGTTTCAACCGCATGGAGGATTTCAGAAGAATCATTCTTCCAACCATTGAAAACCTACATTGATGATTTGAAAATTCGTACTTCTTACGGTTCTTTGGGCAATCAGGTAGTGGACAAACTAGGAAATTTCCCGTATTTGCCTAGTTACGCCATCAACAATGCTTACGGAATGATATTAGGAGGATCAAGACCTGTCGCAGTATCGGCACCCGGACTCGTAAGTAGTACATTTACGTGGGAAACGGTTAATCAAATAGATTTTGGATTAGATGCCGTTTTTCTCAACAATCGTTTAAATTGTACTTTCGACTGGTATCGCCGTGACACGAAAAACATGTTAACTGCAGGACAATCTCTACCAGCTGTATTAGGGACAAGCGTTCCAGTGGAAAACGCAGCAGACTTGAAAACTACTGGTTGGGAAATTTCAGTAGGTTGGAATGATCAATTAGCTAATGGATTTAAATATTGGTTCAAAGGTACATTGTCTGACTATATGAGTGAGATTATGAAATTTTCAAATGATCAAGAAACTTTGTCTAATCATTATGTAGGAGAAAAATTAGGAGAAATTTGGGGCTATCGCTCTGATGGTTTATTCCAAACCGATACGGAAGCAGCAACAGTTGACCAATCTGCTTTATATGCAGGAAAATGGGCCGCAGGAGATGTTCGATACATCGACTTGAACAATGATGGTAAAATAGACTGGGGACAAAATACATTGAAAGATCCAGGAGATAAAACAATTATTGGGAACAATACGCCTAGATTCAGTTATGGTTTGACAGGAGGATTTGAATTCAAAAACTTTGACTTCGAAATGTTTTGGCAAGGCATTGGTAAACGAGATTATATGTGTAGTGGAAATGCATTCTGGGGATTCACCTCCGAATGGGATACACCGCTGAAAACTGCGCTTGATTACTGGACTCCGGAAAATACAGATGCTTATTTTCCACGTCCTACATGGAACAATGGAGGTAACAGACAAACATCAGACCGCTATTTACAGAACGCGAGCTACATACGCTTAAAAAATATTACGTTGGGATACACCGTTCCACAAGCAGTTTTATCTAAAATTGGTATCAGTCGCCTAAGAGTTTATTTACAAGGGGAAAATCTACTGACCTTTACTCCTTTAATTGATTCCTATGATCCGGAATTAATTAATAATATGAGTTACCCAATCTCTAAAAAAATTTCTGTAGGTTTAAACCTCACTTTCTAAAATAAAACAATTGATTATAAAAGACAAGGTATAGAAATATGAAACTAAAATACATTTTATGTTCAGTCATGTTAGCGGGAGTTTTTTATACTTGCGAAGTAACGGATAGGTCCCCAATAGATTCTATCACAGATGAGAACTATTGGGTTACAGTAAAAGACCTAAAGATGTATGCAAATGGATTATACGAGAACTTGGATGCTCCTAGTGTTAGTAAAGATGATATCAGTGATAATTTTATTACAACGAATTATAGTACTCTTCTTTTTGATGAACAAACCTTGCCCGCAACAGCTGATGATGCAGGTTGGACTTGGACAAATATACGTAATTGCAACTATTTTTTACAGCGTTACTGGAAAGTGGAAGGTATAGAAGCAGAAATCAACGTGTACGTTGCGGAAGTTCGTTTTTTCCGTGCATTAGATTATTACGAAAAGATCAAAAAATTTGGAGATGTCCCTTGGTATGAAAAAGACCTTCAAACAAATGATACAGAAGAATTGTACAAAGTTCGAGATCCTAGAGATTTTGTATTGGGTAAGGTTATTGAAGACTTGGAATTTGCTATCCAATGGTTACCAGAGTCGGGAACAGAAGAAAAAGGTCGCTTGAATAAAGACGCTGCCAGAACTCAATTGGCTCGGATTTGTCTTTATTATGGTAGCTTCAAAAAATACCATAATGAAATAGGAGATATATCTGCTGAAGAATTATTGCAAAAGGCTGTAGATCTAACAAAGGCTGTGATCAATACAGAAAAATATGCCATCGTTAAGGGATCAAACAGCGGAAGTGGACAAATGCCTTACGAAGGATATCCTTGCGACTATTCCAATCAGTTCATACAAGAAGACCTTTCAGGGAATAAAGAATGTATTCTTGCTCGCTATTACGAGTCAGGAGTAGTTACCCACGAAACAGGTCGCCAAGCAGGTGGTAGTGGTTCAGGATTAAGCAAAGACTTTGTAGAATCATTTTTATGTATTGATGGTAATCCTATATCCATTAGTCCTCTCTACAAAGGAGATAACATAGTTGAACAAGAAATCGAGAACAGAGATCCGAGAATGTATCAAATTGTTGATAACTTACATAAGCCTTATCGAGTAATCAACAATACACAACAGTCTATAACTTATCCCGATTGTAGTGCAAATAACGGCGTTACAGGATATTCTTGTGTCAAGTACCGTTCTCCACTTCAGTCTCAATGGGAGGCTAGACAAACTACTTATGACTGGTTTGTTTACCGCTATGCAGAGGTATTGTTAATCAATGCTGAAGCAAATGCTGAATTAGGAAAATGTACACAGGAAGTACTTGATAAAACGATAAATCTTTTAAGAGATCGTGTAGGTATGCCGCACATGACAACTTCGCCTGTAGCAGATCCAGTTGCTATAAACTATGGTTACAATGTAACTCCCTTAATCTATGAGATTCGTCGTGAACGTCGTATTGAATTAATACAAGAAGGACATCGGTTGGATGACTTAAAGCGGTGGAATGCTATGAAAGTATTCGAAAACCCAAAAACGATGTTAGGAATACCTATCACTCCAGAAAATATCGAACGTTATGCTGGCAACATTGAGTTTGGAGGTGAATCTGGACGTCCAACCATTGAATTTGATGGAAAAGTTTATTTATACCAATATCCAAGTAAAAGACTGAATGATGTGGGCCGAAAATGGACCTCAAGTGATAAACGTTGGTTAAGCCCCCTTCCTACAGATGAATTGGTATTAAATCCAAATTTAAAGCAAAACCCAGGTTGGAATGAATAATCAGAGAGAACTACCACTAAGCTAAAGACTTAGCGGTAGTTCACATACTCGCTGAACACACTATCTTCAAATTAAAGACTTATTGGTTTAGGAGATAGCAGTGTAAATCATGCGTTTTGCCTGCTTCGGGCAAAACGGCCCGCCCCAAAACACAGATTTTTTACATTAAGCACCTTACCTTGGTTTCAAGAAAAGCGAAAGTTATTTTTAACCTTAATCCATGGACTATTTTATTAAATGTCGAAACAATTTAGTTTTGGATTTAATTGTGAATTTATTCAATAATTATTTTTGTAATATTTTTTATGTATCTTTTATTGCAGTATATTATAAAAACACTGTTTTTTCAAACTCCAAAAAGCAATGGAATCCAATTCTATCTCTAGCCTGAAAAAGAAAAATTTTTAATAGTAAACAGCCAGGACAAAACCAATAGCCCCAGTTCTTCCGCAGAAAATTTTTAATAGGATTCACATAGTTCTAATGTGAACGAACAGAAAGAAAAAAGAAAGTTATATATAACTTTGCTAAAAACAAATAAAAGGTATCACATTACTGGAAGCATTAAGGGAAAAATGTGGTGATCGGGTGATGCTGAATTATGCTAAAAGCTGTAATTTAATTTAGCGACAGACAGCAAAGATGGATTTGAGGATGCTGTTAAATAGCCCGTCGAAGTGATGTCAGTACTGTTGTTGTAGGTTCAGCAAGTGCCTCGTTGGCACGCGATGACAGAAACGCTACTTGTGGCGAAGGTTTCGATTTGAGCGATTTAACTTTGATTGGTGTGCAGACAGAATTAGTAAAAGCTGTGAGTGCAACAGGAAGGCCTGTTATTGTTTGTGGTGCTGCTTTCTTGTAAGCCGTTTTCGATGTCTTAGATTAAGGAAAATATCCCCAATATTTTGGTACAACGGTATCCTGGAGAACAGGGTGGAACAGCTTTGGCCGATGTACTGACTAGAGAAGTAAATCCTCAGAACACTTAAATTATTCATTCCCGAAAAGCGTAGGGCATCTTCTTTGTTTCTATAATTATTTACCTAAGGACAAGGGGGGCTATCTCAGACCTAGTAAGGAAAATAAAACCAGGTAAGGATTCTATGTTTTCTTCTCTCAATTCCTTGTGGGCATTTGATCACAGATTGAGTTATACTGATTTTGAATATCTTTCGGTCACTACTTCGAGGAATAACTACGACTACGAAGACGTGATAGAAGTGGCGGTAGCTATTCTAACAAAGGAGATTGTGAAGGGTTGGATGTTCCCCAAGTTTATGTCCGTGATGTTATTTCAAGTGTCGCGACTCCTGTGCAGGAATTGAAAGGCTCTGAAAAAGTACTTGTCAAGAGGGGTGAAACAGCACGAGTGAAAATAAGAGTACCTGTGTCAGAACTAGCTTTATACAATAAAGATATGCAAAAGATTGTTGAACCAGGAGCTTTTGAACTTCAGATAGGTCGTGCATCGGATGATATCCACATAAGAAAAATCATAACGGTAGAGCGTGCTTCTGAAAAATACAATCCTTCTTTACAAACCAAAGAGAAAAAGATATCTTCAACTAAGAATGTGACAGCCACTCCGATAGTAGTAAAAGGGACAGTACGTGATATACAAGTAAATCTATTGCTCCAGGTAACTATTAAGCTGAAAATAAGGCAACTACTACTAATGTAAAAGGAGAATTTTCCATTCGTGTTTTGCTACCGACACTCTGATTGTGGGAGGAGGCAAATTCAAAACTATATGTATCCCTATTGATGGACGGCAAGTAATAAATACAATATTATTAAATAATAAAAATGAATAATTTTGTCAAAAAACACAAGATATTATGCCCCTTATCAACACAAGTGCGTTTACAATACCTTCTTTATCCTAGCCGACTCTACTTGATAAGAGGTATGTAGGGATAGAATAGTGCTCTTAGATAGAGAGTGATATACAATGCTCACTTGGAAAGGGAGTTTAGGGGAATAATAACTATTTATAAAATGATGTTAATTTTATTGCACATCAACTATTTTCTAACTATTATTTTTATTTAAAAAACTTTATCTTTTAATCATTTTATTGTAGATCTAAAAAATGTTAGCTATGAACTTAAAACAATCGTTAATTTTACTGACTATAATTATTCTGCAATTACAAGCGTCAGTAAATGCTTGTACAGGTATTACATTAAAAAGTAGTGATGGAACAGTCGTTCCCGCACGTACTGTTGAATGGGCTGAAAGTGTTATGAATACGATGTATGTGGTTGTTCCTCGCCATCAGCAGCTTCAGTCGCTTACACCTTCCGGAATGGATGGAATGAAATTTACTAGCAAATACGGATTTATAGGCTTGTCGGTAGAGCAAAAGGAATTTATGGTGGAAGGTGTCAATGAAAAAGGTTTGTCTGCCGGACTCTTTTATTTCCCTAATTATGGAAAATACCCCTCTTACGATCCAACCCTAAAAGAGAGAAGCTTAGCCGATTTCCAATTAGTATCTTATGTATTAGGTGAGTGTGAAACGGTAGATGAAGTTAAAGAAAAACTTAAAAATATACGTGTTACGAATATTGATCCTCGTTCTTCAACTGTACATTGGCGGTTCACTGAACCATCGGGTCGTCAGATCGTACTTGAGATAGTAGATGAAATCATGCACTTCTATGATAATCCTTTGGGTGTATTGACTAATTCCCCCGGCTTAGAATGGCATTGGACAAACTTGAATAATTATATAAATTTACAACCCGGCACACCTGCCGAACATAATTTTGGACCGTTACAAATGAAAGCTTTTGGACACGGAGCTGGCTTGTTAGGACTTCCGGGTGATTTTACTCCTCCATCTCGATTCGTTCGTGCTACTTTTTTCCAACTGACAACAGCGCAGCAATCGTCTGCACAAGAAAGTGTTTTTCAGGCATTTCATATCCTGAATAATTTTGACATTCCAACAGGAACTGAACAGGATTGGGGGAAAGCATCAGCTGATGTACCAAGTGCTACTCAGTTTACAGTAGCCACAGACACACGAAATTGTATCATTTATTATCGAACTA
>JAEZGN010000016.1 GCA_023437305.1 Bacteroidota bacterium
CGTGTTCTCTATCAAAGCGGGTGCAAAGATATGTATTTTATTTATACCAATCCAAATATTTTAATGCCTTTTTTTTAAAATATTTTACAACAAAAACTCAAACTCCTTAAACAAAACTACTTAATTATGTAGTTAGGTTTATCCATACTATAATTCTTCAACGAGATCAATCCAAGCCTTATTATAATTATATATATGAAAAATATTTTTGGAAAGAAATACTTGCGGAGAATCACATAATAATTATAATTAATATCTTTGTTCCGCTAAATACTTATATAATATAACATGCATTATACATGAAAACATCTCTTTTTTCCAAATTATCTATTATTACTCTTGCGGTCATCACTTTTGCATCTTGTCAGAATAAAGGCCCTCATTTTACAGTAGAAGGTAAGATTGCTAATGCCGATACCACAATGCTATACCTAGAAAGACGATCTTTGAATGAGACAACTATAATAGACTCAGTAAAACTAGATGCAGATGGAAGCTTCAAATTTAAAGAGCCAGTATTAGGCTATCCTGAATTCTATTTACTAAGAATGGATAAGCAATCCATAAACTTAGCTATAGACTCGATAGAAACAATTACTGTACATGCCAGCAAACCTACATTTGCATCAGAATATACAATAGACGGTTCTGAAGGCTCTGTGAAAATAAAAGATATTGTTTTTGCTCAAAATAAGCTAAGCCGAACTGTATCTGATTTGAGAAAACAATTTGAGAGCAAAGAAATATCACAAGATCAATATGTCGCAGAAATTCAAAAAGCACTGGATGAATACAAGACCAAAGCTAAAGATCTAATCTTGTCTGATTCAAAAAGCTTAGCTAGTTACTTCGCTTTATTTCAGAAAGTGGATGGGTATCTTATATTCGATCCGTATGATAAAAATGATTTGGTAGCTTTCAGGGCTGTTGCTACCGTTTGGGATCTGTATAAATCAAAATCACCGCGAGCAGAACATTTAAAAACTTTCACATTAACAACTTTAGCTGAGTTGAAACAAATGGCAAGCCAAGAAGAAACAATGAAAAAGCTAGAGAATACGGAGGCTACAGATCATAGTGTCTTTTATAATATAACATTACCTGATATTAATAATAAAGATATAAGCCTATCTTCGTTGAGAGGGAAAGTGGTTATACTCGATTTTACGGCATACCAAACAGATTTTTCTCCGGCTCACAATATACTTATTAATAATATATATAGTAAGAATAAAGGAAATGTGGAAGTATATCAAATATCTTTTGATACAGACATACATGCATGGAAGAATGCAGCAACAAATTTGCCTTGGATATGTGTAAGAGATAGCAAGTTGCTCAATTCTGAGTGGCTAGGGAAGTTCAATATACAAGGTTTTCCTACCACATACTTATTAAATAAGAATGGAGAGATTGTAAAAAGAATTTTATCTACTGATAACCTAGCTTCAGAAGTTCAAAAATTATTATAAAAGTATTTCCAAATATTTGAAAATACGAAAAATATAGTATATCTTTGTCTTTGATAAAAATGAAAAAGGAAAAGGAGTTCTGGCCTTTAACGGCAAGGATTCTTTTTCTTTTTGTCGCTTTAAAAACAATCAAAAATTTAAAAAACAGTAGGAATTAATTTAATTTTTAATTACCATGGCTATCACTTACATGACCGAAGAAGGTTACAAAAAGTTGAAAGAAGAAATCAACACTCTTGAAACGATAGAAAGACCTGCTATATCAAAACAAATAGCAGAGGCTAGAGACAAAGGAGACTTATCTGAAAATGCAGAATACGATGCAGCTAAAGAAGCTCAAGGATTACTTGAAGCCAAAATAGCTCAAATGAAGAATCTTTTGGCTAATGCCCGTTTGATAAATGAAGATGCAATAGGAACAGACGTTGTGCAGATATTGAACAAGGTCACGATACGAAATACAAAAAACAACCAGCTGATGACATATACAATCGTTGCCGAAAGTGAAGCTAATCTGAAAGAAAATAAGATGGCTGTAAACACTCCTATCGCGCAGGGATTGATGGGTAAAAAAGTTGGAGACGTGGCGGAAATCAAAGTTCCATCGGGAATTATGAGTTTCGAAATTATGGACATATCATTATAAAATATATGCCTAGTATTTTCAGTAGAATTGTAAAGGGAGAGATACCTTCATATAAGGTGGCTGAAGATGAGAAGTTCTTTGCATTCTTGGATATAAATCCGATGTCAAAAGGACACACTCTTGTCATCCCCAAACAGGAAGTAGATTATATATTTGATCTTGATGACGATATTTTAAAAGATATGGTCATTTTTGCAAAGAAAGTTGCAAAATCTATTGAAAAAGCCATTACTTGCAAACGTGTAGGTATAATGGTTGTAGGCCTTGAAGTTCCTCATGCTCATATACACTTGATTCCTATAAATAAAGAATCGGATATGAGCCTTTCAAATCCAAGAATAAAGATGGAGCAATTTGAATTTGAAGAAATTACAAAAAAAATCAGAGAAAATATCTAAGATTTGTAACTAATATAACTATGAATGGTGAGAGTATCTACTTTCACCATTTTTATTTTATATGATCTTATGGAATTTAGTAGAAAATCTATCTATATAGTAAATAGACATAATATTCACCAAAATTAGATGGATTATGAAAACTTACAAAACGATTTTTTTAGTACTTTCTAGTTCTCTACTATTTTCTTGTAGCAGTAATAAAACAAAAGTACAAGATTCTAAAACAGCTGAAAGCACTACAATCACGTCTGAAATTGAACCGACAACTAATCAAACTCCACCGCTGAGCGATACACAAACAAACTTTATACCTCCAAACATAGCTCAAGACGAAGAACAAATATACCTAGAGGATGTGCGAGAAAGTAAGCTGGAAATATCTGTAGCTGATGTAAGTACGACTGATATGACAACCAGGCGTCCGATATCATCTATAAGAATGGAAGCATCGCCATACGACAATCTGCAAAGTGAAGAGTACAACCAATTTTCCGAGAATAGATTTCGTTTAGTAAACGAAGAACCACTTTCTACATTTTCTGTAGATGTAGATGCTGCTTCATATAGTAACATGCGCCGTTTTATAAATCGGGGTGCTTTACCCAATAAAGACGCAGTGCGAATAGAAGAACTCATCAATTACTTCAGCTACAATTATACTGAACCGACAGGGAACGACCCGGTAAAAATATCTACAGAAGTAGGCAATTGTCCTTGGAACAGTCAAAATCGTTTGGTAAAAATCGGATTAAAAGCACGAAGTATGACAGGAGAAAATCTTCCGGCTTCAAACTTTGTATTTCTTATAGATGTTTCGGGGTCGATGTATGGCGCTACACGACTTGATCTTGTAAAATCATCACTAAAACTACTGACGAACAATCTTCGAGAGAAAGACCGTGTAGCTATAGTTGTATATGCAGGCTCTGCAGGAGAAGTTTTACCTTCGACATCGGGAGAGAACAAACAAAAAATAAAAGAAGCACTCGACAATCTGAATGCAGGAGGTTCTACTGCAGGAGGAGCCGGTATACAATTAGCCTACAAAATAGCAAAGCAAAACTTTATAAAAGGAGGTAATAATCGTATTATTCTATGTACTGATGGAGACTTCAATGTAGGGGTTTCCAGTAATGAGGGTCTACTGGCGTTGATAGAACAAGAGCGCAAGAGTGGAGTGTTTCTTTCCATATTAGGTTATGGAATGGGCAACTACAAAGATAGCAAGATGCAAACTCTGGCACAAGCCGGAAATGGTAATCATGCATATATCGATAATTTACAAGAAGCAAACAAAGTCTTAGTCAACGAATTTGGCTCTACAATGTATACTGTCGCTAAAGATGTGAAATTGCAAATCGAATTTAACCCAACAAAGGTACAAGCATACAGGCTGGTAGGATACGAAACAAGGTTATTAAACAAAGAGGACTTCAACAACGATACAAAAGATGCCGGAGAAATGGGTGCCGGCCATACAGTTACAGCATTTTATGAAGTTATTCCAATAGGAGTAAAAAGCAATCTAATAGGGAATGTTGATCCTCTGAAGTATCAGAAAGAAACCAATACATCTCCCCTAGATATATTTACAGCTGATAAATATCCTGATCTTTTAACTGTTAAATTGAGATATAAGCAACCTAACAGCGACAAAAGTCAGAAAATAGAAGTACCCCTAATAGATGACAAGGGAGATAATGTATCAGATGATTTTCGCTTTGCTTCGGCTGTTGCCATGTTCGGGCAAATTATAAAAAACTCTCAATACAAAGGAGAAGGTAGTTATAGCAAAGCTATTGCATTAGCTCAAAAAGGATATGGCGAAGATAAGCAGGGGTATCGCCGAGAATTTGTAAGATTAATGCAAACAGCTCAAGGATTAGCAAAAAATTGATGTGTAATTTATTGTAAATGAAATAAGTTTAAATAAATTTGTAAGGCTTGAATTTAATTTTCAAGCCTTACAAATTTTATTAGAATTAAATATTATGATTGTACAAAACATTGATGAATATATAGCTTCATTTCCTGAGAACATTCAGGTATTGATGGAGAAACTAAGATCAGCCATAAAAAAAACTGCCCCTGATGCAATCGAGAAAATCAGTTGGCAAATGCCAACATTCCATCAGAATGGAAATCTTATTCACTTTGCAGGTCATAAAAAGCACATCGGTTTATATCCGGGTGCAGAAGCTATTATTGCCTTCGAAGAAGAACTCACACAATACAAAACATCAAAAGGAGCAATACAATTGCCATTGGATAAACCTTTACCATTGAATCTAGTTACGAAGATTGTGAAGTTCAATATAAAAAGGAATCTGAAAAAATAATATTGCTATATTTTTTCTACAAACTTCTTCTTCCGTTCTACCGATACTAGCTTAAATAGCTTATCTGAAGGTCTGATTTTCTCATTTACTTTAATAGAGAACTTCTCGCCTTTTACTGTCTCTTCTACAGATTGCAGATCAACCCGAATCTCTTCTACAGTCTGAGTTACAGCCCCTGTAGTAGGTCCGGTTATAAGTATTTCGTCACCAACCTTCAACGATTGTGTTTCCATCAAGAATTCGGCAACACCAAGATTTGAGAAATATTTAAGCCCTTTACCTATGTATATTTTTCGTTTTGTTGCTCCTGAGCCATAATTACTAGACCACTCTCCCAATTTCTGACCAAGATAATAACCATCCCAAAACCCTCGATTAAAGACCGTAGCAAGGCGTTCGTTCCACTCTTCAATCTTTTCTTCTGTATATGTATCCTCACAGTAGGCTTGCACCGCTTCTTTATAACATTCGACTACACTGCGTACATATTCGGGCCCACGAGCACGCCCTTCTATTTTAAACACACGTACTCCTGCATCCATCATTTTGTTCATAAAATGAATGGTCTTCAAATCTTTTGGAGACATGATGTATTCGTTGTCAATTTCAAGTTCAATATCGGATTCCTTATCTTTTACAATATAGCTGCGGCGGCACAGTTGATTGCATGCACCCCTATTTGCAGATAAATCTCTTTCATGCAAGCTCAGGTAACATTTACCTGACACAGCCATGCACAAAGCTCCATGAGAAAACATTTCGATACGGATAAGTTCCCCTTTAGGACCTCTTATATTTTGCTCTACAATATCTTTATAGATAGAAGCCACCTGATCGAGATTCAGCTCGCGTGCCAATACAACAACATCTGCAAATTGCCCGTAAAACTTTAAGGACTCTGTATTCGTAATGTTCAACTGTGTAGATAAATGAACTTCAACACCTATGCTGCGCGCATACATCATCACAGCCACATCAGAAGCAATTACGGCTGAAAGCTCAGCCTCTTTTGCAGCATTTACAATCTGGTGCATCAACGAGATATCATTGTCGTAAATAATTGTATTTACCGTCAGATAGCTCTTTAGTCCATTTTCTTTACATATAGCCGCTATCTGCTTCAGATCATCCATTGTAAAGTTGTTAGAAGACTTGGCTCGCATATTCAGTCCTTCTATTCCAAAGTAAATAGAGTTTGCCCCACCTTGTATGGCAGCAGCCAAAGAGTCGTAAGAGCCAACAGGTGCCATTATCTCAAAATCTGATATCTTCTTATTCATTTCTTTCTTTTGTATGTTTTTTTAGTGCTTCAAAAAAGCTGTGCGCAAAATTACCGCTTTTAGATGAAAAGGACAAATAGAGATCATGCTAAACCTTATGCAAATAAAAAGTTAAAACAAAGAACAAAATTCTTTGAAAAATAAAAAACAATTTGTACTTTGGCATGAATAACAAACATTTATATACATCTTTTATAACGGTTCACTCTCATACAACTAAAAAAATTATATAATTATCTATTACAAATAAGTAATTTCGATAAAGAGAGAGACTCTATTATTTAATATTATGGCACGACTTTAATTATCCATTAAAGCAAGATAACATCTTTCGAGAACTCTCCGATGGGAAGAAATGATATAAGTAGCTCTAAATAAATTAATAAAAAATAACACTACGTAACATTTGTTACGGCAATTATCATTTCTAAATAATATCTTTGTTTAATAACAGTATTCATTGGTAAATAAAATGAGAAAACTTCTATATCTAATACCACGGAATTTTGTTGTTCCACTTTTTGTTATAGCGGGAATCATAGCCGGACTTGGCGGATACACTGCCTATATGTCGCGGGCACATTCATATCTGTCTGATGATCCCGAAGCTTGTATCAATTGCCATATTATGACCCCTTATTATCAAACATGGCAACACAGCGCACATCGAGAATGGGCCAATTGTAACGATTGCCATGTACCACATGATAATGTCATAAATAAATATGCATTCAAAGCTATGGATGGACTTTACCATGCTGCAGTATTTACATTAAATGCTGAACCTCAGGTTATCCGCCCTCGAGATGCCAGTAAAAAAGTAATCATGGATAACTGCATTCGCTGTCATACTCAATTGAATACAGAATTTGTGAATACCGGTATGATAAACTATACACAAGTAAAAGAAGGTGAAGGTAAAGCGTGCTGGGATTGTCATCGGGAAGTTCCTCACACTGTCGTGAGTAATCTATCTTCTTCACCGAACGCGATTGTTCCGTTACCAAAGTCAGCAGTACCGGATTGGTTGAATAATATTATGAAAAATAAAAAATAAGATCCAATATGTTAAAGAAATTAGCAGAAGCAATCAGGCGAAAACCGATCATTGGATGGGGGATTTTTGCGGTAGTAATGGTTTTGGTATTTATGCTTGGACTTTTAGCAGCATCTATTACAGAACGTAGAGCTGAAATCGCGACTCTGTATAATAATAAAAAGATAGAGATTACAGGAATTAATACCAATAGTGAAGAATGGGGTATCAATTATCCTCGTGAATACGATACCTGGAAAAAAACAAAAGAAATGGATTTTCGTAGTAAGCATTTAGGCAATATGTCTGAAGATGTACTCGAAAGCCGTCCCGAAATGGTTGTTCTTTGGGCTGGTTATGCATTTTCAAGAGACTATTCGGCTCCACGCGGACATATGTATACGATAGAAGATGTGACGCATACACTTCGTACCGGAACACCTGATCATGAACACAAAGACATGCAACCGTCTACTTGCTGGGCTTGTAAGAGTCCTGATGTACCACGAATGATGCATGAAGTAGGAATAGAGAATTTTTACAAAGCCTCATGGAGTCAGTTTGGCAGTGAGATTGTAAATCCTGTAGGTTGTGCCGATTGTCACGATCCAAAAACGATGAATCTGACTGTCACTCGTCCGGCTTTGATAGAGGCTTTTGAACGTCAGGGCAAAGATATTACAAAAGCAACTCCTCAGGAAATGCGTTCTCTGGTGTGTGCTCAATGTCATGTCGAATATTTCTTTAAGGGTGACGGTAAATATCTGACCTTCCCTTGGGATGGAGGTATGACAGTAGAATCGATGGAAGAGTATTATGACAATGCAAATTATACAGACTGGGTACATCATCTGAGCAAAGCTCCAATGCTAAAAGCACAGCATCCTGACTATGAAATTTTTCTTTTAGGACCACACGCTCAACGTGGATTGTCATGTGCCGACTGTCACATGCCATATATGTCCGAAGGAGGTATAAAGTATTCCAACCATCAGGTAATGAGTCCGCTTAAAAATGTATCATCAACATGTCAAACATGCCATAGAGATAGTGAAGAGAATCTCAAAAATTATGTTTATCAATATCAGGATAAGGCATTAGAGATCAGAAACAGAATAGAAGTAGAACTGGCTAAAGCCCATGTAATGGCTAAAGCAGCATGGGACAATGGTGCAGATGAAGCTAAAATGAAAGAGTCTTTGAAATTGATTCGTCAGGCTCAATGGCGTTGGGATTTTGCTGTGGCCTCTCACGGTGCATCCTTCCATGCTCCTGTAGAAACTCAACGAATTCTTGCTCATAGCTTAGACCGTACCTTACAGGCTCAACTGGAACTACAAAAAGTATTATTTACTCTTGGAGTTGCAGACGTTAAAATGCCCGATATTTCTACAAAATCTAAAGCTCAGGAATATATCGGACTGGATATGAAAAAGCTTCGTGAAGACAAAGATAAGTGGATTAAAACAACACTTCCTACTTGGATAGAAAAAGCCAAATCAGAAGGAAAGCTGGCTATGAACTAATTTTTTCTTACCTCAAGGGCGTCTGCATTCATCTAATATAGCATTTGCAAACGCTTTTTAAATCATAATAATTATGAGAAAAATTTTCATAATAGGGTTGCTATTACTCCCCCTTGCATTATTAGGGCAAGAGAATGATCAAGAAAACATATTTTCTATATCGGCGCAACTACGCTCACGCGGAGAATATCGCAATGGAGCCTTGTTCCCTAGAAATGAAGGAGAACGCCCTGCTACTTTCATTAACAACCGTGCTCGAATCTCAATGGACTTTCAACGTTCAAACCTGGAATTAAAATTATCAGGACAGCACGTTGGAGTTTGGGGGCAAGATCCTCAAATAGATAAGAATGGACGCTTCATGCTAAACGAAGCATGGGCTAAATTGAATTTTAACAACGGATTCTTTGCCCAATTAGGAAGACAAGCATTATCTTATGACGATGAACGTATATTAGGAGGGCTCGATTGGAACGTTTCGGGACGCTATCATGATGTATTAAAGTTAGGGTATGCTGATAAAATAAGCACTTTGCATTTGATCCTGGCTTTAAACCAGAATGATGAAAAAATAAAAGGAGGAAGTTTTTATAAAGCGGGAGGACAGCCTTATAAAAATATGCAAACACTTTGGTATCACTATGGAAATAAAGAGAACCCATTCGGCATCTCATTACTCGCAATGAATCTGGGACTTCAATACGGAAGCGAAGAAGACTCATCCAACAAGTATATGCAAACCTTTGGGACTCATCTGACTTATATAGCAAACGGTTGGGATATCAAAGGTTCTTTTTATTATCAAACAGGAAAAAATAAGTCAAATAAAGAAGTATCAGCCTTTATGGGGAGCCTTTTTGCTGGCTTCAAAATAGATACTAAATGGGCATTGGGCATAGGCAGTGACTATCTGAGTGGAAACAAGCAGGATGACACGAAGCAAAAAGCATTTGATCCGTTGTATGGTACACATCATAAGTTTTACGGAACAATGGATTACTTCTATGCATCTTCATTTGTGAATGGTCTCAATCCGGGGTTATGGGACAATCAACTTGCCATTTTCTACAAGCCCTCGAAGAAAGTCGATCTATCTTTGAATTATCATTACTTCTTGACTGCAAATGAAGTTGTTGTATCAAATGAAAAAATAGATAAAGGCTTAGGGTCTGAGTTTGACTTTCAGGTAAATTGGTCTATTATGCCTGATGTAAAACTTATGGCAGGCTATTCATTTATGCTTGGAGGTAAGTCTATGGATGTAGTGAAAGGCGGATACCATAAAAGCTGGCAAGATTGGGGATGGGTATCCATAAATATAACACCTAAACTATTCTCGACAAAGAAATAACAGCTCTCTTCTATATAAACAGATGGAAAAAACAAATAATCGAAAAATGTGGCAACAGCCTTGGGGATATCCTGAAAGCATTGTAGCTACATGCGGAATTCTTTTGGTCGGATTTCTGCTTCAACTCACAATTGGTAATTTCAATTTTTATTTATTGGCATTCCCTTCCAATCTCTTGATTGGAGCTATTATACTAATTTTATGTATTCTTTCGCTTTTTGTGCGCAAGAGCCATTTCATTCTATGGTTTAGTGGTATTCCCTCATCAGTCTGCTTAATCTCAGCATTACTCATTCTTACGATTATTATGGGGCTTACTCCACAAACGACAAGCCATACGGACGAAGTTTCGGAAAACATATTTTCACGTCTGGGTTTCGACAGTATGACAAGTTCATGGGCTTTCATACTCATTTACTTTATCACCCTACTATCACTTGGCTGTCTTATCGTTCGTCGTTTGTCTAATTTTCGCAAGAAGGACTACGCATTTTACTTGAATCATATCGGACTATGGATCACACTTTTAGCAGCAGGACTGGGACATGCTGATATTGAACGTTATCTAATGCACGTACGTGAAGGAGAGGTAGAGTGGAGAGTTTATGATGAAGATGAAAACGTAAAGGAATTACCCATCGCCATACAACTCAACGATTTTGATATGGAGGAATATCCGCCCAAACTAACCATTATCGATCGTAAAAGTGGCAAACCTCTACCCGAAGACAAGCCGGACTATTATCAGATAGATACAGAGATACCTGAGGGGCAGCTTAATGGATGGAAAATTGAATTGAAAGAATATATCCATCAGGCAGTACGCAACAGCGATAGTACCTATCGGGAAGTGCCTATGCCCGGAGCAACTCCGGCAGCCAAAATACGGGCATTCAATGTATCTCAAGGAAAAGATACCACCGGATGGATATGTGGAGGAAATCAGGCACAACTTTATATGACTCTTCCCCTCGATGAACAACTGTGCGTGGTCATGAGCGTTCCCGAGCCCAAACGATTCATGTCGGATATAGAAGCATACACACCTGACGGCACAATAAAAAAAGGGACGATAGAAGTAAATAAACCAATGCGTATAGGAAGCTGGACAATCTATCAATATGGATACGATAATCAGGCCAGACGCTTATCTTCATACAGTAGCATGGAACTTGTATACGATCCTTGGGTTATACCCGTATACATCGGATTTATTTTTATAGCTCTGGGTTCAATCGCTTTAATTTGGAATGGCAGATTGGTTAAGCATAGAAGTGAGAATGACAACAACAAAGAATAATAGTATTAAGATAAGAATATGAATTGGAATAATTTTATATGGTTTGCACTTCCTGCTGTGATGCTATGGTTTTCTGCCGGAATTATAGTGTATCGACCACAAAAGCGGTTAGCAGATATATTAATGCTATGTGGCGTCGCTGTATTTGCTGCATTTATAGCAGGCTTCTGGATACATATCGAACGTCCGCCAATGAGAACAATGGGTGAAACTCGCTTATGGTATTCTTTCTTTCTGTCTTCGGTAGGATATCTTGCTTATCGCAGATGGAAGTATCCTTGGCTATTTTCTTTCTCTGCATTGGTGGCATCGGTTTTTGTATTTATCAATTTATTTAAGCCCGAAATACATTCTAAAAATTTGATGCCTGCTCTTCAAAGCGAATGGTTTGTACCTCATGTCACATCCTATATTCTTTCTTACGCTATGTTTGGAGCTGCTACTATCGGAGCTTTTGTGCAATTACGAAAAGTACACCGTAATGGCTATTCTGATGATAAGATATTCAATTTTATAGATAACATCGTTTATGTAGGATTTGGGTTCCTTGTATTAGGAATGCTGATGGGGGCTGTATGGGCAAAAGAAGCATGGGGACATTATTGGTCATGGGATCCTAAAGAAACATGGGCTTTCGTTACGTCCATGGCTTATCTCGCGTATATACATATACGGTTGTATGGTAAATATGATAAAGTTGCGCTTTGGGCGTTGCCTATCGCATTCATATTACTGATGATAACTTGGATTGGTGTAAATTACCTACCGGCCGCACAAGGGAGTGTACATGTATATTGACAATACAGAGTTATATAGATAGAATAGAAAATTCTGTTCTCTATTATTATTGAGTAAGACAAAAAGATATTCGGATATCAACTATCCTAACAATTCTTTTATTTCATTATAGTTTAGTATTTTACCTTTACCTCCTTCAAATTCTATTATTCCACTGGCAGCCATTTCTGAAATAGCTCTGGATAGTGAAGGACGTTCTACACCAAAATACTCGGCAAGAGATGCGATACTTTTCCCTAATTCAAAAGATCCGTTTTTATCGTGCTGCAAAATGTAATATGCTATTTTAGCTTTAATTCCTTTTTGTGAGAATATTTTGAGCCTTTCGGACAAGAATTGTACACGATCGGCATTAAAAGCCATAAATCCTCGCAAAAATCCGGGACATTTAGCCATTTGTTTCTCAACAGAGTCTTTCGTTATAAATAAGATTTCACTATCATCAAGCGCTATCACATCCACAGGAAAACGATTATTTTCCGCAAAAATAAAAGCAGCAGCCAGAGGATAAGGAGCTGAAATTTCTTCTACTGATAGAGTAAGCCCCGAATCGGAAACGATCTCTGTTTTTACTTTCCCTTTGGATAACATATATAGCTGCGAAATTACATCACCCTGATAGGCAATGTATTCTCCTTTTTTATAATGCTTTATAGTATGATCTATCGTACACTTTAGTCGAGCAATCTCTTCCTGAGATTTTTCGCGACACATTGTACAAAAAAAGAGTAAGTCAGAGTTCATAGTCTTGTAATTTTTTACAAAGTTACAAAAAATAATTCACAGTCGTAACAAATGTTACGATTTTAGTTTTACTACCATCGTATGTTTGCATAGGAAATAAGAGGTTAGTCACAATAATCAGGAGTTAAATTTACTATATAACCAATTTATCAGAAATATAGGAATAATCATTCTATAAAAAATAATTAACTAAAAAACTAAGGATATGAATATGTTTTGTTATCAGTGTCAGGAAACAGCTCACAATACAGGCTGTACGGTAAAAGGTGTTTGTGGAAAAACTTCGGAGGTTGCTAATCTTCAAGACTTGTTAATGTTTCTTCTCAAAGGAATCTCATACAGTACAGTAGAATTACGTAAAGCAGGTGTAGAAATACCCGCTTATACAAACCGCTTTGTAATGGAGTCATTATTTATGACAATCACCAATGCAAACTTCGACAAAGAGCGTTTCGTAATACGTGTACGTGAAGCTATAAATCTGCGAGACGAACTTTTACTCGAATTAAAAGCTAAAGGAGGCAACACTACTCCCAACCTAGATTGTGACTGTATCACTTGGACTACCGAAAGCGTAAAAGAAATGGAAGTAAAGGCTGGAAATGTAGGAATCCTTGAAACTAAAAATGAAGATATACGCTCGTTGCGTGAACTTCTTATCTATGGAATCAAAGGTATGGCTGCTTACGCTGAACATGCATCAAATCTGGGATATGAGGATGATGACATCCATTCTTTCATGCAAGAAGCTTTAGTTGCAACAACCCAAGAATTGAGTGGAGACGAGCTTACAGCTCTTGTGCTTAAGTGTGGTGAATATGGTGTAAAAACGATGGCTTTACTTGATAAGGCTAATACTTCTACATACGGAAATCCTGAAATTACCAAAGTAAATATCGGGGTTCGCAATAATCCGGGAATTCTTATCTCTGGTCACGACTTGCGTGATATGCAAGACCTATTAGAACAAACAGAAGGGACAGGTGTAGATGTGTACACACACAGCGAAATGCTTCCGGCACATTACTACCCTGCATTTAAGAAATATAGCCATTTTGTAGGCAACTATGGTAGTGCTTGGTGGCGTCAGAACGAAGACTTTGAATCATTTAATGGTGTAATACTATTTACAACTAACTGTATTGTACCTCCACGATCTACTTCAACCTACGCAGATAAGGTATATACTACCGGTGCATCAGGGTTTACCGGCTTCCAACATATAGAAGATAGAAAAGACGGGCAGCCTAAAGATTTTTCAAAATTGATAGAGCATGCAAAACAATGCAAGGCTCCTACTGAAATAGAGTCGGGAGAAATTATCGGAGGATTTGCTCACGCACAGGTATTCGCACTTGCTGATAAGGTAGTTGACGCTGTAAAAACAGGAGCTATACGCAAGTTCTTTGTAATGGCAGGCTGCGATGGTCGTATGAAAGGACGTAACTATTATACTGAATTTGCAGAAAATCTACCTAAAGATACAGTTATCCTTACTGCCGGTTGTGCTAAGTATCGCTACAACAAATTGCCTCTAGGCGATATAGGTGGTATTCCTCGTGTTCTCGATGCCGGACAATGTAACGACAGTTACTCTCTCGCTTTGATTGCGCTGAAACTTAAAGAAGTTTTTGAACTAAATGACATTAATGAATTACCGATTGCATACAACATTGCATGGTACGAGCAAAAGGCTGTTATCGTTCTTCTTGCATTGTTATCACTCGGTGTAAAAAATATTCACTTAGGGCCAACACTCCCTGCATTCTTATCGCCTAACGTGGCAAAAATGCTGGTTGATAATTTTGGTATTGGCTCTATTACCACACCTGACGAAGATATGAAGATGTTTCTTGCTTCATAATGTCAGCACATAATTACATAAAACATTAAAAATGGAAACAAATACATTCGCTAAAGCAACCGTATTCAATATTGCGGGGCAAATCGATTATTCCACAGGAGGAATAGTAAGCAAACAAATACTTAAAAACCGAGCAGGAAATGTTACATTATTTTCCTTCGACAAGGGACAAGGACTTAGCGAGCATACAGCACCTTTCGATGCGCTTGTACAAGTACTGGATGGTGAAGCTGAGATTCGCATAAATGGCGAACCTTACAGGGTAAAGGCAGGTGAGATTATTATAATGCCGGCTAACATAACCCATGCACTTCAAGCAGTGGAGTCTTTTAAGATGTTATTAACCATGGTAAAAGAATAAACGATGAGCGAGCTAATCAATAATTCCGAAAAAAGAAAAGAGTTACTTAAACATCTTATTCTGCAATTGCATAACGGCGAAGCTCCCGAACAAGTGAAAAGCCGTATGATAAATTTACTGCACTCGGTTCCATACAATGAGGTAGTAGAGGTAGAGCAGGAATTGATAGCTGAAGGTCTTCCCGAAGAAGATATATTACGTCTCTGTGATATACACACGGCTGTACTCGACGGAAGTATAGATACATCAACCGCCAAAGGTGTACCTGATGGACATCCTGTAGATACTTTTATCAAAGAAAACAGAGAATTGGAAAAGCGAATCGACCTGACTTATGGGATGTTCGATGTATTGAAAAACTTGAAAGATAGTGACATTGCAGATTATACGATGGGATTGCGAAGCCTCTTTAATCAACTATCGGATGTAGATAAACACTATTTGCGCAAAGAGTATCTATTGTTTCCATTTCTGGAGAAGGCAGGAATTACAGGTCCACCGAAGGTGATGTGGGGAAAACATGATGAAACCCGGGAATTATTGAAAGCCGCTCATGAAGCTCTCAAAAGCGAACTGACACGAGAAGAGCTGGAAACAGTGTGCTCTTTAGTTTTGCAACCTGCCATCGATGCAATAGAAGGCATGATAATGAAAGAAGAACAAATTCTATTGCCAATGTGCTTGGATACACTCACTGACGAAAATTGGTATCAAATACATAAGGAAACTACTATATACGGTTTTTGCCTTTATGATCCAAGCGTAGAGTGGAACCCCGAACTTGTAAAGCAAGAAGAAGCAATCTTTATGCCGGGTAATGCAATTAAGCTATCTTCAGGCAGCATCGATATAAAGGAGTTAGAAGCTCTCTTTGTTACTCTTTCGGTAGATATCACATTTGTTGATAAAGATGATAAAGTAAAGTTCTTTTCTCATAGTCCTAATCGTGTATTTGAAAGAAATCGCTCTATTATCGGGCGTGATGTACGTATGTGCCATCCTCCACATAGTGTTCATATCGTAGAACAAATCATTGATGACTTCAAAACCGGCAAAGAAAACAAAGCTGCATTTTGGATATCTAACTTCAAAGGACGCTTTGTGCATATAGATTATACCGCTCTCAGGGGACAGGATGGAGAATATTTAGGCGTGATAGAAATTACTCAGGATATAACCGACTTGCGAAAACTGGAAGGAGATCAGAGATTACTTTCTTATTCAAAATAAAGAGTCATGGATATTAATCTACATATAAAGGTTTCAGATTTGCTGGATGAATATCCTCAATTAGAGAATACGCTATTGGAGCTTTCTCCTGCATTCTCTAAACTGCGGAATCCTATTTTGCGCCGTACTGTGGCAAAGGTTACAACATTGCAGCAGGCAGCAAAAGTTGCAGGCGTCTCCCCTATCCTACTTCTTGAAACACTGCGCCAAGCTGCCGGGTTACCTATTGATAGCAGTAATGAATCAATAGATATAGAGCATGAACAGAAAGATAAGCCGGCATGGTTTGAGACAAGCAATATCACGATCAGATTTGATGCTCGTCCTATTATAGAGTCGGGAGAAAACCCCATGCAAGAGATTATCCGGTTATCAAAGGAATTGCAAAACAATCAGATTATGGAATTAACTGCACCATTCAAACCCGTGCCAATCATGGATTTGCTAAAATCAAAAGGATTTGAGGTATGGTATAATAATAGTAAAGCTTATTTCATGCAAAAAAATCATTGAGTCTTGTAAGATTATAAAAAATTAAACATTTAACCAAATTGACAAGGGGTGCATACTAAATGCATCCCTTTCTTTTACAGGAGCTGCAACCTTGATAGTTATGTAAGAAATCTTTTTCGTTACAAACTACTTTATCGAAAAGAAGAAACTTGCCCGGTAATCTTTTAAAGAAAATAATACAGCCAATGCCTTAAATTCGTATTTTTGCATGTAGTTGATTTACCTACTTTCGAAAAAAATGATTCCTTTTCTATACAATGTCGCTCAAGCATACTATAAGGCCAATGGACAAAATATAAGTCGTTATACTTTTGTTTTTCCGAACCGTAGAGCCGGAGTCTTTTTCCAACATTACTTATCGCAGATAGCGGATAAGCCTATTTTTTCGCCCCAAATACTGACAATAGCAGACTTGTTCGAACAACTAAGTCCATATAAAAAAGCAGATCGCATTGAGATGCTCTTCATGTTGTTCAATATATACAAACAGGTAGGTAAAACCAACGAAACATTCGATGAATTTCTATATTGGGGAGAAATGCTGCTCAATGATTTTGACGACATTGATAAGTATTTGGTTGATGCACAGCAGCTGTTCAGAAATATAAAAGATTTAAAAGATATCGATGCCGGATTCTCATACTTATCCGAAACACAGATAGAAGTTATACGACGTTTCTGGTCAAATTTTTTGCCTGTAGGAGAAAATGACAAAAAGAAAGACTTCCTTGAAATGTGGGAAGTTCTCTTTCAGCTATACTCTTCTCTAAAACACCAACTTGCAGAAAAAAATCAAGCCTATGAAGGAATGATTTTCAGAGATGTAATAGATTCTTTTTCGAAGAATCCGGATTATGAACTTCCATACGAAAAAATAATATTTATAGGGCTAAACGGACATAGCAAATCCGAAGAGAAACTGCTTAGTTACCTCCATAAAAAAGGCATTGCCGATTTTTATTGGGATTACTCATCTCCTTTGGTGCGCGATCCTCAAAACAAAGCATCTTTTTCTATGGATAAAAATAAGGTACAATTTCCATCTCAGCTATTATTACAACCCGAGGAATTAAGCTTTGATCAACCGACTGTCGAAGCTATTGGTATTCCGTCTTCCATAGGACAAGCTAAATATGTGCATACAATCATCAAGTCTTTGTTGGCCGAAAATCAGATAGTATCATCTGATCAAGCTATGAATACAGCATTGGTGCTACCTGATGAAAATCTTCTATTGCCAACGCTTTACTCCATCCCCCAAGAGATAGACAAGATAAACATAACAATGGGGTATAGCCTGAACAATAGTTCTGTTTCGGGACTGATGGAACACATTTTTGAATTGCAAAAGAATGTAAGAAGATCCGAAAATAGTGCAGGCTTTTATTACAAACCGGTACTGGCTATACTCAATCACCGATATATAACAAATATAGCCGGAGAGGAGGCAAAAATACTGAGACAAAATATACTTCAATACAATAAAATTATAGTATCTGTCAAAGAATTAGAAATTCATCCATTATTTATACTCATATTCAAAATAATAGATAATTGGTACGATGCACCTGAGTATTTAAAAGACATATTATCAACACTACGGAGATCCTTATATAATCAAAAAGAAACAGAGAACGAAGAAGAGCAAATAAGTGCCCGTTCGGTAGACATTGAGGGTGAATTTATTGTGGAATACTACAAGACGATCAATAAAATGAACGATGCTTTGCAAAACGTTTCCTTTGAAATGAATATCGAAACATATTTCAAATTATTGAAAAAGTTGATAGTAAACATCAGTGTGCCATTCACGGGAGAGCCGTTATCGGGATTACAAATTATGGGAGTGCTCGAAACTCGTGCTTTAGACTTCGATAACCTTATTATCTTATCGATGAATGAAGGCATTTTCCCACTCAAACGCGCTACAAGTTCTTTTATACCATACAATCTTCGAAAAGGATTTGATTTGCCAACTTACGAGCATCAGGACAGTATTTTTGCTTATCACTTTTATCGTTTGATAAACCGAGCTAAACGAATTTATCTTTTGTATGATACTCGTACCGAAGGATTACAATCGGGCGAAGTAAGTCGTTATTTTAAACAGATAAAACATTTATACGCAGATTCATTCGATATAAGGGAAAAACTCACTGTTTATAAAGTTTCTTCTACCGAGAGTCTACCCATTTCAATATCTAAAACTCCAGAGATACAGGAAAAGATCAATGTGTTCTTGGAAGGAGGAGACAAACAACTATCTGCCAGTGCAATTAATATGTATCTCAATTGTCCTCTACAGTTTTATTTCTCTGTAGTAGAAAACATGGCAGAAGAGGATGAGGTAGTGGAGACGATAGAGGCCAGTATGTTTGGAACAATCTTTCACTCAATAATGGAATGGTTGTACGAACCATTTAAGGGAAAGATGATTACTGCGGACTTGTTACACAAGATCAGAAAGGATGAAAATCTGCTGACTGAAAATATAGAACGATCTTTTGCCGAAAACTACTTTAAGACAGAAAAAATAAAAAAATTGACAGGGCAGAATTATCTGACCGGAGAAGTACTGCGGAAATATATCAAGCAGGTTCTACTTACTGATGCAGGACTGACACCTTTTATCTATGTAGACTCAGAAGAGAGAATAAAAATGGAATATACTCTACCATCGGGAAAAACTGTATCCTTAAAAGGATTTATCGACCGTGTAGATGAAGTCAGAGGCCATACCCGCATTATCGATTATAAGACAGGAAAAGGAGTATTACGATATAAAGAAATGAAAGATCTTTTTGATAAGGAACTTAAAGATCGCCCTAAAGCAGTGATGCAAGTATTTATGTATTCACATCTTTATATGCAAAAGTATCCGAATAAAATAATAGAACCGGGCATATACTATCTCCGAAATTTATTCGATGCTAAATTTGAGCCGGGAGTAATCAATAAATCGGGACGCAACGATGACAATATAACAGACTTCTCAATGTATAGAGAAGAATTCAAAGAGTACTTCGATACGTGCCTCGATGAAATATTCGACCCTGAGACATCATTTACGCAAACCCCTACCGGAGAAGCTTGTAAGTGGTGTATATTCACAAACATTTGTAAGAAATAGGAAATCCGCAAATCATCATTAACAGCTTCTATAATTGAATAACGAGAGACGGAAAATATATATTCTTCTCTCTTTTTATTTTTCACATGCGGATATTGGCTCTTTCACATTAAATGTTTTACCTTTGCAGTCCATTTCTAAGTAGTAAATTGTATGGATTGGTTTATGAAAACCATAATAGAATCACCATCGGTTCTATCAATTATAATTATATCTATAGTTTCTGCTGTTGGACTACAACTAGGAAAACTAAAACTCCTCAATATCTCCCTTGGTATTACTTTTGTGTTCTTTGTAGGCATCGTTATTGGTCACTTCAATTTCGACCTTAATAAAGACATGCTCAACTTTGCTCAGAATTTTGGACTTATCCTTTTTGTATATGCATTGGGATTGCAAGTAGGTCCGGGATTCTTTTCATCTTTAAGGGCTGGAGGATTACGGATGAATATGCTTGCCTTGGGTGTTGTATTTCTAGGACTAATCCTCACCGTTATATTCAGCTATGCGAGTGACATATCCCTTCCTAATATGGTAGGAATATTATGTGGTGCTACTACAAATACACCGGCTCTTGGTGCGGCTCAGCAGGCATTACAGCAAATCAGTGGAAATCAGAGGGTAATAGCCGACATGGCTTTAGCTACAGCCATTGCCTATCCATTAGGAGTAGTGGGAGTTATTTTGGCTATAATATTTCTTAGAAAGTGCTTTGTTCCAAACGATGAATTTGCAAAGCTATCAGAAAAGAAAGAAAATGAAATGCACGTAGGTGAGTTTCATATAACTAATCCCGCGATAGAAGGTAAATCGATACTTGACATAATGAAGTTAACGGCTAAACATTTCGTCATTTCACGTATTTGGCACGATGGTATAGTTACGATTCCTACTTCTGAAAGTATCTTAAGACATAACGACCATTTGCTTATTATATCTAAAAAGAGCGATGTAGAGCATATCAAAGTTCTATTTGGAGAACAAGAAAACGTCGACTGGAATAAAGAAGATATAGACTGGAACCATATAGACAATAGTCAATTAGTATCGCGAAGAATAATCATCACCAATAGCAAAATAAATGGAGAAAAACTCGGAAGTCTGAAACTACGCAATAATTATGGAATAAACATAACACGTATCAACCGTGCAGGTATAGACCTACTGGCTTCTTCGGATCTTATGCTACAAATTGGAGATAAGCTTACTGTAGTAGGAGAAAAAGCATCGATAGATAATGTTGCTAAAATACTTGGTGATGAAGAGAAACGACTGAACACACCAAATCTGATAGCGATATTTCTTGGCATTGCATTAGGACTTATACTAGGAGCCTTACCTATACCTTTTCCCGGAATGGATTTTCCGATCAGGCTAGGGATTGCCGGCGGTCCTATTATTGTAGGAATTTTGATGGGCTCATTTGGCCCTCGATTCCATATCACAACTTATACAACGCAAAGTGCAAATTTACTGATGCGACAGTTTGGGCTGACTGTATATCTGGCTTGCTTGGGTATAGGAGCCGGAGAGCATTTCTTCGAAACAGTATTTCAAACAGAAGGATTGATATGGATTGGATTTGGATTTATACTCACAGTTGTGCCTGTACTTATAGTTGCACTGATAGCAATGAAAATATACAAGGTCGACTTTGCTCGAAATGTAGGAATGCTTTGTGGCAGTATGGCAAACCCGATGGCTTTAAACTATGTCAATTCTACTATCGATGGAGATGAGCCTGCCGTCGCTTATGCTACGGTGTATCCGGTATCCATGTTTGCTCGAATCGTTTTTACACAATTGTTGCTGATGCTATTTTTCTGAGATAACCACAACAAAATCAGATATCTTAACATCTTTGCGCCTTCATAGTTTTTGTATAATTTTGTCTCTATAAAAACACTTGTACTTGATCAACTTTACTTTTATGAAAAAAATATTATCCATTTCTTTAGTCTTAGCATTCTTAATTTTTAGCTTCACAGACTGTAAAGAAAAGGAAACTACAAAGCTTAGCGAATCAAAAAATAAAGAGATAGCTAAGTCTAAATTTGCACGACTATACCCTGATTATAATCCCCAGAAAATAAAAGAAACTATATATGATCTTATCTTAAAAGATTCTCTATTACTGCCATTTTATACCGAAGATGTATATCATCCTGTTTGGTCACATGATACATTAGACGTAGCGAGAATAAAGGACTTTGTTTCTGTTCTGAAAGAAAGTGATAAACATGGGTTATCGGCTGAATACTTCTCTACAAATATAATAGAGTCTGTAACAGACTCTATAGATGCGGGTCTGTATAGCCTTGATGATCTGTATAAGAAGATGGTTGATTTGGAGCTGACATCTACTCTGTCTGCCGTGAAATACATCAAGGGGATGAAATACGGTTTCGTCAACCCAAAAAGATTGTATAAAAAAGATTATGATATATCAGTATTAACCCCCGACTCTACTTTCTACGAAGAGATATACAAGGAGTTGAAAGAAGATCCGATCTCTAGTGTCATTAATTCGGTTCCTACAGACCCGATTTATCTAAAACTCCAAAAAGAATATCAAGATCTGAGTCAGAAAAAAGAGCAAGGCTTTAAAACGATAACAAATACAGCTACTTATAAGTTAGGAGACAAGAATAAACATATATCTGAAATTGCACAAAGACTAGCTCTGACAGGAGAATATGTCATCGCAGAAAACGATTCTATCGGAGATGATTCTTCAGATATGATCCTGGACGAAAATCTGCTAGAGGCAATAAATACGTTCCGGAAAAAGAATTCATATCCGGAAGAAAAAGAAGTAGGCAAGCTTACTATAGATGCACTGAATAGGCCTCTAGATTATTATTTAAAGAAACTACGCGCAAATATGGAGCGCTATCGTTGGAAAAGAACAAAAACAAAACATAACAAGCATATCGAGGTAAATGTAGCATCAGCATATCTTACCGCAACGGAGCAAGACAGTCTTCCCCTGATTATGAGAGTTTGTGTGGGCACTGCAACTAACAAAACACCGCTATTGCAAAGCGATATCAGCTACTTGAATCTGAATCCTATATGGAACGTACCAACAAGTATAGCGCAGAAAGAAGTAGCAATATTACAGAAAAAAGACCCTACATACATTAAGCGTCACAACATGAAACTGTATAAAAACGGTAAAGAAGTAGATATTACGACTATTAACTGGAAAGAGGTTGACCCTTCTAAGTTCTCATATACAATTCGTCAAAGTCCCGGCGAAAGTAATGCTCTTGGCTTAGTAAAATTCATGTTCAACAACGCATTTTCGGTATATCTACACGACACTCCATCTAAAGCGGCATTCGGGCGAAAAAACAGAGCCGTAAGCCATGGATGTGTCAGAGTACAAAAACCTTTCGATCTGGCCTTCTTTTGTATGTCTACAACATCAGATGAAATATACAAAGACCGATTATTTTATAGTATAGACAAACAACCTATATCAAAGGCAGGAAAGAAGCTCGCACAGGAAAACAAATTAAAAAAGCTACCGGATATTCTTAATCCTAAAGACAAGATATCTTTATTCATAGATTATTATACAGTCTATATGTATCCTGACGACGATATGCTGTATTATGCTGACGATATATATGAATATGATAATACTATACTCGACGCACTAAAACCACAACATACTAAAGTAAAGAAAGAACAAAAGAATTAATAAACTACATTACTTCTACTCATAGCCGAATTCGATAAGAGCATCAGCTACAACAAAATTGCTTCCTCCTATAAATATAAAATCACTTGGTACAGCCCAATCTTTTGCTGCGCGAATAGCTTCTTTTACCGTAGGATACGAATATCCTGTCAGCCCCTTTTTCATTGCTAATTCTTGCAAGCTTCGTTCATTCATCGACCGAGGTACAGATGCTTTCGTAAAGTAATAAATAGCCTTTTTAGGGAGTAAGGATAATACAGATGAGATGTCCTTATCATTTACCATCCCCAAAATAATATGTAATGTATCATAACGCTCATTCACAAGCTGTTCTGATATATACTTCATTCCGGCTTCATTATGTCCTGTATCACAAACAATTTTTGGATTATAGTCTTGCAATATTTGCCAACGACCCATTAGTCCTGTATATTCGTTCACATAGGCAAAGCCATTATATACAGCCTTTGACGGTATTACATAACCCTGCTTTTGAAGTTCACGTATAGCACACAATACTGTTGCCGTATTTTTTATCTGAGCATAGCCCGAAAGCTCCCCTTTGAGTTGCTGATAGTATTTTGTATCATACAACCAACCACTGGCTGTACGCAAACTTGAATGTATCAGTTTTTCATCTTCAGCAAAAGCGATAGGGGCTCCTACTCTCTTAGCAGTATCTTCAAACACTCTGCGGACATCACCGTCTGCCTCACCAACGATAACAGGAATATCCTTCTTGATTATACCTGCTTTTTCAGTCGCAATTTTCTCTAGTGTATTGCCCAAAAACTGCATATGATCAAAGCTTATGTTGGTGATTATACTCAAAATCGGTGTTATAATATTGGTACTGTCCAATCGTCCACCTAGTCCGACCTCTATTACTGCAACATCAACATTTGTGTCGGCAAAATACTGAAAAGCCATCATCATCGTTAGCTCAAAGAAGGAAGGCTGTATAGGCTCGTAAGCCTCTCTGTGCTTTGCTACAAAATCGACAACATACTGTTCCGGAATTTTCTCACCGTTTACACGAATACGCTCTCTAAAATCCACGAGATGGGGCGAAGTATATAATCCGACCTTATATCCCGATTGTTGTAAAACTGCCGCTAATAGATGCGAAGTAGAACCTTTCCCATTCGTTCCGGCAATGTGTATTGTCTTATATCTGGTATGAGGATGAGAGAAATATTTATCGAGACTCAAACTATTGTCCAATCCTTCCTTATAGGCACTTCCTCCTACCTTCTGATAAACAGGCAATTGATTATAAAGATATTCTGTTGTTTCCTGATAAGTCATATTTTCAAATTATAAGAGTTCTGCCAGTCGAGCGAAGGTGTCAACCTTGATAAATCTCTCGTTCGTTACATTTTCTTCTGTCTGCTCATGTTTCCACATCGTATGATATGGAATATAGGCGGCATACATTCCCACAGCCAATGCCGGATAGACATCCGACTTCAACGAATTTCCAGCCATTAGTATACGTTGGGGTTCGGTATCCAATGAGAGTATTAGTTTATTGTATTCAATTTCTGTTTTATTTGCCATAATTTCCACATGATCGAAATATCCGGCGATACCTGACCTTTCAAGCTTACGTTGCTGATCGAGCAAGTCTCCCTTGGTAGCAACTACCAGTTTATATTTTTTGCTTAATTGTTCTAATGCATCCACTACTCCATCCAACAACCGAATTGGCATATCCAGAAGGGATTTACCCATTTCTACAATTCTGCTAATCTTTTCTGTTGTAATCCTGTGTTGACTTATTTTTATAGCAGTCTCTATTAATGAAAGGGTAAAAGCCTTAGCTCCATACCCATAACATTCCATATTTTGCATCTCAACAGTATAAAGAGCCTCCGACACCTCTGTATGAGATCCATATTCTGCAAGTATATTACAAAAATCTATTTCTACCTCATCAAATAATGATTGATTGTCCCATAACGTATCATCTGCATCGAATGCTATAACTTGTAGCTTCATTTCTGTTTATTCTAATTCATTTAATCTCTCCAAAAATTGAGCTATATGATAGCCGTCCAT
The DNA here is from genome assembly GCA_023437305.1 of Bacteroidota bacterium. Lineage (GTDB taxonomy): Bacteria > Bacteroidota > Bacteroidia > Bacteroidales > Dysgonomonadaceae > Dysgonomonas. The sequence goes on from JAEZGN010000016.1 coordinate 25,762, forward strand.
TAAAGCATGATTCACTGTTATTGAAATGGGTAGCATCAGCTCTCCATTTTCATCAAACAGCTTGCCTGTGGAAATTTTAGGGATAGAAAAGCTGTTATCAAACATGGCTGGATGTTTCAAGTCTGTAAAGCGCATCCAGGGCATAGGCGAATAATGTATGACATTTATACTATCCGTTTGTTGAGTAAGAGTAATGCCAGACATGTTTTTTATGTTATCAATGACTTTTGTCGCCTTATCGATGAATATATCTCTGTCGGGATTGTACTCTATAAAGGAAAATCCAAAAGTGCCATCCTCACGTCCTATGGTAGATGTAGGATGTATCACATCATAACATACTACATCATTATTCTCTATTCTGTATTTGAACTCTTCGGTAGAATTCACTGCCTGCATTATGCGATGAAGAGAGTATAAAAAAAATGATTGACTTTTCTTTTTGGCCGATTTATAAGTAGATGTAAATGCAACATTTACAGTCATGCCAAAAAGAGGATCGTCAAATTTCTTGAAAAACTCAAAATGCTCTTTTCTATTCCATGTATTTAGGTCTATTCTTCTTTTCATTCTTAATTAACCAAATAATTGCCTAAAAGCTTCTTCTACTTTTCGTACTTGTACGATCTCAATATTGACTTTTGAGGTAAATCCTTTCAGGTTATTTTGAGGAACAAGTATCTTAGAAAAGCCTAGCTTCTCTGCTTCCAATATTCTTTGCTCAATACGATTTACGGGACGTATTTCGCCCGACAAGCCCACTTCGCCAGTCATACAAATATGTTTCTCGATGGCAATATCCAAGCTTGAAGACAGTACCGCACTGATTACAGACAAATCCATTGCAGGATCATTTACTCTAAGCCCTCCGGCAATATTAAGGAATACATCTTTTTGTATCAGCTTAAAACCTGCTCTTTTCTCTAATACCGCAAGTAACATATTCATCCGACGCAGATCAAAACCTGTAGCCGAACGTTGGGGGGTTCCGTAAGCAGCAGTACTTACCAAAGCCTGAGTTTCGATAAGAAACGGACGTATGCCTTCTATAGCTGCGGCGATAGAAACACCACTCAGCCCTTCGTGATTTTGAGTTAACAGCAATTCGGACGGATTACTTACCTCACGAAGCCCATTCTGTCTCATTTCGTAAATACCAAGTTCGGCAGTACTTCCGAAACGATTTTTTATACTTCGCAAAATCCGATACATATAATGCTGATCTCCTTCGAATTGCAGTACTGTATCTACAATATGCTCCAGCACTTTCGGTCCGGCAATACTACCTTCTTTATTTATATGCCCAATAAGAACCACAGGGGTTCCTGTCTCTTTAGCAAACTTAAGTATCGACGCCGAACATTCACGCACTTGTGATACACTACCCGGAGACGATTCTACTGTTTCTGTGAAGATTGTCTGTATAGAGTCTATGATAACAAAATCCGGTTTCAGATTTTGTATATGTACGAATATCTGTTCGAGGTTTGTTTCACATACGATAAAACAGTTCTCACTATTGGAATTTATACGATCGGCACGCAGCTTTAATTGTCTGGCACTCTCTTCTCCCGAAACATATAGTGTTTTTATTTTCCTTAGTCCTAAAACTGTTTGCAAAACAAGTGTAGATTTTCCAATACCCGGTTCACCACCAATCAATACCAACGAGCCGGGAACAAGCCCTCCTCCAAGCACACGGTTCAGTTCTCCATCGTGCAAGTCTATACGGGGTTCTTCACCCGTTTCTACTTCCTTCAATAATAAAGGCTTCGCCTTAGATGTTTCAAATAAGTTGGGATTCCCTCTCGATGAACTATCTTTACTAACAATCTCTTCGACATAGGTATTCCACTCTCCACATACAGGACACTTCCCTAGCCATTTAGGAGAGTCATTTCCACAGTTGTTACAAACATATACTGTTTTGGTTTTAGCCATTTTTATTTATTGGATCTTTCTTCTTTACTTCATTACTTTTATCGACTTGGTAGATCTTCCCGAAACATCCACAGAGACAATATATACTCCCGGACGCCATCCATATAACGTTTCTTCAAATATAGATGAGTCAAAACCTGTGGTTTTAGTATACAATATTCGTCCGTTTAAGTCTGCAATACTTACTTTCTTTAATATATCTTTAGCATATATGCGCAAGGCATCACCTTTAAAATACACGAGGAATTCTGGCTGTTGATCAGGATTTGGATCATTGGTTCCAAGCGAACTCAACCCCTTCAACTTAGTAGCTCCTGTATTATTGGGATCTAAATATTTAGACATATGTTGATCTGCATCATAGTACTGATCCCAATGAAACCAAAATTTACCAAAAGAATCAGCTAATCCCTGGTTTGAACAATTACTTTCTCCGCCAGACAATGTCCCTACCACATAACCATTTTGATTAAAGAGAGGAGCTCCCGAAGAACCACCCTCTGTTGCGCCTTTATAGTAATTTACAATCCACTGAGTACCATCTGGTTCGTCTTCAGAGTCCGGATCCCATTTTCCCGAAGTTAGAGACTTATTAAATAGAGAGATTTTTTTCACATCTCCCAGAGGATGATGAATTACAGCTCCACCTGTTACGCTTGCGCCATCATTCGTTCTATCCCAGCCATTGTAATATACATCCCATGTATCGGGAATTGGCTCAGATAACTTAAGCAAAGCGCCGTCAGAACCATCATCAATTGAGTTTAGTACCAATGGTTTTGCTCCTTTATGATATTTATAGTTGGGCCTATTCTCTGTTTCACATTCGGGCGTCTCGTAATCAAAAAAGAATTCAGTGTTGGATATTATAGAGGATGATAAATATTCGAAACAGTGATATGCTGTTAAAACATATGGTGTTTTATCTTCATTTGTGTTATTAATCAACGTACCTGTGCAAAGGTAAGTACTACCGCCTCTTTTGACACGCAACTGCAATACTCCTTTCTTTTGGTTCTTCCAAAAACCGCCTTCTGCACAATTTACATTTATCATACAAGAGTTAGATGTGTTATCAAAGCCACTGATAGGATCGCCTTGTTCATCAACATATTTATACCCTAGATCGGATATATGCAATCGGGGACTTCCTAGATTTTGAGGTGCAACATATTCAAGAACAACGTTATCACCTTTCAGATTTTCGATAGAATAAGCTCCGCCTTGGGGATTATCTTCATGTTTGTATACAATAGCATCTTTCACATTGCTTTTTTCATATACATATAATTGAGATCCTTCCGGCAAATAGAAATCATCGAATCCTATATAAAACCCTTTAGCTTCAGGTATATCGAAAGACAATTTCCAAACATTTTCTTTTGTAGGCAATACCGACCATGTACCAACTGTGTCGGAAGCGATATCTAATGTATAAATCTTAGCCTCTTTGAGCGGAAGGCCTCTTCTTTTTACATTATTTTTTACTACTAATAATTTTGTGTTTTCTTTTTCAACAATGAGAGTCAATTTCGATTTATCTTTATTGAAACTATATTGCTTTTCTTGGGCAGAGAGTGAAATAATACAGGATAATAAAGTAATACCTGCTAAAAAACGAATCAGACTTAAGTTCATAATAATTTAATTAATTTCCGAACATACTCATTTACATCTTCACGAGTGACCAACACCTCAGTTTCATATATAATTTTAGCTTTGGAATAAAAAGGCTCTCTTTTCTCTAGGGTATCTGTTACAAACCTTAGAAGTTCCTCCTCATTTTTATCCTTTATCAAAGGGCGTTTATCTTTACAATCATTCAATCTAGAGGCCAGCACATCAGCCGATGCTTTCAAATAAACGGTTGTACCTACTTGATTCATATACTCTATATTATCAAAAAAGCAAGGTGTGCCTCCACCTGTAGATATCACCACATCTTCGAACTCACCAACTTCTTTCAGAACGCTCTTTTCAATATTGCGAAATTCGCTTTCTCCAACATCTGCAAAAATCTGTCCTACTGTTTTTTGATAACGAGCCTGTATGAAGTGGTCTAAATCAACAAATTCAAGATTGAGCTCTTTTGCAAGCTCCCTCCCTGCTGTTGTTTTGCCAGCGCCCATATATCCTATCAGGAATATTCTTCTCATCTTAAACAATCAAATATACAAAAATATAAATAAAATAAATAAAGAGGCTTTTTACAACGCCGATTCTTTAGCAAATAACCATTAATTATATTTTAGTTTCAACTTTTCCCATATTCTTGATATAATGGTAAAAAAGTGACAATTCAAAATACCAGATAACATAATATATACCAACAAATTACACAACAAAAGGTGACAAAAGTAACACTTTTACTATACAATTATTACTGTTACCTTTCTGCTATACATTTTGCAAGTAATAGGCGATATAATGAATTTAGATTTCAATCGCAACAGTACTTTATAATAGATATTTTAAGCTAAAAAATATACTAACTCTTTACAAATCAAACGCTAATTGTTAATAACGATTTAAAACCTTACCTTTGCAGCGGAAAAGAAGAAATAATATTGAAATATGACAAAAATAACAACTGTACTGTTTGACTTTGATGGAGTAATAGCTAACACCGAGCCTCAATATGATATATACATTGATGCTTTAGGCGAAAAATATAATTTGGGTATCGAAAATTTTGCTTTGAAAGTAAAAGGAACAACTAGTCCCGATATACTAAAAAACTATTTTAGCCACTTACCCAAAGAAGAAGTAAAAACTGTAGAGAAAGAATTAGGAGAATTCGAATTGCAAATGGATTTCCCATTGGTAGACGGAGTCATGGAATTTATTGAGTATCTGAAAAACAATAACTATAAAATAGGATTGGTAACCAGTTCGCAGGACTTCAAAATGAAGCGTGCTTTGAATATATTAAACCTATCCGAGACATTCGATACCGAGGTTACAGCAGCACGCATAACCAAAGGAAAGCCCAATCCGGCATGCTATCTGTTAGCTGCTGAAGACCTAAATGTATCTCCCTCAGAATGTGTTGTATTCGAAGATTCTTTTCATGGAATACGAGCAGGCAAAGATGCCGGAATGCGTGTTGTAGGTGTTTCCACTACAATTCCCGAAAATGAACTTCAAGATAAAGCCGATTTTATAATTTCAGATTTTTCAGATCTAAAACAAGTCATCGAATATATCAACTAAATATAGAACTACTGTTGAACTATATTTTGAGAGCCTTTGTACAGAAATAACCTGAAGTCAGATTCAAAATTTAAGGTAAACACATCTTTACCTAATTCTTTTTGTATCTCATCAATCGTCCAAAAGCGTCCGTCGGCAAGCTCTTCTGTATTTAGCGTAAAGTCGCCATCATATATAGCGTAATAACAATAGCTTAATTCACGTTCACGATCTGTCTCTATTATATATTTGGTTATATAGCGAGGTATAATATCCGATATATTTAACTCTTCAGAAGCCTCGCGCAATGCTGCATTTTCGGGTGTTTCGTTCAAATCTATATGCCCCGCTACCGAAGAATCCCATCTGTTGGGCTGTACATCTTTTATTGCAGAACGTTTCTGTAAATACAATTCACCTTTAGGGTTAAAGATGTGGAGATGAATTACAGGGTGTAACAACTTTGAACCATCATGACAGACACTACGTGATGCCTGCCCAATCACACTGCCTTGTTCATCTACTAGGGGAAATATTTCTTCTTGCATTAAAGTCTTTTTTAATTATTCCAACAAAGATAAAATTTACATGCAAGTATGCCCTTTATTTCTCATCATTTTTTCACACAATTCTCGCCTAAAAAAGAGTTATATATAGTATTGCAAGATTCGAGAAATTAGAACTGTATTTCTTATTTCGATATTACCTCTATTTTATTAACTTTGCAGCTTAAATATATTCATATAATAATGAGTGACCAACGATACAACCAGCGTGGCGTTTCAGCATCGAAAGAAGATGTACATAATGCTATAAAAAACATCGATAAAGGAATATTCCCTAAGGCTTTTTGTAAAATAATCCCCGACATATTGGGTGGCAATGCCGAATACTGCAATATTATGCATGCCGACGGAGCAGGGACAAAATCTTCGTTAGCCTATATGTATTGGAAAGAAACCGGAGACCTGTCGGTTTGGAAAGGTATTGCACAAGATGCATTGATAATGAATATAGACGACCTGCTGTGTGTAGGAGCGACAGACAACATTCTATTGTCGTCTACTATAGGACGTAATAAGATGCTGATTCCGGGTGAAGTGATCTCTGCCATTATACAGGGAACAAATGATCTTTGTGATGAATTATCGTCACTAGGAGTAAATATATATCCTACCGGAGGCGAAACTGCCGATGTAGGCGACCTAGTACGTACAATAATAGTAGACAGTACGGTTACCTGCCGTATGAAAAAATCGGATGTAATATCTAACGATAATATACAGGACGGCGATGTGATTGTAGGGCTATCTTCATACGGACAAGCCACATACGAAAAAGAGTATAATGGCGGTATGGGTAGCAACGGATTAACATCTGCCCGCCATGACGTATTTGCTAATTATTTAGCAACCAAATATCCTGAAAGCTACGATTCGTCTATTCCGTCCAATTTGGTTTATTCAGGTAATATGAAGCTAACGGATATGATCGAAGGATTAGGAATTGATGCCGGTAAGTTGGTTCTATCTCCTACTCGTACTTATGCGCCTGTTATAAAACAGATACTAGATAAATTACGCCCGGTAATACATGGTATGGTACACTGTTCGGGAGGAGCACAAACAAAGGTTCTCCACTTTGTAGATAAAGTAAAGATAACAAAGAACAACTTGTTCCCTATACCTCCTTTGTTTAAACTAATACAAGAACAATCGGGAACCGACTGGAAAGAAATGTATAAAGTATTCAATATGGGACATCGTATGGAAATATACTTACCTTCGGAATACGCAGAGGCAGTAATCGATATATCAAAATCTTTCGGCATTGATGCTCAAATTGTGGGATACGTTGAGAAGTCGGACAAGACAGAACTGCTTATTGATAGTGAATTTGGCCGATTTGAATATTAATTAGGAATAGTTACTGTATTTGATTATCAAATTTAACTTTAGTTAATTAAATCCTATTTGATTTGCTATTATATTTGCACCTAAACCAAATATTAATATTCACTTAATAGCGTACAAAGTATGAAAAAAATGATCATGTCGGCAATTATGTGTTTAGCCTTAATTGCATCAACAAGTGTAATGGCTCAAGATAAAGCACCTAAAAAAGATTGTCCTAAGTCTAAAACAGAATGTACTAAGGACGGAGAAAATAAAGCATGCTGTAAAGACAAAGCTGCTGCCGACAAAAAAGCTTGTACAAAAGACGGAGAGAAAAAAGCTTGTTGCAAAGACAAAGCTGCTGCAGATAAGAAAAAGTAATTAAAACTTAAGGTAAAAATAAGAGCTATCAATCACTGATAGCTCTTTTCCTTTTATATAAATTAGGTTGTTTAAAATAATTGCTAAGACTTATATTTCATTTCAAATATTGCTTTTAGCTCATTATCGACCAAATTATCACCAACTTCATCAAAGGTCAAACGGAAGACACAGCCCTGTTTCCACTCAGAACATCCGTAAGCAGTTTTCCCTTTCAATATTTTACCGACTTTGCACAACGGACAAGATAGAGGCTCGCTATTTTTTGGCTCGGTCTTCTTTTCTTTCTTAGGCTTTGGCGTTGTTTTTTTCTCAGCGCTTTTCTTCTCTTTCGCAAGTTTCTTTGTCGATTTTTCCTCTTCTTTTACGCCTTCTTGTATTGTAATAGTCGTTCCCCAATCATTTTTCACATTAGCGACAATTTCGATTAGCATTTGCTTCAGCTCATCAATAAACTGACGAGGATCGTACTCGCTTCGTTCTATCTGGCGCAACTTTTTTTCCCAGATTCCCGTCAGTTCGGCTGATTTGAGCAGCTCCTCTTTGATTGTACCAATAAGCTCAACCCCTGTTTGAGTAGCATACAGATTCTTTCGTTCCTTGCGGATATAATTCCGTTTAAACAGAGTTTCTATTATTGCTGCCCGTGTAGAAGGACGACCTATACCATTCTCTTTTAGGGCATCACGTAACTCGTCATCATCAACAAGTTTTCCGGCCGTTTCCATCGCCCGCAATAAAGTTGCTTCGGTATAATATTTAGGTGGCTGAGTCCACTTTTCGTTCAAGGCTGGGATATGAGGTCCCGATTCTCCTTTTTCAAAAGCAGGCAGTATGTTATCATCGGCATCCTCTTCTTTTTCATCCTGATTTTCTGCTTGCTTTTCAAATACTACTCGCCAGCCGGGTTCCAGAATTTGTTTGCCCGTTACCTTAAATTCTATTTTATTTACTTCACCCAGCACGGTCGTTGTTGCTATTTTACAATTTGGATAAAAAGCTGAAATAAAACGCCTTGTTATAAGATCATAAACCTTTTGTTCGTTACCTGCTATAGCATTCGCCCTTACACCTGTAGGTATAATAGCGTGGTGATCGGTGACTTTGCTGTTATCAAAAACCTTTTTTGATTTCGGAATCTTTGCTGCTGCCAATAAAGGTTTCACAAGCTCTTCATAGCCACTTATTCCACGTAGGATAGCTGGAATTTTAGGATAAATATCATCACTAAGGAATGTAGTATCAACACGAGGATATGTCACCAGTTTCTTTTCATACAACGACTGTATCGTCTTTAATGTATCTTCTGCCGAGAATGCATACTTTTTATTGCATTCCACCTGTAGAGCAGTAAGGTCAAACAAGCGTGGAGGTGCCTCCTCTCCTTTCTTTACGGAGACGTCCGTTACTTCAAAATCAGCTTGCTTTATTTCTTCAAGAAACTTTTCACCTTCTTCTTTTACCAGAAACCGTCCTTTAGTTGCAGAAAATGTTGTTTCTCTATAAACTGTTTTTAACTCCCAGTAAGGCTCAGGCTTAAAGTTCTCAATCTCAAGCTGACGGTTGACAATTAGTGCCAATGTAGGTGTTTGCACTCGTCCGATAGACAGTACAGATCTATTTTGTCCATACTTTACAGTATATAACCGGGTTGCATTCATACCTAACAGCCAATCGCCTATTGCTCTGGACAATCCGGCTTCATAAAGCTTATCGAAGACCTGCTCTTCTTTAAGATTATTAAACCCTTCGCGTATAGAATCTTCTGTTAATGATGATATCCATAAACGTTTTACAGGAACTTTGCATTGAGCTTTTTGCAATACCCAACGTTGAATTAGTTCTCCTTCCTGTCCAGCATCTCCACAGTTTATAACCTCAGCAGCTCGGGAGATTAAGGTTTCAATAACCGAGAATTGCTTCTTAACACCATCATTATCAATAACCTTTATACCAAAACGAGGAGGAATCATTGGCAATACGAATAGAGACCATTTTTTCCACTCCTGGGTATATTCGTGAGGCTCTTTGAGCGTACAGAAGTGTCCGAAGGTCCATGTCACCTGATAGCCATTGCCCTCAAAATAACCGTCTTTACGAGCATTCGCTCCTAAAATATTTGCTATCTCTCTTGCAACACTTGGTTTTTCTGCAATACAAACCTTCATTTATTCTCAACTCCTTTTATAGATATTATAATATTTAATAGATCAGCTATACTCTGCAACAGAGATCACGCTCTAATAACTTTCGTTCTCATTCGGAAAATCAGAAGTCTTCACATCTTTGATATAATTCTGAACGGCTTGAGTCATTACAGAATGTAAATCTGCATAACGGCGTAAGAATTTAGGAGAGAAATTTTTATTTATTCCAAGCATATCATGTACCACCAAAACTTGTCCGTCGGCATGAGGTCCCGCTCCTATACCTATGGTAGGAATTGATAGTTTTGACGTAACTTCTTTTGTCAGTTCGGCAGGAATTTTTTCTAATACGACACCAAAACAACCTACTTCCTGAAGTTTAAGAGCATCCTTTAGCAGTTTATCTGCTTCCGACTGGTCTTTTGCTCTGACATTATAAGTCCCATATTTATTTATAGATTGTGGCATAAGCCCTAAGTGCCCCATTACTGGAATACCGGCATCGATTATCTTCTTGATATCCGAGATGACTTCTTCACCACCTTCTACCTTAATAGCATCGGCTCCGGTTTCTTTCATCATGCGGATAGCATATTCCAGGGATTTTAATGGGTTACCTGACACTGTACCGAATGGCATATCAACAACAACGAGTGAGCGTTTAACTGCATTCATGACAGAACGCCCATGATAAATCATTTGCTCCAATGTCATCGGAAGAGTAGTAACATTACCAACCATTACATTAGAGGCTGAGTCACCAACCAAAATAACATCCATTCCTGCCTGATCAATAATAGATGCCATTGAAAAATCGTACGCTGTAAGCATTGAAATTTTTTCGCCACGCTGTTTCATTTCTATCAGGCGGCGAGTAGTGACCTTGCGGTTATCTTCTGTGTATGTGGACATAATCTCCTTTTTATAGTTAAAAATTATGGATTTAAAGACACAAAGATATGATTAAAGTATCAATTTAAAGGTTAATCTTACCGTGATATAATTTCCCTTTGTTAAAACAATGCAATTGCAGAATCATGTTAAGAGAGGAGAATATATGCTGCATACTCTTCTATTTTATGTACTTATATGCTCATTGGTATCCCCCAATATTAAGCATAAAAAAGCCGAATGTTTTTCACATCCGGCCTTTTCTCATTTTGAAAATTTCTGTTATTATTAGTAAGTAGTGTTTTGAGGATCAAAGTTTGTCCATCCTTGCAACCAGTTATCATTGCTAGAGTCACTGGCAAAAGCACCAGAATAGGTTACTTTTGTGAAGAATGAATCTGACAACGAAGTATTTGAGAAAGAAGCTAATCCAAGTACAGGGCTACCTGAAACAGGACCGTAGTTGGGATTACTTGCTTTACTGTTTGGTTGTTTCAATTTCAGGTCTGAAATACTAGTCAAAACCTTATTGTTGTTAGCTGTTAGTTTAAAGAATGTACTTGAGAATGATGCTTTTGTTTCGTCTGTTATAGATGTTCCATTGGTTGACAATTGGTCTGTCCATGTAGGCGATTGTTTGTTGATATCAGCACCAAGAACGTTCATCCCGGCAAAAACATTGTTCTGTAGTTTAAGAATGCCGTCTTCAGCCCATTTTTGAGTAGTTCCTTTTTGATTGTCTAATATTAAACCTACCGGATAGCCTGTTGCAACAGAGTTGAATAGATTCAAACGAGAGTTGCGACGAATTTGTATTGCAGCTTGGAATACACCTAGTCTCGATCCATTGTTAGGATTTAGTCCATTACCTGTAATGTATTGAGTTGTATTAGCAAAATCTGTAGCTTGTCCGATTGGCCCGATTAGTGTTACATTGCTAAATACAGCTTTGGTATATGGCTCGTCTGTTGTACCATTTGCGTTGTTGTCTGATTCGAAACCATTAGATAAAGATTGGTCTGCAATTTGAGGATTTCTAACACCTAAAAGGAATTGAAGATTACCGGAATATCCATTATCTGTATCAAAATCATCGTCCCATCCGTGATATGCTACAAGGTATTTAGCATTTACAGTCCCGCCAAACCATTCGAAAGAGTCATCATTAGAATAAGATACTTGTACGTGGTCTATTTGTGTGCCACGACCTACAGATCCCATTGTCAAACCATTGATCTCTTGGTCTGTAGCAAAAGGAAATCCGGCATATTCAATTCTCACATAGCTAATTATACCAGAGTTGTCATTATCGTCATTACCACCATGTTTGGCATTTACCCCACCTTCTATTTGCATTCCATCTACGATATCGATATTATTTTTTGCTCTACCGCAAAGTATAATACCTCCCCAGTCTCCCGGCTTACGGCTTCCTGCCGCCTGATTAGAAGTAAATACGATAGGTGCAGACGCTGTTCCTTTGGCGATTAGCTTTCCGCCTCTTTTTGCTATAATTGCTGCTTTTGTATTTTTATCACCTTTGATAATAGTACCCGGCTCGATGGTCAGTGTAGCACCATCTTCGATATATACCCAACCTTTCAGTACATAAGTACCTTTGGCTAGTGTATGGCTCTCTTTTATACTAAATTCCTGTTCACCATTACCGATTTCAGTACCATTGTTAAATAAGATCTGCTCTTTAGACGGATCTACTGTTGGCTCATCATCTGTATTATCAGAACAAGCTGATAGAATAGCAATAGATGCAACTAAAAATAATTTTCCAAATAAATTTAATGTCTTCATATTCATATTATTAAAATGTATTACTTTCTGATTTATAATTTGTTTTCTAAAAAGAGTACCTAGCTGTTAATGATATATTTTGTCCGGTCTTAAATTCTTTTGTTGTTTGTTCTCTTTCGTGTGTATTACCTTCAGCATCTATGAACTTAGGAAATTGAGCGTACTTTACTTTTGCGGCAAGTATATCTTTTACTGTTGCGTTTAGTTCAAAATGCTTCCCGAATTTTTTAGTTATAATAAAGTCTACCACGCTTCTTGGCATCTCATACATATCAGGAATATCATTGTTCACAGAGCCACCTGAAGTAGTGGATACACGGCCAATACCAACTATACGTTTCCCAATTATATTATAGAGTGCAGTTGCATTAATGCCCAATTTTTCGTTCTGATAGAATATACCTGTATTTACCAGATAAGGAGATTGACCTTGCATAGGACGGTCGTAGTTGGCACTACTTCTTTCTTTAAACTTTACCTCACTTTTTATCAAAGACCCGTTGAAGGTCAAAGAGAAGTTATTAAGCCCTATAAAGTCTAAACTTTTCTTTATATCCACTTCAACACCATAATTATTAGCCTTATCCGCATTTTTGAAAGTATAGATATATGTTCCACCTCCATCGAGATAAGTCCATTCTATCGGATTAGTAAAGTTTTTGTAAAATAGAGCTACCGAGAAAATTTCTGAGTTGGAAGGATAAAACTCATATCTTAAATCAAAATTATTGACATATGCAGGTTTTAAGTCAGGATTACCCGAAACAAAACTGAACAAATCGAAATCATAGTATGACGATGATGATATTTCTCTAAATTCTTGTCTGTTTGTAGATCGCCCATAAGCCAATCTGACTAAATGATCGTTAGATAAATTGTAAGAAGCATTCAAAGAAGGAAATATATCCGTATAGTTATAATCCGATGTTTTTGACTTATCTCCCGATATTGTTGTATAACTCTTCAATGACATTTTGTTGTGTTCTAAACGAACCCCGGTATAAATATTCAATTTATTTAGTGGAATATTGAAGCCTATATAGCTTGCAGCCTGCGTATTTGTTCCCGAATAATCATTTAATCGATCTGTATCATCATAAACATACAGCTTTGTCGCTCCATAGTTTTGAGGAATCAGCATCTGAGTATAAACATCTTTATATCCAAAGTCTTCATCCAGATTCTCAGGTATCCAGCGATATTTAAAATAGCGTGTATTATAATTCCGATCTCTATATTCTCCGTATACACCTGCCTTTATAGAAGGTTTAAATCCATTCTCAAAAGAGAAATCATGCGTATAATTGGCAGAAAAGGAATAATTATATTCGTTTAACTTGTTATAGTCACGTGTTATATCATTTTGATCGATTTGGTATTCCATATAGTGTGCATCACCCGGATAGCCATTTTGCTCCCAGTTGATAATACGTCTGTCGGGTTGATTTCTATTGCTGTAAGAAAAGCCTAATACCCAATCTAATTTGTCTTTCTCGGTCAAGGTGTGTTTCCCTGCAAATTGAGCAGAATAAGCAAGACGACTGCTATAGATATATTCTGCTTTTCGTTGCCCGTAGAAGCCACTTGTATTCTGATATCCTTCGCGCTCAGTATATCTGTTTTTACCTATTTGGTTCAATATATTTCTAAACTCGAAATGGTGCTTATCGTTCGGCATATATATCAGATTCGCCAAAGCTCCTACCCTTGCATCATTGTTGTACTGATTGTCTTTATATTTAAATGTAAAGTACGGTTTATCATTGTCCGAATCGTAGACTCCATATCGGGAGTTTTCCATATCGGTAAAAGTCTTACTTGTATTGCTATAATTCAGAGCAGCTATGAGTCCCCACATACTATTGTTCGCTCCGGCATATTTTCGGTTGATAACAAAACCTAAACGCTGATCGGGTAATGGTTTCTTGTTTTTCACAAGCCAATCGTTATTGAATCCGTTTTGGGTAAGATCTGTTACTTGCTGAGAGTTATTATTATCGATACGACCCAATGAAAATGCATTCGAAAGACTTCTCATACCGTTATCAAATCCAAGGAAGTCCGTTGCACTACCTTTACTATATTTAAAATCCTTAAATTGAGTTTGCGTATTTATACCCGCTCCGTAACTGAACTGTATTGAATTTTCATTCGGAATTCCTTTTGTCTCTACTTTAATAAAACCTCCCGAAAAGTCAGCTGGCAACTCCGGTTGCGGAGATTTTACAATCATAATGTTTTCTATCTGTGAGCTTGGCAATATATCGAAAGAGAATGATCGGCTATCTGCTTCCGAGCTTGGTATAGCACTATTATTAACCCATACATTATTATATCTTTGAGAAAGACCTCTGGCTACAACAAATTTATCATCGATAATAGATATGCCCGGAATACGTTTTATCACCTCCGATGCATCCCGATCCTGACTTTTTGCAATTTGCTGTGAGGATACTCCACTAACTACTGCATTCGACTTTCGTATAGAACTCAGTAAAGACACTTCGGAATTTATACGTCCTAATGCTACAACATATACTTCGCCTAATGTATGCGATGCTTCTATCATGGGAATATCTACGACAGTGGGCTCTCCTTTCTTGATCTCTACATCTGTAATTTCTAATGGTTGATATGAGATGTAAGACGTTACGAGGGTATATTTCCCCGGACTAAGCTTCAATTCATACTTTCCATCTTCGTCAGAAATAGCACCTATTGTTGTGTTCTTAACAGAAATGGTAACTCCCGGTAGAGATTCTTTTGTTTTTGCATCTATAATACTTCCGGTAAGAATGGTCTGACCCGAAAGTGTAGTTATTGATAATAATGCAAATACAAGCAACATTGATTTTAGTAAGTTGCGGTTCTTCTTTTTCACTGAATAGTCAATTTTAAACATATATTTATTTGATATTTTACATTGCAAATCACTTACATTTTTGTTACAAGAGAACTACACCCTTAATAAGTTTAATTCAAGAAAACGTTTCATTTTAGTTACAGGAGACCAATATCAAACTAGCCAGCAGATTAGAGAGAAAGACGACCGATTTGCCTCCGTGTCATATACGAATAAAATTTATGAATTTTGTGAACAAACATTTCTTTTAAAGAATCTTCTTTATTCACAATTTTTTACCGTGACTAATATTTTTTTATCATATAGATATATTTTCATTAAGCACTATAAATCAAACATATAAAAATATATTAATTGATTAAATGAATGTTAACAAGCATTATTAATATATTTTTTAACAAAAAAAATATTGCTTTCTTAAATTTTATCATGATCTTTGCAATGTGAACGATCGTTCACACCTTTGATTTATAACTCAATAATGAAATATAGTAGAGAATATATATTAAGGAGAGCCTTTGATGTTTTCATGAATAAAGGCTATGATAGTGCTTCAATATCTGTATTACAAGAAGAATTACAGATGTCTAGGGGTGCTTTGTATCGCTATTTTAAGAACAAAGAAGAGCTTTTTAATGCTGTAATTGATGAATATTTTTTTAAAATATTCGATAAATTGCAGCACAATATGGACAAGCATACCTACTCTTTAGAGAAGTTTATAGAGGTGATGCACAGACGACAAAAAATAGTTATAAATGCCTTCACCCGTGCCGGAGTTACTCACACTATTTTTCTAAATTATACCGCTCTTATGATACAAGCAGGTAAACACTACCCAAATTTCCTGGAGCGTTTCAGAGTAATAAATAATCGGTCTCTGGAGTCATGGAAGGATGCTATACGCAACAGTATCAAGGCAAGAGAAATAAAAGAAGATGTAGACATTGATATTTTAGCAATCTTGTTTAACAATACAAGTGTAAAAGAAACTTCAGACAGGGATTGTGATGAATCTTCATTCGCCATTAATGTAATGCAAGATATGAATCGGAGAATGGAAGTAATGCGTTATTTATATAGTCTAATAAAAGTATAGTTCTGATGAACAATGAAATGTGAATGAATGTTCATTATAAAACAACAATATAGAAACATTAATAAGACAACAGCACGTAAATGAGAATTCATTTATTTATTCATCATTAGACAATTTATAATACTAATCACCTCATGCTAAAAAGCTATATATTCATAATACTCGTTATTTATTCAACTACCCTACTTGCTCAAAATGATACAGATTTGATGTATCTAGGTAACGATAGCATACGTCAGCAGTACGACAGTGCAATGAAGGATCCTCGCATTTTTCGTCCAAGGCATTTAGAAATATCCGAAAGGGATGCTATAAAAATGGCAGACCGAATGCCAGCATTCGCTGTATATAGAGATACTTATTTTGTTACGGGAATACCTTTGGATGAAAAAATTACAAAAAACACCGCTGATGTGACGTTCCAATTAAGTATAAGACAACGATTAACAAGAAGTATTTTACCTTTAAAATCGTTTTTGTATTTGACTTATACGCAAAAATCATTTTGGAATGTGTATGCTAAATCAAGTCCATTTAGAGACACGAACTATAATCCTGGAATAGGACTCGGAAAATATATATTATATAAAGACAGAGTAGTCGGAGCAGCTTTCCTTCAGTTGAAACATGAATCCAACGGACGTGATGAGGAAGAGTCCAGAAGTTGGAACTATCTAAGTTTATCAATGAAGTATTATTTCAATACTCGGTTCAATATTTCAGGAGAAGTTTGGATTCCATATGTCGACGGGGAAAACAATAAAGATCTGCTAGACTATAGAGGACTCGGATTTGTTTCGTTTAATTACACAAGTGATAAACATCGCTGGTGGCTTTCGGCTGACATCAACCCCCGAAAAGGATGGGGTAATATTAATACAACCCTCACTGCTGCATTTAAAATGTCAGACAGGTCAAACCAGTACTTATTTGCTCGTTTCTACCAAGGGTATGGAGAAAGTCTGCTTGGCTACAATCAATATACAATGAATATAAGAGTAGGTATTTGTATAAAACCTAATTTTTATAATTTCTTTTAAAAATGTTTGAATTAAAAAAATTTCGTATCAAAACATGGCATTTCGTTATATTATTAGTCCTTTTTTTCATTGTAGTAAACATCGTAGGAATAATATCTATAAACGGCAGCTCATACTCTATTGAAAATGAAATTGCACAGATAGAAGAAATATATGATTTGTCAGAAATAGATAATTCTTCTGATATTGTGTCTATTATTTTCTACAGAGAAGGCTCTAACATTTGTGCAAAAATGATACATAATATAAATCAGCTAACTAACAAGAATAGTAAATTTTACAGATCGGAAGTAAATAAGAACTCAGAACTATATAGTAAATATAACATATCCGGAGTTCCTTGTACTCTGATACTTAAAAATGGAGAAGAACTAAACCGCATTATGGGTTTAGTTCCAACCTCTAATCTGGAAATTATCTATGGTAGGATTACTAAATAGTTGTAGGTAATATAAAACAACACATTAATATGTTTATTAACTCAATTGGATGTTACATCCCGAAAAAAAGGATTCCAAACGATTATTTCACCGAAATAAACGGATTAACAAGTGATTGGATAAGTCAACGTACAGGAATCTTAACTCGATCGCGAGCTTCGGAGAAAGAAACTATAGACTATATGTCTCGTAAAGCCATAGAATCGGCTTTACCCGACCTTCCTTATAAAATAGAAGATATAGATCTTATAATTTTTGCATCTTATACACCTAGTGATACAATTGCAACTACGGGACATTATATACAGCGGAAGTACAACATATCAAATGCAAAAGTATTCTTTGTATCATCTGCGTGCTCATCGGGACTTAATGCAATAGAAATTATATATTCTTTCTTCGCATCGCAGATGGCAGAGAAGGCATTGCTTATCTGCGCCGATCGCAACTCTACATATTCAGATGATACTGATTCTATATCAGGACATTTATGGGGAGATGCGGCTACTGCTTATTTTTTTTCAATGAAATCTTATTCCGAAAAAGATCCTCAGATTATTGATATCACAACGCAAGGATTAGGACATATAGGATTAGCATCGAGAGCCGTTTATCTTAATCCTAAAGAGGATGGACTGAAAATGCCTCATGGCAAAGATGTATTTGTGCAGGCTTGTACATATTTAGCACAAAATACGAGGGAGATAGTGGAAATGAATGGATATTCTTTAGATGATCTGTCCTTCTTTATAGGGCATCAGGCTAACATGAGAATATTGAAAAATGTAGCAAAGCAACTTGCTATACCCGAAGAAAAGATATTGACTAATATTCAAGAGTTAGGCAATACCGGCTCAACAAGTGCCTTATTGGTATTGGCACAAAATGTAAAAAAAATCGCACGAGGAGACCTTATTTGTATATCAGTCTTCGGTGGGGGATATTCTGCAGGCTCATGCCTGATAAAGATTCCCTAAATCAAAAATTAAAGAATAACTATTATGATTTATCAACGTACTTTAAAAAACAGTTTTTCCTTAGAAGGAAAAGGATTACATACAGGACTAAACATACATATTACATTTAACCCGGCACCTGAAAATTATGGATACAAAATCAGGCGTGTAGATATTCCGGGGCAACCTACAATTGATGCGTTGGCTGAAAATGTTACAGCTACCCAAAGAGGAACTGTTGTATCATCTAATGGAGTTAATGTAAGTACCATAGAACATGCTATGGCTGCATTGTATGCATGCGAAATAGATAATTGCCTGATAGATGTAGATGGACCCGAATTCCCTATATTAGATGGCAGCTCTATTATGTTTGTAAGCAAAATAAAAGAAGTTGGCACAGAGATACAGAATGCAGCAAGAGAATATATTTCGATCAAACGTAGAAAAATTAAGGTTGTGGATAAAGCAACAGGATCATCGATGATATTAATTCCGGATGATTCTTTTAGCATAGAATCACACATATCTTTCAACTCTACATTCTTGAAAAAGCAAGACGCAACAATGCATGATCTGTCTGAATTTACTAAAGATTTTGCTTCAGCACGAACATTTGTTTTTGTAAAAGAGATTGAATCTCTGCTCGATAATGACCTGGTAAAAGGTGGCGACTTGGATAATGCTATTGTTATATATGATAAACCAATAGAGCAAGAAAAATTTGACCTATTGGCAGACATGTTGGGGGCAAAAAGAAAGGACTCTACAAAGTTAGGGTATATTATGAACAAACCTTTGCTTTATCCGAACGAACCGGCCAGACATAAATTGCTAGATATTATAGGAGACTTGGCTTTGGTAGGCCGTTTTATAAAAGGAAAAGTTATAGCCAATTGTCCGGGACATAAAATAAACAATATGTTTGCCAGGGCGATTAGAGAAGCTGTATTTCCAAGTGTACAAGAAGAATCAGTTATACTGACAGAAACAAGTCATGCTGGTCTATATTCTTTAGCTTAATTAATAATGAAAGATATATTACAATTTATATTACATAACAAAATTGTACTGATAGGTATGTTGATCGGTTTCATCGCCGCATATATCTATTGGTACTATTTTGCATGTTATTGGGGAACATATCCTCTTTCTTCTGAATCTTGGGTAAATTGTGGTTTTGGAACAATATTAGGAGGCTTAGTTGTTACACTAATCAATTAAAATAGTATATTTACATATAAGATATACTTTATTTAACCAAACATAAACTATTCGCCATGCTAAAGAAAGATATTCGTATAAACGCCACAGCTATCTGGCAGCATCTGTCAGAAAGAGGAAAAATGTCGGTTCAGGAAATTGAAGAATTAACACATTACAAAAATTCGTTGATACTTCTTGCATTAGGTTGGCTATCGAAGGAAAACAAAGTACGTTTTTCGATCAAAAATGATAACTTATATGTTGAGCTAAGTAGTACTCCTACTGAAATATATTACTAGACCCTGACTAAATTAGGGAACTATATCATATTCTCAGAAGGAAAATGATAAATAATCTCAGAAGATTTTAGCGTTAAAAAGCATTAATTTACAAAACTAAAAACTTCTGCCATAAAATCATTGTGTAACTTTATCATCATTTCTTTTTGAATAATTTATGAAAATTAGAAATCTCTTACTACTTGTGTTATCTATGCTGAGTATTACTTCATGCATAAAAGATGAGCCCCTCAACATGGAGGCCGACATTATAGACATGAAGATTGAAAATGAAGCATTTATAACTCGGGCAATAACAGATCACACAGTTCAGCTCTTCGTCTCCGACAATGCTGATTACTCACACCTTACACCGATAATAGAAGTTACCGCCGGAGCTACGATCGAACCCAAATCGGGAATTTCTCAAGATTTTTCGAATGGGAAAAGTGTTATTTATACGGTAACTTCAGAAGATGGAAAGTATACAAAAACTTATACTGTAACAGTAACCTCGAAGATTAGTCTTAAAAATACGTTCGAAGAATGGACAACAGCGGGTACAGAAAAAGCACCATATCCGATCTTAAGCGATCTCTTATGGAGTAATGCAAACTCGGGGTTATCTATTTTGGTAGGCACCGGATCATTAACTTTGGATCATTATCCTACCGATAAAACTACCGACTGTGTTAATGGAAAATATGCTGCGATACTACGCACAATAAAAGGCACAAAAGTTTTTGGAATAGACTACCCTATTTTTTCCGGATCACTTTTTAGAGGAGCTTTCTCCGCTAATATGTCTAATCCTCTAAAATCACTAATATTGGGACAGGCTCATCCTAAAGAAAATGGAAAACCGATCATGTTCAACGGCTACTACAAATATACCCCGGGCGATATTTTTACAGGTAAAGATGGGAAGCCTATAGCAAACAGAACCGATTCGCTGTCGATGTATGCTACGATATTTAAAGTAAGTAAAGGTGCTCCTGCAAACGAAGAGTTTCTTGATGGGGAATCTATCCTTACATCTCCTAGAGTTGTAGGAACTGCTAAATGGTCTCATACAGATAAGAGTATAGTGGAAACACCTGCAAACAATGGATTTATACAATTTTCTATTCCATTCAGGTATAAAGAAGAACTTAATTTTACGAAAAATGATTATCGCCTTACCATTGTATTGGCTTCAAGCAAAGATGGAAACGAATATCAAGGGGCGGTAGGGAGTACTCTCATTGCTGATGATCTTGAACTAGTATGCGATCCTATAAAATAAGAATGTATCTGATGAAATTAAAATATAACATAATCATAGTACTTGCAACAGTATTAATGATAAATAATAATATTTCAGCGCAGAATTCTGATAACAAAGCATTTGATCTGAGCTTTATCCTAGGATTTAATATGGGAGCAACTGCTCCTGTACCTATTCCGGCTGAAGTAAGAGAGATTAATAGTTATAACCCAAAATTCAACCCTCAATTAGGATTCAATCTAGCCTACAACCTCAACGAACGATGGGGAGTAGGTACAGGGTTAAGTATTGATTGGAAAGGGATGCGGGTTTCCGATCACGTAAAATACATGTATACAAGCGTTACTCTGACCGAAGGAAGCGAAAAGCTGACAGGCTACTTTGTGGGGAAGAATGTAACAAATGTAGATATGACTTATCTTACCATACCAATATATGGCACATACCGATTCAATGACAAATGGCAAGTGAAACTGGGCGTATATGCAGCAAGAACCCTTTCATCCAAATTTGACGGGTATGTAAATGATGGATACATCAGAATCGATTCTCCGGTAGGTCAAAAACAAGAAATAAGTGGGGAAGGTGCAACATTCGACTTTGGAGACGACTCCCGTGACTATGATTTTGGAATATTAACCGGAGGTGAATACCGTTTAAATAATCGTATTGGGTTTTATGGTAGTTTTACTTGGGGGCTTCTTCCTTATTTCTATTCGGGGTCAAATCCTATTAAATTCACGTTCTACAATATATATGGTACACTAGGTATCACTTATCGATTAAGCAAATAACTAAATAGCTTTTTTTTGAACTATGAGTAAACATAAAATCAGGATCAACAAAACATGCCAAAATTGCGGGGCTTTTGTTGAACAACACTTCTGTCCTAAATGTGGACAAGAAAACAGTGAAAGCAGGCAATCTTTCCATCATGTATTTACTCATTTTGTATTCGATTTTTTGCATTACGACAGTTCATTTTGGAGAACAGCAAAATATCTGTTTCTTTCTCCCGGTAAACTCTCATTGGAGTATATGAATGGAAAACGAAAATCGTATGTAAACCCTTTTACTCTTTATATATTCATCAGTTTCATTGCCTTTTTTATCCCCCCTCTCCTTCCCGAAGCATCAGCACCTGACAAAGAAAAAATACAACAAGAGATCAGCGAAAATGTAGATACGAAGTCCATAGATACGATTATAGCAAAGCTTGATGTAAATAATAAGAATCTCATTAATGAGGCTAAAGTCCCTGAAAAAGTCAGTAAGATAGAAGATAAAATTAATATTACCGGAGTAGATGAAAAGACAGGGAATAAGACAAAACAATTTATAGCAAGTATATTAGAGAATGTAAAAGATAAAGAAAAAGGAGAAAAAGCTGTCGAGTTTTTCATTCACAATATTCCCAAGGTGCTCTTTATCTATATGCCTATTTTTGCCTTTTGGTTATGGTTGTTCCATAATAAAAAGAAAAAATATTATTTCGACAGTGCTGTCTTTACATTACATTTCTTTTCTACGACTTTACTAACGATAACTATAGCAACGATTCTAAGCTGTATATTTGATTGGTTAAATTTTAGCGAAATGCTTTATTACCTCTTATATTCTTTTGTGACTCTATATCTAACATTCTACTTTTTCAGAGGAAACAGGGTATTCTATGAAGAAAACAGATTGGTATCGAATTTAAAATCTTTTGTTTTGATAGGAATAAATAGCTTCTTTATCTTCCTTACTTTTACATTGTATGTTGTATTTGTAGTGTATATGATATATACTTAAAGTAAGTATTTTTTATATCCTTCAATAGCTTTAGCAACCAAATTCTGCGTCTTCTTATTTGATGTGTAAAAGAATTCGGTATCAAGGATTTCATTCTTTTTTGATGACTTTTTCCACGTGCCAATAACTTTACCATCAAGACTAATTGCTGGTCTGAATATTCCCGGACTTGTTATTATTTTATGATGATGGTCTATATGTAGACTTTCTTTTCTATCCTTATAGCTAACTGTAAATTCATCAAATGCAGGTAAAAGGTTGATCAAACTATGACTGCTGACTGGCTTAGAATCTCTATGAAAAATATATGTTTGATCATTTATTGTTTCATGAATAAAATCGTTTCCCATTAGAGCTATCCCTTGTCTGGCTTCTGCTGTAGTCAATCCCGACCACCAAACAAAATCCTGTAAGGTTGCAGGGCCATGACTCCTGAAATATTTGAATGCTAATTTATACAGGCATTCATCTTTATCGAACTGATCGGTAGTTTTTTTAACTTTTTCTTGCAACAAAGCATACGTCTGTTTTTTGCCTTTCATCTCTCCATTGCATACAACGCCATCCAGCTCGGCATGCATCATTATATGATTAACGGTTCTATTATCAGCATCTATACCTGCTCTATTTATTACTTCTTTGAGTTCTTGACGTGTTAAAAAATTTCCCTGAAGTGCTTTTTCTATAATTGAGTTTGTACGGGCTATCAATGATTCGGTAAGCCCCAAATCCTTATCATAAGATCGCATTGCAGTCTTAATCCTCGGAAGGCTCAAGGAAAGCATCCAGTATATATCGTCTTTAGATACAAAATGCCATGTAGGGCGCAAGATATGAAGACGTAAAATATCACCTCTATTCAAAGCCTCCTCAATCTTCAGATCGGTGATCTCGGGAATACGTATACCTATTCCCCATTTCGCCATATTGTAATCTTGTGCCTGAATAGCTCCCATCCACGAAACCAACTTGTATGCTTCGCCCACGAATGAACCGTCCAACTGATGATTAGATAAGCGTAAGGATAGAATATCTTCTGCTTTCATGGCAATTCGGATAAAATTAAAATGCTTTAAGGCTTAAATCAATATTTGGGGCAGAATATATAATTGCTCCCGAAGAAATATAATCCACTCCAGTCTTAGCTATATCATGCACCATATCTTCTGTTATGCCCCCCGAAGCTTCTACCTTCACTCTACCGTTTATTAGCTTTACAGCAGCACTCATTTCATATAAAGACATATTATCGAGCATAATGACGTCCACAGCTCCTGTAGCCAAGGCTTCCTCTACTTCTTTCAAGTTGCGTGTTTCTACCTCTATTCGTAGATTTTTATTATTCTCTTTCAAGTATTTCACTGTGGCCTCTATAGCTTTGGTTATTCCTCCGGCATAATCGTTATGATTGTCTTTGAGCATAATCATATCAAAAAGACCGAAGCGATGATTTTGACCACCACCTATATACACAGCCCACTTCTCACACATACGAAACATTGGAGCCGTTTTTCGGGTATCCAGAATACGGGTATTTGTATCTGCCAGCAGCTCTACCATCCGATGCGTATATGTAGCTATACCGCTCATACGCTGCATACAATTTAGTACTAGGCGCTCCATTGTGAGAATCGACCGAGCCGCACCTGATACTATAAATGCGATCTCGCCCTCTTTTACTTGATCTCCATCATTTTTGAGGATTTCTATTTCTAGATTTTTATCATAATAATGAAATATCTCTCGTGCCAGATCAACTCCTGCCAAGATACAATCATGTTTTATGATCAAATGAGCTCTTTGCTGAAGATCAGCAGGCACACTGGCCAATGTAGAGTGATCACCGTCGCCAATATCTTCTTTAATGGCCTCATCAATAAAATGATATAATCTACTATCAGTTACGTATGAAGGTCTATTCATGGATATCTAAATCTTTATTATAAAATGTACCTCTATTCTCGGTTTGTTCTATACTTTGGGTTATAATCAAATAAGCCACACTAGCCAGATTTCTCAATTCTGACAGTTGCGGTGATAATATCGAAAATTTGTATATTTCCTTTACAGACTTGTATATTTCCTCTTCTTTTTGCTTTGCCATCTTGAGACGTGCATTGCTACGCACAATACCTACAAGATCACTCATTAAAGTCTGCAATTCTTTTCGGAGATAATTTAGTAAAACCATTTCTTCGTTCACTCTCATTCCTTCCTGATTCCATTCCGGAATTTTTAGAAGATGATCGTAGTTAAAATTATCTTCATGCAAACGTTCTATCGTTTTCATTGCTGCACGATGTGCAAAAACGAGAGCTTCAAGCAAAGAGTTGGAAGCTAAACGGTTTGCGCCATGAAGTCCTGTATTCGAACATTCACCCACAGCAAACATATTCTTTATTGTACTTTGCCCGAATGAGTCGACATCGATTCCGCCACATAGATAATGACTTGCCGGTACTACAGGGATCAAATCCCTAAACATATCCAGCCCTTCATCCTTAGATTGCTTATATATATTGGGAAAATGTTCGAGAAACTTTCGGTGATCTAAGTGTCGGCAATCCAAACAAACATAATCGTCGCCACGCAGTTTCATTTCATTATCAATCGCTCGTGCTACAATATCTCGTGACGCCAACTCTTCCCTATCATCGTATTTATGCATAAATGGCTCTCCTGAAGCAGTACGTAATTTAGCACCAAAGCCTCTTACAGCTTCCGATATTAAAGGTAGTTGTCCTGTCGTATTACTATAGAATGCGGTTGGGTGAAACTGTATGAACTGCATATTGCTGATTCTAGCTTTTGCCCGGTGAGCTAAGCCAATACCATCACCTGTGGCTATAGTTGGATTCGTCGTATTTTTGTATACATGACCACATCCTCCGGTAGCCATCAATGTAATCTTCGCCGTCATCTTAATAATGCGGCTGGCTTTCATATCCAATACGTATGCTCCATAGCAATGGAGGTTATACTTATCAAATTCGGCTTGAGGCACTTGATGCTCGGTAAGCAGATCGATAACATAATGATGATTGAGCAATGTAACATTTTCGAGTCGCTCTACAGCTTGCAGCAATGCTCTTTCTATTTCTGCTCCGGTTATATCCTTATGGTGCACTACCCTATTCTCGGTATGCCCGCCTTCACGCCCCAGATCATAACTTTGAAACTCGTCTTTATCGAAATTAGCACCCCACTCCACCATTTCACGGATACGCTCGGGGCCTTCTTTCACTACGATCTCTACTACTTCACGTTTACATAAGCCGTCTCCCGCTCGTAATGTATCCTCAATATGCTTATCAAAGCTGTCTTTTTCAAAATTGGTTACAACAGCAACACCACCCTGTGCATATTTGGTACTCGACTCTTCATCATCTGATTTTGTGATAATTGTTATCCTAGTATCGGGTCTCTGTTGTGCTATTTTTAAAGCATACGACAGTCCGGATATTCCTGAACCTATCACCAAAACATCAGTATATATCATTTTTTGTTATGAATTATAAATTACGGATTACAAACACACAATATTATGTGCTCACAACTCATAAATCATCACTTTTTGTTATTTGTTTATTTAATAGCCTTAGACAATTCCAACATTCTATTTATAGGCTTCAAAGCCTTTAGTCGGACTTCTTCATCCATTAATATCTCCGGCTGCTCATACTTCATACACAAATACAATTTCTCCATTGTATTTAATTTCATAAAATGACATTCGCTACAATTACATTTATCATCAATCGTCAGTGCAGGAATTAGAGTTTTGTGCGGTGCACGTTTTCTCATTTCGTGCAATATACCCTCTTCTGTAGCTACAATAAATTCCTGACTGCTATCATTTACCACATAGTTGAGAAGATTGGCTGTAGAGCCAATATAATGAGCTACCTGTAAAACTGGTTTTTGAGCTTCGGGGTGAGCTATAAGTTTAGCCTTCGGATGTTCTAACATCTGTTGCGCAATCCGTTCCAGAGAGAATGCTTCATGCACAATACAAGCACCGTCCCAAAGTATCATGTTTCGTCCCGTCACTTGATTGATATATCTACCCAGATTTTTATCAGGGGCAAATATAATTTCTTGATCTTCCGGCAAAGAGTTTATTATATGCTCGGCATTGGATGATGTAACAATTATATCGCTTTCAGCCTTAACAGTAGAATCACAATTGATATAACTAACAACGATGGCATTCGGATATTTCTTCTTCATTTCGCGAATCCCCTCTCCTGACGCAGAGTCTGCCAAAGAGCAACCAGCCAATAAATCAGGAAGAACTACCTTCTTGGTTGGATTCAAAATCTTAGCCGTTTCGGCCATAAAGTGCACTCCGCAGAATACGATCAGATCTGCATTCGTTTTTTCGGCGGCACGTGCCAGTTGCAAACTGTCACCCAAAAAATCGGCTATATCTTGAATATCGCCTGTCTGGTAATAATGCGCAAGAATGATAGCATTCTTTTCTTTTCGCATTTTATTAATCTCTTCTACCAGATTTATACCTTTCGGTATTTCCATATTCAGATATCCTTTTATAGGGAGTGCGGCAACTGCTTTTTCTAACATAGTCATATAATAGTCCAGATAAAATAAAACGACAAATAGTTATTTGCAGGGCAAAAATACTTATAAAAAGTGACTTAACCGATATTGATTATAAGAAAAAAGGGATTTGGAAACATCCAAACCCCTACTTACTATTGTATCTTTAGTTTACGACAAAGCAGCTATAGCAGAACCTATAAGATTTGCATTGTCCATTTGAGCCACATGTACATGAACATCTGCATGATTAAACTCTGCAAGAAGTTTTTGTAACTCAGACATTACCATATCTTTATAGTTTTTGCCTTTTCTGTATTCACTCCAGAATAAGCTACCTTCGGCAACCAATCTTATTTTCTTGATAGAAGGATCATGCGATACAAGTACCAAAACTAATCCGGCGATAGATGCAGCAACTAATTTCGCTGACCTTTCGTATATTGAACGAGCAATCTCTACATATCTTTTTTTATGAATATCAGGATAATTCATGATATTAGTCAGCTTCTGTGCATCAAATCGTTGTTCAAACTCATCGCATGGAAAAACCGATTTAAGAATTTCTCCCAAATACATACCCGATACAGCTTTTTCGAAACGTTGAGCACCCTTTGCATCAGAACAAGCATCTACCTTATCATCGATAGCTGTTAGATGAGGAGGGTTAAAGTTACCTGACTCTAAGTTTACAGGAATCAACCCGCTTAGTTTGTAATCAGGATTTAGTTTCTTTATCTTATCAGCGTTGATAAAAGTAGCCATATTTGTTCCTGTTCCAACAATCAGCCCAATATAAGCATCATAGCTGGAATCTGTAAGTCCCGCAAATAAGCTTGCTACTGTATCATTTATGACTTTTACACCATTGAATTTTACATCATTGCGTTCATTCAGATAATCTACCAATGGCTGTCCTACCGGTTTTCCTACCATTTCTTTGATGTCAACACCTTTTGTCCATCTAAGAAGCTTGGCATCTCCGTTTTGCAAGGATTCAGCAGGATAAGAAAAACAATATCCTATTGGAGTTTCTTGGTCGCGCTTGATTTCACCTATCGGATCGGCTTGTTCTTTAAACAAATCTTCTTCGGTAAAACCCGGAGTTTTCATAACAGATAAATCCTTCTTCCAACCATTCTCTGGATGAATTGTTGGTTTACCATCAACAAAGTCAACTACAGCAACCCGATAGTTAGTTCCCCCTAAATCTAAAACAGTAGCCTTACCGTTCACACTGGTTGTTTTAGGTATAATGTAAGTAGGAATACACTGTATTTCGGCATTCTCTTTACTCAGACCAACCTCTACCTTGTGTTGGAGCGACTGGGCTATTTCTTTTAATTGTTTTGATTTAAGATGAAAAATATCTTTCTTCATAAGGTATCTTTATGTTTAGGTTATTTTTTAAACTCTACAAATATAAGTATCTCATTTGAATATTGAGCCATTATGCCGGCAATGAATCTCAATAAATAACTATTTTTAGGACATTCTGTAGCATCCTTTTTTAATGATGTTTTATAACACTGTAATACAATGATTTAAAATATAATATTATATTTGTAAAAATCAATTTACATGTAACCTTTATAAAACACAGCCCATTATCTTTTTTAAGGAATTAATACCTGATTAACATATATATTATAATGAATAGACATAGCTATGAAAAAAGGAGGAGTTAATAGAAGAGATTTTCTCAGGCTTTCGGCTACAGTAAGCGCAGGAGCGATACTTATACCTGAGTCAACTGCATCAAGCCTGAATAAAAGCGTAGTAAATAATGCTGTAACGAAATTCCCGACACGTACTCTCGGCAAAACCGGAATAAAAATTCCAATTTTAAGTATGGGGGTAATGCGTGCCGACAATCCTAATCTTTTGCGAGCCGCGTACAACTCGGGTATTTTTCATTTTGATACGGCTCACGGTTATCAAAATGGTAGAAATGAAGAGATGGTTGGTTCCTTCTTTGAAAGTAAACCTCGTGATAAGTACTTGATTGCAACAAAAGTAAAAATAGATTATCCATTAAAAGACAATTTTGAACAAGACTTAAATGAAAAATTAAATCTAAGTCTGAAACGTCTAAAAATGGATTACGTTGATATTTTTTATGCTCACGCCTATTCTACAGTAGAGGAAGTAAAGGATAAAAAAATAATTGATGCACTATTAAAAATAAAGGCAGAAGGAAAAGCCCGTTTTCTTGGTTTCTCTACCCACGCACATAAGCCGGAGCAAATAGATGCTGCTATAGAAGCCGGAATATTTGATGTCATATTATTGAGCTATAACTTCAAGCTACAAAATCTTTCGGAGACAAATGCAGCAATAGAAAGAGCAGCTAAAGCAGGAATAGGGCTGATAGCCATGAAAACAATGACCGGAGGAACAGAAGATGCCGACGGAAAGAAGAAGATAAATGCACAGGCATGTCTCAGATGGGCATGGAATAATGAACATATAACAACTGCCATTCCGGGTTTTACGAATTATGACGAGTTAGATGAATGTCTCGTTGCTGCCGAAAGCTCAACTTTAACAAGTGAGGATAAGGTATATATCGCCGGATTGCAAGATAAGAATATGATGTTTTGCCAACAATGTGAAAAATGCAAAGAGCAATGTCCCGAAAAACTACCGATCCCCGATATTATGCGGGCGTACATGTACATATATGGATATAAATATTCTCAATTATCGAAAGAAACATTATTAGAATTGAATCTATCTCAAAACATTTGCTCATCGTGCGACAGTTGCAAGGTCACATGTCCTTCAGGATTCAACGTTGCCGAGAAGATTGCGGCTATAACCCCTGTCATGCAAATACCTAACGAATTTTTAACCTGATTGTATTTATGAAATATTTGATAAAAACAGTTCTATTTTTCATATCCTCTTTACACCTTTGCGCTCAAACACCAAATGAGTTAAAATCATATCTGCCGGAAATCGAAGGATGGAGCATTTCGGAGAAAGTAGAGGTTTTTAGCCCGGAGAATCTTTTTGATCGTATAAACGGAGCAGCTCCCCTATTTTTAGAAAACAACTTTAGGGAAATGACTTCTTTAGAGTACACAAAAGGAGACAGTTATATAACCATACAAGCTTATCGCCATGCAACTCCACAAGATGCTTTTGGCATGTACGCATCAGAACGCTCTCCTGATCTGACATTCTTCCCATTTGCGGGAGAAGCTCAGGGCGATGAAAATGGGATATTTTTCTTCGCAGGACATATATATGTAAAAATGTGGAGCAGCTCGTCTGATAATGTTGGAGATACATTATTAAAAATCGCAGAACATTTAGCACAAGAGATAGATCCAAATGCAAGTTATCCTCCGATTGTACAGCTATTTCCCGAAGAAGATAAGGTTACCCATAGCGAAACTTATGTAACATCAAACTACATAGGACACGAGTTTCTTAAATCTGTATATACAGCCATGTATAACAAAGAAGGTAGGTCTTTTCAAGCATTCATAATTGATGCGAAATCAAAAGACGGAGCCAAAGAAATACTCGACAAATATTTTACATTCACCAAACAATCGAGAGCTTTTGAAGAAGGAGAACTTACAATCTCGGACAGATATAATGGCAACATTCCGGTAATATGGCAAGGACAATATATAATTGGAATATTCTCCGAAGATGGAGATACAATTTCAGATGTGAGAGGCTTTTTGAAAAACATTGCCAGTAAGCTATAAGCAAGAGGAAAACAATTAAAAGAAGGCTGACGAAAAGTAAATTAAATTTTTGATTACTTTTCGTTTGCTTTTTTATAGAAAGAATACATCTTGTTTAATTTTTGTTTATCAATGCAAACAAAAATTAAAAAACACTTAATTAATTAAACCTTTCCTTCTATCCTCTATCGTATTCTTGGGAATTTATATTATAAGCCAAATAATAGAATATTTTACTATGAACAAAAAAACAAAAATAGGCCTTCTTATTATTATTGTTTTATTTATTGCCGGAATGGCTTTCTATCCAAAGATCAAAGTTCTTTTAACAACGGATTCCGATCCGGCAGCAATTCCCCAAGGGAACAAAGGCACAGGCAACCGTACGATACTTAATGTTAATGCCCAGATATTGAAATATGGCAATCTTGATAATACCATCAGAGTGAAAGGTATATTGATCCCTGATGAAGAAGTAGACCTGTCATTCGAAACCTCAGGTATGATAACTGAAATCCATTTTAAAGAAGGTTCGAATGTAAAAAAAGGACAGCTTTTAGCCAAAGTGAATGATAAACCACTACAAGCTGAGTTAAAAAAGTTACAAACACAGATACCTTTAGCCGAAGACAGGGTTTACCGTCAAAAAGCATTATTGGCAAAAGATGCAGTAAGTCAGGAAGCTTACGAATCTGTCAATACGGAGTTAGAAAAATTAAAGGCCGACATTGAGTTAGTAAAAACAAGGATTTCCCAGACTGAGCTACGTGCGCCATTCGATGGCATTATCGGTTTGAGGCAAGTAAGTGAAGGAACGTATGCATCTCCTTCGATAATTATTTCTCAGCTTACCAAAATTATTCCATTGAAAATAGAATTCTCAGTAAATGAGTCGGAAGTAAATAATGTAAAACCCGGAACACCCCTCACATTTACATTTGATAATGACTTAAACAAATATCAGGCTACGGTTTATGCTGTAGAGTCTAACCTCGATAGACAAACCCTTACCCTAAAAGCCAGAGCATTATACGCCAATCCCGGAGGAAGATTAAAACCGGGACTCTCCACGAATGTGGAGATAAAACTGCAGGAAATAAAGAATACTTTAGTTATCCCTAGTTTATCTACGGTAGCCGAGATGGGACGAGATATTGCATACGTATACAAAAATGGCGTAGCCCATCAAGTTGTAGTGAAAAAAGGCATGCGCACAGCTTCGTCCATTCAGGTGTTAAACGGATTAAACGTCGGTGATACTCTTCTGGTAACAGGTGTTATGCAATTGCGTGACGGGTTACCTGTTATTATCGACAATTTTATAGAAAGCAATCAGTAAAATAATTTATATAATAGCTTCGGATATTTAAGATCATAGATTTCTAAACATCCTAAACCTCTAAAAGATGACTATATCTGAATTAAGTATAAAGCGTCCGGTTTTAGCCACTGTATTTGTCTTGATCATATTCCTTTTAGGACTGATCGGATATACATATTTAGGTGTACGCGAATATCCCAACATAGATAACCCCATTATTTCGGTAGACGTAAGTTATCCCGGAGCTAATGCCGAGATCATAGAGAATCAGATCACAGAACCACTAGAACAAAATATAAATGGAATCCCGGGCATCAGATCTTTGACAAGTAGCAGTAGTCAGGGTTCATGCCGTATAACAGTGGAATTTGAATTATCTGTAGACCTCGAAACAGCAGCAAACGATGTGCGGGATAAAGTATCCCGGGCACAACGTTATCTTCCTCGCGACTGCGACCCTCCTACTGTATCGAAGGCTGATGCCGATGCCAACCCGATTATACAAATAAGTATACAAAGCGAAAAGCGTTCTTTGCTCGAACTAAGTGAAATAGCTGAGTTGACAGTAAAAGAGCGGTTACAAACAATTCCGAATGTAAGTGCAGTGGAGATATGGGGACAAAACCGCTATTCGATGCGACTATGGCTCGATCCTGTAAAAATGGCATCATATGGCATTACCCCTATGGATGTAAAAAGTGCCGTAGATAAAGAAAATGTGGAATTACCTTCCGGCAGTATAGAGGGAGACAATCTAGAACTTTCTATACGAACATTGGGGTTAATGCAAACTCCAGAGGAATTCAACAATATGATTATCAAAGAAGACAATTATAATGTTGTAAGATTTAGAGATGTAGGTACAGCAGAGCTAGGTACAGAAAACTATAAAAGTATTATGCGCCGGAATGGCGTTCCGGCGGTAAGTACTGTTATAATTCCACAACCGGGAGCCAATCAGATTGAGATTTCTGATGAAGCAATGGTTCGTCTCGAACAACTAAAAAAAGACTTACCGGAAGATGTCAAAATAGAAGTTGCTTTCGACAATACTAAATTTATAAGGGCTTCGATAGCAGAAGTGGAAGAAACCGTTTATATAGCTTTTGCATTGGTAGTCATAATAATATTCCTTTTCCTTCGCGACTGGCGTGTGACACTCGTTCCTTGCGTTGTTATTCCTGTATCGCTGGTCGGTGCCTTTTTTGTAATGTACGTGGCAGGATTCTCTATCAATGTTCTATCAATGTTAGCCGTCGTATTGGCTGTAGGATTGGTAGTCGATGATGCTATTGTGGTCACCGAGAACATCTATCTGAAAATTGAAGGAGGTATGACTCCTAAGCAAGCTGGAATAGAGGGTTCTAAAGAAATATTCTTCGCCGTTATCTCAACAACGGTGTCTGTGGTTGCCGTATTTTTCCCTATTGTCTTTCTTGAAGGAATGACAGGACGTTTGTTCCGTGAGTTCAGCATTGTAATTGCCGGAGCTGTCCTTATTTCAGCATTTGTAGCTCTAACGTTTACCCCCATGCTTGCTACCAAGCTATTGAAAAAGAAAGAACAAGCTGGATGGTTTTACCGTAAAACAGATCCTTTTTTTCAATGGTTAACCAAAGCTTATGACAATGGCTTGCAACACTTCCTTAGACATAAGATAATAATATGGCCTATCATAATCCTTACTCTTGTAGGGATCGGTTATTTGGTCAGTGCTATTCCTTCCGAAATGGCTCCATTGGAAGACCGCTCGCAGATAACGATAAGAACCAGCGGGCCTGAAGGCTCTACTTATGAATTTAATCGAAATTATACAGAAAAGATTGGAGTGATCGCTGATTCCGTTGCACCCGAACGCCTAATTAATACAATGCGTGCCTGGACGGGAGGCGGAATGGTAAATCTGACCCTTCCTGACATTAAGGATAGAGAAAGAAGCCAGATGGAGATTGCCAACGAGCTTACAAAGGCTGTAAGGAAAGAAACGGAAGCACGGGCATTTGTACAACAACAATCTACCTTTGGAGGAAGGCGATCGAGTATGCCTATACAATATGTATTGCAAGCAACTAACCTAGAAAAATTAGAGGAATTCATTCCTCAATTTATGAGAAAAGTGCAGGAAAGCCCAATGTTTCAGATGGCTGATGTAAATCTTAAATTCACGAAACCCGAAACCCGTATTATCATAGACAGGGATAAAGCCGCAATACTAAGAGTAAGTACCAGGGATATAGGGCAAACGCTGCAATATGCTCTGAGTGGTCAGCGTATGGGCTATTTCTATATGAATGGGAAACAATATCAGATATTAGGAGAAATTAATCGTCAACAAAGAAATACTCCTCTCGATCTGAAATCTATTTATCTAAAGAACTTAGGCGGGAATATGATTCAGATGGATAATCTTGTACGCTTAGAAGAAAGTGTTGCTCCTCCCCAGCTATACAGATACAACAGATTCAAGTCGGCAACAGTATCCGCAGGATTATCTCCGGGAGTAACAATCGGTGCCGGATTGGAAGAAATGGATCGTATAGCGAAAGAAACCCTTGATGATACATTCCGAACCGCATTAGCCGGAGATTCTAAAGATTTTAGCGAAAGTTCTTCCAGTTTGATGTTTGCGTTTATACTTGCTGTATTACTGATCTTTTTGATCCTTGCCGCACAATTCGAGAGTTTCAAAGATCCGTTTGTTATTATGCTTACAGTGCCTCTTGCAATTGCCGGTGCTCTTTTGTTTATGTATATCAAAGATATAACGATGAATATATTCAGCCAGATAGGAATTATTATGCTTATCGGGCTGGTGGCTAAAAATGGTATTCTTATCGTGGAGTTTGCAAATCAGCGTCAAGAAGCAGGAATGAGCAAACTTGAAGCCATACAGGGAGCTGCAGTACAACGCCTGCGCCCGATCCTTATGACGAGTTTTTCTACTGTCTTAGGATTGTTACCTCTGGTATTTGCAAGTGCTGAAGGAGCCAACGGACGTATGGCGATGGGTGTAGCTGTAATTGGAGGAATGATGATTTCTACACTATTGACTATATTCATTGTACCGGCAATGTATTTGTATATATCCACGGATAGGAGTAAGAAGAAAGATAGGATTTAATAAATATGAATTTATCTACAATATAACAACTATATACCAGAAAAAAGGTAACAAATAAAAAGAGGTGAAAGCTGTTACTTTTGTCACCTTTTGGCTAAGAAGAATTTTGACGATGAAAAAGTATATATTAATTATTGCTCTGGTAGTAGCTATACCAAGCGTATCTGATTGTCAGGTTGTATTCGATCTGAAAAGATGTATCGAAACCGGATTGCAAAAAAACTATGACATTCGCATTATGCGCAATAATCAGGAAATATCGGACAACAATCTCACTCTGGGAAATGCAGGATACCTACCTACTGTAGATCTTACAACAGGATATTCAGGTTCGGTAAACAATACAACACAAAATTTGGCTAATGGAGAGAAAAATAAGGATAGCGGCATACATAATCAATTATTAAATGCCGGTGTAAATCTAAATTGGACTGTTTTTGATGGGTTCAATATTCAAACGAATCACCAACGCCTAAAGGAGTTGCAAAAGATGGGCGAATTGAATACCCGCCTAACAATAGAAAATTTTGTATCGAGCCTAGCTTCAGAGTATTACAATTACATCCAGCAAAACATTCGACTAAAAAACTTGAAATCAGCAGTTAAGCTATCTAAAGAAAGATTACGTATAGTTGAAGCCAGGTATGAAATCGGAGCCGGCTCTCGGCTCGATCTTCAACAAGCAAAAGTAGACTTCAATAGCGACAGTTCGCGATTAATTAAGCAGTATGAAATTCTATACGCATCTCGTATATCTCTTAACCAAATGATGGCTGCGGATAATATCGAGCAACTAATTGTTACTACCGACTCTATTATTGAATTCAATCAGTTTATAAATAAAGAAGATATTTGGCAAAAGACTCTATCTTCAAATACATTCCTCTTGTTATCAAATAAAAATAAGAACCTTAGTTTGCTTGATTTAAAAACAGCCCAAAGCGAAAATTATCCATATTTAAAACTCAATGCGGGATATGGTTACACAAAAAACATTTACAACACAGGAACTATAAATAATCAAAATAATCTGGGACTAACCTATGGAGTAACTCTAGGATTCAATCTGTTTGATGGCTTCAATAGAAAAAGAAAACAAAAAAATGCCCGTATAGAAGTTGAAAATAAAGAACTCCAATACGAGCAAACTATACTCTCTCTAAAAGCCGATTTTTCGAATATGTGGATGGCTTATAGAAATAATATAGATCTGACAAATCTTGAAAAAGAAAATGTACAGACAGCAAAAGAAAACCATGAAATAGCCATCGAACGCTACAAACTTGGAGACCTGTCAGGTATAGAATTACGAGAGGCACAAAACAGTCTATTAGAAGCCGAAGAAAGACTTATTCAGGCTGAATATAATACAAAATTATGTGAAATATCCCTTATGCAAATTAGTGGGCAAGTAATTTCATATTCGGAGTAAATAAAATGAGCATCTGTCGTATTCTGTTGTCTGTTTTGTAAAAATAAATACAGGTATTTCTTTTATACCCAAATTTGAGAATTGCCAGTGGTATCTATATTATTTTGATCAAGTTGTTCAAATTCTGAATTATTGCTAATAAACTCAGGAACGAGAGCTTTCATATGACGTACAAGTTTGTATTTTTCGTTCCTCTGAGCAATCAAAATTAACTGCTCTATTTGAGGTAAGATATCCTGAAAATGGTATTCTCTTACTTTGGCCATCATAATCTTTTTGTGAGAAGTCTGTTCTGTTATTTCAGAGTCATTCAATAACTCCTCATACAGCTTCTCTCCGGGCCTTAATCCTGAAAATTGAATTTCGATATCTCTTTCCGGAACTAAACCGGCCAACTCTATCATTTTTTTTGCTAAATCATAGATCCTCACAGGTTGCCCCATATCAAAGACATAAATATAACCAGATTTACCGATGACAGAAGCTTCCATAACGAGACGACATGCCTCTGGAATTGTCATAAAATAACGGGTTATTTCAGGGTCAGTTACCGTTATCGGCCCTCCTTTTTCTATTTGCTTCCTAAATAACGGAATAACAGAACCATTACTACCTAATACGTTACCAAAGCGAGTAGTTACAAACTTAGTGTGAGATTTATTTTTCTTCATATCGGTTGCACAAGACTGAACATATATCTCTGCAATACGTTTAGTAGCCCCCATAATATTGGTAGGGTTTACAGCCTTATCTGTTGAGACCATAATAAACATCTCAACATCATATTTAATAGCCAAATCAACTAATATCTTTGTACCTAATACGTTGGTAATTACAGCTTCACAGGGATATCTTTCCATCATTGGTACATGCTTATAAGCAGCCGCATGGTAAACGATATTAGGTTTATATTTATCGAACACAAAGTTGATAATTGTATGGTTACGGACATCTCCGATAATGGTAGTAAAGTTCAAGCAGGGATACAGTTTCTTTAATTCAATATCCAAATCATTCAATGGCGTTTCAGCCTGATCGAGACAAATAATAGAAGCTGGAGAAAATCGAGCTAATTGCTTGACTATTTCACTTCCGATTGAACCTGCAGCACCTGTCACCAAAATATTTTTCCCTTGAACATTTTCAGCTATTACATTCAAGCTGATATTTATTTCGGGACGACCAAGCAAATCTTCAATCTGAACGGGACGAATACTCCGACTAATATCTGACAGTTGGGATAAACTATTTATATTGATTTGTTTACTTATATAGATGCGAATATTTAAGCTTAATATTTTTTCAACATAATTAGCATCAGTCTTTAATTCATCTTCTTTGGTAAACAATACATCTTTTATCTTGTATTTTAAAAAATCTTCAGGCTTCTGAATAGTAAGAACCGGTACTGTTGTCAGTTTCTTTAACTTTGAGTCAGGCTCAGTTGTAAGAAAACCGATAATCCTGAACCTATTGTTTCCGGTACTCAACAGCTGTGCAAGGACAATGTTATCTTCATTTAATCCCCACACAAATACAGGTATAGAAGGGTTGTTACCAAACCGTCGGGTTAATGTCTGATAAGTATAAACGACAATTATGCGAAACCCGTACAAACCAACCAATGAAGCTAAAAAAAGCGTACTACAATATGCAACAGCAACGCTTCCGGATGGACCTATAACTTTATATAAAGTAAGGAATATAAGTAAATCAGCAAATAACAAGGATGTAAATATCTTTTGAAATTCATGAATTGTAGAATAACGAACAATTCCTTTATATGTTTTGAATATTCTAAAACATACTGCATTAAACAATAAGGTTATAGCCAGATATTCAAAGAATACCGCATGATATACGATATGAATATTTTTGTATATCTGAAGTGTTAGAATATATGATATGATAGTTGCAAAAGTGACTATTGCCAAATCTATCAACAAGACGAACCGCCTGCTCAGCAGACGATTCTCTAAGAATCTCTTATATATTTTTCGTGTAGTGTCGTTTATCATTTTTATTCTTCTGATTTTTTAAAACATACTTTCAATAGCTTTTATCACTCTATCTACATCATCAAAACTTAAACTAGTCCCAGAAGGAAGACATAACCCATCTCTAAACAATTGTTCAGATGTTCCGTCTCCATAATATGGGCAACCGCTAAAAATTGGTTGCAAATGCATTGGTTTCCATAAAGGTCTGGATTCTATATTATTTTCGTTCAATATATCATATAGCTCTTCTCTCGTTTTTCCTCCGGTTTTTAAAGGATCGACGAGTATAGATGTCAGCCAATAATTAGAAAAATAATCAGATGAAGGTTCTGTTTGGAAACTTATTCCTTCAAGTCTTTGTAATCCTTCACGATAAAGCTCATTATTTGCTCGTCGTTGTTGGATTCTATCTTCTAAAACAAGCATTTGCCCTCTGCCAATTCCAGCCACAACATTGCTCATTCGGTAATTATATCCAATATGTGAATGTTGATAATGCGGTGCCGCATCTCTAGCCTGAGTTGCCAAGAATCGTGCTGTCTTTATATACTCCCCATTATGAGCCACCAGTGCACCTCCTCCGGATGTTGTAATTATTTTATTCCCATTAAAGGAGAGTACAGCCATTTCGCCAAAAGTTCCACAACGCTGATTTTTATATCTCGAGCCTAGTGCTTCCGCAGCATCTTCAATAATTGGTATTTCATATTTTATGGAAATGTTTTGTATCTCTTCTATCTTTGCGGGCATACCATAAAGATGCACGGGTATAATCGCTTTAGGTTTTTTGCCTTTAGATATTCGATCTTTTATAGCTCTTTCTAAATGTTCAGGAGACATATTCCACGTATCTTTCTCACTGTCAATAAAGATAGGAGTTGCACCTTGATAGACTATAGGATTGGCCGATGCCGAAAAAGTAAAGCTTTGACAAAGCACTTCATCACCTTGTTTTACACCTAAAATAATCAAAGCTAAATGTAAAGAAGCTGTTCCTGCACTTAAAGCAGCAACATATACATTACTCCGAAGGAATGCGGCTAATTCTGCCTCAAAAGCATCCACATTTGGACCCATAGGTACTACCCAATTGGTATCAAAAGCTTCTTGAACAAACTGTTGTTCGTGCCCTCCCATGTGTGCTAAAGAGAGCCAGATACGTTTATTAGTATTCATCATCTTATAAAAGTTTTATTACTTTGCAAGGAACACCGATAGCTACTACATTATCCGGAATATCTCGAATAACTACTGATCCTGCTCCAATTTTGCACCATTTTCCAATTTTAACTCCTTGTATAATTGTAGAGCCTGCTCCAATCAAAGTTCCTTCCCCTACTTCAACTTCCCCACATAGATTTGAACCTGGTGCTATGTGTACAAAGTCATGAATAATACAGTCATGATCTATAGTTGCTGCAGTATTTATAATAACATGTTTACCTATATGAGCTGAAGATTGTATTATTGAGCCTTGCATTACAACAGTACCTTCTTCTATTAATGCAGTTTCAGCGATTATAGCTTTTTTCGATAGAGCTCTTTCATATATAATAGTAGAAAAAGAGGAAACAATTTTTTTACGAATCATGTTATTTCCGATACTAACAATAAGTGGAGATTTGCTCTCTCTTGAGACAGGAATCCCCATAAAGTCTTTTATGGTTATATCATCATCAAATATTTTTTCAACAACAACATTGTTTGACTGAAGAATATCTAATATTACTTTAGCATGTCCTCCCGCACCATATAAATACACTTTCTTCATCTTATTTGTTCCCTTCAAATTTTTCCATTGTTATGCTTGTGTCTGAGCTTATACCTTCTGATTTAAAGACTTTTAATATCGTCAGAAGTAGTATCCTTATATCCAAAGATATAGATATATTATCTACATACCATACATCTAATTCAAATTTATCTTTCCACGAAATAGCATTTCGACCATTAATTTGTGCCCAGCCTGTTATTCCGGGACGAACCTCATGTCTTCGAATCTGCTCTTCATTATATAAAGGAAGATATTCGAGAAGTAGAGGACGAGGACCAACTAAACTCATATCTCCTTTTATTACATTTATTAATTGAGGAATTTCATCCAATGAAGTTTTTCTAATAAATCTGCCAAGAGACGTTAATCTGTCTTTATCTGACAGTAAATCTCCTTGAGCATCTTTTTTATCATTCATTGTTCTAAACTTAACAACTTCAAATATCTTATTGTTCTTCCCGGGGCGTTGTTGAAAGAAAAAAGGTTTACCATTATTTGCTATTGTCAGAAATAGTGTAACAAATAAAAATACTGGCAATAGAATTATGAAGCCTATTAGTGAACATACAAAATCTAAAATGCGTTTAAAAAAGTTGCGATACATTACTCTAAGGATTTATATTCTGATAATAAAGTTTTCCAAATAAATTCCTGTTCATATCGAGATACAATCATTTTACGTGAATTAGACCTATGTTTAGCTAGTAATGTATTATTATTTAAATACAATTCCATCATACGCTGCAATTCAAGTGAGTTTTTAGGAGGAATAATAACTCCATTTGTATCATTGATTATAATCTCATTACACCCATTTATATCAGTAACGATAGACGCTAACCCCATCGCTCCGGCTTGCATAACGACATTCGGAAATCCTTCTCTATAACTGGGAAATACTAGTACATCAGAAATAGCAAAATATGGTCTTACATCAGCCTGGTAACCAACCTCTATAATATTCGAGTTTTTAGAAATTATCTCCAGAGTTTCTTTCTTCAATGGATCGAGTTCGGGCTCTTTGTTACCTACAAGTAAGAGCTTCACTTTTCTATTATCATGAGATACATTATCAAAAGCACTAATCAATTCATTTATACCTTTATCGGTAACTAAGCGCCCAACAAAAATAAATACGAAGTCATCACTATCAATATTCAAAGACTCTTTTAAATCGGCTCTTTCCAGAGTAGAAATATTAATGGGATCAAAATAGGATGTATTTATTCCGTTCGAACTACCATTTCCTATTATTCTTATTTTTTTCTCAGGACACAACTTCTCTTTTATTATAATGTCTCTTAAACCTTTGGAATTAGGATATATTATTGTGGAACATTTATATGTCATTTTTTCTACAAGATTCAGTACTTTTCGCTTCAGCCCCCTCGTCTCCATGAGAGGTAAACCCGCTACAGTATGTAGTCTATTAGGCACTTTTGCCAACAATGCCGCCACCATGCCAACCATACCAGCTTTTGGCGTATGGGTATGCACAAATAAAGGTTTCTCTCTCTTGAGAAAATAATAAAGTTTACATATCGCTTTTACATCTTGAATAGGTGTAATCTTTCTTGTCATTTCAACACAGTAGGTCTCAACACCATCTTTTTCTCCAATCTTCTTCAGTAAAGATTCATTTGAAGAAACAGCGATGACTTTATAGTAATCTTTCATAAAAGCCATCTGCTTATCTAATAGCTTATCCAAAGATATTGGAACTGTGGTTATGCGAATGAGCTTATTCATTATTTAATATTTCCTTATAAATCTTGGTATAGGAATTCACCATCTTATCTAGACCGAAATCTAAAGATCGATCATAACATTTTTCAGATATCTGTTCATAATATGAATTATCAGAAAGCAAATTTTCTATTTTATTTCTTAAATCATCATCATTCC
Organism: Bacteroidota bacterium; assembly: GCA_023437305.1. Lineage (GTDB taxonomy): Bacteria > Bacteroidota > Bacteroidia > Bacteroidales > Dysgonomonadaceae > Dysgonomonas. The sequence goes on from JAEZGN010000016.1 coordinate 68,778, forward strand.
CTTTTTTGAATAAAATTCCAGCATCTTTTACAATATCTCTTAAACCCTCAACATCTGAGGCTAGTGTAGGCTTACCTGCAGCCATATACTCGACAGCTACGAGGCCAAACCCCTCCCAATTAGAAGACAAAACACAAATATCAGCCATCTTTACCAATTCCGGAATATCCTCTCTAATCCCAAGAAATAAAACTCTATCTTCAACACCCAACTCTTTAGTAAAAGAAACTAAACTACTCTTTAACGGACCATCCCCTATTAGTATTAAATAGTTTGAGATATCCGACATTTTTGCAAAAGCTCGAATAAGTGTATAATGATCTTTTTGTATCGAAAGACGGGCTGTCATTAAAATTATTTTTGTATCAACAGGTATTTGTAGAAGCTCTCTACTAAATGGTACAGCCTTAGCGTATTTAGATAAATTTATACCATTTTCTATAACTCGTACCCTATGTTCGTTTTTATATCCAATCCATTCTAAAAGATTCTTCTTCGTATATTTGCTTATAGCTATAATTTTATCAAATCGATTATATATAAACTTCTCAAATGGACGCAATAGAGGCTTTTCTCTTCTTTTATTATGTGTACTATGCTCTGTATATACAAACTTACACGAAGTATTTGAAAAGTATTTGATTAATGCAACCCAGTATAGAGCTGGAAATAAATGAGTGTGAATAATATCATACTTTTTCAGAAAAGGGATTATTTTAAAAATAAGAAATGGATTATATACGGAACCTTTTCCTAAAGAATATACGTGACAATTATTCATCTTTTTTAGAGTATTAAGAAAAATGCTATCACAACCATTTAGTAATAACACATCAACCTCTAATCCTAGTTCTATATAGAACGGAATAGAGTCTAGTAAAAGTTTTTCTGCGCCACCTGGAAGAAAACTAGGTATGATATGGAGAACTTTCATATATTTCATTATTTATATAGAGAGAAAAGAATAAAAACATTAGCCAATTTATATCTAAAAGCCCCTTTATATTGCAAATAAAAAGTAAAACTACTAATGAATATAGCATATATCTGAGATCAGAATCATTATCTCTGTTAATCATATATCTTAATATAAATATAAATGGTAGAAAAAAACAGATAGTACCAATAATACCATAATAATATAATAAACGAGAATATCCCACATCGGTATGCATATAAAAAGAGTTGTCAGGATTCGAAAATCTTCCATCTCCAATTAAAAATGTTTTACCATTATCTGGAATAATAAACATTTCTTTTACTCTTTCGGCTGATTTTACTTGAAAACTGTTAGACTCCTCAAATTTAAAAAACAATTCAAAACTTTGCCTAATTAAAGCACTATCCTTATAGTTTTCAGAAAATTGATTAACAATATAAAATCCTGTAATTAATATACAAATAGAAATTAATATCCTCGGTAATATTTCATATAATTGACTCCTTTTAAACCAATGCCTTAATATTAAAATTAGTGAGAATAAGATACCTAAAAATGCAATTCTTGCTATAAAAATACCTAAAGCACTTATAGTAAAAAGAATAATCCACCATATTCTTTTATTTTTCGTTTTAAGGATAACGAAAGTACAAGTTACTGATCCTATAATTGAAATAGTACCTCCTGAAAAATAAGAACCTATGCCAACTCCTATAAATCTAGAACCAAACTCTAAAGTATTTGTCATTGCATATAAAAAATTTTCATCAACAGATTGAAGACTTATTACTATAAAAAACAAATTTGGAAAAAGAAACATTAATAGAGCAAATACATTATGAAATAAAATTGAAATAGTTATATATTTACACAGAAGAAGAAGCGTAGCAGTTTCATGTTTCTTTCTAATTATTTCTATGATAAAAAATGCCCCGAATAGATAAAGGATATTCTGGAACACATTTCCCAAAAAACGTGAATCAAATTCATTATTTATTAAAGAAGTTGTTAAGATCGGAATAATTGATATAACTAATAACATTAATAGATCATAAATTGGTTTCTTATTAAAGAGGACTCTTAGACCCATAAATGCTCCAATAAAACCAATAATTACTCTTGTTCTTAATATTTCAGGGATATATATAAAAGATATGTTATATATATATAAGAAAATTAACAACAAGACAGCTATAGAAATTTTTCCTTCTTTATTCATCGACCTTTTTCTTTAAGTAACTTATAAATCCATAAATAAAGAATGGGGAAAAAATAAAATAGATAGCATCCAATATTCTCATTTTTTTTATATTAAATACCAATATTTTAAAATATCTCTCTCCTAAGCTTTTATAAATAAGACTATCAGGGTATTTTTCTAGCCTAGCTAGTTTGTTAAATAATATTTGAAAATAATTTTTTATATATTTTATCGAGAATTCGTTAAAGTCCAAACCTCTAATATGTTCTGACAGTGATAGAATATATTGTAGATCAAGCTCTTTACCTTTTAGTTCAATACCATTGATAGCCAAAGCCTTCTGCTGTATTTTTGAGATAGTATTTTTTCTCAAAAGTTTAGATGAAGTCCCTAGAAAAGTTTGACTATTAGGGGTATTTCTGTAATATAATAACGGCTGTATAATATTATAACCTTTCCCATATTTTAATACATTAATCCAGAACTCATAATCTTCAGCATACTTATATTCTGAATCATAGTGCAACTCGTTTTTTATTATAACATCTTTCAGAAACATTGTACAAGGGTGAGTAAAAGGAGTACTAAATATTGAGTGTAAGCGAATAGCAAGGTCATCAATCGGCAATTTTGAAATATGCTTCTTATCACATTCTTCACTGAATGCTATTCTATTTGCACTACAAATAATATATCCATTATTTCGTTCAAGAAAATTTACCTGCACCTCAAATCTATTTGGCACACTGATATCATCAGCATCCATTCTAGCAATATATTTACCTTTTGCAAGATATAAGCCTTTATTTAAAGTTTCAATTAAACCTAAATTTTTTTCATTTTCTATATATACCAACCTAGAGTCATCTATTTTATTTATAATCTCCTTTGAAGCATCTGTCGATCCATCATTAATTACTATTAATTCAAAGTCTGCGTAGGTTTGATTTAATATACTATTTATAGAGTCATATAAATATCTTTCTGCATTATATACGGGCAGAATCACTGAAATTGTAGGGATTTTAGTCATGAGCACATAATTTTACATCAGAAAAATCTCTTAACCATGTATTGTAAAAATTTTCACTTTTTCCATAAGAATTGTCTATAATCAGAACTTCTTTATTCAATAATATACTTAAAATTAATCCATGTAGCCGCGTTGTAAGTATAGTATCATAAGAATTTAAAAAGTTGATTCCTGCTCTAATTAAAGAGTCCATCTGTCCTCGCTTTTTTAATCCATAAGCATCATGTATAAGTAAGTTGATGAGAGGTATATTTTTAAGCTTCAATGTTACTTTCCCTTCAAAAGCTTCGATATAATTACATGCGGTATTAAAAAGTTTTATAGGGGAGGAATTGTATGTAGGCCAATCTTTAATATCAATACCTTCAATTATTCCATACTCTTCCAATTGCGATTTAGATAACCGTTCAATCGATTCTGCATCTGTACGATCTAAATACAAATATTTATTAATACCTCTGCCTACAATATGCTGATCTAAGTTTAGGAAAAATGCCATATCCGGCAATAATAATAATCGGGAGGTGTCAAACTTCTCAGCAATTATATTATAAGAGTTGGTATCTCGTACACAGATATATAGTTTTTTATGAGAATTCATCAAATTTAAATCTGAATCTCTTCTCCTAAGATCTTTATAATGTACTGTCTGGGGTAATATGATAATCTTATTATCAGGGAATCGTTTTATTATTTCAAGTTTAAATTTTTGACTAGAAGAATATATATCACCAAAATTGCCTCCCCCATGTAAAAGAATAGGAGTTTGAGCAGACGTTAGATATTCATTTTTGAATGTATAACGATTAAATTGCCTCAGACATTTATAATTTAAAGTTGAGAAATATATTAATTCACCTTTCCAAATCAATGAATCTCCAATATTTCGATGGTTAGGAATATCCAGTAACATAAAGTCATCATCTATCAGAGGAGACAAGCTATCCTTTATTCTTTGTTGTAAGTCTAATATATGATTTGAATTTTTATTTTTCATTATCTAATTCTCAATGTTATTTTATTCATCAAATTCTTTAATAAATCATAGTTTAAATAGATAAAAAGCATTAATGATAACGATGTTAGTATGGCTGAAACCGTCTTATTTTGAGAGTATATCAAAATAAAAGTGAATAAAATAGTAATTAAGGATAATCCTATTGTTTGAACAAGGTTAATCTTTATTACTAACATTTTTCGGGTATCCATAATCCTTATAATAAGCATAACCACGAAACTAACAAAAGTACCTATAGCAGGAGCATAAAGTCCAATATACTTTATAAGTCCTACGCTTATTAGTATATTTATTACAGCAGCAATTATACTAGTTATTAAAACCCCTTTTGTTTCTTTTGCCTTCAGATAAGCAGCACCTACAAAAGCTGAGATAGATGAGAACGCTGCCCCCATAAACAAAAAGGGAACATATTTCCATGCTTCGTAAAACTTATTATCAAATAAATAATAAACAATAAAAGGAGAAGCAGATAAACATATTAATGAAATACATATCACAAAGATGAAATACTTATTAAACAGTTCAGTAAAAAATGGATTATCTTTATTCTGATCAGCTATTATCATATCTTGCCAAGCTAACATGAATACAGAGTTTATAATTGTTAACAAAGCAGGTAAACGAGTAGAAACAGCATAAATGCCATTATCTTCAATTTGCATAAATTCTAAGATAATAAATCTGCTTGAAGCATTTATAACCCACCAACTAATAGCATTAAAGATTAAAGGCAAGGAATACTTCAATAAACTTAATTGAAATTTAAAGTCTACAGGTTCATGTAATATTACCTTTTTATTTATTCTTATAAAAATAAATATAAAAATAAATGTTATTGCATTTGCGAGTATTAATGCAATAAGAATGCCTTCAACTTTATCTTCAACGAAGTTCGTAAATAAAAAAAATATACTAATAAAAAGAATAAGACAGCTATTTATTACTCCAGAAACAGAGTAAAGTTTATTATATCCCATACCTCGTACTATCTGCTGAGCAAAAGGCAAAAGACAGGAAAAAAGAATTAATAAAGAGTACAAGTCCCTATAAGGGAATTTATAGAAATAACTTATTATATAAATTAAAATCTGAGATATAAATAAAGAAGATATAAGTATTATTAAAGCCTGTTTTATTATTTTGGATTGCTCTTTAGAATTGTGCTTATAATCTAATAACCATCGATATACGGCATCGGATATTTGTAAAGAAATTATTGGCAATGATAAATTCAAAGTAGTTATCAATAAGTCATATATACCTAATTGCGCTTTTGTTAAGAAAAAGGAAAAAACAGGTAATAATGCAAATGAAAAAACTTTGGACCCAAAATTCCCTACTGCATAAATTATTGTATTTTTTAATAAATTATTAGCTTGAGACATCAACAAAAAAACAATTTTATATTAACTTATAAAGTATATTTTTTGATAGTAACAATGAGTAGAAATCCATTCCTGTAAACTCCTTATGATTTACAGCTAATACCACAGCATCAAACTTACCTTCTGGTAATTTGCATTCTATCTCTAACCCATATTCATGTTTTACTTCATCCGGATTAGCCCACGGATCATAAATTGTCACATTCGTATTATATTCTTTCAGTTCACGAATTACATCTACTACTTTTGTATTTCGCACATCCGGACAATTTTCCTTAAATGTAATTCCTAAAACTAGTATATTAGAACCCTTTATTTGTATACCTTGTTTAATCATCTTTTTGATAACTTCACTGGCAACATATTCCCCCATGCTGTCATTCAAACGACGACCTGCAAGTATTATTTCGGGGTGATAGCCATACTCTTGCGCTTTTTGAGCCAAATAATATGGGTCTACACCGATGCAGTGACCTCCAACCAGTCCGGGTTTAAATGGAAGGAAATTCCATTTCGTTCCGGCGGCTTCTAATACTGCATTGGTATCAATATTCATTCTATCGAATATTTTCTTTAATTCATTTACAAATGCAATATTTATATCCCGTTGCGAGTTTTCAATAACTTTTGCCGCTTCGGCTACTTTTATTGTTGGAGCTAGGTGTGTTCCAGCTTTAATAACGGATGAATAAAGGGCATTGACTTTTTCTCCAACTTCAGGTGTAGAACCAGATGTTACTTTCTTAATTTTTTCGACAGTATGTTCTTTATCTCCCGGATTTATTCTTTCAGGAGAATAGCCTGCAAAAAAATCAACATTATATTTCAGCCCTGAAATCTTCTCTACAACAGGAATACAGTCTTCCTCTGTAGCTCCGGGGTAAACTGTCGATTCATACACCACGATGTCTCCTTTATTAATGACTTTTCCGACAGTCTCACTAGCTTTATACAAAGGAGTTAAATCAGGCCTATTATTTTTATCCACAGGCGTTGGAACCGTTACTATGTAATAATTACAATCTTTAATATCCGCTAAACTGGAAGAACAAATTAATCCAATATTATCATTGTTTTCCTTTTTCAACACAGACTGTAGAATTTCAGAGTCTACCTCTAATGTATGATCAACACCGGACATTAATTCATTTATACGTGCCTGATTAATATCAAATCCAACAACTGGATATTTTGTCGCAAAAAGTCTAGCTAAAGGTAAGCCTACGTATCCTAGGCCAATAATTGCAATTTTAGTTTTGTTCATTTGTGTTATTTTAAGTTACTCCAATACCATTTTACAGCCTCTCTCAACCCTTCCTTCATACTATATTTCGGATTGTAATCTAATAAAGCCTTTGCTTTATCTATACTTGCTAATGAGTGAGGTATATCTCCAACTCTATTTGGACCATGTACAATATCTACATTTGCTATTTGAGGATCATATTCACTCAAATACTCTTTTAGATATTTTACTAATTGATTCAAGGTTGTTCTTTCACCAAAAGCCGTATTGTATATTGTATTTAATGCTGCGGGATTAGATGTAGTCAAAGCTAATAAATTCATCTGTACCACATTTTTTATATAAGTGAAATCCCTGGAATATTCTCCATCCCCATTAATTACAGGCGATTCGTGACTAATAAACTTCTTAACAAATAAGGGAATAACAGCAGCATATGCCCCATTCGAATCCTGACGCTGTCCAAACACGTTAAAATATCTCAAGCCAATACACTCTATTCCGTATGTACGTGAAAATACATCGGCATACAACTCATTAACATACTTAGTTATTGCGTAGGGAGACAATGGCTTGCCGATAACATCCTCAACTTTGGGCAATGAAGCTGAATCTCCGTAAGTAGAAGAACTTGCAGCGTAAACAAACCGTTTAACACCAGCTTCTTTTGCAGCAAATAGCATATTTAAGAAACCGGATATATTTACACTATTACTGGTTATTGGATCTTTTATCGAGCGCGGGACAGAGCCTAAAGCTGCCTCATGAAGAATGTAATCAATGTCTTGCACAGCATTTAAACAATCGTCATAATTGCGAATGTCCCCTACTATTAAACGAAAGTTTTTATGATCAAAAAATGGTAATATATTTCCCATTTTACCTGTGGAAAAATTATCAAAACATACAACCTCACAGTTATACCTTAACAACTCTTCACAAAGGTTGGAGCCTATAAAACCAGCTCCTCCTGTAATAAGAATTCTTGAATTATTTAGTTTTTGACTTTGAATCATATCCATATTCTTTTCCATATCCATACCTGTAACTATTATCTAAATATGAATCATTGAGTACTAGATACATATTTATTAATTTCCCTTCATTTTTTTGCATATTCATAAAATCTATAGCAGCTCTAGGTGTTACATTTTCTCGAACAATGTATAATGTAACATCAACATACTCATCAATTAAATATGTATCTGAAACTAATCCGACTGGAGCCGTATCAAATATTACAAAATCAAACTCCCCCCTTGCTTCCTGCATAAACTCTTTTAAGCGAGGTTCCATTAACAACTCGTTAGGGTTAGGCGGGATAGTTCCTGCTACCATCACCTTTAGGTTATCATTCATTCCTGAATTATTAATATAATTTCGCCAAGAATCGTCACTAATCAGATAATCACTTAGTCCTTTATTTTTACGTAATTGAAAATAGTTCATAAGCCTTGGATTTCTTATATCTCCACCGACTATTAATACTTTTTTACCTGCCAATGCAAAACTCATTGCTAAATTGATGCTTATAAAAGTTTTTCCTTCTCCGGCTGCAGTTGATGTGACTAATATTGTTTGATTTGCCTTATGTTTAAGTACAAAATTTAGGTTATTTCTTAATGATCGGAACATTTCAGCAATACCAGAACTTTGATTAGATTGTATTACTATCTGATCCCTCTCCTCATTTCTCGCTATCTGTCCGATGATAGGTACCTCCGATAATCTTTCAAGCTCACTTCTACTCTGAATCTGAGTTTTGAATATACCAATCAGATAAATAATTACAATCGGACATAAAAGCCCAAGAATTAATACTGAAAGAAGAATAATGTTAGACTTTGGAACTATTGGCAGAATGTCTTCCTGTGGAGAAACTATTATACGTGCTTTATTTGCGGTTGAAGCAATAGACAAATTTGTCTCTTCACGCTTTTGCATTAAGAATAAAAACAAATTCTCTTTAATCCGTTGTTCCCTAACTTTTTCAATTAGCCCTCTTTCTTGTTGAGGAACTGATAACACTCTGGATTTTGTAGAAGATGATTGCTTTAATAAATCTTGTTTTGATATATTGTAAGTTTGCTTGACATTTTTGAGAGAATTGGATATACTGCTCCGCATGTTATTTATATCATCAGTCAGTCTTATACGTGTAGGATTTTCCTCTCCCAGTCCTTTTAGCTGAACTTCCGAAACAAGCAGCTTATTATTATATTCATTTATTATTTGAGCCAAACCGAGATCAGCAATTCCAATATTAGGTATAACTGAATATTTATTTGCAGGATTTTGTACAAAACGCTCAATTAAAGATATTACATTGAGTTGCGTTTCTACTTCCAATAATTTTTGCTCATTTTGTCCTGTTTGTTGTACAAATAGCTGTGCTTCTGTGCTCAGATCTGTTATTTGGTTCTTTTGTTTAAAATCAACAACATTCTCTTCTGCATCTCCTAGTTCTATAGATATTTCTTTCAACCTATCATTGATAAAAATTGCAGTATTGTATGCGATCTCATTCTTTATGTTTACATTCATTTCATTATACTGCTTCACAAGTTCTCTAAGAATAGCAGCACTCTTGGCTGTATTATTACCAATCAATCCGATATTAAGGACAGAAGATGTTTTACTTGTAGGCGAAACAGATAATGCACCATTCAATGCCGAAACAGTAGAGTAGATATCATTTATTTGTACATAATACTTTTCATGCTCTATTATCTCTTTTCCTGTCAATTCAATCTTTACAATAGCATCTCCTAACTTGATTTGTTCGGGAAGAGATTCATATTTCTCATTTATTTTTTTCTCTTCTGATGCAAATATATCTTGATATGTCCCACTAATTTCATATCCTGTTCCATTTTTCTGTATATAGAATTGGATATTTCCTATTCCTTTTTTATCAACAGGCTCTAATATAACATGAAAAGGTGTTTGATTGAATAGCTCAACTTTTCTAAGTCTCTGTGTAATATAGTATACGGTTTGCAAATTCAGTGTATCTACAACAGAACGCATCAAATCAGGGGAAGATAAGATGGCAACTTCGTTTTCGATATTATTAGTTGTAGAAAGTAAACCAAGAGCCTCTAAATCAAACTCTGCAGCAGCATTTCCTTTACCAGTTCCTTTATCCTCGTTCAATAATATAGAAAGTGATGATTTATACTGTTTTTGAGTAACAAGAATAATTGCTACTCCAATAGTAAGAAATACAGCTAGCGATAGAATAAACCATTTCCAATAGCGTAAATAATCAAATATGATATCAGTTACAGAAGTTGAAGCACTTGTATCTTTCCAGTTTTTATTGTTTTCCATTTAATTTAACGGGTTATGATAGCAATTACAGAAATTACGATTGATAATGCGGATAAACTAATAGATTCAAAGGTTCCAAATCGAGAGTTATTCCCTTTTGCTTTATTAGTTTCAACATATAATTTATCATTTTGTTGTAAGTAAAAGAGATCCTTATTAAGCACTAAGTTTTTATCTTGCAGATCAATCCTATGCATCGCAATCTCTCCATTTTCTTGTATTCTGAGCAACAATACATTTTCTCTACGGCCATATATTGTCATGTCTCCAGCTGCAGCCAAAGCATCTAATATTGTCATTTGCCCATTAGCGGAGGTATATACACCGGGTTTAGCAACTTCCCCGAGAACGGAAACACCAAAATTCACAAATCGAATATTTATTACTGGTTTTTCGGCTATATACCGAGGATAGATTAAGGATACAATGTAATCTTGAGCCTCTTTAGAAGTCATTCCCCCTATACTTAACTCTCCTAATATTGGAAAATTTATTTTTCCATCTTTGTCGACCAAATAGTTTTGCAAACTACCTGATGTATTTGAATATGCTACCCCTGTTTGTATTGCAGATCCTAAATTGGTAGGTACCAAAGGAAGGTTGAAATCTACAGCCGCACCTGGTATATTAGAATTCACTGTAATGGTAATTATATCATGGGGCATTATCTTCGGTTCATGGACAGCTGCTATACTAGATAAAACTTCAGGAGAAATTTTTTCTGCGTTCTTCAAATAGGGCAACTCTTTATATCCCGTACACGAGCCTAAAAAAACAATTAAGATAGAAACCAATAATGAGTGAAGGATTCTGAGCAAACTCCTTTTTGTTTTCATTGTGTTAAAATAAATAATGTTTTATAAAAGATATTTCCTGGCAAAGGTAATTTATTTTTTTATCTTTTTTCACTAATAAGACACAATAACTCCTTAACCAATAGTTGCAATATCAAGTAAAGCAAAGAAAAAAGATAAAAAATAAGATAATATTAAATTATAAAACTTTAAAAAAAACCTTATGTAGACTATGTTTTAACAAAAAAGAAAATTACTACTTATTTACTGCGAAGTTTTATAAAAAAAACATGTAATCATTGAAGGATATTGCAAAAATTAACATTATTTGACTAGCATTGGATGAAACAATCTTAAACTCCCAAAATGATAAAAATAGTATAAAATCTATTTAATCATTAACAATCAAAAATTTACGCCCAACAGGTCTTTAATAATGCTTTCCATCTTTTCTATAGCGTTATGCCAACTAAAGCGTAGTACATATTCATGCCCTTGGTTAGCTAACTCAATTCGATATTCATTATTCTTAATTAAATAGCAAATTCTATCAGCCATAGCTTTAGCATCACCTGCTTCTACCAACAATGCAGTCTTTCCTTCAACCGCATATTCTTTATGCCCTTCTATATCGGTGCAAATAAGGGCACATCCACAAAACATAGACTCTACCGACACCAAACCAAATCCCTCTGTAAAACTATTGGATATAAATATAGAGTTACGATTATAAATTGCACACAAATCGTCCGGATCTCTATGATAATGAATCCAGTCGGGTAAATCATCAGGTGAGGGATAGATACCAAACAAGTCAACTTTCAGCTCCGGAATCTGCTCTTTTACAAGATGTAATGCCTCTAATCCATATTTAGATCCTTTTATTTTTTGAACAGAATACATCATAGCAACGGTTGCAATTTCTCTATTCTCTATCCTCTCCTTAATGTAATATACATTGTTATCAACTCCATTTTCAATCAATTCTATTCTGTTGTTGGTATGCTTAGCTACTATTTTTTTCAGATAAGAGGCAACAACAATATTAGTGGTATCTTTCAGATTATATGAACAATAGAGCAAATCTTCATGACCTTCCCAATTTTCATATCCTTGTATAAGATTGATCTTTTTTCCTTTTTGAGGAGATAATACCCCCATATCCAATACTGTAGACCACCATGTAGCAATAACAATATCGGCATCCACGACATCCTTATCCTTTACTTCTTTTACATAAGACATCGTAATATCCGGATCAAACTCAAACCATTTATTTCTATCAAACCGTTCAATTTTAGATAAAATACTGCGCACAAAACATGGTAAACGATATTTCATATACTTTGTTTTGATAGGGAATGTTAAATGCACTTGATAGCCCATATAAGCCAACCGATTTGCATATTCGTACATAACCCGAAACCCACCTGCAGGACGACGTGGTTTGAATGGTAGTATAAAATTGATTTTTATATTGTTCCTCATATCTTCTTCTTCTTTTCTTCACAAATATAATGAGTTTACCAATTCTTTTATCATTATTGCTACAACAAGCAACTTTAGTTACAAATAAAACTATTATTTAACAATCCTGACAAGATAATAAGTAACAAATAATTGAAAATAAAATAAATAATATTAAACAAATAATTAATATTATTAAAATAAAGTTTATATTTGTACAAAAATAAAACGAATATGCTACCATGTAATTGTCCAAGTTGTAAGACACAATTAAAAGTGAAGAGCCTTGTTTGTGAAAACTGTGCAACAGAGGTACACGGTCTCTATGCACTTCCCATATTAGCCCGTCTGTCTGTAGAAGAACAAGACTTTATTCTCAAATTTGTAAAAAATAGTGGAAGTTTAAAAGAAATGGCTAAAGATTTAAAATTGAGCTACCCTACCGTGAGAAATTTATTAGACGATATAATTGATAAACTGAAAGAATATGAAAAGTAAATCTTCTGTGGCAAGTTGGTTATTTAAGCCGTTTCAATACATTGCCGGTACAAAAGCTCTTATACTAGGGTTGATAGTGATGCTATTGTTATCTGTTTTGGGGTATTTGGGAAATACTCATTTCAATGGGGTGATTGGTATGCAATATGCGGCACCAAATCAACCTCAACACTATGTAGTGCACATAGTTTATCAGATTATCACTCTCATTTCTATGACGACGATCTTTTATATTGCTGCTCGAATTGTGTCGAAATCTTCTGTTCGTATTATTGATATTGCAGGCACAATGTCTTTATCACAAGCACCCCATATCTTGTTTGCGCTAGTAGGCTTAATACCTGCTGTTCATTTAGATTTTGGAAATATAAATGCAGTAAATACAAATGAAATATTTTCTATCCTGAAAGATAATATTGGAATATTAGTTATAGCCTCTCTACTATCTATTGTAATATTAGCTTGGTCCATTGTTCTTAAATACAATGCTTATTCCGTTTCGGGTAATATAAAAGGAGTTATTGGAGGAATCTCTTTTGCAGCAGCTCTTATTATATCCGAAATATTAATTAAAGTACTTATTTTTATCATCATGCCTTATTTACACTAAAAACAGACCACTATGAATCGCAAAAAACTATCATTTATTTTTTTACTACTCTTATCCCTAAATATATCAGCACAATTAATCGTAAGTGAAGAACCTATTATATTAAAAACAAAAACAGGGGATATATCCGGGTCTTTAAAGGCTCCGAATAGTAAAACGCCTGTACCAATCGCAATTATTATAGCAGGTTCGGGACCAACAGACCGTAATGGGAATAGTCAACTTACTCAAAACGATGCATATAAAATGTTGTCTGATGAATTATTCTACAGTGGAATAGCTACACTCTGCTTCGATAAAAGAGGTATAGCTGCCAGCAAATCTGCAATGAAAGACGAATCGGATATCCGATTTGAGAATTATATTGAAGATGTAAAAGGTTGGATAGATTTATTATCGAAAGACAAGCGGTTTTCTAGCATAATAATTATAGGCCACAGCGAAGGTTCGTTGATTGGGATGATTGCCGCAGAAAACAATCCAAAAGTCACAAAATATATTTCTATAGCAGGGATGGGCGTACCTTTTGATGTGATACTTAAAGAACAATTAGGAAAGCAATTGGCGGGACAACCCCAAGCTACAAAAGATCTGATATTTTCTTATTTGGACAAATTGAAACAAGGTGAAACTATCTCAAATGTACCTCCAACACTAAATGCACTGTTTCGCCCAAGCGTACAACCATATATGATATCAGTAATGAAATACAACCCTCAGGAAGAGATAGCAAAACTTACAATTCCAACCTTAATTATACAAGGAACAACAGACATACAGGTACCCACAGAACAGGCAAATTTACTATCTGTAGCAAGTCCTAAAGCAAAAAAGGTTGTTATAGAGAATATGAACCATGTATTGAAAGACTGCAAAAATAGCGACATGGCAGAACAGACGCCAACATATAGCAACAAAAGTGTTCCGCTAAATAAAGAAGTAGGAAAAGTTATAATAAACTTTATCAAAAATTAGAAAGCGAAAGAGAGGAATTATTTTCCTCTCTTTAGTTTTTGTATAATAATATCTGCAGCTCTTTGCGACGCTCCAGACTCTCCCAATATTCTTATGACTTCATCATAGTCGGCTAACATCGTTTCACGATAGGTTTTGTCATTCAAAAGCTTATTAACTTCCTCCCTAATTGTATCTACAGAGAAAAATTTGGCAAAAAGCTCTTGTACCACTACCCTATCGGCTATCAGATTTACTAACGAAATATATTTTGTATGAAGTATATTCTTGAATGCCCAATAAACCACATGAGGAATAGGTGTTTTGTAACAGACAACCTGCGGAACTTTGAATAAAGCTGTTTCTAATGTAGCTGTGCCGGATGTCACCAATGCCACATCGGCATACTGCAAAAGTCTGTAAGTTTGACCAAATACAATTTTACAAGGATTTTGTCCTATATATTCTTTGTAATAGCGAGGATCTATACCGGGTGCTCCGGCTATCACAGGCTGATAGTCCTTAAAATCTTTGATTGCTTCGAGCATAGCGGGCAGATTATCTTTTATCTCTTGTTGGCGGCTACCTGCAAGCAAAGCTATAATAGGTTTATTATCTAAGTCGTTTTCCGCTATAAACTTATCTTTAACGTCATCCTTATTCTCTTCTCTAAAATTGGCTACAGCATCTACCACAGGATTCCCCACATAATTGATACGATAGTTATGCTTCTTATAGAAAGAGACTTCAAAAGGAAGGATAGAAAGCATTTCATCAACATATTTTTTAAACGATTTCACCCTATATTCTTTCCAAGCCCATACTTTTGGCGATATATAGTAATATACAGGAATGTTGGTATGCGTTTTAATGTATTTGGCAACTTTCAGATTAAATCCGGGATAATCGATCAATATCAACACATCAGGCTTAAACGCCATAATCTCCTTTTGACACATCTTCATATTACGAAGTATAGTCCTCAGATTGAGTAGTACAGGAATAAATCCCATAAAAGCCATCTCGCGATAATGCTTTACGAGTCGCCCTCCCTGAGCCAACATAAGATCGCCCCCCAGAAAGCAAAATTCAGCTTCTGCATCCTGAGCCTTGAGAGCTGCCATCAAGTTAGAGCCATGTAAATCTCCCGAAGCTTCTCCTGCTACCAAAAAATATTTCATTGTGTTGTAATTTTATCGATAGAATATTAAAGAATGGCTTCCCAAGACTTTATTGAGGCAATAAGATCATGATTTGTCATATCCACCTTTACTGGTACAACCGATACATACCTGTTAGCCAAAGCCCATTCATCTGTCATTTCATCGCTAGGCTCATCATTCTCAAAGTTTCCTGTCAACCAATATATATCTTTATTCGCTCCATCCTTCGACTGCATAAATTCATTCACCCATTGTCCGGATGTCTGACGACAAACACGGATTCCTTTTATATCATCTCCTTTCGGAATATTAACATTCAAACATGTTCCACTCGGTAATCCTTCTTCTAACACCTGCTTGGTTATAGTATGAATGTATTTTTTTGAATATGTAAAATCTGCATTATAGCTATGATCCAGCAACGAAAATCCAACAGATGGTATTTTAAATACCGCCCCCTCTATCGCTGCTCCCATTGTCCCTGAATAAAGAACCGCTACCGCTGCATTTGAGCCATGATTTACACCCGAAAGAATAATATCAGGTCTGCGTTCAGCCAATTCACTTATGCCTAACTTTACACAGTCTACAGGAGTTCCTGTTGTCGCATAGACTTTGACATTCTGGCTTTCACTGATCAAATATACCCGTAATGGCTGTAATGATGTTATTGCACTCGACATTCCCGAACGTGGTCCATCGGGTGCTACAACTATAATATCTCCTAAATCTTTTACGCTATCTATTAATGCTTCTATACCTTTAGCCTGATAACCATCGTCATTCGTAATCAGTATCAGAGGCTTCTTATTCTCCATCTATCTTTATTTATCATTAAAAAACAAAACTAAGAACTAAAAATTAAATTTCAGTTAAGAAGCAAAGATACATCAATATTTTTAGAGCGTATTTATTTCCTTTGTAAAAAGAAATTGACGAAAGGAACGACTCTGGGCAGTCATAGTATCAACAAATAACTGTTTGTAATCTTATATTCCAGATTTATCTTATATAAGACATTATAGTGATCTGAAAGAAGCAATAGTGACATAAAAAAAGAGCAAAACAACTGTTACTTTTGTTACTTTTTAACAATATTAAATATCTAAACAGATGATGTACAGCAATATACTAAATCACAAAAAAGCAACACTTAGGTATAATAAAAAGCGTGACTTAAATGAATTATAGCCATTAAAAATAAACTCTTCTTTTTGTTATCTACAAAAGGTTTAAAATGACTCTAAATTATCTTTCTGCTCCTTTGTGGTGCAAACATATTTTGTAACTTTGGTATACTTTTTCAAATTATTAATCATTCAAAATATTCCCAACATGAGAAAAACAAGTACGGTCTTATTGCTTCTGCTGATTTTTTCGACCGCGATATATGCCCAACAGCAGTACCGCAGGCATGTCAGACCTACCAAAAATGTGATTGTGATGATACCTGACGGAACATCTATTGGTGTAGTTTCTGCAGCACGTTGGTATCAGATTTACAACAAGCTTGGAGGAAACAATTTAGCTATTGACCCTTATCTATGTGGCACCGTAAAAACATTTTCATCAAATGCTCCCATTGGAGACTCGGCTCCTACAACATCTTGTTATATGACCGGTATGCCCCAACAAACGGGTAATGTGGCTATCTATCCTGTTGCCGATCCTCAAAATGACTTAGTACCTGTAGATCCGGCAAAAGCTTATCAACCATTAGCTACAATACTGGAAGCTGCTAAACATCAACAAAACAAGGCTACGGGCTTGGTTGTTACAGTAGAATTCCCGCATGCAACACCCGCAGACTGCTCTGCACACTATTATGCCAGAGGCAAATATGAATATATCGCATCACAAATGGCATATCAAAACTTAGATGTCATGTTTGGTGGTGGTAATTCTATACTTACTGACGACATTAAGCAACATTTCAAAAATACGGGAACCAGACTTATTCAGGATGATTTAAAAGCTTTCCGTAGCTTTAACGGAAAAGATAAAGTTTGGGCATTATTCGGAGAAAGAGAGCTACCTTACGACATCGACAGAGACTCTACTTTAGTTCCGTCACTGAATGAAATGACCAAAAAAGCGCTCGACAGGCTTTCTCAGAACGAAAACGGCTTTTTCCTGATGGTAGAAGGCAGTAAAGTAGACTGGTCTGCTCACGGAAATGATGCTGTAGGCTGTATCACAGAATATTTAGCATTCGATAAGGCTGTTGCCACAGTTATGGATTTCGCCCGTAAAAATGGTGAAACTACGGTAATAGTTCTTCCCGATCACGGTAATAGCGGATTCACAATCGGTCGCAGAGACCTGAAAAGCTATGACAAAGCAACCATCGATCAGCTATTCAAAAATGTATCGCAATACAAAAAAACAGGAGAAGGGCTAGAACGCATCTTATTGAAATCAAAACCGGAAGACTTCAAAAGCATATTTAAAGAATATACGAATATAGACCTGAACGACGACGAGCTAAACTTACTTCTCAGCTCTAAGAACTATCAAGAAGCTGACTATATGAAAGTAAGCAACAGCGTGAATATGGGTTCTAGCATTATAAACATAATGAATCAACATACATATTTCGGGTTCACAACCGGAGGACATACCGGCGAAGAAGTATTTCTTGCAGCTTATCACCCTGATGGTGACCTGCCGATAGGTATGAATACCAATGTAGAAATAAACCAATATCTATCTGACGCTATAGGACTCAAAACATCTTTGAAAGATATGACAGAAGAAGTGTTTGCTAAGCACACAGAAGTTTTCAAAGGATTAGAGTATAGCATCGATAAGTCTACTGATTTTCCTGTATTAAAAGTGAAGAAAGGAAATATGACGTTGACTATACCTGCTTTCAAATCGGTAGTTTATCTCAACAATCAGCCAATCTCGTTGAGTACAGTGACTGTATACATAGACAAGAACGACACATTCTATGTACCTAAGAGCTTAATCAATAAACTATAAGAGGATAGTTTTCTATATAACAAAACAGCGACAAACTCAAAAAAGGGCTTGTCGCTGTTCTATTTAATATAATTGTTTTTACCTATCTATACCCATGATAATTGATGGAATAATAATAATCTAATGTACCTTGCTCTAACTGAGTAACGATGGCTTCTATCTCGGCATCTCTACCCTCAGGATCATATTCTGTTTTCAGGCTATTGCCAAACAATCCTGCAAATGCATTATATACACCGGCTTTGAAGCTACCAACCAAGGCCTTTACAATATTATATGACGAGGTATTGCATTGACGGTCGATAAGCTTCACTAACACCTTACCCTGATTCTTGGTCATTTTCTTCATCTTGGGTTTGTA
The DNA here is from genome assembly GCA_023437305.1 of Bacteroidota bacterium. Classification (GTDB taxonomy): domain Bacteria; phylum Bacteroidota; class Bacteroidia; order Bacteroidales; family Dysgonomonadaceae; genus Dysgonomonas. The sequence continues at coordinate 87,769 of JAEZGN010000016.1, forward strand.
TTCTTCCATCATATATTTCTGCACATCGTTCATGTACTTATCTCTCGCTTTATCATTGGGCAAGGATTGCATATATTCATAAGTTTCAACAATAGCAGCTGTAATCATCTTTGCATAAGGGTATGCTATGCGGACATCCCTTACCAGTTTTGAGTATTCCTGTCTCTGCTTATTATTCTTAAATTTTAACGGAGCATATATATAAACCGGCTTGAGGTTCATAATAGCAATCGTATCCCCATGATAGATAACTGCCATATCTATATACGTATCTTGCTTCTCCTGTGCCTTGAGAGCCACAGAAACCAACAATAACAAGACAAAAGAAAATACAATCTTTTTCATTTGGTTACGCAGTATAAATACAGTCCAAATATACAAGAAAAAAGAAAATTCAGAGAAGAAATCTCAAACTTAATTGCAATAGAAAAGCTTAACGTCCAAACTTCAAATTTGAGAATAACTTTATTCCTTTCAGATAATAAGCAGCAAGAATACTTCTCGGGTAGATAGTTGCAGGGTATCCAACAATCATCTTTTCGAGATTTTCGTTTCTTGCAGACCGATACATCTTCCTATTACTATAAAAGGCTTTATGAGCTCTAACAACCTCTTTTGCGTTAGCATACTTTCCTGTGACAGCAAATTGGAGTGCTGCTATATAATCCAATATCAGACGAATAGTCATCACTCTTTTCAAGTGCTGCTGAGGCAGATTTTTATAAAGCATTATAAGGTTATTCCTGAAATTGAGGAATGTTTTTCTAGGATTTTCCTTTTTCAATGTAGCAGCTCCCACATGATAGACAACCGAAGAAGGTAAGCAAACAATACGCCTGCCTCTTGAGTTCAACCTCCAACAGAGATCAATCTCTTCCATGTGTGCAAAAAAGGATGAGTCGAACCCTCCTGCTTCAAAGAAGTCTGCAGAACGTATAATAAGACAAGCTCCCGTAGCCCATAAGATATCTATCGGCGTATCATACTGATGATGATCTTCTTCTATTCTTTGAAAAATACGGCCCCGGCAAAATGGATAACCATACTTATCTAAAAATCCACCGGCAGCTCCTGCATATTCAAAACTAGCTTTGTTTCGTTGAGCCAATATCTTCGGCTGGACGGCAGCAACATCTGCATTTTCATCCAGATAGGATATAGGCGTCTTTAACCAGTTTTCGGTTACTTCAACATCAGAATTGAGAATAACAAAATATTCGGCACTTACATCTTTCAATGCAATATTATATCCTCCTGCAAAACCATAGTTTTCAGGTAATCTTATTAATGATATTTGAGGATATGCTGTCTCTAAGAAAGATAAAGAATCATCTGTGGAACCATTATCAGCCACAACAATTTCGACCTCAGGAAAAGATGAATATCGAACAACTGTAGGAAGAAACTCTTCTAGTAACTTTTTCCCGTTCCAGTTAAGAATAACAATTGCTATTTTTTTCATTTATGTTGTGCTAATTCAACTTCCTTCCGAGTCATTTTCCATCGCTTGTGAGTCCATAACCAATAAGCAGGATTACGCAAAATGGTTTTTTCCATCTCTCGTATATAAGTTTCTGTTATATAGAATTCCGGTTCAGTCTGGGGTTTATCCGAAATCAACTTTACAGTTGCCTTATAATGTCCTCTTTTCACCTTCTCCATATCAAGGTAAACGACAGCAAATCCGGTTTGTTTTGCAATACGTTCAACTCCTGTAAAAACAGCAGATTCTTGATTCATAAAAGTTGACCAATAATGTATGTTATGAAAAGACGGCGTCTGATCGGCCATGAAGCCTATTAATATTTGCTGCTTTGCCTTACGTAGCTTTACAATTACACGCAAGGTTTCATTCTTGGCTATACCTAACGAACCAAATCGGCTACGTATCTTGAGAAACAAATCATCGACAGCTTTATTTTTCAAAGGCCTATAGATTTGTCCTAAAAGCTTATTTTGATCCTCTTTGTTGCGAAACGACATCGTGATTGATGGTACCCACTCCCAATTGCCATAATGCCCTAAGAACATTAATGCAGAATTGCCATCTTTCATCAAATCTTTCACTATATCCACGTTTTCAAAAACCATTCGCTTTTGCATCTCTTCGTCTGAGATATGCAATAGTTTTAGTGTTTCTACAAAGTAATCGCAGAAATGATGGTAAAACTCTTTCTCGATAGCGTGCAACTCTTTATCCGTTTTTTCGGGAAAGCTATTTTTAAGATTGATGCGTACGACTTTCAACCTATAACGAATAACCTTATATACTAGAAAATAGAGGAAATCAGATAAAATATATAATGCTCTGAATGGTAACAGCGCATGCAAATACATCCAGATATACAATATATAATATAGTATCTTATTCATCTTCAGATCTCGGTAAGAGCTGTTTTTACGGAATTAAAATCACCCAAAGTTATCATTTTTATTTCATTCGCTTTATTTGCGTGATATTGAGTTTCTACCTTTATATAATTTTCAGTAAAACCATACATTAGGCTATCATGTTGAGTATGCTCAAACAACACTTTGCGCTTGGTGCCTTGCTGTGACCGATAAAAAGCCTGCAATTTTTCGTCCGATAGATCTAGTAAAGCCTTACAACGTGCATGCTTAGTCTTAGGGTCTACTTCGTGATCTATTTTCAAAGCCTGTGTATTCGGACGTTCCGAATATGTAAAAACATGCAATTGTGAAAAATCGAGACTTTCTAAGAATGCTTTTGCTTCTTCAAAATATTCATCAGTCTCGCCTCTTGTACCAACAATAACATCAACTCCGATAAATGCATCAGGCATCACGGATTTAATTTTTTCTACTTTATGCCTGAACAATGCAGTATCGTAACGACGACGCATCAATTTAAGCACAGCATCCGAACCAGATTGCAAGGGTATATGAAAATGAGGTGCAAAACGTTTCGATTGAGCCACAAATTGTATAATCTCATCGGTAAGCAAGTTTGGCTCTATGGATGAAATCCGATAACGCTCAATACCTTCCACTTCATCTAAGGCTTTGACCAAGTCAAAAAAAGTTTCGCCAGTAGTTCTACCAAAGTCTCCTATATTTACGCCTGTAAGTACAATCTCCTTGCCTCCTTTTTCAGCAACCTCTTTTGCCTGCTGTACCATGCTTTCTATCGAACCATTACGACTACGTCCTCTGGCGAAAGGAATGGTACAAAAAGAACAAAAGTAATCACAGCCATCCTGCACTTTCAGAAAATAGCGGGTACGATCGTCTTGAGAACACGACGGAACAAATGACTTTATCTTATTCGTTTTAGAGGTATGTACTACTCCTTTATCTTTTTTCTTTAGTTCGTCCAGATAAGCTACTACATCAAGCTTCTGCTCCGATCCCAGCACAATATCCACACCTTTTATGCCCGCAATATCTTCGGGTTTAAGCTGAGCGTAGCATCCTGTTACTATAACATAAGCACCGGGGTTTTCTTTAATCATTTTACGTACCGCCTGACGACACTTCTTATCTGCAAATTCGGTTACGGAGCAGGTATTTATAACACATATATCTGCAACCTCTCCATCTCTGGATCTACGAACACCAACTTGGGATAGTTGCCGCCCGATAGCCGATGTCTCTGCAAAGTTTAATTTACAGCCCAATGTAAGATAGGCTGCTTTTTTATTCTCAAAAATTGAATTATCTATCATTGTATATTACAGAACCTAATTTAATAATATTGAAATAAATAGCTTTATTCTACAAGCAAACCATTTATTTATTGTCATACAAAAAGAGTACAAAATTACACAATTACGTGAAACTTTACATATAAAATAGTTGTAGATTATGATGATAGTGTCTATTTTTGCACAAAATTTATAAAAATGAGCAAGAAATTATGATTGACAAGAATCTAATCACCTTATATGAAGACAGTTTTAGAAACAATTGGGACTTGAAAGGCTTGTCTGATTATTCCGAGAAAAAAACATTATACTATAAAGATCTAGCTCGTGAAATAGCCAGAATACACATATTACTGGATGAAGCTCAAATAGCAAAAGGTGATAAAATTGCTCTTATTGGAAAAAATAATATCCCTTGGTGTGTTACCTATCTTGCCGTTATCACTTATGGTGCTACAATTGTACCTATCCTACAGGATTTTCATGCAGACAATATACAACATATAATCAATCATTCCGAATCTAAATTATTATTCACAGCCAATAATATATGGGACTCTCTAGACGAAGATCATATTCCGAGAGTAAGAGGAGTATTCTCCATTAATGATTTCAAGCTTACTTGTTTGCACGAAGGAAAAGGAGAAAAACTTTCCCTGGCGGTAGAAGAGTTAGACAAAAAAATGAAGGAGAAGTACCCCAATGGTTACACCCGTGATGATATCAATTATGCTAAAGTAGATAACTCGGAAGTAGTACTCATTAATTATACTTCGGGAACAACAGGTTTTAGCAAAGGAGTTATGCTTACAGCCAATAATCTTGCCGGAAATATAACTCATGCACAATATCTGAAATTACTATTCAGAGGACAAGATATAGTTTCTTTTCTTCCTCTGGCTCATGCTTATGGCTGTGCGTTTGAATTTTTGTATTCTCTGACCGAAGGTTCACACACAACACTACTCGGAAGGGCTCCCTCTCCCAAAATATTGACAGAGGCTTTTGCCGAAATAAAACCACACCTTATTATAACAGTACCGCTTGTTATTGAAAAAATATACAAAAAAGCAATTTTACCTAAGATAGAGAAGCCTGCAATAAAAATGGCCTTGAAAATTCCGATTGTAAAGGATCAGATTTATGCAAAAATAAGAAAAGGCTTGATAGATGCTTTAGGTGGCAATTTCCATGAAGTGATCATTGGTGGTGCAGCTCTAAATGGAGAAGTGGAAGCCTTTCTTCACAAAATCAAATTTCCTTTTACAGTTGGTTATGGTATGACGGAATGTGCTCCTTTGATTTCGTACGAGCATCATTACGATTTTATACCTACATCTTGCGGTAGAATATTAGACAATATTATGGAAGTCCGCATAGACTCGCAAGACCCATATAATATTGTAGGAGAAATACAGGTAAGGGGAGAAAATGTGATGAAAGGGTATTACAAAAATGAGGAGGCTACAAAAGCTGCCTTTACGGAAGATGGTTGGTTGAAAACAGGAGATTTGGGAACAATAGATAAAAACAACACCATTTTCATAAGAGGACGCAGCAAAACGATGTTGTTAGGTCCTAATGGACAGAATATATTTCCGGAAGAAATAGAATCTAAGCTTAACAATATGCCATTTGTATTGGAAAGCCTCGTCGTAGAGCGAAACGGAAAATTAGTTGCATTAGCTCATCCTGATTATGAAACTATGGATGCCGCCCATGTAGATCACGAAATGTTGCCGGCAATAATGGAACAAAACAGGCAAAACCTGAATAAGATGCTTGCAGCATACGAAAATATTTCGGCGATACAAATTTACCCGAGTGAATTTGAAAAAACTCCTAAAAAAAGCATAAAAAGATATCTATATGATAAATAGACAGTTACGCACTACTTAATAGTTAAAAACTAGTCCCTTCAGAAAAAAATAAAAAAAACACTAAAAAAAATATAATTGTGCTGTACAACATGTAAAGAAATATGTATATATTTGCATCGTGTTATCAGAAATTATAACTCAAATACATTTACCGTTTAAGTTTTAATAGAAAAGAAAATGAAAAAATTAGTTTTATTTGCTGTTGCTGCTATCGCAATCTCTTTCGCATCATGTAATAACAAAGCTGCTGAAGAAGCTGCTGCTAAAGCTAAAGCTGACTCTTTAGCTGCTGTTGAAGCTCAAGCTGCTGCTGAAGCTGCTGCTAAAGCTCAAGCTGACTCAATCGCTGCTGCTGCTCAAGCTGCTGCTGACTCTGTAGCTACTGCTGTAAAAAAATAATTCAGCGACAGTTAAGATTTATGAAACCTGTATGAGGTAATACACTCATACGGGTTTTTTTATTATAGTTATTTTTTATTTAACGATCTTTAATATTAAAAATAACTATCTTTGCACTTTCAAAAATCACACAAACAAACATAGAAAACAATATAATATCTAAATGGAAGCTGAAAAAGAACATTGGGATATAGAAATCAAACCGCGCGGAAGCAATTTTTCCCTTAATATAAAAGAAGTCTGGCAATATCGAGACTTATTACAAATGTATGTTCGCCGCGATGTTGTAACAATATACAAACAAACTGTACTAGGTCCCTTATGGTTCATCATCCAACCTTTATTTACCACAATTATGTATATGTTTGTATTTGGGAATATAGCGCAAATACCGACTGACGGCCTACCACAACCACTGTTCTACTTATCCGGAATATTATGTTGGGGATATTTTTCCGACTGCATGGGAAAAGCGTCAGGAACTTTCCTCGGTAATGCGGGAGTTTTCAGTAAGGTATATTTTCCTCGCTTAGTAGTTCCTATATCAAGTGTTATTTCCAATTTAGTACGATTAATAATCCAACTAGGACTATTCCTTGCCGTATACTTTTATTTTGTGTACAACGGTAATGATATTAAGCCTAATATATATATACTATTTTTTCCATTGTTAGTTTTAATGTTGGCCGGCTTAGGTCTTGGATTTGGAATTATCATATCTTCTGTTACAACAAAATATAGAGATATGGCTATCCTGTTCGGGTTTGTAACCGGGCTGTGGATGTATGCAACACCGATAATATATCCGCTCTCGGTAATGAAAGAAAAATATGAAGAATATATGTGGATCATACAGCTGAATCCATTAACATCCATCGTAGAAGCATTAAGATATGGTTTTATGGGTGCAGGTACGGTTGATTGGTTTTGGCTGGGCTATAGTTTTGTTGTTACAATAATAGTTATCATTCTCGGTTCATGGGTATTTAACAAAGTAGAACGCAGCTTTATTGATGTAGTGTGATATATTATAACAAATGAGAATATACCTATGTTCTTTTGCAAATAAAGCAATATCCAAGAGTTTTCTCAGATTGCAAAAACAAGCAGAGGAAATGAATATGTTTGATGGGATATACTTCTATACAGAATCGGACTTAAGTAAAGATTTCAAGAAGCAATTTAAGAAACAATTAATTCCATATTCAAGAGGGTTTGGGTTTTGGTGCTGGAAACCGCAAATTATTTCCCAAACATTAGAAAAAATGGATATAGGAGACATATTACTCTATATGGACGCAGGTTCTCACTTAAATGTAAGTGGAAAACAACGTTTATTAGAATATATTGATATAGTAGATAAATCTCCGACCGGTATATTAGCATTTAGAAGTCCTGAACACTTGGAAAGCAAATTAACGAAAATGGATATTTTCAACTACTTTGGTGTAGCAAGTGATAAATTTTACACAGATACTACTCAAATAGAAGGTGGGCATATCTTTATAAAAAAGAACGATACATCGCTCTCTTTTGTCAAAAAGTGGAAAGAGGCATATTATATCGATTTTAGTTTAGTTACAGATGAGCCTTCGAGAAGTAAAAATTTCGACAATTTTGTAGACAATAGACATGACCAAAGTTTATTTTCCATTTTAGGGAAAAAATATAATATAACTACGTTATCTACAGACGAAACATATTCCACAGATTGGACTACGATGACTAAATTTCCACTACTGGCAAAACGAGATATAGTATATCAGAGTAAAATTCATTTGAAACACAAAAGAGAATTAGGTGGTATATATCGGAGGTTGTGGAAACTATTATATAGATAGCAAGGCTAATAAGATGCAAAATAGAAGAAAAATATCTATCAGTGCCCTCATTACAGGATGTAACGAGGGATATCTTTTGGAGGATTGCTTAAAATCGATTTCCTTCTGTGAAGATATCAATTATATTGATCTGGAATCGAATGACAACTCCAAAGATATAGCAAAAAGCCTAGGAGCAAATGTTATAGAACACGAAAGAGTACCCATGGTAGAAATCATTCATGAAGAGTTTTACCATAAAACTAGATATGACTGGATATTAATTATTGATCCTGATGAACGCATCAGTCCGGAATTACAGGATGAGGTCATATCCTATTTCAATACAGGGATACCTGAAAGTGTAGGAGCTGTATTGGTTCCATGTATTTATTATTATAAGAAGCACCCTCTTAAAGGAACCCGTTGGGGAGGCCTTCATACACGTATGCTTCTTTTTCATAGAGATAAATGTCGAATGACAGGTATCGTCCATGCAGGAAGAACAGTGCTTCCTCCTTATGAACCGTACTTCATACCATATACAGGAAAGAACGTTGATCACCATTTTTGGATGGTAAGTTTTTCTCAACTTAGAGAAAAACATCTTCGATATTTAAAAAAAGAAGCTGAATCAAGAAATTTCATGGGATTTGTTGCTTCAAAAAAAAACATCTTAAAACGTCCATTTAGGGCTTTCTACTCTTGTTTTTTCAAAATGAAGGGGTATAAAGATGGATTTTATGGACTTTTATTATCTTTTTTCTGGGCATGGTACGATACATGTGCAGAAATAAGATTGTACAAATATCAAAAACAACAGCAATAAACAAATCTGAATATGTCAGACATCGCAATAAAATTTGAGAATATATCCAAGCAATATCGTTTAGGATTAGTAGGCACAGGGACTATCGCACATGATTTAAACCGCTGGTGGCATGTTGTAAGAGGCAAAGATGACCCCTATCTGAAAATAGGTGAAGTAAACGACCGTTCGGCAAAGGCTAGCAGCAAATACATTTGGGCGCTCAAAGATATAACTTTTGATGTAAAACAAGGTGAAGTATTAGGTATAATCGGTAAAAATGGAGCAGGAAAATCAACCTTGCTCAAGATATTATCGAGAGTAACATCCCCATCTACCGGTACAATCAGAGCAAAAGGACGAATAGCCTCTCTGCTTGAAGTGGGAACAGGATTCCATCCGGAAATGACCGGACGTGAAAATATCTTCATGAATGGTTCGATCATGGGAATGACCAAAGCTGAAATAAAGAGGAAGCTGGACGAGATTGTAGATTTTGCCGGCGTAGAAAAATATATAGACACTCCTGTAAAACGTTATTCTTCAGGCATGACAGTTCGTCTTGGCTTTGCGATTGCCGCACACCTTGAGCCTGAAATTCTAGTTGTAGACGAAGTGCTGGCTGTCGGTGATGCCGAGTTCCAGAAAAAAGCAATCGGCAAGATGCAGGACGTATCAAGAGGAGAAGGACGCACTGTATTGTTCGTGAGTCATAATATGGGGGCAGTTCAAAACTTATGTACAAGAGGTATTATATTAAAAAATGGGCAAGTTGATTATGTATCTTCAGATATTGATGATGCCATAACAAGGTATATTAATAATAGGAAGAAGGGTATAAATATAGATGCTGTAAACAGAACAGATAGGTCTGGAAATGGAAATATTAGAATCATTAATTTTGAACTACTAGGAGGAGCAACGCCTTTCATTACTACTACGAGTATACCTCTAAGCATAAGGATAGACTATGAAGCGAAAAATGAAACTACAAACGCAAAATTCTTAGTTAGCATAAATAATATGTATGAACAATGTATATTATTTATGGATTCTTCTATTATTGAAAATTTCCCAACAAAAATAAAGAAAAGAGGATACATTACAATTAACGTATCTGAGGACTTTAATTTACCCGAAGGAGAATACTTTATTAATATTGCTGTATTTGATGATAACCAAATGGCTGATTATATACAAAATATATTAACATTCGAAGTCGATAATGGAAATTTTTATTTTACTGGAAAAATTCCTTCTGGAAAAACATTATCTTATGTAAAACAAAAATGGTCAATAAATTATGAGTGATAATAAAATACAATTTTCGATAGATTCTGTTATGGATGACTTTGGACGAGTATTCTTTATGAATAACAAAGTCTATCGAGCTATTACGCATAACTCTGTTAACAAATGTAGAGAGATGCTTAATGAACCATTTTTTGTGGAGTTGATGAAATTAGGGCTAGTACCACAAACTAGTATTACTAATATGGAATTACCCGAATATGGATTAGTACTTGAACATGAAAAATTATTGAATACTCAACAGTATGAATGGACTTTTTCTATGTTTAAAAATGCAGCATTAACTATAATAAAAATTTTAAATATTTGTCAAAAATATGATTATGAGCTAAAGGATGCCCATACAAAAAATATACTATTCAGGGGTAATCAAGCCGTTTATGTAGACATAGGGTCATTCCAGAAAAAGACACAGGAAGAATGGTCTGCTCAGTATGAATTTATTTCTTGTTTTTATGTCCCTTTATCTCTTTGGGCGGAAGGAGAATTATATATTGCACGTAAGATAATTGAAAGTAACCTTTATTTTATGAGAACCATCCCGAATCAAACTATTTTAGATAGTGGGATAACTAGACTCGTAAAAAAGAAGCCATTTAACTATACGTTCATTCTTTTCAAAAAATATAGACTATCAAAAAATAATCAACATTCAAAACTTCTAGAGAAAGTAACAAGTATATGTAATAAAATTATATCAAGATTGAGAGGTCAATATACAGAAGTACTATCATATCACACCACATACAAAACTTTAGATGAAATGGAAAAAGATATATCAAACATATTTCTTCCTAATCTTGACACACTTTGGAAAAACTATCATACAAAACTATACACAGATGGAAATATAAAACTACCTTCGTCTGAACGATTTGATAGAATTATAGAGCTCATTCAAAATATAAAATCTAAAGATAATATCAATTCGGTATTAGAATTAGCTGGTAATAGCGGCTTATTAAGTTTTCTAATAGAAGAAAGATTAAAAATACCGATGATCACTTTATCTGATTATGATGAAACTGCTCTCGAACAAGCATATGAGATACAAGCAAGTCGCAACACAGCGATTAACTTTGTACTGCTAAATTTTATGTTACCTATTAATAATGAAGATACAGCAAAAAGACTAAAATCGGACATTGTTTTAGCCCTAGCTGTCACTCATCATCTTATTCTCACTGGTAATTTCCTTTTATCATCTATATTCGAAAGGATAAGTTTGTATTCTAATAAATATGTAATTACCGAATTTATGCCTATGGGATTATATTCAACTGAAAGTGATTACATTCCAGACATACCAGAATGGTATACGGTAGATTGGTTTAAAGATGAATTTGAAAAACATTTCACTCTTGAATATACTATACAACTAGAAAAAAACAGAATTCTTTTTGTAGGGAAAATTAAGCTCTCTAGTTCCATTTTTTAAGAATCTCTACTCATGAAAGTATTGTATATAAACACATATGACACAGGAGGTGCTGCAATAGCCAATATCCGTATACATTTAGCTATGTTAGAAAAAGGCATTGACTCCAAAATGCTAGTATTATACAAAAATTCAGATATAAAAGAAATTTATGAGTTTAATTATTGGCCTACAAACAGCACGAGAATACAACGTTACTTTAAAAGAAAAAAATATAATAAGTACAAAATACAGATGGATGAACTATATGGGTTTACATTGCAACATCCTGTCGAAGCTTTTACCAATCCGACATCCATTTTTGATATAACTAAACATCCTCTTTATAAAGAAGCCGATCTTATTGTTTTCAACTGGGTTGCAGGATTTGTTGATGAGCCGAGTTTCTTCAAAAAAAACAAAAAACCTGTAGTTTGGATTATGGAGGATTTATATGCCTGTGGTAGCGGATATCATTATGAGAAGGGATTTCTCTTCGATACATATAAAAAGTTACTAAAAAAAAATTATAGGATCAGAAAAAAATCACTGAAAAATAAAAAGATACATATTGTAGCTATTTCAGATTGGGTAAAACAAAAAGCTTTAAATAGTGACTTGTTAAACAATTACCCCATATCAGTCATTCATCATGGAATAAATCCTTCTATTTTCAAACCATATGATAAGAAATCTGCACGTAAAGAATTGAATATTCCTCAAGAAGCAAAGATCATCTTGATGGGAGCCCAATCATTATCAAATCCAAGAAAAGGAACATCACTATTGCTGGATGCAATAAATGAGATTACAGATAATAATATCTTATTTTACGGATTTGGCTCTAATGAAAATATAGATGATAGAATCATTTCTCTGGGTTACATCAAAGACGAAAATCTTTTATCTAAAATTTATTCAGCAGCAGATATATATGTAATGTCTTCCATAGAGGAAGCTTTTGGGCAAGTCTTTATTGAATCTCTAGCATGTGGTACCCCTGTCGCTTCATTCCCTAATGGCGGAGGGCTAGATATAATCAAAAATGGGTTTAATGGTTTTCTAGCCGAAGATTTCACTAGTAGCAGTTTAGCTAATACAATAAATAAGACATTGAATACAACCTTTGATAAAGAAGCTATAAGAAAAGATATTCTAGAAAGGTTTAACATAGAAGATAAAGCTGATCAATATATCAAATTATATGAAAGCATTTTGAACCAATGAAGCTATCCATCATCACCATTAACTATAATAACTCATCGGGACTGAGAAATACAATACAAAGTATTATTTCTCAGACTTATACTAATTTTGAATATTTAGTAATAGATGGGAACTCTACAGATGGAAGTAAAGATGTAATTGAGGAATATTCTAAAAAAATTGATTATTGGACAAGCGAACCCGATTCAGGCGTTTATAATGCTATGAATAAAGCCATTAGAATAGCAAAAGGAGAATATCTTTTATTCATTAACAGTGGTGATACCTTATACGACCAACAAGTACTTGAGAAGATATTTATCAATAATCCGAATGAAGACCTTGTATATGGTGACCTTCATAGAATTTTCCCCAATGGAAGCACTGATATAACGCCAATGCCCGAGGTAGTCGATATAAATCACATGTTTACATCAACTCTATGCCATCCTGTTACTTTTATTAAGCGGGATTTATTCCAAAAATATGGTCTTTACAGAGAAGATTTAAAAATTGTCTCAGATTGGGCTTTCTTCTTCAAGGTCATAGTTTTTGGTAGAGTAAGCCAAAAACACTATCCGATTGTAGTATCATCCTTTATGATGGATGGTATGAGTAGTTCTCCTGAGAATGAATCAATCATTATATTTGAGACACAAAAGGTTATTCAGGAAAGTTTTTCATATGATCTTCTCGAAATATATGAAAGTCACAAAAAATATTATGACTTTTATAATAAAAGAATATTTAAAATCGGACGTAAGGTTAAGAATATATTTAAATGTATCTTAAATAAAAGTGATAGAAAAAACTATATATACAACAATCGCATATCCTCACTGATCTATCTTTTCAACAAAACCGCCCGTCAACAAAAGAATGATCCTTTGTCTATTCCTGTAATTATAATCAATTATAACCGTCTTGCCGATTTAAAAATCCTTGTAAGGTTTTTACAGGAAAGGAGGCATAAAAATATTGTTATCGTTGACAACAATTCAACATATCCACCTCTTTTAGAATACTATAAAGAGATCGAGAAGGATATTAAGATCGAATATATGCAGAAAAACTATGGTCACATGGTTTTTTGGGAAAATCAAGATCTATATAACAAATACTCTAAAGGATATCATATTGTAACAGATTCGGATATTATCCCGAATACAAATATGCCTACAGACTATTTGCACAAAATGATAAGCATATTGGATAATAATAAACATATTACTAAAGTAGGTTTTGCTCTCAAAATAGACGATATTCCGGATTATTACCAACATAAGACGAAAGTTTTAGAGTGGGAAAAAAAGCATTGGGAAAATCCAGTTGGGAAAAATTTATATCTGAATGAACTGGATACAACGTTTGCTTTATACCCACCACAATATCAATATAATTTGTTAAATTTTTATTCGGCAATAAGAATTGCCGGAGATTATACAGCACAACATAAGGGTTGGTATATTGACAATCAGAATTTAACAGAAGAAGAGAATTATTATTTCAAAACGGCAAGTGATTCCAACTCCTGGAAAATAGATATTAAAAACAACTAAAATGGTATCAGTTATTCTTCCTAATTACAATCATGCTCCATATCTGAAACAACGTATTGACTCAATACTGAATCAGACATATCAGGATTTTGAGCTAATAATCTTGGATGATTGTTCACCGGACAATAGTAAAGATGTAATTGAAGAATACAAGAATAACTCTCATATATCACATATCATATACAATGAGATTAACTCTGGCTCTACATTCAAACAATGGAAGAGAGGTATCGAACTAGCTAAGGGAGAATATATCTGGATTGCCGAAAGCGACGATTATGCAGAACCTACGTTTCTTGAGAAAATAATGAATTCTATTTCTAAATATAATTCATCACTCTGTTTTTCTCTTACAACAATCGTCGATAAAAAGAACAATACAGTAATGGAGCAACCCGCTATCGTAACCGATTTTTCAATGAACATTAACAAGTTTACAGAGGACTATTTGTTATATAGTAATCCTATTTGTAATGCCAGCATGGTTGTTTTCAAGAAAGATGCGGTTGCCGAAAATCTGTGGAACGATATTATAAATTTCAAATACTGTGGCGACTGGTTATTATGGGGTAGCTTTTGCAGTGAGGGAGATACTACCGTGTCTGAAGTAAAAGAATATCTAAATTATTTCAGAACACACTCGGTAAATGTATCAAATAAATCGGAAGACAAGGGTCTGGGGATATTAGAAGGCTATAAAGTTTCCGAAATTATAGCAAAAAGGCTACATTTGAAGTTAGATAAAGAATATAGTAAGAACTGGTATTACAAATGGCAATCGTATAAATTAAAGTTTTCATACCCAAATTCAGTAAACAAAGCTATTTTATCAATGTTTATAAAGAAACGCCCGATGGTTGCCTATTATGAACTCAAAAGATTAATATCAAGACTTGTAAAAAGATGAAAGTATCTATTATAACAATTAACTATAACAATGTCGCAGGATTAGAGAAAACTATTAACAGCGTTATCTCTAAAGATCTGCATAATGTTGAATATATTGTTATTGATGGAAACTCTACCGATGGAAGTGTTGATATTATAAAAAAATATGAAAGCAAAATAAACTTTTGGATCAGCGAATCCGACTCCGGCATATATAATGCTATGAATAAAGGGATCAGAAACGCAACAGGAAAATATATATTGTTCGTAAACAGTGGAGATGTAATAAAAGAGGATTGTGATTTACAATCGATTATATCTCAAATTGCAGGAGAAGACATAGTATATTTTGATATGGAAATCGCTGATAATTTATCAAATACGAGCTATATAAAACCATATCCCAATCATCCTGATTTTAAATATTTTGCAGAAGATACTTTGCCACACACAGCTTCTTTTATAAAAAAAGAACTTTTGGTAAAATATGGATATTATTCGGAAGAAAAGAAGATTACGTCTGATTGGGCTTTCTTTATAGACGCTGTATGCCTACTGAATTGCACGTACAGACATATTGATGGATGTTTTTCCACTTTTTATATCGATGGTATCAGTTCTAATGCATCAAACAGGCAATTGCTTATCGATGAGCGCAACGAACATATAGCTAGTTCTTATCCCATCTACAATACTATCTATAAAGACTGGATAGAGAAAAGGCAAGAACTATATAAATTGAAGACATCAATAAGCGTAAGATACTTAAAGAAGCTAGGTTTTCTAAAATGGCTTAAACTATAAACTTTATATTATGAACCCTATCATATCCGTTATTATGCCGTGCTACAATCAGGCTAAATACATGCCTGAAGCGCTAGAATCACTTCTCGATCAGGATTATCCTCATTGGGAATGTATTATGGTAAATGATGGCTCTCCTGACAATACAGAAGAAGTTGCAAAGCAATGGATAGAAAAAGACAAGCGGTTCAAATATTTTTGGAAAGAAAATAGCGGGGTTTGTGAAACCAGAAACTATGGAGTTGATCAGGCTATTGGAGAATACATCGTTCCTTTGGATGGAGACGATAAGTTGGGATCTCATTATTTTAGCGAAGCAATAAAGGCATTTACAAAAGATCCTGCGATAAAGCTTATATATAGCGATACAATATTATTTGGCGATGTAAATGAAAAAAGGATAAATCCGGATTTTGTATTCGAAAAAATGCTTACGGAAAATCAAATTTACAATTCAGCCATATTCCGAAAATCTGATTTTCTTGAAGCAGGAGGCTACAATCTGAATATGTTTGACGGCATAGAGGACTGGGATTTTTATCTTTCACTGATCAAGCCGAATGACAAAGTTATAAAGCTTAATGATTTTCACTATTATTACAGAATAAAAGAAGTTTCACGATCGATGCGCATATTCCGTGAAACAGAGAAAAATGATGCAATGCTTTTACAAATGTTCAAGAATCATATACCTTTGTTTCTTGAATATTTCAACCCTGTAAGGGATAGAATTAAAGCAGATACGTACAATAAAGAACTTTACTGGCATTATCATACGCCTGAATATAAATTGGGTAGAATGATATATAAACCATTCCGTTTTGTGCAAAAAGTATTAAGAAGGATTTTTTCATAACAATATTCTTACAGAGAAAAGATCACTCGATAAGATCGGAATCTAAGAACAGAGTTTTACAAAATATGAAGATAAATATCATACTCATTACATACAATCACAGCAATTATATCCGTCCGGCATTGGAGAGTATTCTAATGCAGGAAACATCTCACGATGTGGAGATTATTATTGCCGACGATTGCTCTACCGACAATACTGTAGAGATTATAAAGGAGTATGAATCGAAAACAAAATTTACCTTCCAATATTTACATAAAACGCAAAATCTAGGATATATACGCAATTACCAACAAGCTTTTGCGGCATGTACAGGAGACTATGTTGCCATTATGGAAGGTGACGATTATTGGGTAAAAGCATCCCATCTAGAAAATCACATCAATCATCTGGAAAGGGTACCAAACTCCTCGATGAGTTACAACAGGCATATACGCTTGTTTGAAGATCAAAACAGAGAAGAGATATTTGACTGGACTCTTGATACAGACTATGAGCTGATCACTACCGATCAGTTGGCATTGGGCAACCGCATAGGAAACCTGTCTTGTTGCGTATTCAGAGGAAAATATATACAGCAATTAGACCCAAAACTGTTTGATATGGAAATAGCCGACTGGATGCTGGGGATGTATATGGGACAATTTGCCCCCTTACTATATCTCAAAGAGGTAACTTCGGCATATAGGATACATGATAACGGACAATGGTCGCGGATGAACGAAAAAGATCAGTGCGCAAAGGTTATCGAGCTGATAAATGAATACGACAAGTATTTGAAGTATAATTATACAGAAACCTTCACAAAACATAAACGGAGACTCGAAGTTCTGCTCTACGGAGATAATTCTATCAGAGGCAGGCTAAAGAGTTTTACTCCTTTATGGATTAGAAACATATACAATAAACTTATTAGGTAAAAGATTATGAACAAAAAAATAATGGTAACCCAACCGGCAATCCCACCTTTGGATGAGTTTATACCCTATTTGCAAAAAATATGGGATAATAAATGGTTGACAAACAATGGTCCGTTTCATGAACAGTTTGAAAAGGAGCTGGCAGACTATCTTGGTGTTAAGCACATCTCTGTTTTTGCCAACGGAACACTGGCATTAATAACAGCATTACAGGCCTTACGTATTACAGGCGAGGTAATCACCACTCCATTCAGCTTTGTTGCAACAACACACTCTTTGTGGTGGAACAACATCAAACCTGTATTTGTAGACATAGATAGTAAAAACTATAATATAGACCCGGAGAAGATAGAAGCTGCCATTACGCCAAAAACAACAGCTATCATGCCGGTGCATGTTTATGGTAACCCTTGCAATGTGGAAGAAATACAACGCATAGCCGATACCTACGGGCTACGTGTAATATATGATGCAGCACATGCTTTTGCCGTTAAAAAAGATGGACAGTCGGTGATGAACTGGGGGGATTTATCTATTCTCAGTTTTCACGCAACAAAGGTTTACAATACAATAGAAGGAGGTGCGATTGTCTGTCAGGATGAAAAGACAAAACAGCGTATAGATTTATTAAAAAATTTCGGATTCAGAAACGAAACTACTGTTATTGAACCGGGGATCAATGCTAAGATGAATGAATTGCAAGCAGCTTACGGCTCATTGCAATTGAAACATGTAGACAATTATATAGCTAAACGTCTGGAACTGGCTAAATTATACGACAGCCTACTTAATAATGTAGAAGGAATCACTTATATGACTGTAGCTGAAGGAGTAGAGCATACCTATCCTTATTACCCAATACGGGTAAATACAGCCGAGTATGGTATGAATCGTGACGACCTGTACTTCAAGTTACAGGAGTATGACGTATTCGGACGCCGTTATTTCTACCCGCTCATCAGTGATTTCCCTACATATAGGGGACTGCCTTCTGCAAGTGTAAGCAATCTGCCTGTGGCAACACAAGTATCTAAAGAGATTGTATGCTTACCAATGTATGCAGATCTTGAATTTGATGAAGTAAAAAAAATATGTGAGCTAATTAAAAACAAACCTTGGGGAAAATGATTTTAGGAATAATGCAGCCTTATTTTATGCCATACATTGGCTATTTTCAGCTATTGAATGCCGTAGATAAGTATGTAATATATGACAATACAAAATATACAAAAAAAGGATGGATAAACCGTAATCGCATCCTACAAAACAATAAGGATACACTTATTTCAATATCGGTAGAAAAAGACTCCGACTATCTCGATATAAAAGATCGCTCTGTAGCCGCCTCTTTCGATAAAAGGAAACTACTAAATCAAATAAGAGAATCATATCGCAAGGCTCCTTATTTCGAACAGGTAATGCCTATTGTGGAAGATATTATCAACTACGAAGAGAAAAATCTTTTCTTATATATTTATAATTCAATCAAAGAGGTTTGTAAATATCTATACATTAACACCGAGATCATTATTTCATCAACAATTGATGCAGATCAAACTCTTGCAGCCCAGGATAGAATCATAGCTATATGCAAAACCTTCGGAGCAGAAAATTATTATAATGCAATCGGTGGACAAGAACTATACCATCCAAAGGACTTCCAAAAAGAGGGAATAAATCTCCGTTTCTTGTCATCCAATCTTGTTGCTTATAAACAATTCAACAATGATTTCATCCCTTGGCTGTCAATTATAGACGTTATGATGTTCAACAGCCTGGCTGAGATACAAGATATGCTAAATGAATACAAATTAATTTAACTTTATGGAAAGAAGCAAAGGTGAGATTATCGTTCCCTTGGAATTGGTTAATGTTCTTGATAAGGATACTGAAGCTAAAGATTTTTTTGATAGTCTAACAAATGGATATAAGCGTGGGTATTGCGATTGGGTTGGAGGAGCCAAACAAGAAGAAACCAGAGTAACCAGAGCTGACAAGGCATTGAGAATGTTGCAGAATAAACAGAAAACATTAAAGACATGAAAGAAATAGGAGGATACTTCGAACTTCAACTTCGTAAAGGGGAACATTATCATAAAGGAGCACTACAGCTAAATACTGCTCGTAACTGTCTTGAATATATACTAAGAGTAAAGAAATACAAGAAGATATATATTCCTTACTTGAACTCTGAAGTTATCTGGGAGCCTATAAAGAAATTAGGGATAGAATCTGAATTCTATTCTGTAGATTTTCGGCTCAATCCTATTTTCGATAAAAAACTAGAAAAAGATGAAGTATTTTTCTATTCCGATACTTATGGCATAAAGTGTTGTACAGTTTCGCAACTTGTAAAAAGGTATGGAAAACAATTGATAGTTGATAATACGCACGCCTTCTTTTCCAAACCTTACGAAGGTATCGACACGATATATTCTCCCCGTAAATTTTTTGGTCTCCCCGATGGTGCTTATCTCTATACAGATACTTTTTTGAATGAAGAATTTGAACAAGACTTTTCTATTCCGCATATGACACATTTGATGAAACGGATCGAATACGGTAATGCCAGTGCAGCCTATCAGGATTATCTTGACTACTGCGCAAGCCTCGTCGGTCAGCCAATAAAGCGGATGTCGAATCTTGCTTCGGCATTGTTGTCTAATATAGACTACAAAAATCTGAAAGAAAGACAAATAAAGAACTTCAACTATTTGCATTCTGTTTTAGAAAAGGATAATAAGTTTGAATATGATAACTTTCCCCCAGATACCTGCCCCTTAAGTTATATGTTCTACTCGGAAGACCCGGATTTAAGAAAGAAGCTGATTGATAACAAAATATACGTATCCACATATTGGAAGGAAACGCTAGAACTTGTAGAAAAAGACTCTGCCGAATATAAGATAGTCAATTACCTGCTTCCTCTGCCTTGCGATCATCGATATGATGAAGAGGATATGGAGAGGATAATAAATGTGATAAATAGCGAGTATTATACATATAAAAAGTAACAACATAAAACCTGTTACTTTTGTCACCTTTTAAGAGTTTGAACACCATTATGAAATGATTAACAAAGAACAAAATATAATCGTATCCGTCTCCATGATTACTTATAATCATGAGAAATTTATAGCGGAAGCTATAGAAGGAGTTGTAATGCAAAAAACTGACTTCCCTTTCGAATTGGTAATCGGTGAAGATCGCAGTACAGACAACACCCGTGCTATCTGCATAGAGTATCAAAAGAAATACCCCGACATTATACGATTAAGACTACCCGATACCAATCAGGGAATGATGCTCAACTGGATAAACAATATAAATAGCGGACGCGGGAAATATATCGCGTTATGTGATGGTGATGATTATTGGACTGACCCTTATAAACTTCAAAAGCAAGTGGATTTTATGGAGGCTAATCCCGACTTTGCAATGTGCTCTCATAAGGTACACACTCTGATGTGCGGACATTTGGATGAAAACATAGAGATGGAGCGGGATGTATTGACTACAACGAACATTATCCAAAAAGATTGGGGATTGCTTACTGCATCTATTCTTTTTCGTAAAGATGCACATAAAACACCGGACTGGTACTATACAGTAAAAAATGGAGATTATGCCCTTCAACTGATTGTGTCACTATCGGGTAAGATAAAATTTCTCCCTGATTATATGGCGGTATATAGACAGCATTTGGGAGGAGTGTCTTCGACGTTAAAGCCTCTGAATCAAACAGCCTGGATGGTTTATTTATTACACGAGTTTAATACATATACAAACGGTAGCTATAAGAGAACAATCATTGAGCGGATAAAAAGGATGTACAAAATACAAATATATTACGCTAAGGGCTATAGCCTGCGTAAAGCGGCCACAGTCTTATCACTTTATCAGAAGCTTGTATTCTTAAATCCTTTCTTAATAAAATCGAGGCGGAAGTAAATTATGAAACTATCAATTATAACGGTTAATTTGAATGATAAAGTCGGTCTAGAAAAGACCGTCAAAAGTGTCATTTCACAGTCTTTTACCGACTATGAATTTATCATTATTGACGGTCAGTCTACAGATGGCAGTATCGATATAATAGATCAATATAAAAGCAAGATCAGCTACTGGGTAAGTGAAAAAGATAGTGGTATTTACAATGCTATGAATAAAGGTATCCAACAAGCTAAAGGCGAATATCTATATTTTCTTAATTCCGGCGATGCTTTACACGATGAAAACGTTCTTTATGATATATTCAATGATGCTCCCCACGAATCTTTCATTTGCGGAAATTTTTATATGGAAGTCGGAGGAAAGCTGGAAGCAGACACATCGTACAAAGATCGTGATTGGCGGTTTGCGATTTATGATTTGTTTGCCGGTTTTTTATGTCATCAGGCCTTCTTCATACACAGATCAAATTTCGAGAAATACGGGCTATACAGCGAAGACCTTAAAGTCATATCCGACTGGAAATTATTCTTCCAAGGAATTGCTCTAGACCATCTCCCTGTAAAATATGTAGATACATTCATTGTAGTTTACAACATGGAAGGATTCAGCACCCAAGTTGGCGGAGAGATTATATACAAAGAGAAACTGCAAGTATGCAAAGAGCTTCTTAGCCCCTCACTCACAGAAAAACTAAAAAGGTTATATTATCTCGATCAGAATGGATTTGTAACTGACATAATGAAATCTAAAACATGGATATACAACGGATTCCGCGTATTTGCAAAAATTGGTCGTATCCTCGGTTTTATAAAAGCTGACTAGATAACATTCACTTCAGCCTCCGGAACATTTGCTGAACGGATTCGCCATTCTTGTGGGTAAAGGTTATTAGCACGATTGCCTATATTCTTTACAAATCCCAATGGTTTATGCCTGTAGGTAATTAAGATATAACCTTTTGGCTGATCATGCAATAACAATGTCTCTTTACGTAGATAAGCTATGGCGTTTTTCCAGTCCACATCATACGTAGTGAAATTCTCAGCATTGATACATGTACTTAATGCTAAAGACTGATCGGGGATAAAATCTTTCCCTTTAACCTCTCCCAAGCAGATTCCTTCTGAAATAACATTCAGGTGCGACTTTATCAGAGTTAAGTCATTATACAGAAGTGAAGGAAAAGCAAACCACTTATCTTTTTGAGAATAGAATGCAAACAATTCATTATCTTTTATATAATCTTTACAATCAAAAGGGATAATACTTTTTGATGTTTTCTCTTTATCCTTCCTCCTCTTTAAAGAACCTTCATCGGAGGTCTTTCTTAGTAAAGCACAGAAGAAGCCTTCACCGTTAGTCTTATGAGGAAAGAATCGGTAAGCAGGAAAACCATCTCTTAGGGAAGAGCATATCCCCCACTCTTCTTTAACGTCAATTGGTAAAACCTCTGCGCCCAGCTCTTCACAAATCCATTGTACATTCTCCTCATTTTCATCTACATTGTATGTACATGTACTATATAGTAACAAGCCTTCCGTTTTGAGAGCAAGCCATATATCTGCCAAAATACGTTGCTGCCGTTCTTTACAGAGCTTGACATTGTCTATTGACCACTCCGATGTTGCACCCTCATCTTTTCGGAACATACCCTCACCTGAGCACGGAGCATCTACCAATATGAAATCAAAGAAGCCTTGTAGTTTTCCTATCTGCTGGGGATCATTGTTAGTCACCACCGTATTAGGATTACCCCACTTCGTTATATTCTCGGCCAATATATTCGCTCTGGTGCGAATTACCTCATTAGAAACTAAAAGGCTTCCCTCTCCCATTACATCAGCAATCAGTGTCGATTTACCTCCGGGAGCAGCACAAAGATCAAGAATACGCACATTACCTCCGGCGACATATTGCCTGAAGGCTTGCTCTATAAACATCGATGAAGCTTCTTGTACATAGTAACATCCGGCATGAAACAACGGATCGAAAGTAAACGAAGGTCTTTGAGGCAAGTAATATCCCAATTGAGACCACGAAACTCTATTGAGTAACAGTTTCTCGGTCTTAAGATTATTTATTCTGATGCTCGTTGGCGATTCACTATTCAAAGCTTCTACAAAAGCAGTCCACTCATCCCCTAAAAGAGATTTTGTCCGGGCAATAAAATCAACGGGTAGATTCATCCTTTATATATTTACTGCAAAGTTAGGGGAAATTATATATGATTTTTACATATCAACAGACGAATAAAGCAAAGTATTCGTTATCAGTAATATTTTTTCTACTTTTGTTGTTTAATAAGAATAATAAGTAATGATAAAGAAAACTATAGTCAAAGATAAGAATACCCTCATTCTATTATCTCTATATTCTTTTCTACTATTATTCTTTTGCTCCAAGATGTCTCCTCTATACCCTATTAACGAGTGGTCTGACGTCAATCTGTACTACAATATAGGCAAAGCGATTTTTAACGGAAGAACACTATATACCGAAGCTTTTGATCATAAAGGACCTCTTATCTTCTTTATATATGGCATAGGCTATGTGATTTCAAGCACCTCATTCCTTGGGATGTATCTGATAGAAGCTATTTTCTGGACAGCGATGATTTGTTGCGGATACTTGGCTGCCCGACTATATGTAGATAAAATATATGCTTTCGCAGTAGCTCTTATATTTCCTCTATTTGTTCTGTCCCATTCTTCGGAAGGAGGCTCGGCCGAAGAGTTCATTCTTGTATTTGAAAGTATCAGTTTATTATTATTTTTAAACTACTTCAAAAACAATAATTACACTAAGCACGCCCCTAAATTCATGTTTGTCCACGGTGTTATGAGTGCAGCAACCATACTTATAAAAATCAACCTGATTGCATTCTGGTTTTTCCCATTACTAGCCATATTGATCACTATACTAAGAAACAAAGACTATAAAAATCTAATTGCAAATATCGGTGCATACATTGCAGGCATGTTAATGCTATTTCTCCCTATTCTTATCTATTTTGTATATAACAATGCCCTGTCTGACGCATGGAATACATATATCGTACTGAACGGAAAATACGCACAACTAAATAGCTTTATAGAGGTTATAGAAAACCTTGGTATCAAGTTCTATCAACGTTTACGCTTCGACTCATTCGAATATCTAGTCATTCTAATTGGTGTATTTTATTTCCCAATTCGATACATTCAGAATAGTATAGGCAGACTATCCATTATACTGTCGTTCATAGCCCTGCATATTGCTATATTTATATCACCTAATTATGTATTCTACTATTCAGTGCCTTACTATATATTCTGCCTATTAGGAAGTATTGCGATACTGGACATACTCAGTCGAATCATAAAGATACAGGCTAGATGGTACTTATACGTATTATTCTTTTTATTAGCTTTAGTAATAGGTATAAAGAGTAAGGATTTCTTTAATATTCCAAAATCAGTATTATTGAGAGAGCAAAAGCCGGATGACTTAGCCTTTCAATTTACTGATATCATAACAAAAGAAAAGAATTCTACTCTACTTAATCTTAGTCTAGACTTAGGAAACAGCGTATTTACTGTAGCAAATATTACACCGAATGTCAAATACTTTATTTCGCCAAACCTCCCCCATTCTATCTATCCTGAAATGAGGAATGAACAGACCAAATACATTCAAAACAAAGTAGTCAAATTCATCATATTGTCCGAGTTCTCTTTCAATTTCGATTATTTCTTTAGCTTACCGGCTTTGAATGAGAATTATGAAATAGTAGACACATATATTGAACATAAAACCAAGACCTATTACTTATATAAAATAAAAGAATAAAAACGCCATGCAAGCATCACTATATCTTATACCCGTTACACTGGGAGAAACGTCTATCGAACAGGTATTACCTACATACAACAAAGAGATTATCCTACGAATAAAATACTTTATTGTAGAGAATATCCGCTCTGCCCGCCGCTTCTTGAAAAAGGTAGAGAGCAGCATCAATATAGATGAGCTTACCTTCTACGAATTAAATAAGCACACCAAGCCTGAAGATATAGAGAACTATCTAAACCCTATGGCAAATGGATTTCATGTAGGTATTATATCCGAAGCAGGCTGTCCGGCGATAGCCGATCCGGGAAGCGACATCGTAGCTATTGCACAGAAAAAGAATTATAAAGTAGTACCTTTAGTAGGGCCCTCTTCCATTATTCTTTCGCTTATGGCATCGGGGTTTAACGGACAAGGATTTGCTTTTCAGGGTTATTTGCCTATCGATGGAGCAAAACGTATCAGAAAAATCAAACAACTCGAAAACCTGATACATCACGAGCATCAGACACAAATATTTATAGAAACACCTTATCGTAATCAGAAGCTGGTTGAAGATATTATCAAGCATTGTACGCCTTCCACAAAGCTGTGTATTGCAATGAATATCACTTGTGAAAATGAGTATATAAAAACTCTCTCCGTAAAACAGTGGGCAAAGCAATTACCTGATATGGCAAAACAACTATGTATCTTCCTTTTATATAAATAAGGTAACATCTGTCACTTTTTCATAAAGCTGACATACAGCAAATTGCAGCCAAAAGGTGACAAAAGTGACACTTTTATATAGTTTTTTTAATGTCACTTTTATTACTGAAAAGATAATTATGTCAAAGAACAATATCTATTAATAAGATAATATTATTCTTTAAAAATATAGGAAAGAAACAAGTGCTCTACACCAGTATCCTTCTGAAGAAAAACAGTCAATAAATATTCATTGTCACTATTCTCTACAATATCAATAGCGGTTTGCTTTTCTATGATTTTACGATTCAATCCGTATTTTTGTAAAAATGGTCTGTCATTTCCAATTTGATACAACAGTTGCTTTCTTTCTCTTTTTTCTATTTTATCTTCCCAAAATCCATGTGGACGTATCTTAAAGTTACAATAATAGTCTGTTCTTAGTTCTGTAAACAAATCAATCCCTCGAGATAACAAGAAGTTGTGTAAAAACAAAAATATATCTTCTAACCGATAACCATGATGCGGAAGATTATGTAAATTATAATATTGTCCTATTTCATCAAATAGTTCGAAGTAACGATCTTTATAATATGTATCGGTCAACACCTGCATGGTACGGCTAAACCTCCCGCTATTCCAGTATTTTTCGAGAGCATGCTCGGCATCATGTATACGTTCCAGTTCTTCGCGAGTAATATCATTATTCGATTCTATCTCGTATGGCGCTTGAATACTGTATTTGTACCCATATTTATCGGCGTTGCATCTAAGAGCTGTACCTCTCAGCATCTTCAAAAACCCTAGCTGAAGTTCTTTAGCTTTCAGGCAAAAGACATCATTAAACGACTTAACAAAGCGATCATAAGTCTCGTAAGGTAATCCGGCAATGAGGTCAAGATGCAAATCAATTTTACCTCCATCCATCAGCTTTTGTATATTGCCTGCCAGCAATTCAAAATTTTGCTTACGCTTTACTGCAATATTCGTAGGTTCGTAGGTAGATTGGATACCAATTTCGAATCTGAAATAGTTTTGCGGTAAATTTTTATTCAAGTAATTTATTGATTCGTCAGTGAGCAGGTCTGCATATATTTCAAACTGACAACTTAAACCGGGACGATAATTATCAATCAAAAAATCAAATACAAATCGTGTATGCTCCTTATTTAGGTTGAAGGTACGATCAAGAAACTTGATTTGTTTTGCATTACTATCGATAAAATAAGATAGATTATCTACAATATGATGCTTCGGAAAATAACGAACTCCTTTTTCGAGCGAAGACAAGCAGTATTGGCATTGATAAGGACATCCTCGAGATGTTTCGAAATATAGTAACCTGTTTTTCATACTCTCTTTATCTTCTTCCAGTTGGTATGGAGATGGTAAAGATGCAAGTTTCTCCAAATCAGCTTTAGCGACAATCCTACTTACTGATCCTTTCCTTGACACACCGTCTATCACAGGTTCAATATTATTGCTAATAGCCTTAAGCAATTCACCTAATACAAATTCCCCTTCTCCGCTAATCAGGTAATCGACATTCCAATTTTCAACAAAATAATCAGGTTCATAAGTAACCTCGGGACCTCCTACGATTGCAATGGTTTGTGGACTTTTTTCTTTGATCAAAGCAATCAAAAGTTTCACCTTTTCCACATTCCATATATATACACTGATGCCTATTACATCGGGTTTTTGCAATAAAAGATCGTCTACAATTGTAGTCACCTCTTCTTTTATTACATATTCCTTAAACGAGATATCGAATTTATCTTTGTTGGCTACATACAACCATCGTAGAGCTAGCGAAGTATGTATATATTTAGCATTGAGCGTGGTCAGTAATACTTTCATTATGTAAAGATACTATGATTAACTCATAATATATTTATACATTGGGGGTAACTTAGTCAATTAAGCTAAATACCGTTTCACTGATCATAAATTGAGCTGTGTGTACTCTATTCTTCACTTTCAAGTATTTCTTTCGCTCTTGCAATAGCCAAGTTTATGTTACTACAAATATTGATCTCCCCTATCATATTCGGGATTTCCGATTTTTCTATCATTGCATGTACTTCAGGTCTTACTCCTGACAATACAACTTGTATTCCGTCCTTCATTGACTTTCTGCATAAACTCGTCAAGTTGTGTAATCCCGTAGAATCTATGAATGGGACTAAACGCATGCGAATGATCCTTACCTTGGAGCTTTCGCCAATCTCACGCATACTTTCATCAAACTTATTGGCTATACCAAAGAAGAATGGTCCATCTATTTCATATACTTCAACCCCTTCAGGCAATGATAGTATTTCTTCATCTTGAGTAAACTCACTTTCGTCAGTCAAGTCTAGTTGATCTTTTATAACAGACACTTGTGTAACCTCATTTATTCGCTTCAGGAATAATACAACAGCAAGTAGAAGTCCTACCTCTATCGCTACAGTGAGGTCAAATATTACCGTCAAGAAAAATGTAATCAGCAATACTGCAACATCCGATTTCTGGTTTCTCAAAAGAGATTTGAATGTACGCCATTCACTCATGTTGTATGATACAATAACAAGTATCCCTGCAAGACATGCCATAGGGATGTATTGAGCCAATGGCATAAATAGGAGTAAAATCATCAACAATACCACAGCATGTATTATTCCTGCTATTGGAGTGCGTCCACCATTATTAATATTCGTCATCGTACGGGCAATAGCTCCGGTTGCAGGGATACCTCCAAACAGAGGAGTCACTATATTGGCTACTCCCTGTGCTATAAGCTCAGTATTGGAATTATGTTTCTCTCCTCCAATCACACCATCTGCAACGGTTGCCGACAAAAGGGATTCTATTGCACAAAGCATTGCTATAGTGATAGCAACCGGTAACAGATCTATAATTGCAGCCATATTAATCACAGGAATCTCCGCATCGGGAATCTCAGCCTTGATTCTGAAGCGATCTCCGATAGTATCTATCACTTCTATTCCGGCATACGTTTTTAATAAATATACAATCACCGTTATTATTAAAATTGAGACGAGCGACCCCGGAATCTTTTTTACAAGGCGAGGAGTCATTACAATTATAAATATACTGGCTATACTAATAAGTGTATTCCACCAATTGATGGTTCCAAAATATTTAAAATACATTATCCATTTTCCAATAAAATCCCCGGGTAGTTTTTCTCCGCCAAAATTTAGTCCGAAAATATCTGCGACCTGTGTTGTAAATATAGTAACAGCTATACCACTTGTAAATCCTACGATGATAGGATATGGTATAAACTTTATAATCTTTCCCAGTTTAAAGACACCCAAAAGAACGAGTATAATACCGGAGATAATAGTTGCAATAATAAGCCCCTTGATACCATGGGTTTGTACAACTCCATATACAATAACAATAAAAGCTCCTGTAGGCCCTCCGATTTGGACACGGCTTCCACCTAAAAAAGATACAATAAATCCGGCAATAATAGCGGTTATAATTCCCTGCTCGGGAGTTACTCCCGATGCAATACCAAAAGCCAAAGCAAGAGGTAAAGCAACAATACCAACTATAAGACCAGACAAAAAGTCATTTATAAACTTTTCTTTATTATATGTTCTTAAGGAAATAAATAACTGAGGAGTAAAGTCTTTTAGGAAATTTTTTTTCATAACAAACGAAGAATGGATTAATGTGATTTTATTATTTGCTATAAAATACGTAAAAAAATCAAGATTTGAAAATTACAAGATTCAGAAGCACTTATCTGAATTTCTTCTAATCGAGCAATAACAAATCCGAAAGTTTAATTTTCAGGGCACAAAGGTATAAAATCATTTGAATTCTTTCTTAGAAAAGGATTTTAAATATTAAATTTGTAAAAATCATTTTTTTAAAACTATCATCAAGGTTATGGAAAAAAGTATTAAAGGCACAGAAACAGAAAAATGCCTACTCAAATCTTTTGCCGGAGAATCTCAGGCAAGAATGCGTTACACAATGTTTGCAAGTACTGCTAAAAAAGAAGGATATGAACAAATAGCAGCAATATTCCTTGAAACAGCAGATCAGGAAAAAGAACATGCAAAACGCATGTTTAAGTTTTTGGAAGGCGGTATGGTTGAAATAACAGCCATGTATCCTGCCGGAAAAGTTGGTACAACAGAAGAGAATTTGATTGAAGCAGCAGCCGGAGAACATGAAGAATGGGCTGTTGATTACCCTGCATTTGCCGAAATAGCAGAGAAAGAGGGATTCAAAGAAATTGCAGTAATGTACCGAATGATAGCAAAAGTAGAAAACATGCACGAAGACCGTTATAAGGCTCTATTGGCTCGTGTACAAAGTAATGGTGTTTTCTCTCGCGAAGAAGCTATTGACTGGCAATGTCGCAATTGTGGGTTTGTGATTAAAAGTAAGGTAGCCCCAAAAACTTGTCCGGCTTGTCTTCACTCACAGGCTTATTTTGAACCACTTAAATGGAATTTCTAAAAAAATACACTAAGTTGGTTTGACCAAAAAGAAAAAAGGGAATTAGTCTTACTAGTTCCCTTTATAATTTTGAATACTTGACTATTTATTTTTAGCCTAAGTAACTCTTTAGTAATTTACTTCTTGAATTTTGTCTTAAACGCTTAATTGCTTTTTCCTTGATTTGACGTACACGTTCACGTGTCAGTTGAAACTTATCACCAATTTCTTCCAAGGTCATTTCTTGATAGCCAATACCGAAGAACATTTTGATAATTTCACTTTCTCTTTCTGTCAATGTTGATAATGCACGTTCGATCTCCTGCTGGAGCGATTCGTTTATCAACGTACGGTCTGCAATTGGGGCGTCATCATTTACAAGTACATCTAACAGGCTGTTGTCTTCTCCTTCAACAAAAGGAGCATCCATCGAAATGTGTCGTCCTGAGACTTTCAGCGAATCGGCGATTTTATCAACCGGTATATCTAATTGCTCTGCTAGCTCTTCTGCCGATGGCTTGCGTTCGTTTTCCTGCTCAAACTTAGAAAATGCCTTGCTGATCTTATTCAGCGAGCCTACCTGGTTGAGCGGAAGGCGTACGATACGCGATTGTTCTGCTAAAGCTTGCAATATAGATTGGCGAATCCACCATACCGCATAACTGATAAATTTAAACCCTCTGGTTTCGTCGAATTTTTCCGCAGCCTTGATAAGTCCCAAATTTCCCTCATTAATTAAGTCGGGTAAGCTTAATCCTTGATTTTGATATTGCTTTGCAACAGATACCACAAATCTAAGATTGGCTCTTGTAAGTTTTTCGAGTGCTGCTCGGTCACCTTTTTTAATAGCCTGCGCTAACTCTACTTCTTCCTCGACCGTAATTAGATCTTCACGACCAATTTCTTGTAAATACTTGTCTAATGACGCGCTCTCGCGATTAGTAATTGACTTTGTAATCTTTAACTGCCTCATATACAGATATGTATAATAAAATACCCCAAAAATGTTTGCAAATATAGTAAAAAAATACTAGATAGCCAGCATCAACAGTCTGGTTTTATTGTTGAATGGCTTAAATAATACTTATTAAATAGAATATTATTTTGTACTTTATAAAGTTTATACATATAAATAACGCTTAAGTAACATTATTGTTTTGAACTTAAGCGTTATTTATATTTTAATACGAATATGATACTTATTCGCTAAGATCTACCGCATAATATTTTCTGGCACCGGATGGGGTTATTCCGGATATGAACAATACTTTATCTTGACTGCTTGCTGTTGATGTAATAATGTTTTCTACCTGACTTGGAGATGACACAGGCTGATTATTTATCTTCTGGATAATAAAACCTTTACTTATTCCTTCTTTGTAGAATTTACCACCATTGTCAACACCTGCTACTTCAACACCATAGCTTACGCCTAAGTCTTTCTTCTTATCGGCCGATAGCTCTTTAAACGCAGCACCTACAGCAGCTATACCGTCGCCTTTTTTCACTACAGATGTATTACCCGAACTATTTTTCAGTGTAACATCATAGGTTTTAGTAGAACTTCCTCGGATTATATCTACTTTAACCTTATCTCCCGGACGGAATCTGTTTACCTGATCTTGAAGTTCACTTACTCCTTTAACCTTCACGCCATTGATAGCCGTGATTACATCACCTTCTTCTAATCCTGCCTGTTTGGCCGGGCTCATTTCTGCAAATCCGCCAACATAAGCACCTTCGTTCGCTTTAAGACCTTTAGTCTTGTCAGGATTAGCCTCTTTCGCTACAGAAATATCCTGAATCATAACACCTAGTACAGCACGTTGCACAGTACCGTATTCTTTGATATCGGCCACAACTTTTCCTGCGATAGAGATAGGAACAGCAAAACCATATCCTGCAAAGTCACCTGTTTGCGAATAAATAGCAGTATTGATACCTACCAATTCTCCGTTTGTATTCACAAGTGCACCACCACTGTTTCCTCTGTTAATAGCGGCATCCGTCTGTATGAATGATTGAATATCACCACTATTAGACCCTATACCTCCACGGCCTTTAGCACTCACGATTCCGGCAGTTACTGTAGATGTCAGATTAAAAGGATTTCCTACCGCCAGCACCCATTCTCCTACCTTCAGGTTATCTGAATTTCCAAATGGTATATATGGAAAATCATTCCCATCTATTTTCAGTAAGGCGATATCTGTTTGCGGGTCTGTACCGATTAGTTTAGCCGTAAACTTCCTGTTATCGTTCAATGTAACCTCTATCTCATTTGCCTTGTCGATCACGTGATTGTTAGTAACAATGTAACCATCTTTTGAGATAATAACACCCGAGCCAAAGCCTACACTAGGTTGGGGAGTACCAAAATCCTGGCCTCTATCTCCAAATCCGAAAAAGTACTCGAATGGATCAATCGCTCTTTGACGTCCTTGTGAAGGAGCCTGTGATTTTACTGTTGATTTTATATGCACCACTGCATGTACCGAGTTTTCAGCCGCTTTAGTAAAATCAGGGTATCCTTCCGCTGTCAAGCTCGCCAGATGAACTCCTTTCTGATTGAATTCATTTCCATAATTATAAAAATCGGCTGAGCTATATCCCCTACGATGATCCATAAAGGTATACATACCATAAGTAGCGCCTATACTCACT
The DNA here is from genome assembly GCA_023437305.1 of Bacteroidota bacterium. GTDB lineage: Bacteria > Bacteroidota > Bacteroidia > Bacteroidales > Dysgonomonadaceae > Dysgonomonas. Next base: position 120,905 of record JAEZGN010000016.1, read on the forward strand.
AATGCAACCAATGCATAGGTTGAAATATTTTTCCAAATCTTTTTCATATGCAAGTATCTTTAATTGTTTAATAACTGATTATTGTCATTCAATTTATTTTCAAATTTAAATACAAAAACTGTACACTTGATGCAAGATAAGATTATTTTTTAACACTTTTAACCGTGTAAAAATCCTTTATTATTATTTTAACAATTGGGACAGACTTTTTGTCTGATTTATAATCAAACAGTGCTTTTAATTCCAAATAATATAACGTATCATTAACTTTGAAGAAAATCTAGAGGAAGAGGTTAAATCAGGAAATACTCAGCTCATAATAACATAAGCCTTTATCATAATTACTTGTTTATAAATAGTCATTTTCAGAAAAAAAATATATTCTACGAATTATTTTCAACTTCTTTATTTCTTACCTTTAGCCCTGCTTAATTATTTAAGTCTTACTTAAAATAATTGATTCAGACATAAACCTATGTCAAATTGTCACTTCTATTATATTTTTCCACATTGGTAAAATATAGAGATGACTGACATTGGCTTTGTAAGCAATACTGTCTGCATAGAATCGTTTTACAGGAATATATAAAGAATATATAGCTAATCATCTTATGGGGATATACATACTTGTTATTATTGCAGTCTATTTTACGACACTCTTGGTTATTTCTCATTTTGTAAGTAAAAAAAGTAGCGATAATGAGGCATTCTTTTTAGGTAATAGGCAATCTCCCTGGTTTGTAGTTGCCATAGCGATGGTTGGCACATCTATCTCGGGAGTAACGTTTGTATCCGTTCCGGGAATGGTAGGCAAATTTGATATGACATACATGCAAATGGTGTTTGGCTTCACCGTTGGATATTTCATAATAGCCTTTATATTACTTCCCCTCTATTACAAGCTAAACCTCACGACTATATATGGTTATTTAGAAAAGCGTTTTGGCTTTTATTCTTATAAAACGGGAGCGTCTTTTTTTATCTTATCTAAAATCGTTGGGGCTGCTGCTCGTTTATATCTGGTAGCTATAATATTGCAAACACTCGTTTTCGATCAATGGAATATCCCATTCTTTATAACGGTTACCGGAATTATCCTACTTATATGGGCATATACATTTCGCAGTGGGATCAAGACCATTATATGGACAGACACACTACAAACTTCATCTCTGGTACTGGGTGTTATACTCATCATATGGCAAGTCGCTTCTAAAATGGACTTAGATATAGCCCAAGCAGTAAATGTAATTAGTAACAATGAGCATTCCCGCATATTTGTTTTTGACGATTGGGCTTCCCGTCAAAACTTTTTCAAACAATTCCTTAGCGGAGTATTCATTACAATTGTAATGACAGGACTTGATCAGGATATGATGCAGAAGAATTTAACTTGCAAAAGCTTGAAAGATGCACAAAAAAACATGATAACATACGGGTTTGCTTTTATTCCTATCAACTTGTTATTTTTATCATTGGGTGTTTTACTGCTATTATTTGCAAATCAATTTAATATCACTCTTCCCGAACATTCCGATCAGATATTGCCTGTAATGGCAACCGAATATTTAGGATTTCCCGTACTTATATTTTTCACTATCGGTATAATTGCCGCTGCCTTCTCCAGTGCAGATTCGGCATTAGCTGCATTAACAACATCCGTATGTATCGATATCCTTAATATCAAACGAGACAATGAAGAGCAAGCAAAGAAGACAAGAAAAAGAGTACATCAACTCGTTAGTCTGGCATTTTTACTGGTGATCCTTATCATAAATTCTATTCATCAAGAAAACGTATTGGATACGATTTATAAAGTAGCATCATATACCTATGGACCATTGCTTGGTTTATTTTTCTTCGGTCTTTTCTCAAAAGTTAGCATACGAGATAAGTATGTGCCATACATATGCATACTTGCGCCCGTATTAAGCTATCTCATTGAATTTCTTTCTCTAAGGTTATTTTCTTACACAGTAGGATATGAAATATTATTACTTAACGGACTGCTAACTGCTATTGGTTTATTGTGCCTGAAGTGCGATAAACAAACAACATCCGTATAGTTTTGTTATAATAGTATATATAAATTTAAAAGATGTAGACTATTATGGCATTTAAACATATCAATCCCTCTCAGGCTAAAACATTATTGGATAAGAATCACGCAGTACTTGTAGATATTAGAGATGAACTAAGTTTCAGTCTTTCACATGATGATCGAGCGATAAACCTCACTCAATCATCGCTACCCCAATTTATATCCGAGACCGAGAAAGATACTCCGGTATTAGTTATTTGTTACCATGGGAATAGCAGCCAACTGGCGGCCGATTTTTTATCGCAACAAGGATTCTCAGATGTATATAGTATTGATGGAGGATATGAAGAATGGAAAGAATAAGAAATAAAAAAGCTGAGTTTAAGGCTTTTCAAGGCAATAACCTTCGTCCACATTTTTAACTATTTACGTATATTGGATGTGCAGTATTCATATTATTAATTTAAATCAACCATATCGATGAAAAATAAACATTTTACAATTCTATGCCTGATACTTCTGCCGATATTGTCATATGCACAAGATGACTCGGGTTCTAAATTTTTATTTGAAAAATTTGAGAAAGGAAAAGTAATATACAAGAAGGGAAGCACAACTACAGCCTCCTTCAATTATAATATACTTACTGGAAAAATGGTATTTATGGGAGATAATAACGTCATTATGGAGCTAGCAAACCCCTCTCTTATATCGTTTATTAATATCAATGACCGAGTCTTTGAACATATAAAAAACGATGAGTTTTATGAAAAAGTAAAACTTAATTCAGAAACCCTACCCTTATATATAAAATGGCACTCTAGTTTTATAGCTAAAGGAAAAACAGGAGCTTATGGTATGAGGTCTGTCAACAACTCCTCTACTGAAATGAAAAATATAAATCAGGACTTCAATGGTCACACCCCCGATTTGGTATTAGGTAAAGACGTTGTAAAGCTACCTAAAAATTCATATTTTTTAAAAATAAAAGGGAAATTCCAGAAATTCAACTCTTTTGATTCTTTAGCAAAAATATTTAAAAAGTACGAGTTTGAGATAAAAGAGCAATTAAAGGAATTAAACCTCGACTTCAAAAATATTGAAGATGTAAAAAAGGCTGTTGAATATTGTTCTCAATTTGTTGAATGACATAAAAAATGAATTCTAATATGCTTTTTCTCTAAAAAATATAGAAAAACGTAATTTATTTTTAAATATAAGAACTCTATTAGTTTAGCCTATCCGAACATAGAAAAGTTTTATCAACAAAGTAGTATTATTTTGATATTTTTCATATAAATAAGTTTGTTTATTCATGAATACTTTTTTCCTTTGTTTAAGATTAAATAAATACTATCTGTTATTAAAGTAAGTAATGCAAAACACAGTAAAAATTAAGGACGTAAAAGACATAGTCGTACGTTTTTCTGGCGATTCGGGAGATGGTATGCAGTTAACCGGAACCATTTTCTCAAACCTCTCTGCTATCTTTGGAAATCAGATAGCTACATTCCCCGATTTTCCTGCAGAAATTAGAGCACCTCAAGGTACTCTGTATGGAGTTTCAGGCTTTCAAGTACATTTAGGTAACCAAATTTACAACTCAGGTGATATGTCTGATGTGTTGGTTGCAATGAATCCTGCAGCTTTGAAAGTAAACGCCAAATCATTGAAAAAAGATTCTGTTATAATTATCGATACAGACTCTTTTGGCAAACGTGATTTGGAAAAAGCTCTATTTGCTACCGAAGATCCATTTACAGAATTAGGACTGACAACACAGCAGATAATCTCTGTACCGATAACAACTCTAACAAAGAGTAGTCTCGAAGGTATGGAAATGGATATGAAATCTCGTGTCAGAAGTAAAAATATGTTTGCATTAGGACTTGTATGTTGGTTATTTAATCGTCCACTGGATGTGGCTAACCATATACTTTCTAACAAATTTGCAAAGAAACCCGTTTTGGTAGAAGCAAACCTTAAAGTACTAGCCGATGGATTTAATTACGGACATAATACCAATATGTCTATCTCTTCATATAGAGTAGAGACAGTAAATATCGACAAAGGATACTATATAGATATTAATGGAAATACAGCAACAGCATATGGATTGATTGCTGCTTCCGAAAATTCTGGAAAACCGCTGTTCTTGGGCTCATACCCAATTACTCCGGCAACTGATATTTTACAAGAATTGGCTAAATTTAAACAACTTGGAGTTAAAGCAATTCAGGTAGAAGATGAAATAGCCGGTGTATGTACAGCTATAGGTGCTAGTTTTGCGGGTAACTTAGCAGTTACATCCACATCCGGACCGGGTTTAGCCCTCAAAGGTGAAGCTATCGGATTGGCAGTAATGGCTGAATTGCCACTTGTTGTCATCGATGTTCAACGAGGAGGACCATCCACAGGCCTACCAACTAAAACAGAACAAACCGACCTCAGACAAGCTCTATATGGTCGCAATGGGGAAAGTCCTATTGTAGTACTGGCAGCAGCGAGTCCTACAGATTGCTTTGATATGGCCTATTGGGCATCTAAGATAGCATTAGAACGCGTTATGCCTGTTATTCTGTTAACAGATGGTTATATAGCAAACGGTTCTTCGGCATGGCGTATTCCCGACTTAGACCAATATCCGGCAATAATTCCGCATGATATATCGCAATACACAGGTAACGAATGGAATAGTGCTTTACGCAATGATGAAACAATGGTTCGCTATTGGGCTGAAGCAGGCTTAGAGGGCTATACACACCGCATTGGTGGGCTCGAAAAAGACTTCAAAACGGGAGCTATCTCTACCGACGCAGCTAACCATCAAAAAATGACTGATGTCAGACAACAAAAAGTAGATAAAGTGGCAGATATAATCCCTCAACTGGAGCTAATTGGAGGAGAAGATGCAGAGTTGTTAGTTGTCGGATGGGGTGGAACATACGGACATTTGCGAGAAGCAGTTGAAAAAATGAATGCTCTCGGACATAAAGTGGCTTTAGCTCATTTCCGATTTATTAGTCCATTGCCTAAGAATACAGAGTCAATACTCCGTAAATTTAAAAATATTATTGTCGCAGAGTTAAACAATGGTCAATTCGCAGGCTATTTGGTGGACAAGATCCCCGGATTGCAAGTATCACGTTACAACAAAGTGGAAGGACAGCCATTCGCTGTTTCCGAATTGATTGAAGCATTCACAAAGAAGTTAGGAGAGTAAAATTATGATAGATGTAAATTTAAAAATGGCCTCTTCTCATCAGGCTAAAGATTATAAAAGCGATCAGTATGTACGTTGGTGTCCGGGATGCGGAGACCATGCTCTTCTCAATTGTTTGCATAAAGCAATGGCTGAGTTAGGTATAGAGCCTCATAAAACAGCTGTTATATCAGGCATCGGATGTTCTTCTCGCCTACCTTACTATATGAACACATATGGGTTCCATACCATTCACGGACGTGGGGCTGCGATTGCAACAGGTGTTAAAACAGCAAAACCAGAGTTATCCGTTTGGCTTGCTACCGGTGATGGCGACTGCCTGGCGATCGGAGGTAACCACTTTATACATGCTGTACGTCGCAATGTGGATATTAACATTTTGCTGCTTAACAATAAGATTTACGGCTTAACAAAGGGGCAATTTTCACCAACATCTGACAGAGGATTTGTTTCCAAATCTTCTCCTTTTGGAACGGTAGAAGATCCCTTCCACCCTGTAGAATTAGCGCTGGGAGCACGTGGAACCTTTTTTGCTCGTTGTATAGATGTCGATTTAGCTAACACGACTGAAATTTTGACTTTATCAGCAAAGCATAAAGGCACTTCTGTTGTAGAGATATTGCAAAATTGCGTAATATTCAACGATGCTATCCACGACAATGTTGTAGACAGAGCATGGAGAGCCGAACGTACCATCTTGTTGAAACATGGAGAAAAGATGCTATTCGGTGCAAACAAAGATAAAGGATTGGTAATTGATGGCTGGCAAATCAAAGATGTAATAATAGGTCAGAATGGTTATACAATCGATGACATTTTGGTGCATGACGCGACTACGAAGGATGACACATTACACCTAAAACTAGGATTGATGTCTCCTCAAAATGGGTTACCTTTGGCATTAGGTGTTATTCGTGATGTAGAAGAGCCAACATACGACCAAAGTATAGAAGAGCAAGTAAAAGAAGTACAAGCTAAAAATCCGGTTCGTAAGCTCACAGATTACCTGATGAAACAGGATGTATGGGAAGTGAAATAATACAATATAGATATTAAACTTAAAAGCCTCTGATCTCTTATAAAGTTTCAGAGGTTTTTTAATTGTATAGAGTTCATAAAAAACAAATAAAAATATCTACCGCTTATCTCTGCTATTTATACTTATTTTTACTTAACTTTATATCATATAACATGTTTAATATACAAAACTCTCAATGCTATGGACGTAAAAGAAATTCAAGATCGTTATATGGAAAATTATAAGAAACTTAACGAGTCTTATAATAATCTTAATATCGCAGGTTTAGTAAATGATATTAACAAAGCGATATCCTCTTCCGATATTGAAAGTATAAATATATACTTCAATAAAATCTCGGAATGGAATGAGAATGTATCAAAACTACAAGGAGCAAGAATAGCTATAATTACTCAATATAAGTTTTTAAAACTCCCTTCTGTATCGGAATTATCAATTGTGTTTGATTTTGTAAACAAAGAATGGAAGTTTAATACCGACCCGGAATAATTCCATTTTAGATTTTGAAAGGTTAGATAATTTCTATTCTATTAGTTAATAAAAAAGGACAACGAATGTTGTCCTTATATGATTAAATAATTAAATTAAAATCCAAATATTCCCCCATAACCTTGGCTTCTTGGTATTCCACTCTAAAATCACTTTCCGGTAAGGGTGGCGTTCCACAAAACGTCATATTCGGAACATGATATTTAACCGGATATCCATTTTCATTGTAAATGTGGGTTATCTTAAAGGTGGTAGGTGTTTGCTCTTTTCCTTCCTCATTTAAATAAGACACTTGTATTTGGTTACAATTATTATAAATGTAAGTAGCCTCCAGCATAGTTACCAGAAACCACTGAGGAGTATTCACTGAGCTATATATACCATTGTGATCGTCATAGGTGTATGAATAATAATTGTTGTTAAAGTCGTTCTTTATCAAATTACCCTTCTGATCGTATTGGTAATTATATTCTATCGATGCATCTCTGTTATTTGCATAATATTGCTTCATTTTCAATACCCTGCCTTGTGTATCAATGTCAATGTATCGTGCATAGTATTTATCCTGTACTACTATCTGCGATCCGTCATAAGTTATTGTATAAGTATTAATTTCGCCTTGAGAGGGTTGTTCGGTAGCTTTAGCGACACGCCCCAGTGCATCGTATTGTATTTTAAGTTCGCCGGTCTTAGATAGCTTGCTATCTGATTTAGAAAAGTAACTACAACTTATAAGACGATTGTAATCGTCGTATATGAACACTGTCTGACCGCCATTCTTTTCTCCGGAAATTTTTATCGGCAATAATTGAGCAGAAGTTCCACCGGGAAAATTCTGTATGCTGTTATCATCCGAGCATGCTACAAATAATAAACAGGCCAGCACAAGGCATAATTTGAAATACGAACTTATGTTTTTCATAATAAAATATATAAGTGTTACTATTTACTCCTCTTTATAATATATAGATGATTGTCTTCTATAAAAAGTTGCATACGAAAGTAAAATTCACAACTCCCACATAAATTATTATTTAGCAAATACTTAATAAAATTTTAATCGAAATGAAATAATCATATAATACATTTGAGTAAACAAAAACAATTTATGCTATGGATATTAATGCTGTTAATTTGGTTATGCTGAGTGTAGTGGTGGTATCCTACCTTGCTTTTCTAGTTTATTGCATCTTAAATAATTTATTTAAAGGGAAAAAACATTGATTTTTTATTAAAGTTTATTCTATTTACTTCACGATGAAATTATGCTACTCCTTTTTCACTTCAGATTTTGTAAATAAATATTCATAGAATCCCTCTGAATATTTTTTAGTTTCGGGTACTAGCACCAAAATGTTTATTTTAAATAAATTTTTCTTAAATTTATTTGATTTGTATTTTCCTTTTATCTACTTTTGAAAAAGGACTAAACACCTTTATATAAAAAGGTTATAGTATCTCAATCGAACATGAAGACATTATTAATCCTAGATAATTAATCAAAGCTTAGATTCTGGTCAAATAGCTTGTCATTCCTTAAATCTATTTTCAGAATATACTGATTTCATTATAAACTTAAACAAAATGAGAAAACTATCCTAATATAGAACAAAACATCAAGAAACTCATTTTGAAGATTAATTTTAAAAAATGATACTATGGACTTCAAAGATCAAATCAAACAGCTTTCAGACAGAGCCGAAAAGCTAAAAGACAGCCTGCAAACAGAAGAAGCAACTAAAAATGCTTTAATTATGCCTTTTCTTCAAGCAATGGGTTATGATGTGTTCAATCCATTAGAAGTAATGCCGGAGTTTACTTGTGATATAGGAACAAAAAAAGGAGAAAAGATAGATTATGCTATATTCAGAGATAATCAGCCTGTCGTTTTAGTAGAGTGCAAGCACTGGAAGCAAGATCTGACATTGCATGACAATCAGTTGTTACGTTATTTCCATGTATCAAATGCTAAATTTGGGTTATTGACCAATGGAATAGTTTACAGGTTCTATACAGATCTGGAAACTCCTAATAAGATGGATGAAAAGCCATTTCTTGAAATCAATTTATTTGATCTCAAAAGTAACACAGTAGAGGAATTAAAAAAATTCCATAAAACATATTTTGATGTTGATAATATATTGAGTTCTGCAAGTGAATTAAAATACACAAGTCAGTTGAAAATGGTTATTAACAACGAATTCTCAAATCCGAGTCCTGAGTTTGTTAAATTATTTGCAAAACAGGTTTATGATGGAGTTATCACCCCTAAGCTATTAGAACAATTTACGTCTCTAGTGAAGAAGTCTATTTCAGGTTTAATTAGTGATACTATTTCAGATCGTCTCAAAACAGCCTTAAAGACAGAAGTTGCCCAAGAAGAGCAACCCGAACAAACAGATCCGCAAATTATTGAAGATAAAACCAATGGTATAGTTACTACAGAAGAAGAACTGGAAGGCTTCATGTTGATTAAGGCCATACTTCGAGAAGTTGTAAATGTATCGAGAATAACATATAGGGATGCTCAAACTTACTTTGCAATAATATTTGATAATAATAATCGAAAACCTATAGTCCGATTGTATTTTAACTCACCTACAAATAAATACATTGTAACTTTTGATAAAGAAAAAAAGGAAACAAGGCACAATATATCTTCTTTAGATGATATATACCAATATGCCGATGAAATAAAAGAAGTGGTTAAGAACTATATATAAAGAAAAGACAAAAAACCCTTTGATTTTCAGTAGATAATCAAAGGGTTTTAAAAAATTAATCCGTGCGATAAGGTATCAGATTATCGAACCCTTATAGAGGACTTTATAAAGGTTATCGAGTTTATGAAGTATGTTAATTTTATAGCGATGGTTTGATTAGAATTTGGTATAAGAAAGCTTCGAAATTCTTATTTTTATTACATTTGTAAATATGAGAATTACACGTAAGATAATCAAGAACGCTTTTTTAGATGCAGAAACGAATATTGAATTTTGTTGGGAGCTTTTAGTAGACTTAAAAGAATTTAATATTGAAACTGATGATTGGGCAAATAGACTAATCTCTTTTCAAGATAAACTCGCAACAACTATTTTCAACCTACAATCTATCAGAGATTCCATATTACTTGAAGAGAAAGAATATGTTAAGAATAAAAAGAAATATAAGATAGAGTGGTTTAAATCAAAATTACGACTTTTAGCTTCTTTCAAAGATGGCATAGACAAAGTTGTCTCACTCACTAAATTATTAGGAGATTCTTATGCATATTTCTTTTATCAATATGATTTAGAACTATTATCAGAACACCTGTCTCATCAAATAGTTATAAATCACAATGCAGGTATAGGAGAAAGAGGGGAACTCGAATTTATAAAAAAGATAAAACATATAGAGGGACATTTTACTCTATTTCATGGGATTACAAATATATTAAGATATGGTGATTTCAGCTTTATTAATCTAAAAAAGCTAAAAGTTGAGAAGATTGGAGAACTCAAAACTTCAAAAGTTGATGAAAAGACTTTGAGTTTAAGTATTTCAATATTAAAAAGGATAGAATTAGAAAAAGAAACTTTGCCTATCAAGGATAGTAAATTAGAAGAAACTCGTAGAGGTCGCCAAATATTAGGAATAGCTAATTTTTTAAGGACGAAAGTTACTCCTAATGGTATAAGTAAAGATGTCATAAATGATTCCTATTCTAAAGAAATAGAGACTTTAATACGTGAAGCAAAGCTTAATAAGGCAAATTATATACAAGTTAGTGACGGTCTTGCCTTTATTTGTATAAAATTGAAAAAGACGAATCTGTATAATAGAATATTCAAAAGACGAATTGATATAATCAAACAAGATGATAATGTCAGTTCGATAGCAGTGGAAGCAGCAAAAAAACTAATGAAGCCTAATTCTATAGATAATTCATTGGTTATAAATCATCTTATGGGAAATGCTGACAAAAGTTTGTATGGAACAATACCTCTCTTTTGGCAACCCATTAAATGTCGTTTTATAAAAGATATATATTTTGAAGACTGCCATATAGTGTCTTTATTTAATCCAATATATTTGATTGAAGACATAGAAAATATGGGATTTATCATAGATAGTAAGTATTCTAACAGAAATAAAGTAAAAAAAGAAAAAGTTGTAACTAAGACAATAAAAAGATTTGACTTATTTATACCATACATAACTGAATATTTATTAACAGAGAATTTTGTTTTTGACTGCATTAGTGCAGTTGAGAGTCATCCTTTAGGAAACTCCTCGGCTGAAATAACGATTAAACCTCAACAAAGAATTGATATATTAAATCATAAATCCAATCATCGAAGAAGAAATAAAACTACATAGAATTTTACATTAGTTCTTTTTTCAATAACTATTTACATTACACTTTTAAAATCTTATATATCCTAATGTTATATATGATGGAATATGTTTTCACTACTATCAAGAAGGAGAAATAAAGGATCATCTCATTTAATCAACACAGAAATAGCAAGTTATAGAAATATAAAAAAAAGCGACAAAAAGAAGAAATCTCCAATTTGTCGCTCTCCGTGCGCATGAAGGGACTCGAACCCCCACGACCGTAGGTCACTGCCACCTGAAGACAGCGCGGCTACCATTACGCCACATGCGCATTTTTTTTCGAGCGAAAAACGGGGCTCGAACCCGCGACCCCAACCTTGGGAAGGTTGTGCTCTACCAACTGAGCTACTTTCGCAATCGGTGTTGTAAAATTAGTATATTTTCTGAACTCTGACCAAAAATAAGAATACTATTTTACACCTTCATTCTTATTTTTTATAAGGACGAAAACTTCTCGTGCTACTCTTCTTCCCGTGCTTCTAAAATAGCCTTTAGATGTTCCCAACATCCACCATTATATACATTCGTAAATCCGGCGCCTTCCAACTCCGTTTTAGCTTTAGCACTACGTCTACCACTACGGCATATCACAATAACTTTCTCATAATGTTTTAAGCTATCGATAGAATCACCCAGTGTCTGTAAAGGAATATTTATAGACGATTCGATATGCCCTTCATTGTACTCCTCTACTGTACGCACATCAACAATAACAGTACCTTTACGTGCAGCCAAAGACCTCAACGTATCTGCATCAGCTATCTGCGCATCAATAGAAAGAGATACCAGACTAAGAATAATTGTAAATAAAAAATAAGATAGTTTCATTCTCTAACTGAATTTATGAATATTATTTATAATATTCTAAGAGTAAAGCGGTTATCGATGGTCAAATTTCTTAGAAATATAATTACCTGTATACTGGATTATAAAGACCAATATTACGAGCAACACTAAAACGATATTCATTATTTCCAGATTATAGCCAACATAGCCATATTGGTAACCGATTTGCCCTAATCCTCCGGCTCCCACAGCTCCTCCCATAGCAGAATAGCCGACAAGCATAATTAACGTGATAGATACACAGTTTACAATGGATGGTAATGCCTCAGGCAATAAAACCTTTTTCACGATCTGAAGTGGAGTTGCCCCCATAGACCGTGACGCTTCTACCAAACCACCCGGCACATCAATAAGGCTATTTTCTATCATCCGAGCAACAAAAGGAGCAGCTCCAATACTTAATGGAACAAGTGCCGCTAAAACCCCTATTGATGTTCCTACCAATGCACGAGTGAAAGGAATCATCCATACAATAAGAATAATAAAAGGAATGGCCCTAAAAATATTTACGACTGTTGATAGAATATTATGCAATATCAAATTTTCTTTTATCTGTCCTTTGCGTGTTATATATAGCCAAACCCCAAGCGGTAATCCCAGTAAAAAACTAAAAAAACCGGACACAAGGGTCATCACAATTGTTTCACCTGTACCCTTTAACAATAAATCGATCATCTCACTAGACATATCCTAAAACACTTATGTTTATATTCTTACTCTTTAAATACTCAACAGCTAATACTTCGTTTTCGGGCAAGCCGTGTAATTCTATCAGCATAACCCCAAACTTAACACCCTTTATATGATCTATTTGAGCACATACAATATTACTGTTGACTTCATACAACTTCGCAATATCCGAGAGAACTGCATTTGCTTCAGACTGTCCCGATATTTCCAATCGAATGAGCATATGTTTATTATCTAAGAGTTGTTCTGTCAACCGATCTAAATAATTAGAAGGAATATGTAATCTTATAGAAGAGTCTATAAAATACTTCGTTAACTCATTTTTAGGATGCGAAAATATATCAGTAATTAAACCTTGCTCTATCAGCTCTCCCTTGTTCAGGACAGCGACTTCATCACAAATTGTTTTTACAACTTCCATTTCATGTGTAATCAACAATATTGTAATATTCATCTTCTTATTAATATCTTTCAGCAACGAAAGAATTGAATAAGTGGTTGCCGGATCTAACGCACTGGTTGCTTCATCACACAAAAGGATTTGAGGATTATTAGCCAAGGCGCGCGCAATAGCTACACGCTGTTTCTGTCCACCCGAAAGTTTTGCCGGATAGTCATCAGCTTTGCTTTCTAAACCCACAAGAGCCAGCAACTCCAAGACTCGTTGTTTAATTAATTCCTTAGGGGTTTTATTTAGTTTTAAGGGGAATGCTATATTCTCAAATACCGTAGCAGAGGATAGCAAGTTGAAGTGTTGGAATATCATGCCTATCTTCCTACGCGTAGCAGTAAGCTCCGTAGGAGACAAGGCCATCATATCCTGTCCATCAATATATATTTCACCTGAAGTGGGACGTTCCAATAAATTTACACAGCGAATCAGCGTACTTTTACCGGCACCCGACTCTCCTATTATACCAAATATTTTACCTTTAGGGATAGTTAGGGATATATTCGAAAGAGCCGTAGAAGACGTATCTTTTCCCTGAAAAACCTTTGTTACATTCTTTATTTCAATCATCTAAATATATAGATTGTTTCTTTTAATTATTTTGCCAAAAGTACACATTCCAAGCTATTCTATAAAATTATATTTTCAATATTTCCTCTCCTTATTTATAATCCATAAAATTAACTGTATAGCTTATACAATAAATACCTCATTTATGGTATTTATAATTAAATGAAAGTCTTATATCTTTGCGGAAACTACGTAAGCCTTACGGTTTTTTATTATAGTTAGATTCTTTACTTTTGTATTAGATGAAAATTGCGGGCTATTTAATTTATCATTGAAGACAAATACTATTAGCTAGCTGATTATTTGTTTAATAACTTAGAAAACATAACGTCAACATGAAAAAAATAAATGGATTGATTACTATATGTGCATCTCTTATACTACTCACATCCTGTGGAAACAAGAAGAATAACGATCCGAACTATATCAAGGTAGGGGTATCTTCAGGCCCTGAATACGTAATAGCCGAAGCGGCGAAAAAAGTAGCTAAGGAAAAATACGGACTCAATGTAGAATTAGTGCAATTCAGTGATTATATAATGCCAAATACAGCATTGGATCAAGGGGATATAGAAGCCAATGTATTTCAAACCAAACCATTCTTAGATGAACAAACGGCCAACCGTAGATATAAATTTGCCATTGTTGGCAATACATTTATATATCCAATGGCAGCATATTCAAAAAAAATAAAAAGTTTGGATGAATTGAAAGATGGAAGCGTAGTCGTAATCCCAAATGATGCATCAAACAATAGTAGAGCATTACTATTATTACAAAAGGCGGGATTAATAAAACTCAAAGAAGGCGTAACCTCTCCACGACTAGTTGACATAATAGAAAACTCTAAAAATCTGGAGATATTAGAACTTGAAGCACCTCAATTGCCAAGGGTATTAGATGATGCAAAAGTGTCTTTATCTATCATCAACAATAATTTTGCAGGGCAAGCAGGACTGTTACTCAAAGACGCTGTTTTTGCAGAAGACAAGGAGTCTCCATACGTCAATCTGATTGTGACTAGAGAAGAAACTAAAGATAGTGACAAAATCAAAAAGTTTGTAGAATCTTATCAATCGAAAGAGGTAGAGAAAGTTGCTGCAGAAGTATTTAAGGGCGGAGCTGTAAAAGGTTGGTAATTCAGTATATCAAAAAGCAGAAATTATACATACTTTCAATAATAAACGAACAGGGTTAGAAAAACTAACCCTGTTCGTTTATTATTATACAGATGCTAAAGAAATGACTCTAAATAAAAAAAGACTATCCACTTTGGATAGTCTTCTGAGCCTCTTGTCGGATTCGAACCAACGACCCCGAGATTACAAATCACGTGCTCTGGCCAACTGAGCTAAAGAGGCAAGTGGGTAAGCTTACTATATCGCGTCGCTACAACCGACGGCCCTTGCTGCGATCAAACCCTGGGGGATTAATCGGGAGCTGACCGTATAGGACTTACCCGCGACAAAAGTAGATAAATTTTTCATATTCACAAAATATGATTTCAATTTTTTCCTTTGATTTCCTTTTACTACATTTGTATGAAACTCTTTTGTAGAAAGAAAATACTAGAGATCAAAGCGTTAACAAATCTGATTTTTCAATAAAAATATTATAAAAAATAAATATAGAATATGACAGTAGTAGATCGTTTCTTGAAGTATGTAAAATTTGACACAGAATCAAGTACTGAAACAGGTACAACACCAAGTACTGCGGGACAAATGGTTCTAGCCCGTGAACTCGAAAAAGAGTTGCATGAAATGGGTTTAGAAGACATTTCTCTGGATGAAAAAGGGTATATAATGGCAACTCTTCCGGCTAATACAGATAAAAAAGTGCCGGCAATAGGATTCGTTGCACACATGGATACCAGCCCCGATTTGACGGGTAAAGATGTAAATCCACAGATTGTAAAAAATTACGATGGAAAAGATATAATATTGAATAAAGAACTTAATATAGTTTTATCCCCTAACGATTTTCCTGAGATGCAAGATTATGTGGGTCAGGATTTGATCGTAACTGATGGTAAAACATTGTTAGGTGCAGACGATAAAGCAGGAATAGCCGAAATATTGACTGCAATCCAATATCTGAAAGATCATCCGGAAATCAAGCATGGAAAAATCCGCATTGGATTTACTCCTGATGAAGAAATTGGGACGGGAGCCGACTATTTTGATGTTGAAAAATTTGGCTGTGAATGGGCTTATACGATGGACGGTGGACCTATTGGCGAATTAGAGTACGAAAACTTTAATGCTGCCGGCGTAAAAATTAATATACAAGGCCGAAGTGTACATCCCGGATATGCGAAAGACAAGATGATTAATGCATTGGTAGTAGCCAATAAGTTAGTCTCTCTCCTACCCTCAAACGAACGTCCCGAACATACGACCGGATATGAAGGATTTTATCATTTGACCAATATATCGGGTACAGTAGATGCTGCAAACATTGGTTATATAATACGTGACCATGATCGTGAAATATTCGAAAAGCGCAAACAAGTAATGTTAGACACTATCGCTTTCATCAATAAACTATACCCCGATAGTACTACTGTAGAAATAAAAGACCAATATTATAATATGCGCGAGAAGGTTGAACCAGTAAAGCATGTGGTTGATTTGGCTTTTGAAGCAATGACCGCTGTAGGCGTCACCCCTATTGTAAAACCTATCAGAGGAGGAACAGATGGTGCACGTCTATCATTTATGGGATTACCTTGTCCGAATATCTTTGCAGGTGGACATAACTTCCATGGACGTTACGAATTTGTACCTATCCAATCGATGGAAAAAGCTGTACAGGTGATCGTTAAGATTGCCGAATTGGTAACGAGTAAATAAATTGCTGTTTATATAGATAGGTTCATTCATTTTTTTATGTGAATAAAATTATCTATATTATATGGGAATACACTATAAATAATAAAAAGTAACAAGTAAAACCTATATTATTATGTGTTACTTTTGTTACTTTTTAGTAATATTGAACACTAATAACGAAATATATAATAAGTAATGAAAAAAACTCCATTTACAGACATCCACATTGCTCTTGGCGCTAAGATGCATGAATTTGCGGGCTATAACATGCCAATCGAATATTCAGGTATTATAGATGAACATATGACCGTCTGCAAAGGCGTGGGAGTATTCGATGTATCTCACATGGGCGAGATATGGGTAAAAGGTCCCAGAGCTCTTCCTTTTCTACAGAGAATGTTAAGCAATGACGTTGCCACTCTTGAAATAGGTAAAGCCCAATATACTGCCATCATTAATGATCAGGGTGGAATAGTAGATGATATTATCATATATCACTACGAGCCCTATAAATATATGTTGGTAGTAAATGCATCGAATATAGAAAAAGACTGGAAATGGCTGACAGATCATAACGAGGAAATGGCTGACCTTGAAAACTCATCAGACACGATAGCTCAATTAGCCATACAAGGTCCTAAAGCATTAGCAACCCTCCAAAAGCTAACCAAGATAGATCTAACAATGATTCCTTATTATTCTTTTGTTATTGGTAGCCTTAAGGGATCAGGTCTGGACAGTGTTATTATATCCAACACAGGATATACCGGAGCCGGAGGGTTTGAATTATACTTTTACCCTGAATATGGAGAAGATATATGGAAAGCTATTTTTGAGGCAGGGGAAGAATTTGGAATCAAACCTATCGGACTGGGAGCTCGCGATACGCTTCGTCTCGAAATGGGATTTTGTCTCTATGGCAACGATTTGGATGATACAACGACTCCTATCGAAGCGGGATTAGGTTGGATTACCAAATTTACAGAAGGAAAGAATTTCACTGCTCGCGAAATACTTGAAAAACAAAAGCAGGAAGGTGTCAGTCGTAAATTGTGTGGATTCAAGATGCTGGAAAAAGGAATTCCACGTCACGGCTACGATATTGTAAACGACAAAGATGAAAAAATAGGTACGGTAACTTCGGGAACAATGTCTCCAACAGCGAAGATAGGAATAGGATTAGGCTATGTAAAACCAGAGTATTCTAAATTGGGAACACCTATTTTTATAAAAATAAGAGAAAAAAATCTAAAAGCAGAGATAGTAAAGCCCCCATTCAGAAAATTAGATTAATATAATTGTACCTTTTCTTCATATTATACAGTACCAGAAAGGTAAAACAGAAGCAAAAGGAAATTTAAACAATCTAATTGTTTTATACGTTTGTATTTATAATAGATAAAAAAGCAACATCTAAGAATACAAAACATGAAACTGGATGGTAGAAGAACCAGCGACAACGTAGATGACCGTCGAGGAAGAAGACCTTCGGGTAAGGTCTCTTTGGGTATTGGCGCAACAATCATAATAGGTCTCATTATTTGGCTTGCAGGAGGCAATCCTATAGAATTTATGACCCAGCAAGCAGCGAATGGAATATCGCCGGAGAAAACCCATATTCCTTCTGCCCAAGAGGAATCTGCTGCTACTTTTGCCAAAACAATACTGGCCGGCACAGAAGATGTATGGACTGAGATATTTGCTCAGAACGGACTGAAATATGTGGCACCCAAAATGGTACTATTCAGCGGAGCTACAAGCTCTGGCTGCGGAAGTGCCAAATCTTCAACAGGTCCGTTCTACTGTCCTACAGATCAAACGGTATATATTGATTTGTCTTTCTTTGAACAGATGAAAACCCAATTGAATGCCGGGGGAGATTTTGCTTATGCATACGTAATAGCACACGAAGTAGGTCATCATGTACAATACTTGCTTGGTACGCTACAAGAAGTACAACAAAAGCAACAACAGATGTCCGAAAAAGAAAGGAATGAGCTTAATGTTAGGCTTGAACTGCAAGCAGACTTTTATGCCGGAGTATGGGCCTATCACGATAATGAAAACTTCAATTCGATTGAAGACGGAGATATAGAAGAAGGACTGAACGCAGCCTCGCAGATTGGAGATGATCGTTTGCAAATGCAATCACAGGGATATACGGTCCCCGACACATTCAATCATGGAACGTCTGCTCAACGTATACGCTGGTTGAAAAAAGGTCTTCAAACAGGGAATATGCAAGATGGAAACACCTTTGATATTCCTTATAGAGAATTATAATATAGAAACGAAGATTAAGTGTAGTAGTTCGTTTCTCTTTTATTATACCAAACATGAAGTAAGACATAAGTTTGCCTTAAATTAATGGAAAGCTTTATCCTTCATTGTATACTTTTACAAAAAAACAAATACAGGTCAGTAGAATATGAACAAAGCTAAATAAGATTTTGATCATACTATATTCCACGTTATTTGATTATTTTTCACAAAACCAGTTTTGGATAGAATATATAGTGGCAAAATAATAGAGACCACTAAACTATTATAGCCATATTGGTGTTGTTATAAACACCTTTTTTGATAGTATTTATTAAATATAGTTTCCTCTTTTTAATACATTATATACAATGGGTATAAAGTATAGACAATATTCGAAGGATGAGTTGATACAACGCATAAAGGATTTGGAATATGACAATTTTGCCTTACAGAAAGAATTAATAAATAAATATGTAGGAAATGTATCTTATAAAGATACAGGGGAGAATAAAACCGACCTATTACATGACAGGGAGAGAGCCTTTGAAATTCTATTAAAAACCTGTGATTCTCTCTTTCTATTCCGTTATGATGGAACATGTGTAGATTGTATTATAAAATCAAACCACTGGTTCTTAAAGTCTGACCAAATTGTAGGACAAAATATATTCGATATACTTCCCGAAGAAACAGCTTTAAATTTCAAAGTTAATTTTGACGATGTTGTAACAAATGGTGGAACTTCTAATCAAAATTACGACCTGCCATTAAAAAGAAATACAATATACTTCAAATGTATTATTCAGCTTTATGAAAAAGAGTTTGTTCTTTGTCAATATCGCGATATTACCCAACGTAGCCAAATGAAAAAGAGGTTGGATAATGCCAACCGAAAACTAAAAGAGACGCAAAAAATAGCAAAAATTGGACATTGGAAATACAATCCTCAAATTGGAATGATATATTACTCCGGATTTGGTAATATATTTTCGATCGTAGAAGAGGAGATTATTATATCTATTGATGAATATAGCTCAAAAATACATCCTGCCGACAAACAAGCTTTTATAGACTTTTTGAACGGGAAAGTTTATAACGGCAAATATCTAGATTACCGGCGAGTTTACACTAAGGACAATTACTCTATTGTGTCTTATATCAGAATTCAGATTACCAGCATATACGAATATAAAGGGGAAACAATCATAGAAGGTTATGTACAAAACATAGATGATGTTATAAAAAACCGTTGGGAGTATGAAACCGTAAACTTCATGAATAATGTGACAAGTGATCACGTTTTTGGAGTATATATGGACGATGGACAATTAATATTTGCCAATCAGCAGTTCCTGCTTCACAATAATATATCAAAAGATAGAGATCTTTCTGATTACAAAATATCAGATCTCAAGCAGCTCAGTAAAGAACAGTGGAGTCTTATTCTAAAAAAATTAGAATCGACAGAGAGCTATAAGTATAACATAATTTACACCGATAGTGAAACTGAAAAAACTTCGTACTTTGACTGCATATCATATTTAACAAAGGATACTTTCGGTACAAAATTTATATGGAGTTACTGGTCCAATACCACGAAACAGAAATATGCAGAAATTGAGAGTCAAAATGTAAAGAATCTCATGAATATGGTCTTGGATAATATGCCTATTTCTGTATTCATCAAAAATCCGTTGGACGATTACAAGTATATATATTGGAATAAAATATCAACTCAATTCTATCTCGTTCATAATGATGATTTTTCTGGCAAATCTGACTTTGATATTTTTCCCAAAGAAATGGCAGAGAGACATCGAGCTGAAGATGTAGCCGTATTTGAATCCGGATCTCCACAAAGAGTATTTCAAGAGTTTGTAGATGATGAAGGAAATATCAGATATGTCGATATCCTCAAAATATTATTAAAAAGTGAAACTGATAACTCTTCGCTAGTCATAGGATTAGGTTGGGATATTACAGAACTTAAACAAATAGAAAAAGAGCTTACAACAGCAAAGCTGAAGGCAGAGCAATTGGATAAACTAAAATCTGCATTTCTATCTAATATGAGTCATGAAATACGAACTCCTCTTAATGCAATATTAGGATTCTCACGCATTATAGCAGAAACCGATGATCCTGAAAAAAGAAATTACTATTTTAATTATGTAGAATCCAATAGTGGAAGATTACTAGCTTTAGTGAATGAAATTCTTGATTTTTCGAAAATAGAATCGGGAATAGTAGAATTTGAACCCGAAAACTTCGATTTCGGCATGTTATGTCTGGAAATTTATGATACGTATGCATCTCAATGTCAACCAGAAACAGAACTTATCTATAACAACATAGGAGAAGAGTTATGGGTACGTTCTGACAGAAACAGAATACATCAGGTTTTATCTAATCTTATTATTAATGCTCAGAAGTTCACGAAGAAAGGATATATAAAATATGGTTTTGAGGTTATTGAAGACAAGATCAAAGTTTATGTAAATGATACCGGAATTGGTATAATAGAGGATCAATTAGATAAAATATTCGAACGATTTATGCAAGTCGACAGTAATGCTATTGGAACAGGTCTGGGATTAGCTATTTGTCGTTCTATAATAGAACGTCTGGGGGGTGAAATCTCGGTTACATCTGAATTAGAAAAAGGATCTTGCTTCACATTTACATTACCATACGAACCCATAGATCTTTGGAAAGCAGAAAAAACTGTTGCGGAGAACTCAATTAAAAACTATTCTTTCGAGCAAAATTGTACGATTTTAGTTGCCGACGATGATGAGAACAGTTATCATCTGATAGATGCCATGATAGGAGAAGAGTATACTTTGCTGCAATGTTTAGATGGAATAGAGGCTGTGAGGATGTTTGAGGAATATAATCCAGATATGATATTAATGGATTTAAATATGCCTACTCTTGATGGATTTGAAGCCACAAAAATTATCCGTCAGGTTTCTTCTGATATAATTATTATTGCTATTAGTGCCAAAGCTTATGAAAAGGACATCAAGAAAGCAATTGATTCAGGTTGTAATGAGTTCTTAGCAAAGCCAATCTGTAAAGAGAAATTAATAGAAACTATTTATAAATACATCATTTAAAAAATCTGAACTTAATGGGAAAAGTTGCTGCAATAAAATTAGTAAACTTTTATATTGTCATTTTTAGTCTACTAATTGCAGGTACTACAATTATAGGTATCCTCTCTCCATTCTTTGACCCTAGAGATTATAATATTATTCCTTTCATAGGGCTAATATTACCCATGATTTTAATTTTCAACATCTTAAACTGTATTTATCTACTTATTACTAAAAGGTTTATTATTGCGTTTATTATTGCCATTACATTTTGTATAGGCTTTCTAGGAGCGGGCTACAAACTGCCCAAATCGTCCAAAACAATAGATTCTGTAGGAAAGAATATACGGGTAATGACCTTTAATATAAGTCAAGACAATGCTGGGAATAGTAACTATGATGATTTGCGAGCAATAGCCGAGTTTGTAAAAACGGAAAATATTGATATCTTTTGTATTCAAGAATACCCTGACGATAATGAGATCGGAGACTCTTTGAGAAAAAGTCTCAACTTCCTGCCATATTATAGTTTTCCTGAAAATGCAAAAGGTTATTTAAAAGTGGCAATATTCTCACGTTATCCAATACAAAACATGAAACAAATGCTGTTCAAAAATAGCTACAACAGCGCTATTGCAACAGACCTCTTAATTGACAACAAAACTATACGACTTATTTGTGCTCATTTGCAAACAACAAACTTCAATCAGAAAAAAGTTAGTTCGGTATGGAATACTCCAAATTTGCTTTATAGAACGATTAGTAAAATGAATGTAAATCAAAGAATACGGGCATCGCAGGCTAATCTTATAAGGGAAGAAATTTGTTCGAGTACAACACCTGTTATATTTTGTGGAGATATGAATGATACACCAACCTCATATACATACAAAACCATAAAAAAAGATCTACAAGATGGATTTGAAGAATGTGGCAATGGTATTGGGCATACTTATAAAGGATTATTCAATCTACTGCGTATCGATTACATCCTATATTCAAAAGAAATTACAGGGATAAAGTATGAATCACCTAAGAAAATATATAGTGATCATAATCCGGTTATCATGGATTTAGTATTAAACTATTAATCAGTTCTTGTCTTTGGGTAAAGAAAAGAAAAATGTAGATCCCACCCCTTCTTTCGATTCAAACCATAGTCTTCCATTGTTCTTCTGAACAAACTCCATAGTCAACAATAACCCCAATCCAGAACCCTCTTCCTGAGCTGTTCCATAGCTTGTATAATGAGTGCCGACATTAAGTAGTTTTTGTTGATTAGCTTCACTTATACCACACCCTTTATCAGAGACTGACACTATATATTCATCATTGACCTCTTTTATTTTTACTTTAATCACTCCCCCTTCATAACTAAACTTAATAGCATTACTGATTAAATTCCGCGTACAACTTTTCACCATATCTATATCTGAGAAAATATTAGCAGATTTAACTTCTGTTTCAAATTCTATTTTTATGTTTTTGAGACTGGCAACATTTATAAAAACATCTACAGTACCCTTAACAATTGGTACTAAATCTACGCTTTGAGGGATTGCCAACTGCTTACCAACTTGCAATTTGGTCCACTTTAGCAAATTATCGAGCAAAGAAAAAATATCTTCTGTCGTTTTATTCGCGAGGTTCAAGAGTTCATATATTGCCGGATCTACCTTGTCTTTATCAACCTCATGCATTATAGAATTCATTATCATCATCATCGATGCCATTGGCGAACGTAAATCATGAGCTATTACTGAATACATTTTGTCTCTATCCAAAATTGTTTTCTTTAGGACATGGGTTCTCTTCACAATTATACGTTTAGCTGCAAGTAGTGACAGTTGGTGAATAATACGGGCCATTAATTCTTCTTTATTAAAAGGCTTTGTTATATAATCACTCCCACCTAATCTAAAACCTTTAACAATACTATCAACATCATTCATCGCAGTTAAAAAAATTACAGGGATCTCTCTATATAATGAATATTTTTTTACTTCCCTGATCACTTCAAAACCATCCATATTAGGCATATTGATATCCAAAAGAATAAGATCAGGCAGATCTTTCCTAATAATCTCAATAGCTGCTTGACCCTCATTTGCTGTAACTACATTGAATCCCTCTTTATCCAATAATACTTGAAGAAGCAATACATTAGTCATTACATCATCTACCACTAATATTGTATAGTCGGAATGATTTATTTTCATTTTAAATAATAGGTGTTAGTTTTAATAAAAATTTTTTATTGGATATTTAGGTACAACAAACAAATGCCTATGAAGTTCACAAAATAGCAGATTTTTAAAAGAAAAAGTACATCTTGACACAAGATAAGCAAAGTAATGTAATTATGTAATTAATTATTGAAAACAATTACAATGTGTTAATTTTTTTTCATAATGAACTCGATCGTATTTTTTTTTGTTATAGCTATGATCACAAGATGTTTTAAATAATATTTTAAGGAATAAATAACTAATAATAAAGAAAATATATATACTTTTACTCAGTTTTATAATAAAACCATTTTTGCTATATATAGTTTATATTATATAGTTTATATTGAGGACAATCAGAAACCCCTTTTTTATTTAATTATGAAAATCAAATTTGCGTATACAGCATTGCTGTTCATAGCTTTACTAACTAGTTGCAGTGAACAAGATTATTACGACCCTAATTCTCAGGTGATACCGGATGAATTATCTGATCTAACCGTTCCTTCAAATTTTGACTGGACAACAAGTTCCAATATCAGTCTTAACTTAGAAGTGAATGATGAATACAATGGTTCTTATTATTATAAATTACAAGTTTTTAATCAGAACCCTATCATTTCTCCTGATGCATCTCTTTTGGCCGAAGGCTTAGCAAAACAAAATGAACCATTCAAAGCTAAAGTCACATATGCTAAGTCCGATAGCATTTTATATGTTCAAGAAACTGACCCAACCGGAAAAAGGTCTGTAAAAGCGATTTATGTCTCAAACGGATTAAAGTCAGCAAGCCTAGCAACTCTAAAATCGGGTTCAACTAAAAGCCTAAATATAAATTACACTGCGCCAACAAGAACATATACTACACCATCAAATGCAACTGTTATATCCGGATCGTCATATAACATCAGCTCATCAAGTAATCATTATGTGATACCGGCTGGACAAACTTTTGAAGGTCAAATAAACAATAGCTCGTGGTACGACGCATATGTATACGTTGAAGGAACATGGAAAAATTCTTCAGCTAATTTAGATTTGAATAATATGAAAATAATTATTCAAAACGGAGGAAAATATATTCCAACGAGAAGCTCTACAGCGATAAAAGTTAATGGATCTGGAAAGCTAGTTGTAGCTACCACAGGACAATTTAATCCTGATAAAAAAGAAGTGAATGTAGATATGAATAATGAAAGCGGACAAATAATAAACAACAGTACTGTATTCAATGTTAATAATATTTTGAATATAAGAGATTTGTTTAATTATGGAACAATGTCTGCATCGGGGAAATTATCTGCAAATACAAGCAATGTGCTAATAGTAAATGAAAGCTCGTTGACAACTAAAGAATTATCGATTAATAACAATGCAAATCTTATCAATAAAGATCAATTAACAGTTGATGTAAATACATTTTTACAGAACTCCATAATTAACAATAGTGCTACTTTCTCTACTAAAAATATAACCGTTAACGATGCTACTATTGAGAATGGATGTCAATTTATCGTTACCGAAACAGGAACATTTCAAGGTGCAACGATAAATGCAGCAGCTGAATCCTTATTAAAAGGTAGTATGATAGATCTTCAAGGTAATAATAAAGTTAATTTGGGATCTTATGCTATATTCAACGTTACGAATGAGCTCAAATTCAGTAACAGTGGCACCAGTATTAACGGCCCTACAACAGGCAATAAAGCCTTATTAAAATTAAAAAAATTCACGGTTGTAGGATGGAGACGCCCAGCTTTTACAGGATATTTAGAAATAGAATCATCCAATTACCCGGCTAACACTGGCGCAACAGCATATGATGTTCCTTCAGATACTAAATATGTAAATTTTGTACGGACAGGAGAATCTACACTTAACATTGCTTCAAACAAATGTAATGATGGAGGTAATGTTATCGATAGAGGGGGGCCGATCATTATAACTTATCCTCTAAACGCCACACTAGGAACAACCTATACTTATGCTTTCGAAGATAATTATCCGAGTATTGGCGACTACGACATGAATGACTTTATATTAGACATAGATTTAGGGTTTACTTTATCTGCAGCTAATAAACTTTCGAAACTAGACATCAAAACTAAGGTCAGAGCTGTAGGTGCTACTAAAAGACTTGCAGCAGCAATTCAGCTAGATGGCGTATTAAAAGGTAATATTAAAAGTATAACAAACTCAAACTCTAGTTTCAGCGGTGATGTTTTCTCGATGAGTAATGGTCTGGAAAACGATCAGGACTATGCTGTAATTCCGCTCACAGATAATGCCCATGCATTATTCGGGGCTAACACTTCTCAAATAATAAATACTAAAATAGGAGAAACCCATCTTCCGGCCAAAGCTATTACAATTAGTATAGAATTCAATCAACCTATAGACATTGCGAATGTCTCTTTAATTGATATGCTAAATGTATTTATTATCAACGGCGGATATAATACTTCTAACAGAAAAGAAGTGCACTTAAGGAACTATGCGGCAACAAAAAAATCAACAGATGTGTCTTCCGGAAAAAACTATAGTACATCAGACTTAGTATATGGAATAAGAGTTCCACAATCTTTTAAATATCCTCTAGAGTGGGTTCGAGTAATCGATGCATATCCTCAATTTAAATCATGGGTATCCTCAAATGGGCTAAATTATCCCAATTGGTATGAAACTTACGAAACAAATAAAGTATATTTATTAGAACAATAGAAACTGCTGTAAATATATCAAGTTATTTGACTAACTTGAGAAAAATAAAATATCAGCTAAATTATTCCTATTTTCTTATTTATTTGTTTTACCATTAAATCCCAGATAAAAAAGGTATAATGCAAAGAATATTAATTATTGATGATAAAGAAGCTATAGCAAAAGTTATAGCAAACTATTTTAGAGAAGATTACGAATGTATTTATTTTGAAAATCCATTAAAAGCTATCCAATGGTTAGAACAAAATTCAATACCAGATCTGATCATTTTGGATTTAAGAATGCCTTTCATGACGGGTGAAGAGTTTCTCGCATACATTAAAAAAAATGAGCTCTTTAAATCTATCCCTATAGTCATCCTTTCTAGCGAAGACAACAGTATTAATCGAATACGATTATTAGAGAATGGAGCAGAAGATTTTATTTTGAAACCCTTTAACCCCATGGAGTTAAAAGTTAGACTAAAAAAGATTCTTAAATGACTTTCATTATATATATAGGTAGTAACAAAGAATATATCAATCATTTTCAACAATTATTACAAGAAAATATAGTTATAGTCAAAAGTAAAGAAGAGGCTGGTATTATATTGAAAGAATTACCATCAAATAAAGTCCAGCCTCTTTTATATGAAAAGATTAATCCGGATGTAGATAAAGTTAATATTGCGTACCTGAAAAAAAAGTTCAAAAATTTATATATAATTCTTGTTACCGAACAAATAGGTAAAGAAGAAACTACTGTATATATAAAAGCAGGAGCTAATAATACCATTTCACCATATGCTGATTCTGAAGTATTCAATGCAATAAGCAACTTTATATCTAAAAATGAATTTCTGAGTAAAAAAGAAAAGGCAGAACAAAACAAAATTGACGAAGTCTTCAAAACACCTAGAGGTAAACGCATATTTGACATAATTATTTCGCTTTTGGCTCTTATACTATTATCTCCGTTTTTTATTTTAATAATAGTATTAATAAAGCTTGAAAGTAAAGGACCTGTTTTATATAAGTCTAAAAGAGTAGGAAGCAACTTCTATGTATTTAATTTCTTAAAATTCAGATCTATGTATATTGATGCTGAAGAACGCTTATCAAGCTATCTATCAATGAATCAGTATACAAAAGAACAAAAAGAAAAAGAGTTGGAGGATAGTATAACAGAATCCGATTTAATAAATGATGATATTGTACTAGTTTCTGACGATTACGAAATATCTGAACATGAATACTTAAATAAAAAGAAGGAAAAAAAAGATACTACTTTTTTTAAGATAGCACACGACCCCAGAGTTACAAAAATAGGTCGATTTATGAGAAAATATAGTATCGATGAATTACCCCAATTGATAAATATATTAAAAGGAGATATGTCAATAGTAGGCAATAGACCGCTTCCTCTTTATGAAGCGGAACTGTTGACCGGAGATGAATATATTGAACGATTCATAGCTCCGGCAGGTTTAACCGGTCTATGGCAAGTTGAAAGACGTGGAGGAGAAGGACAGATGTCATCCGAAGAAAGAAAACAACTGGATGTATACTATGCTCAGAATTATTCTATATGGCTTGACTGTAAAATTATTTTTAAAACATTTTTCTCATTTATACAAAAAGAAGATGCTTAATTTTTATTAAGCATTTACAAGTTCTTATATCTATGAAACTAAAAACATTCTTCATTTCATTTTTTCTATTCTCTTTTAGTATCTCTGTTCTAGCTCAAGATATAACAGAGTTAGAGCCTAAAGATTATCTAAACTTCCAGCTACCAGCAATATCTATTCTTTACGAGAATGCTAAAGCGA
The DNA here is from genome assembly GCA_023437305.1 of Bacteroidota bacterium. Lineage (GTDB taxonomy): Bacteria > Bacteroidota > Bacteroidia > Bacteroidales > Dysgonomonadaceae > Dysgonomonas. The sequence goes on from JAEZGN010000016.1 coordinate 149,590, forward strand.
GTCCTATTATTGGATATTATGAGAAAAAAAAGCAATCTTATAAGAGTTCAATTGATACTGAAAAAAAAAGATGGTTGAATTTTATTAAATTAGTTACAAACTATCAATATGGAGTGATAGGAAACAATACAACTTTTTCCGATACCAACACGCCGATATTCTATCAATATTCAGGAAACAAACAGAGTTGGTACAACTTCGGAGTTTCAGTATCTATACCATTAGATGACCTTTTTGATCGAAAAAACAAGGTAAAAAAACAAAGGTTGGATATGGAAGCAACCGAATTTGAACAAGAGAAATGGTATGATGAACAAAAGATTCGTATAGCAATCGTGTATAGTTTAGCGATGAGAGATCTAGCCCTAATAAAGGTTAAAACAGAAGAGCTTCTCTTCACAGAAGCGCAATTGAAACTAACCGAGGCCGATTATATAAATGGAAATATCACAGTCCAAGAGCTTGGTAAACAAAAATCTGTATATACAACAGCAGTATCAGAATATGAGGAAACTAAAGCTAGCTTAAACTCCTCACTACTTCAGCTTGAGGTATTGGCAAAAACTAAAATTATATCTAAATAAAAAAATATGCAACAAATAAGATATATATATACGTTCATCAATAAAATTAAATGGTGGTTATTGATTGTGCCTTTACTAATATCCGGTATAGTTATCTTATCTACACGACATCTCGATCTTGAGTATGGTGTAGAAACTACTATTTATACAGGAGTTGTATCTAGTTATGGATTAGATCCTGAACAACCAACAAATCAAAGCTGGAATGTGTTAAATAACACATTGGAAAACATAATAAATATTGCGACGTCCAAAGAAACATTGAAAGATGTAGCATTGAGACTATATGTACAAGATATGATATATGGCGATCCAGAAAAAGATAATACTTATATTAAAGCTGCTAATTATAAAAAACTTGTAAGTATAACACCTAAAGAGGTATTAGAACTTATAGATAAAGAATCGGAAGAAAGAACACTCGAAAATATTCTTGCTTACGAAAAATCTGATCCGAAAAATTTTATATATGGACTACTCAACTGGAATCATCCGCACTATAGTTACAAAGCATTGAATAAAATTTCCGTAAAGAAATTGGGAAACAGCGACATGCTTGAAATAACATATTCAGCAAATGACCCGGGCATAGCATACAATACTTTAGTAATCTTGAATAAATCATATGAGAAAAAGTATCAAGATATTCAGTTTGGAACAACAAATAATGTTATTCATTACCTGGAAAAAGAATTGGCAAAAGTAAGTTCTGAGCTCAGGAATGGAGAAGACTCCCTCACGAATTATAATATCGAAAATCGTGTTATTAATTATGATGAGCAAACAAAACAAGTAGCATCATACGATAAAGACGTCCAACTGATATATCAGGATGCTTTACTTCGATATAGTAGCTCTAAAGCATCGATAAATCATCTAGAGGCTAAAATAGCCGAAAACTTAGCGTCAATAAAAAACAACTCAGAGTTTGTAGCAAAGCTTAATGTAATATCTCAACTGCGTAGTAAGATTGCAGAAATTGAACCATTCTACAGAGATACTATAACCAACCTAACTACTCAGAGACAGATTAACCAATATAAATCAGACCTAAAAACTGCAGAGGGAGACTTACATTCGATTATGAATACTTTAAGTACTCAAAAATATACGAAAGATGGCTACCCCACATCAAATTTTGTCTCTCAATGGCTTGATGAAGTATTGAAAAATGAAAAAGCTTCGGCTGAGCTTGCCGTCCTAGATAAAAGACGCTCTGAGTTAGATCAAGAATATCTTCATTTTTCACCAATAGGCTCCACAATAAAACGCAAAGAAAGAAGCATAGATTTTTTAGAGCGTTCATATTTATCTATTCTCTCGAGTCTCAATACTGCTCGATTAAGATTAAAAAGCTTAGAAATGAACTCAGCCTCATTAAAAGTTCTTAATCAACCTATATTTCCGCTATTATCAAAACCCACAAAGAGAAAAGCAATAACATTAGGATCTTATATTGCTAGCGTTGTATTTATCCTTGGATTCTTTTTACTGAAAGAGCTATTTGATCGAAGGTTACTGGATAAAATACGAGCAGAGCATATTACATCAGGAAAAGTATTAGGAGTTTTCCCGGAAGAAGGAAAATTGGCTAAAAGAATATTCCGAAAATCGTACGAAGATACCTGCATATTATTATTAGGAAATAATTTATTGAACTACTTTTCATCTGAAAGACCTAGTATAATAAACTTTTTTAGTCTCACATCAGGAGTTCAAAAAACATATATAGCAAATGCTTTATCAGAATATTGGGAAGGGATTGGTCTATCAGTAAAAAATATTGATTGGAAGAAAGATTTTTCTCCCTCCTCGAAAAGTTATTTATTAGTCAACAAATTATCAGATCTCAACATAGATGTTGTAAACAAAGATGTAGTGATTGTTGAATATCCAGCAATAAAAGAGAATCCTATTCCTAAAAATTTATTACAGACTGCCACTTTTAACTTAATACTGCTAGACGCAAAGACGCCATGGAAAGGAAGCGATCAGTTAATTTTTGATGAAATAACCAGACTATCAAAAGAAGTTCCTATTATGATACTATTAACAAATGTGAGCCATGCAGTAATAGAAAATATAACAGGAGTAAAACTGCTAAAAAAGAATATCGAAGCCAATAATTAATATATTAGTTAGTAATGAGCAAAGTCTCAGACATATATTCTAGATTTTATGATAAATATTTTTATCTGGGGCTCTTTTTTGGACTATTAATAATATTAATAACGACAATATGTACAAAGGACTTCATTAGCGGAATATTATTTGCAAGTATTCCAATATCATGTATCATTTTATTCTATTTCTTTAAATACCCTTATTCACTAATGGTTGTTCTATTCATAGTTAATTATATAATTATGGGTATCAACCGCTACATACCAAGTTTTCCGGTAGGAACGGTAATAGATGCTTTATTAGTATTAATATTATTTATTTTATTGGTACGTACTGTTTTCTTTTCTGTCGATTATTGGAAAAGGTTTAATAATCCATTGACATACCTCTCTCTTCTTTGGCTTCTTTACTGTATTTTGGAAATTATAAACCCATATACAACGATTGAACTTTGGATGACCTCGGTCAGGGGTCTGGCATTTTACTTATTCTTATTTGTAGTGGTTACTACAGCTTTATTCAATCGTTATAAAAACCTAAAGCAAATATTGCTTCTATGGGGTATACTTACCACTCTAGCAGTACTAAAGGCTGCTATTCAAAAATTCATAGGATTTGATTGGGCCGAAAATCATTGGCTCTATGTTGAAGATGGAGCTAGAACACACGTCATTTATTCAGGTATACGATATTTCTCATTTTTTACCGATGCTGCTAATTTCGGGTGTAGTATGGCTTTATCCTTGGTTGTATTCTCAATAAGCGCATTATATATTAAAAATAAGAAATTGAAAGTTTTTTTTATAATCGTTTCCGTTTTAGCTGGATATGGCATGCTTATATCAGGAACCAGAACTGTTTTGGCTATATTATTCGTAGGATATACAACTTTTATTTTAATATCAAAGCTCGGAAAAATTATCATTGGAGGAACATTTCTTATACTATCTCTTTTTATTTTTCTCAACTTTACCAATATTGGTCAGAGTAATGCAGACATACGCCGTATGAGAACTGCTTTTCAGGGAACTGAAGATGCATCATTCAATGTCAGAGTAGAAAATCAAAAAAAAATGAGGGAGTTTATGCCTGACCATCCCTTTGGTATTGGTATAGGAAAATCAAAACATACGGATACTCACGACTACATGTATGGATTAGCTACAGATTCTTCTCTTATCTATATATGGATAGAAACAGGTATTGTTGGTCTTTTTATTTTTATTTCTATTCTTCTATTCGTATTGGGGAGAGGAATATATGATATATTGTTTCGAATAAAAAATAAAGAACTTAAGGGTATCATGAGTGCCCTTGTAGCCGGTCTCTCAGGGATTATAGTTGCAGCCTACGGCAATGAAGTATTACAGCAGTTTCCTACCGGCCCTATTTTGTATATATGCATGGCATTTATTATGATGGGCAGGTATTTTGATAAGGAGATAGAGAATAAGAAAGCTGAAAGGGAAAAGTTGATGTCTCCTGACAAGCCATTAGCTTCTAAATAAAGTTAGTATAGGAATGAATGATTTATATATATCTATAATAACCGTTAACTATAATGGAATGAATGACACATGCCATATGATAGATAGCTTGATGCAATATCTGTCGGAGGTATCGTATGAAATCATTATTGTAGATAATGCTTCTTTAGGAAATGAAATTGCAGAAATAGAAGCAAAATATAAAAACGTACATTGCATTAAAAGTGATTCGAACTTAGGTTTTGCTGGAGGTAATAATTTGGGCATGCTCCAAGCTAAGGGAAAATACATTTTATTGTTGAATAATGATACATATATTGAAAATGATTCGTTATTGAACCTTGCAAAATTTCTAGATTCAAACCTAACAGTAGGAGCCGTTTCTCCTAAAATAAAGTTTGCAAACTCTAATATTATTCAATTTGCAGGCTATACAGCTTTATCTCAAATTACATTGAGAAATAGCTTGATTGGTTTTGGAGAACCTGATCTTGGACAATATGATATACCAGCCAAGTCTCCATTCTTACATGGAGCAGCTATGATGCTTAGACGCGATATTATAAAAAAAGTAGGCTTAATGCCTGAAATATATTTTTTATATTACGAAGAGTTAGACTGGTGTGAACGAATAAATAAAAGCGGATTTGAATTATGGTACAATCCTCAGGCCGTTGTGTTTCATAAAGAAAGCCGGAGTGTAGGACAAAATAGTCCTTTGCGATGTTATTATATGACACGGAACAGATTATTGTATGCATGGAGAAACAGAAAAGGCCTGGTTAGATTAGCAGCCATGCTCTATCAATTTCTTATAGCGAATCCTAAAGCTATATTTACTTATATGCTCAGCAGGCGCTTTGATCTAGTCGGAGCTTGTATCAGGGGAATGGTTAATTTTACTAATATGAAAAAAACTTTATGAACGTTGTTAATATAGTTGACTCAATATTATTTGTATTAGCTTTATTTTTTGTTTTGTACCTTCTTGTATTTGCGATAGCTTCTTTGAAAAAGAGAAAAATACATTACCCCGAAACAGATAATAAACTCAAATATATTGTTCTTTTCCCTGCATACAAAGAAGATAATGTCATAGTGTCATCTGTAAAATCTTTCCTTGCTCAGGATTATCCTAAAAGCCATTTTGATGTTATCGTCATATCAGATCAGCTAAAGGATGAGACAAATGAGCAATTATCTCAATTACCGATCAAACTTCTTATTGCAAATTACAAAGACAGTACAAAAGCGAAAGCTTTAATTTTTGCACTTGATAATATAAGTAAAGATGATTATGATGTTGTAGTAATAATAGATGCAGACAATACCGTAGATGATATTTTTTTGAATGAAATAAATAAGGCATTTTGCTTTGGCATAAGAGCCTTACAGGTTCATCGCATAGCTAAAAATCCGGAAACAGATATGGCTATTTTAGATGCTGCCAGCGAAGAAATAAACAATTCATTTTTCAGAAGCGGACACATACGGCTAGGTCTTTCATCTGCTCTTAGCGGTTCAGGGATGGCCTTCGAATACAAATGGTTTAAACATAATATTAAAAATATATCTTCTGTAGGAGAAGACAAAGAGTTGGAGCTACAATTATTACGACAGGGCATCTTTATCGACTATTTGGAAGATGTATTTGTTTATGACCAGAAAGTCCAGAATCAACAAGTATTTTACAATCAGCGACGCAGATGGATGGCTTCCCAATACGAAAATTTGATAAGAGGGATGAAATATATTTCAGAAGCGTTGAGAACTGGAAATATAGACTTGTGTAATAAACTTATACAGTGGGCTATGCTTCCTCGTTTGATTTTATTGGGATTTATTTTTGTTATTGCAGTTATATTTTTATTTATTAATATACTTTGGTCTATAAAATGGTGGATATTGCTTATGTTTATGTGCTTATCTTTAGCCATTGCTATACCAGATGAGATGGTTAACGAGCGTTTGATAAAAATACTCAGAAAATTACCCAGACTTTTTATTTTAATGGTAATCAATCTATTCAGAATGAAAGGTGCTAAGAAGAAGTTTATACATACAGAACATTGATATTTGAAATAATAAATGAAAATTGCAATTGAGGCACAGCGCATATTCCGAAAGAAAAAACACGGAATGGATATTGTTATTCTAGAAGCTATACGAGAATTACAGATACATGATACTTCTAATGAATATTATATATTTGTAGCTCCCGGTCCCGACAAGTGTTTAATTGATACCTCAAATTTTCATATCGTAGAAGTAAAATGTCCCTCCTATATATTATGGGAGCAAATAGCACTACCTTGTGCTGTTTCTAAAATAAAACCCGACGTACTCCACTGCACAAGTAATACTGCCCCATTATTTGTAAATGTGCCCCTAATAGTCACATTACATGATATAATATTTTTGGAGAAGAAAGAAAGCACAAATAAATCTCTATATCAAAATTTAGGGTGGCTATATAGAAAACTTGTTGTGCCGCGAGTCCTATCGAAAAGTAAGAAAATTATTACCGTTTCTGATTTTGAACGAGAAAATATCTGTAAAAAAACAAATGTATCTCCGACACAGGTAGTCACTATTCACAATGGATACAATAAAAGATTTCATCCTATATCAGATTATCATAATATTACAAAAAAATATATCGAGAAAGACGACTATATTCTATTCTTTGGAAATACAGATCCTAAAAAAAATACGTCCCGCACAATAAAAGCCTATGCCTTGTATTTGGAGAAATCCGATTATAAAAGACCTTTATTAATTTTAGATATTAACAAATCTATTGTTGATGAAATACTCAAAGAAGAAAATATCGAACATATAAAACCATTTGTGCATTGTCCGGGATATATAAATAATTTAGATCTACCATATATATATAATGGAGCTTTTGTCTTCATCTATCCATCATTGAGAGAAAGTTTTGGACTTCCAATATTAGAGTCGATGGGTTGTGGAACCCCTGTAATTGTATCAAACACCTCAGCTATACCTGAAGTAGCGGGAGAGGGAGCCTTATATACAGATCCATATGATGAACAAGATATTACTAATAAGCTATTACTAATTGAAAAGGATGGTGAATTGTATCAAAACCTAATTGAATACGGAAAATCAAGAGTAAATTCTTTTTCGTGGGAATGGACTGCCAGAAAATTGATGAATGTATATAATTCTGTATTATGAATATATCTCTTTTAAAAGAAAAAATAAAAAAGAATAAAGCAGCCAAGAGGTTGATCATAAAATTAATATCTCCATCGTCGAATCCCAAACCTCGATTATGGGTTCGTTTGTTAGTAAATCCATGGATTCACAAAAAAGGTAAAGGAAGTAAAATAAGACAAAGGAGATCACGAATAGATGTTTTCCCATGGAATAAATTTGATGTTGGCACCAATGTATTAATAGAAGATTTTACTACAATTAATAATGGAGCCGGAGATGTAATAATAGGTAATAACTCACGTGTAGGGATTGGCTCTGTAATCATTGGGCCTGTAATTCTTGGAAACAAAGTTGGATTGGGACAACATGTGTTTATCGCCGGATTTAATCACGGATATGCCGATGCTTCTATAGATTCTAATGAACAAGATTTGGTCAAAAATATGGTAATTATTGAAGACGAATCTCATATCGGTTCTAATTCTGTTATATTAGCCGGAGTTCATATTGGTAGACGAGTACAAATTGGAGCAGGTAGCGTTGTGACAAAAGATATACCATCATACTCTGTAGCCGTAGGGAACCCTGCAAGAGTTATAAAAAAATTTGATTTTCAGAAAAAAGAATGGGTGAAAATATAAATAAGCCAAAAGTAAGTATTATCATACCTGTTTACAATACTGAGCATTTTGTTGAAGAGGCGATTATGTCTGTACTCAATCAAACGTTGACAGAAATAGAAGTAATTGTTGTAAATGATGGATCAACAGATGATAGCCTTGAAGTAATAAAAAAGTTAGCAGATACTGATCCTCGAATAAAAGTCTTTTCTCAAAAAAATCAAGGACAATCTGTAGCCCGTAATTTGGGACTAAGTATTGCAAAAGGGGAATATATTTACTTTATGGATAGTGACGATATTATAAGTAATAATACATTTGAAATATGCTACGATAAATGTATCTCTGAAAATTTAGATTTTGTTTTTTTTGATGCCGAAAGTTTTAGTAATAATAACATAACCTTACCTATTTCTTATAATAGAATAGGTAAAGTAAATACACAGATCGATACCGGGATAAATAAGATCAACCAGTTAATCGAAGCCCGAGGTTATAGCGCCTCAGTTTGCCTTCTATTTATAAAGCATGATTATATAGCTTCTTTGTCCTTAAACTTTTTGCCTGGCATAATACACGAGGATCAGCTATTTACAGCGAAGTTATACACTCAAGCTCGAAGAGTAGCATATATCCCGGAAACATTCTTCCATAGAAGATTACGTCCTGATTCAGTTATGACAAAACAATACACAATCTTTAATGTTAAAAATTATTTTATAGTAGTAGACGAATTAATAAAATTTGCATCCGGTCAGAATGAAAATATAAACAAAACGATACATAAAACTATTCGGTACCTTTTTGATCCGGCCATATATATGGCTAATATATTTAGATGGGACGAACGCTTTAGTATTGCTCAAGTTTGTTTTATTCGCTATCGTAAATATATATCTATCAAGTCATGGCTAGTTCTGCTTTTCCCTTGGCTAATAAAATTAAAATCATATACAAAATAATAATCAATCGAAGTGTCATTAAAAAGAGAGTTATTCACAGGTGTCACATATAATGCAATATCCAAATACAGTGGTATCATTGTATCGTTAATTGTTTCTGCGGTATTAGCCAGACTTATTTCCCCTGAAGATTTTGGTATAATAGCTGTAGCTATGGTTATTATTTCTTTTTTTAGTATTTTTAGTGATCTGGGCTTAGCACCTGCAATAATACAGAATAAAAGTTTAACTAAAGAAAATTTATCCGATATCTTCTCCTTTACTGTTTGGCTGGGGATAATTATTTCTCTGGGCTTCTTTTTTTCATCGTGGGCTATAGCTTCTTACTACAAAATGAATGATCTCATTAATATATGTCAGATATTGTCCATCAATTTATTTTTTGTTACAGTTAATATTGTTCCAAGTGCATTATTATATAAAAATAAAGAATTTAAATTCATTGCTTTTCGAACATTTGTAGTTCAATTTCTGGGTGGACTAATATCTATAATCGCGGCTTTAAATGGTGCCGGATTGTATGCTTTACTTATTAATCCTATCTTTTCAAGTACAACTCTGTTTATTGTCAATATACTGCGTTATCCTCAAAAGATGAAAATTATATTTAACATTTCATCTTTAAAGATTATACTTTCTTACTCCTCTTATCAATTTCTGTTTAATTTAATAAATTACTTTAGCAGGAACCTGGATAAATTACTGATCGGGAAATATATGGGAATGTCTTTGTTAGGTTATTACGAAAAATCATATCGTCTAATGATGTTACCATTGCAAAATATAACCTTTGCCATAACTCCTGTCATGCATCCTGTTTTTTCAGACTTTCAGAATGACCTTGAAAGATTATCTCGTTCGTATCTGAAAGTTGTTCGTCTTTTGGCATTCATTGGTTTTCCGTTATCTATACTACTTTGGTTCACATCACGAGAAGCAATATTAATAATATTTGGGAATCAGTGGTTAAACTCCATTCCTGTATTTCAGATTCTTTCTTTATCCGTAGGTATACAAATTATATTATCTACATCAGGAGCTATTTTTCAAGCAGCTAATGCAACAAAATTACTATTTGTAAGTGGACTACTATCTTCTATATTGAATGTTTCAGGTATATTAATAGGCATATTTATCTTTAATTCGCTTATTGCTGTTGCATGGTGCATTATAATTACATTTACCCTAAACTTTATTCAATGCTATTATATTATGTATAGATATAGTCTGAAAACAAGTATTCTTAATTTTATTAAACAATTCCAATCGCCAATAATACTTAGCGTCATTCTATTTTCGGCTCTCCTTTGTATATCTCATTTAATAACAATACAGAACATATTTATAAGTGCTTTATTTAAAAGTGTGATATTTATCCTTATATACGGTCTTTATATACAGCTAACAAAAGAATTTGATATTTATAGTAAATTAAAGAAAAAATTAAGATGAAGGCTTTATATCTTATTTTTCATGGATTGGAGGCATATAACGGCATCAGCAAAAAGATACACTATCAGGTTAATGCTTTGAGGCAGTGCGGTGTAGAAACACATCTATGCTATATTCATATTGACAACGAAGGGTATCAGAGACGAATGGTAGATGATCAGGAGCTCGAAAGCTTTAAACATGGAATTAAAGGCAAAATAAAAAAAAGAGTTGACTATTCTGCAATATTAAACTATGTGGAAGCAAACAATATCAACCTGATCTATATAAGATCATTTCACAATGCAAATCCGTTTCTTATTTCCTTTGTTAAGCAAGCGGCTAAAAAGGGAGTAAAAACATTGCTTGAGATACCGACATATCCATACGACAATGAATATATAAACAGTTCTTTATCGGTTCGCCTACAGTTGCTAACAGATAAACTATATCGCCGCAAACTCGCTCGCCATATCTTCAGGATTGTGACTTTTTCAAACGAAACAGATATATTTGGAGCTAAAACAATTAATATATCAAATGGGATAGATTTTGATGCTATAAAAATAAAAGAGCCAACAAGTTATAATCAAAATATAATAACCCTGATAAGTGTGGCTGAAATTCATATTTGGCATGGATTCGACCGTTTGCTAAAAGGATTGGCTGAATATTATAAAATAAAACAAGATATAGAAGTTCGATACGAAATTGTTGGATATGGAAATGAACGTGAAATTTCGAAATTAAAGAATTACATAATAGAGAATAAATTGGAGAGTTATGTCACCTTCCATGGTCCACAATATGGAGAGATCTTAGACAACCTATTCAATCAGGCATCAATAGGAATTGCCAGCCTGGGACGCCATCGTAGTGGAATTACAAATATAAAGACTCTAAAAAACCGCGAATATGCAGCAAGAGGTATTCCTTTTATTTACTCCGAAATAGATGATGATTTTGAAGGAAAACCCTATATTATGAAAGTAAACGCTGACGAATCTCCAATAAATATTCTTGACGTGATTGCATTTTATGAAAAAGTAAAAATAATACCTGCTATAGAAATACGTAATTCGATCAGCAGTCTTTCATGGAAGAATCAGATGGAAAAGGTTATTTCAGCTTGTAAATAAAAGATTTGAATTGTTGTTTCTATGATTTTAATTATTGTATTCTGTCTATTTACATTCATCATTTTCTATACTTACCTAGGATATGGTATCTTAATATGGTTTCTGGTTAAATTCAAAGAATTTTTCAAGCCACGAAGCAAGAGTAAATTGCAAGATGTAGAACTGCTCGATGTAACATTACTTATAGCCGCTTATAACGAAGAAAACATTGTGGACGAAAAGATGACCAATATACAATCATTAGATTATCCAAAGGAAAAGCTTCACGTTGTATGGGTTACTGATGGCAGCACCGATGGCACCGTAGAAAAGCTAAAGTCCTATACTAACATAAAAGTACTACATAAGCCTAAACGTGAAGGAAAAACCGCAGCCATAAACAGAAGTATGTTGTACATAGATACGCCCATTGTTATATTTACAGATGCTAATGCAATACTAAACACTCAAAGTATAAAAGAAATAGTATCGTTATTTGCAGATAGTAAAATAGGTTGTGTGACCGGGGAAAAAAGAGTAAACATAGAATCAAAAGATAATGCATCGTCTAGTGGAGAAGGTTTTTATTGGCGTTACGAATCTTTTTTAAAAGATTTAGATTCCCGCTTATACTCTGTAGTTGGCGCAGCAGGAGAGCTATATGCCATAAGACGTAACCTTTTCGAGCAGATACCAAACGATACATTACTCGATGATTTTGTCTTATCTCTAAAAACAGCTCAAAAAGGATATCGAATAACATACTCATCCAATGCATATGCAACAGAATATAGCTCCGATTCGATGTTAGAAGAAGAAAAAAGAAAAGTAAGAATTGCTGCAGGAGGAATACAAGCTGTGTGGAGATTACGTTCTCTACTTAATATTTTCAAGTATGGAGTTTTAAGCTTTCAGTACATATCTCATCGTGTGTTGAGATGGACTATAACCCCTATAGCTCTTTTCTCTCTATTACCTCTAAATGTATTACTCTGTATACAAACCTACCCGACATGTACACTTCCTGCTATATTATTAATATTACAAATTATTTTCTATTCATTAGGCTTTGTTGGATATATACTGGCTAAAAAGGAGATAAAAAATAAAATACTATTTATTCCGTATTATTTTCTTTTTATGAATTTAAATGTCATAAAAGCATATTCTTATCTAATGAAAAGAAATAATAGCGGAATATGGGAGAAAGCTAAAAGAAAGTCTATTGAGAGCAAATAAACTTATAAAAGTCTTCAAGAAAATAAAGACATTTAGTAAAAATCAAATTATATAAGCCTACTACATTTATCACATGTCCCTTTTATTAATATCTCATATTCTTCCGATTTAAATCCTTCCGGTAAGTTATGCTTTTTTAAAGTTATATTATCCAGACAAGTTATTGAATGGCAACTTTTACAATAAAAATGAGCATGATCTTTTTTATTGCCTGAAAGATGAATATCATTCAGGACATATTTTGTTATGTTATCAACTGTAATTTTATGAATAATTTCAGTTTCCAATAATGTTTGGACAGTGCGATAAAAAGTTATACGATCGTAAAGATCTCCCATCTCCATTTTTATATCACTCTCTGTTAAAGAAATACTCCTCTTTTGCAAAATATTAATCAGCATAACTCGCTGAGCTGTTTTCTTTAACCCCTTATTTCTGAGTAAATCTATTGCATTCATAACATTAATCTTTATAGCTAAACAAAAGTAGCACAAAATCAGAGATCACACAAATTGATAAAATATAAATATTGAAACAACGTTGCATTTAAATAAAATTTATATCTTTGCAATCTACTAGTCAAAATTCAGATTCAGTGTGAGACAATATAAAGTGAACAAAATAATCTTGGCATGGCTATTAGCAGCTATATTCATAACTCCGCTTATAGTTAAGGGTATTCATATTTATAAATATGAATGCTACAAAGAACATTGTTCACATGCTAACGATAAACATAAACCTCAAAATAATAGTAATACATGTCAGGTTTGTAAACTCACTTTATCTTTATTTACTGAAGCATGTTTTCGTATTTCAGATACAATACAAATAACATATACTAGCCGGATATATTCCTTATATCTGGAAAAGGGATACAATGCTATACCTCAACTCAATTATCTACGAGCACCTCCCACACTTAAAAACACGTTCCTCTCTAGGATAACTTTATCCTAACTTTATTCGCAAATTATTTTTAATAAAAACAAATACTTACATGCATATCCGAATTATTCGGGTTATGCTCTTGCTCGTATTTGTATTGCCCTTGTATAGTCAAGAAACAGATTCTATCAAACAGGTAGAGTTAGAAAGTATTACTATAACTGCAATATCTTATAAGACATCGAGTAAACTTAACTCAGCTCTGTCGATAGAAGTAGTAGAAAAGGATTTTTTGAAAAATCACTTTACAGGCAATCTTTTACAAGCACTTGAGCATATACCGGGAGTCCGTTCTATGGATATCGGCTCCGGATTTTCCAAACCCATGATACGGGGGATGGGATTCAATCGCATTTCTGTAACCGAAAATGGAATTAAACAGGAAGGCCAACAATGGGGTAGTGACCACGGATTAGAGATTGACGCGTTTAATATCGAACGAGTCACTGTCCGCAAAGGACCATCCTCACTCCTTTATGGAAGCGATGTGATGGGTGGCGTAGTGGAAATAACACAAGGTCCCCCACCCTTCGACAATCAGATTTATGGTGAAGCTGTGGTACTAGGCAAAAGTGTAAATGAAACATTCGGTGGTTCTGTATTATTAGGTCTGAAAAAAAATGCATGGTATACAAAGTTTCGATATTCCGAACAGCGTTTTGGAGATTATCGCATACCTACAGATACCATTGTTTATCTTACTCAGAAAGTTCCAATATATAATCGGAAGTTGAAGAATACAGCCGGTATTGAGCGTAATATAAGTTCATACACCGAATACCGTAGCGGAAAGTATTACTCTAATTATTCAATAAGTAATGCTTACCAAAAAACAGGATTTTTTCCGGGAGCACATGGTATCCCTGATGTATCCCGTGTACAAGACGATGGTGATGACCGTAATATTGAATTACCATATAGTAGAGTGAATCATCTGAAAATAACATCACGACAGCAATATATATGGGATAAACTCATTGGATATTGGGACGTTGGATATCAGAAGAATCACAGAGAAGAGTGGAGTAAATTCCATACTCATTATGGAACGCAATCACCTCCCGACAAAGATCCGGATAAAGAATTAGCTTTCACTCTCGATACATATAGTTCTTCTCTTAAATTCAAGACAATAGCCTCAGCCACATGGGAATATAATGCCGGGCTTGATATTCAATATCAACAGAATCGTATATCGGGATATTCGTTTCTCTTACCCAGATACAATAGATTTACCAGTGGAGTATTTGGTCTTGCTACATGGCGACCATCACAGCAGCTTAGCTTTAGTGGAGGTATTCGCTACGATCATGAGAATGTAGACATATCAGCATATAATGATCCTTACCTAGAAACATATCTGCAGGGAATGGGATATGACAACGAACTGATAAAGCAATATAGATGGCGTAGCTATGCAGTAAACCGCAACTTTGGAGACTTTTCCGGATCGCTCGGTATTATATGGAATCCGAATATCTATCATCTTATAAAAGCAAATATAGGACATAGCTTTCGGCTTCCCGGGGCGAATGAGTTAGCAGCAAATGGAGTACATCATGGTACGTTCAGGCACGAGCAAGGAGACCCATCGCTTAATTCAGAAAGAGGATGGCAACTGGATGCATCTTACTTGTATGAAAACAAGAGCATTTCATTTTCCATCACTCCATTCTTTAGCTGGTTTAGTAATTACATTTTTCTGAAACCAACAGGCGAATGGTCTGTACTTCCTCATGCGGGACAGATATATCGATATTCGGGTGCTGAAGCTATTTTTGCAGGAACGGAGATATCTTTCAGTATAGACTTATTTCCATATCTGAATTACTCTTTCACAAGTGAGTACGTATATACTGACAATCTTGATGAGAATACTCCTTTAAGTTTCTCGCCACCGGCATCTATGCGAAATACAATAACATGGAAAAAGAATCAATTCCAAATACATGCTGAACTGTATAGTATTGCCAATCAAAATAGAGTGTCAAAGAACGAAAGTACTACATCAGGAACTAATTTAATTAATCTCGGAGGAAATATAAGCATTCCGATATATAGCACAATGATAGATTTCAGTTTATCATTGCGGAATTTATTGAATACTAAATATTATAACCACTTAAGTTTTTACAGAAAAGTTGAAATTCCCGAACCGGGTCGCAACTTCCAATTATCAATTAAAATACCTTTTAAAAGTAAATTAAAATGAGAACAATTATTAAAATCCTATTCCTATCAATTATTAGTATTATAACATCTATATCATTTACATCCTGTAGTAATGATAACGATGGAGATACAACTCCACCTGTGATCACTCTAACTGCTCCCTCAGAAGGTGCTATGTTAAAGATTGGATCAGATATTCATTTCGACATGGAATTATCTGACAATGAAATGTTATCTTCTTATAAAGTAGAGATACATAACAACTTCGATGGTCATAATCATACAAAATCGTTAAAAGCTGAAGATGGTACTACCGCATTTGCTTTTCAGAAAACATGGAGTGTAGCGGGACAAAAAACAGCAAAAATACATCATCATGAAATAATCATACCCGAAAATGCAACCCCAGGTAATTATCACTTGATGGTATATTGTACTGATACCGCCGGGAACGAATCGTATGTTGCACGTAATATTGTATTAAGTCACGACGGAGAAGATGATGACCACGATCATAATCACTAGATAAAAGCCCCTTTATAAGTAAAACCTCAGTATAAATCAAGAAACTATACTGAGGTTTTCTTTTGAACTCAACAATTTTATTTACAGCAAAAAAAACTCTTATACAATAACTTAACAAGTATTTTATTTGTAATTCAGATTCTAAATCAAAGAAAAGGTTAGTTCAGACATGCCATTTCCAATCTCAATAGAAGATTTTGTTTTATCCAAATCAAGCCCATTTACTTTACTCTTATGAGCATTAGCCGGTACGATAACCGTTCCGCTGCACCCCACCGGAAGTATAACATTCATTTTCAACACAGTACCTTCCATCGACCAATCAACCGACACTTTTCCATACGGTGAGTTTACGGATGTTTTTGCCCACGTAACACCTTCAGGAATCTGAGGTTCAATATATACATGCTTGTAGCCGGGATTTTTCTCATCAGTACGAATACCCCCCAATGCCTGATAGAACCAAGAACCTATAGCGTTATAGCAATTATGAATACGGCTTCTCTCACCGCTCCAGTATTCCCATGTGGTAGAAGCTCCATTATCTATCATATGCAGATAGCCCGGGTAATCACGCTTTTTCAACATAGAATACATAAAGTCTGCCGATTTGTTTTCTATAGCCCATCTGGTAAGAATAGAAACACCCACCAATCCTACTGCTATATGATCATTGTATTTCTCTTTTGTTTCTCTGAATAGTTGATCTTTCACTTTATCATAAACGTCCGAAGGCGTTACTCCTACAAGCATTGGGTACGACATATCAAGCTGTGAACCTGTAGAGTACACATTCTTCCCAGCATCAAAAAATGTTTTATGCAGTAGCTGATTTAAAGTAACTTTTCGTTGAGCAAAATCTTTTGCTTCATCAGGTTTATTGAGCACTGTGGCTATTTTTTCCATTATGCCGAAACAATCGCTCACAAAACAGTTGTTCACTAAATTTATTGATAGTTCCGACCCCGAATCGACACCTATCGGAGCTAGCCAGTCTCCCAAGAACCAATCGCGGTACGGGGTATCGGGCCAACGCTTCAATAGACCATCTACCGTATATTTCTCTACATATTTCAACCATTCCTTCATCGCTGGATAATACTGTTCTATCAATCTGGAATCATTATAGTTGACGTAAGTTCTCCATGGTGCAACGATAAAAAATCCACACCAATACGGGCCACCTCCCCCTGCTCCCGGATTAGGCGCAACATGGGGCAGACTTCCACCTTCGCGCATAGAATCATACCAAGCTTGCAGCCAGTTCATAAACAGAGGCGATACATCATACATGGTTTGAAGTGTTTCCAGCGACGAATTACCGTCTCCGCCATATCCGGCTCGCTCTAAATGGGGACAATCTACCATATAACCTGAGAAAGTAAGGCAACGCATCGTATATTTAATCATATTATGAATCGCATTCAGATCGGAATCGGAGCATTCAAAAGATGACCTATCACGATAGTCGGTATGTATAAGATATGCCTTTATATCTTCTTTTAGAGGCTTTTCTTTCAAATGTGACACTCTTACATACTGAAAAGCATGATGATTAAATTTATTTTTAAACACTTCTTTACCCTCACCGACAGCGATATAAATATCA
Organism: Bacteroidota bacterium; assembly: GCA_023437305.1. GTDB lineage: Bacteria > Bacteroidota > Bacteroidia > Bacteroidales > Dysgonomonadaceae > Dysgonomonas. Next base: position 167,595 of record JAEZGN010000016.1, read on the forward strand.
CTTTGTCCCTGATCCAAGAAATTGCCATCTTTATCCAAAAAATCAGTATATTCGAGCAGAATTTCATGCCCTTCGGGTAATTTTGGAAAATGAATTTCAAACCAACCGTTCAAAGCTTTTCCCATATCCACAAGCCATGTACTATCACCCAGCTGCTTTATATTTTTAGGTATGAATATTTCTTGTATCTTGTTTGGCTGAGTCATTTCGGGCGAAGCCTTGTGTCGGGGCAGATCAACTTCCTCTACCCGAGACCATGTCATACGATTAAGAGTACTTGACGATAAATCAATCGGAGTGTGCTTACGATCAAGACGTTCGCCTTTGAATTGTAAGGCTTGCCATGTACCTGTATCCATATATCCACTCTCAGAACCTTGCCACGAAGAATCTGTAGTTAATACAGTATTCCAATTTTTGTTGTGCAAAATATCCAATTGAGCCTTTACAAGTGGACCATCATGATCGGTACCGAATGTTGTTTTCTTATACCAGCCGCTACCAAGCCAGATAACTAATTCGTTCTCTCCATTCTTCAGATAACTACTTACATCGTATGTTACAATTAATGATCTCTTGTTCAATTGCGAAACTGCGGGAGAAAGGACATCTTCACTCACTTTCTTGCCATTGATATATAACTCGTGATAGCCTAATGAGTTGATATGTAAAAATGAAGTCCCTGTATTCTCAATCCTAAACTTTTTCCTTAATAAAGGAGTCTGTGTGTTTCCTGCGCCCACAGGCAAGCCGATATAGCTGCCTTGCATTTTATCATTACCCACGATTCCGATTCCAAACCGTGCAATATCGCTCCAATCTGAAACTTCACCTTTATCATTCCATATACGAACCCGCCAATAGCATAACAACCTTGATGATAAAGGACTTCCATTATAAGAGACCATTATCGACGAGGAAGAACGCACTTTTCCCTGATTCCACAAATCAGCTTTATTATTCAAAAGAGCAATACTGTCCGATGCTACTTGTATTTCATAAAACCGTTGTTGCATTTGTCCTTTGGAATATACTATCTTCCAACTAAAATGAGGATTTACATTATCTATAGCATTCGGATTTATCAGATTCTCACACCTAAGGTCTGTAATACCGATCAAGGAGCGGGCATTACAGATCGGGTGTATAAGCATCGATATAATTATCAAAAAAATATAATAGTATGGTTTTCCCATGATTAAAGTATTTATTCTTTTTTCTTTTCTGGATCATATACAGCTACAGCCACGCGCGAATCGGCACATCCATAGTATAAATACCATTTTTTACCATAAAACACTAACCCTTCAATAAACACAGTTCCGGCAGGATACTGTCCACTTTTTTCAAAATCAGCTTGGGGAGTATAAAAAGGCTTATCAAGTTGCCCGAGTAGCTTAGTCGGATCTTTCAAATCAAATAAAGCTTGCCCCGCACAATAAGAATTTGCAGTATACAAAGTATCACCTTCTATTCCGTCTGCATTCTTACCATTATATAGCAACAAGATCCCCTTCTCGGTCATCACTGCCGGAGGGCCACATTCGGTAAGCGAGCTATCGAACTTTCCTTTACGAGGCTCTATTACTTTCAAGAAATCTCCGTCTTCGGTCAATAAAGGAGTCCAGTTTATCAAGTCTTCAGATGTTGCTACATTTACAAATTTCTCACCCCAGTACATCCAGTATTTTCCATCAATTTTAGCGATCACCTGTTTTCCGTCTACCAGTTTGGTAACAATTGATGCTGATTTCGAAAAATCATCTTTAAATCTCCCATTATAAGCTTTTGTAAATACCGGTCCATGTTTCTCCCATGTATGTAAATCTCGAGTAGTAGCTACCGCCAAACGAGCTTGTTTTCTATTCCATTGCGTATAAAACATAACATACATACCATCTTCAGTTACGGCCAGACGCGGATCTTCACAACCACCGGGCCACTCTAGCTCTTTTTGGCTATCATTGTCAGGGTAGAATGCAGGTATAGATTTTCGTTGAAAATGAAGCCCGTCTTCCGACCAAGCATATCCCAAGCGGGATGTACGTCCACCTATGCCCTGCCCCGATTTATCCTCAGCACGGTAAAGTACTACTATTTTACCATCGTAGATAGTTGCTGCCGGATTGAAGGTGTCATTCGATTCCCAATCAACAGAGTCCTTTGTTATCGGACAATAAAAACGAGTTGTGCTATCAGGTGAGATAATCGGATTAATACCTTCAGGACGCTGAAAATCAGTCCATGCCCAATCAGGGAACTCTGCAACCTTTTCTGCACCTTTTTTCTCTTTACAAGAGATCAATGTAATCACTGCTACAAAGAGAACTGCTTTAAAAATACTGTTTTTCATTGATTTATATTTTAATTATTTTTCTATTTGCATGAATCAAAAATACGAGATTTACATACGCTTAAAAAGTGACACAATCCAAAAGCATACATCAACATCATAATCAAACAGATAACCCCCAAAAGGTGACAAAAGTGACAGATTTAAAGCATATTTTTAAATATTACTTTATTTAAATATAAAACTCTTATTATCTGCATTATATAGATAAACAAAAACAAATAAAGTTACAATCGTATCTACTTAACAGGAAGCTATCTGGTCACCTTATTTTTTACCATATACTACTCAATTCTTTATGGAAACGAAGGAGCGTCTACCTTAGTTCCCCATTCCAAATTAGGCCTATCCGAAGTAGAATATTCAAGTGTAGCTCCGTTTGATATATCATCCCAATTTATCCATGTATTATCATAAGGCTTGCCATCGAAGCTTAAAGAACGGATATAAATATCTTTTTCCGAACCTCCTTTTATCAATAAATCTCCTTTTCTTAGGTGTACTCTTATCGATTTAAAAATGGGTGTATTAATTGAAAAGCCTCCAACACCCGGGATTTCGGGATACAATCCTATACATGCAAAAACGTACCATGCCCCCATCGTTCCCAAATCATCATTACCGGGAAGTCCATCTACCTGATTGAAGTATTGCTCATTCAAAATACGGTTTACGACTTTCTGTGTTTTGTCAGGACGTCCGGCCCAGTTATATATCCAAGGAATATGAAAACTCGGTTCGTTGCCCGAAGCAAACCAATCGTCATTATAACCTGCATCCAATCGTCTAAACAAATCATCGAGACGAGCCACAGCATTCGTTTTCCCTCCTACTAGCTCTATTAATCCACCCAGATCATACGGAACCATCCAAAAATAGTTTTTATATGTAGACTCACGGAAATCATCGCCTAATGATTTCCACGAACCGTCTGCATTACGTGATTGCAACCACCCTGTTGCAGGATTATATAGATTTTTCCACGAACGTGCAAAATGGAAATACCGCCAACTGGCAAACTCATCACCACAGGCATATAAAGCAAATCGGGCTATAGCAAAATCAGCTGAAGTATACTCCAGTTGTTCAGAAGCATTATAGTATCCTTTATCAAGATACTGTTTCAATCCGGGACGCACTTCTACCTTCTGAGACATAGAGCACGAAACTTCTGCCCCATGCTGCATTATTTTAAAAATTGGCTTCGGGTTATAATTCCTTGCACCAAAAGCCCAAGCATTCGAAATTAGTATAGGACTAGGGTCTCCCTGCATGATACCGGTTTCTACGTTTGCCATCACCCAACGGGGAAAGCCTTCGCCACCTGTTTGCTCGGCAAACAACTGATGTGAAATCACAACATCGGATGCCACATCGGGGTCAAGCATAGCAAGCAACTGTATCTGAGTACGGTATGTATCCCAGTTGCTAAAAGATGTATAATGCTTCGATTTACTTTTATGTACTTTAAAATCAGCACCCATATATTCTCCATTCGTATCACTACATACATTGGGATGAATAAGAGCTCTATATAGATGCGTATAAAACTGAGTAATGCGATCCGAATTTGTACCTTCAACCTCTATCTTACCCAAATATTTATTCCATTTTGTTTCGGCCTGATTCTTAATGACATCAAAATTCCATGCTGAATTCTCAGCTCTCAGGTTTTCTCTTGCATTCTCAACCGATACGTACGAAACGCCTATTTTATATTGTATCACTTTATTCTTACTCACATCGAAAGTGAAGAATACTCCCGAGTTCTTACCTTCTGCAAAAACAGACTTCTCTCTTATTTTATCATCTTTCCATGTTCCTACCTCAATAGCATTCGCATCGAACTCGGCAACAAAATAAACTTTATAAGGTGTTGGATACCCGCAGAAAGTACCTCCTTCGGCATATCCTTCGCAAGTATTGGCACCAGTAATTACAACTGTTGCATTTTCTGTATTTGTAGCAGCTACTCCTGCCCCGATTATAACAGTACCAAAGCTTTCATTCGACGGGTATTCATAACGAGCCATTCCTGTCCTCTCAGTCACAGAAAGTTCGGCCTTAATATCATCCTGCACCTTAGCTTGATAATAACCTGCATGTCCTTTTTCCTCTGATAGGTTTATCCTATAGCTGATAATATCATCAGGAGACATTCGCAACTTTCCTTTCACCGGAAAAGTAGGGAAATTTCCCATGTGTTCGCATCCACCGCCACTTAATTGATTAATAACAAAACCAGATTGCTTGGAAAAATAAGTTGGAGTAAATTGTACCATTCCAAAAGGATAAGTTGCGCCGGGATACATATATCCGGATGCCAATCCCACACCTTTGTTTCCGATAAGGGTGTTCACCCGACTTGCATAATCTATGCCTGTCGTTTGAGAGTTTACAATAAAGGGTACAATAAGAAAGAAGGATAAGAGCAACAATCTATTTTTCATACAGTTTATTTATTATTATATGGAATTGCTTCCAGTTTATAGCTGTTTTCAGGTAAAAGCGAGGCTCCAAATTCTATTTTCAGATTCTTACTTTCTCCTTGTCTAAGCGTAAAATAATTATCATTGATTATAATAGGCAAAATACGTTCTCCGTCAGAAGTTCTGTATGGTTGCACATGTATAGCAAAAGCTACAGATGAGCCTATATTTTTTATGGTAGCTTTTATAACCTTTTTATTTCCTCTTGTCTCTATGTGTGAATCGACATTCAATTTTGCTTTACCTAATTTATTTAATGCCGTATAGTCTCCCAAGGTGTTTGATCTCCAATAAAAATTATCGGAAAGGATATTTCCATTATCATCTGTCAATTGCAATTTGAGAAAATGAACAGGAGAAAGATCTGTTTTTACTTTCTTCTTGCCATACAATTCAATCTCGTAAAGAGAATACCCCCATTCGGTGGCACGTTTTAATCCTACAACCTTTACATAACGGGTTACTACAGGTTTAATTTTGATCTCCTCATTTCCGCCTTTAGAATTATTGTCTTCATATATATCTTTCCAATTAGCAGCATCGTCCGATACCTGAATTTTGTAAGATTTTGCATGAGCATTCTCCCATTTCAATGTAATATTCCCCACTTCTTTTGGTTCTCCTAAATCAACATATATCCATTCATTATCTGTATAATTACTCGCCCAACGGCTACCGTCACTACCATCAGCTACAGAGCTCGCATCTCCGGCATCATACGAAACGGAAGACGCAACCACATTCTTATTGTAAGCCATATTATCATTCGTGAAATCCATATAAAAAGAAGGTGTAGCCTGATTCGCTTTCGCATCTATTTTCTTTACTTGAGTATATCTAGGCATCTCTTTCCCATCCATATTATAGATAGTAGCCTTTGCAGTAAGGTTATTCTTATCGCTCAATGTAGCATTTATAACCTTTACCGAATTATCGGCATAGCTCCATTGTATATGAATAGGTTCACATGCTTTTTTAATGCCCCAATATGCTCCTGTAAGATCGTAATAATAGTCATAGGTTTGCCAGACAAAAGACGGATATGCAGACTGGCTCATCCATGTCATTATCCCTGTAGCGTCATTCCACATATGATGTTGCCATCCTTCATATATCGCTTTGTTAGATTCCAAATTGAGTAATTGGGCTTTACGACAAAAGTCTTCTATACCCTTAGGCGTTCCGTAATTTTCAGCTATAGTATTAAAATACTTATCAGGAGCAGCATTAGCAGCTTTAGGTCCAAAGAAGTGCAAATCCCACATTTCGTTACGAGGCCACCAGTATTCTTTAGGGATAAATTTCTTGAAGCTTTCGAATGTAGTAAAAACCGCCGTACCTATCTCTGTACGGAAACCCCAGCTCGGTTTTCCTTTAAATCCAAACATCATAGGATATTTAGTAAAATACCAGCTTGGATGAGCATTTGCCCATGGCCCGCTACCGGATAATCCATCATTATTGGAAATAGGCTGATACCAGCGATCACCACCATCATAATATTCCACATTCCCCGCTAACCATTCATTGAGCGGAGGAAGTGGTGTTCCTTCATTATCGCCACACCATACGGCAATAGAAGGATGGTTTCGCAAACGTTTGATTTTCTCTATTGCATTATTATTAAACGTCTGTACATCGTCCGGAAGATTGGGATGAGAGTTTAGCCAAAAATCATCCCAGACCATGATGCCGTACTTATCACATGCGTCATAAAATTCTTCATCGGTTACCGATCCTATCCAATTACGGATCATATTATAATTCATCTCCTGATGAAGTTTTACTTTCATATCATACTCTTCTCCACGACAACGCAACATGTATTCGCTCATACCCCAGTTTCCGCCTTTTATATAGACAGATTCTCCATTTATTTTTATACGAAAAACATCGTCTACTTTCTCATAGCTGTATTCTTTAATTCCGAACGTTATACTTTTGCTGTCTGACACTCTTCCGTTTATGCTATATGTCAAATTACATGTATACAGGTTTGGTTCGCCATATCCATTAGGCCACCATAATTTAGGGTTATTAATTTCTAATTGTTTAAAATCCTTAGCGTCGAATATAAATGGTTTCTGTTGACCTGCACCAAGAACTATTTCTTTCGAAAATTCAATATTGCCCGGCTGAATTACTGCTTTCAACAGCCCTTTACATTCTGTTGTCGTATGATTACTTAATTCAATCTGTAATTTCAAAAAGGCCTTATCATTGTTCGGAACTTTAGATCTAACCCAAGGATCTACGATAGTAACAGCACCCGAACTTGTTAGAAATACATCATCAGTAATACCACTGAGCAATCCCGGGACATAAGGCATCCAATCCCAACTGGCACTGGAAATATAAGTTGGGCTCGCATAATTAGGAACAGGTAAACCCACCCAATGGACCAATACAGCCAACACATTTTTTCCATTTTTATTCAAATAGTCAGTAATATCAAATTTTCCTCTGTTCATAAAACCATCGAGAAAACCTAATCGATGCCCATTCAGAAAAATTTCACCTTTTCTATTTATACCTTCAAAATTGAACCACAGATGTTCTCCTTCGGGCAAAACTGGCGTATCAAATTCACCTCGATACCAGAAATTTCTATCATATTTTGATTTATCCACTTTGTAGATATTATCTCCGAAATTCGGATCTTTCTCCAAGCCGGCTTCCACATACGAACCAAAAACAGTTCCGGGAACAACTGCTGAGACCCAACTTGAGACATCATAATCCAATGCCATCATTTGCTTGCGATCCTGAACCTCAGCCTCTGCTTTAATCTTCCAATTAATAATATTCGCATCACTATTAAGAGATATTTTAATCTCCTGAGCATTTAAAAGCTGACCGAATATAAAAAAACAAGCAAAAAATAATATTATCGTATTTCTATTCATTATTTGAATTTATATCTGTTTACTTTTTAGACAGGGAAAATGGAGCGGCATCTTTTGTAATTCCTCGCCCTTTATTTGGCTGGCTTCCCATTGTATATTCAATAGTTCCTCCATTTACGATATCTTTGTAAGTAATGTAATTCTTATTTAAAGGATTACCATTGAGCTTAACGGATTGGACATATATATTATCTTTACTGTTATTATTTGCTTCTATTACAAACTTCTTTCCGTCTTCCATCGTAATTGTAGCTTTTTTGAATAGCGGACTACCCAATACATATTCATCCGTACCGGGACAAACAGAATAGACTCCAAGTGCGCTCAGTACATACCACGAAGCCATACCTCCTTGATCCTCATCGCCCGGATAACCTTTTTCTGTAGAATTATATAATCTATCCATAATTTGACGAGCCCAGTATTGGGTTTTCCATGGTTGTCCTGCATACGAATACATATAGATCATATGCTGAATAGGCTGATTGCCTTGTGCATATTGTCCCATGCCTGCAAGTTCCATCTCTTTCATTTCATGGATAATGCCACCGTATGTACCGGGTTTAATAATATTAGGTACAGTAAATACCGAATCCATTTTTGAGACCATATTTTCTGCACCGCCAAACAAATCGATCAGTCCCTGCACATCGTGAAAAACAGACCAAGTATAATGCCAAGCATTCCCTTCGCAATAAGGGCCGCCCCACACAAAAGGATCGAACGGTTCCTGCCACTTGCCATCTTTATCTTTACCTCTCATGAAACCAACTGTAGGGTCAAAGACATTTCGATAATTGTACATTTGCCTTTCAAAAACATCCATATAGAATTTATTTCCTGTCATTCGTGCCAATTCATATCCGCACCAGTCATCATAGGCATACTCCAATGTTTGTGCAGTAGATCCCGACGACTCCGGATAAGGCACATATCCTAACTGAAAATATTCTTTCCAAAAAATGCGACCGTTAGCTCCTCCCCATGGGCCTTTATTCATTGCCTCATGCGCATAAGCTTTTAGTGCACGATCAGGATCAAAAGTACGAATGCCTTTCGCCCATGCATCGGCAAGAAGCGAAATTGCATGATTGCCGATCATTCCTCCTGTTTCTCCCGGCTGCGACCACGATGGTAACCAACCACATTGATCGTGAGCATCAAGCAAAGCATTCATATACTGCCCCTGCATGGTAGGATGAAGAATATTGGTCAGAGGGAATTGTGTACGGAAAGTATCCCAGAATCCATTGTCGGTATACATATATCCGTTGTATATCTTGCCATCGTAAGGACTGTAATAATATGGTTCATTATTTTCGTTACGCTCGTAAAATTTGCGTGAAAAAAGGTTTGCACGGAAAAGACAGGAGTAAAATGTCCTGATCTGTTCGTCGGTTCCTCCTTCAACAATTACTCTGTTTAATAATTTGTTCCAAGTTTCCGCTCCTCTTGCTTTTGTTTGTTCAAGGTTTTTATCGCTGCCTAATTCCCTATTTAAAGTAAGTATAGCCTGTTGTTGACTGATGTAAGACGAAGCCGCTTTTGCCTGCACCTTTGTCCCTTTTTTGAACTTTATATATGCACCTGCTCCCTTACCTTGGCGGTAAATCTCCGCAGGAAATGTCTTATCATTCTGATTTTCCCATGTACCATAAGCTTCGAAAGGCTTATCGAATTGAACTACGAAATAACTGCGGAAATTCTCAGCGTGATTTACAAAACGCTGATTATTTACCCAGCCGGTTATCTGTCTTTTTTGCGGATCTATCTTAACCTCACTCATATCGGTATAACCATCAAGCACGAGATAAGCATCTCCGTTTCCGGGAAATGAGAATCGAAGGTGTACACCTCGTGTGGTTGGCGCCATCTCGGTAGTAATACCATTATCTAACGTGACTTTGTAATAGTGAGGTTTGGCTATTTCATTACTATGACTAAACTTCGAGGCTCTTTTTTCCTGATTCACCTCTAATGCACCTTCCATCGGCATAAATGAATACACTGCATAATCGCTTACCCACGGACTGCATTGATGTGCCTGTTGGAATCCACGTATTTTATCTACAGAATACTGGTACTTCCATCCTTCTCCATTGACCCCGGTCTGTGCCGACCATGTATGCATAGCATAAGGCATAGCAGTAGTGGCATATGTATTGCCATAACTAAGACCGAAATGAGAATCGGTTCCCTGTAATGTATTTACATACTGTACCAAATCTTTTAATTGCGCTCCGGCATATATTGTTTGCAATAGCGCGGCGGCAATAAATAAGGCTTTTCGTACTTTCATATTATATTGTATTTATAAGTAAAACTAATCAAGACTGAATATTTACCTTTTAGCGCCGAGCGAAGCGAAGATTCTTTTTAGCCTACTCCCAACCATTAATAAGAGAGACAAGAACTTCGCTTCTTATAGTATCAAGATACTATTTAGCCCGGCTAATACTAAAAAGCTATTCTTTTAATAACCATCCCTAAAAGGACATCAATACACCAAAATTGATAACACGTTGATTCATATAAGCATCACCGGCCGAGTTTGTTTGTATTTCGGGGTCTTGCTGATATTTATCATAATTTGTTTTAGTGAACATATTATACGCATTCACATAGAAGCGCGTACTTTGTATTCCTTTAGGTAATACACTCTTTGGTAATTCATAACCTAGATCGATTGTTTTGAGACGGATATACCAAGCATTTACCAACCAAAAATTAGACATATATGCCTCGCTACTACTAATAGTAGAAAGATTGGTTGTTAAACGTGGAAATTGGATATCTCCTCCGTTCTCATATTTTTCGGCAGTCCAACGTTTTTCGTGGATTGGCTGAAACTGGCTCTTGAAAGACTCAATACCTGTTCCTACTACGCTGAAACTGTAATCGAATGATCCTTGAAACAATAGACTGAGAGAGAAACCTTTGTATGATCCGCCTATGGTCCAACCCAATGTAGTAGTAGGTAAGTTGGGCTTACCAATGGCTCCTTTGTCAAAGTCGTCGATAATACCATCATCATTCAGGTCTGCATATTTAAGGTCTCCGGCCGATACTGGAATATTCGGTACCGGAATCTTATTCGGATTGCCTGCATTGATTTCTGATATATCGCTCGGTGTATAGTATCCTACCCATGTATATCCAAATGGTTGTCCGATAGGCTTTCCGGTCTCCGACAGCCATGAATATCTCTGCTGAGCCTCAGCTTTATATTTTACCTTATTCTTCGCATAAGAGAATACAAGGTTGGTAGAGAAATTAAAGTCACCAAACTTATCATTGTAAGAGATTTGTCCATCAAAACCGTGATTTGTAGTTTCCCCCACATTTGTACGAGGCAAGCCTATACCCAATAGCAACGAGACGTCACTTCTTTCTACTAACTGGTCGTAACGATAATCGTAAAAATAATCTATTGTAAAAGATAGTTTGTTACGGAACATACTGGCATCTATACCCACGTCAAATTTGCGAGCCTTTTCCCATGTAACATATTCATTTCCTAAAGAACCTTCTCTGTATGAGGCCACTCCAACCGGAGTTTCTCCAAAAGAATAACCATAACCTTGTTCATATACTTGTTTGTATAAATAGCGGTTACCTGGTGTTATATCAGATCCCACGAGCCCGTAAGAAGTCCTTATTTTCAACATATCAATTTTATCGTTAAATCTTTTTTGGAAAAAAGGTTCTTCTCCAATATTCCATCCCAAAGCAACAGCAGGGAAAAATCCGAAACGATTGTTTTGTCCAAAACGGTCGGTTCCGTTATAAGCCGTATTGAAGTCGAACATATATCGATTCTTATAATTATAATTGATCTGTCCTGTATATCCCTGAAACTTTGCAGGTACTTCGGCGGCAGTAAGCCCATTTTTGTCTGTAGTGCTACTTTCTCTATTATACAATAACATCCCTTTAATGGTATGGTCTTCGTTAAAAGTACGCTCATAGTTGAGAAAGGCCTGTATATTCAAATTCCTGATGGCTTTGTTTGTTCCGGCATTGAGTATATAATTTTCATAAGCATACGAATTGGCTGTTGGATTGATCGTATATGTGTCCGTCGCACTGTTATAGTGGTAGGTAGGATACATCTTACTATCCCTTCTCATAGCCCTATAATTCTCATCTATACTCGAATATGCCACGCGCGCCATTGCCGAAAGACCTTTAGTTATAAAATTAAGATTTTGAGAAACATCAAACAATATATTTGAGTCGAAACGTCTTGTTCGAGTATAACCTTCATTTGCCAGACGTGCATTCAAAGTAGGATCTTTACTGTCGGTCAAAAAGTAATTGTGATAAGCATACGTTCCGTTCGGATTCATAAAAGGAGCTGAGAATGGAGTCATTTTCCTGAAATTATAGATTTCGCCTACCGCATTCAAACTATTCGGCTCGTTAATATTCATAAACCGTGACGACATATCTAAACGTACTTTTGTAGTAGAAGTAACATCGAAGTCAAGGTTGCTTCGAAAGTTAAACCTGCGATAAAAATAATCGGTATTCACTTCTTCCTTCGGATCTTTAAAATTACGTGTTAAACCGTTTTGAGAAAAGAAACCGCCTGTGACAAAGTATCGTAATCTTTTTGAACCACCCGAAATATCCATGTTCACATTTTGCTGTGTAGCAACATCTTTGAAGATTGTTTTATACCAATCTACATCCGGATGCCCGTATGGATCGTCTCCCAACCTGAAATGTTCAAGATCAGCATCTGTAAAGGGCTTACTGTTTCCCAGCCCATCGTTTTCAAAAGCTTCATTCGTCAATGATGCTGCCTGATATGCGTTCAAGAATTTAGGTTTACGAATAGGCATGGTTAATCCAGCCTCTGCTCGTACATTTATATGCGGACGCCCTTCTTCACCCCGACGGGTTTTGACAACCAAAACGCCATTAGCTCCTTTGATACCGTAAATAGCTGTAGTAGAAGCATCTTTCAACACAGAAATACTCTCTATCTCATTTACATTGATCTGTTGCAGCTGATCGTAAGTATATTGTACATCATCGACAATAATCAACGGACGGTTTCCATCCGAGTTTAATGAGCTGGCTCCACGGATAAAAAAGTCAGAAGCATCTTTCCCCGGTTGTCCGGAACGTTGCTGCGAAAAGAAGCCGGGTAATTTACCCGTCAAAGCATTTTGTACACTCGATGTTGGCACGGCACGTATTTCGTCAGCCGACACGGCACTTACCGATCCGGTGAGCGTAATTTTCTTTACTTTGCCATAACCAACTACCACTACTTCGTCCAACGTTTTCTGATCTGATTCGAGTACGATATCAACTACCTTTTGATTTGTTATCTTAACTACTCGTTTAACGAATCCGATAAAAGAGTACGATACCTGATCACCTGATTTCACGGTTAATGTATAATTACCGTCTACATCGGTCATCGTACCATTTGTTGTTCCATCAACAGTAACACTAACACCTGTCAAAAGCTCCCCGTCTGTTGATGATACTTTACCTTTCAATTGGAACTGTTGTTGACCAAAAGCAAAAGCAAAGATTTGTATACTTATAAATAATAAAGTCAGTCTTTTCATATCAATTTATGTATTAAGAATTGATAAACACGGCTTTGTTACCAGCCCGGGTTTTGAACCATATTACTGTTTTTGTTTACTTCGCTATATGGTATCGGATATAAATACCTTTTAGGATCGAATTTAGCATCAAGAACATCGATATGTTCTGTCAGTATATTTCCTGCCTTCATCACCAAAGCCAATCCTTTGAGTGGTTGATTAAATATATCTTCAGCTATTTTCCAACGGCGAATATCATAAAAGCGGTGTTCTTCAAATGCCATCTCAATTCTTCTTTCGTTACGAATAATTTCTCTCATCTCCAAACAAGTTACATTGTCGGATATACCATAAGTACCATCATCGCCATCAATACCGGCTCTTTTTCTTATACTCCTTATGTATTCGATTACTTTGGCATCAACTGTAGTTTTTGAAGATGCAAGGTCATATTCATTCTTTGCTTCGGCATAATTGAGAAGTATTTCGGCATAACGGAATAATACCCAGTTGCGAAGAAGCCCTGTATATTCTGTTTTATCCTCATAATTTCCCATAAATTTACGCAGGTAATAACTCGTTTTGGTTGTAGCATCGGTTGATCCGGTCGGATTGCTTCGCCCTCCGATATATGTATGCAATGTTGTACTCAGCCACTGAGAGCCATTATGCAACACAGTATAATCGAGGCGAGGATCACGATTGTCATACATCCACTGCTCAGAATAAACGTATTTAGTACTTTGTCCTATTGGTTTCCCATCTTTCATAGGGAAAGCATCCACCAGATTTTGAGTAGGACTGGTACGCCCATTTCCTTTAGCATTGCTTGAAAATCCTACAGGTCCATTATTCTGCTCCACATCTCGCTTATCAAGCGCACCTTGCACATGGAAGATGACTTCGTTTGTTACCGGTCCGTAATAATTGAGGAACACATCTTTGAAATTATCCATCAACCCATATCCGCCATAACGTCCTGAAGGCCCCCAATCGTTGATAAAATCTTCTGCAGCCTCCGCAGCTCTAGCCCAACGAGCCGGATCATATGTATCATAACCTACGTATGGATTAGCAGCCTGAACCGGAGCTTCGTTAAATAATGGACTAGCCGCATACAACAGTACCCTTGCCTTGAGAGCCATAGCTGCTCCTGCCGTTACCACATGACCATCGGCACCAATATTGGCAATAGGAACTGAACGTAAACTATCCTTAACATTATCAAGTTCGCTTACAATATATTCGATGCACTCATCAAACGTATTTCTCGGCAACTCCATCGGTTCGCCCAATTCGTATGGTATATCACCAACCAAAGGCACACCTCCATAGCGTTTTACTAGTTCGAAATAATAATAAGCTTTTAGAAAACGTGCTTCCGCCTTTAGGGCTCTGTTTAATGGTACATTTGTTGCTACATGGTTATTATATGTTTGTAGGAAAGGTACCACATCTATATTGTTGATAAATGTATTTGCCCGACGAATACCTCTGTAATAGTTAGCCCATCCCATATCAGCAAGACGAGTAAAAGCCGAGTAACGCCCTATTTGCAACTGGTATATCTGATTTTCGGAAAAAGATGACGTAATAGCATCATCGGATGCAGCATCAAGATAGTCTCCCTCGATGGCATTATGCCCATATCGTAAAACACTATAAACGTCATTTAAATATTTCTTCGCATTTACTCCCAATGAGTCTGTAGAAGAAAATACATATTCGAGAGTGAGTTTTTCCACAGGAACATCCTCGTAATCGTTACATGACCACAATGTGAGCGATAGACCTATCAGCACAATATATAATTTGTTTTTGATCCGTATATTCATGTCTTTCATTTTTAGAAAATATTAGAATTTAATATTAATTCCTGTATTGAAGCCACGTAATGCAGGGTAGCTTCTAAAGTCGATAACTTCAGGATCAACCAACCCGAAAGCCGATTTTGTCCATAGGTTTTGTCCACTGACAAAGATTTTGACTTTTACTCCCCCCAGATAGTTTCTCGAAAATGAATCAGGAAAAGTGTAGGCTACATTCAGATTTTTTAATCGTATATAATTTCCCGACTTCAGCCAGAATGAATTACTCATACCACTTGGAGCTACATTATAATTAGGGCTGGTAGAAAGTCTTGGGAAAAGAGCTGTTTCTGCCGTTTCGGGAGTCCAGCGTCTCAGAGTATGCTCATACGCCTGACTATAGGTATTACCCCAAGCAATGAAGCCTGTAGCATATTCCCATCCTGCGTCCGGGAAATATATCTCGCGATTATAAGCACCTTGAAACAAAGCCGATAGTTCAAATCCTTTATATTCGAATCCCAGATTCAATCCAAAAAAAGATAAAGGTTTATTACCGCCAATCACAGTCTGATCATATTCATTGATTTCTCCGTCTCCATTCATGTCTTTATATTTCAAGTCGCCGGGAACGATCTTATACCCCGATATGACAGGGCTATTCGCTACTTCCTCACGTGTTTGGAAAAAGCCCTCGGAAATAAGTCCGTAACGTGTACCCACCGGATTGCCTGTTCTGCGCATATAATCGTAAGGAACATTTTGTTCGTCCATAAATAGGATCTTGGACTGAGTAATACTCCAATTTCCGGTGACATAATAATTGAAGTCACCGATGTTATTCTGATAAGTTACAGACAAATCGACACCCTGATAACGGACTTTTCCTATATTTTCGCTCGGATAGTTCAAACCTATCAGCTCAATACTTTTTCCTCTGGTCATCAATAAATCAAAATACTTATCACTATAAAAGTCACCCGTAATCTGCAATTTGTTATTAAACAAGCTGGCATCCAGTCCCAGATTCAATTTATAGGCTCTTTCCCATGTCAGATTCGGATTAGCCAAACTATTATTGGTTTCGATAAGCCCAAGTGCCGGATCCGAATACCATGAAGTATAGCTCGATCCTTGAGGATAAGAAGCACTTGCTACTGCATTTATGTCAGTGTCATATTGTTGTCTCCATGTATAATAATTGCTACGGCCTATACTATTTCCGGTTTCACCGAATACTCCACGCAACTTTAGTTTATTAACCCAGTCAACAGATTGCATAAATGTTTCCTTGCTAATATCCCAGCCCAAACCAAAGGCATAGAAAGTACCCCATCTTTTACCCGGCGCATACCTGTTGAGGTAACTCTGTGATATTGCTGCCTGAGCAAAATATTTATCTCCATAATTATATTTAAATTCACCATTGATATTAGCAGGTACTTCAGGCAATTGATAGTTATCCAAAACTTGTTTTATATCAGCTGATACATTTCCTTCTATAGAGTGTACTGCATTTATCTTCTTTTTATAATTGAGAGCAACCTGACCGAAAAAATGTTGAAAATTAGATACTCCTACAAAGTCATTTTTCTGAGTTGCAATAGAACCAAAACGTTCATAATCACCTCCAGATCCGTCGGAATATGGAATATATTGATAAACCGGTTCTTGCTTGTTACGAAACAAAGCACTACGGCTTTGAGAAGAAACATTTCCAACGGCTGTAGCCGATAAGCCTTCAGCAAGCCAAGACATATCGTGATCGATGACAATATTACCATATCCGTCACGCATCATATCTTTTATATAACCTGAACTTATGGTTTTCGCCATCAGATTATTCTGATAGTTATTGTTACCGCCATAAGATCCGTTCGGGTTATAGATCGGGTAAACTCCACCGGGAAGACTGTATACATCATTCATTATGCTGCTCAATCCGGCTCCGGGCTGATTACCTTCTTCTATACGCCCTATTATGGTAGCACTCATTTTCAGGTTATTCAAGACATTCACATTGATTTTGGAAGTCACCATATAACGTTCGTACGAAAGATTGGTATTGTAACTGTTTTTAGAATCTTCACGAAGTAACCCATCCTCACCAAAATACCCTAAGCTGACAAAATACTGAGCTGTTTTATTTCCTCCGGTAGCATTCAGATTATAGGATTGTATATTCGAACTACTCTTTAATATCTGGTCGTTCCAATTTACGTTTGGATATGCTGTTGGATTGCTTCCATTACGGAAAGATTCTATATCACTTGCCAAGTAAAGCCCTTTCTTTCCATCATTCACAAGGGCTTCGTTCAACAGATATGCCCATTGGTAAGATGGAAGGGGTTTTAGTGTTTTTATCGGCTCCTGAACACCATACCTGCCCGTAAATGAAATTTTAAACCCATCACCCACTGGTTTCTTCGTTGTCACATATAATACTCCACGCGAACTTCGTCCTCCTAAAAACATAGATGATAAAGCATCTTTCTGTATAGATACTGATTCGACACTCTCCATATCGAGATTAAATAATTCGCTCTGAAATCCATCTACTATGACAACTGGAGAATTTGCTCCTCGCATAATAAAACTGTATTGTGTATTATCATTGTATCCGACTTTGGAATCATCAGCCAAAGCTCCTATGAAATTGTTTGTTATTACACTCGGATCGGTAAACGTATTCCGATATCCTCTGGTTTGAGAAACATACAATCCCGGAAGCCTTCCGGCTAATGCCCCTAAAATATTAGCGGATAATGTAGGTGTTATCTCATCTGTATATATAGTAGAAGCTGCGCCCAGATAACTTTGTTTAGAAACTGTCTTTCCGTAAGGAATATCCAAATTTTCAGGATTTTTGAGTTTCTTTTCTTCCATGCCTATTTTTAGTACCTTATCTTTTGGCATATCCTTAGAAATTTTAATTTCTTTCACCAGATAAGCCGGATGTGTAAGGATAAGCGTAGCTCCTGTACCGGCATCGATAGTGAATGTTCCGGTTTCATCGCTAGTTGCCCTCCCAACATTCGATTTAACTGATACTTCTACGCCTGACACAGGTTTCCCATATAAATCTACTACGACGCCCGAAAAACCTGAAGTACCGGTATTCGCTGCCACAGGCTCTTGGGCATAAACAGCCTCATATCCGCAAAACAACAATACTACCATAAGCAGAAAGCAACTCCTGCTTACTTTTTTATATATTGAATTATACATAAATTCTTGTTTTTAATTTTATACATTAATCTCACTTGCAAACAAAGTAGTATATGAATGGCTCTATCGGCCTTCCGGGACGTACCAACTCTTCCTCATAGCCCGGCTCCATAGCTCCCGCCACCTTGTCATCATATTTGGACACATAGAGGCTTCCATCTTTGTTTGTGAAATAGTATTCGATACGCGTAATTGTCTCGTTGGACGGAACACTAAAATACCCTTCGGGCCATACTGTCCTGCTCCACATAACTCCCCATTGAGAGTCTTTTACCAATTTTGTTTTATCGGAAATCTCATCCACAGTGTACATATTCCCTTCTGCTGTATATGCTTTGGCATTGAGGTATATATCTGTTTCATCTATCAGAGGGTTATTATAATAATCACCGATATACTTGAATGTTAAAATATCGTTTTGAGTAGCATTACCCGGCGTTGCCTGATAAAAATGATATTGGCAAAAATCGATAGGTTCAGCACCTTCTCCGTCGGTTACGTCAAAGCAGTCTCCCCACATTACCTTCCAACGATCTTCATCTGTTCCCATGCCGTCTCCGTCATAATTGACAAAGAATCCTATTTTAGCTCTTAAATTGTCAGGTCCTGTCTTTATTTTTATCCTTACTTTTACAAATAAAGTATATGCATTTCCGCCATTGAAAATTGTCCACGGATCATCAGCCTGAAATGCAACCCATTGGGTATCATCTAAAATATTCGGATTACGTCCACCAACAGCATTAAGAAGCGCTTGACTCCAAGTCAGACCGGGTTGGCTTTTCGGAGAAGTACCTTCGGGTATTGGTGACATTTTATATTCGGTGCCCAAATCTTCATTATTTTCCCATGTCAATATTGCAGATTTAGCTTCTGTCCATGCTTTTGGCACATTAAGTGCTACAATTAGCCGATGAGTTTCATTATCATAATTTGATGCACATTTTACATACATGATATATTCGGCATATTCGCCAGCTTTCACTGAATTTGTTTTATAGATAATCGGCGAATTATTGTCCTGATATTCATCCTTAAATACATCTCCGTGGTTTTCATACCATGCTATACCACAAGAAATAAATATAACAAGAACCAACAGGCAGCCGAGTATTTTATATATCAATATTCTGTTCTTCAATTTTAGTTTCATGGCTTTCAATTTTAATTATTAGGCACTTTTTTAAGAACATAAGAATAAATATTACTGTAGCAGCCCGGCGAGAAAGAAAGGGTTATCTGTCGTTCTCCACCTACAGTCTGATATTCGAATGCAGAGGTATTCGATTCTGCTGAAGCTTCTTCTTTGAATATTAATTTTGTAGGATATTGAGGATCATTTACATCCCAAGTACCTCCTTGGCGTACCAAGAAAGGAAGGTAATTATCTATGGTATAGGTATTGTCATCCTTTAGATTGATTCTAAAGTTACTGAAATCCATAATTTTGGTTATGTCCAAACCATTTCTTGTTGCCTTGGTTATGTACCAAGTGCCTGCAATTTCTTTAACTGGTTCATCCCCTGTATAATCAGTAGAGTCTTTGAACTTATCGCAGGAAATGAATAGTTGTACCATAATAAAAAGTATAAAATACTTTTTTATAGCTAGTTTTTTCATGATAAATCTTTGTTTACGGAATTAGAATAAAGTGTATTCTTTACTAATAATTAGGATTCTGTATCAAGTTCGGAGATTTGGATGTTTCCGAATATGGTATCGGCCAGAAATACATTGCCTTTCTGAAAGAGCGTTGCCTTACATCAAAACGTTTATAGGTCTTACCTCCTCCTGCTTTCAATTGTACCTCCATACCCGTCATCATCAGATTGTCTGTTTGTTCTGCAATTTTCCAACGTCGCACATCAAAGAACCGCATCCCCTCGATTGCAAACTCTATACGTCTCTCATTCCTAAGAGCTTCACGCATCTCTAAGCGAGTCATATTTGGTTTCAACCCATACATCCCATCTTCTCCGGCATCAATTCCTCCTCTGGCTCTGATATCTTTCAGAATTGTATATGTTTCTTCGCTTGTAGGAACTAGATCAGATTCACCACTGTTTGCCATCTTATATTCGTTCATGGCTTCGGCATAATCCATATATATTTCGGCAAATCGCATAAGAGGTGTTTCTTCGGGACCTCCATGAACAGAGTTTGCTGCCAGATGTCTATTTACCATTTTATTGATATAATATCCGGTAGGTGTTCCTTGATGTACAGCATCTTTACCCGAAGACGATCCATCTACATTAAGATAGGTATTTACCGGAGCATAAGCGTCGTTTCCAATCATGAGAACAGTCTGATCATGAACTACTGTATTGTAAAAACGTGGGTCACGTCCCTTATAAGGATCATTTGGGTCGTAACCAGATGTAGGATCGGTAATGGGTTTTCCATTCTTCATCGGAAATGCATCAACCAGATTTTGATATATAAATCCGCTATTTGCCGCTCCTCGTGATGGTGGTTGAAACCAAGTTTCTCTTGCTACACGTCCTAAGCTACGATCTTCGAAAATAGATTCGACAAGAGATCCCGGTCGGTATGCAGCATCCGATGACATAAACAGAGCATAAAATCCATGTCCGGGATCGGCTGCATTATTATTTTTAGGATCTGTATTCAGTACATACAATTGATATCTACCTAGTGCCAAAAAGCTATAAGCTGCATCCATCGCTTCCTTCCAACGCTCCTTATCATATTCGGGATAACCGACAAGCTCTGCCGGGACATTGGTTCCAGCAACAAGGTCACTGTTTCCGTTGAATAAAGGGCTGGCTGCATACATCTTCATACGTGCAATCAAAGCCTTACAAGCACCTCCCCCTGCACGTCCATAATATGTACCTGAAGGTTTCACATTCAGATCTTTTTCTGCCGTTTTACACTCTTCAACGATATATTTCAGACAGGCATCGTATGTATCACGTATGTCTTTAGGTTTGTCACCCTCTGCATAAATCGTATCGCCAATCAGAGGTACCCCCCCATAATGCTTCATCAGAATATGGTAATACCATGCACGTAAGAAACGAGCCTCTGCCTTAAGGCGCAACTTTCTGCTATTTTGCAAAGGAGCTTGCTCTAGCCCTTTGAAGAATAAGTTTACCCTTCTGATGTTCTGATAAGGTATACGCCAAGCATCATCAGTTATAACCACAGGATTGACAGTCCCCATGGCAAACTGCAAATCGGCCGTTACCTCGGACGAGGTTCTGAACTCGGCTTCGTCAGATGCTGTTTGAAGACCACCTAAAGTAGAATTGTTTTTACTGAAACGATTGCCTCTGGTATCGAATCCTATATCACGATAGATTTCGTTCAGAAAGCCCTCGGTCAGCGCACTGTCAGAGAAAACCTTATTGTAATCAAGGTCTGTGGTCACAGTTTCGTCGAGGAAACTGGTGTCGCTACAGGAAAAATTTCCATACAGTATCATTATTATAAATAATGAATAGAAAATGTTTTTCATATACATAAGATATTAAATTAAGTAGGTTTATAATTTATCTACATGCCCCATTTCTCATTGGGTTTATCACCCATATAAAGTTCCAATAATCCACCATTCACAATGTCTTTAAAGTCGATATAACATTTATTATAATTTGTTCCATTCAGCACAGCTTTCTGTATATATACATTCTTAGGAGAGTTATTATGAGTTACGATTGTAAACGTGTCTCCTTTGAAGTATTCCTGATCGAGCTTAATCTCTATTTTATCAAATACCGGACTGCTGATTTCGAAGCGGGTATCTCCCGGACATATCGGGTGTATACCTGATGCCGCAAGCACATACCAAGCAGACATTTGACCAACATCTTCGTTTCCTACAATGCCCTCTACTTTGTTTGCATAGGCATTGCTGCAAATATGACGCACCCACTTTTGAGTAAGCCATGGTGCTCCTAAACGGTTGAAAAGAAAAGGAACATGATGTACAGGCTCATTGGCATGATTGTAATAATCATTCCACAAGAGATCATCGGGAGTCTTTTCAAAAAAGCTAGTAAGATCTGCCACTACTTTATCACGTCCACCCATTAGTTCTACCATTCCCGGCACGTCATGCGGAACAAACCATCCCTGCTGATATGAATTAGATTCCACACATCCATACCATTCTTTGGTACGGGCATTTTCGGGCCATTTTTCCCATGATCCATCTTCAAGTCTAGGGCGAAACCAACCTTTTTCCTTATCAAAAATATTCCTATAGGCTTGTCCTTTTTGATAAAATATCTTTTCATCCTCAGTTTTTCCTAACTCTTTTGCCAAACGAGAGATACACCAATCGGTATATGCATATTCCAATGTTTGAGAAATACCTAAAGGAGGCCCTGTATAACCTAATTTATCGTTACCAAATTTTTGTGAAGTATTGATCGCGTATTTGTATGCTTTGTCGATATTATAATTGCGAATTCCCTTCATGTAAGCATCGGTTAAAACAGACAACGCCGGATTACCGATCATACAACCTGAATATGCATTCATTATTTCCCAACGTTCGTAATACTCTCGTCCGCTTTCGTCGGCCAGTGTGATCAAAGAGTTTAACTGATCATTGACCAGTGCGGGGTTAATAATTGTTTGAAGTGGAAATTGACTGCGAAATACGTCCCAACCACTGAAGATTGTCCTTTTTTTGAAGGCTAATGCTTGATGAATCTTTTTATCTCCTCCTATATACCGCCCATCTACATCTGTAAAGACACGCGGATCTATCATTGTATGATAAAGCGAGGTATAGAATATTGTTTTCTCGTCTTTAGTCCCTCCTTCTATCTTTATACGGCTCAGTTCATTGTTCCATAGTTTTTTTGCTTCAGCACGAATATTATCGAAGTTTTTATTTCCTATGTCCGCTTTGAGATTTTTTTCTGCACCATCTATGTCTACAAAGGAAATTCCTACCTTCAGTGTAACTTCTTCTCCTTTATGAGTTTCAAATTCGGTAAAAAAACCAAGGTGTTTTCCCTCTATTTCTTTCTTATCTCTGATAATCGGAGCTTCAGAGACTCTTTGCAGATAGGGAATACTGATAACCTCTTCTCTTTTTCTCTTCCAGTTATCAGGAATATCTGCACTCCAAAAGCCATAATTATTTAGTGGTTTACTAAATTGAGCATGAAAGTATACAGTATAGTCAGCATTGCCTTCTCCATTGCCCCAACCTCCACCATCGGGAGTACATCTCATCCATCCTTGGATAGTGCTATCGTTCAGAACTTTTACATATTGGTATACAGACGTTCCTCCTACTCTGCGAGCCAAATCAATTTGTATCCTAGATTGCTTATTTGCTGGAAATGTGAACCTTAACATTCCGCTATGAGGAGCTGCTGTAGCTTCTACTTTTATATTATAATCGGTAAGCTGTGCCGAATAATATCCGGCTTCAGCAGTTTCTGTATCTTTATTGTACGAAGAACGATATCCTCTGATGCTTCCATCTTCCTTACCAGCTATCGTCTTTAATGTGCCGATAGTAGGCATAACTAGAAAATTGCCTAAATCGCCATACCATCCCACACCACTCATTTGAGTAAATGCAAACCCTTCGATAGTTTTGTGTTCGTAACTGTAGCCGGGGCTGTTGTCTCCTCCGGTAATTGTATTCGGACTGACCTGAACCATACCATAAGGAGTAGTTGCTCCCGGAAAAGTTTTTCCTAAGCCGTGATAAACTCCGGCTGCTCCGACACTGGTACTAGCACCGATAAAAGGATTAACATAATCGGAAGGGGCAAAATCTTCTAAGGGTTTAACATCTGAAGCACAGCTTGCTACTATCAGGCACAAACCGGCCATAGAGGCTATTATAGATCTATACATAATAAGTGGTTATATTCTTTAATTATTTAGTTTGCTTTCTTTAGTAATAATGTTTTTAGACCGAAACGAGGCATAGATATAGATACTTTGTTTTTATCTATTACCTTTTTTGAAATAGCATTTCCGTTTAAATCAACTTCTTTTATATCAGCAACCGGAAATCCGAATGCAATTCTTCTTATAGACCCGTCTCCTTCTGCATTGAATAAACGAATTAGAATATTGTCATCCTTGACTTTAAAAGCACTTATTTCATAGCCGGACTTGTCTATATTTATAAATGATTTATCAGCCAACGATATATTTTTATGAGAAGATGTTATTAGAGGTTCATTCCATTTATTATTTTCTATCGATATATTCGCTTGATCCCATTTTCCGCTGTGTGGAACTATTGCATATTTCATCTTCAAAGGATGGGTAATTTTATAATCGGGTCCCCATAAACCAATACCCGAATATTGGGCTGTGAGTGCTAGTGGAAAATCTTTTCCATGTGAATAGGAAGTGGTATGGTCAGAAAATATAGCAAATCCATATTTCTGATCTTTTTGTACAAGGTCTACCCAATTCAGTATAATGTTATGTTTAATTCCGTCCCATGTATTGAAAAAAGTATTTTCGAGTTTACTTTCACATACATCAAATGGGGCATTTTTATATAGAGTGGAAGAAGACAGGGCTACAGGAAACAGTACATTCAACTTAAATCTGTCGTCAGTAAAAGCTCGTCTGTTATCTCGCCAATTTAGTCCCTGCTTGTACTCCCCTATCCCAACATTATTTTTCCAATTAACGGTCAGATCAAAGTCTATACGCTTTTGCCCGTTGATTAATGTTATTATCTGAACAAAAGGATGTGAGGCTATTTCGCCTTCTATTTTGACGCTTGTGCGAAGGAAATTATCCTCTAATACTGTTATTCTTGCCCGAGCATCGGTTGTCGAATAAAATTTATTTTCGTCATAGAAATGTCCTCTGAGTTCCCCAAAATTGAATTCGTTATCTTTATCTACATATTCTTTACTATCTTCCATTTTTGCTATAAGGCTTTTGATTGTACCTCCTTTGGAAGGATTTAGAGTTATCCTATACATATTGTTTTCGAGGATATAATTTCCATCGGTATCAACGTGTACAGAAGTTTTCTTATTGATCACAACCTTTTTATGCGAAACAAGAAATGTAGCATAACCGAAAGCCGGAACTTCTGCCTGAAAGGATATGTAAGAGGAATCTCCTATCTGTTGAGAATAAGATGATAATAGTTCATTTTTTGAATTATATACCACAACTTCCCCTTCCTTATTAGAAGGAATTAGCGCTTCAACGAGCTCAGTACGTTTTACACCTAGAGTATTATATACTCTGATATATGCCCTATTTTCAGTATTCCGACTAATACTTGTATTGTAAGAATCGACAGCTTCGTCAATCACTTTTTCGGATATTTCATTCGTATTATTTGTCCACAAAGTGATTTCCTGAGCCCATGTACGATCTTTTTTCAGACGGTTGTAAGGTACTATCCACGAATCATGATGCTGTGCCATCATCAGTGTACGCCAAGCTTCATCGATTCTCTCCTGAGCAGGATTATATTTATTATCAAGATTTGCCATAGCTGCCATTTTCTCAGCCATTATTATTTTATTCTCCGAAACACGAACCTCTTGAGCAATTTTCTGTAGCACCTGACTGCCCCACATAAGATTTACATGTATATCTTCTTGTGAGAAGTAATAATTATTATTCGTTTTTTTGTCCGAAATATTCTCGAAATAATTTCTCCAAGTAGTATATATAGATTTATTTTTGACATTTGCTCCATAGCCTAGCCACGGACCGTTTTTCCATCCGGCATCCTGATAACACATCCCAACTGGATTTTCTATGCCTTGATTGAAAGAAGCTTCCAGATATGCTTCGGAATTATTCCATGCTTTGGTCTGCCATGTCGAATTATCTTCAAGTTCTTCACTGGCATAACGAGGCACTGTGAGTATAGCAGTTCCATCAGTACCGATCCAGTTCACCAACTGCCCTCCATAAGGGGCAGTATATCCGCCCCAACAGGTATTAGGGCATTTCAACACTGCATATTTGAAACCAAACAATCTTAATATCTGAGGGAGGCTACTTGTGAAACAAGGTTCCTCTACCGAATAAGTAGTGAAAGCAACATCGGGAAAATGTTGGTGTATCTTTTTTATACCATATTCAAACTGGCGTATAATACTTTCCCCTGATATATTGTAACAATAAGGTTGAGCATAAGCCGGATTTGTAAATTCGATCCTTTTATCTGTCGCAATATTTTTAAAGTTATTATAGGCTACGGGGTCTTTTACTTTTACAGTATCCCATGTCTCAGGTTCTATTTCAAGTCCGAGCTGCCAGTCGGGATGCTCGGTAAGCTTATCGACCATAAATTGAGTAACCCACATCGGATAATGCCCGTAAACTCCACCATGATAGCCGTCTACAAAATATGCCTTCTGCTGCGAAAAAAGATTACCATAAAAAGAAAAAACTGCAAGGATAGTAACAACGCCTGTTTTCAACATAATCACACAATCTGCTTATTTAACTTTCACTAAGGTTATTGTTCTCTTAACAGGTGTATTTATATTATATATAGTAGATAGAAGCAAGTCCATCTCATCTTGCCATGCCTTTCTTACTTCAGGATATCTTGCTTTGCTATACAGGTCACGCCTAATATTTAGCCAGACATTCGAGCTTTTATTTTCATCCAGAACTTTAACAGCTTCCTCAGTATTAGGATCTGTTATACCTTTTGGCAAGAAAAAATTGAATTGTACCCACGCATATTCACGGAAGCGTTTTTCTATCTCCCATCGCTCTTCATTCAAAAACATAACCTTTAGCGCTTGTTTATACTGTGGTGTATTAAGTGTTGCCAGATTGATACCTTTGGCAAATTCGGCAGAAGACCAAGTTCCTATATTTTCTCCGTCTATCTGAAGACAGTAGTTGCCCTTCAGCCCTTTTACTGTCAACATCTCTTTATTCATCTCATCGATAAAAGGCACTGTTTTTATAGCTTCAGCCTGACTCTTTTTCTGTTCCCATCCCCGAGCAATCGTGTCCATAGGATATGGTAAAGCCTTTGCTAGGTAATTGAAACTTATACCTGTAGAAGTCTTTTTAATATCTGTTATTTCACAATTTGAAGAAGAAATTATAGAAGTATTGGAAGCATCTATACTTATTTCAGCCACTTCCTTACCTGCAAATCCCTGAGCTTTCAATATCAGATAAGCCATAACCATATGTCCATCATTATCAGGATGAATACGGTCTTTTCCACAAAGGGTGAATGTTGGATCTTTTTGCTGAAACTGACTATTAAGTGCGGTCATTGGTTGATTAAGATCAAAAAACTGCCAGCCATTAGCCTTTGCCGATCCTCTTTGAAAATCAACAATTCGAAGCATCGCTTTATTTTTATTCCGAAAAGGTGTATTTCCTTCTATTTTTGCAGTTTCATCGTAAGGAGAGCTACCCATCAATACAATTTTAGTATTAACAAGATTCTTGTATCTCGCCTCCATCTGTTTATAAGCATCATAAGATGCTTTTACTTTCTCGTCTGCAAATTTTTCAGGCTGGTCACCATTGTATTCAAGATATCCCGAATCATTCATACCAAAGGTTGTAATGAGAACGGTTGGTCTTTTACTGAATACGTCTCCATCGAGTCTCCGAACCATGTCTATAGCCTGATCCCCTCCTATTCCTGCATTCATAATAGTTAATCTCATTTCAGGAAATCGTGTCATATAATAAAGCCATATATATGAATGGTAATGGCCACCATCAGTAATACTATTACCAAGAAAAACAACCCGGTCGCCATTCTTGAAAGGAGTTACTTCCTGGGCTATCGTAACAGATGCACTCAAAAAGAGCAGATAAAATAAAATTAGATTTTTCATTTTCATGTATTAGATTAAAAATAAAAATAGATTGAACTTTTCATGGCGGCTTATTAGCCATATATAGAATAAAGGCTTTTCATAGTTATGAAATACCTCCAAAAACTATATATGCAAATATATGAGCAGATAGACCCTATCTGTTTATGTAAGTAAGCTTTTAAGTAGGTTTTTTGGGCAGAATAAAAACGTGTAGATACTGTTTATGAGACAGATATAAAAAAAAAGACATAGAGTTTTGGTAAGTATTTTAGAAGGCTTTTTTATGATAAATTTCCTATTTTTCTCACCTCATCTTCAAAATTTTCACTCGTGATCGCTTTACTTCTTATTACTTTACTCTTATAATTGTAGATGGTTTGAATAGAGTAACGGAGAAATGTAGCTACCTGATCCATATCATTTATCCCAAGACGGATAAGTGCAAAAATACGTAATTCAGTATTTAGCTGATTTTTTCCCAATCTGTAACGTTCGTCTTCTTTCAACAGATTATTAAACTCTTCTACAAAATTGGGATATATCTTAAAAAAAGCTCTGTCGAAGGTTGTGTATAAATCTTCCACATCTTTCTCTAAATCGCGCGAAGATGAAGTCTGCTTGAGTAGTTCTTCCACCTGTCCGGCTTTTATCTTTCTATTTACATTTTTTCTAAAATCATCCAACTTATCGATGTAAATAGCACATTGATTCATGAAAATACCGATATACCTTTCTTTTATCAAACTAACTTCGTCTAGCTTCTTATTTACACTCGCTAATTGTTCATTCGCAGCTTTCAGATTTTTCTTTGCTCTTGATACAATCTTAATTTGTCGGTAAATAAAATATAAAACAATACCCAACACAACAACAAAGCAACTTGTGAGAATAGAATAAATTCTGAGATTCTGTTTTTGCTGCTCAATACGATATAAATAAGTATCTTCAATGATAGGATACACACGTGCTATAATTGTATTTCTAAAACGAGAATTAAAAAAATTTGCATCATCCAAAGCAATCCTTATATAATTATATGCCCTATTCATATCTCCTTTGTCATACAAATAAATAGCCAAAGCAAGGAGAGCTTCATTCTCCTTGACTGCTAACTGGGTATCGGTTATAGCTGCCAGAATCATATATTTTTCTTCCATTAAGCTATTTCCCATATATTTATATATCTTAGCCAGGCTCATAGCATCCATAGCATACCCATGTGTTGAAGGTTCTTGTTTGTTAAATATTTTTAGAAGAATCTCACAGGTTTTTTTATATTGCCCTTCATCTTGAAGTTTGAATGCCATTTCTTTGATATACATATCCGAGCCTTCGCTTAATAGAGAAGTAAGTCTCTCTCGATAATTTTCCTTTTCTTTCAGATAAAGGCTCTCATATTGCGAATCATCTGTGTATTTTATTAAATTTTCGTAATACCTGATATATGTCCAACAATACGACAATTTAAGATATGTAGGTAATTCATCATATTCAATTGCCTTAAGTGTTTCCAAAGCTTGTGTAAATAGTCCTGAGATACATAAAATGAATGATAAATCGAGCTTATTCTGATTTAGATAGTCTTTGTTGCCTAATTTTTCGGCTATTATTATATTTTTATGTATATACTTTATAGCAGAATCGCACTGGAAGGATCTGTATTCTGATATAATACTTTCATTAATATTATACTCATCGCCCAGAGTTTTCCGGCTATCCAATTGGGATATTAATCTTTTGATCTTAGATTCCTTTTCGGCTATATATATCGAACGGTTTTGTGTTGTTTTGTCCAGCACTTTCAACAAAGAATCTATTTCATTTTCAGAAAACGCATTCAAAGACAGAACAAAGCAAAGCAAAAAAATTAAAGCTCTCATAAAAGCATATAGAGTGGTGAAAATCTTCTACACAAAACTAATAAGATTTTTTCATAATTTCTACTAGTTAGAAAAATAGATATAAGACAAAATTTTACTCATTCACAATTTCTATACTGCTTTAAGAATTTAAACATACACAAATATATATTTTCCATTGGAAATTTGTTTCTTCGGAAAATTATATTTTACTTTGCAATATATTTCTACAAGATATTATTTCCAATAGATATTTTATTAATGTGAATTATATTAAAATACAAAATGAAAAAGGCAATTATTATTATCAGTGCTATTCTGGTTAGTTTCCTGACGCAAGCGCAGAATCTCCGTCATATTTCAATGGAAGATGCTGTAGAGATTGCTATGAAAAATAACAACAATGTAAAGATCTCCAAGTTGGATGAAAAAGTAGCGAATGCAAATTATCATCAAACGGATGCTGTTTTTCTCCCTCAAGTAACGGTTGGATATACAGCTTTAAGTACAAATAACCCACTAAATGCATTCGGATTTTTATTGCAGCAAGAATCTGTTACTGCGATGGACTTCGATCCGTCAAAACTGAATAACCCCGGAGCAAGACAAAATTACAGTGCTCAGGTAGAGGCTAAGCTACCATTGTTGAATATGGATATGATCTATGCTCGCAAAGGAGCCAAAGCACAAGAAGATGTTTACAAATACAAAACGGAACGAGCAAAAGAATATATCGAATTTGAAGTGCGAAAAGCATATACTCAATTACAAATGTCGTATCAGGCTCGAAACATCCTTCAAAAATCGTTAGCGGATGTAAAACAAATACATCAATCAGTTTCCAATTTCTATAATCAAGGATTAGTTCAAAAATCGGATGTACTGAATGCTCAAGTACAAGTCAATACAATTGAAACAGCATTGGCAAAAGCCGAAAGTAATATACAGAATGCCTCAGACGGATTGCGTCTTCTGATGGGATTGGAAACAAGTAGCGATGTATATACAACAGATTCGTTGTTGCAAGATATAAGCCTATATCAAGACAGAGAACTTTCGTCTTATCGTTCCGATATCATGGCACTAAACAAAGCTTTAGATGCAACAAACATGATAGTAAAATCCTCAAAGATGGCATTCCTACCACGTATCAATGCTTTTGGTTCATATAGCCTGAATGATTCGAAGGCTTTCAAATTTGGGAATGATTCTTATTTGGTCGGTATAAATCTAAGCTGGACAATATTTTCAGGCAATCAAAACCGGAGTAAGATGAAATCGGCACAATTCCAACGAGATAAAATACAAGAAGAGCTCAACCTTCACATCAGGAAAGAAGAACTAGAGCTAAATAAAACCAAACGAGACCTGAACGATTCCCAAATCGAGATCAACAAACAAAAGGCCAGCGTAGAACAAGCTGATGAAGCATTGCGTATTCTTAGCAATCGTCACCGTGAAGGTTTAGCCAGTACCACAGACTTACTGATGGCAAAAGCTCAATTCTTTCAACAAGAACTTATGTTATCTCAATCTATCATGTCGTATAATATAACAGAAGCATACCTCAACTTTTTGTCAAAAACTAAATAACAAATAAAACCCATAAATAGATATGAAAACTTTAAGAAATGTATTTTTAGGAATAGTGGGAATATCAATTCTTTACTCCTGCTCTTCTTCAGATAAGTTAGAGGATAAAGATAAGACTATAGTAAAAGTAGAAGCTTGCTCTCCGGCCCAATATACAAACGAAGGATTTTACCTCAGCGGTGAAGTCACTGCCAAGCAAACAGCCAATATAAGTACCCGAATGATGGGCTATGTAACGAAGATATATGTAAAACCGGGTGATAAAGTAGCATCAGGACAACTTCTCGTATCTATTAGCAGCGATGATATTCTGGCAAAAAAGGCTCAGGTACAAGCTATGATCACCGAAGCTGAAGCCGCAGCAAAAAATGCCCAACGTGATTATGAGCGTTTCAAAACACTGCGCAATCAAAACAGCGTATCTGATAAGGAACTCGAAAATGTGGCTTTGCAGAATACTTCGATGAATGCGAAAGTACAAATGGCTCGTCAACAAATGAACGAAGTAAATGCGATGCTTTCTTACACCAATATACGTGCTCCATTCTCGGGAGTCGTAACACAAAAAATGGTGGACGAAGGGAGCATGGCAAATCCGGGAATGCCTATTTTGACAATTGAGCAGAATGGCGAATTGCAGGTTATAGCATCTATCCCCGAAAACTATATACAGTATGTAAAAGTAGGCGATGTAGCCAAAATGGAACTGAAGTCATTAAGTATAACGATCGATGGAAAAGTATCAGAACTCAGTCCGTCGGCATTCCGCACAGGAGGACAATACTCGATGAAGTTGGCTCTCGACACCAAAGATAAAGAAAATATACGTCCGGGGATGTATGTAAATATATTGATACCAAACAAAACAGGTGAGAATATTACATCTAAAATCATGCTGGACAAAAGCTCTATTGTATACCGTGATCAGCTTACGGGAGTATATGTGATAGACGACCAAAGTCAAGCTAATCTTCGCTGGATACGTTTAGGCAAGACAATCGGCAATCAGGTAGAAGTACTTTCGGGTTTGAGCCAAAACGATAAGATTGTATCCAAAGCCGAAGGCAAATTATATAACGGAGTAAAAGTATTTGTAAATAAATAAAATTATGGAAAACGGAATTTCAGGAAAAATAGCCGGAGCGTTTATCAAGTCTAAATTGAGTATCTTACTCATGCTAGCTTTTATGCTCTTAGGTCTGTTCAGCATATATTTCATACCCCGCGAAGAAGAACCTCAGATTGAAGTTCCTATGGCGGACATCATGATTGGTTATCCCGGAGCAACACCTCAGGAAGTAGAATCGGGTGTTGTACAACCTATCGAAAAAATTATATCGAATATCAAAGGAGTAGAGCATGTTTATTCTACTTCTATGAATGGTATGGGTATGCTCACCGTACAATTTTATGTGGGCGAAGATGTAGAACGTTCGTTAGTAAAACTTTACAACGAAATGATGAAGAATATGGATCGTATGCCACAAGGTGCGACTATGCCATTGGTAAAATCACGAGCCATAGATGATGTACCTGCATTAGCTTTCACTTTTTGGAGTGATAAAATGGGTGATTACCAAATACGCCAAGTAGCAGAAGTAGTTGGCAACGAGATAAAGAAAATACCTGATGTAGCACAAGTGAATATTGTAGGTGGACAAAGCCGACAGGTGAAAGTCATGCTCGACAAAGACAAGATGGCTCAGAGCAAGCTCGACTTTGGAGCAATAGCCCAATCACTGCAAGCGAATAATGCACAGATGCAAAGCGGAAATATCGTAACAGGCGATATGGTTTATTCTGTACAAACCGGCAATTTCTTTGCGAATGTGGCTGAAGTGAAGAATCTGATTGTAGGAACAAATGACAATCAGCCGGTTTACCTGTATCAAATAGCAGAAGTAGAAGACGGGCCGGAAGTTCCCAAACAATATGTTTCGTTTGGATATGGAGCTGCGTCAGGCGATAAAAAAGCCGGCATGCCCGACGACTATTCGGCTGTAACTATTTCTATTGCTAAGAAAAAAGGTGCTGATGCAATGAAGCTGGCAGAAGTAGTCATTGATAAAGTAGATCACCTGAAAAAAGATGTCATCACGAAGGATTTGAATGTAGAAGTCTCTCGTAATTATGGAGAGACAGCTTCACACAAAGTATCCGAGTTACTGTTCCACTTATCTATTGCGATTATAGTTGTAACCCTGTTTGTAATGATAGCTATGGGATGGCGTGGCGGTTTGGTGGTATTCCTTTCCGTGCCTGTAACATTTGCACTGACTCTGTTTGCTTATTACTTCTTGGGATATACACTCAATCGTATTACACTGTTTGCATTAGTATTCGTAACGGGTATTGTTGTGGATGATTCTATTGTAATTGCCGAGAATATGCATCGTCACTTCAAGATGAAAAAACTACCACCTTTACAAGCTGCGCTATATGCTATCAATGAGGTAGGGAATCCGACTATCTTGGCAACGCTGACTGTTATCGCAGCCGTACTGCCCATGGCATTCGTATCGGGAATGATGGGTCCATATATGAGTCCGATGCCTATAGGTGCATCCATAGCCATGATTTTCTCTTTACTGGTAGCTCTGACGTTGACTCCTTATTTCGGTTATTTATTCTTAAGACATAAAGAGAAAAAAGGAGAAGGACACGAAAGCGAAGAAAAAGAAACGGATTTGCATGAAACAAAAATATACAAATTATATGCTAAAATAGTAACACCGTTTTTGGAAAACAGAAAACGCCGTTGGACATTTATGATTGGCTTAACTGTCGTTTTGCTGGGATCGTTTGTGTTGTTTTATACAAAATCTGTTCCGGTAAAAATGTTGCCTTTCGACAATAAGAATGAATTTCAAGTGGTAATAGATATGCCCGAGGGAACGACTTTGGAACGTACTGCCGTAGTAGCTAAAGAATTAGCTGTGTATATCAGCCGAAATGATAAAGTAACCAATTATCAAACGTATGTGGGTACTTCTGCTCCTATCAGCTTCAATGGATTGGTGCGCCACTATGATATGCGTATGGGTGACAATGTAGCTGATATACAGGTTAATCTTGTTGACAAAGGGGAACGTAGCGAACAAAGTCATGATATAGCCACATCGGTGCGTGCCGATTTGCAAGCTATCGGCAAAAAATACAATGCCAATGTAAAAATAGTGGAGGTACCTCCCGGTCCTCCTGTAATGTCTACAATTGCAGCTGAAATATATGGTCCAGACTATGATCAACAAATAGCTGTAGCCAAACAAGTGAAAGATATACTAGCTGCGACAGATAATGTTGTTGATGTGGATTGGTCGGTAGAAGATGCTCAAACTGAATATAAGTTCGAGGTGGATAAAGACAAAGCGATGAAATTGGGAATTCCAAATGCACAAGTTGTTCAGAATATGAGAGCGGCTCTATCGGGTATGCCTGTGGGTATATTGCATCAACCTTCGTCTGTCAATCAGGTAGGCATTGTACTTCAACTGTCAGAAAAAGAGAAATCGAGTATAGAAGATGTACTAAGCATGAAAGTTGTGAATCAACAAGGTATGGCTATTCCCGTTAGCGATTTAGTGAAAGTCACTAAAGGAGAAAAAGAAAAGAGCATTCACCGCAAAGACCAAAAACGTGTAGTTTACATATTAACCGAGGTTGCAGGAAGTTTAGAAAGCCCTATATATCCTATTACGGAAGTGTCGGATAAGTTATCTCAGGTAAAACTCCCTGAAGGATACACTTTATCTGAAGAATATAGTAAGCAACCAAAATATGAAGACAACTTTTCCTTAAAGTGGGATGGAGAATGGCAAATAACATACGAGGTGTTCCGCGATTTAGGATTAGCATTCTTATTTGTATTAATTATTATCTATGTACTCATTGTAGCGTGGTTCCAAAACTTTATCACACCGTTGGTACAGTTGGCTGCTATACCTCTATCATTGATTGGTATTATTTTCGGCCACTGGATTATGGGAGCTTACTTTAGTGCCCCGTCTATGATTGGATTCATTGCATTAGCCGGAATTATGGTACGAAACTCGGTACTGCTTATCGACTTTATTGACATACGGCTCAAAGATGGTATTCCTTTAAAACAAGCTGTTATTGAAGCCGGAGCTGTACGCACCACGCCTATCATACTGACTGCCGGAGGCGTAGTTTTGGGGGCAATCGTCATTCTATTCGATCCCATTTTTCAAGGTCTGGCAATTTCTTTGATGGGTGGAACAATAACCTCTACTGTACTGACACTGATTGTTGTGCCGTTGTTGTATTTCAAAATGCTGAAAAAGAAAGTAAAATGATTATGAAGCTATTAGTTGTATTAAGTATAAAGGAATATCAGGAACAGGTGGGAAGCCTGCTCCATGATGCCGGAGTAAAACGGTTTAGTGTAACCAATATCACCGGATACAAAAAGAAGGAAGAAAACTTGGGTTGGTTTGCAGCGAATGGAAGTAATGCAAAAACTAATTCGATAATGCTTTTCAGCTTTGTAACAAAAGAAATAGCAGACAAGGCTATTTTAGAAATTGATAATTGCAATATTGAAACAAAAAGTCCTTTTCCTGTACATGCTTTTGTCCTAGATGTAGAGAATTTTTCTAAACTTATTTAATTATGAAACGTGAATACATTGTACGGATAGTAGCGGGAACGACGGTTTTAACAGGCATTTCTCTAGCTTATTTTGTTTCTATCGGATGGCTGTTCTTACCTGCATTTGTTGGTGTGAATCTTATACAGTCTTCGTTCACTAAATTTTGTCCGTTGGAAATCTTGCTCGATAAACTGAATGTTAAACGGTAAATTGATTAATTAAACATGAGAGAGCAAAAACCGAATACAGAAATCGTCTTTTGCTCTCTTTTTTAGATATGAAAACAATATTTTATACAATAATCATATTGTTTATCCTCATTATACACATTCCCAGCGTCTACTCACAGGAAAATACGATCTTACAAGTAGATAGTATTTCGCTTCGGAATAACTATCTGAATGAGATGCAGTCGATAAATGTATTGAGACATAAACCAATTGAAGTTTCGGAAGACCTTGTAAGATCTGTACTCGACAAGCAGACACCTTTTGCGGTATATAAGGATAATTATATGGTAACCGGAATCCCTTTAAATAAATCGGTAACCCGCAAAACAGCGGATGCATTTTTTCAGTTTAGCATTCGCCACAAAGTTACCAGAAGTGTACTTCCTTTCAACTCATTCTTATACATTACTTATTCTCAGAAATCATTTTGGGATATTTACGACGAATCAAGTCCTTTCCGCGATACAAATTATAATCCGGGAATAGGCATTGGCAGGTATGTGATAAAAGACAACAAGCTGAAAGGGGCAATGATGATTTCTTTGGAACACGAATCGAATGGTAAAGCGGGAGAAGATTCCCGTAGTTGGAATTATATAAATCTGTCAGCTAAATACTTTTACAATATGCGATTATCGGCTAAAGCTCAAATATATCTGCCCTATGTAGATGGTGGTAATAATAAAGATTTATTGCGCTACAAAGGATATGGCATTTTTGCGGTCAATTATATAGATAAGGAAAATCTATGGTGGTTTAGCCTTAATATAATGCCTCGAGATAAGATTATAAACCCTAACTTACATACATCTTTATCATTTAGAGTGTCTAAAAATTCAAATCAATACTTAACTTTGGATTATTATGCCGGTTATGGAGAAGGCTTGCTGAATTATAAGAAATATACAAATCAGGTAAGGATAGGATTTACGATAAAACCCAATTTCTTCAGTGCATACTAATTAAAAAAAGAATGACTATGAATAATAAATGGGACGAAAGTTATAATATTGAAAAATACCGCTACGGAGAAACCCCGAATCTATTTTTCAAGCAAGTCATCGATACGCTTCCTACAGGAAAAATTCTTCTTCCGGCTGATGGGGAGGGACGAAATGGTGTATATGCAGCAACAAGGGGATGGAGTGTAGACGCTTTCGATCAAAGCCAACAGGCTAAAGAGAAAGCTCTACGATTAGCAAATAAGAATAGTGTCGACATTTCGTATAAGGTAATGAATTTCGAAGATATTGCACAAAACTATATAGTTGACTCTTACGATGTAATTGCTCTTACCTATGTTCACCTACCGGAACAGTTAAAAGCAAAATATCACAGATCATTATTACCTTTTTTGAAAATTGGAGGGCATATTATTATCGAAGGATTCAGTAAAGAGCATGTAAAATACCAGCAACAAAATCCATTGGCGGGGGGGCCTCCACATGTGGAAATGATGTATTCGAAGCAAGAGATCCTCTCGATCTTTGATTCTTTACAGGTCGATCTTTTAGAAGAAAAAGAAATAGAATTGGCAGAAGGTATAGGGCATAATGGAAAAGCCTCGGTAATACGCTTTATCGGAAAAAAGATATAAATAAAAATAGAGGCAACGGTTATCATTTACCGTTGCCTCTGTTTACTTTATATATCAATATATGTTTTCAAATTTTTCCTGAAGTTCTTTTTCTGTGATTTCTTCTGTGTGATCAAGAACAATAGCTTTATTAGCAATATCCACATTCACACCATATACTCCGGGAATGACACCTATTTCTTTACCTATAGACCGTGCACAGCTATTACACTGTATATTTTCTACATTTATAATTGTCTTCATAGCCTACAATTATAATTTGACTACAGGTTTTAGCGTTTCGGGAATATCGAACTCAGCACATTTTATCGATTCAAGCTTTTTCTTACCCAAATCAGTCAAGGCAAAATACATCTGGCGCTTATCTTCCTTACCTACAATACGGCGGATAAGACCTTTCTTCTCAACCGACTTTATCACTTTCGATGTATTCGAATTACTCAGCCCCAATACACTCGCCAATTCATTTGATGAATATTTTTGAGCATTTAGCGAACAGAGTAGCATTCCTTCATTCAGACCAAGATCATATAATTGTTGAAAGTTTAGTTCAAAGTCATAAATCGCCCGATACACATCTCTGATCTGACATAATGTTCTTACTTGCGAATTATTTATATTGTCTGCCATTTTAGTATAAGTTTATATTTACTGTTATTCTTTTAATAAAAGATTATCAATAGCTTCCTTTAATTGCTGCTTGGGTAATGCTCCTGCAGCCATCTGAGGTTGTGCATTCATCGGAACAAAGAGTAAAGATGGTATACTTCTTATTCCGAAGACAGCAGCAAGTTCAGGCTCTGTTTCCGTATTTATCTTATAAATATATATACGGTCTCCATATTCTGCAGCCAATTCTTCCAACACCGGAGCTATAGCCTTACAAGGACCACACCAGTCAGCATAAAAATCGATTAATGCCGGCTTATCCCCCAAATATTTCCATTCGGTAGGATTTGTTTCAAAATTAGCAACTTTTGATAA
This sequence comes from Bacteroidota bacterium, assembly GCA_023437305.1. Taxonomy (GTDB): domain Bacteria; phylum Bacteroidota; class Bacteroidia; order Bacteroidales; family Dysgonomonadaceae; genus Dysgonomonas. The sequence goes on from JAEZGN010000016.1 coordinate 206,621, forward strand.
GAATTCAGCTTTTGTTAAATGTATTGTTGTCATTTTATTTTCTTTTTTAATTGTTTCTTCTATTTGATCTTTTGTTTCTACCTTGTTATTACAAGAAATAAGCAATAATGCCATGAGTGAAAATAGTATTGTATATTTCATTTTTAATCCGGTTTATATTTTTTTATCTGATCACCATAAATATTTTCTTTGAGCTTAGTATCTGTATAGCATTCTCCGGAACCACAACAGGAAATATTCATAATTGCCTGAAAAAGGAGCCATCCTCCAAAGACCAGAAATATATAATTCTGTGAAATCATTGAATAGATAGCCATGAGTACTCCCAATAGTAAACGAACGATCCGTGCAAAATTCCAATTCTTCAATATGCGATTCATTATGTTATTTATTTAAAATTAGACCAACTTCCGCCATTATATACTTCTTGAAAACCTTTATTTCTTAAAAGAGCGACTGCACTGCGGCTACGCATGCCACTGGCACATACAGCAATAATCGGTTTATTATTTTTCAGTTTCGATAAATTACTGCTTAAACTATCCAACGAGATATTAATAGAATTGGTGGCCGCCCCTTGTTTATACTCTTCTTTTGTACGAACATCTAAAAGTATAGCACCATCCTCTAAGAGAGCTTTGAAGTCAGCTTTGTCCTCTAGTCCGAAAAATCTGCTAAGAAATCCTGCCATATTATTTATTTTGTTACTGTTTCTTTACTTTATTCTTTTTAAATATTCCGCCGAATAAACCACCCAACAATACTCCGTATAGAGTACTGATAGTAGGTGATGACGTTATGGGACAAGTACCGGTACTACAGCCGATATACCTCCAATACATATATCCGCCTATAGCTCCAATAAGAGCTCCCAAGAGGTATGTCCAATTGTTTTTTATAATTTGCATATTTAGTTATTCTTATATTATGATGCTACAAAGATAACGAATATTTTCCATAAGAAAATAATTCTAAAAGAAATAATATATGAAAATTTAATAAATAACATTAAATAACAAATAAGTAAAGATTAGCTCATAATGAGTCGCAAGAATATCCTTCATTGTCAATATTTATATGTAAATTTGTTTCATCTCTGTTAGGGGTGTTCTTTTTATAAGAGCTGAGATTAGACCCTTGAACCTGATATGCTGTAATTGGCATCGTAGGGAAACGGAATGAATAGAAGATATAAATAATACTATATATAAAGTATTAATCAAGCCGTTTCATAGATATGAAGCGGCTTTTTTTATTGTAAAAAACAAATATCTATACATAAAATAAATAATTATGATAAATATCGAATCTCTTATACGAGATCTGAATCTGATCCGAAAACAATCACCGCTTATACATAACATAACTAATTATGTAGTAATGAACAATACAGCCAACGCCTTACTGGCTATAGGAGCATCTCCTGTAATGGCACATTCAGTAGACGAAGTGGCAGAAATGACAAATATAGCCTCATCATTGGTCATCAATATCGGTACATTAGAGGCTCTATGGGTAGAGGCTATGCTTATAGCAGGGAATACAGCATTAAATAAATCTACACCGATTGTATTCGATCCGGTTGGAGCCGGAGCCACATCATACCGTTCGGAAGTATGCAAACAATTGATAGAAGAATGTAAACCATCGATTATACGGGGGAATGCCTCGGAAATAATAGCCTTGTCAGATACTCAGGCTCAGACCAAAGGAGTAGATAGTACAAGTACTTCAGACGCTGCATTAAATTCGGCAAAAGCATTAGCTTGTCACACAAAAGCAATAGTTGTTATCAGCGGCGAAACTGATTATATAACCGATGGCATAACTGTTGAAACTGTAAAAAACGGTAATCCAATGATGGCGAAAGTCACAGGAATGGGATGCACAGCTACAGCCGTGGTTGCAGCTTTTGCAGCAGTAAATAAAAATCTGCTCGAGGCCGCCACACATGGGATGTCTGTGATGGGAATATGTGGAGAAGTTGCCGCTGCACACTCGAAAGGAAATGGAAGCCTGCAAGTAAACTTTCTCGATACATTATTCAATATCAATGAAGATGTGGTAAGAAAAAACATCAGACTATGAAAGAGTTTGACCTAGCCTTATACTTGGTTACCGACCGTTCATTATCCCTCGACAGACCATTAGAGGTTGTTGTAGAAGAAGCTGTAAAGGGTGGTGTAACCATGGTGCAATTAAGAGAAAAAGCGTGCTCTTCGAAAGAGTTTTACAACCAAGCTTTGAGACTAAAAAAATGTCTGAAACCTTATAATATACCACTTATAATCAATGATAGGCTAGATATTGCACTAGCTTGTGATGCAGAAGGACTGCATATCGGTCAAGAGGATATTCCCTATCATATAGCACGCAAGATCTTAGGAAAAAATAAAATTATTGGCTTATCGGTAGAGAATATACAAGATGCTATTGAAGCCAACAAGCTGGACGTAGATTATATTGGCATATCCCCTGTTTTCGGAACTTTAACCAAGACCGACACCGCACAAGCTTTAGGGTTAAGCGGAGTACATGATATAACTCAAATATCGAACCATCCGAGTGTGGGCATAGGAGGAATCAATAAATCAAATACAGAAGATGTTATTCGTGCGGGGGCAGGCGGGATTTCCGTAGTATCGGCTATTATGTCTGCTGACAATCCCAGATTAGCAGCATCGGAATTATTAGAAATTATAATCGAATCAAAAAATAAAGAATAAAATGAAGTGGAGTGAAGAAGCATGGGTTTCCGCAAAACCTGTTTATGATAAAATACTCGAATTACCATTTATAGAAGAATTAATAAACGGAAAGTTAACAAAAGAGCAATTTATATTCTACATCAGACAGGATGCCTTATATCTGGCTGAATACGGGAAAATATTGATAGGCATTGCTTCAAAGCTGGACAATACTGAGTATACTACTGCGTTTGTCAACTTTGCCAGCGAGAGTATAGATGTAGAAAATGCATTGCATGAATCTTTTCTGCACGAAATGGAAGATCAAAATGGTGAAGCATCGCCAACCTGTCTGTTATATACATCATTCCTTCATAAACAATTAGCCCATGCTCCTATCGAAGTAGCATTAGCAGCTGTTTTACCTTGTTTTTGGATTTATAAGAAAGTAGGAGACTACATATTAAAAAATCAAACTGAAGGGTATAATCCATATCAGAGTTGGATAAACACTTACGGCGGAGATGGTTTCGAAGAATCTGTATCGAGAGCCATTACTATTTGCGATGAAGTTGCCGCACAATGTACCGAAGCGCAAAAAAAGGCTATGACCGATGCATTTGTGATGTGCTCCAAACTGGAATGGATGTTTTGGGACAGTGCATATAAACAAGAAAAGTGGATAATTTAAATAATGAAAGAAGATGGAAAAACAATATAAGCGAGTGTTATCTATAGCAGGAAGCGACCCTAGTGGAGGAGCCGGCATTCAGGCGGACCTCAAAACTTTTTCTGCTTGTGGATGTTATGGAGCAACAGCAATAGTGGCGGTAGTAGACGAAAATACGGTTGGAGTAACAGGTGTACATCCTATTCCGGTTCCATTTGTAGCAGGACAAATCAAATCTGTACTAGACGATATTGGTGCGGATGCTATAAAAATAGGGATGCTACATTCCTCTGAACTTATACGTACTGTAAAAGAAACATTATCGCACTATAATATAAAAAACATTGTATTAGACCCTGTTATGGTAGCTACATCAGGCGATAAATTGCTGCAAGATGAAGCCATCCAAACATTAAAAAATGAGCTTATTCCTTTTGTGCGGGTAATAACGCCCAATATACCTGAAGCCGAGATATTATTAGGAAAAAAAATACAAGCACAAGAGGATTTACCTTTAGTTATCAAAGATTTATCTTTCGATAGATCAGTTTCTGTACTTCTGAAAGCCGGACATTTGACAAATGATGAGTTAGTAGATGTCTTTTATAACGCTGAAACAGATGAAATTATACATCTGAGTTCTAAGCGAATTAAAACACTAAATACACATGGTACAGGCTGTACATTTTCTTCTGCCATAGCGGCTTATCTAGCTCATGGTATCTCGCTCAACGATGCTATAATGAAAGCGAAGGAATATATAAATAAAGCTATATTGGCCGGAGCAGAATACAAAATAGGGAAAGGACATGGGCCGGTTCATCATTTTTTCAATTTTTGGCAATGATTTATTTCTGAATGAATTAAATCATTATTTATATTAAAAACTTGTTCGTAGATATACGAATTTAAACATTATTCGTATATTTGCGAACATAAAATATCAATTCAATGTTAAAAAAAGAATTAACTGCCGATCAGGAACAACTTGCACGCTTTGCGAAAGCATTAGGACATCCTATTCGCATTGCTATCCTTGAAATGCTTGCCAATCAATCATGCTGCTATCATGGCGATATGTCGGAAGTATTACCCATAGCCAAAAGTACACTTTCACAGCATTTGAAAGAATTGAAAGATGCAGGATTAATACAAGGGACAATCACATTACCCACTGTGAAGTATTGTATCAATAGCGAGAATTGGAATAAAGCTAAAAAATTGTTTAGTAGCTTTTTTACTCAATTACAGAAAACAGACGATATTTGCTAATATTATGAACATCAGGTTTGCAACCCCAAAAGATATCCCTGCTATTAAAGAGCTGTTCCGTTCAACAATTATTTCAGTTAATTCAAGAGACTATACTTCCGAACAAGTTGAGTGTTGGGCTGCAAAGGGAGAAGATACCAATATATGGGAAGAACGGATAAATGAACAATACTTTATAATTGCCGAGAAGAATAATACAATATTAGGGTTTGCAGCCCTAAAATTGTCAGGTTATTTAAATTCTATGTTTGTTCATAAAGATTATCAGGGAAAAGGTGTTGCGTCATTCTTACTTAAAAAGATTGAAGAATATGCACTGTTGAAAGATATTTCAGAAATAACTGCTGATGTCAGTATTACAGCCCAACCTTTCTTTTCAAAAAAAGGCTATGTTATTGTAGAACAACAGATCGTTTGTATTGGTGTCTCTATGACAAACTATAAAATGTCAAAAGTTGTATCCTGATATTTTTTTAAGACACATATTCGTTATTCTACGAAATAAGAACTGTTAGTGTAAATACGAAATTATAAACAATATGAGAATTTTAATTTTGTGTACTGGAAATAGTTGCCGTAGCCAGATGGCACACGGATTTTTGCAATCATTCGATCCTTCATTGCATGTTTATTCCGCAGGGACAAAAGCGAGCGGAAAAGTAAATCCGAAGGCAATAGAAGTCATGCAGGATGCAGGCGTAGATATTTCGAACCATACATCCGATAGTGTAGAGCAATATATGAATGATGAATGGGACTATGTGATTACTGTTTGCGGGGGTGCAAATGAAAGCTGTCCTGCATTTTCAGGAAAAGTAAGGAACCGTCTACATATCGGTTTTGATGATCCGTCCGAAGCTACGGGAACACCCGAATTTATTCAATCTGAGTATATCAGGGTAAGGGATGAAATCAAAAAAGCATTTTACGAATTATACACCGATAAGATAAAAAGTCATGAGTAAAAAGAAAATGAGTTTTTTAGATAAGAACTTAACACTTTGGATATTCCTTGCGATGGCTATCGGTGTAGGATTGGGGTATTTTATTCCGTCTTTTAGCAACTATATAGATTCTATGTCGAGCGGGACAACAAATATACCTTTAGCAATAGGTCTTATTCTAATGATGTATCCACCATTGGCAAAAGTGGATTACAAACAACTACCGAAAGTATTTTCCAACGTAAAGATATTATCTATTTCGTTAATCCTAAATTGGATTATAGGGCCTGCCTTAATGTTCTTACTTGCCATTCTCTTTTTACACGATTATCCCGAATATATGGTTGGGGTTATTCTGATAGGTCTTGCTCGATGTATTGCAATGGTGCTTGTATGGAACGACCTGGCTGAAGGTAATACGGAATATGGGGCGGGATTGGTTGCCCTAAATAGTCTCTTTCAAGTGTTCTTTTATAGTTTCTATGCATGGTTATTTGTAACAAAGCTACCTCCGTTATTTGGCTTCGAAGGTGTAATTGTTGATATATCCATAGAAACAATTGCCGAAACAGTTGCTATCTACTTGGGCATTCCATTTCTAATGGCTATCCTAAGCCGTTTGATATTAGTTAAAATCAAAGGTGAACAATGGTATAAAGAAAAGTTTATCCCTGCAATCTCTCCCATTACTTTAATCGCCTTACTATTTACCATTGTATTAATGTTTAGCCTAAAAGGTGAACTGATCGTACAAATACCATTGGATATGGTACGTATAGCCATACCGTTATTGATCTATTTCGTAGTCATGTTCTTCCTCAGCTTCTTTGCAGGAAAATTAATGGGAGCATCTTACGATAAAAATGCTTCGATAGCATTTACTGCTACAGGCAATAACTTTGAACTGGCTATTGCCGTTGCTATTGGAGTCTTCGGATTACATAGCGGGCAAGCCTTTGCTGGGGTAGTCGGTCCGCTTGTCGAAGTACCTGCACTTATACTGTTGGTAAACATTGCCTTTTGGCTAAGAAAAAAATATTATAAATAAAAAAAACATAACACTTTGAATATGAACACAAACGAAGAAAGGAAAGCTTTGGTAAAACAACGATATAGTGAATTGGCTCTGAACAGCGATTCTTTAAAATCCGGTTGCTGTTGTGGGTCGAATCCTGCTACTCCTTCAAAAAAGGTCTTTACGATCATGAGCGAAGATTACAGTGGGCTTAATGGATATGAAGCAGATGCAGACTTAGGAGTAGGCTGTGGATTGCCAACAGAGTATGCTGATATCAAAGAAGGTTATACAGTCTTAGACTTAGGCTCAGGTGCGGGTAACGACTGTTTTATAGCCAGGGCAGAAGTCGGAGAGACAGGAAAAGTAATCGGCATCGACTTTTCACCACAGATGATAGAAAAAGCACGAAAGAATGCGACTAAGCGAGGATATACCAATGTCGAGTTTATTGAGGGAGATATAGAAAATATGCCTTTACCTGATAGCTCTATAGATGTTGTAGTAAGTAATTGTGTTTTAAATCTGTTACCAGAAAAAGATAAAATATTTAAAGAAATACATCGGGTATTGAAACATGGAGGTCATTTCTGTATTTCCGATGTTGTGCTAAATGGTATATTCCCTAAAGAGTTTACAGATAATGCTTCCATGTATGCGGGCTGTATAGCCAGTGCCATACAAAAAGACGATTATTTAGGTGAGATCAAAAAGGCTAATTTTACTGATATAAAGATTGAACGAACAAAAACGGTAGTCATTCCTGATGATGTCTTACAAGAACATCTGGATGAATCGACAATTGAGAAATATAAAAAGGGCAATGTCGGTATTTATTCAATTACCGTGACTGGTGTAAAATAGCAGATTTACATTATAAAATCAAAGCCGACCAAAAGTCGGCTTTTTAAATATTATTCAATTAGTATCTTTTCCTGATATTTCTATATTATTCAAACAGAAACGGTTTCGTATCGATAAGTTTATGACGGTCTTCTTCAAAGAAGAATTTGTCTTCACCGAATGCCGGTTTAAGCTGATTAAACCAAGTTGCTTTAGGATTATATTCAGCAAAAAACGGGATATGTACCCATTTAGGATTACGTCCTTGAATAAAACGAAGAACAAACACCTTTTCTCCTTTCACCTTCTGTACGCCCAATACTTGTATTTTTCCGGCATGATCGCTCATACTTGGACCTCTTACCGTCCTGCATAGACCACTCACCTGCCGGTATGCTCTACGAAATATATTCCAACACTTTTCCAGTGAAAGTTCAAAGTATTGCTTAGAACCGGTATCTCTAGCTATAAACATATAATAAGGGATACAACCCAGATCAACTTGCTCACGCCACATCTGCGCCCATGTTTCAGGCTTATCATTGATATGTTTTAGTAGAGGTGATTGTGTCCGTATCTGTGCACCGGTATTCTTTATTCGTAAAATCGCGTGTTTAACAGCATCGGTAGAAAGCTCTCGTGGATGATTAAAGTGAGCTTGAATCGATAAGTTCTTCCCTGATTTGTTAATTTCTTCAAATAACCGGATAATATCATCACTATCAGAATCCGTAAGGTATCTATATGGCCAGTAGGCTAATGACTTTGTACCGATACGGATAGAACGAATATGATCAAAATCGGATGTTAATAATGGTTTGATGTAACTACCGAGAATAGCAGCATTCATTACCATTGGATCTCCACCCGTAAACAAAACATCTGTAACCTCTTTATGAACTCGCAAATACTTAAGTAACAGATCTACTTCTTTCATTGCAAATTTCAATTCGCTCATCCCTGAGAATTGAGGCCATCTAAAACAAAATGTACAATAAGCATGGCAAGTTTGTCCCTGACTGGGAAAGAACAATACCGTTTCGGGGTATTTGTGTTGAATACCTTTCAGCTTTATTTCTCCTAAAGATGGTACATTGTGCTCCTGACCCGCAGGATTTGGGTTTAAAGAAAGACGTATTTTGTGTATTTTATCTTCAATAATAGATTTTTCAACATTGTCATCCAATAACTGTTCAACTATCGCATAATGCTTTTTATCAAGCATTCCTTTTCTTGGAAAATTTAATGTAAATATCGGATCTGTGTCGATATTATCCCAATCTATCAGTTCATCTATTACATAATTATTTGTTTTGAATGGTAGTACTCTTCCTACAACTTCAATATCCTTTACAAACTCCTTTGGAATGTTGGCTATTTGAGGTATAGATTGATAATTGTGTAACGTGTAAGTTTTTAATTGATTTCGGGATTTATTCATATTATAGTTAAGTTTTTAAACTACACTTATTTATAATATAAGCGTAGGTCATTTAATATATATTTTGTAGAGGCATAAATGCCACTAGCTGAATAATTACAATCAGTTAAGAGGCAAAAAGACAAGCTTAAATGAAAATTAAGCTAAATTAGATAAGACTCAAAAATTTATCTTATCTGTTTATAAAATATATCACAACGATATTTATCTAATCATATCCGGAGCAAACACTGGTACAGCTAAAAGGGTGCTATTGCGTTTGTATAAATGATTCCGGTTTGTAAATATATAAAAAATAATCGGGATACTGATCTTAAAAAAACAGAAAACGAATAAGAGGCTAACCTTATATTTGAATAAAAATAATTGATTTTCTCAATAAAAAACACCTCCCCATAGCCAA
>JAEZGN010000020.1 GCA_023437305.1 Bacteroidota bacterium
TCCATTGCTGACCCCAATCCCTTAAATTTTGTAATCTTGATCTTAGTTCCTCAAAATTGTCTACAAAGTTTTCAAAGTCATTCGTATACCATTTTATGTTCTTCTTATCTTCATCGGTGATGTCTGCATAATCGATTTCACCTAATACGTTTCTAAGGGTTACATTAAAGTCCTTAATTACTTTATCTATGTAATCACAATTATAATTAGGTTGTTGATCTATCTTCAATAAACCTTCAGATGTTGGAAACCCATATTTTTCTTTTAGTTCTTCCGTTCCCATATATTTAAGTTTTTACTATTCAATTAAAAAGCATTCCGAATTATCACAACTCAGAATGCCTAAATGCAAATTCTAATTGCTTTTAGCAAAGTAGTGGATAACAGAGGAATCGAACCATCATCACGGTAGCTAACCGTTGCTTTGCCATTAAGCTATGTTACCCGAATATGCCCCACCGCTGTGAGGCGTTACTGTAAATTTCAATTTATATATCCTTTTAAATTACTACAGGCATATTTGAACACCTCCTTTCACTGGTTAATATTAAATTTAACTTTTTCTCCATGCAGATAATAATTTCCTCTATGCTCACAAACCCCTCTACCACTTTTAGAATGATACAGTTCGCATTCTTGTTTTTTGCATTCGTTTCGTTCAACAACTTCTCCAAGATAAGAACACCATATATGATTTTCTTTTTGAGAATATATAGCCTCAATTAGTTCTATTTCATCTAAACCTTCTTCTTTAGCAGAATTAATATGATATTCTAGTTCATAACAGTGAGTATCATCTTCATTGCTGAAATACAATTTTTCTTTTTCCATATCTTTATTTGTTTATATTTCCATTACTCTCTTTAAAATAAGCAGTGCTATCTTCACAGACAACACTACTCGAAACATTAATTATAAATATAAAAATCACTCTTTTAAGAGTATCGTTCTCGTGCGTGTTCCGATGTAAACGCTTACTATCATATCGAGTACTTGCTCGGTATGATACGAGATAAAAGCTACCTTATTAATATTATTTGAAAATGTAATTAGTTAGTTGAAGTAGCTTTTAGCTGCTATGGGAGGACTCGAACCTCCGACCCGTTTCTTTTTGGGTGCATTACTGCGACCTGCGCTCTGTCCACCTGAGCTACATAGCATCCTTTATTATCTATTCGCATAGGGTTACTTTTCCACCATACCCCAAAGTCATTTAATCTTTCGATATGCGATTATCATTTCATTCTTTCTTGTCACTTTCTTTTAAGACCTCGGTTATATTTTTAGCGAGTGAAAGCTTTACAGTACGGCAAGAACTCTTTATTTGTGCTGCAAGTGGAATCGAACCACTTAGAAAACCATTGCAGCTAATTTTTAAGGATATATTACTTTAGGAAAGTTTCATCGTTAGGGTCTATTTCATCTGCTTGGTAGTAGGATATGCAGTAAAGAAATATGCCTGTTACTATGCCAACTATTACAATGAATAATGCGAATGATAAAAGTGCGAATAAGAGTTCCATAGTTATTTTATTTGATATGTGGGTACTTCGTGTTGTTTCATTTCAGTAAGAGCTTCTACTTGCCTTTTGCAGTCTATTGCACATTTAACCATATAACCAAGGCAACCTAACATGATAGCTGCAATGAGTATTGTCTTTAGCGGGTTTATGCTTTTCTTTTTCATGAATATTGCTTTTCAGTTTCGTACTCTTCCTCTTCCTTATAATTCAGTTCGCCGATACCATCAGATAGTAGGCTGTTAAGTCTTCCTTTGTACTCCTCGATAGACTTCCAATCATCATCTACCTTATACATAACATATACGTTTTTAAGTTGTATACTGCGATATTTAGAGCCTCTATAATTAGCTTCTACATCTACTCTAATACCATTAGTACATTCGAACGATCTTAGTCTATGTCCTTCATAGCTGTAGATATCCAAATCAGACATAATAAGCTTCACTAGTTTGTCTATCGACTCATCTGTAAGACAAGGTTTGAAATCCTGTATATCTATTTTTAGTGCTCCCATGGTTATTTTGTATTTAGTGATAATGATGATTTCTTATTTATATAATCCTCTATCCATTCTAGTTTATAGCGATACTCAGAACCTACTTTCAGATATTGCAGACCTTGTTTTCTCAATCGTGGAATCGTTTCATCCGATATAGAGAATATTCTCATTACATCTTTATTTGTAAGTAAAGCGTCCATGATTAGTCCTCAACTTTAAGTTCTACACCTCCAAATTTCTCAATGGCAATTTTTCTTGTCTCCTCTGCTTTCTTAGAATATACACCACCTTTTAATTGTGCGGATACAGTATTTCGGTGTAGTCCTACAACTTTTGCTATCTCAGTGATATAATTGTGCTTTACAAGTATTTCTGCTTTCATATCTAATTATTATTATTAAATTTGCACATGTTTATACTGCAAATATACTAACTATAATTAGTATTAAAAATAAATACACTAATTATTATTAGTGTTTAACTTTATTTAAGAATACGTAGCGTTTTAACTTAAAATTTGGGGATGGAAAATAGAGATACTGAGGTAAGAATTTACAGGGAATTGGAAGCCGGGATTGTAACTGTATTTTATATAGAAGAATTAATAGATACCCAAACTAGAAGACAAAAATTATATTCTGGGATACTAGCTTTATTGTCTAGTGGTGGAGGATTATCAGCTATCATTCAGATTATGAATGGAAATATTATATCAAAAGTATTGTCTATACTTTTACCTTTTTTAGCTGCTATATCAATAATATTTAATCAATTTAGTTCGATATGGATAAGGAGCGCAAACGAGATGTCTAAATTATCAAAATTGTATGGAGACTATATAAGGTATTCAGACTCATTGCATAATATATTTGCATTATATAGATCTGATGAAATAAATGAAAAGAAAGCTTTATTAATGCTTAAGGAGGTAAACTCTAATTTTGCTGATAATAAGATAGAAGGAAGCATTATTTTTGGTAATATATCCAATAATAGCAAGGAATATAAAAGGTCTGTTGAAAAACAGATAGAATATTTAAACTCAATATATAATTATGATGGGAAATAATACTAACAAAGGAAAGGTAAAGACTTATTCTCTAAACCCAAAGCCAGGTAGGACTGATATTCCTACAAACACTAGACCAAATGATGATAAATATAAACAAGATAAATCAAATCCAAAACCGGGCAGGACGAGTCCACCTAAGGATAAATAAGTTGATTTATTTATAAAAGAAGTTTGGGAGTTTACGTATTGATATATTTTCAATTCCCATGCTTTTGCATGTTTCATAAATACGATTGGCTAATGTTATAGTATCGATTTTTGGATTATTTTTAATATCCATCTTTATTACTTTTGATAATAACAATAGCTTATCGTGATTTATCATTGATCTATTTATAATGCACCTTTGATATATAATTATTAATATCAATATAATAATTATCCCGGATAAAATACAATACAACATAAAACATAAATATTAAAACAGAAAGCAGCATACAAATTGGGGTTGCATACTGCTCTCAAGGTTTAAACCTAATTTCTTAATTTATTGCAATCGCCCCAATTGATTACAATACAAATATACAATATATATACTAATAATTATTAGTGTATTTGGATTTTAACTATGGAAAAAGAAAATTTACCAATAAGAATTGCTTTTGAGTATCTTAAGAGCAAAGGAATCGTTCATACACAAAAAGACGTTTCTTTGAAACTGAATATTGCAACAAGCAATTTATCTAAAGCATTTAATGGAGACTCTGAATATTTAACTCGTGGGTTTGTAGAAAAATTCAATAAATATTTTAATAGTATATTTAATGAAGATTGGTTGCTTACCGGAGAAGGAGACATGCTAAAAACAAAAAGCGAAATTACACCAAAAGCAGAAGGTGATTATATGATGGTAGAGTATGTTGATCTCCGAGCAAGTGCCGGAAGGCTTGGTGGTGCTGATATAGATTTATTACCTGAGACGCATATAAGGTTGGTCCCTAAAGAGTATAAGAATGGCGGTTTTCTAGTCGTAAGAGTTGATGGAGATTCTATGGATGATGGAACTAAGCGTTCTTTATGCGATGGTGATGAAGTCCTTATTAAAGAGAAGAAAGATTTTCAGGTAAAAGACCTACCAATCAAGAAGACTGTGTTTGTAATTACGTCAAGAGAAGGGAATGTACTAAAGCAGATTAAAGAAATAAATACAGAAGAAGGATATATTATTTGCCATTCATTTAATCCGATATATCCGGACTTTAAAATGGAGCTCTCAGACATATATCAGATCTTTATTGTTTGCAAGGTAGTGGCAAGGCAAATAAGCCTTATTTAATTACTGTCTCGGCTCTATTTCGGACATATATATGTAAGTAATTGATATAAAGAAAATAACAAATTCCCGGCTGTGCTACAGGGGAAGCTGCTGATGAAGCGGCTTTCGCTGTTAGAAAGCCTTACTTCATTAATCTTCGGATTGCAAATCCGAAGAGGCGAGAATGAACAATCGTTTATTTAGATTCGTTAAATATATATACCTACTAATACGAATTCTAAATATTTGCCTAGAATAACTTAATATAAAAGTATCTATTATGCAGAAGAATTTCTGCCAGCTTAATTTTTTATTAAATAAAATTCTATGCCTATGAAAAAGAATCTCTACATGACTATTCTATCAATAGCAGCTTTACTGCTTGGCTGTACTGATAGTGAAAATGAATTGGTAACAGATGATTATTCTAATGAGAAAACGACCAAAGGTATGGTCAGTCCTATTTTAGGAAAAGAATCTTCCAGTAATCCCAATTTATATTATTATTGGGATGATTGGAGTAAAGTGAATAACATCTTCCTCAATAGAGAAGGTGAAATTGATCCTCCTTGGTATATTAATTTTGGAAATTCGATGAGAATCCCAGAAAATATTAGAATAGATGTTAAAAAGGAGGATGGATGGATAATGTTAGGACATACGTTGGAGAGATTGAATCTTGCAGAACCTAATTATATGCTTTTTTATAACAAGAAAACAGGTATTCTGAAAGGTTTTTATTTCTCTGATGCGGCAGAACAAAACCAGAATGTGAAGTGGGTTTTAAGTACATCACAACCTTCTTCTCTTTTGCCGGCTAATGAAAGAGTCTCCAATCTAAGCAGTCAGGGACAGACGTATGCAATAACATCAAATATTGTCATTCCGAATGTAATCAGCTCCGAAGGTCCTCTTTATCAAGGTTGGAATTGTTTTACTTTTGAATTACCTTATGGCACTTTAAACCAAAATCCAATTATCAGTATTACAGGATACAGCATTAATCGATATGAATTAACAGGTACAGGAACATTTTCCGGTCAAGTTGTAGTTCCGACAACAGTGACTTCTAACAGCTTGGATTCATGGAAAAGTTTTCTTAGCATGACATCTAGCTTTACAGGGGCAACGAGTACTTTTGCTAACTTATTTAAAAAGGATAATAAGACGTCAAGAGATCTTACCTCTAGCGGATTGTTAAATGAACATAACAAATCAACAAAAAGTATTATAGGAACTATAGGAATTATAAATTCGGCAGTTTCAATAGCCTCTAGCTTACTTGGTGGTGCGTCTTTCTTTACATCAAAAAAGGAAACTGTCATCCAAAGATATGATTTCAGTGGTAATATTAAATTAACAGGAGAGATTATTGGTAAGTTTGATGGGTTAATTAAGTCTATAGACAATATAGATCTTGGGCTGTTAAACAATAATGAAGTACTAGGTGTCTGGGGTCTTAAGGAATTACCGAAAATAACAATTAACAAGTATTCTTTTGTAAGCTCTTATAGTGTTCCTGTAGATACTGAAATGTATGATGTTTATCGATATCTTTACATAAAACCTGAAGTAAAAAAAGAATCAATAATAATCAATCCAGCCTTACTTCCTTTAATTAAGGACTATAAAGTTACTGTTGGCGATGTAATATCTACTAATAGCAGTGATAAAAAAATACGAGGTTTAAAATATGAACAAATCCAAAATGACTGGTATAGTGCTAATACTGAAAATGGTGGTCTCAAATTACGGAATAATATTTTTCCTGCGGGCTATATGTATTTACGTGATACTAATACTGTGGATTTCTATATGTCATTCTTAAATACTTTTCCAGAAATTTATGTTAGTGTTTTGGTTGAAATAGAATATAATGATGGAAGCATACTTTCTTCGAGTAGAGTATTTAGGGTTAATGGGTCAATCTATGATAACTCATATGATATTATGAGATCAACTCCTAGATACACTCAATCTATATTTGTAGATTATCTTTTTATTGGCGATGGACGTTTTTAACATAAAATAACAGACTCCCATTTAATGTAAAATATCTTATTTTATTATGATAACATCGCTCAATTTTGTAGTATAACATGTGCTACAGGGGAAGTCGCTGATGAAGCGGCTTTCGCTGTTAGAAAGCCTTACTTCATTAATCTTCGGATTGCAAATCCGAAGAGGCGAGTGATTTTGATTTTGAGATATGAACCATTTTAAATCCCTATCTTTGGTGCGTGTATTATTAATAAGATTAGATTTGACATGAATCCAAATAAAGACATCGAGAATATAGACGATATAAAAAAAATGGTTAATGTGTTTTACGGTAAAGTCAGAAAAGACACTTTGATAGGGCCTATATTTAATGAAAAGATACAAGATCATTGGAATGAACATCTTGAAAAACTATATCTTTTCTGGCAAAGCAGATTGTTTGGCGACCCGGTTTATAATGGGTTTCCATTTCCTCCGCACGCTCAACTACCCATAAACAAAGAACATTTTGATCGTTGGTTGTCCCTTTTTACCGAAACAGTAGATACCCTTTTTGCCGGATCGGTAGCGGATGAGGCTAAAAGCAGAGCTTATAAGATTGGTGATGTATTTCAAGAAAAACTGGAGTATATTCGCAGAAAGAAAAATAATAAACTGATTGAGTGATCTACTAAAAGGGCATAAAAAGCGAATGCCTATATTTGTTCCTCAGAAATTAAATAGAATAGAATTATGATGAAACCCCGTCTAGGTATGACTGCACGTACAGGTGATAAATGTCCCAAAAGTGGAGTATGGAAAGCCATGGGTACTTTCGAAACGGTTACATTATCAGTATCCAGAGGAAACAGGATGCCTACACATGAAAACAAAAGTACAACATGGAAGTTGATTATAATGTTTTAATTTTATTATGAGAAAATAGACTATATACCTCTTACGTAGTGCTACAGGAGAAGCGGCTGATGAAGCGGCTTTTGATAATGATAAACACGAATATAATTCATAAGAAAGAATGTTGTTTGTCTAAAAAACAAACAACATTCTAATTCCTAATGCTATAAGTAAATTGATTACTTATTATGTCCAGGGGCATATGGAGCAGCAGATTTACTTCCTGTTATTTTTTTTGCTTGTCCCGGAGGAATCCCATTTTTGTTAGACTTAACAGATACACACGAGCTAAATAAAATAGCTACTAGTGAGATGATAATAAGTGCTTTCTTTTTCATAATTGACACTTTTATAAGTAGTTTATTATGGATATTATCAGATATAGTGAAGCAATAATGTAATAACCAATACACAGAGAAGGGTTATAATAGTGAAGGCTTCAAAAATGAGTCTTTCCATACCTCAAAAATAGCAAAATAATAAAAAAAGGGGAAGTGATTATAATGTTTTAATTTCATTAAGAGAAAATAGATTATATATCTCTTACGCTGTGCTACGGGAGAAGTCGCTGGTGAAGCGGCTTTTTGTGTTTAAAAAGGCTTTTTTATAGACTTAGATATGCAATTTCCAACACCGTTTTGTTTGTTCCTTGTGGGGCGTTTTTATATCCAAAGTATATTATATCGGTATTCGGCGATATAGAAATCAGTATTCTTCACCCTCTTCAATAAATAAAAAAGGAGATAAAAAGTCATATTTACATTTTCTTATTTTTTTAACCATCAGGTAAATAAGCTTTTCTTTGTTAAAGAATAGTCATATGCGGCAATAAAATTAAGTTAAATGAAATATTATTTAATAATTTTATTAAAATATAAAATCGATTGTCAAACTAAAAATTTAACATTATGAAAAAAATTATTTATTTCTTTTCTTTATTCTTGTTTTGTTTTGTATCGTGTAGTAACGATGACAATGAAGTAGATGATACAAATATAAAGCCTATTGATAAAAATGAGGTTGGTTATTATTATAATGATGTACCTAATTTTTCATCAGATTGTCCTTGGTTTGGATCACAACCTGAGACTCTTGTAGCTGACCTATCCGTGTCATTGTACCAAACAAAAGAAATTAGCGTAGCTGGAGATTATTTGTTATTTAGTGGAGCGATTGCCCCAACATCTGCTTCTATAATTATCTCTAATAACAACAAAGCATATATAACTTTTAAGAAAGCTGGAGTTTATCAGTTATCTGTAGCTGCTTATAATATGTATATATATGGACCGAAAAGTATAACATGTTACTCTCCTTTAACGAATTACGAGTATACTTTTAGAGTTAGTAATGTACCTTCTCCATATGACTAATTGAATAGTTATAATATTTTTTAAGCCACAATATTCAATCTTGTACCTATAAACCAATAGGTACAAGATTTTATTTCGTTATAATAGGTTTATTCCTCAGAATTACCCTCTATCATTAGTGTTCTCATCCGGATTAATTCTGTTTGTGGCAGCCTTTACCGATTTTTCGGAGCTAGGTACAGGATTTTTGATGTTTTTTACCTTTCGGGCATGTTCGTACCCCTCAAATTTATGTTCTTTGGATTGTGTTTTTGTTATATCTTCTTTCATGGTTCAATAAATTTAATATTCGACATATATAGACTAAACAAAACGGATTGGAATAATGTTCTCGGTTTGTTTATTATCTATCTGTATAAAAACAAAAAGGCTGTCATCATGACAACCAATCTTCAATTGTATAACCTAAAATCTAATACCATGAAAAATACATTACAAAGATAAATCGCCTTCAATACAAATACAATACCATCTTTATGGTAAATTGTTAAGTTATTGATAAGAAGTAACCTGGCTTTTAGATGATGAGAGATGAAAAAAGGACTCTTTATGTGTTAATATTCTTGTTTTCATGCACTATCGAGAAACAATTTGATATTAAGTACTGTTTTAAAATAATAGAGTTCAAATTGCTAATCTAATAAATACTACCATGCTTAACGATGACGATAAATTGAAAAATAAGTCTATGCTTGATAGCAGGCTGGGAGCCCCTATGAAAAAAGTAGAAGGATTGAGTAGCGACATGAAAAAGGCAGAGTCGGAACATCTCCATGCATTCCGCGGAGATATTACCATAAAAGATTTTAAAGAAGACGGTCAGAAAAAGGAATAAAAAAGGCTGTCATCACGACAACCAATCTCAACTTTTTTAACCATAAATCTAATACCATGAAAAACACAGTACAAAGATAAAAGGTGTTTCAGCCGAATGCAATACCATATTTATGGTAAATGATAAAAGAAAAAGGCTTACATTGCTTCATAGGGGAATAAAAAATGTTAACTTTGAAAAAAGAAACAAACGCCTAAATAATATGAACTTATGAAGCATGCACTATTCATTTTACTTGCATTCCTATTCCTATATTCGTGTTCCGATGGCAATGATCTTGGTAAAGATGATGGAGATGATTCCGGCAACGGTAATAATTTCTCTCCGGTGCAAATCAGCCTAAAGGCAAAGGCACAAGAAGCTAATATCCATACTATGATGGTGTTTTACTTGGTGCCTCATAGAGACTGTACAATGTTGGATATAATACAGAGTTACGACTCTTTGGTTTGGCGTGTACAGGGCGAAAAGGGGCGTCTTAATCTTTTGGCTCATACCGATGGTTGGATGTCTTTTACAAATGAGTGGGGGCATAGTTTTTATGAAGAGAATCACAGCCATGTTATTCTCGAGGGCTTTAAGGATGGTAAGATTATATTAGCCGATTCGGTGAAAATTGATGTATACAATAAGCGCGATTTTCTTGGATATAACTGGAAAGATATTACTTCCTCTACCAACCATCGTGTAGGGATTGCGAACGTATTGCAACCGGAGTTTGAAATTTCTTTTATAGAAAGATATATCGATGGCCTGCCTTCTTTGTATGTCTATTTCGAACCTGCATGGGAAGTAGTTCGTGATGAGGAATTATCAAAGATCTTCTATACTCAGCAGCAAGAGTCTTTGATACGAAACTATATCTCGAAGCTATACGGCGATCCGAAGTTAAGTCTCGAAAAAGACGCAGCTAAACTAGTTGAATCGTATCATAATATATTTAAACAAGAAGAGGATGCTTATACTCCCAGATATGTTTGGGAGACAAGAACTACAAATATAGCCTTGGTGCAGAAATATGGAAACTGGGGAGATTATGAAGCATATTATATTTATGCCGAACCCAAAAGCAATTGAGAGACATGTAGCATATAATAAAATAAGACCCATCTCATAAAGGTGGGTTTTTATTTGTAACTTTAATACCGATTCTAAAACTACCGATATGAAAAATATACATCTTATCTATTTTAGTCCTTCCCTGTCTACCCGCAAGATAATCCGCAAGATAGGCAAAGGTATGGGTACAAAGATTAAAGAACATGACGTTACAATGGGATTCCCCCATACATTGAACATCGAGAGTCAAGATCTTGCCGTATTTGGTATTCCTGTTTATGCGGGGCGCGTACCTCAATTGGCAGTTGAGGCTTTTGAAAAAATAAAAGGAGATAAGACACCCGCCGTGTTGGTATGCGTGTATGGCAACAGGGATTATGACGATGCCCTTCTTGAGCTCAAAGATATATCCGAGGCAAATGGCTTTGTGCCTATAGCTGCCGGTGCTTTTATTGCACGTCATTCTATCTTTTCGGATGTTGCTGTAGGGCGTCCCGATAATGAAGACAAGCAGAAGATTCAAAAATTTGCGCAAGAATGCTTCCAATTATATCAATCTTACGACAAAAATAAACAATATAGCTTGCCGGATGTTAAAGGTAATTATCCCTATCGCGAACCAACGCTGGGAGGATATGTCCCTACCGGTGATGATGAGTGCGACGATTGCGGAACATGTGTAATTCAATGTCCTACAAGCGCCATACCAAGGAGTAATACAAAAGTTACTAATATGGACTTATGTATCCGTTGCGCACGTTGTATTGCTTTATGCCCGCAGCATTCGCGTGCGTTTAGGGGCGAATTGTACGAAACGGTAAAAGCAAAATTTACACCACTCATGGCTGCACGCAAAGAGCCGGAAGTGTATCTATGCAAAATATAGAGGTGTATGAAAAATGTAAAGTGGGGTATAATAGGCGCAGGAGCCGTATGTGAAAGAAAAAGCGGACCTGCATTTTATGAGATAGAGCATTCGTGGTTGCGAGCTATTATGCGCCGTGATGCAGAAAAAGCAGCAGATTTTGCCAAGCGTCATGGTGTCAGAAGATATTATACCGATGCCGATCAACTGATCGGCGATCCGGAAGTTGATATTGTATATATAGCTACTCCGCCACACTTGCATAAAGAATATGCAATAAGGGTGTTGCGGGCAGGTAAGCCGGTTTATGTAGAGAAACCTATGGCTATGAGTTATGCCGAATGTCTCGAAATGGTAGAAGCGGCAAAACAGGCCAAGCAAAAATTGTTTGTAGCGCATTACAGGCGTGCATTACCATATTTCTTGAAAGTAAAAGATCTGATCGACAGTCAGGCTATAGGTAAAGTTTTAACAGCCGACGTACGCTTCTTCCGTCCTGCCGGTGCTTCCGATATGGATAAGCAGCAACAAACGTGGAGGGTAAAGCGCGAGATAGCAGGCGAAGGATATTTTTTCGATCTTGCACCCCATACGCTCGATATACTCGATTTTCTTTTAGGTGAGATCTCCGAAGCTAAGGGCTATTGTAACAATCTGGGCGGATACTACGATGTAGCTGATACATTGTCTGCTATTTTACATTTTAAATCGGGTGTGCAAGGCGTTGCAGAATGGTGTTTTGTATCGTCCGAAAAGTCGAGGGAAGACTCTATAACCATTACAGGAACAGAAGGTTCGATTCGTTTCAGTACCTTCCAGTTTACGCCTATTCTCTTATCATCAACCGATAGAGAGCAGTTCTTCATGCCCGGTCAACCCGATCATATTCAACAACCGCTCATTCAGACGATCGTTAATGAACTTAGGGGATTCGGTACATGCCCATCTACCGGAGGCACTGCACTAAGAACAGCAAAGGTGATGGATATGATAATAGGGAAGCTGTGAAGACTGTTGTCTGGATTTTTTTATGACATAAATATTCTCTTTGTCATTTTGAACGGAGTGAAAAATCTCCTGAATACTTAGATGCTTCCTTCGTCAGCATGACAATGAGAATAAAATAGAAAGTCTAGGTAATCTATATCAAAACCATTAAATGGATATACAGCTATGTGAAAGAAAGTAAGTGATAGAAAAAAGTTTCTACCTCAACCTTTTTCTCTCAAAGATGACCCGCGAGCAAGCCCAATATACAACGACACTTATTGCGCACAGACCCGAAGCAACCATATATAGTGTTTCGAAAGAGAAATATCCTGTAAGGTAACCGCCTACCAGCATGCCCAGTGCCAGCCCGAGGTCGAACCCGATAAGGTAAGTAGAATTGGCTGTTCCTCGTTGATTATTTTCGGCAAGATTGATATATAGTGTTTGCAGCGCCGGAAACATCATCCCGAATCCCACACCGATAAATAGTCCCGATATGCAGAAGGCATAAATATTGTGAACCAGAGCAAATACAAGGAACGCAATAGCAACGATAGCCATCGCCGATCCATTTACCTCGTGTATCTTGCCCCTGTCAACCAGTTTCCCTGCAAAGACGCGCGAAGCGATAATACCGCCTGCCCAAAACAGAAAGAAAATCCCCGCATTAGGAATACCTATTCCCTTGCCGTACTGCGCAACGAACGGACCTATCGTGCCCCATGCAAAGCAGGGTAGGAGTTGGTTGAGGAATATAGGCCAGCCCTTAATCAGAAAAAAGCGGTCGAACGAAATTTTCTGTCTTTCTACTTTTGTCTTTATCGGTGCTTTTATAAGCGATACGGTGATAATACCCAGTGCACCCATTGCAATGGCACACCATAGCAATACATCAAACCCATAATGATTGTATATATGAATGGCTATAAAAGGGCCGATGGCCATCGCTACATTCATAAATGTGCCATAGTAGCCAATGCCCTCAGCTCTCCGCTCCGAAGGAACAACGTCTATCGCCAGCGTGCTCGACGATACGGTAGACAATCCCCAAGTGATGCCATGTATGAAACGAACGACAATGAACAGCAAGACGGTTGTTGCCCAAAAATAACCGAAGAAGATGAGTACATAGCACGAAAAAGCAATCAGCAATATCTTTTTGCGGGAATACAAGTCTACGATAAATCCCGAAAAAGGACGAACAAACATCAGCGCAATGGCATACGATGCCAGTACAATACCCGTTTGAGATTGGGGAACGCCCATCTGTTCGGTAATGTATAGAGGTATGGATGGCATAAGCAGGTTGAACGAGCATGCCATTAGGAAGTTAGCCAAACATACATTGAGATAGCTTAACGACCAAAGTTTTGCTTTTTGTGACATATATGATGTTGACTAAAAACAAAATGCTTCCGGTAATCAGAAGCATTCATTTTATAATTATTCGATAAATCTTATCTGATTCCCAATTTCTGTTTCACTAGCAATGTGGCATTGGTAGCGTCCGGAGTAACGAATGCAATAGACGGATTGGCAAGATCGTAAATACAGATAAAGCCGTTTTCGATACCTACCTGATAGATAGCATCCTTTAGTCGCTGGCGGAGAGGTTCTATCAGGGCTTTCTCCTGATTTTGTATATCCTCTTGTGCTACTTTCATAAAATCATTGATTTGACGCTCAAGCTCGTAAAGTTCTTGCATACGGCGCAAACGGATATTTTCCGCCATAGATGTCTGATATGATATGAAGTCAGAATATTTCTTATTATAATCATTCTGCATTACCTTCAGCTCTTCTTTATATTTATTATTCAGGTCGATCAACTGATTCGAAGCTTTCACCTTTTCGGGCATGGCCTCGAGCAATTCGTTCGAATTAATAAACGCAATCTGCTGAGCAGTTTGTGCTGCCAGATCTTTCGCAAAAAATAAAGGAAGAATTATAAGGGTAGATATAAGAATAATTTTTTTCATCATGATGATTTGTCGTTTCTGTGTGTGACAATTTTCAAAATCTGACGAAGAAATTTTTGTAATCAACCGCAAAACTGATTGATAGTTGTGTGTTTCGGTGGCATGGTTAGTACCACCGACCTTCAAGGCAAGATTTGCTTGTAACAACTATCAATTGGTTTCTTAGGTTAAATCTTTATTATATTGGATACAAAGGTATACAATAATTTAATATTACAAAGTTTTCTTCACTTCTATTTCTTCAAACGGCTCAATAATATCGCCAACTTTTATATCATTGTAGTTGTGGATGTTCAAACCGCACTCATATCCCGATGCTACTTCTTTCACATCGTCTTTGAATCGTTTGAGCGATCCCAGCTCTCCCGAATAGATTACGATACCGTCGCGGATAAGGCGAATCTTGTTTGCACGTTTCAGTTTTCCTTCTTTCACCATACATCCGGCAACTGTTCCCACCTTGGTGATCTTGAACACTTCGCGTACTTCCACATATCCGGTTTGTACTTCTTTGATTTCAGGAGATAACATACCTTCCATCGCCGACTTCACTTCTTCTATAGCATCGTAGATGATAGAATATAAGCGGATTTCAACACCATCCTTGTCTGCGGCTCTGCGTGCAGCCTGTGACGGACGCACCTGGAACCCGATAACGATAGCATCCGAAGCGGCAGCCAGCGTGATGTCTGATTCCGATATCTGACCTACGGCTTTGTGTATTACATTCACCTGTATTTCTTCTGTCGATAGTCTGATCAGTGAGTCGGATAGTGCTTCTACCGAACCATCCACGTCTCCCTTCACAATCACATTCAACTGTTGGAAGTTACCGATAGCAATACGACGGCCTATATCGTCGAGAGTAAGTATTTTCTGTGTACGAAGTCCTTGTTCGCGTTGTAGCTGTTCACGTTTTGTTGCTATTTCGCGGGCCTCCTGTTCTGTTTCCAGCACATGGAATATATCACCGGCTTGTGGAGCACCATTAAGACCTAGTATCAGCGCAGGAGCGGCAGGCGCAGCTGCATCTGTAGGTTGGTTACGTTCGTTAAACATTGCTTTTACACGTCCGTAGTATGTTCCTGCCAGTACGATATCTCCTTTTTTGAGTGTACCGTTTTCTACAAGTACAGTAGAGAGGTATCCTCTACCTTTGTCGAGAGACGACTCGATAACCGATCCTGTAGCTCTCCTGTTAGGGTTTGCTTTCAGATCCAAGAGCTCGGCTTCCAATAATACCTTTTCGAGTAGTTCGTCTACGCCGAGGCCTTGTTTTGCCGAGATATCTTGCGACTGGTATTTTCCTCCCCAGTCTTCTACAAGGTAGTTCATTCCTGCCAGTGTTTCCTTTATTTTTTCAGGATTGGCACTTGGCTTGTCTATTTTGTTGATAGCAAACACGATTGGTACGCCTGCCGCTGCTGCGTGGTTTATTGCTTCCACGGTTTGAGGCATGACGCTGTCGTCGGCTGCTACAATGATAATTGCTATATCTGTTACTTTTGCTCCACGTGCACGCATCGCCGTAAAGGCTTCGTGACCCGGAGTATCGAGGAATGTGATACGTCTTCCCGATTTCAGTTTAACGTTGTATGCCCCGATGTGCTGGGTGATTCCCCCTGCTTCGCCGGCAATCACATTTGTTTGGCGTATGGTATCCAGTAGCGAAGTTTTACCGTGGTCTACGTGTCCCATTACGGTAACGATAGGAGCACGAGGTTCCATATCTTCCGGATTGTCTTCTTCCTCGTTTATAGCTTCCACTACTTCGGCACTTACGTATTCGGTTTCGAATCCGAATTCTTCGGCAACGATATTGATCGTTTCAGCATCTAGTCGTTGGTTGATAGACACCATGATACCGATACTCATACAGGTAGAGATAACTTTTATGACAGGCACATTCATCATGTTGGCGAGGTCGTTGGCTGTTACAAATTCTGTAATCTTCAACACCTTGCTTTCCTGCATCTGTTGTTCTAGTTCCTCCTGTTGTCTTTGAGATACGGCTTCACGCTTTTCTCTTCTATATTTTGCCCCTTTATTTTTTCCGCCTTTGCTTGTCAAACGCGCCAGGGTTTCTTTTATTTGTTTCTGTACATCTTCTTCGTTTACAGCATGCTTAATGATCGGTTTGCGCACACTTCGTTTCGATCTGTCGCCTCCGCCATGTTGTTGCTGCTGTCCGCCACCTTGTGGTATAGCACCTTTTTCGATATCGACTTTTCCTTTTTTGATACGATTGCGTTTTTTCTTCGATGCGTCGTCATTGTCATCGCTGTTCGCTTTTCGTTTTTTCTCTTCGTCTGTTTCTTTTTTAAGCAGGCGAACGGTGTTTTCTTTCACCCTTTTCTGGTCTTGCATTTCTTTTTCCAAGCGTTCTTTTTTCTTTTCGGCTTTGGTTTTCTTTGCAGGACGGGTTTTGTCGTTTATCGAACTTAAATCGATAGAGCCTTTTACAACAATATTTGATTTTATTGTTGCCTTATTCAGCCTAAATATCTTATCTCCCTTTTCTTCTGTTTCCTGATTTGCGGGAGTTGTAGACACAGGTTGAGGTTTTTCCTCTTTTTCCTCGTCTTTCTCAATAATGGCTTTTTCTTCTTTTTGTATAAACACAGGTTCTTCTTTTGGTGTTTTTTCTATAGCCGGTTGCTTTATTTCTTCTTCAGCCTTAGGCTCAATTTCTACTTTTTCTACTGTAGGAGCCGGGGCTTCCGGTACTTCTATTTCTGGTACTTTTATTTCAGGAGCTTCAACCTTTGGAGTTTCAGCTATCGGAGCTTCCACTTCAGGGGTTTTTTCTTCCTGTTTTACCTCTACTCTTTTTGGTCTGTTCAGAGCATCGAGATCAATCTTGTCCACAATCTGCACATGTGGCTTAATAGATTCGGGTATCTCTGTTCTGATCACTTCCGGTTCAGTTTGAGCTTTGGCTTCTTCTTCTTTTTTAGCCTGAGCTTTGACAAGCTCTTTCTTTTCTTCTCGTCTGCTTAATAGTGCATCGATGTCGGAGTCTCGTCCGAATTCTTTTACCAGCAATTCGTATTGTTCACTGCCAATTTTAGTATTCGGGTTTGATTCTACATCAAAGCCTTTCTTATGTAGGAATTCAACAAGGCTGCTGATTCCTACATTCAAATCTTTGGATATTTTTATTAATCTTATCGACATATATTTTTTTTAATTCTAAAATAGACAGTGAACCCAATAAATGCTTTTTGAAAACAGATGAGGTTGGCTTTCTCTAAATACAAAAGTATTAAGAAATCAGCTAATCACCAAATAAAGCTTATGCTTCATCATCAAATTCGGCACGTAAAATATTGAGTACTTCGTCTACAGTGTTTTCTTCCAGGTCGGCTTCTTGTATGAGTTTGTCTCTCTCGGTAGCCAACACGTTTTTAGCTGTAACACAACCAATTTTTTTCAACTGATCGATAACCCATCCGTCGATTTCGTCGCGGAACTCGTCTAAGTAGATGTCTTCTTCGTCGAAGTCGTCGATGTCGCGGTACACGTCTATCGTGTATCCGGTAAGCATACTGGCCAGCTTGATATTGAAACCGCCCTTACCGATAGCAAGCGATACTTCTTCGGGACGCAACAATACTTCTGCACGTTTTTCTTCTTCGTTGATCTTTACCGAAGTTATTTTGGCAGGGCTAAGAGCACGTTGTATATACAGGTTCATATTCGACGTATAGTTGATAATGTCGATATTCTCGTTGCGCAACTCTCTCACGATTCCATGTATACGCGATCCTTTCATACCCACGCAGGCACCCACAGGGTCGATGCGCTCGTCGTACGATTCTACGGCTACTTTGGCTCTTTCTCCCGGTATGCGGGCTATGTTTTTTATTGTGATCAGTCCGTCGTTTATTTCAGGAACTTCGAGCTCGAGCAATCTTTCGAGGAAAGTCGGCGAAGTTCTTGATAAAATAATCTTCGGATTGTTGTTTTTATTGTCAACTCTTTCTACTACTGCACGAACATGCTCGCCTTTGCGGAAAAAGTCGCTAGGGATCTGCTCTGTTTTAGGTAAAAGAAGTTCTTCTTTTTCGTCATCGAGCAACAGGATTTCTTTTTTCCATATCTGGTAAACTTCACCCGATACGATTTCGCCTATCTTCTCTTTGTAACGGTTGTATAAGCTTTCTTTTTGCAGCTCAAGTATTTTGGATGTCAACGTCTGGCGAAGGTTGAGGATGGCACGACGTCCGAAGTCTTCGAAAAACACTTCGTCTGTCACTTCTTCTCCTACCTCAAAGTCTTCGTCTATCTTTTTGGCTTCCGAAAGTGCAATTTCTGTATTATCATCCTCTAATTGATCGTCTTCTACGATGACACGGTTGCGCCATATCTCAAGGTCTCCTTTGTCGGGGTTGATGATTACGTCATAATTATCATTCGACCCAAACAGTTTTGCTATTACATTGCGGAAAGAGTCTTCGAGCACACTGATCATAGTCATTCTGTCTATGCTCTTCAGTTCTTTAAATTCTGAAAATGTATCAATTAGATTGATAGTTTCTTTCTTAGCCATGGTTGTTATTTAAATCTTATTAAATATTTTGTATGTTTTACGTCTTGATAAACAAAAGAGAAATCTTCGTCTACTGCGACTTTCTTTTTCCCTCCATCGGGTTTCACCATTTTGGTAACGGTAATTACAAAAGAATTATCGTCGCACGATTTGAGTACACCCGAAAGTTTTTGTCCTTTCTTTGTCAGCACTTCCACTTCGTTGCCAATATTTTTCTTATACTGGCGTGGTATTTTCAGAGGAGAAGTAATGCCTGCCGATCCTACTTCGAGCTCAAAATCTTCCGCATCCCTGTCCAGATGCGATTCTATATTGCGGCTCAATGCGATGCAGTCGTCAATGCTTACACCTTCGTCGCTGTCTACTTCTACAACAATAGCATTGCCGGGTTTTACCACTACATCTACAAGAAACATTGTTGTTCCTTCGAGATATTTCTCTGTGATATCTTTAATGAGTTCTTTTTCTATCATTTTTTACCAAGTAATAAAAAAAGGAAGCCACAGCCTCCTTCTCTCCCTTTTGTATTTCGGATACAAAATTAGGGAATTTTATTTTTTTTTCCAAATTTTGGAAGCGAATATCTTGATCTTAAGATTTTTTATTTATACAGGTTGAGTATATTCCCCTCCGATTTGCTTCCTGTTTACGGCTTTTACTCCCTTTATTTTGGCTAAGCGAGCACATAGTGCCTGCAAGTCGTTTACATCGTGCACGTTTACCACAATGCGGCCTTCAAATACGCCATCGTTCGATTCTATGCTCATATTCTTTATGTTCAGCGATCCGGCTGTGATTACTTTTGTGATGTCGTTGAGCATCCCTATGCGGTCGATACCGTTTATGGTGATGGCCGAAATAAAAGGGAATTGTGTATAGCTGCCCCATTCGAGGTTTACAATCCTGTTGCCGTAGCTGGCTTTTAGTTTGAGTGCTACGGGGCAGTTTATGCTGTGTACTTCTACTTCGTTGTTATCTGTAATATATCCGATTACCTTGTCGCCCGGAATGGGGTTGCAGCAGGTTGGCATTATAAAATTCTTGTTGAAAGAATCTTCTTCCAGGATATATGTTTTTTTAGGATCTATCGGCTCGTTGTCCGATATTTTTGTTTCCGTTTTCCCTATCTTTTTGCCTACATGCAATGCTTGTTTCATGTAGCTGAATATCCCATTGTTAGGGTTTTGCTTTTTTAGGGTTAGCAGCTTTTCTATTTTCTGAGGCAGGGCTATTTCCTGATTCCCGATAGCAAAGAAAAGGTCTTCTTTGGTTGTTTTCTGATAGTAATCCATCATTTTGTCGAGGATAGGCTGCGTGATCTCTATTGTTGAGCCTTCGGCGCTTTTGTAAAGCATTTCCTCTCCTTGCTTGGCGATGTCTCGTTTTAGTTTTCGCAGTGCATATTCTACCTTTGTGCGGGCTTTGGCTGTAGTGACTATACTCAGCCATTCCAGTTTAGGTATCTGCGATTTGGATGTAAGTATTTCTACCTGATCTCCACTTTTTAGCTTCTCGCTCAGCGGAACGAGCTTATGATTTACTTTGGCTCCGATGCAATGGTCTCCGATGTCGGAATGCAGATCGTAAGCAAAGTCTAAAGCTGTGGCTCCCTGTGCCAATGTCCTGATTTCACCTTTGGGAGTAAATACAAATATCTCCTGCGAAAAGAGGTTTAGTTTTATTGTGTCCAGAAAATCCAATGCGTTCGGACTTGGACTTTCGAGTATTTCCTGAATTGTTTTGAGCCACTTATCCAGCTCCGTATCTTCTTCTATTTTGCCTTCTTTGTATTTCCAGTGTGCCGCAAATCCTTTTTCGGCTACATCGTCCATTCGTCGGCTGCGTATTTGTATTTCTATCCACTGCCCGTCGGGTCCCATTACGGTGAGGTGAAGAGCTTGATAACCATTAGCCTTAGGACGGCTTACCCAGTCTCTGATACGGTCGGGGCGAAGCTTATAAATATCTGTTATGACGGAATATATATCCCAACATCGCTTTTTTTCGTCTACACCGAGTTCGTTTTCGAAAATGATGCGGACAGCAAATATATCATATATTTCCTCGAATGGCACACCTTTGGCTTGCATCTTATTCCAGATAGAATATACCGATTTGTCTCGAGCCCTGATTTCGTATTTAAATCCAAGCTCGTTGAGTTTTTCTATAACCGGTTGTGCAAAATGCTCGTAGAGGTCTTTTCTAGAGAGGTGTGTATCTTGAAGCTTCGATGATATTTCTTGGTATACCTGTGGGTTTTCCCATTTGAAGCTGAGCTCTTCAAGCTCTGTTTTTATGGCAAATAGTCCTAAACGGTGGGCGAGGGGGGCGTAAATGAACATGGTTTCTCCGGCTATCTTATACTGCTTGGCCGGAGCCATAGACCCCAATGTGCGCATATTGTGCAGACGGTCTGCTATCTTGACCAGAATAACACGGATATCGTCCGACATGGTAAGCAGCAGTTTCCTGAAATTTTCGGCCTGTGCCGAAACATTCTCTCCAAACATGCCACTCGATATTTTTGTCAGTCCGTCTACAATCTGAGCTATTTTCTCACCAAAGAGAACTTTTATATCTTCTACTGTATATTCGGTATCTTCTACCACGTCGTGCAGCAACGCCGCACAGATGGATGTAGAACCAAGCCCTATCTCGCCGCAGACAATGCGTGCGACGGCTATCGGGTGCATGATATACGGCTCTCCCGAACGGCGACGGGCTCCTTTGTGAGCCTCCTTTGCCAGAAGGAAAGCTTTGGTTATAATTTCTACCTTGCGCCTGTGGTTCGTCTTAAGATAATCATCGATCAGACCGTTAAATTCCGACTCGATGGCTAAATCATCATTCGTATGTGTATCCTCTTTACCCATAAATATTCAGTAAGGATACAAAAATAATAAATTCAATGATAATTAGACGCAAGAGTGTTGCAATAAAGTGGTTTTAACAATTATGTTTTATTCCCTTATTAATTGTCGGCTGTAAGCGTTTCTTGTTTAGTCGGCTGTTGAGCGTTGATGTTAGATGCACCCTCGGTTCTGCTGTCGGGGAGAATGATCAATAATCGTTGCCCAACCTTTGCTACATTCGATGACAGCTTATTCCAAGTTATGATCTCCTTTTTTGTCACATTATAGCGTGAAGCTATCTGCGTAATGGTTTCTCCAATTCTTACTTTGTGGTATATAATTTTGGATTCGCCTGTCGAGCGCGTTTCTTTAGCAGTAGAGTTGTTGTCTTCATCGTCGTTGTCGTCTGAAGCTATGCGTACGCGAGGAAGCTGAGACTCATCCCGTTCATTTCCTACTTTTTTCAGGTATGTGTCGAACAGTGATGCTGTAAATGCTGTGTCGATTTCTACTGTTGGCAATATCGGCTCACTCAGTTTGTTTTGTACAGCTACTTCTTCTTCTACTATTACTTCAACATATTTCGTTTTCTGAATTTTTAGTTGTTTGCCGGCTATTAGCTTACCATTTTTTATATTGTTCCATTTCTTTAGCTGAGCCACTGTTGTTCCATTCTTCTTCGCTATCCCCGCCCAAGTATCACCTCTGCGAACTTTGTAGTATGAGGTGACTGTTTTTGCATCGGTTTTTGTAACGGCGTTTACCGACTGCATCCCCGTATTACCCGAGCTTTGGGTATTGGATGCCAATATTGCTTCGCTTGATTGTTGCTCTGCCTTTTGCGGAACCTCGCGATATATTTTCAGGCGTCTGCCTACCGTCAGTCTGTTGGAAGATAGGCTATTCCATTGTTTTATCTGATTGGACGTCACTCCGTATTTGTTTGCCAGCTTAGATAGTGTATCTCCTCTTTTTACCCGATAGGTAATTGTTTTGGAGCCGGATGTGCCTCCGCCAACTACGTCTAATCCTGCAACTTTGCGGTGCGGCATCAGTTCTTCAAACTTATGAGCGTATATTGTATCCTTATTTTCTATAAAGGCAGATACCTTTTGTATCGGCAGGTTTAGTGCATATCCTTTGTATTCGCCCGGTATTATATCACTCTTGAACTGTGGATTGAACAGGCGCAGATCGTCAACAGATACGTTTATTATATCTGCTATTTGCTGGAAGTGTACATTCTTATTAATCATCAACGAATCCATCGATGCCGGATTACTGCACTCTATAGGGCAGATATTGTGATCGTTGTAATAATTCATTATATATGTAGCAGCTATAAATGCAGGTACATATCCTCTCGTTTCGCGAGGCAGATAAGGGTAGATGGCCCAATAGTCGGTTTGTCCGCCACTGCGTCGTATGGCTTTGTTTACATTTCCCGGTCCGCAGTTGTATGCAGCGATTACAAGGTTCCAGTCGCCATAGATAGAGTATAAATCTTTGAGGTATTTGGCAGCAGCATTTGTCGACTTCATCGGGTCGCGACGCTCGTCTACCAGACTGTTTATCTCCAGATCGTACATCTTTCCGGTACTTGCCATGAATTGCCAAAGTCCTGTTGCTCCTACTCTTGAGCGTGCAATAGGATTGAGTGCTGATTCTATAACGGGCAGATATTTTAGTTCGAGAGGTAATCCTTCACGGTCGAGAGCTTCTTCAAATAGCGGGAAATAATATTTTCCTTCACCTAGCATGTAGCTCACCTGATTTTTTCTACGTCCGGCATACATTTCTATGTAGCTTCTTACTACGGGGTTGAATACCAACTCCATCTTGGTGGGCAGGCTATACAAGCGGCGTATATAAATCGAGTCTTCGAATGCTACCGGCTGGTCGTTTAGTGATTTGCAATTGTCTCCATATTTTACATTCTTACTCCATGTAGATAGCAACTGATCATAGTTTTGCTCCATGTCTGCAGGGAAAACAATCGAATTGTCTGTGATTGTGTCGCGTAATGCGAGAGATTTGCGATTACTTTGCCCGACGACTGCGAGTGAGCAGCCTATAAGAAATCCGGTAAATATAATTTTTCTCAGCATAAGTGTTTTTTTATGATACATCGCAAGGGATACGAACCTTGCTTAGTTTAAAAATTTATAATCCATTGAAGCCCGAAAGCGGCTTTAGAATAGGGTGTCGGTATCCAGATCATGGGTTCAATCCGCATGGATAGATCCGGAGACATATCAAAATCATATAATTGAGCATCGACATACGCGTCGATCATACATAGTGCATATACTCCAACCGAAGCAATAATAGCTAGGTCGCGATTTCTCCTGAAAAAGTCTTTTTGACGTTTAAAAGCATTTACATAATATTCCTTGTTGGATGTTATTTGAGACATAGAAACAAAGTTCAGATAGCTTGTTCCTGTTCCCAATACAAGGTCTTTATAAGCCTGCGAATACTCGTTGTACCGTGATCCATTCCATGTTATGGCGTAGGTAAGCCCTAATGCGCCTCCATAGATAATGGGGAGTTTCCAGTATTTGCGGTTATAAATCTGCCCTGCTCCCGGAAAGATAGCCGAGTATAAGACTGCTTTCTTCGAGTCGGGTTTAAACTCAGGTTTGCCGATAGTAATAATAGAATCTGCTAATACTACTACAGGTTTTTCCTTTATCAGCGGAGATACGGTATCACTCTTGATAGCGTTTCCTTTTTCTTCTCGCTGCACATTTTTGAGAATGGTAGAATCGTTTGGAAGTGCCTCCTGAGCATTGCTACTCAGACAAAAGTTCCCTAAAACGCAACACAAACCAATTATTAACCCCTTCCTCATATAGATATTACGGAGAATACTTCGTTTTATTTTTTTAATTGGTCAAAAATAGCTATAATTTTTTCCAGATCTTCTTCCGACTTGAAAGGGATGCTTATTTTCCCTTTTCCTTTTTCGTTGCAAGTCAGTTGTACTTTTGTAGAAAAGAATTTTGATAAGTGGTCTTTCAACAATTCAAATTCTTCGGGTGTCGCCTTTTTTATCCCTGCTTTTTTTACGGTTTCTACTGCTTTCTCTTCTTTAAGCAGGTCTTCAAGCTTTTCTCCCTTGCTGATTGCTCTTACGTATTCTTCTACTTTGCGTACCGACAGTCCTTCTTCAAGTATGAGTTCGTATACTTCGAGCTGAGCTGTAGGGTCTTCCAGTGTGACAAGTGTACGGGCATGTGCCATATCTATTTTCTTGTCTCTGATACCCATTTGTATTTCTGCCGGAAGCTTCAACAAGCGCAGGTAGTTGGCTATTGTTGTCCTTTTTTTTCCTATACGTTCGCTGAGGCGTTCCTGTGTAAGATTATATGTTTCTATCAGATTCTGATATGCCAAAGCTATTTCTATCGAGTTGAGGTCTTCACGCTGGATGTTTTCCACAAGGGCCATCTCCATCACATTTTCGTCCTCTGCTGTTTTTATATATGCAGGGATTGTTGTCAGGGATGCCATAAGTGAAGCTCTGTAGCGACGTTCTCCGGCTATGATCTGATATGAGTCTTCGTTTATTTTTCGTAAAGTAATTGGCTGTATAACACCTATCTGTCGAATAGAGGATGCAAGCTCTTGTAATGCTTCGTCATCAAAAATACGTCTTGGCTGATCGGGATTAGCCTGTATTTTCGACAATTCTATTTCGTTGATAGAGGAAGAGCCTTCGGTCTTTACTTCATCAATGGCAATCAATGCATCGAGTCCTCTTCCTAAAACCATTTTTTTAGCCATAATAGTTAGTTATATATTCTACAGAAAAACAAAGTTAAGAATTTTTCTCAATAAGCTCTTGTGCCAGCTGCATATGATTGATTGCCCCTTTGGATGCCGCATCATATACCAATACCGGCTGAGCGAAACTTTGCGATTCGCTGAGCTTGATATTCCGCTGAATAACGGTAGTGAATACCAAGTCTTGGAAGTGGCTTTTCACTTCCTCATATATTTGGTTTGCCAAACGCAGGCGGGCATCATACATCGTGAGAAGGAATCCCTCTATTTCCAATGCCGGATTTAGCTTGTTCTTTATTATCTTTATTGTATTCAGTAATTTGCTGATTCCTTCAAGAGCGAAGTATTCGCACTGCACGGGTATGATGATAGAATCGGCTGCCGTAAGCGCATTTACTGTAATCAGTCCCAATGACGGGGAGCAGTCTATCAGTATAAAGTCATAATCGGCCTTCAGGGGTACTAATACTGCTGCCAGTTGCTTTTCTCTGTTTTCTATATTCAGCATTTCCAGTTCGGCTCCTACCAGATTGATATGCGAAGGCAATACATCAAGGCGTTCTATCTCTGTCTTTACAATTGCATCTTTAGGCAATGCTGTACCGATAAGGCATTCATAGATCGTTTTGTTCACTTTCTTTATGTCTACCCCAAGTCCGGAAGATGCATTTGCCTGAGGGTCAGCGTCTACTACCAGTACTTTTTTTTCGAGTGCTGCTAATGATGCCGCCAGATTGATTGTAGTGGTTGTTTTTCCTACACCACCCTTTTGATTAGCTAATGCTATAATTTTGCCCATAGAGAAAGTTAATAATAAAATTTCCGACGACAAATTAAATAAATAAAAATAGGATTTAGAAGTTAAATAAGTGTAACAAGGTATTTTTTGTTGAAAAGTCAGTGTAATTGTTAATAAAAGTCGAGCGGATTTATGTGCTTGTACACCAAAAGCTATGAATTAACAGCCAATAGTTTTTCTACACTCTTCAGCCACTCCTGATAGTCGAATCGGGCAACAGCTTTGTCGAGGTCGGCACTGTATTCAACGGATAGGGTAGGGTTGTCCAAAACCATCTTCATCCCCTGATATACACCTTCGGTACTATTGTCTACAAGGATGCCGTATTTGCCTCCGTCCACAATATCGCGAGGGCCTCCACAGTTGGTTGTAATTACAGGTGTCTTTAGCGCCATCGACTCGAGCAAGGCGAGTGAAAAGCTTTCTCTCTCCGACACGCATAACGACCACTTGCATTGTAATATATAAGGAAAAGGATTGTCGATACGTCCTTTCAGCGTTATCGTGTCCTGTAGGTGTGATATTGCAATAGAGTCTAGCATCGATTGGCTATCCATGCCTTCACCTATTATATATATATGGAAATCATATCCTTCATCTTTTAATCTCCTTGCTGCACTAATGAGCCTGTCGGTACGTTTCTCGGGAGAAGTGCGGGTCAGTAATATGAAGTTAGTTTGTCCTTGAGGGAGGGTTTCTATCGTTTGTTTCGATTTCTCTACCGCTTTTGTAAGATCTATCGCGTTGTATAATACCCGTATGTCCTGATTGGGGCTTGTTTCGTTGTGCAATACCGATAGGTATGCGTTTTTGGCTGCATCCGATACACATATTATTTTATCGAAATGGTCGTATGAAGATTGTACGAGTTTTAATTGCTTCTTGTTGAGCCATGCAGAGAATTTATCTCGCAAAGAATCAGCCTCATATATTCGTTTATATAATATATTGTGTATCCATAATATTTTAGGTAATTGCATCTTGCTGAATATACGAGCAAAGAATGTTTCTTTGAAACAAACGATCTGGTCGTAATCAGATTCCTTTATTCCTTTCCATTTGGCAAACAAGCGGGGAAAGAATACCATAAGATTCTCGCCAAGCTTTATTTTCAGGTGCGATGTATTTTCTTTGTATATATACTTTATGGTAATGGATTGTGATATTTCTCCGATCAATATATTCTTGTCCGAAGGCATTGGCAAAAGAAGCGTGACCGCACACTCTCTGTCTGCCAGATGATTGAGCAGGCTCACCAATAGCTTTTCGGTTCCGCCTGTTTCCATGCCATCGTTGAAGAATAAAATACGTTTCATCTAAGATATTATTTTGGCTATGGCTTCTACCCAATGCGCGTCACTGTTGAGGCAAGGGATATATGTAAAGTCTGTACCTCCATGTTTTAGGAACAGTTCTTTTGTCTTTATGTCTATATCATATAATGTTTCCAGATTGTCGGCCGCAAAGCCCGGAGCAACCACCAGAATCTTCTTTTGTCCTTCCTCTGTCAGTTCTTTTACTATTTCGTCCAAGTCGGGTCCCAGCCATTTCTTACCCATAGCCGAGTGATAGGTTTGGCGGGTTTTCTTGGTATCGATGCCAAGCTCCTTGATCACAAGCCTCACCGTTTCTTTGGTTTGATATACATAGTCAAACTCTTTTCCTTTCTTCCAGCCTTCTTCTACATGGTCGAGCGGCAGACTATGGAAACTGAAAATAATTTTGTCGTATTCTTTTTCTATATATGGTCGTATGCTTTCGGCTAAAGCAGAGATATAGGCGGGATGATTGAAATACGGCTCTATAAATTTTAGTCTGAAAGGGTATGGGCGCTTAAAAAACTCTTTCCCTACCTG
Source organism: Bacteroidota bacterium (assembly GCA_023437305.1). Lineage (GTDB taxonomy): Bacteria > Bacteroidota > Bacteroidia > Bacteroidales > Dysgonomonadaceae > Dysgonomonas. The sequence continues at coordinate 28,194 of JAEZGN010000020.1, forward strand.
ATCTACAGCTGTCTTATACGAAGATTCTGCATACTGAGGAAACAGAGGAAACACAACCACCTCGTGCAATCGGTTATTCTTGCTCATCAGGTAGTCGAGTGCGGCAGTCGTATCGGGCTGTCCGTATCTCATAGCCGGTTCGGTGGGGAGGCCTGTCAGCTCTTCCAATTTTTGGGATAGTTGTTTTGCCTGATGTATCAACGGAGAGTCGTCGAGCGAATTGTCCCAGATGAGTTCGTAATGGGCTGTAGAGCTGAACTGACGGAGTGGTATAATAATGCCGTTGACCAAAATAGGTCGAAACCAATCCGGAACGGTCATCACATAGGGGTCGGAAAGCATCGATCGGATAAAGAATTTTACATCTTTTCGTTCACATGTTTTCGGACTGCCTGTATTTACTATTAATACTCCTCTCATTTTTCTTCTAAAAAAGACACCATACACTCCCTGAAAGGAAAATATGGTGTCGCGTTATTATAAAAATATCTTATAAACTAACTATACATATGTTTCCAAAAGCAGGACATTACCTTCGGGACTGATGCTTACGCTTTGTGTATCGGCAGGGATAAGAATTGTTTCGCCTTGCTTCACACTCAGGTCGTTCCCCTTATTGTCTCGTATATTGCAAGCACCTCCCATACAAATATAAGCAACAAATGAATCATTGTCGCTATAGTCTCTTGTAATATCTTTGGTAAGCTCAAGCAGATTGGTTGTGAAATATTTGCACGATTCCAGTTCTACCGGTTGGTTTTCCTTGCGGGTATATGCTGTTTGATAACTGTCGTACAATTTATAATCGATAGCATCTTTAGCCAATTCGGTATGCAGTTCGCGTCCGTTGCCGTTCGCATCTTTACGGTTGTAGTCGTAGATGCGGTATGTGATGTTCGATGTTTGTTGTATTTCGGCGATGAATGTTCCTGCACCGATTGCATGAACACGTCCGGCAGGCAAGAAGAATACATCTCCTTTTTTAACGTCGTGTTTTGCAAGGTAATCTACAAATGTATTATCCTCAATGCTTTTTACATATCCGTCGGGAGTTATTTCTTTTTCGAATCCCGAATATAGGAATGCACCCGGAGCGGCATTGATAACATACCACATTTCGGTTTTTCCGAAAGAGTTGTGTCTTTTCTTTGCCAGTTCATCGTCAGGATGTACCTGTATAGACAGATTGTCGCGTGCATCTATAAATTTGATAAGCAAAGGGAATGTAGTGCCGAAAGTTTCAAAATTCTTCTTTCCTAGCAACTGCTCTTTGTATGTGGAAATAATTTCGTCGAGGCTTTTGTTTTCCAACGCACCGTTGGCCACAACCGAGACGTTGCCTTCCACACTCGATATTTCCCAGCTCTCGCCGATACCGGCCTCAAGGGGGCTTATGTTTTTAAACTTACATATTTCGTCTCCTCCCCAAATAATGGACTTGAGGATAGGTTTAAATTTTAATGGGTATAAGCTCATTTGTTGAAAAATTTATTTTTTGTGATTACACGGAATTTCCATGATTACGATTAATCTTTTTTTCGTGATTTCTGAACAGTATAGCCTGTTTTTTTAATTTTATGCTTCTCGGGAAATCAGAACAAAAATAATCAATCTTTTTATTATTATCTCTTTTTATTTAATTTACCTAAATAAGTGTGATCTCTATTTATAAAAAATTAATATATTCGTAGAAACTTACTAAGCACACAAACTTACAGTTACACGATAATAGAGTATAGTATGAATTTTATTTTTGGAACAAGGGGAACATCCGGTTCTCCTATTCACACAGGACATCCGTGCCCTGCATGTGGTAAGGAAGATTCTATTCTTATGATACCACATCAGCGTTATTTTCATCTACTTTGGGTTCCGTTATTTCCGACAACTAAACACTTCACTCCTGTTTGTTGTTCTTGCGGCACATCGTTTACTATTCAACAATTTCCGGTGACGGACGAAATTCGAAGCCAGTTCAAAACTCCTCGGTGGACATTTGTTGTGCCTTCTGTAGTAGGGATACTAGCCGTCTTTATCCTTGTTTTTGTCTCCATAAATTTAATATCCGGAGAAGTGGATATAAAAGACAAAGTAGAGAATCCTCAGATCGGTGATGTTTATCATGTGAAGTACGGAGAAAATGAATATAGCCTGATGAAGGTCGCATCATTTACAGCCGATTCTATTTATTTTTATTTGTCTCCCGGTAGAACTGAAAAAAGTGGACTCGAAATGATGTCCGGAGTTGATGTCTATGACACAATCTTAAAGAAGAGTTTTTCGATAAATGAACTGAAATGTAATTCAGTAAAAGGAGTGAAAATCTTGAAGATCGAAAGATGAGAATTGCCTTAAAAGCAGAAGAGTTTTATCTTTTTTGTCATGTTGAACGAAGTGAAACATCTCTTTCCTGATAAGAGATCCTTCGTTTCACTCAGGATGACAAAGAGGGTAATACAGAAAACTCTCTGCTTTTAAGGCAATTTATTCTATTTGAGAGCTTAGTCTATTTTTCTCAGTACAAAAGCCGTGCGCGCAGGTATATACAGCTTGAGCCAGCCCTTTCCGTCTTTGTGGTATAGCTCGTCGTGTATCGTAAAATGTTCTACACTGTCGTCGGTCAGGCCATTCCCTCCAAAAGCGGGAGAATCGGTATCCAACACCACCTGATATTTTCCTTCGGGAGCAAGGAAGCCATAGTCGGAGAACGATTGACTCGGGTTGAAGCTGAAAACAAATATCAAATTACCGCGCATATAGGCCAGTACCTGATCTTCGTCCTTGTCCCATAATCTTATAATAGGTGTTTTTTCGAATTTCTTTACCGATTTTAGAAGCGAAAGCATGGCTTTGTCAAAGTCGCCCAGATAATGATAGCGCAGGTCTTTGTTGTCGGCCAGCCACCATTGACGGCGGGCATATTTGTGCGACCATCCGTTGCCCTCGCGAGGGAAGTCTACCCATTCGGGATGACCGAACTCGTTTCCCATAAAGTTGAGGTAGCCGCCATTGATAGTGGAGGCAGTTGCAAGGCGTATCATTTTGTGTAGGGCTATTCCTCTGTCGGTGGCATACGAGCTGCCGTAATGCTTCGACATATACCAGTACATATCTGAATCTATGAGCCTGAATATTATGGTCTTGTCGCCTACCAATGCCTGATCGTGGCTTTCGGCGTAAGAGATTGTTTTCTCGTCTTCGCGGCGATTTGTCAACTCCCAGAATATGCCTGTAGGATGCCAGTCTTCGTCTTTCCGCTCTTTGATGATTTTTATCCAATAGTCGGGTATATTCATCGCCATGCGGTAATCAAAACCATATCCGCCGTCTTTTATCTTCGTTGCCAGTCCCGGCATGCCGCTTACTTCTTCGGCTATGGTAATTGCGTTTGGGCGTACTTCGTGAATTAGCTTGTTTGCCAACGTAAGGTAGCAGATGGCGTCATCGTCTTCGTTGCCGTTGTAGTAGTCTTCATAGCCGCTAAAGTTATCTCCCAGTCCGTGCGAATAGTAGAGCATAGAGGTCACCCCATCGAAACGGAAGCCGTCGAAGTTATATTCTTCGAGCCAGAACTTACAGTTGGAAAGCAGGAAATGTACGACCTGACTTTTTCCATAGTCGAAAATCAGTGAATCCCAAGCGGGATGCTCGCGCCTGCTGCCTCCATGAAAATATTGGGTGTAAGAACCGTCGAATCGTCCCAGTCCTTCTTGTTCATTTTTTACGGCATGCGAGTGTACGATGTCCATAATCACGGCTATACCCATAGCATGAGCGTCGTCTATCAGGTGCTTTAACTCGTCGGGTGTGCCAAAGCGTGAAGATGCTGCAAAAAAGCTGGAGACGTGATATCCAAACGAACCGTAATACGGGTGTTCTTGTATAGCCATTATCTGAATGGCATTGTATCCGTCTTCTTTGATACGGGGGAGTACATTTATTCTGAACTCTTCGTATGTGCCCACTCTTTCGGCTTCTACTGCCATCCCTATATGACATTCGTAGATCAGAAGGGGGCTGGTATCCGGCTTGAATTTCTTTGTGCGGAATTCATAAGGCTGGATAGGATCCCACACCTGTGCGCTGAATATATGTGTATGATGGTCTTGCACCACTCTGTTTGTCCATGCGGGAATACGTTCGCCTTCACCACCATTCCAACATACAATAAGTTTGTACAAGTCATGATGTTTTATTTTATCCAGAGGCAGTTCTATTTGCCACTCACCGTTACCGTTTGGTTGTAGTCTGAACTCTTCAGATTTTTGCCAGCCGTTGAAGTCGCCTATCATGTAGATAGCGGTTGCGTTGGGGGCCCATTCTCTGAATGTCCACGACGTTTCTGTCTTGTGAAGCCCAAAATACAAGTGTCCTGAGGCAAATTCAGAAAGAGTGATCTTTCCGTTGCATGTAAGGTCGGCCTCTCTTTTCTGAATGTATTCATAACGGCCTTCTATCGCTGCTGCATAAGGTTCTAACCAAGGGTCGTTTTTAATGAGTTTAAGCATGTCTGTCAATTGTTAATTACAGTTCGTCACCCAACATGGGGGAGGAACTTATATTTTTATTTTTACCACTACTTTTCTTACCTGTCCTTCGCCTATGCAAGGGGTATGCCCATCTTCGGGGAAGAATATAAGGAAGTTGCCGGGTAAGACTGTTATCTGTGTTTCTGTTTTGTCGTCAAAGAACTGAATGTCTTTTTCTTCATCAAAGTTGCCAATAGGCTGCGTCAGGTCTTGGCGAGCTTTCCACCCGAAGGTTTCAGGTCTGCTTATTGGCAGTTGTATATCTATATATTTGTTGTGTGCCTCCGGCTTCGCATTGTCGGCGGCTCTCAGGTCGCTGTCGCTTACCATTACAAAAAGGTCTTTGCCTTTCAGTTCTGTCTTAGTCGGTTCGGCTTTCGAGAAATCAATCGATTTCAGATAGTCGAATGCCTGTTTAAAAAGTGGGTGTAGTTGTTCGTATTTTCCTGAGTTTTCTAATTTATCTAATATCATATTTTTTCTTTTTACTGCTGATCGGGTACTCCTATATTGTCTATCATATCTTCTACACTTTCGTTGCCTTCGCCTTTGGGATTAAGCCCATATTCATTTTCACCATAATCGCTTTCTGCAAAAAGCATCCAGAATACATAAAACGGGATCATTTGAAACCATCCGCTATTACCCCTGACGTGACACCTTTTCGCACCTTGTGCAATCAAAAAACAATAGGCTGGAATCAGAAGAATTAAAACAATCAAAAACCTCTTGACTAATATGCCGTATAACTCGAAAGTAAGAATGACTGCATCAAAGTAAACTGTAAATATAATCCAACTAAGCCAATATTCTAGTCTGCGGATACGTCCTTCAAATGAAAATGGGAGTTGAAACATTACTTTGCTATAACATTATATAATTTATTTGTACTCATTTGGTTCTACTGTTGTAGAAAATATATACTTTCCATTTTGGTCGTTGTATATATATTTTACGGTAATATCGTTATCCCTGAATATTTTTAAGTCGGGATTTGTTTTCAATACCTCCAAAAGCTGTGGCTTCAATTGTGTTTTGAAAGTAGTGGTGTCACTTATCACTACTTGCAATATGGTAAGATGATACTCAAAATTACTATTGCCTACAGCAACGCATTTATCTAGGCGAGTCCACTGATCCAATGTCTTAGGACAATCTTTGTTGGTCTCGGCAGCTATTGCCTGCAATCTGCTTTCGATACTGCCCGCACACCGGGTGAATGAAAAAATGCTAATTAGCAGAAATGTGCAAATGAGGTTTCGGCTATTTAGAAGTTTGTTCATGGATTCTTAATTTTTTAAACAATACAAGTTTAAGAAATTTAATCGGATTATCTGTTAATTCCGCTGTTTTTTATTGTGGAAGCCGTTTAAATGTTTCTCCTTAACGTTATTTTTACTTACTTTTGTCATAAAATCTAATCATTCACACGATTAACTTATTTGTATGAAGAAAATCTTATTTATTCTTAGTATTCTAATTATGGTTTATTCTTGTAACACTACAAGCAATAAGGATGGGAAAGATAATCCTTTCTTTTCCCAATTCGATACTCCGGAAGGGGTTCCTCCTTTTGATAAAATAAAAGCAGAACATTTTATGCCTGCTTTCGAAGAAGCAATGAAGCGTCATAATGCAGAGATTGATTCTATCATAAATAACCCCGAAGCACCTACTTTCCAAAATACAGTGGTAGCTTTGGACGAGTCGGGCAGAATGCTTGATCGGGTAGGTTCTGTGTTTTCTGTAATGACGGGTACAATGTCCGATTCTGTGTATCAGAACATAGAAAAAGAGATTACCCCAAAACGTACAGAGCACTATGATAATATCAACTTCAACGAAAAGCTTTTTGCACGTATCAAAACTGTGTACGACGATAGCCTGCAAGTAAAGAACCTGACAACAGAACAAAAGATGTTGTTGGATAAAACATACAAAGGCTTTGTTCGTTCGGGTATCCTTTTGGATGGTTCGAAACAAGCACGCCTGCGTGAGATCAACAAAGAGCTGAGCAACGCATCACTTAGTTTTAATCAGAACCTGTTGAAGGAAACAGATAGCTACCAATTGGTAATCGACAAAAAAGAAGACCTCTCGGGCTTGCCTGAAGATGTGATTGCCGCTGCTGCTAAAACAGCCAAAGACAAAGGGCTGGAAGGCAAATGGGTGTTTGGTCTCAGCAAACCAAGCTGGGAGCCGTTTTTGCAATACGCCGACAATCGCGCGCTTCGCGAAAAACTATATAAGGCGATGTATATGCGTTGTGACAACGGAAATGAATTCGACAACAAAGAAAACATCAAGAAGATAGTAAGCCTCAGACTCGAAAAAGCAAATATGCTTGGCTATAAATCGCATGCCGACTATGTGCTCGAAGAAACAATGGCTAAAACTCCTGATAATGTGATGGGGCTGCTAAACAATATATGGAAGTATGCTTTGCCGCAAGCTCAAAAAGAAGCTGCCGAACTTCAGGCTATTGCCAAGAAAGAAGGACATGATATCAAAATAGAATCGTGGGACTGGTGGTATTATGCCGAAAAGTTGCGTAAAGAAAAATATGCATTGGATGAGGAAGCTTTGAAGCCTTACTTCAAAGCAGATAATGTACGCGAAGGTGTATTTGCTGTGGCAAATAAACTATATGGCATTACATTTAAGCCAAAAACAGATATCCCTGTATATCAGCAAGACGTAAAAGCATACGAAGTAAGCGACGCTGACGGTTCATTTATCGGAATCATATATTTCGACGATTTTGCACGTCAGGGTAAGCGCCCGGGAGCATGGATGAGCAGCTTCCGCAAACAGGAAGTGTATAAAGGTGAGTTTGTTTATCCATTGATCTACAATGTAGGTAACTACAATCCTCCAACAGATGGCAAGCCAGCACTGTTGACACTTGATCAGGTGGAAACGATGTTCCATGAATTCGGGCACGGACTGCACGGATTGTTGTCAAAATGTACTTACAACGGCGTATCGGGTACATCGGTTGTTCGCGACTTTGTAGAGCTGCCTTCTCAGGTAATGGAGCACTGGGCATTTGAGCCGGAAGTGTTGAAGATGTATGCAAAACATTATGAAACAGGTGAAACTATTCCTGCCGAGCTGATACAAAAAATACAGAACGCGGGTTACTTCAATCAAGGATTTGCTACTACCGAGCTTGTGGCTGCTGCAATTCTGGATATGAAATGGCATACGCTGACCGCTTCTTCTCCAAACTTTGACCCTAAGCATGGCGAAGGTCTTGAGAAACTGAACGTAGATAAATTTGAAGCGGATGCAATGAAAGAAATCGGCTTGATCTCCGAAATAATCCCTCGATACAGAAGCACGTATTTCCAACATGTATTCAGCGGAGGATATTCTTCGGGATATTACAGCTACTTGTGGTCTGAAGTTTTGGACTCTGACGCATTCCAGGCTTTTGTAGAGAAAGGAAATATTTTTGATCAGGAAACTGCAAAATCGTTCCGTGAAAACGTATTGTCGAAGGGCGGATCGGACGAGCCAATGGTATTGTACAAGAAATTCAGAGGCGCAGAACCTAATCCGATTTATCTGTTGAAGAACAGGGGTTTTGTAAAGTAATAAGTTCTAAGTTGTTTGTTAACTGATAACTGTTGGCTGATAAATGTAATTTATTATCTTTGCAACTCGAAAAAAATAATAACAATAAAATACAATCAATGGCAACTACTGCAGATATAAGAAACGGTATGTGCATCGACATCGATGGACAATATTATGTAATAATCGAATTCCTTCATGTGAAACCGGGTAAAGGTGCCGCATTTGTACGTACAAAAATGAGAAGCGTAACTACCGGACGTGTTCTTGAAAGAACATTCAATGCCGGAGTGAAGCTGGATGAAGTGCGTATCGAAAGACGTCCGTATCAATTCCTTTATCAGGACGATATGGGGTATAACTTTATGAATACCGAAACTTTCGAACAAATATCTCTTGCAGGGGATATGATAGCCGGAGTAGCTTTTCTTAAAGAAGGAGATATGGTAGAGGTGCAGGTACATGCCGAAACCGAAACTGTATTGACAGCCGAAATGCCTCAGAACGTTGTGCTTCTGGTAACCTATACTGAGCCCGGACTGAAAGGTGATACTGCAACCAATACCTTAAAACCGGCTACTGTAGAAACAGGCGCTGAGGTGCGTGTTCCGCTCTTTATTAACGAAGGAGACAAAATTAAAATTAATACAGCCGATGGCTCGTATGTAGAAAGAGTAAAAGCATAATAAATAGTAATAATTTTATGGAGAATAAGGTCAGTTTTTAAAACTGACCTTATTTTTTTTTAGAAAAATAATTTATTCTCAATATTTATATATACTTTTGATGTTGAATGGATCTAGGAGACAAATAACCTACATAAAACTTAATACGAAACTAAACATGAAGGATTGGGCTGAAGAAGACCGACCCCCAGAAAATATGTTGTTGAAAGGGGTTTTTCGGTGCTTTCCGATGCTGAATTGTTAGCTATACTTAATCGATTTGGGTAATAAGAGCGAAACAGCGGTTGAGCTAGCCCCAATGGATTTTACATAGCATTTCCAATAACCTAAACACTCTGGGTAAATTGGGAATAAAAGAGTTTATAAAGGATTTTAAAGGAATAGGATAAGCGAAAGCAATAAGAATAGTGGCGGCGCTGGAATTGGGTAAAAGATGAAAATTGTCTGAATCCCTTGTCAGTCCGCAAATTGTATCCAGTAAAGAGATGTGTGTGATATATTTCATCTGATATTAGCAGACCTAAAGCATGAAGAAGTATGGGTTTTGTACCTTAACAGGGCTAATAAAATGGTGTAAAATATACAAATAAGTAAATATGGTGTGGCTGCAACAGTAGTGGATATCCGTCTGATAATGAAAGAAGGTATCTAGTCCTTAGCCTCGGCTATGGTGCTGTGTCACAATCATCCTTCGGGAATCACTCAACCGATCGATGATGATGATCAGACTAGAAAGCGGCTCAAAGAAGCATGGCATATTATGAATATTAGCCTGCTCGATCATATTATTATTTGCGAAAATTCTACTACAGCTATATAGATACTGGTAGGTTATAAAAGAAAAGCAAAATAAGTTGAAAATGGAAACCGCTATTACACAAAACTCAATTGTAGAGGAAAGCTGGCCTCGTATAGAGGGATATTTATTAAAAAGAGGCGTGAGACCCGATGTAGTCTTACTCCCCGGGGCGACTCAAGAACAGATAGGCTGGGCCGAGTCTGTGCTTGGTGTAAAATTGCCCAAAGATTTTCTTGAATTTTATAAAATACACAACGGACAACAGCCCAATGCGGATGGAATCGTGAATGGCGAAGAACTGATGAGTCTTGAGCGTATTGTAGAAGAATGGGTAATCTGGCAACGCCTTGCAGCCAGTGGTGCGTTTGATGATACAATGGCGAATGCAGATGATGGCATACAAGAGGTATGGCATAGCCGCTCGTGGATACCTTTTACCGACGATGGGTTGGGCAATCATTTGTGTTTGGATCTGGCTCCTTCAATCAAAGGATCACGCGGTCAGATAATTCGTATATGGCACGACGATACCGGTCGTTTCAGACAAGCACCTTCTTTTGGTTCTTGGGTTTCTAGTTTTGCATACGATTTGAATAGAACCGCGATGTTCGTATAATCATCTTTTTTCATTATTTTTGTACCTCAAATAGAGGGTGATTGTAAACATTATATGCCAAAGAATGTTTATAACTCACATACAAAAAATGAATTATGAGTGATTTATTACAATTGGAAAGCAAAATAGTAAACATGTTGAAGACTGTTTACGACCCGGAAATACCAGTCAACGTTTACGATCTCGGACTAATCTACGAAGTGGATATAGACGACGATAAAAATGTAACCATCACAATGACGCTGACAGCTCCAAACTGTCCGGCAGCCGATTTTATACTCGAAGATGTAAGATATAAAGTGCAGTCGGTTGCGGGAGTCAATAATGTGATTGTAGATCTTACTTTCGAGCCCGAGTGGAACAAAGATATGCTTAGCGAAGAGGCAAAACTTGAGTTAGGATTTTTATAAAACACAGGTGGTGGGAAAGAAAGTTTATTTTTTATCCGATGCCCATCTGGGCTCTGCTTTTCATAAGAAAAGAATGGATAAGCAACAGATGATGACATTGCCATCTGTAAAAATCAAAGAGAGTTATTTCCCACAACATGAAGTGGAGCGTAAGCTGTGCCGTTGGCTCGATATGGTAAAGCAAGATGCACAGGCAGTTTATCTGTTGGGTGATATTTTCGACTACTGGTTCGAGTACCAGAATGTGGTTCCGCGCGGATTTGTTCGTTTCTTGGGCAAAGTAGCCGAGCTTACAGATATGGGGATAGAGGTGCATTTCTTTATCGGCAATCACGATATTTGGGTGACCGACTATCTACAGAAAGAGTGTGGCATGATTGTTCATGTGCAACCTTTGGTGAAAGAAATCTTTGGCAAAAAGTTTTTTCTGGCACATGGAGACGGATTAGGCGATGATTCTGCATCATTTAAGATCTTGCGGTCTGTTTTCCATAGCAAAATATGCAGAAAGGCTTATGCTGCTATTCATCCCCGTTGGACGGTAGGCTTTGCGCAATGGTGGTCGAACCACAACCGTGAGAACGACGAGATGCCTGACTATTTTGGTGAAGATAAAGAGCACTTGGTGGTCTATGCCAAAAATCATTTGAAGTTGGCTCCGAATATCAACTTCTTTGTGTTTGGACATCGGCATATAATGCTCGATCTGATGATCTCCGCTACCGGCAGGGTGGTGATATTGGGCGATTGGATTAAGTTTTTCTCTTATGGTGTATACGATGGAGAGAATTTTTCGTTAGAGATATTTGAAGAGTAAACGGTTAAGCAATAGATACAAAAAAAGGGAGAATAACGATTCTCCCTTTTTTATTATTTATAGATGTTTAGAACTTAACACCATATCCAAATCCTACAGTGAAATGGTCAGCATCGCTGAATGTATACTTCATTTCGAGGTTTAAGAAAGTGTTGCTGCTCAGATTATACTCCAAACCTCCACCAAGATTAAAACCCCAGTTTGTGAAACCTCTGCTGTCAAATTTTTGATTGCCAATAGTTTCACCCGAGTAGCGATTATTCAACATTGCTAAACCTGCCAAAGGGAATACACTTACATTGCCTTCCAATGGAAATACATAATGCATATTTACGTTGATGTCAAGCCCTGTAACTTTATTCTTTGGAAATAAGAACATTACATCCGGCGCAATACGAATATTGTTGGTGATGTTGTATCTGCCTTCAGCTCCAATCATTAAACGGCCCGGGTCTGATTGATAACCGGCTTGAAGAACGCCTGATTTTTCACCTTGTTGTGCTTGCACTCCGATTGCCAATAAGGCAAACATAAAAACGAATAATACTTTTTTCATATACAATTATTTAATAAATTATTAATATACAATAAAATATACTTTAATGAAAGTCGAAATTTAAATTTGATTATTTTTTTTTAGAATGTTATGTGTTCTGGTTGAAATTTGTTCTGGTTTTAATTTTTTTTATTTAATGTTATTGTTTTCTTTTTAAATCCCATTTTACAAACAAACGCACAAACATAATATAAAGTTCACAAATATTTGAGCTTTTAGGCCTATTTTTTGAGGACTAAAGCGAATTTAATAAGGATTTACAGCTTGTAAAATGGTCTTAAAATCTATATAGTTAAATAATAATTAGGGAGTTTGGTCTGCTTGGAAAATAAAAGTAAGGTCTGATAGCTTATCAATAAAAAACATCTAACTTTGTACCCGAGTTAATTAGAAGGTTATCGTTATGAAAATGATAAAAGGTATCTTTATCATTCTCCTGTTTTATTTCTTGGGACAAGGAATCAGTTATCTTATTCAAGGATTTGTTCCCGGAAATATCATCGGAATGGTTTTATTATTCCTCAGTCTTTACTTCAAGGCTATTTCTCCCGACAATGTAAAAGACGTAGCAAATGTGTTTACCCGCAACATGGCAATATTCTTTATTCCAGCCGGAGCAGGCTTGTTGGGTGCGTATGGGGTGATCAGTAAATTTTGGATGTCTATACTCATCGTCTGTTCGGTGAGTACGGTATTGGTTATTGTGGTTGTCGCTATTGTTCAACAGCAAATGGAACGAAGAAGAAAATGAGAGCATTGTTTGAATCCACAGAATTTACGCTTCTCCTTGTTTTTGGCAGTTACCTGCTGGGACAATGGGTTTTTAAGAAGACACGCATCGCTTTGTTGCATCCTATGATTGTTGCCATTGCCATTATTATAGTATTCTTGAAGGTGACAGGTATCGATTACCGGACTTTCGAAGAGAGCAGCCGGTTTGTTAGCTTTATGCTTGGGCCTTCGGTTGTGGCGTTAGGATATATTCTAAACGAGCAGTTGGCATACCTCAAAGGCAATGTGGTATCCATCCTTACTTCTATCTTTATGGGCAGTATAGTGGGAATACTGAGTGTGATTGTATTGGCTAAAATAACAGGAGCCGATCAGATGCTTATCCATTCTCTCGAACCCAAATCGGTGACTACGCCCATTGCGATGAGTATTGCCGAGCAGTCGGGCGGTAACGTATCGCTTACGGCGGTGATTGTGCTTTTCTGCGGTATATTCGGAAGTATTATCGGACCTCCCATATTGCGCTTGCTGGGTATCAAAAGTAGTGTTGCCAGAGGCTTGGCGATGGGTGCTTCGGCACACGGGGTAGGCACAGCCAAAGCAATGGAGATGGGGGTGATAGAGGGTGCGCTTAGCGGGCTTGCCATCGGCTTGATGGGGGTAATGACTGCATTGCTGATACCTATATTGCACCAGCTGTTTGCTTCATTATAGAAAAAGGCCGATAGGATATGAAAATCCTTATCAGCCTCCAAGCATTAATAGCTTATTGAATTCAGCAAAACTCTTATCTCAAAGAAGATATATCTATAACATAACGGAATTGAACTTTTCCGTCCGGTACATTTTTGTATGCTTCATTTACCTGCTGTATCGGTATAAACTCTACCATCGGGTAAATGTTGTTAGCCACCGAGTAATCCATCTTTAAAGTGATAGACTAAAATGACCGTATACATAATATGATCGTTGAGAAAAGAAAAACCCTAAAAGAAAAATCACTTTTTTTACGCTGAATATTTGAAAAAAATATTGGCGTGCTTTACATGCTAAAGACAAATATGCTTCCTATCGTCAGCATGACGAAGACCATATCACATTTCTCTGTTCGATTATCATATCTTCATCTTTTGTCATCCTGACTGCAAGGAAGGATCTCCTTTCTTTAAGTGTATCGAGGTTCTTCTTTTCGGTCAGAATGGTATATGGTAATAATCGTTTTAGGCTACTTATAATATCAGGCAGTTCTTTTTTTGGTTACCTTTGCGATGATTAGAAATACAATCTCGGTTTAGAAAAATAGTTTTCAATTTATAACTCAAAATATATATGGCTTCTTTCCTGCAAGTAGAAGGACTTACAAAAAGCTTTGGCGATCTGGTTTTGTTTCGTGATATATCATTCGGTATAGCCGAAGGCGAACGCATCGGGCTGATCGCAAAAAATGGGTCGGGCAAGACCACCTTGTTGAACATCCTCACAGGAAAAGAACCTTACGATAGCGGAGCAGTTGTTTTTCGCCGCGATTTGCGTGTGGCATATCTCGAACAAGACCCTGCCTATCCCGAAACCCTGACGGTGTTGGAAGCGTGCTTCCATTCGGGAAATGACGTGACAGACCTCATTGCCGAATACGAAAGGGTGATCAATTCGAAAGACCATTCGGGGCTTGATGCAATTTTACAAAAGATGGATGTTTTGCAGGCATGGGACTACGAGCATCGTGCAAAGCAGATTTTGGGACAACTGAAAATTACCGATTTCGAACAAAAAATATCCGAGCTATCGGGCGGACAGCTCAAGCGTGTGGCACTTGCCAATGTGCTGATTACCGAACCCGATCTTATTATTCTCGATGAGCCTACCAACCACCTCGACCTCGATATGGTAGAGTGGCTCGAAGAATACCTCCAGCGTTCACGGCTGAGCCTGTTGATGGTAACGCACGATCGTTATTTCCTCGATCGTGTATGCAACGAAATCATAGAGATAGATCAACAACAGTTGTTTCAATATAAAGGCAACTTTTCGTACTATCTCGAAAAGCGCGATGAGCGTATTTCAGCACAGAATGCCGAGCTAGACCGTGCTAACAATCTTCTGCGTAAAGAACTCGAGTGGATGCGTCGTCAGCCGCAAGCCCGAGCTACGAAGGCCAAGTCGAGGATCGACGCATTCTACGACTTGGAAAAGAAAGCCCAGCAGGTACGTGATGCCGGAAATGTGCAATTGCAGATGAAAGGTACATATATCGGCAATAAGATTTTCGAAGCGCAGCATGTTTATAAGTCTTTTGGAGATATTAAGATACTCGAGGATTTTAATTATGTGTTTGCCCGATACGAAAAACTAGGTATCGTAGGAAATAACGGTACGGGTAAATCTACTTTCATCAAAATGCTGATGGGGGAGGTAGCTCCCGACAAAGGAGGTTTTGACATTGGCGAAACCGTAAAGTTCGGCTATTACAGTCAGGACGGACTGAAGTTTGACGAACAGATGAAGGTTATTGATGTGGTTCAGAATATAGCCGAGGTGATAGACTTGGGCAATGGCAGCCGATTGACAGCATCGCAATTTCTACAACATTTTCTCTTCCCACCCGAAAAACAGCACAACTTTGTCTATAAGCTTTCGGGAGGAGAAAAACGCCGTCTGTACCTCTGTACAGTCTTGATAACCAACCCAAACTTCTTGGTGTTGGACGAGCCTACCAACGATCTGGATATCGTCACGCTCAATATTCTCGAAGAATACCTTCAACAGTTCAAAGGCTGTGTGATTGTGGTATCGCACGACCGCTATTTTATGGATAAGGTTGTAGATCATTTGCTTGCTTTTCTGGGGAATGCTCGTATAAAAGATTTCCCGGGCAACTATACTCAGTACCGTGAGTGGAAAGAGGTGCAGGAACTTTTGGAAAAAGAAAAGGAACAGGCTGAGAAGCCTAAAGAAGAAAAGGTGCAACAGGCGCAGCCTAAGAATGACGAAAAGAAAAAGCTTTCGTTCAAGGAAAAGCGTGAGTTTGAAGAACTCGACGCACTGATCCCGCAACTCGAAGAAGAAAAAGCGAACCTTGAAAATGAATTATCCAGCGGTACATTATCTACCGACGAGTTGTTACAGAAATCGAATCGTATCAGTCAGCTGATAGAGGAGATAGAAGAAAAAACAATGCGTTGGCTGGAGTTGAGCGAGTTGGCATAGTATTAGAATAGGTGATTGCAAATCCTTCATGACTTAATCTTTCGGATTGTAAATCCTTATAGTAGAACGCAGGTGATTACAAATCCCCTGCAACGAAGGAATCCCCTGCAACGAAACCTAACTTGCGGATTGCAAATCCACAAGAACGAAGAACAGAGTATGATAGTACTGGTAAAACACCGTCCTTTCGGATTTGCAATCCGAAAGGATATATTAGCAGGATTTGTAATCCGCAAATAGAATCATGATAAATATACTACCATCCTTCCGAATTATAAATCCGAAAGAAAGATAGAGGAACGATACAACTCCCGATTTAGATTTTTAATATCAAGATTAATGAAATAACTTCAATATTGTATTTATCTTTGCAGAAACAAAAATATGATGCTTAAACCCGGACCTATTGGTGTATTTGATTCAGGATATGGAGGTCTCACGATACTATCGGAGATACAAGCCCTTATGCCCGAATACGATTATTGCTACCTTGGCGATAACTCGCGTGCACCCTATGGCGCTCGGTCGTTTGAGGTGGTCTATGAGTTTACCAAGCAGGCTGTAACGGCATTGTTCGATATGGGGTGTAATCTCGTTATCCTTGCCTGTAACACAGCATCGGCAAAAGCTTTGCGTACCATTCAGCAAAAAGATCTGCCAAATATGAATCCCGATAAGAGGGTGTTGGGTATTATACGCCCTACAGCCGAGATCATCGGACAGATAACACACAGCAGGCATGTAGGAGTATTGGGTACAGTGGGTACTATACAGTCGCAGTCGTACCCGATAGAGATAAACAAACTGTTTCCCGATATAAAAGTAACCGGCGAGGCTTGCCCTATGTGGGTTCCTTTGGTAGAAAATAACGAATACGAAAGTGAAGGAGCAGATTACTTTGTGAAAAAAAATCTGGATAATATTTTAGCTAAAGATCCCGATATAGATACACTTATTCTTGGCTGCACGCATTACCCGTTGTTGCTGAATAAGATAAAGAAAATCCTACCCAAGGAGGTAACCGCCTTGCCTCAGGGAGAATACATCGCCCATAGCCTCAAAGATTATCTGCGACGGCATCCCGAAATGGATGAGGCATGTACCAAAAACGGAGAGACGCACTATTTTACAACCGAATCTTCCGAAAAATTTTCGGGTGCGGCAACTATTTTTCTGAATAAAGAGATAGAAGTAAAGCACATTACACTCGATTAATCCCGCCCTTTTTTCTGATATGCAAAAAAAACAATTATATTTGTTTTTATAAGTTAGCATGGATTTTACAAAAAGGAAATAGAAGAATAATAAACCTCGTATTTTGTATTACAAAACATACATCATTTAGAACATTTCAATCAAAATAGTCAAATATAATGAGCTATCTATCGAAAGAATATCAGGAATTGTGGAATTTTTCGAAATATCCTCCGAGTGCATACCGGATCTTTGGATTTGTGTTTAGCAAGCAACCCGGAAGTTTTAATTACAATAAAAATATTGTTCAGATATTTACGATAAAGTCTGATGATTTATCCCAACAAGTAAGAATTGAGAACTTTAAGAAATTGTGCCAAAGCTTGTTCAAGGAGGTAAATATAAAAGATGATTTGGATATTAAAACAGAGATCGACAATGATAGTAAAGAAACGGTCATTACTTTTTTCTCCAATAATGTTTGCAACTGCTTACAGTCTTTAAAATATGAAGATGAGAAGATCTTGTTCAATACTCTTTACAAACCATCATTAGGTACATATCCTTTGAGCCTCAATCAGCGGATACAGTTTGTTTTGGGGGTTTACTTAAATCACTCTTATCACAGAGCAAAAATGATGTTTCACGACAATTATGCAAAAATGTCGTTGACACATAGTTTTATGGTTGATCTGGCCGGAGAAGATGACAAATTTATTTTAACTTCTTGTTTCGACGAATTACATACGCACGTTATTGAAATTAACGAAAATGGTCAGATGTGGAAAAATTTAGAAACACTCCTTCTAAAATATGGGTATCAGCTATAAGGTATAATTCTCTTTTTGCTTCTTGAACCTGCAATTTTCTATCTTTCAGTAGGTACAACCATAGATGTAAGAGAGGAACTCTAAAGTAACAGTCCGGAAGGTATTGCTTTTGTTTTATGATTCAATTTATTTTTATTAATTTTAGAGTATTGTTTTTAACCCAAACACCTGATATCCCATGATAGATTTAAAGAGGTTTACTTTAGTAATTATTCCCGCATCAATACTCAGCCCATATACTTATAGTCAAAATAAACAGAGCGATACACCTCAATCCCGTCCCAATATTATTCATATAATGACGGACGATCATTCGTTTCAGACAATCAGTGCATACAGGCATCCTATCTCCAAGTTAGCTCCTACGCCTAATATAGACCGATTGGCGAATGAAGGCATGTTGTTTCAGCAAGCCTTTGTCGAAAACTCACTGTCTACCCCTAGCCGGGCATGCCTTATGACAGGCTTGTATAGCCATCAGAACGGACAACGTCAGCTGGGTGCAGGTATAGATACAACCAAAATCTTTTTTTCGGAATTACTTACGCAGGCGGGATATCAAACAGGAGTTGTAGGTAAATGGCATATGCAATGCGAACCAAAAGGGTTTGATTATTATTGCGTGCTCAACGATCAGGGAGATTATTATAATCCGAGCTTCAAAACCAAGGATTCTCACGGCAAATACATACGCGAAGAGGGGTATGCAACCAACCTTATTACAACCCATTCGATAGAATTCCTTAAAAACAGAGACAAGAGCAAACCTTTTGCCCTGTTGGTACATCATAAAGCTCCGCACAGAAATTGGATGCCCGAAGCCAAGTATTATGACTTGTACGAGGATGTAGAATTCCCTAAACCTGAGACATTCTATGACGACTACAAAAGTCGTTGCTCTGCTGCCCGCACTCAGGATATGACTATCGACAAGACCATGACGCTTATTTACGATCTTAAGCTGAATGAACTAAAGGATACACCTCCTTATAATACAGAGTGGGGGAAAGATGGTTTGGAGCAAGCAATGAACCAACTGACTCCCGCACAGCGTGAAGCTTGGGAGAAGGCCTATCACCCTAAGAATATGGAATTCATTAACAGTAACTTGTCAGGTGATGCATTGCTCGATTGGAAATTTCAACGTTATATGAGAGATTATCTCCGCTGTATAAAATCGATTGACGATGAAGTCGGACGCTTGATTGATTACCTCCAAAAAGAAGGTTTGATGGATAATACAATTATTGTTTATACTTCCGATCAAGGTTTTTATATGGGAGAACATGGGTGGTTCGATAAGCGTTTTATGTACGAAGAATCGTTCCGAACACCGCTGATAATACGTTATCCCAAAGCCATAAAGTCAGGGACGAAAACCGCAGCTTTGGTGCAGAATATAGACTTTGCCCCTACTTACTTGTCATTAGCTGGAATAGAGAAGCCGACAGAAATGAGCGGAGTTTCTCTTGAAGCATTGTTTGATGGCAAAACTCCTAAAGATTGGAGAAAAGATTTGTATTATCACTATTATGATTATCCTGCGATCCACAATGTACGCCGTCATGACGGGGTAAGGACAGAAAGGTATAAACTGATTCACTTCTACGGCGAGGGAGAAATGGGCAATGATGAGGATATCAATTGTAATGAGTTGTTCGACCTGCAAAATGATCCGACCGAATTGCATAATCTGTACGGAAAAGAAGGGTATGAAGAAATAACGAAAGAGTTGCAGGCTGCTCTCGATAACTATAGAAAGAAGCTCAAGGTAGATGAATTTTAAGTGAGTGAAAAACTTTTTCCGTCATTCTATTATCAATAGAGTATAATATCACAATCTAAAACCAGACCGGATGTCTTCGAAAACGTATGCTCCTTTTGCAAAGCCACTCTATGTGATGCTTAAGCCAATAGGAGCTGTTTGTAATCTAGGGTGCACTTATTGCTATTATCTGGAGAAGAAGGAACTGTATCCCGACAAGGGTAATAAGACAATAATGAGTGACGATCTTCTGGAACGGTTTGTCTCTCAATACATCGAGGCGCAAACCATGCAGCCCATACTGTTTACATGGCATGGAGGCGAACCTTTGATGCGTGACATCTCGTTTTATAAGAAAGCATTGGAGTTGCAACGTAAATATGCTAAAGGGAAACAGATTTCGAATACCCTGCAAACCAACGGCACGCTGTTGAACGATGAGTGGTGTGAATTTTTTAGACAGAACAACTTCCTGATCGGTATCTCCATTGATGGGTCTAAGCCCTTCCATGACAAGTACAGAACAACAAAAGATATGCGTCCGACGTTCGATCATGTTGTGCGGGGGATCAATCTTCTAAAGAAGCATGGGGTAGAATACAATATAATGGGAGTTGTAAATGACTTTAATATCAACCATCCGCTAGAGTTTTATCAGTTTTTTAAAGATATCGATTCTCATTACATCCAATTCTCTCCCGCTGTAGAAAGAGACAGCAAAGGGAATGTGACTCAATGGAGTGTTACACCCGAAAAATGGGGCGATTTTCTTATTGCTATTTTCAACGAGTGGGTAAGGAAAGATGTCGGAACATATTTCGTTCAATACTTCGATTCTGCACTCGCCAATTGGGTTGGGGTAGACCCCGGAATTTGTATCTTTGCAAAGAATTGCGGACATGCGGGGGTTATGGAATTTAATGGAGATGTATATTCTTGCGATCACTTCGTATATCCTCAATATAAGCTGGGTAATATAAACGACAAGACATTAATGGAGATGATGTATTCGAAGCAGCAAACCGATTTTGGGTTAGCAAAGTCGGCTTCCTTGTCATCTCAGTGTAAACAGTGTAAGTATTTGTTTGCTTGTCGTGGCGAATGCCCTAAAAACCGAATATCAAAAACTCAATCGGGCGAAGAAATAAATTATCTATGTAACGGGTATTACAAGTTCTTCGAACATATAGCCCCCTATATGGACTTCATGAAAAAAGAACTGGGGGCACAACGTCCTCCCGGTAATATTATGAAAGTCTTAAAATAATTATCACAATAAGATTTTTATGTACACTTTTGTTCCTTTGTAGTTGGAGTAAGAAAGAATATGCGAAAAATAATCCACATAGACATGGATGCTTTCTATGCATCTATCGAGCAGCGTGATTACCCCGAATACAGGGGTAAGCCTCTTGCTGTGGGTTATGCGGGACCTCGGGGAGTAGTGGCAGCAGCCAGTTACGAGGCTCGTCGCTACGGCGTACGTTCGGCTATGGCATCCAAAACGGCTTTACGCAAATGTCCGCATCTGATATTTGTTCCTGCCCGATTCGATGTCTACAAGTCTGTTTCGAAACAAATAATGGAAATATTCCACGAATACACCGATTTGGTAGAACCTCTCTCACTGGACGAAGCATTCCTCGATGTCACCGAGAATAATATGAATATAGCTTCAGCCACTCAGATAGCGCAGGAGATAAAACAAAAGATACGAGAGGCTACAAACCTGACAGCTTCGGCAGGAGTTTCGTTCAATAAATTTTTAGCCAAAATTGCCTCCGATCAGAATAAGCCTAACGGGCTGTTTGTTGTAAAGCCGAAGGTTGCGGAACGGTTTGTAGAATCGCTGGCTATCGAACAGTTCTTTGGAGTAGGGAAGGTGACAGCCAAAGTAATGCATCAAATGGGCATCAAAACCGGATGGGATTTGAAGCAGCGTTCCGAAAATGAGCTCGTGTCTGTATTTGGTAAAGCAGGACATATTTATTATCAGAATGCACGAGCTATCGATTATCGACCCGTAGAGTCGCAACGCATCAGAAAATCCATCAGTTCCGAAACAACCTTCGATAGGGATATCGACTCGCTCGACGAATTGGCGGTGGAGCTCGACGTTGTAGCGCGCGATACCTTCGATTACTTACAGAAGAAGAAGTTTAAGGGAAGAACGGTAACACTGAAAATTAAATATGCAGACTTTAAGATAATAACCCGAAGCCGTACATTCGCCGATGCTGTGGAAGATTACGAATCTTTCTACAAGGCAGGATTTGAATTGCTTAAGCTTGTAGACCTGTCGCCTAAGGTTCGCCTTATCGGCTTGGGGGTAAAGAATAGTGATGATGAAATGGGCTGGTATGATGCTGTTCAGTTGCGCATCAATTTTGAAGAAGATGAGGCTAAAGATTAGACTAAGTGTATATTCTTCTCAAAATCCTTTCAGATATTCAGATAAGTACTTACTTTTGCAGGAATGAAACCAAAGAAGAAAGGGGCACATAGTAACCGCACGAAGCATTTGCTTTTCTCGCTCAACGAAGAAGAGTATGCCCTTATATCTTCGTACATCAAGAAATATAAGATAGCCAACCGTTCGCGATGGTGCAGGGAAACAATCATTACCCATGTGCTTAAAAGCCTTGAGCAGGATTATCCTACGCTTTTTGGTGAAAACGAAATGCGCCGATGACAACCAATATTCTCAACGACGAGTACTATATGCGTCAGGCTCTTAACGAAGCCCGTCAAGCTTTCGACAAAGGAGAGGTGCCTATCGGGGCAGTAGTTGTTTGCAAAGGACGTATCATTGCACGTGGATACAATCTCACCGAAACACTTAACGATGTCACAGCCCATGCAGAGATGCAGGCGATTACGGCAGCCGCCAATGTGCTTGGTGGTAAGTATCTGACCGATTGTGTTCTGTACGTTACCATAGAGCCATGCCCGATGTGTGCCGGAGGGTTACTCTGGTCTCAAATCTCTAAAATTGTATATGGCGCAAAAGATGAAAAGAAAGGCTATTCTGTATTTTCTCCATCCATATTACACCCCAAAACTGAAGTTGTATCCGGAGTCTTGGAAGAAGACTGTGCTTCCTTAATGAAAGAATTTTTTAAACAAAAGAGGTAGTTAACTTTCTGTTCTTCAGATATCAGTTGTATATTTAACATTAATTTGTATTTTCTTCATGCAGCATGAGGAGAGAAATGTTGTCTATTATATTGTAAGACAAAAATATTTTAAACTATACAATAAAAAATAAAGAGTTATGAAGAAAACTGTAAAACTACTTTTAGCATCAATTCTCGGCTTTGTTTTAACAGCAGGATTTTCTTCTTGTTCGGATGATGATGGTTACTCACTCGATAAATATTGGGTGTCTATGGTAACCGTAAACAAAGTGGGAGACAATACGTATGATTTTACGCTCGACAATGGAGAAAAGCTGTGGATTGCAGCTCCTGTAGGGTTAAATCTCAAACCAAAATATAACAGAGCTATTATAAACTACACGATCTTATCCGACCAATATCAAGGATATGATCATGCTATCAAACTTAACGGATTTAGTGATGTCTTGACAAAGGGCGTGATATACATTCCGTCCGACGATCAGGCAAAACAAGACAGTATCGGGCACAACCCTATTAAGGTTCACTCTGCATGGGCAAGTGGAGGTTATTTGAATATCTTTTTCGGATATAATAGTGGCGGAACTACAGCGCACTTAGTGAATCTTGTATCAGCTCAGCCCGATTTGTCAGTATCAGGTGATGTGGTGAAACTGGAATTCAGACACAACAAAAGAGAAGATCCTGAGCATTACCCTGTAAATGGCTATGTATCTTTCGATCTGGAGCCATATCTGATAGAGGGAAGAGATAAAATAACATTTGAGATAACATGGATAGACTTTGGAGGGCAAACAAAGACAGATACAATCGAATACAAGTATGGTGCGGTTGAGACTCAACCTAAATACATACCAGGCGACGATAGTGAATTGACTAACCTGAATATTTATTAATATTCTTTTTGATTTCCTTTCGAAAAAGAGAGCTCGTGAGAGTTCTCTTTTTCTTTTTTTGTATATAAAGTTTTGGAGATATTGAATTTTATGAACACTTTCTTTTTTTTCTGATGTTATACCACTGTTTATTCTTTAAAAAGATGTATTTTTGTTCAGATCAGATTTTTATAAATGGATAACATTAAACTAAAAGACCAAGTTAAGAGCGAATTCACAGATTATCTGAATTTAAATAAGCATCGTAAAACTCCCGAAAGATACGCAATACTGGATCACATCTATTCTACTAAAGGGCATTTCGATATGGACTCCCTTTACAATTCTATGAAGCAGTCGTGTTTTAGGGTCAGCCGAGCCACATTGTACAATACGATAGAGCTGTTGCTAGACTGTAATCTGGTCGTTAAGCATCAGTTTGGAGCAAATGTGTCTCAGTACGAACGTGCTTATGGAAATGAAAACCATGACCATCTGATCTGTCTTAGTTGCGGCGAGGTGAAAGAGCACAAGAATGGCAATCTGTTTACCCCTGCACAGCAGAAAAAATTGCAACGTTTCAGGGTAAGCTATTACAGCATGTATATCTATGGTATATGTAACAAATGCATGCGTGCCAAGAAAGCCGAAGAGAAAAAGAATAAAGTAAAAGTAACAGAAAGTAACAATACTCGTATTAATAAGAAAAAATGAAAGTAGATGTATTGCTCGGCCTGCAATGGGGCGACGAAGGTAAAGGAAAGATAGTAGATGTTCTAACGCCTGATTATGAAATAGTAGCCCGTTTTCAAGGCGGACCAAATGCAGGACATACGCTGGAGTTTGAAGGCAAAAAGTATGTTCTTCGTTCAGTGCCATCCGGAATATTTCAGGGTAATAAACTGAATGTTATCGGCAACGGCGTTGTGCTCGATCCTGCTTTGTTTAAAGGTGAGATAGAGGCGTTGGAAAAATCGGGACACGATCTCAAATCGAGACTATATATCTCAAAGAAGGCTCATCTCATCCTTCCTACACACCGTTTGCTCGACGCATGCTACGAAGCATCGAAGGGAGACTCCAAGATCGGAACCACAGGTAAGGGTATTGGCCCTACATATACCGACAAGGTTAGCCGCAATGGGCTTCGTGTGGGAGATATTCTTCACAACTTTGAAGAAAAGTACAATGCTGCCAAAGCAAAACATCTGAGAACTCTCAATCAATATAATTACGATACCAATGCGCTGGCAGATATCGAAAAAGAGTGGTTTGAAGGAGTGAAAAAACTCAAAGAATTTACTTTTATCGACAGCGAACATTTTATTAATAATGCCATTAAGTCGGGCAAAAAAATATTGGCAGAAGGTGCACAGGGTACAATGCTTGATATCGATTTCGGCTCCTATCCGTTTGTTACCTCCTCCAATACGATTACAGCCGGAGCGTCTACAGGTCTGGGTGTTGCGCCAAGAAATATCGGCGAGGTATATGGTATCTTCAAGGCATACTGTACACGTGTAGGCAGCGGGCCGTTTCCTACCGAGCTGCATGATGCAACGGGAGATAAGTTGCGTGAATTCGGATTTGAGTTTGGCTCTGTAACAGGTCGCCCGCGTCGCTGCGGATGGATCGATCTGGTTGCATTGCGCTACGCTATAATGATAGACGGTGTGAGCCAATTGATAATGATGAAGAGCGACGTACTCGATACATTCGAAACTATAAAAGCCTGTGTCGCTTATGAAGTAAACGGAGAGAGAGTAACCGAATTTCCTTTCGAGGTAGATGATAGCATTAAACCGATATATGAGGAAATGAAAGGTTGGCAAACCGATATGACAAAAATGCAGAAAGAAGATCAGTTCCCTAAAGAATTCAGCGAATATGTTGCATTCCTCGAAAGAGAACTGGGTGTGCCTATCCGTATTGTTTCGCTTGGGCCTGACAGGGCGCAAACCATTATTCGTAAATAGTAATTTCTGAAAAGAAATATATCGACCTTTTTGTCATGCTGAATGAGAGTAAGGCGTCTTGAAGATATAAAAAGACGATTTTGTTTCACTCAGCATGACATTAGGTTTTTAATAGAGACGGCTGAAACGAAAAATAAGTCAAATTTAATTAAGAAATGTGATTGTCATTCAAATACGGCACATGACAAAAACTCAGGTGGCACATTTTTTGTTTAGTTACTAACAAGTAAATTAGTAGAAAAAATCATTTTTAAAAAGAAATAGACTATGCCTATAGGTTGGATATTATTTGGACTAATAGCAATAGCCAGTTTTGCAGTTCAGCAGATGCTGAAAAGTAAGTTTAACAAATACTCTAAGGTTCCGTTGAGCAGCGGAATGACAGGTCGTGATGTAGCCGAAAAGATGCTTCATGACAATGGAATTTATGACGTGAAAGTTGTATCTACAAGCGGCATGCTTTCGGATCACTACAACCCTGCCAATAAGACTGTCAATCTGAGCGAAGGTGTATATGCCAGCAACAGTGTTGCTGCCGCTGCCGTAGCTGCTCACGAATGCGGTCATGCAGTGCAGCATGCACACGAGTACGGACCGTTGAAGATGCGATCGGCACTAGTGCCTGTTGTAAGCTTTTCATCAAGCATTGTGATGTGGGTTATTATTGCCGGAATATTTACGATCAATATATTCCCTGCCCTGATATGGATTGGTATTGCGCTTTTTGCAATGACAACTGTATTCAGCTTTGTTACACTCCCTGTAGAGGTGAATGCCAGCAGCCGCGCTTTGGCTTGGCTTAATACTGCCGGAGTAACGAATGTAAACAATCATGATATGGCTAAGGATGCTCTCAAATGGGCAGCTTATACGTATGTAATAGCAGCCATTGGGTCATTGGCTACCCTTATATATTACATCATGATAGCAATGAGCGGTAGACGTAACTAATAGGCTATAGGATAAAAATATATACAAAAGAGTGGTCATTGGCGACTGCTCTTTTTTCACATTTACCGAAAGGTTAATAACTTGTACTCTTTACCTTTGCATCTTTTGCATCTGTATATACATACACACACAATAAACGTATAAATGAAATCGATGTTTTTTATTATAATATTTACAGTATACCTCTTAGCTAATTATTATGTGTTCAGGCACTTTTGGATTGCAATGCCTCCGAGCAATGTGGGGCGTATAGCTCTTGTGTCGTTTGCGGTTATAGCGGTATCTTCATTTTTTATATCCTTTTTGGTGGGAGACTCCTTGCCTGTTGGTCTTACTTCATTCTTATATAAAGTAGGAACAGGGTGGTTTTTTATCCTTCTTTATTTCCTTATGATAATTGCTGCAAAGGATTTGTTGGGGCTTAGCAATAAGTTGTTGCACTTTATGCCAAGCGATTCTATTACCCGTTATACGAGAGACAACTGGGTTGGTCTGGGGCTGATGGTAGGCTTCGTTGCGCTGCTGATGACTTGCGGCTATCTCAAATATCAGTGGAAAGTAAGAGTCGATCTCCCTGTTCAGATATATAAAACCTTTGGTGATACCATTTCGCCTCGCTCGCTACGCATTGTAGCCGTTAGTGATCTGCATTTGGGGTATGGTATCGGAGAAAAGGAGTTTGAGAAATGGGTAGACCTGATAAATGCCGAAAATCCCGACATTGTACTCATAGCCGGAGATATTATCGATAATAGTGTGCGTCCGCTCAAAAAAGGACGCTTTGCAGAAGTCTTTCATAAGATAAAAGCACCGATGGGTATTTATGCTTGCCCCGGAAACCATGAATATATAAGCGGAGCAAAAGAGAGCTTCGATTTTATTACAAAAGCAGGGGTACATCTCCTGCGTGATTCTGTAGCCGAGGTAGATAGTTGTTTCTACGTGGTTGGGAGAGACGATAAGTCTAACCCTAACCGCAAATCGTTGAAGGAGCTTGTCGCCGGACTCGATCATACCAAGCCAATCATAATGCTCGATCATCAGCCTTATCACCTCGAAGAGGCAGAAGCCAACGGTATCGATATACAGGTTTCGGGACATACCCACCAAGGGCAGGTGTGGCCTATATCGATGATTACCAAAAAGCTATATGAGAGAGATCATGGTTTTGTGAAAAAAGGAAATGCAAATATATACGTAAGTTCGGGTATCGGTATTTGGGGCGGAAAATTCCGTATAGGTACACAATCCGAGTATGTTGTAATAGATGTGAATAAAAAGTAATGAGAGTCTTTTTCAATGCCATAATGATTCAGATATTCTTCAGTGCATACATCTACTGGAGAGGATGGCAGGCATTGCCCGATAAGAAGTATATTAAGATTCCTTACACTGCAATATATGTTGTGGAGTTGATAATATATTTCATCGGATT
Source organism: Bacteroidota bacterium (assembly GCA_023437305.1). Classification (GTDB taxonomy): domain Bacteria; phylum Bacteroidota; class Bacteroidia; order Bacteroidales; family Dysgonomonadaceae; genus Dysgonomonas. The sequence continues at coordinate 56,288 of JAEZGN010000020.1, forward strand.
TTTCACTTCAAAATACTTGTCTTTCGACGCGCTTCATACATTCGCCTGGACGGGTACAACGTGGATGTTGTTTACTATCTATATGACGTCTCTGCTTTTACTGTATGATTTAGTGAAATATATAAATAAAAAGAAAAAAATATTTTCACTCGATTTTGCAGCAAAAAAGCCCCGACTTGTTTATTTTTGTACAGCATTGCTTTTGGTCGTGGCTGTAATGTGGAATGGCAACTACCGATTCTGGCATCCTGTGATAACGGAGAAGAGCCTGACGATAGAGAAGCATTCGCCCAATGTGAAAAACTTGCGCATAGTGGTGGCTACAGATATACATGCGGGATATCTGATCGACAAGAAAATTATTTCCATGTATGTGGATAAGATTATGGAGCAAAAACCCGACCTGATATTGTTGGTGGGTGATATCATCGATTATGATGCCAAATCGCTATACGAGCAGCAAATGGAAACAGAGTTTCATCGGCTCAAAGCTCCTTACGGAGTATATGCGTCTACAGGAAATCATGAATATATAGAGCTGGGCGAATCGAAGGACGAAAAAATACTGTGGTTGAGCCAAAAAGCCGGAATAAATGTTTTGCGTGATACTACCGTTATGATCGCAGATTCTTTCTATCTTGTGGGCAGGGAAGATGATCTGTGCAAAACACGGAAACAACTGCCCGAAATAATGCAGGGGGTAGACAGGCAGTATCCTGTAATAGTGATGAATCACGAACCCCATCGCTTGCAAGAAGAGGTTGAAGCCGGTGCAGATATCGCTCTGTATGGTCATACGCACAATGGTCAGTTTTTTCCAAACAATGTGATTATGGCCGTTTCGTCCATGATATACAATTGGGGGATATTGCCGGAGAGCATTTCTTCCAAAATGAGATTTATGTATGAGATTCCGTACGGATATAAGAAAAAAGGAGATACGCACGTATATGTGTCCTCCGGACTTGGATTGGCGGGACCTCAATACAGGATTGGCACGGTATCGGAGATTGTAGTTCTCAATGTCAACTTTAGTAAATAATATTTTGCCCGTCTGATAAAGTAGATAGCAAAACGTTCTTTGAAATGTAGTTTTTTGATTTGCCTTCTTTGTCATCCTGACCAAAGGGAAGGATCTCTTCCGGCAAGAGATGTTTCGCTCCGCTCAACATGACAAAAAGGAAGAATATAAATTACAAAAACTATTCATTTTAATTATTGCAGTAAATGATATATTAGCCATGCTAAGATCGCTATACATAAAAAATTATGCCTTGATAGACAGTCTCGAAATTGACTTCGAGCCTGGCTTTTCTGTTATTACCGGAGAAACAGGAGCCGGAAAATCTATTATTCTGGGAGCACTATCTCTTATACTTGGACAGCGTGCCGATATGAAGGCTATCAAGCAGGGAGAGAACAAATGTGTTATCGAAGGATCGTTCGATGTTTCGGCATACGATCTCAGAGCCTTTTGCGAAGAGAAAGGCATAGACTACGATCCCGACAGTTATATCCTGCGTAGGGAAATACTCTCTACCGGAAAATCAAGAGCATTTATCAACGATTCGCCTGTCTCACTCACTGATCTGAAAGAATTGGGTGGTCAGTTGATCGATATACACTCGCAGCATCAGAACTTGTTGCTATCCGACACCCGCTTCCAAATGCAGGTGGTGGATGCTTTGGCGGGCAATAAAGACTTACTGAGCAAATACCAACAAGCCTTTCATCAATACAAGCAATCGGAAAAGGCATTGGCAGAGCTGCGTGAAGCCGTGAGGAAAAGTAAAGAGGAAGAGGACTATCTTCGTTTTCAGATCGAATCTCTCACAGATGCAGCTCTTCAGGAAGGGGAGCAGGAAGAATTGGAAAACGAGCTGGAGACACTTACTCACGCCGAAGATATAAAGTCGGCATTGTTCAAGATACACTCCTTGTTGTCTGACGACGATAAGGGAATCGTGCTAGGGCTCAAAGAAGGGCTCAATACGTCTCAACAGTTGGCAAAGGTATATGCCCGTTCGGAAGAAATATCCGAGCGTCTGCAAACAGCGTATATCGATCTTAAAGACCTTGCTTCCGAAATGGATAAGCTGGCAAACGACGTGGAGTTCAACCCCGAGCGTTTGGCTTTTATCGAATCACGGCTCGATCTGATCTATACCTTGCAGAAGAAATATCATGTAAATACTGTGTCCGAACTATTGGCTTTGTATCAAGAATTCAATCAAAAGATAGAAAATATAGAATCATCCGATCAGCAAGTAGAAGCTCTTGAAAAGGAAGTCCACGAAAAGTCGGAAAAGGTATTCGCTCTTGCTAAGCAGTTGACCGATAGTCGTACGTCGATAACCGATAGTTTCGAGAAAGAACTCACCGATCGGGTTGCTTATCTGGGTATGCCTAACATTCGTTTCAGAAGTGAAATTATAGCAGAGAAACATCCCAATATATATGGGTCAGACAGTGTGCTGTTTCAGTTCTCCGCAAACAAAAATGTGCCTCTACAACCCGTTGCGGAGATAGCTTCGGGTGGTGAAATTTCACGTTTGATGCTCTGCCTCAAATCGATGATTGCAGGTGCAACGGCATTGCCTACTATTATATTCGATGAAATAGATACAGGTGTTTCGGGCGAAATAGCAGACAAAATGGGAGAGGTGATGCGTGAGTTTGGCAACAATATGCAGGTGCTGGCTATTACACACTTGCCTCAGATTGCCGCCAAAGGTAAAGCGCATTACAAGGTATACAAATCGGATGACGAACATACCACCACTACAAACTTGGTGCGCTTGTCCGACGAAGAACGTTTAACGGAAATAGCCCGTATGCTGAGCGGTTCTACGGTAACAGAGGCGGCTATACAAAATGCGAAAGTTATGTTGGGCAAAAAAGTCTAAACAACATGAACGAAATTTTATTCCTTAACTTAAAACGAGAAAACGAACGCTATGCAACTGAACTGAAAGAAGCAACTGCTCGTATTATACACTCAGGCTGGTATATACGAGGAGCGGCAAACGAATCTTTTCAGTCTCAATTCGCTTCTTATTGCGGTGTCTCACATTGTGTGGGTGTCGGCAGCGGTCTTGATGCCCTGCGTCTCATTCTGATGGGATATATGGTGATGGGGCGGATAAAGGAAGGTGATGAGGTAATTCTGCCTGCCAATACATTTATCGCTACTGCTTTAGCCGTTTCGCAATGCGGCCTTGTTCCTGTTTTGGCAGATTGCGACCTTGCCACTTACAATATAGATCCTGCTTTGGCAGAAGAAAAGATAACAAACAAAACCCGTGCTATAATCGCCGTTCATCTATATGGGCAAGTTGCAGATATGGATAAGCTCAAGCAATTGTCTCTTAAATATAACCTTCTGCTTATCGAAGATGCTGCACAAGCACATGGTGCAGTTTATAGAGGCAGAAAAGCAGGTAGTATTGGCGATGCGGCAGCATTTAGCTTTTATCCTGTAAAGAATCTTGGTTCGTTGGGCGATGGCGGAGCAGTAACAACCGATGATGAACAATTGGCAGAGGTGGTAAATAGTTTATCGAATTACGGCTCTGATGAAAAGTATATACACAACTACAAAGGACTGAATTCCCGCCTTGATGAAGTGCAAGCCGCAATCCTCTCAGTCAAATTTAAATATTTGGACGCAGATAATTCACGCCGTCGGGAGATTGCAAAATTCTACTTGGATAACATTAAAAATGATCGATTCGTTTTACCCGAAGTAGGAGACTGGGATAGTCATGTTTTTCATTTGTTTGTGTTGCGTTGCAAAGATCGTGAAGAACTCCAGCAGTACTTATCGCAAAACTCCATCCAGACTCAAATACATTATCCTTATGCCGTACACAAACAGTCGGCTTATGCTGAACTAAGTCATTTGCATTTGCCTGTATCCGAACTGCTGCAAGATGAGGTGTTGAGCCTTCCGCTTTATCCGTCTTTGCTAGATGATGAACTGACAAAGATTGTAGATGCCTTAAATAAATACAAAACCTATTGATTGTAAGCTATATATATTAGATCTTGAATTCTGATCAGCATTATAGGTGTCATACGATGAACGTAAAGAACGTAAAACCTTAATAAAGGGAATATTTGTTGATTTGGAATAAAAAAAGTCTTACCTTGCAATGGTAATCCTCGTTGTTAATCTTTTGTGTAATAGATAAATAGTTGCGATATGATTGCTGGTTTTGTAGAATTGATTAGTGAATCGGGGTCTGTTATAGCTATTGTTGCCAGCCTCTTGACAATCATATCAGGTGCGATTACAATATATTTGTTTCTCGAAAGCAGAGAAAAGAAGAAAGGTTCTACACAGCCAGAAGAGGAGAAAGTAAAAAAGAATACCGGCAAAAAATCACTATTTATACTCGTTACCATTATGTTTGCCGTGATCACGATTAGTGTGTTGGTCAATCAAAGTAAAGCAGACCTAGAAGTATTGTCTTCCGATACTATACAAAGTACAGATACTACAGAAAAAACAACTCCCGCACAGGTCACTTCATCAAAGATTGAAACGAAAAACGCAACAAGCGAGGAAATTGTCAAGTTAGTGGAGGAAGCGCGCCGGCTGGATGGAAAATCAACAACGGAGGCATTGGTTAAGTTCAGGCAGGCCTACGACTTGCTGACGGAGACACAGAAAAGAAAATCATTTGTAGACTCTGTGGAAATGGGTTATATGGACTTTAAGACACGGTTCAATTATTATAATGAGTTCTTTAAATCACTAAACTTTTAAAACTATGAAAAAGAAATTATTGTTTTTGTTGCTGACTCTGTTTGCGTTCAGCTTTGTTTATGGTCAGCAGTGTGAAGCTAGTTTTACATCTCACAAAACAGGCTCGCAAGTTAGTGCTTATCCTGTTCCGATGAAAGGCAAGGTAATTAATCTTCCGGCGAATGCACATGTATGGATTCTTGCTCATTTGGAAGGATTTGAGGGTTGGAATCCTCAAGGGAATGGTGAACGCACATTGAAAAATTCGGAGTGGGTTTGTCCTGTGCATTTGGGTACATTGAAGGAAACGGGCTTTTATGAAGTTGCCATAGCTATAGTGAGCGATGAGGTAAATCAGTCTTTGAACAATTGGGTAAAAACAGCAATGGAGCTTAACTATCCGCCAATACCTTTCCCTGATGTTATCGAAGGATGCCCTATCGAGATTATCAGGGTTGAAAAACGATAAGATTTCTATTGTTTCGATACGTGGCAAACGAATATTTTTAGCAGGGAAAAAGCAAGTTAGAGGGCTTTTAGTTGGTTGTGCTTATATAAGGGAGTTCAAGGCTGTTTTGTTTTGTCTTAAAAAGATGAAAAAATCGATGATTTACACTCTATAAAAACCTTTTAGATATATATTTTGTTGTATATTTGTAGTTCAAAGTAAGTAGTGATATTGAAAAAGAGAATTTTAGAAAGGACTAATTAAAAACACATAAGTACTTATAACATAAGATGAGACTAACTCCCTTAACTGCCATTTCGCCAATAGATGGTCGTTATCGCAATAAGACAGAAAAACTAGCAGATTATTTTTCAGAGTATGCACTTGTAAAGTATCGTGTGCGAGTAGAAGTAGAATACTTTATAGCACTATGCGAATTGCCGCTACCTCAATTGAAAAATATAGATAAAGAAGTTTTTCCTAAACTACAGTCTATCGTTGATAATTTTTCGGAAGAAGATGCTTCACGTGTAAAAGAGACTGAAAAAGTAACAAATCATGATGTAAAGGCTGTCGAATATTTTATAAAAGAAAAATTCGATGAGCTTGGACTTGAACAATACAAAGAATTTATTCACTTTGGGCTTACCTCACAGGATATAAATAATACATCTGTACCTTTATCTCTAAAAGATGCTTTGACAGACGTGTATTATCCTTTGCTCGACGAGTTGATCGTAAAGCTTACATCTCAGGCTGAGGCTTGGGCTGACGTGGCTATGTTGGCCAAAACGCATGGGCAACCGGCATCGCCAACACGCTTGGGTAAGGAGATTATGGTTTTTGTCAGCCGCCTTCAGGCTCAGTTGCAATTGCTCCGATCGGTGCCTCTGTCGGCTAAATTTGGAGGAGCTACCGGAAACTATAACGCACACACAGTAGCCTACCCCCAATATGACTGGAAGGCTTTTGGTAACAAGTTTGTATCCGAAAAGCTGGGCTTAGAGAGAGAAGAGTGGACAACACAGATATCCAATTATGACAACTTGGCAGCGGTGTTTGATGCTTTGAAACGCATCGATACGATAATGATAGACCTCAACAGAGATTTTTGGCAATATATTTCGATGGAATATTTTAAGCAAAAGATCAAAGAAGGCGAAATAGGTTCATCGGCAATGCCGCACAAAGTAAACCCTATCGATTTTGAAAATGCAGAAGGCAATCTTGGTATCGCAAATGCAATATTGGAGCACTTGGCGGTTAAACTGCCTGTTTCGCGCCTGCAAAGAGACCTGACAGACTCTACCGTATTGCGTAATATCGGTATACCAATGGGGCATATCGTGATCGCTATTCAAAGCACATTGAAAGGGTTGGATAAATTATTGTTGAATAAAGAAGCATTATATAAAGATCTGGACAATTGCTGGGCAGTTGTAGCAGAAGGAATTCAAACGATTCTTCGTCGTGAAGGATATCCGAAACCTTATGAAGCACTGAAGGCTCTTACTCGTACGAACAATGCAATTACAGCAGAATCAATTGCAGAATTCATCGATGGGCTGAATGTCAGTGATGCTGTGAAAGATGAACTGAGAAAAATTACACCTCATACTTACACAGGTGTATAAATTTTACGTTGTATAATAACCGTGAGGTTGTTTTGAAAAAAATGAATGTAATATAATTAAACAAGAAAAAAAATCAAATGGTGACAGAAAATGGAAATGATAGAGAAGGCCGGGATGGTTACTCTTCATCAGAAAACAAATCAAATGGAAATGATCCTGTAAAGAAGAAGCGTGCTCGCGTAGGTGATCTACGCAAACAAGCCTACGATAGTCCTGACCGTGGAAAAGACAGAAACCCGTATAAAGCAGGTGGCGACAGACAAGGCTCTTCTTACGATAGAGGAAACGAAGAACGTCGTTCGTATAGCAGCGGCGGTTATTCCGACAATAGAGACAGAGATGGCGGCTATTCCGGCAACCGTGGCGGCAACTACGATTCGGGCAATCGCAGTGGTAATTATAATAGCGGTAATCGTAGCGGTGGTAACTATAGCGGCGGTGGTAACCGTGGCGGTAATTACGACTCGGGCAATCGCAGTGGTAATTATAATAGCGGTAATCGTAGCGGCGGTAACTACAGCGGTGGCGGCAATCGTGGTGGTAGCAGCTATGGAGGTGGAAACCGAAGTGGCGGCGGCAGTTATGGTGGCGGTAACCGTACCGGCGGCGGTAACTATGGTGGTGGCAATCGCAGCGGAGGCGGAAACTATGGTGGTGGAGCCAATCGTGGTGGCGGTGCCAATCGTGGCGGTGGCTATAATAAAGCAGCCGAAGGAGTTAAGAGACTCGTTAAGCCTGTAAAGTACAAAGAAAATATAGATCCAAGTACACCTTTACGTTTGAATAAATATCTGGCTAATGCCGGAGTATGTTCGCGTCGCGAAGCTGATGCGTTTATCACATCGGGTGTAGTGAAGGTAAACGGTGAGGTAGTAGATCAGTTGGGAGCAAAAGTTACACGTGGTGACTTGGTTACATTCCACGATCAGCCGGTACGCTTGGAAAGTAAAGTATATGTATTGCTCAATAAACCGAAAAATTGTGTGACAACATCAGATGATCCGCAAAACCGCCTTACTGTGATGGACTTGGTAAAAAATGCCTGCCCTGAACGTATCTATCCGGTTGGTCGTCTCGATAGAAACACAACAGGTGTTTTGTTGTTGACAAACGACGGAGACTTAGCATCTAAACTGATGCATCCGAAGTTTAAGAAAAAGAAAATCTATCAGGTAACTCTCGACCGTGATGTAGCCATCGAAGATATGCAGGCTATAGCCGACGGTATAGAACTTGATGATGGAGAGATACATGCCGACTCTATTGCATATCAGGCAGAAGATGTACTGAATGTAGTAGGTATTGAAATACACTCGGGACGTAACCGAATTGTTCGTCGTATATTCGAAAAATTAGGTTATCAGGTGGTGAAACTCGACCGTGTATACTTTGCCGGATTGACAAAGAAAAACATACCGAGAAGCAAATGGCGTTATCTGACCGAAAAAGAAGTGAACATGCTTCGTATGGGAGCTTTTGAATAAAATAATAATATTAAATGAAGACTTGGCATAACCTGAAAAAGGCATTATGCCAAGTTTGTTCAAAATAGACAAATTGAAGATTTAATACACATTACAAAAATGGAAAGTATTCGTAGAACAAAAATTGTAGATCTGCTCCGAAAAGAGAAAGAATTTGGGGCTACAGTCGCCGTAAAAGGATGGGTAAGAACTATTCGTGGTAATAAATATGTGAATTTTATTCACCTTAACGATGGCTCTACAATTCATAATCTTCAGATCGTAGCCGATGTGGAAAAATTTGGAGAAACGTTCTTCAAACCTGTAAGTACCGGAGCATGTATCCATGTTATTGGAAAGTTGGTAGAATCGCAGGGTAAGGGACAAACAATGGAAATTCAGGCAGATTCTGTAGAGATTTACGGAACAGCAGACCCTGAAACTTATCCGTTGCAAAAGAAAGGGCACTCACTCGAGTTTTTGAGAGAGATTGCTTATCTGCGCCCTCGTACAAATACTTTCGGTGCAATATTCCGTATACGTCACCATATGGCTTATGCCATCCATAAATATTTCAACGATAATGGATTTTTCTATTTCCATACACCTATCGTAACAGCTTCGGATGCAGAAGGTGCAGGGTCTATGTTTCAGGTAACGACGCTCGACTTCAATAACGTTCCACGCAACGATAAAGGACAGGTAGACTATGCCGAAGATTTCTTTGGACGTCAGACCAACCTTACCGTATCGGGACAGCTCGAAGGTGAGCTTGGTGCAATGGCACTTGGTGCTATTTATACATTTGGCCCAACATTCCGTGCCGAGAATTCAAATACTCCTCGACATCTTGCCGAATTTTGGATGATAGAGCCCGAAGTAGCGTTCTATGATATTCACGACAATATGGATTTGGCGGAAGACTTTCTTAAATATCTGATACGTTATGCGTTGGAAAACTGCAAGGATGATCTTGAATTCCTGAGCGAACATTTCGATAAGGAATTGATAGACCGTCTGAACTTTGTTACTGCTAACGACTTTGTACGCCTTACATATACCGAAGGGGTAGAGATACTGGAGAAGAGTGGACACAAGTTCGAATTCCCTGTTTATTGGGGAGCCGACTTGCAATCGGAACACGAACGCTATCTGGTAGAAAAGCACTTCAAACGTCCTGTTATCCTGACCGACTATCCAAAGGAGATAAAGTCTTTCTATATGAAACAGAACGAAGATGGCAAAACTGTTCGTGGAATGGATGTCCTTTTCCCTAAGATCGGAGAAATTATCGGAGGTTCGGAGCGTGAAGCTGATTATGATAAACTTGTTACCCGTACCAAGGAACTGGGAATGAATACCGACCCTATCTGGTGGTATCTCGAAACACGTAAATTCGGAACAGCACCTCATGCCGGTTTCGGATTAGGATTTGAGCGTCTTATCCTGTTTATTACAGGTATGGCGAATATCCGTGATGTGATTCCTTTCCCTCGTACACCAAACAATGCCGAGTTTTAAACTAGGCTATTAAGTATATGAAGAGCAGCAAAATTATTTGCTGCTCTTTTTATTTAAGTGACCCTAATTATTATTGACTACTTAATATAAGTTGCAGTGATATTGAGGTAAAAGAACTAAAAATAAAATATTCAAGCAAAAAGCAGAAAATCGTTAGACTTTCTGCTTTTCCATTATATCATTAATAATCTCTATTCTTTTATCTCTTCAAACTTTACATATTCGCCTTCGTTCTTCGAGAAGACTTTACGTTGATCGTTTTTTGATGAGTGATTGTATTGCTCGTTATTATTCGACGAATAAGTATTATTTGTTCTTTGTCCCGAAAAAGGAGAAGACGACGGTCTTCCAAATATAAAAGACGCTACCCCCCTGATCAGAGAAAAGACAAGCATTATTCCAAAAATAGCAATGGAAAATATCAGAAAGAATATAAGTGTCATTTGTTTTAGTTTTATAAATTATAATCCAAAGCAAATATAGCGTTTGTCTTATTAAAGATAACACGTATATAAGCCTTTAGATGTAGTAGTTTTGTTTATTTAACAAGACTTTAGCATTGTAAACAATATCAGATAAAAGCCAGACCCTCATGATGTAAAATAGTATGCTGCATAAGAATACTGCATCCGATAATGATGAGGATAATGCCTCCTATAATATTTATTCTAAGATTGTACCGTTGCCCTACTTTACTTCCCGATATCACGCCAAACGAAGCTACAAGCATTGTAACCACACCGATTACTATAGCCGGAAGGAGTATATTTATGTTGATCAGCGACATGGATAGCCCTACGGCTGTGGCATCTATACTGGTTGCAACACCCAGGCTAAACATGGTTTTGAAATTAAGCGGGTTGAATGGTCTGCTTTCTCCTTCGTTTTTTATGCTCGAGTATATTACCCTTGCACCTAAGAAAAAGAGAATGATAAATGCCAGCCAATGATCGTATTCGTCGATATATTGGGCAAATGTAGAGCCGATAAACCATCCGAAAACAGTGAGGCTCATTTGCATGAATGCCAGCATACCCGCTATCTTCAAGACATTAATGGTATGATGATTTTTTATTATAGCACCACTGGTAAGCGCTATAACGAGGCTATCCATCGACAGGCCTATTGCTAGTATAATAATTTGGATTATATCCATTTCGTGATTTCGTTCAGGGCCTTACGGTTTTTGTTTGGGCAAATACTTTTTTCTTCGTCAATATATCCGAGAGGGAATATGGCTATG
>JAEZGN010000032.1 GCA_023437305.1 Bacteroidota bacterium
GAACAAGAAAGAAGAGAAACTGAATCACGCCGTCAACGAGAAGCACAAGAAAGGCAAGAACAAGAAAGAAGAGAAACAGAGTCGCGTCGCCAAAGGGAGGCTCAAGAAAGGCAAGAGCAAGAAAGAAGAGAAACTGAATCACGTCGCCAAAGGGAGGCTCAAGAAAGGCAAGAACAAGAAAGAAGAGAAACTGAATCACGCCGTCAACGAGAAGCACAGGAAAGACAAGAACAAGAAAGAAGAGAAACTGAATCACGCCGTCAACGAGAGGCGCAGGAAAGACAAGAACAAGAACGAAGTAGACGTTAAAACATTACTTATATTTTAAATTATATCATTATGAAAAAGTTATTTTTATTGTTAATCTCAGCTATTACACTTTCTTTATTTTCATCATGCGAAGGACCTGAGGGTCCAATGGGTCCTACCGGACAAAATGGACTAAATGGAAAAGATGGTATCGATGGAAAGGATGGTTATGGGACAAATTGGTATGTAACATCATTTACTATAAAGCCCGACGAATGGGAACTAGTGGGAAAGCCGGGGGAACTTAACTCTCATTTCTTTGTAGATAAACCATTAAAAGAATTAAGTGACTTCATTTATAAAGAGGGTGCTGTTATTGGATATATTGAAACCGCCAAAGGTGTCAAAAATGGACTTCCTTATGTTTTGCATCTAGGGGGAAAAGATGATAAGGGTGAATTTTTATGGACAGAGACTGCTGATTACGACTTTTATCCGGGTGGAGTCGGATTTTATCTTACATATTCAGATTTCAATACTCAACTTCGTCCTTATAAGGATAAAACATTTTATATTGTACTGATGTGGTAAAGATTTAAATATTTGATAATTATGGGCTTAATATATTTAAGTCCATAATTGTATAATAGAATTAACTATTTAACACTTAATTTACTAAATTGAATCTTTTTATTATCTACTGGTATAATAAAGCATTAAGTATAGGATTTAATTACTAAATTTGCATCATATAAAAATGAAAATTATTAAGGATAACTTTCTCTGAAAAAGACAAGTAAAATGAGAGTAAATAAAGTCTACCTCTGTTTTATTATATGTTTGTTTATATTTTCTACATCTGTAAATGCACAGAATGCAGGTCTTGTTAGACAACAGAAAGATAGTATTTTGAAAGATATAACAAATATAGACAGGCAACTCAAGAAGATTTCAACACGAGATACAACCAAAGGATTTTCGGCTCCATTAAGAATCGACTCTGCTTATGCAAAAGGATTAAATGCAAGTAATCTGCAACCTCTAAGAGATGAAAAAGGACTGCTTATTCTAAAAAATGATTGGATGCCATTCGATGATCATGTATCATTTAGAGATACGGTGATTTTTGATCCGGTATTCTTACCTGTTGTTTTTGATGGAAAGATATTACCATCAGACATGGACTTCTTATCAAAAAAATCAGAAAATGATACTACAAAGGAGTTCCATTTGATATCTCCTGATAGTACTTTTGCCCCGAAACTTGCTCGGATTAAGCAGATAGAGGCTGCAAGAAGACAATACTATATGAATAATCCACAAAGGGTGAGATTGAATGCGTTTCATTTTAAAGACATTCCTCTCTTAAAGGAGACTGTAGTCGAGAAAAAGAGTATATTCCAAGATTTACTTACAACAGATGACCCGATAGGCATCAATAAACCGGAAGTAGAGAAAATACGAATAAAACCGGTGTATTGGATCAGAACAGGAGAACATTCATTGCAGATAAATCAGAATGAGCTTTCAGACAATTGGTACAATGGAGGGAATAGCAACTTTAGCATAATTAATTATCACAAGCTGAATGTAAAGTATAAGAAAAATAAGACCAGCTTTGAAAACACTTTTGAATGGCGTTTAAATGTTCAGAGAACACCTGCTGACGAATTCCATAAAATTAGTATCATTGAAGATTATGTAAGAAACAGTAGCCTTTTTGGAATAACCGCATTTAAAAAATGGTCGTACAATATCAACTTAAAGATAGAAACACCGATATTCAGAGGCTATCCTGTAAACAGTGAATCAAGAGTAAGGTCTTTATTTTCTCCTTTGGTTGTCAATTCGGGTATTGGTATGCGATACACTACAGAAAATATATCACCTAAAGATAAATATAAGCGATTAAATTTATCTCTTGAACTATCTCCCGCCTCTATAAACTACACTTTAGTATCTGATACGATGGTGGATGAAACCAGATATGGAGTGGATAAGGGAAAGAAAAGTAAACTGGATTTAGGATCTACAGTTAAGGCAGATATATCATACTCATTTAACCGATATAACAAATTCACAAGTCGAATTATGTATTTTACCAACTATGACAAAATATTATTTGAATGTGAAAACAAATACACAATGAACCTAAATAGATTTTTATCAACTTCTATTTATTTCTACTTGCGCTATGACGATGGTGTACCTCCGACTAAGAAAGGAGATTGGGGATATTTTCAATATAATGAGATGTTAGGCTTTGGACTTACTTATACTTGGTAAAACATCTTCCTTTTTAACATCCTTGTAATCAATAAGTAACTAACAAGTATAGAAAAAATTTATTTATTTACCCATTTTTATTTGGAATGTTATGATTATTTCTATACTTTTGCACTCACAAGATCGCGGGGTGGAGCAGTGGTAGCTCGCCAGGCTCATAACCTGGAGGTCGTGGGTTCGAATCCTGCCTCCGCAACTAAAATAAGCGGAAACTGTTTTATACAAACAGTTTCCTTTCTTTTTATATAACACAAGCGGGTCAGCAGCGGGTCAGTATGTTTTAATTAGATTTTGTAAAATATCTATAAGACATGAAACCTGACAATATAAAATCAACAACAGATATCGATGCTATAAAAAAATATACTGTCCCTTCACTGGTTGAAGGTGTAGACTGGTATATAAAGTTTTATGCATACGATCCGGCACAACAGAAGATGCGCCGAAAAAAGATAAAATTAAACCATATTCAAAAAATAGGGCAAAGACGGCGTTACGCAGATGGCCTGATGAAACGATTGATACAAAAACTAGAAGACGGGTGGAACCCATGGATAGAATCAGAAAACGAAAAAGCATATCATACCTTTACCGATACCTGTAATCATTATCGGAAAGTCATTTTTAAATACTTAAACGATGGTGTCCTGAGAGAGGATACATACAGAGACTATATATCGAAGCTGAAGAATATAGAAGAGTGGAATAAATCGAGAAAAACACCGATCGTTTACATTTATCAGTTCGACAGGGCTTTCATCTCTGATTTTTTGGAAGAAATATATATAGGTAGAAAGAACTCGGTGCAAACAAGGAATAACTACCTTGCTTTTATACGCATATTCAGTTCCTTTCTGACAGAACATCAATACGTGAAAGTAAAACCTTCTGAGGGCGTAGCATCTATCAGCAAACGCAATCAGAAGAAGATAAGGACAACAATACCCGATAAGGATATAAAGAGGCTATATGAGTATCTGAAAACCGAAAATATACATTTTCTACTGGCATGCTATATCATACATTACACGTTTGTAAGAAGAAAAGAAATGAGTTTTATCAAGATTTCGGACATATCGATACAAAAGCAAACCTTATATATAAAGCCGGAACATTCGAAAAATGGGAAAGGCGGTACTGTAACTATCCCCGAAAGAGTGATACATCTTATGTTAGACCTGAAGATATTTAATTATCCGGGACACTATTATCTGTTTTCGGATAAATTTATGCCGGGTAATAAGCATAAACACGAAAAACAATTTACCGACTACTGGGCGAACACAGTAAGAAAGAAAATAGGTTTTCCGGTAAGTTATCAGTTCTATTCTCTAAAAGATACAGGTATCACAAGTATGCTGCGACAATACGATGTTCTCACGGTAAGAGACCAGGCACGGCACTCTACAATAGATATGACAGACAAATATACACCACATGATATACAAGAGGCGAACAAAATAATAGCTAAGCATGAAGGTATATTATAAAACAATCGCCCGGCTTTCACAAGCAAGGCGATTTAAATAACCTAAATTCTAATACCATGAAAAACACCTATATCCTAAAAACCAATTTTCTGAAAAATGAAAATATTTTACTTCTGTATTTTATAATCAAACTCACGGCCAAAGCAACTAATACTAGCGCACCGAAACCGAGTGCAATATAAAACCATTCTACACCCTGAACGGGACGATTATCTGAGCTCGATTGCATCTTTTCTTTTAGATCTTTTTTTGATTCGGTAACAGCGGCACTATCGCTCTTTATTTCTGTTACGGTATTCTCAGATGATCGTCCTCGGCCATCAACCAACTCAGTAGATCCAGAGCCCCGCCATTCTTCTTGTATAGATCGTATTGTTCCATCGGGGCGGTATGCGGTAGTACGGATAAATCGAACTTCATTCGACACCTTAGTTCTCGATTCCTGGTATTCTGTATCCATGGTAGAACTATCTTTGCGATCAATTGATTTTGAAGTCTCTGTTTTCGATCCTTCCTGTATTGTGCGATCAATATTCCGATTAGAACGGCAAGCAAGAAAACACAAAATAAAAAATACAACAACATAATATTTCATGAGATATATTTAAAATCGTTCAATCTATTCAACCATCCTTTTATGAATTCTTTTTGTGATGGCTTAGCTTTTGCAATATCTTCGAAGTGTTGTTTTCTTCGAAGCCAAAGTTTTTTAAATAACTCCGACTGATCGGGATAGCTGTATATCGCCTCAAGTGTTTTAGAGCCTACAACTCCATCATCTGAAACACCTAATATCCTTTGAGGATATTTTATCCCCCATGCTCCGGATGCCCACACCCAATCGACAACTATATTCGCGACCGATTGGTTTTTTATCCTATCGGCTTTCCATCTATCCCAATAGTGGGGTTTTAATACACGGTTCACAACATCATCTTTTGTTAGTAATTTAAGGTCGTCCACATCTATATCTCCGTCGCCGTCCTTGTCATAGCCCACTTTGCGCCAAGTCTCTATTGTGACGCCCATATTTGTAGGGCCACCTTTATCAAGCGGATGATTATTGTATCCGCCTTCCCATTTCAGGATAATAGGAATTAGTTTATTTATATCAGCCATTTCCTTTGTCCTCCTTATCTTTTATTTCAATGCCTGTTTTCGACTTGAATAATGAAGTTACGGCTGTAATAGAGTTATCGAAAAAGTCAAAAATCCGAAAACTATATCCTAATCGTTCTAAATTTTCATCGATAGATTTAAGTTCCCAACGAAGTATATATAGCATCAGAAAGAGTTTTATTACCTTGAAAATTAATGTAAATATCTCATCAATATTCACACCGGCGAACGAACCGAAATTGATAGCAAGAACTTCTTTCGACAATACATTTATCATATAGAAGCCAACTATATAAGTAATATACTTAATAGCCCACCGAAGAGCTTTTTTTGATTCGCTGTTCCATTTTTCACCCGGATGCTTTGATTGCCACTCTTTTTTAGATGCTGTGATACCCGTCCAAAAATCAGCAATCATTACAATAAATAGGAGTACTGCGTATAATATACTGACACCTACCATATTTACAGTGATTTTTGTCGCGGAATCGAAAAGCCAAATGAATGCTGATGATATTACACTCCAAATACCGCATTGTTGTACTTTAGTGCTTGTTGTATCAAGCATCTTTGGGATAAAAATAAACTGCTCAAGGATTGTTTTCATATATTGATTATTTATGATTGTATACCTGCATCCTTTAACTTTTGTATCAAATCCTCCACTCTATCACGCATAGTCTTAATATATGTAGGATCATAAGCTGTCGGTGCTGTTGCAGATGGCTGAGAAGCGGTTAGTACATCTGACTTTTTAACTAATCCTACGGAAGAAGTGGTTGCATTCTTTTCTGTGAAATTCTTACTCCATGTCGCTGGTCTTGTGCTGCCATCAATGCATAACCAAGTACCTGAACCGTCACGGGCTATCATCAGATCGCCCGATTTTGCTCCTGTTGTCCTGTTTGCTGTTGAATTTGTTGGCGGTGTATGATCTATATAATATCTACCAGAAGGCATATTTCTGGATATATAGCTGCTTATCTTTTCCCCTTGTCCGAAAGCTGTAATTTCATTTAAAGAAACAAAACGGACATCTAATTCATTATTATTATTTGCCGTAGATCCTATCTCCAGTTTCATGAATTTAACGGTTTCAGGCA
>JAEZGN010000027.1 GCA_023437305.1 Bacteroidota bacterium
GTGGTTATAACACCGGGGCTCCACCTCTTCCCATTCCGAACAGAGAAGTTAAGCCCGGTCGTGCCGATGGTACTGCGTAAAAGTGGGAGAGTAGGTTACCGCCGTTTTAAGAAAGAGTCCGTATACAAGTAATTGTATGCGGACTTCTTCGTTTATAGAAATATAACCTATAATCGGAAGATACAGATATATACACACTGGAAGGATCTCGTAATAACTATGAGATCCTTTATTTTTTACAATACCAATGTTTCTTTGTATATTCGTCATATATTTAGAATAAAGGAAAATCCAGATTCCTTAAGCCCAATAAAAAATTTAAAGTAAATAACATCTTAAACATACCTTTCTAACGAGAACAATTCCTAGAAAAGTAAAGATCTAATAATATTTTATCATGAATAAAGTTTGTTTTATCCTCTTGTTTAGCCTTGTCCTTATTTCTAGTTTAAAGAGCCAGCAGAACTACTTCCAGAATCCCGTTATTCATGGCGACATGGCAGACCCCTCTGTAATAAGAATAGGTGATACCTATTATGCAACTGCTACTTCTTCCGAATGGGCTCCGCACTATCCGCTATTTACTTCAAAAGATTTGGTAAACTGGACCCAGATCGGGCATATATTTGACAAGCGACCCGAATGGACTTCCAACTCTTTTTGGGCTCCCGAATTGTTTTATCATAACGATAAGGTCTATTGTTATTATACGGCACGGCGAAAGTCGGATGGGATATCATACATAGGTGTTGCTACAGCAAATAGTCCTACCGATGAATTTACAGATCATGGTCTTCTGGTCGAATTCGGGAAAGAAGCGATCGATGCATTTATCTATGACGACAATGGGCAGCTATATATATCATGGAAGGCGTACGGGCTCGATAATAGACCGATAGAGATACTGGCCAGTAAATTGTCTGATGATGGCTTAAAATTGATGGGAGAGCCTTTCTCGTTGTTGAAAGATGATGAGCGGATCGGGATGGAAGGTCAGTACCATTTCAAGAAAGGAGATTATTACTATATCGTTTATTCACCTCATAGTTGTTGCGGTCCGCAAAGTGATTATGATGTATATGTTGCCCGTTCAAAGAGCTTCAAAGGGCCTTATGAGAAGTATTCTGGCAATCCGATTCTGCATGGCGGTGGTGGAGATTATCTCTCCTGCGGACATGGAACGGCGGTAGATACTCCCGATGGGCGTTTGTTTTATCTGTTTCATGCCTACTTCAAAGGTGAAGGCTTTTTTGCCGGCCGACAACCTGTATTGCAACAGATGTACATGGGAGACGATAGTTGGCCACATTTCCGCACAGGAACAGTGGGTAAAGCAGGGCAAGCTATGCCATATCCCGGAACTGTGCAGATGGGAGTTGCTGATTTTGAAGATAGATTCGAAGGTAGTACGTTGAAAATAGATTGGACTTGGAACTTTCCTTATTCAGATATAAAGACTGAGGTTCGGAATGGAAAACTTCTGCTTAGTGGCACTCCAAAACAAGGGAATGATTGGGGAACAGCCTTATGCTTACGTCCGCAAACGCCTTATTATACTTATGAAACATTGGTGAATAATAGCAATAAGAATATAAAAGGGCTTACGATGTATGGAGATGATAAGAATCTCATAGTATGGGGTGTATCGGATGGAAAGTTAGAGTTGAAATCAATGAAAGATGGTCAGCAATCGTTGATCTATAGTTCAACAATATCGCAGAAGTTTGTCTATCTCAGAGCTCAGGCAGAGAAAGGTTGTTATATGACTTTCTATTGGAGTAAGGATGGGAAAAACTGGACGAAGATAAATGAGACTCCTATCCAAGCCGATTATTTAACCCGATGGGATAGAGTTGCCCGTCCCGGAATAATACAAATAGGAGACACTTCTCAGCCAGCTGAATTCTCTTACTTTAAAATGACGAATATAAAACAATAAAGAAACTGCCTTAGGAAGTGAATTTCTAAGGCAGTTTCTTTTATATGATTATCAAATAGTTTGCTTGCCTACCTGAACACTTACCTTTTTACTCTTGTCTTTTCCCCAAAGCAATGTTAGCTCGAAAGCAACGTTCGAATCAATCGTAACCGATGGAGTTTCATCAGCCGAATTACGCTTATTAACTTTAAAGGAAACCAAGCCGTCAGGGCCGTATGGATAGCGCTCTATCCCGTGTGCTTCGGTCTGAGTAATATCCCATATCACAGAATGATTGGCATAGTCGGAACGGATACCTAAGATATACTCTATAAATACCGCAATAGGAGGAAGACCTGTCCAACCTACAAAGTCTTTGCGAGCCATAAATCCGGGTTCGGCAGCTTCGGGTGCATAATATTCCCAGAATGTTCCTGTATTCTTATATACTTCAAAAACATTATTGTAATGGTTCTTGGCTATCTCCTTCGCTTGTTTTGTGTATCCTTTCTTATCAAGTCCGGTGATGACCATATAGTTTGTTCCCGGCCAAACACCACCTTGCCAGTAGCGTCCTCTCGGGTTATATTTCGGGTTGTCGGCCGAAAGAGACGGAACTCTGTGTGGACGGTTGAATGTTTTAGGATCGTCCAAATGCTTCACCATTCTATCCAATTGCTTAGCATCCAAAACATCGGTATGCAATGCCCAGAATGCAGGCATCCCCATTGTTGTACTCAAGCTACCATCTGCATACTGATCGTACAGGAATCCTGTTTTTTCGTCCCAAAGATTGTCGTGTACATATTTAGTAAGCATTTTTATCTCGTCCTCAAATTCTTCGATCTCTTGCCAGCGTTCCAGATAGAAACCTATTTCGAGCAATACATTTGCCATCAATATCTGTTGCAGGCATGCATCCAACCATACCATGTGTCCGTTACTATATATCATATTGTACTGAGGCTGTACACGTGGCATGTTGTCCATACCTGTTCCCCAACCGCTCGACCAGTATGTTCCATTAGGCCATGTACGGTTTAGTTTCAGCCATTTGTAATATGCACATAGTGCCGGGAATATCTTTTCTAAGCGTTCGTTATCGCCATACTGCTTGTAGTATAACATCTCACTCCACGGCAGAAGGTTAGGCCCGGTGCTTGTCGGGTCGTAACGCTCGAAGCAATCTGCTCCATCGGCTTTGATTTCGCGGCAAATGAACCCATCGGGATGCTGTTTAGCGTAGAAGTTATCCAATGTATGTTGGAATGGGAAAAAGCGGTATCCGTAGCGTGCAAACATCATCATAAAAGATGAATCCCACATAAAGATATTTCCGTTATAAGCTGTATCCAGATAACTGGAAACAAAGCCCGAACCTTTTTGTGGCTGACGGATATTGCTGATAGCTATTTGCCATGCTTTCCAATACATCTCTATTTCTTTGGCATGTCCTTCCCAAATAGGACTGGGCAATATATTCTTCGCCTCTTCGAAGCTTTTAGGAATTACTTCCTCGGGTTTTGCTATACGGTATTCATTCTCCGTAACCAAAGCTTCCTTCACATACGTATTTTTGTATGGCAGGTTGTATTTTGGAGGTACCTCTTCATTTTCTTGAGAGAAGAGATTGAATGTTACGATACAGCTTAGAATAATTAAACTAACAAGTCTTTTCATCTTAGGGTATTATAATCGATTTTTATTGTTACTTTTTACAAATATACTGTTTTTATATATGCTTTATAACCTGTGTAATATAAATAAAAGGTGACAAAAGTGACACTTTTTATTCTGTTTTTTATCTGTCACCTTTTTCTATTTTTTATCAAGCTCAACGAAGAGATGTATCATCTCCGGTAGGATAGAGTAAGAAACATAAGACAGCGTCCTTATATAGATAAACTATTTTGCAATATACAACATATTATCAGGAATAATATCTTCTCTGATACTGCGGCTCGAAAGACCTACCTCGAGGAATTCTCCCATATAGTTTTCGAAATACAATAATTTCAATTCGTGATATCCAGCTTCGAGAGCAATCTTGCCTTCGGCACGTTTCAGGCTGTGAGAACCATCGTTGTCAACAACTGTTTGTCCGTCAATCAATAACTTCGAACCATCGTCGGAGAAAGTATAGAATTGATAAACGCCCTTTTCGGGTATTTTGATATATGTTTTGAATACAAATGCCATAGAATCTTTAGCTGTAGCAGAGGCTATCGAAAAATTGTTCATCGTACCTTCTTTTACAAGTTTGGCAGAAGGGATCATATCTGTATGGGTAAGTTTAAAATCGGCTTCGTAATACTTGTACTCTACTCCTTGTTGTTTTACCTGAATGTTTTTTGCAGGCAAATACTCCGTTGCTTGTTCGTCGGCAGAAGACAGGCCTGAAGGATAATAATATTCAAACTCGATACCTTTCGGTGTGCGTATCCATGTGTCGAACTGGTTTTTGCCTTCATACATTTTGATAATGCGTCCGCCTCTTTCAAGTTTACCGTAAGCGTCTACTCCTGTTGTCCGTCCGAATGCGAGAGCTATTCCCTGATCGATACCTATATAGTCGTTATCGTGGTCGTGCCCCACAAACACGCCCATTACGTCTTTCTTCTCTACCATCGAGCAAAACATTCCTGAATTTATTTCGGGAGAAGCAACGCCTTCTTCTTTATTGCCGATGGTCTTTTCTTTTCCAACAACGTTGTTATACTCCAATACAGGAATATGGAAGAATGCAAGAGCAGGAAGTGGTGTTCCGCCGTTTTGTGCGGTATATTTATCACTGGTTTTTCTGTACCAGTCTATCTGATCGAAGTGTATCCAGTCGTAATGACCGTATTTGTGTGCAGATGGTTTGTTGTGCGAGTCGATGCAATACAATACAGCCGCAGTCTTAGCTCCTTTTGATGCCTTAACTTCTAACGAATAGTTTCCCGATCCGGATAGCTCCGGCCCTTTTTCTCCGATAAAATAAGGGTAGTTTGCGATAAGATCAAAGACCTCATCACGGGTAAGCCCTGCTTCTTCATCGTGATTACCCAAGGTGACAGCCCATGGAGTTTTAGCATCTTCAAATATTTTACCAATAGATTTCCAGCCATCTTTGGCAGGCATATCGGTTACTACGTCACCTGTAAGAATCGCAATATCCGGTTTTTCGGTTGCCAAAACATGCTTGATCACATCTACAGTCTTGCTGCAATTAGGTGAGTTGTTGCTCCAATGCAGATCTGTAAATTGGGCGATCTTGAAATAACCGTCCTTATTGAATTTTAGTTGTATGTTATTCTTTTGTGCGAATGAAATGTTTGCACATAGAAGTACTAAAGCTGCAAGTATAAATTTTTTCATTATAGAATTTATTTTACGCATAAGTTCTATCTACTTTGTCATTCTGAACGAAGTGAAGAATCTCATCTCTTAAGCAAAAGATTCTTCGTTACACTCAGAATGACAAAAGATATATTTTTTACAATCCTAATAATTTTTTCATCTTATGAAAAATCTGAATATTCTTATACACTCCTATGAATTCGGATGAACCTGGCCCGTAAGAAAAGACAGGCAGCATAAGCGGAGTGTGGTCGTCGGTCATATAGCGTGCTGTGAGATGTCCGTTGGCAACATTTCCGTCCACCAGAGTAAGACCTCCTGTTTCGTGGTCGCCTGTAACTACAACCAATGTTTCGCCATTACTGTCTGCAAACTCAAGGGCTGCTTTCACCGCCAGGTCGAAACTTAATGTTTCCATTACAGAACCCGGAAAAGAATTGGCATGTCCGGCATAATCTATTTTTGCACCTTCTACCATCAGGAAAAACCCTTTGTCATTTGTTGTCGATAGTTTTTTTATAGCCTGATTTGTGGCGTCGGCAAGCATTGTCAGCGTTTCTTCCGATGCAGCCAGATCCATTCGTTCGTCAATACAGATAACCTTCTTGTTGTCGGCATTGATATCGTCAATAGATGTACTGATTCTATACTGTTTTTTTAATTCGCCCAAAATATCCTTACCATCGTTCCGACGTGTGAAAACAGACATTCCTGCACCGTTCAGAAGGGTTAGTTTTCCATCGAGCAAATACGAAGTT
Organism: Bacteroidota bacterium; assembly: GCA_023437305.1. Lineage (GTDB taxonomy): Bacteria > Bacteroidota > Bacteroidia > Bacteroidales > Dysgonomonadaceae > Dysgonomonas. The sequence continues at coordinate 6,019 of JAEZGN010000027.1, forward strand.
ATTTCATCAGAGTTATCTCTTTCTACCGAGTGTCCGTAAAAAGCGGCAGGGGTAGCATCGGCAACATTACCCAGTGTTACAACCCCACAGGCATATCCCGCAGCATACATTACATCTGCCATCGATGGGTATGCTACTCCATCTTCACTCATGCTGATATGACGGTTGTTGTGGAGTTCGCCTGTCGCTAATGCGCTGCCTCCTGCGGCAGAATCGGTTGTATAGGAATCTTTGGCACTGGTGTTTTGCAATCCCACATATTTCATGTTGAATATTGTCAGTCCGTTTCCGTTTTTGTAATTGGCATTATTTACTGTAGCTCCTGCCTGTAGTTGAGCAAGTCCAGTACCGTCACCAATAAGGAATATGATGTTCTTGATAGGCTTGTTGCTTCCATCATTTTTGTAAGTAGGGGTATATACGTTGATACCTTTCGATAGTTGCAGAAGCTTGTTGTTAAAACCTTGAAAACCAACAGTTGTTCTATCCAGCCTTTTGGCACGTGCTACATCATCGGTTATATCTTCATTCTTCCCTATTTGGTAGTTCTTATTGTCGAAATGCGAGAAATAATCGGCACAGGCTTCAGGGCGGTCGGTATTAATGTAATCTATGCCTAGATTGTGGAACGTATTCCATGCGGTAACGCCATCGGGTGTTCCCCAAAAACGGATAGGCTTGCCCAATGCATGTACTTCATTGATCACTTTCACTACTTTCTCCAACTCGGCTTTTTTAATAGATCCTTTACCGTTCCATACCGAATAGTCGGCAAAAGAAAGGCTTATCATTGCTATTCTTTTCAGCTGTTCGGGCGTATAGTCTGTTTTATATCCATCGAATGAAATGAATGACGGATATTTAGAATAATCTTTCTCGGCAGGACGATTCCCTGATATAACAACCTGTACGGCATAAGGGTTAACCGTAGCGTCGAAAACCTGAGGATAGGCTTTCAGTTTGGATACTAATATATCCAAAGTCGGATTTGCCGGAGTTTTCAGATCTACCAAAAGAATAAGCGTTTTATCTGAGTTTTTCCAAGGTCTGCCGCCATTATGTTTAAATAGATTGACCAATGGGGTGATGTATGCCTCGTCTATAGTCGGGGCATTTGCTACGTCTTTGATGTCGTGTGCCACCTTCAACTCATTGGCTTTCCCTGTGGTGTAAATATCAGCTTCTATAGATGCTACTTGCTGCGCATAAGCCTGATAGAACGGAACTCTTTGCTCGTAATCGTTATGAGAGTGAATGAGTATCCGCTGTTGTGCATTGATAGATATACTTATCAACCCCGTCAAGAAGACTAATAAATATATTTTGTTTAAAATATGTCTCATGATTAAAAACCTTTTTTGATTGTTGTTGACTATGCTTCGTTACACGCAGGATAGCACAAATTCTATAATTATTTTATTTCTATTTGAGCAACTACTACAGAATGGTCTGAAATAAATACATCGTCCAATTTTTCAGGGAGTACACTGTGTTTAGCTACCTTGATGCCCTTGCTTACAAAAACATAATCGATAAACTCACGTCTTTCCATCGGTACTCTTCCAAATCCGTGGAATGTCCAGTCTGTACCACTTTTCTCTACTGCAATATCTTTCGAATGGATAAGATGTTCAGGACTATTCACATCTGTAACGTGTTTGATTACATCCGATTCGGGTGTCGCATTAAAGTCTCCTGTCATAATGATCGGCAAACCGTTAGCAAGAGCATTCGCTCTGCTTAGCAATAAAGTTACACCTTCCTGACGTGCTATTTTACCCACATGATCGAGGTGCGTATTGATAAAGAACAATTGTTTTTTGCTGCTTATATCCTCCAGTATAGCCCATGTAGCGATGCGCTCACAAGCTCCATCCCAGCCTTTAGACCCCGCCACTTCGGGTGTTTCGCTCAGCCAGAAGTAACCGGATTTTATTTCCTTGAATCTATCCTTCTTATATAATATAGCACTATATTCTCCTTTTTCTATACCGTCTTCACGACCTACTCCTATCGCATTATATTCCGGTAGGCGAGATTTTAAATCGTTCAGCTGGTTTACAAGTACCTCTTGTGTACCAACGATGTCTGCATTCTGATTCTTTATCGTCTTTGCCGCAACATCTTTCCTGTACTGCCAGTTGTTCAGGCTGTCGTCAGGATTATCGTAACGAATGTTGAAGCTCATTACATTGAAGTCTACCGGCTTGCTATTACATGAAGCCAGTAATACGATTACAGCAAGAAAATAAAATAACTTTTTCATCTTATCAAGGTTTTTTATTTTATGAATAAATTAGATGCTGGTATATTCTCAAACTTCTCGGATGTTGGTTTTTTCCAACCCCAACTCAGGTGCTCTCCTTCGTAATCCTCAAAGTATTGGAGCTTGTATGTGTGGTGGCCTTTTTTCAGGGCAATTCGGCCGGTGGCAGATATGGCTGCATGCGAACCATCGTTGTTAACTATCTTTATATTATCAACATACAAGACACTGCCGTCGTCGGAGGTAGTCATGAATTCATAGACGCCATCTTCTGGTACAAAGATAATACCTGTGAATATAAATGCAAAATGATCTGCTTGTTTTGCTCCGTTTATTGACGGTTCGGCTATTATTCCTTTCTCAACGAGGGGTGCCTTCTGTATCTGGTCTACAGCACTGAAGTATCCTTCGTAATAATGGAAGTTTGTACCATTTTCTTTGGCCAAGGCTGATACAGGGTTCTTGAATACGGCCTTTGTGGCTTGAATCGTAAATATACGGCTCGGGGTAAATCCATCTTTGTACGCACGAGCTTTGATAGTTGTAGTTGCTGCTATTGCTATTGGCTCCGAATAGAGAGCCGATTCCTCGGTTGGCTCTTTTCCGTCGAGAGTGTAATAAATTTTCACATCTTTTGTCGCCGAATGCAAATCAACACTTGTATTGTCAATGAAGAGATCCAGATCCTTTGTTGTATATGGTATCGAAACAATCTTTCCTGTAGTCATCGAATGCGGATAGTCAGATTCTGCCATGCCTCTGGACTTGTTTGGGGTAGATGACAAGTTGAAATCGAGGACCCCTCCTTGCATCAGTTCTTGGTAGGTGATGTAATTAGCAGCTATCTCCTTTCCGTTGAGAGAAACCTTGTTGATATACACATTCTTTTCAGGGTGATTAGCCTTGATAGTCAATGTTTTTCCGTTTGCTAATTTTATTGTTGTTTTTTCAAACAGTGGGGTTGTCAACGAAAATTCATTTGACCCCGGGCATACAGGGTAGATACCCATACTGCTAAGGATATACCAGGCAGACATCTGCCCACAATCTTCGTTGCCACTTATTCCCTCGGGAGTCGGCTGATACATCTCGGATAGTATGCGGCGGGTCATAGCCTGGGTTTTCCACGGCTGACCAACATAATTGTATAGGTATGCCATATGATGGCTCGGCTCGTTGCCGTGCGCATATTGCCCTATAAGACCTGTGATATCCGACATGTGTCCGTCAACTTTCGACTCCACCACAAAGAGGCTATCCAGCTGCGAGGTGAATTCTTCTTTCCCCCCGAAGAGCTGTATAAGACCATTTACATCATGCGGTACAAAGAATCGATATTGCCATGCAGTAGCTTCTGTATATGCACGTCCCGGTTCAAAAGGATTGAAAGGGCTGTCCCAATTTCCGTCCATACGTTTACCTCTAAAGAATGTGGTATGTCCGTCAAATACATTGATGTATGATAGTGCTCTTTCCGTATATACTTTGTAATCATCCTCTTTCCCTAACTCTTTTGCCATTTGCGCAATACACCAATCGTCGTATGCATATTCGAGAAGACATGACACTGACTCTCGTTTTATGTTTGAAGGTATAAATCCGTATTTGATATAATAGTCAGAACCTTTTTTGTTTTTGTCGGACGAAACCTTCATGGCTTCATAAGCCTTAGCAATATCAAAACCTCTTATTCCTTTCATGTAAGCATCGGCTATTACCGATACCGAGTGGTAGCCGATCATAGTGCCTGTTTCTCCGGCAGATAGCGGCCAGATAGGAAGCTCGCCCGAGGCATCATACATATCGAGGTAAGAGTTGATAATATTATTTACCAGTGTAGTATCTGTTAGTGTAATGAGAGGGTTCCATGCTCGGAATGTATCCCAAATAGAAAATGTAGAATAATATTTCTCTCCTTCGGGCAATATACCAACCTTCATATCATGGCGGCGAAACTGTCCGTTTACGTCGCTCATTATATTGGGTACTACTTTTGAGTGATATATGGCGGTATAGAAGTTTTTCAAATCATGTTCGCTTCCACCTTCTACAACTATTTCCGATAACGCTTCAGACCAAAGATTACGGGCTTGATTGTGTACTACATCAAAGTCGAAGTCTTCTACATCGTGGCTCAGGTTTTTTCGTGCATTCTCTTCACTTACAACCGAGAAAGCAACCTTGGCTATAATAGGTGTACCATCCGAAGAGCCAAACTTGAGGACGGCTTGCTGATTATTCGTTTTAGGTTTGGCATCCTTGTCCAGAATGACACCATCGTTAACTAAGTCGAAAGATTGAATATCTTTTGAAAACTGAGCAACGAAGAACACATACTGATTGGTGACCCATCCCTGAGTTCTTCTCATTCCCGACACTTCATTGTTTGCCGATTGCCTGATAACGAGCGAGTCGATAACTTCTTCGGCCAACACATGTGCCATGTCTATTATTATGGCTTGGTTTTTATCTTTTTCGAAGGTGTATCGGTGTACACCTGTATATGTTGTAGCTGTCAGTTCAGCTTTAATGCCTTCTTCTTTGAAATCAACCGAATAATATCCGGGTGAGGCTTTTTCGTCTTGATGCGAAAAGGCAAGAGGCTCGAAAATATAACCTTTCGATACCGGTTTTATGTCTTTGGTGGTAGGGTGGAAAAGCACGTCGCCCAGATCGGCACAGCCTGTTCCACTAAGGTGTGTGTGCGAAAATCCTAAAATAGAAGAATCGCTATAATGATAGCCCGAACATGCATCCCAGTCTCCTGTACGTGTGTCGGGGCTCAACTGTATTGCTCCATACGGAGTGGTAGCTCCGGGATATGTGTGCCCATGAAAACCTGTTCCGATAAATGGGTCTACATAGTCGATAGGGTTTTTAGGTAGATTTGTACAGCTAATTAAAAATCCAACAATAAGGGTTGATACGAGTATTTTCTTCATTAAGTCTTATATATTAATTACAATTGCCTCAATTTATCATTAAGAAGGAACTATCCAAAATGTATTTTCTACTTCTGCGACAGTTCCTTCACAATGACAATATCAAATTTCTGTTTTATTTAAAGTTCGAATACCCATCATTCGGATTATTAACCAATAAATAATCAGTGTTTTCTATCTCACGTTGCGGGATCGGGAAGTGTGCATCTTTTGCCGGATCAAACTTTCTAGGACCTCTCGGATCGCTTGCAGTTGTTGCAGCAGCATATACTTCTTTTGCCAGTCCCCAACGAACAAGGTCGTAATGACGTTCGTCTTCATAAGCTAACTCACAACGGCGTTCTTTAACCAAATCATTGAATGTAGGAGCCGATATCGCTTTTGAATTGTCTCCGCCAAAAGCTCTTACTCTAACTTCGTTGAATGAAGCAGCAGCGGCAGCCACACCTTTAGTGCGATCGTTCGGACCTCCTCCGGCTAAGAATATTTCGGCTTCGGCATGGATAAGCAATACATCAGCATAGCGTAAGAGAGGCACATCTGCACCGGTTTCCCAGTTCCAGCCTGTAAGATCATTGTATGCCGCAGAATATTTTGTTCCCATATATCCTGTACTCATGTCTTTGATGAGATCACTGGTAAGCGTTGTTTTTTTACCTAAGAAGAAAACATCATCACCCGCACCTTTAAGCGTTACCAGACGGCGAAGGTCTCCATTTGAAGTCAAGTTTGGTTTTTCGAATGCATCGAACAAGCTTTTGGTAGGAGCAAAGTAATACCATCCTGTACCACCCGAAAGAGTTCCCGAAAGAAGGATAACAGACGTAACTGATCCTTGGTTTCTCACAGGCTTGTTAGTCAGATTGAAAAGTACTTCTTCATGCTTTTCTCCGGCCGGAGAGAATAAGTGCGCATAACCGTTATTATTTGTCTTGTCTAAAGAATACTTGCCCGAGTTGATTACTTTTTCTGCGGCAGCTTTCGCTTCGTTATATTTACCCCAATGTGCATATACTTTTGCAAGAAGCCCGTAAGCAGCACCCAGTTGTGGGCGACCCTCAGCACCTTTGTCTCTGGTCCAAAGACTTTGTTTCTCGAAATGAGAAATGGCTGTTTTCAAATAACCTTCGATACGAGTGTATGTCTCGGTTTTTGTTTCGCGAGGCTTGTTTATTTCCTGAGGTTTATTATAATCGTAGAATGGCAATCCTCCATATCTTTTTGCTAAATGGAAATAAGCAAAGGCACAAAGGAAATTAGCTTCACCAAGAATAATATCTTTGTTTTTGTCAGACATTTCAATGTTAGGCGCATATTTCATTACGTCATTCGATCGTCTGATTACTTTATACATTATTTTCCAGTTCGAAAACTGTCCGCTTGATGCATTCGTTGTTGTTCTGAATTCGGTGAGGGCTTCATCGTCGCCTTTACTACGGTTGATTACCATATCGTCGCTGGCAGCACCTACCCACCAGTGTCCGCGCCCGAAACCTTCTTCTTCATAAAAAGGGGCATAGGCAGCATCTAACCCTAATTGAGCATCGGCTTCTGTATTCCAAAAGTTTGAAAGCCCGTAAGGTTCCCTATCTAGATCACACGATGTGATAAAAATGAATGGGATGAATAGTAATAATTTATATAGTTTCATGTTTTATTCGATTTAAAAGTTAATATTTACACCCATAATGAAAGTTCTAGGCTGAGGAAATTGTCCTCTATCTACACCTATTTCGGTAACTCCGTAACTATCCAATTCATTTGCATAAGTTTCACCTAGTTCAGGGTCGAAGCCTTTATAGCCGGTGAATGTAAGCAGGTTCTGTACGGTAGCGTAAACTCTTAGTTTTTGGAATCCTAATTTTTTGATCGTGTTTCTGTTGAAAGTATAACCTAAGGTAAGTGTTTTTAGTCTCAGGTAATCACCTTTGTCAACATAGTAATCAGACATCCTGCGGTTGTTGTTGGTATCCTTGATTGTAACACGTGGGCCATTACCTCCGGGGTTGTTTGTAGGGTGATAACGATCTAGGATAGCAGCAAACTGATTGTAACGAGGATCAACGAACATACCTTCATATTTGATGGCGTTGAATATATCGTATCCGGCAACCCCTTGGAAGAAGAAGCTAAGATCGAAGCCTTTATATTCAAGGTCGGCTCCAAATCCATAAGTGAAATCAGGGAATCCGCTACCAATATTTGTTTGGTCGTTAGAATCTATTTTTCCATTACCATCCAAATCGAGGAATTTAAGGTCTCCAACTTTTGCGGCAGGTTGTATTTTTTCTCCTTTTTCGTTTACGTAAGTATCTATTTCTTCCTGAGATTTGAATACACCTCCATTTTTGTAACCATAGAAGTGTGCTATCGGTTCGCCCACTCTTGTTCTTGTGATGTTGGTGCCACGGTAAGAACTTGTAAACATGTTTCTGTTTCCTGTACCCATCGAAAGAACTTCATTTTTTACTTTGCTGAAATTTCCGTACGCACTTATATTAAAGTCTTTAACTTTAGTGTTGTATGATAAGTTCATGTCAAAACCACGGTTGCGCACTTCGGCAGCATTCACCATCATTCCTCCGTCTACACCGGCTAATGAAGGTACAGGGATCTCTAGCAATACATCTGACGATTTTTTGATGAAATAGTCGAATCCGAAATCAAACTTATTGAGGAAGCTGATATCTAAACCTAAGTCTGTTTGAGTCGTTACTTCCCATTTCAGGTCAGGATTCGCTAATGTAGACTCATATCGTCCAAAGCCTGCAGTTTCTGTGCTGCCAAAAACAGTGTTGTATCCATCATTATCTGTTGTGTTGGCAATAAGTACTTTGGTAGGGTAATTGCTTCCCATATCCTGATTTCCTAATTTACCCCACGATGCTCTCAGCTTTAAGTTTTGAATTGCTTTTTCTTTCAGGGTTTCAAAGAAAGACTCTTCTGAAATACGCCATCCTCCCGAAACAGAAGGGAAGTATCCCCAACGATTTCCTTTTGCAAATTTAGAAGAACCGTCGGTACGGAAGTTTGCTGATAATAGGTATCTGTCTCCAAATGAATAGTCGAGTCGGGCGAAATAAGAATTCATAGCCCATTCTTCACGGCCACCTTGCATCCATGCTATATTAGTAGCAGCAGAAAGGTAACGTTGAGATTTATCTTCTGAGATAAAGCCTGTGCCACGTGCATTTGTATATTCAGAGTTGAATGCTTCGTAAGAAGTACCTCCCAAGAGCATCAGCTTGTTGAGTCCGATTACTTTGTCATACTTCAATGTAGTGGTTGTGATCCACTTTGTATCTTTCCATCCTCTTTCGGTAAGTTCGTTTGTATTGGACGCACGTCCGGCTTCAGGTACTCTGGTTACAAACCATTTGTCACCCCAATCGGACCAATCATAACCTAAATCTGTTTTGATTGTGAAATCGTTCAAAAATTTGTACTCTGCATATACATTTCCAAATATACGGTCGCGAGTACGTGCACGATCCGATCTGTCTAATACAGCTACCGGGTTTCTGAGGTCGGCGCCTAATTCTCCACTTCCGCTATAGATGCCTTTGGCTTTGTTTTCGTAGACAGAAACAGAAGGATCGAATTGAAGTGCAGAAGCAATAGCTCCATTTGCTCCCATTTCCGGAACCAGCATTTGCTTTGAGTGTGTGATCATCAAGTTTTCTCCAACCTTGAAGTTTTTGAAAACTTCCAGTTCTGTATTGATGCGCAGTGTTGTACGGTTAAAACTTGAATTTTTTAGAAGTCCGTCTTGTTTAAGATGGGCTCCCATGATATTGTACTTGAATTTATCGGAACCTCCAGAGAGCGATAGGTCATAGTTAGCCTGATAAGCAGCACTTGAGAAAATCTCATCCTGCCAGTTTGTTCTGCTCACTTTTGCAAAATCAGATGTGTAATAATTAGGAGCCGTTTTGTCGTATCCGTCATATTTTATAGCATTGTCGTATGCTTCTAAATGAATCGTATTACGTTGTGCTGCATTCAGAACATCTATTTTTCGTTGAGGCATCGATACTCCATGATGGGTATTGAATGCAATGTTTACTTTATCGGATTTGCCTCCCTTTTTAGTCTGAATAATGACAACACCGTTTGCTGCACGTGAACCGTAGATAGCCGCAGATGCAGCATCTTTCAATACGTCGATACGCTCTATGTCGCCCGGATTGATATCGTTCATATTATCAGCCGGCATGCCGTCGATTACATAAAGTGGTTCGTTGTTTCCAAATGTGCCCATTCCGCGGATACGGATAGACGTTCCCGATCCCGGAGCTCCACTACTTTGCAGTACGGTAACACCCGACATACGACCTTGTAGTGCACTGTTGATACCGCTCACAGACATATCGTTCAGGCTCGACATTTTTACAGATGATACAGCTCCTGTCAGGTCGGCTTTTTTCTGTGTTGTATATCCCACAACAACAACTTCTTCCAAAGCCTGAGTATCTTCTTTCAGGATGATGTCTAAAGTGCTCTGATTCCCTATTTTTACTTCTTGAGGAACAAAACCAACATAGTTAAATGCCAGAACAGCTCCGATGGGAACATTTATAGAATATTTTCCGTCAAGGTCGGTGATCGTTCCTGTAGTTGTACCTTTAACGGCGATGCTAACCCCCGGAAGCGTGAAGCCTTTTTCGTCTTTGATGACCCCTGTAATTTCACGGCCTGTTTGTTTACTATCTTTTACTTCTTTTGTTCCGGCAACAGATAATATAATCTGATCATCTACTATGGTATAAGTGATGTTCGAATCTTCGAATAGTGAATTTAGTATTTCATTTACCGGCCTGTCTTTTACATTTATCGATACAATCTTATCTGTGTTGATAAGCTTGTCGTTGTACATAAAGTGGTAAGAAGACGCTTTTTCTATTTCTTTTAGTACTGTGCGGATAGCTCCTGTTCTATTGATGGAAATGCTGTCTATCCGTTTCGACTGGACGGTGAAGGACATTAAAAATAGCCCTAAAAATAAGAGATATTTGCTTTTCCCTCCTACAATAAATTTTATTAATGTCATGGTATATTTTTTTTAAGGTTAATGTTGATAAATACAGGTTCGGATGGGGCAAAAAACTCCAGCCCCCTTAGAAGTAAGTGGTAATGTCTTTTCATAAATTTTCTTGTTTTAAAAAACATCATACAAATGAGTATCCTTATTCTTAAGGAATCACTTCGACGATATTAAGTTTTAATTAAAAGGAATAACGCATTTTGTTCATACTGGTTTGATTTAGGTTTTTAAATTTTAGATTTAAGTTTCTGAGTTAATATTATTTTTTGACCTTTTCTTTTCCATTCCAGTTGAGGTGTACTCAATGATAGCATGTTCATTATCTGGTATATTGATTCATCTTTGATGGTCGCCGTAAAGCGATATTCTTTCAGGCTTTCATCTTGTATCACAATATCTACCCCATATACCCTGTTCAGTTTTTGTACGACTTCCTCGAGCGGCTTATTGTTGAATAATAAAATCCCTTGTTCGTAAGCGTCATACTCGTTTGGCGTGCTGTTGGATATTGTATATTTTCTATCTGTTTTGTTAAACACCAATCGGGTATCAGGCTTCATTGTTATCGGATGATTTAGCCTTGGAGAATTAAAGTCTACAATACCTCGTTCCAGATAGACCTGTATTGTATTATCTGCATCATAATCTCTTACCGAGAACTTAGTTCCGTATGCTTTTACCCTTGTTCCGTCTGTTGTTTCTACATAGAAAGGATTCTTCGGGTTTGATTTCACTTCAAAAGTTCCTTCACCATCTAAAACAACGAGCCGCTCTTCATCTGAAAACCGATCAGGATATTTTAGTGTCGACCCTGCATACAGAGATACTTTCGACCCGTCGGGTAGAGAGATATTTACAACTTTGGCATTCGTTGCAGCTACTTCGTTATAAACCACAGGGCCTGTCTTGTATTTGTCTATCAGCAGGTATGTGAAGCCCAATATCAAAGGAATTGTGATAATTGCAGCCGAATTGGCCAACCAGCGACGCCAGTTGATTGATTTCTTCTCTGTCAAAGAGAACGGTATTTCAGGAATCTCTTTGTTTATAGACAGTGCTTGAGAAGCTTTATATACAAGATTCCATTGATGGAATATCTTACGTGCTTCGTCAGAAGACGACAAATAGTACTCAAACTCTACTTTTTCTTCAGAGCTTAGGTCTTTGTTGTGAAACTTGAATATTAGCTTTTCAAATTTTTCTTTATCCATAATAGAATTTAGTGGCTTCTATATATAAGACAGATAACTCATAGGTCACCCTATGAAAAAAATTAATTTTTGTTGAAAAAAAGGAAAAGGAGAACGTATGGCAGGAAATCTTTCAATGATACTGATAGTATAATCAGGGACTTATGCATGTATGCTTCTACTGTTTTTATCGAAATGTTTTTTCTTTCGGCTATTTCTTTATAAGTAAGATGTTCAAATCGGCTCATTCTGAATACTTCCCTGTACTTTTCGGGCAGTTCATCGATTGCTTTTTCAATCAAATTTTCCAATTCCTCAACAGAGTATAAATCGTCAGAAGTGTAGGGGTCGTATGTATTCAATATATACTGTTCGTAAGTCATTTGTGTTTTTTGCTTTTCTATCAAATTGAGGCAGTGATTTCGTGTTGCAGTAAGTAGGTAGGAACGGACAGAGGTATTGATAAATATATTTTTTCGGTCTCTCCACATTTTTAAGAACACATCATGTATGCAATCTCTAACAGAGTCTTGATCGGATATGTATCTGTTTGCGAATACGCATAATGGTGCATAAAAAAGATTATATAGCCTGTCGAAGGCATTGTGATCATCTTCTTTTATCAGATCAAACAATCTATCATATGTGTTTTCCCTCTCCATTCGAAAACTGATATATAACAAACATACTGCAAATGTAGGATATATTTTTAGGCTTAAATGTTAATTGAGAAAATAATATGTGAGATTTCCCTTATCTTTATACCTTCCTTATATTCAGAAAATAGAAGGTTAATCTTTAAATATAGACTTTGAAATAAAATATTCACCATGAAAAAATTCATTATTTTATTTTCTTCATGTTTGTTATCGTTTAACTGTGGAGCTCAGCAACCTAAAGAACAATCTCTCGTATTGAAAACTCCTGTACAAGAGCGTCCGGCAGGACAAACAGATGTACTCGAGTTGAGAACCGAACCCTTACCTGTGGTGCGTGTCGCATTTATCGGCTTAGGCATGCGAGGCCCGGGAGCTGTGAACCGAATGACTTATATCCCCGGAGTGGAGGTTGTTGCATTATGCGATGTAGAGCAAAAAAACACAGAGAAAGTAAATAAAATGCTTGAAGAAAAAGGTCTACCTAAGGCCCAGGAGTTTTATGGAGATACCTCTGTGTGGCGTAGGGTTACAGCCCTTCCCAATGTAGATCTTGTGTATGTGGCAACAGACTGGTTGTCGCATGCAAAAATAGGTATTCAGGCGATGAAAGACGGCAAGCATGTGGCAATAGAAGTTCCAGCTGCTGTAACAATGGATGAAATATGGGGATTGATCAATACCTCCGAGCAAACCAGAAAGCATTGCATGCAGTTAGAAAATTGCGTATATGATTTCTTCGAACTCACAACCCTGAATATGGTGCAACAAGGATTGCTGGGTGAAGTGATTCATGGCGAAGGTGCTTATATTCATGGATTACAGCCATATTGGGATGAGTACTGGAACGACTGGCGCATGGACTTTAATAAAAAGCATCGTGGCGATGTATATCCTACGCACGGATTTGGACCTGTATGTCAGGCAATGAATATACACCGTGGCGACAAACTCAACTATTTGGTTGCGATGGATACGAAGGCGATAGGCAATCCTGAATTCCTGAAAAGGAAAAGGAATGAAGACGTAAAAGATTTTCGCAATGGAGATCATACTACCACTATGATTGGAACAGAGAATGGAAAATCGATATTGATAGAACATAATGTAACATCACCTCGTCCATACAACCGCATGTATCAGCTTACCGGGACAAAGGGATTTGCGAACAAATACCCGATAGAAGGATATGCATTAGACAGTGAAGAGCTTGACCCTGCATTGACCAAGAATCATGAAAACCTGACGGCTCACAGCTTCGTGCCCGAAGATGTGCAAGTGGCATTGATGGAGAAATATAAACACCCTATAGCAAAAGATATAGAAGATCAGGCTAAGAAAGTCGGAGGACACGGAGGAATGGACTTCATAATGGATTATCGTCTGATATACTGTCTTCAAAGGGGACTTCCGCTTGATATGGATGTGTATGACCTTGCCGAATGGTGCAGCCTGATACCACTAACGGAAATCTC
>JAEZGN010000002.1 GCA_023437305.1 Bacteroidota bacterium
AGCTTTCACCGAAATATTTCCGGTTGTTCCTCCTACACATACATATGCCGAAGTAGCCTTAGGATCGAGATCTAAAGGTGGAGCCGTATAAACAATCGTTGTATCACCAATAACACAAGCGGTAGAATTATTATCTGTTAATATACCTAGCACATAAGTTCCCGGTGCAGAGAAAGTAAAGGATCCGCCGGGGGCAATTACCGTTTTATCATATCCCGTAGGACCACTAGTTAAGCGGTAATATGTAGTTGTAGGATTGCCTTTATATGTTATAGTACCCGTTGGGGTTATTTTCATTCCCGAACAAGTTTGTTGACTAGTATATCCAAGATCTTTATAGTTATATATGCCCGGATTATTGAACGTCGTAATAACAGGATCTCCGCAACCATGATTCACTGTGAGAGTGTAAGTTCCCGGAGGTGAGTTTGTTGCAGGCATAGTATAAGAGGCAGATGATGATGTCATAGTTTCCGATTGTGTAACATATCCAGTCGGTCCTATTATTGTTAAAGTCGTTCCTATTGGCCAGCCTGCATTTACGGATATGTATAAGCGTCCTATATCTCTACTGTCGACTGTTTGCCTGAAGCTATTTAGTTGTGTAGTTCAGCGACCAATCTTATAAAGAATAACAAAGAATAATAAACAAAAAACAAATACCTTGCGCATACTTCCAAACATCAAAGGCGTTTTTTTCTTTTAAAAATCAATACTGGAGCCGAACCATCCCGAAAGAGAAAAAACACATCCTTTACTCGCTCCTCGCTCGAAGAAACACCAACAAAAATAAAAAAGCCATGGATAAGTTTTTTGGTTTAAGGGAACAAACACCCTAAAAAAATGACCCACCCCGACCCTGTTGTCTGCTACTCCATGCCCCCCTATACCTCTACAAAGAAAGGCGCTTAAATCGCTTTTATTTGTTTCGTTTGCGTGAGGCTTTTTTTTTAATACAACGCCCCCAGAATGTTAAATTATGCATAAATATATATATGTTAAATTTATTTAAAATTACCTTTCGGTATCCCTTGCTATCGTATCAAAAGAAATGTGTAATCACTTCGCCTTTAGATACTTTTTAATATTTTAACAGTTGGGGATGTTGGTATTTATTACTTTTGCAACAATCGGAATGAGGTTTCTATTGTAGATATAGTTTTTAAATGGATATCATATTAGTTAATACGCACAGCGTGTTGCGATGTGAACCGCGGCACTTTGAAATTTATTAGTTGTTTATAAGTTTGTTTTAATAAGTAAGTAAAGTTTGTAAAAGTTTTTGTAAAGTTTTGTGAAATGTCGTGTGATTGGCTATGAGAGGTTATCACGAGTAAAATGCCCCTATGGGAATAGGGGCATTTTAGAAATAATTTTACGAATGTTTTATCTTCGGTTATCATAACGAATAGCAATTGGTTATGCTAATCGGAACCCAAAGAACCTGATTAATTAATAATATTAGATTCATCAAAAACGTTATAAATCGAAAGACGAAATATAACGGACAAAATACCACGATTCGCATCGTGGTATTTTTGGATGAACTCTTTCTCATGCATCCATTGTTCCACCGTTAAGAATTGCCGGGCATAATTATACAAGGTGATTTTTGACGGTGTTTTTTCTTGGAGCTTAACAGATCGCGTTGGTATACAAAAATACCCTTGTATCACTACAAAGGCATTTGAAAGAGTTAATTGTTTATCCAAAATATTATTGATACTGTGACTTTCTTCTGGCAAAATTATAGAAATAAAAAAATAAAAGCAAGCCTACATCCTTCCCGTTTTTAAGTTAACCATTTGATGATGAAGCTAGTCCAACAATAGATTCAGCAGGGAACCGTGTTTTGTTTTAGCTATTTTTTAATATTTTAATATTTATAAAAACTCGTGTTTATTATTTTTGCATAGTAAATAATTGATGATTTTCATATTTATAATTTTTCTTGTAGTTAGAATAAAGTTAAAGTAGAATGTTAATAAAAAAGGACAAAATGCTGCGATGTGAATCGTGGCATTTTGAATAAATGGATGTACCATCCTTTTTTTAGTTTTATATAAATATATACATATATATTGTATATTTATATATCTATATATTTTAGGATTCTCTTTCAATTTTTTCTTCTTCTAATACTTTTCTCATTTGATTTATTACGAAGCTTCTGAAAGTCATATTTTACCAGATAGTTTCTTTTGAATTCTAAAAACAGGCTTTTGGGTATTTGCAACATCGTATTGTGAAGAACCTCTTTCACGACCCCACTCTCTATTTCTTGAGTTGGAACTCCTTTCTTCTTTCCTGCGAGCTTATTTATGGCTTCCTGATCGAATGCTATCTTATTATTGTTTTTTCCTTTTTCTGACATATTATTAACAATAAATATGAATAAACTTCTTTGACGAATGAATTGAATTCATCTATAGCTTTTTTATCTTTAAACGAATAAATCCCATTTTCAGAAATCAAGCTGCGGACATAATTAGACCTTGTTTCAATTACCGTTTTGAAAATAGGTATATTTAATTGTTCTAATGCCGGAATGATACTTTGGGAGAGTACAGAACGAGAATCTTCCATATTTATGAGTATTACGGCTTTTATGTTTGTTTTTTTATTCTCTCCTTTTTTACGAGTTCGACCGTAGCGTGTAAAGCATCTAAATCTGCAAAACTCGGTTTTGTTGGAATTATTATCAAACCTGAATTTAAAAATGTCTGTTCTAAGCTCGAATCAATATAAAGCGGTGTATCTATGATATTAATATATCGTGGCCAGTTAGCGTATCATTCTTTCGATACACTTTTACATACTCATTAGCAAGAGAGTTTGTCGTCTTTTGTGTATCTATATCTAATATCGCTACATTCAGATGTTCTCTTAATGCCTGTGCCAGATTAACAAAGATGGTACTCTTGCCTACTCCACCTTTTAAACATGATATTACGATTTGTTTCATATCTATTATTTATTTTTGACAAAGCTATATATAAATATATGTTCATATATCAATTCATTTATATATTGTTCGAATGGTTATTAACTTCGAAAATTTCCCCAAAAAGATAAATTTTTTCCGATATTTACGACTAGGATTCCGGAAACAATTCATTCGGAAATCGTTGTACCATAATATGGCCTAAGTTCATCATTAGATTTATAAATATAATAAGTCGTTGGATTGGTATACGGATTATTATAATGATAAATAGCAGGATTGGTATTCAATTCGGCTTGGTTCCAACCAGGAGTCCAACCTACATATACGCCATTCATATCAAGACAATGTTGATAACGCTCGCAGTTAGATCCTTTATATGCTCGATGAATTCCGACCTCCAAGCGTTTCGCATCAAAATAATTAATACCTTCTCCCCAGAACTCTATTCCCTTTTGAAAAACATATTCATCTAAAAATGCTTCAACAGAAGTAGCCGTACAAGTATAAGTCGAATTACGTGTCTTTACAATATCTTCCAAAGCGGCTACGGCCCTTGGTAGTCCTGAGGTATGAAGGAGCGCTTCTGCTTTTAGGAAATACATTTCCTCTATACGCATGATAGGATAATCAATCGCACCTCCTATTGTATAAGTCCTATAATCACCGTTATGCGGACGAAATTTTATGTTCACATATAACCATGGCCATGACAGAAAACCATTGGAAGGATTAATCCGTGAACGAATCCACGATGCAGAGCTATTCAACTGATATTTATATTTTGTTGGTCCGTATCCTGAATAATCGTCAGTCCAATCTCCTTGAGTTGTACTTGTATTTTCGTCGTTAACGGACCATTTATTGTTGACAAACTTTCCTTCTAAATCTTTTTCCACCAAATAAGATTCATTCTCCTTCTGATTCTTTGATTCATAGAAAAAATTGGGAGCCAACCATGACTTTTTACGGAAATCATTATCGGAAAGACGTTCATACCACTTACGATCGAGAGAACGTCCTACTCGCCAACCATAAACACTAAAATTTGTTTCGGTTCCAAAAATCATAGCAATATCAAACGATCCAGAGGCAGATGCATTTGTATTTCCTTCTGAAATCGATGTAGCCCACATCCATGAGTTCTGCGAATTACGATTATTAAAGCCGTTCTCTGGATCAGTCCATTCAGCTTCTGTCAGAGGGCTACAACCTGAGAGCGCAATAGCTTGATTTGCATATTCTTCTACCTTTTTCCAATAAAACGTTTCATCTTTATAATTAACTGATGTTTTCACACGAGAAGCAAGGTTTGTATAAGCACGCGCGTACAACCCATACACAACTGCCAAATTAGGCTGTATTTTATCCGTACGAATATATCCTGTCAGATAAGTTTCAGCCTGTTGTATATCCTTTAGGATCAAATCATACACTTTATCTACGGTTGCTCGAGGGTTATTGAATGCATCTTCAGTTGTCGTTTCCTCTGTTACGATAGGTACACCTAGATTTGTTAGATCGTTTTCTGGACTTACATAATCATAACGACTATCGGTCGGTTTTTTATATTCCATTATCTGGACCAGATCCAGATAATAAAGGGCGCGGTAGGCATAGCTGATACCTAAATATGCCTTTTTTGTTTCATCCGCATCATTGGGGTCAATTATGCCAATGATGTCATTTACATTCTTTATATAGGCATAATAAAGGTAAGACGGATATAGTCCCCGATTGGACCCAGTAGCACTTACAGCCCCATAACAGTAGGCTCCCATCGTATTATAGCCGTTTGCTCCCGAGCAAACGAGTTGTGTCGTGCCATGCTCCAGCATGGCACGCATACTTCCGTATGAAATCATCTCAAGACCTCCATCCTCATTTTTATAGCCGGCCATTGAGGTGTAAATAGAATTTATCATACCTTCCAGTGCCGACTCCGAAGCCTGGATCTGTTTATCCAAAACATATTGTGTCGGTAATGTTTCTTCAATGCAACTATTCAAACCTATGAGGACTAAAGCGGTTGATAATAATTTATATTTTTTCATGATGTTTCTTTATTTATGTTTAGAATGTCAATGAAATACCTCCGGAAATTGTGCGTATTGGAGAGTAAAGTTCCGGATTACTATATCCCTTCAATGTATAACGAGGATCAAATCCACGACGTGCAGAGAAATAGAACAGGTTTTCTCCCGAAAAATAAACCCGTATATTCTGGATATTGTATTTTTGGGTAATACTTGATGGCAATGTATACCCAAAATTGATATTTTGGATATTCAAATAGCTGGCATTCGTTATGAAACGATCCGAACGTGGATTCTGGGAATAAGTCTCGACAAAGCGTAAGCGCGGTACGTTGGTATTCGTATTTTCAGGAGTCCATGCGTTTAAAATATCTGTATGCCAAGTTGTCGCCGTAGTTCCACTGCTATGCATTAACGTCTGATAAGTATAATCATAAGCTTTACCTCCCAGTTGATAGCTCAAATTAATCGAAAAGTCGAACCCGTAAAATGATAGAGAAGTTCCCAAACCTCCATAAAATGAAGGAAGAGCATCTCCAATCAAGTAATCGGTAGCCTGACTGGCATCTTTTGTCGTTTCCTGCCCAGTCACATTTCCAGCATCATCAATAATATCTTTGTAGAACAGTGACTCACCCGTTTCGGGATCCAAACCCGCAAACTTTGGCAGATACCAAGTATATAAGGATAAACCTTCCGCTACAAAATATTTATATTTGGACACAAACGAATTATCCAAGTTGGTATACCCGTTATACCCTTCCACATTTGTCGTCTTGATCTCATCCGGTAAACTTAGTACTTTATTCTTCACATGTGAAATATTGAAATTGACATTCCATTTAAAGTTCTTATTATTGATCAAAGTACTCTGTAATACCAACTCAAAACCGGAGTTTCTCATATCACCTAAATTTATGTAATAACTCGTATAACCGATAGAAGGAGGCGTATTCAAAGAAAACAGCATGTCACTGGTCTTTCGGTAAAAATAATCCAAGCTACCACTTAGACGTCCCCCAAAAAGATCGAATTCCGTACCTACGTTCCAATTGGTATTCGTTTCCCACGTGATGTCATTAGAACCTTTCTGACGCCATTGATAAGCGACTTGGTCATCATTATTCACAACATTGTAAGAATCAGCATATAAATAATCTCCAATATTATCGTTACCCTGCGAACCGACAGATGCTTTAAGTTTCAGAGAATTAACCCAGGGTACATAGAAAAATGCTTCTTTCGAAATAAGCCATGCTCCACCGACGGACCAGAAGTTTCCCCAACGATGATCGGTCGAGAAACGGGATGATGCATCACGACGGTAAGAAACCGAACCAAAATATTTGGTATCGTAGTTATACATTGCACGAAAAAAGTAACCTTCATTATTATATGAATTAGAATAAGAATTCGGCGTATTATACAAATTCAGCAAAGTTGCCAGTTCACGTGAATTGTCAATCCCAAAGTTATGTCCAGATGCACTTAATGATTCGTATCTATAATTATAATATTCATGTCCTAACAAGACTCCGACATCATGCTTATCCATCTGTTTGTTATAATTCAATAACTGTTGAGTATTATATGTAAATGTACGGTAAGAACCTTTTGATAAATATCCGTTATCAGACGAACTTGTATAATAATCAACAAAAGGACTAGTTGCATATGTATAACGACGGTCGTAATCGTAAGCATTAGCGTTGAAGGTAAATATCAAATCCTTTGTCAGGTTTATATCGGTATATCCACTGGCGACAAAGGAGTTGCCCGTTGTTTCATCAAAACGATATTTATTGGTAAAAATACAATTACCTCCAACACCTCCTGCGCGGCTTAAATCATATGCTTGTGCAAAATCATATCTTTTCTCCCCCCACTGGTCAATCATGATATTCTTATTTTCATCGCGTAAATAAACAGGATATATAGGAGCCATTGTTTTGATTGTGTTCCAGATGGTTCCTGTTCCGATCGTACCTTCCGAGGTTTGACTGTAATTATATTTTGTATAGTTAAAATTGGCCCCGACCTTCAACCTCTTCTTTGCCTGATAATCTAACTTGGCACGTGCAGTCAGACGCTTTTGCATGGAACCGTCCTGAATACCGTCCTGATCCAAATAACCGACAGAAGTATAATAATTAATACGGTTGGATGCTCCGGATACAGAAGCATTATATTCTTGGCGGAAACCGTTTTTCAAACCTTCTTCCTCCCAATCATCCGGCTGTAACCAGAATTTCTGTCCATTATAATCATAAAGAGCTCCCAATGTTGCGGCCGGATTCATGACTCCCCCTTGCTGTATAAAATCTTGTTCACGAGGAACAGTATAAACCATATATCCCGGACCGACACCACTCGATGAATTCACCAAATGTTGATTGGCCAATGCATGTGCATCGTTGGCAGACAATCCGCCACCGCCCTCTGTTATATAATAATTATACAACATTTTATAATACGTTTCATAAAACTGCTGCGCATTTGTCGTCTTATAATTCTGTAGCCCGTTAGAGTTTACCCCCCATTTTGCATCTACAGAGACCTTGGCATCCCCGCTTTTACCTTTCTTTGTCGTGATCATTATAACCCCGTTGGCTCCGCGTGCACCATACAATGCATTGGAAGCTGCATCCTTTAACACAGTTATCGATTCGATATCATTCGAATTTATCAAGTTCATATCTCCTTCAAAAGGCATTCCATCTACAACAATGAGAGGTTCAGTATCAGAAGAAATTGAGCCGAAACCACGAATAGTAATAGACGGTGAACTTCCAGGCTGAAAAGAAGAGTTACTCAATTGTACTCCAGCAATGCGTCCAGCTAAAGCTTGGACTGGATTTGACGCTTGGACTTTCAAAAGATCATCAGCCTTGATTATACCGGCAGAACCGGTAAAGGACTCTTTCGTGCTTTTGCCAAAAGCCACAACCATTACTTCATCTAGTGTATGATTACTCTCTCGTAACACGATCTGAATGCTATTTTCGTTTTCCAAAGTTACCGTTTTAGTCTCAAAACCTACATAAGAAATTTGTAATGAACCGTTAGTATTTACCGACAATTCAAATTTTCCATCCAGATCTGTCATAACACCATTTGTTGTACCTACTTCTACAACACTAGCTCCAATCACAGGTTCACCTTTTTCATCTTTAACTACACCTGTAATTTTACGAGAAATTTGGTTCATTGATACAGATTCCCCTGCCTCTATCACTTTTTGATTCTCAAGATTTAGAGTCTGCCCCTCGAGTATTATTGTCGATGTCGAACTAAGACAGAACAAAGGAATAACGACATAGATAACTTTCTTTGTATAAATATTCATCGCTCTTTAGTGGATTCTATGATCACATTCCAGCAAGGTTGAGAGAATCCGTTTTGCCCAACCCAATGGGGATTTATAGGTTTTATGTCACATATTTTGCACTAGATCAAGAATTCATTCTACGGTTGCAGAGTTATTGATCTTAATTTTTTGCGTAGTCCAAATTATACACTCACACCACCTTTATATACTTTTTTAATTATTAATAATAATAAAAACTTTTCGCTGGCTTTATATTATCATTTCAGCTCTATTATTTGTCTTTTATGTTTAAAGGGAAGTCTAAAATGTTAAAAGACACATGACCTTTTTGAGGAAACCACTCGATAACCATCCCTGATGACGGCATGTTGCATCGTTGGGTTTGTTCATGTAATCTTTTAAAATTATTACGAATCCGCCTTTCGGTATGCCTTCCTATCGCATCAAAAGAAATGTGTAAGCGCTTTTCTTTTAGATACTTTTAAATATTTTAACACTTAAAAATAGCTGTATTGATTATTTTTGTGGCAATAGGAATGAGGTTTCTATTGTAGATATAGTTTATAGTTTTATAAAAGAAATGTCTTATTGATGAACATGTACAACGTGTGCGATGCGAATCGCGGCACGTTGAATTTAATTGTTTAAGAGTTTGCTTTAAAGAAAGTGAAGTTTTTGTAAAGTTTTGTGTAAAGTTTAGTAAAATGTCTCGTGTGATTGGCCATAGTACGGCTATCACGGATAAAATGCCCCTATGGGAATAGGGGTATTTTAAATGTTTTACGAATGTCTTATCTTCGGTTACCATAACGAATAGCGGTTGGTTATGCTAATCGGAACCAGAAGAACCTGATTGATTAATAATATTTTAATAATATTAGATTCATCAAAAACGTTATAAATCGAAAGACGAAATATAACGGGCAAAATACCACGATTCACATCGTGGTATTTTTGGATGAACTCTTTCTCATGCATCCATTGTTCCACCGTTAAGAATTGCCGGGCAAAATCAACCGGGGCAATTTTTAGCGGTGTTTTTCTTGGAGCTTAACAGATCACATTGGTATACAAAAATGCCCTTGTATCACTACAAAGGCATTTAGAAAAAGTATTAGGTTAATCAAAATAATATTGATACTGTGACTTTCTTCTGGCAAAATTATAGAAATAAAAAAATAAAAGCAAGCCGACATCCTTCCCGTTTTTAACTTAATCTTTTGATGATGAAACTTGTCCAGTGAGAGGCAACAGGGCAGAATTGTTGTGTTTTTGGGGTATTTTGTATTTTTTAATATTTAAATTTTATCGGAATTATCCGTATTTATTAATTTCGAACCACATACATTTTGTTTTTACGGAATATTTAGTATTTTACAAATTAAGTCATTATTACTTTGCTTAACTAACCATTAGTTGTTGTAGTATTATAAAAATGAATTGATGAATAATGAATGAGTTTATAAGTTGAAAAATGACTTGTAACGGAAAATACCGCGATTCGCATCGCGGTATTTTTGAATGAACTCTTTTCTCATGCATCCATCGCTCCACCGTTAAGAATTGCCGAGCAAAATCAACCGGGGCAATTTTTTGCGATGTTTTTTCTTAGATCTTAACAGATCGCATTGGTATACAAAAATACCCTTGTATCACTACAAAGGCATGGGGAAAAATATTTGTTTATCCGTCATTTTGAAAAAGAAAATATTGATTTGTCTCAAAAGTCATGTTTTTCTTAAAGCTTTTCCAGTGTCAAAAACAAAATATCTTCTATAACTTTCTTCTGACAAAAGAACCAATATTTTAACAATCGGTTAACCTTAGCTTTGATTTTTCATATTTGGTAGGTGATAGATAATACTGACAGAAAAGATAAATAATAGAACTAAAAGGGTAATACGGAAATAATGAGCAACTCCTATATTTGAATATATTTATTGGTCAAATAGATGATACTTTCATATTCATATCATGGGGTTCTAAGACCACACGAGATAATCGGTTAATCTTAAAATATTATTCTTTATGTTAAAACATCTAAAATCAATTGGCGTGATGTTGCTTCTCGCAGGTGCCTCTAGCGGAGCGGTATACGCGGTCTCTAATCCAAGCGTTTTCGAGGTTAAAATTACGCAGCAAAGTGATACCTGCAGGGGTATCGTCAAGGATGCTACAGGAGAAATCATAGTCGGGGCATCCGTCGTAGTGAAAGGAACAACTAACGGCGTTATTACCGATGTTGACGGGAGCTTCTCTTTGAGCAATGTGAAGAAAGGGGATATTATTCAAATTTCGTTCGTGGGTTACCGGACAGAAGAGATTCCATGGAACGGGGTATCTATGAGCGTGATTTTGCAAAATGATACACAGGAACTACAAGAAACGGTAGTGGTGGGGTATGGAACACAAACCAAAAAGGATATTACTGGATCGGTAGCCGTAGTTGATACCAAAGACCTTTTGGCAACGAGCGGTTCATCTGCATCTCAACAATTACAAGGTAAAGCACCTGGCGTATATGTTGGAACTTCTGGAGCTCCAGGATCTCAGACGATGATTCGTATTCGCGGGGTAAACACAGTTAACGATAATGGACCTTTGTACGTAATCGATGGTGTATCCACTCGTAACCAAGACTTAAGTAGTATAAATCCTAATGATATTGAGAGCTTACAAGTATTAAAGGATGCTTCTTCTGCTGCTATTTATGGTGCACAAGCAGCCAATGGTGTAATTCTTATTACTACCAAGAAGGGGACAAATACTGGACAACCCAAACTAAACTATGATGGTTATGTTGGCGTTCAGAAAACAGGCAAAAGATACGATGTATTGAACTCAATGGATCGTTTGCAACTTGAATGGGATGCCAAAGCCAATAACTATGCTATTTTAGGCGTAAACAAAGATCCATCACACGTACAGTTCGGAACAGGTCCTACACCAAGAATTCCTAACTACATGACTCAAGCAGGATCAAATGGAAGACAAGACATCGATCCTAACACCTATAGCTATCCTGACAATACGATGGTACCTTTCTCAGACACAAACTGGTGGGACGAAATCGACCGTCCAGCTATGATACAAAACCATCAAGTAAGTTTAACAGGAGGTACGGATAAGGGACAATATAGTTTAAGTGCCAACTACTTTCATCAAGATGGAACAGTAATCGACACTTACTATAAAAGATATCAAGTACGTGCAAACTCTTCTTTTAATGTTCGTCCATGGTTACGCATAGGAGAAAATTTAACTTATGCATTTATAAAGGATTTAGGACGTACACCGAATAGTGCTGAAAGCAGCCCTTATTCATGGACTTATCGGGCGTCTCCTTATGTCCCTGTTTATGACATTCAAGGCCATTTTGCTGGGTCAAAAATTGCAGGAACAGGCAACTGGCAGAACCCTGTAGCCATTAAGAAAAGAGAAATTGGCAACTATTGGAGCAACTCACGTATTTTTGGAAACCTTTGGGCTGAAGCCGATTTATACAAAGGGTTAACCTATCGCTCCAACTTTGGTTTGGACTATACAAACAACTATTCTTATCGTATGAATAAGAAAAACCTCGAATTCTCTGAAACTCGCGGTCAAAACAACCTTGAAGAAACATCTGGATTTAACTTCCGTTGGGTATGGACTAACACTCTTACTTACAAAGCTGTACTTAACGATGTCCATAAATTAAATGTTATATTAGGAACAGAAGCAATCCGCGATGGATTAGGACGTTCGATGACTGGTCAACGTTATAATTATCTTTATGAAGATAATAGAGATACATGGGTATTAGAAATGGGTGAAAACAACCTACAACGTGTCGCAACTTCAAGCTACAAAGGTGAGTTCGCTCTATTTGGTATGTTTGGTCGCTTAGACTATTCATTCATGGATAAGTATTTGTTTACCAGCATTTTACGCAGGGATGGTGTTTCTAGATTCTCAGAAAGCAATCGTTATGGTGTATTCCCTTCTGTTTCATTAGGATGGCGTGCATCTGGAGAAGGATTCATGGAATCTACAAAAGATTGGTTAGACGATTTGAAGTTCCGTATTGGTTACGGTCAAACAGGAAACTCTGAAGTACCCCGTAAAACTAACTTCGCTTATGAATTTTCTACCGACCCGGGAAGTACTAATTATGACTTGGGTGGTTCAAATGGTTCGGCTTTCACTGGTTATAAGCTAAACCGTTTTGGAAACCCGAATACGAAGTGGGAAACGTTGGAAAGTACTAATGTGGGTGTCGATGCAATATTCCTGAATGGTAAATTCGGTTTTGCTGCAGAATGGTATTACAAGAAAACAACAGACATGTTGCTCGAAGCTTCTTATTCAGCGTTGGCAGGTGAAGCAGACAGACCATATATCAACTTCGGTGATATGAAGAATATAGGTTTTGATATGAGCTTTAACTATAGTGATTCTCGCGGAGATTTAGGATGGGATATTACCTTGAATTTAGACCATTACAAAAACGAAATTGTAAGAATATCAAAGACAGAAGATGCTTCTTATTGGGGAAGCGGAGCTAGATTTTCCACACCTGTAACTCGTTCTACAAAAGGACAACCGATTTCCATGTTCTATGGTTACAAGGTAAACGGTTTCTACGAAAATGTGGATGAAGTAATGGCTGTTAAACCAATTGGGGCTTCTGACGTTACACGTGAAAAAGCGGCAACTTATGTTGGTAAGTTCAAATTTGCCGACATAGATGGCAATGGTGAATTGGATGTTAATGACCGTACATTCATTGGTAATCCCCATCCAGACTTAGTCGCCAGCTTAAATGTGGGGCTTACTTATAAGAATTTTGACTTTACCATGTTCTGGTATTCCAATATTGGTAATGATTTGTTTAACAATACGAAGTATTTTACTGACTTCTGGTTGTTCGAAGGAAATAAATCATCTAAAATACGCGACCGTTCATGGAAAGCCAGTGCTGACAACAGCAGAGCTATTCTTCCTATACTTGACTATGGTGATGGTTATTCAGGAACAAACCCAAGTTCATATTATGTAGAAGACGGTTCATTCTTAAGACTGAAAAACTTAGTGCTTGGTTATACATTCCCAAAAACACTGTTGCAAAAAGCAACTATTTCGAACTTACGCGTTTATCTGCAAGCGGAAAACCTTTTGACATTTACAAACTATTCAGGTCTAGATCCTGAATTTACAAATGCAGAAGTATCTGCTGGTAACGGAGCCGACTTGCGTCGTGGTTTGGATATGGGAGGATGGCCTACAACCATGAGATTCTTATTTGGTGTGAACTTCTCATTCTAAAAATCTAAAACTTATAATAAATACCATTATGAAACATAAATATATAATCGCAGCATTCAGTTTAGTGTCAGCGCTAGCATTCTGTTCTTGCAATGAAGATTTCCTCTATAAAGCTCCACAAGGCAGTGTCGAGCTGGATGCACTTGGAAATGAAGTTGGAGTAGAATTGTTAGTTGTTAATACGTATGCAAACCTTACTGAAAACGGTTGGGGAGCCAGTCCTTTCAACTGGACATTCGGAGGTATGTATGGAGGAGATGCCAATAAAGGCTCTGATCCCGGTGACCAATCTGTACTCAATGAAATGGAAATGTATAACACCACTTCAACCAATGGTTACCTGAATGAAAAGTGGAAGTGGACTTATAAAGGTAACAAACGCGCCAATATTGCTTTAAAAGTTTTAGAAAAGGCTAAAGATATGAGCGATGACCTTCGCAAGGTACGCAAAGGAGAATTGTATTTCCTACGCTCAATGTTCTACTTTGAATCCATAAAAGTGTTTGGTCCATTTATTCCTTATATAAACGAATCTGTAGAGGAAAATGACCCAAAGGTATATAACGATAAGAATATTTATGACAATGTCTTGGACGATATCGATGTAGCAATCAGTAATCTTCCTGAAACACAAACAGAAGTTGGTCGAGCTAACAAATGGGCAGCAATGGCTTTAAAAGCGAAGGTTCTTATGCAAAAAGGAGATATGATTGCTGCTAAACCAATCTTGAAACAGGTGATTGAACTAGGAAAGACTTCCAATGGATTAGCTTATGGCCTGGAAAACGATCTGAATGCAAACTGGGACGCTTTGCGTGAAAATGGTAAAGAGTCAATCTTTGCTGTTCAATTCTCAAACGAAACACAAGACAACGGTAACTCAGGTATGTCATTATGTTATCCACATAACTCAGGTCCAGGAGGTTGTTGCGGATTCTATCAACCTTCATTCGAATTAGTCAACTCATACCAAGTTGATGCTAACGGACTCCCTTATTTAAATGGCGAATACCGCTCAAAGCCAACTGTTTCTAAAAAAGGTGGTACAGGAGAACCTGTAGGTGTCAATGATCCGTCAATTGCTGTTGACCCGCGTTTGGATTTTACAGTAGGTCGTTATGGTATTCCTTATAAAGATTGGGGACTTCCTGCTGACGACTGGGTACGTAATCCGGTAAATGGAGGTATTTTTTTGCCTAAGAAACACGTATATAGTAAAGCAGAAAAAGACGCCGGTCAAGTGGCTATTCATGATGGATGGGCTCCAGGTTCAACTATGAATATTCAATATCTGAGTCTTCGTGACTGTATCTTAATGTATGCAGAATGTTTGGCTAACGACGGAGAATTAACAGCTGCAATGGAACAAGTAAATAAGATACGTGCAAGAGCTGCTTTGGAAGTAAACATCGTTAGGAAAGCGGACGGTAGCCCTGCTGCGAATTATCAGATTAAACCTTATCCTACATCGCATGCAGCTTTCACAAACAAAGATGTTTGTATCAAAGCTGTACGTATGGAAAGAAAATTGGAATTAGCAATGGAAGGTCTACGTTGGTTTGATTTGCAACGTTGGGGTGGCGAATATATGGCTCAAGAACTAAAGTCGTATGTAGATTATGAAAAACAATACATCTCCAAATTTGCAGGTGCAACTTTCTTGCCAGCAAGCAAAACGATGTTCCCTATTCCTGACACACAAGTTCAAACGATGGGTGAAGATGAATCTGGCAGACCATATCTTGTACAACCAACTGCATGGCAATAAACAAATTATAAATAAGAGAGTGGCTATGGGTTA
The DNA here is from genome assembly GCA_023437305.1 of Bacteroidota bacterium. Lineage (GTDB taxonomy): Bacteria > Bacteroidota > Bacteroidia > Bacteroidales > Dysgonomonadaceae > Dysgonomonas. Next base: position 15,417 of record JAEZGN010000002.1, read on the forward strand.
GGTACCCATTTGTTTGATAAGAACAAATGGGTACCTAATAAAATTAATATAACTTTATCATGAAAAATTCTATATTCATCCTAACGATACTAATGTTGATATTGTTGAGTAGTAAAAAATCTACACCTGAAAATTTTACATTCAAGTATAGTATGGAGTATGTAAATAATTACAAAATTGAATGTACGATCGACTCTAAAACAAATACGTATACTATCGTTGAATATAATTACCTTTTTGACAACATGGCAAAAAAACACGACCCATTATCCATCAGCGGAACACTTACAAAAAATGAGAATAGCCGTTTTATATTTTATGTTGAAATGGCTAATCTATTTAATTTGAAAAACAGCTATGGATTTGAAGAATCCACTGATTTTGTCTGTCAAAGCTATATTGTTACTCCTTCAAAAGAAAAATACATCATTTCTTCCCATGTTAATAACCAACTACCAACTCATTATTTAACATTGATTTCTTTCATGAATGATTTCATTTCCGAACACAAGAAAAAGAAATAACAGGTGAAAATAACCTTTGACGAATATAAAGAGTTATCTAAAGAAGCGCAAATGGCGTATCGTTTCGTATGTATCCAGAAATCTTATTTGATTTTTAATTTAGGCAATTATATACAATCTTACAGAGCAAAAGGATGTTAAAGTTTTTTAAATTAAGTAACTGTTTAAAATTTTTCATTTTATCAAATTCACAATTACCTTTATCATCATGTCTTTTTCTTCGGTTCGGCTTTCTGCGATCATAAGGGTTAGAGCAACAAGTGTATTATTCTCTATTCGTTTTGTTTTGTCAGCTTTATATAAAATTCCGTTCTGATCCATGAACCAAATAAACAAGAATGCAGCAATACGTTTATTACCATCACTAAACGAGTGGTTTTTAGTTACGAGATACAGTAACATAGCTGCTTTTTCTTCTACGCTAGGGTATAGTTCCACACCGTCGAAAGTCTGATAAATGGTATTGATAGAGCTTTTGAACGATTCGTCTTTTTCATTGCCAAACCATTTGCTACCACCAAATTTGTCGTAAAGCTCTTTTATAGCTTCTTTGGCATTTTCGTATGTAGCTCTGAATTGCTCTTTTGTATCGCTTGGCTCTATTTGCAAACTTTGGTGGTCGTATTGGTCGAGAATGTCAAGACCTTGCGCATAATCATTTATCACTTGGAGAATACCTTTGGCTTCATCGTCCGCAATGCTTTGCCTGCTTGCAATGCTTGTCAGCACCTTGATAGAATCTAAAGCTTCTTGTAATTGCTTTACCTTGGCTTGCTGATTTACGACAAATCCTTTTACGAGGTATTGTTTAAGCGCACTATTCGCCCAAATACGAAATTCAATGCCTCTATTTGATTTTACTCTATACCCCACCGATAAAATCATATCTAAACTATAATGATCGACTTGATACGTTTTACCATCTGTGGCAGTTGTCGCAAATTTTGCGACAACTGAAAAATCTCTCAATTCTTCTTTTAAGGCGTTATTAATATGCTTCCCTACCGTTTTTATATCTCTGTTGGAAAAATTAGCTAAAGTTGACCCCATCCCGCCAATCCAAATTGACCCCCATGTAACAATCTAAACTGACCCCTTGGTTACAGTTTAAATTGACCCCGTGAAAGAAGAGTAAAACAGAAGCTTGTCAGTTTTGTTTTAAAGTGTTAAAATTTTTGTTACTTAAAAGCTGAGCAACAAAAATTTATCATCATGTCAAACAAAACCATTAGTATGTTAAAACTACGACAAGTAATCCGTCTTTACAATCAAGGCAAAGGCACCAAAGCCATTGCCGGCATGTTGTTTATCTCACGCAACACCATCAAGAAGTACCTGCACATTTTCCTTAGCTCAGGTCTTAGTTACGAAGCATTTTCAGAGATGAGTGACCTGGAGTTATCCCAGAAGTTTCTGGTGGCTACCCATCCGGAGAAAAGCCAGCGCCAGATAGATATGGAAGCTCTGCTTCCGGGTATATGCAGGGAACTCTAGCGCAAGGGTGCCACCAAAGAGATGCTCTACAGGCAGTATATAGAGAAATATCCAGAAGGTTACGGCATCTCCCGTTTTTGCGGTTTTATCCGGCTGTATTTAGCCCAGCATCGTCCCGTTATGCACATCGAACATAAAGCCGGGGACAAGATGTATATCGACTTTACAGGCCAAAAACTACAACTGGATAATGGGGACGGGAGCAAGACAGAGGTCGAAGTCTTTGTTGCTATATTGGGGTGCAGCCAACTCACTTATGTGGAAGCTGTCGCCAGCCAGAAGAAGGAAGACCTGATACGGGCTTGTGAGAACGCGCTGATCTATTTTGAGGGAGTACCCTTAGTGGTTGTGCCCGATAACCTGCGAGCGGCCGTAACCAAGGGCAGTAAATATGAAGCGGTATTGAACGAGTCCTTCGCATGCTTTGCCGAACATTACTCGATGACTGTCCTTCCGGCAAGAGCCTATAAACCGCGAGACAAGTCCCTGGTCGAAGGTGCGGTAAAGCTGGGATATAAAACAATCTTTACCAAGTTGGACAAGCGTATCTTCTATGATTTGAGTTCGTTAAATGCTGCTATCAGGGTCGCCCTGGAGATACACAACAACACTCCTATGTATAAACGGGAGTACAGCCGCCGTCAGCAGTTCGAACAGATTGAGCGTGATGTCTTGCAGGACCTGAACCCGATCCGTTATGAGTTAAAAGAACAGGCTCAACTAACCGTCTGGAAAAACGGATATATACGTTTAGGAGTGGATACCCATTATTACAGCGTACCCTATAAATACATCGGTAAAACAGTCAAAGTCCTTTACTCATCGCAGTCAGTAGAGGTTTACTACCGTCATGAGCTTATTGCCCAGCATGTGCGTAACAGGCGTAAATACCAATATACGACCAATACGGAACACCTGGCCTCCCAACATCAGTTCCTGACCGAGTGGTCCGCCGAGAAGTTCATCTCCCAGGCTATGGATATACATGAGGATGTGGCGGAGTACATCGCCAAAGTACTGGAGGAAAAAACATACCCTGAGCAGGCCTATAAGTCTTGTTCGGGCATACTGAGTTTCTCCAGGCGGGTGGGTAACGAACGGCTGATAGATGCCTGCCGCTGCGCCCAATCCTTCGGGCAATACGGTTACAGAGTAATAGAAGAGATACTGAACAAGCGCCTGGACAGGTTAAAGCTTGAGGATGAAGCGGCACGCATACCCAACCATAAAAATATCAGAGGTAAAGATTATTATCAGTAAACATTTAAACCAAAAATAAATTATGAACAATCAAACATTGGACAAGTTACGCCAGATGCGCTTATTTGGCATGTATGAAGCTTTTAAGACCAATCTGGAAGGCTCCATTAAAGAGACATTGACACCCGACCAGTTCATCGCCATGCTGGTAAACAGTGAATGGGACGACCGTAAGAACAAGTCTATATCCAGGCTTATTAAACTGGCTAACTTCCGCTACAAAGCATCGCTCGAACAACTGGATTACTCTGTAGAAAGGGGACTCGATAAGAATGAAGTACACAGGCTGGCCTCTTTGGATTTTATAAAGGAACACAAGGATCTGTTTATTACAGGCAGTACAGGAACAGGCAAAAGCTATCTGGCATCAGCATTGGGCTTTCATGCCTGTCAGATGGGATACAGAGTCCTATATGCTTCAACAGCCAAGTTGATGGGACAGCTTAAACTGGCAAAAGCCAAAGGTACTAACCTGACAGAACTCAAAAGAATAGAGAGAACAGACCTACTTATTTTGGATGATTTTGGCTTACAGCCTTTTGACTCTCAGGCAAGAGTTACCCTGCTGGATATTATAGAAGACAGGCACGGTAAAAGGTCTACTCTGATTACATCTCAGATACCAGTCAAGGAATGGTATGATATTATAGGGGAGAAAACTATTGCTGATGCTGTTCTGGACAGGATAGTACATCAATCACTCAGGGTAGAGTTACATGGAGAGTCGCTCAGACGTAAAAAATCTAATCAGGAATGTTTATATTTGTGAAATTTAATTAGTGAAAACCGACAAAAATGATGGCTTTTTACAAACAAAATATGACTGCTTTTTTTACTCCTAAACAAAAACTTTCCAAGGGGTCAATTTAGATTGGCGGATGGGGGTCTCTTTTACTGTTATTTCCAGGTGGGAACAACTACCCGATTTCCCAGGAGTGGCCCGTGGACAACCGGTATTAGCAGCCGGAGAAAGCCCCCAAAGTACATGCGTCTATCTAGCTGGAGGCTTCCAGCCTATCTTAAACGGAAAGGAACCGATTGTCCCGACGGACGTATTGGTATTCGACCCAGCAACTTCGACCTGGCAACAAGAGACCGTTCTTCCCCCGTTTAAGGACGGGACGAACCGTACCCTGACAGGTGGCTGCGCCGTGACTTTCCAATCGGATAAAATCTTATTTATGGGAGGCGTGAACTACGATTGTTTCCTAGCCGCCATCGCCCGCCCGATCCATTTAGCGAGAGCGGAGGCGGCTCAAGACTCGGCGGCCATTACCCGCCTGCAAGCGGAAGCCAATGCCTATATGCACCATCCGGTAGAATGGTACCGATTCAATACCGCCTTACTTCAATACAACACCTCCTCAAAAGAATGGAGTGATCTGGCGAATATGAACAATTAGCACGAGCTGGTGCCGGAGCAGTTATCCAAAATAACCGATTAATCATCGCAAATGGCGAAGTAAAACCAGGTATCCGGACATCGCAGGTCAATCAAGCAATTATATTCTCCAAATGAATATATATGTCCAACCCCAACATTCCTATCATATTAAGCTCATCTTACAGTTTATCAGACAAGACATCCTCACTCATCGAGATCATACCGCTCTCCCATTGAGAGGGGTTTCCTTGTTTTCCGAAATAATGTCCGAGATAGAGATCTTAGATATCATATTTCTCGATCCACACACATCTTCTTACAAAGATAGAAAAGCTAACACCCAGCAATCTATTGCTGGATTCGAAAGTGTCGTCGCTAATACCATAAGCAGTATCTTTACCTATAAAAGTAGTTGACCCAGGAATGTGAAAGACAACCTCCAGAGTACGCTCACCTAAATCCAGGATTTCACCGCCTTTGATGAAATTCAGTTCTCTGTAAATGAGACAAACGGCTTTTTTCGAAATCTTACCAACAGCCAATGACTCTATATGCTAAGTCTTCATAAAGTTTTCTTCCTTAGCTTTTTGTAAGGATAGAGACCAAGTTTGTTCCCAAGTAATGATCTCCAAAAGTTCCTCCAACATCCCGCATCCGAGAAGTTCGCCATGAGTTGTTTACACTCGTGCATCGTCTCGATTTCGATTACCTTTATGATGCCCAGTTCCACCAAAAATGCTATATAACAGACATTTATATATAGAAAGACCGCTTATCCCTCTATGTCGCTCTTATACTTCACGGAAGAAGATATTTCTCAAGTGGTACAAACCATTAAAACTGCTATGGATACTATTGAAGCCAAGATATTTGGGAAATATGGGTTCATCTAATCTTTCAGCGTAAATATCGAAATCACCCAAAACTCTTTAAGTTGCTTACTTAAACTAACGATATCCCTATCTACAAAGGTAAAGCATTTACTACAGTGTAATTTACAAGGGGATAGTCTTGATCTTATAAATTCGTAATCCATATTATTATTCTATATCAGGTATTTTATTAACGGCTTCTCTTTTCTTATCATCCAATATTCGAGCATAGATTTGAGTTGTTTTTAATTCTTTATGCCCTAATAGCTTAGATACAGTATATATTTCAGTTCCTAAATTTAGCTGCATAACAGCGAATGTATGCCGCCCGCAATGGAAAGTGATGTCTTTTAAAATACCTGCTTTCATACACCACTTTTCCAATGCTTGATTATGCCAAGCAGAATATTTAAGTCCTAAGAAAACCCGTTCTTCAGGCTTCCCTCTTTGTCCGAGATAGCGAGTCGCCTGATTGGAAATATCTAAGTATTCAAAACCTTTGGTTTTCTTTTGTCGAAAAACGATTCGGGTTTGTCCGTCAAGTTCCTGAACTTCATTCCATGTGAGCTTTTGAATATCGCTCCATCTCATACCAGTTAAACAAGAAAAAAGAAAAGCCTGTTTCAATATTGGGAATTTACACTCCTCTTTCGCTAACTTTTGCAGTTCTTCCAAAGTTAGATACTCTCTATAGGTATCTTCAGTTTTAACAGGCTTTACTGCTAATGCAGGATTGTACGGAATTATTCCATCTTCTACAGCCTGATTTAATGTCGCTTTTAGCTTAAGAAAATAACTACTTTGGCTATTGGCTGAAAGATTTGTTCCACTTTTTGTTTTGGCATTTTTAGTTAAATGATTCTTAAAGCCTTCAACAAAAGCCTTGTCTACTCCTTCAAAAGTAGTATCATGCCCTGCATAGGCAATAAGATGTTTGAGAGAACTATCCCAATTTCCATAATTACCAGGAGAATTTTTGCGTTGGTCAATCAGTCCTTTTATGTATTCGACTAGGTTAGTTCTAATTTTATATTCTACTGTAAAGCCATATTGCTTATTTTGCGAAGCAAGCAGACGTTTGGCTTTTACAGCTTCTGCCATTTCAAGATTTACTTTATTGTGCTCTTTCTCTGCTTTGGTTCGTGCTGGGTCTATCAAGTAATATTCTAAAGTTTCATATTTACGGTTGTGTTTAATCTTTCCCTCTTCGGTTTTGGTATATCCCATGTAATATTCCAACGAAAGAGAAACCCGATTTGTGGTCTTTGATTTACGTTTGATTAACTTGATTTCCATAGCTGTAATATTTTTACATTTATTTACGACAAATATAATCATTTGTCGTAATATTGTAGCAAATATTTACGGTAAATTGAGAAAATATTGTTTTTTCAAAATCCAAATTGTATGTATAATTAATTGAAATACAGTGTATTTATTTGATTTTTATTTACTATTATTTTATTAAGTTACTTTCCGATACAAAACTTACTAAAAATATTACCCAATATCTCATCAGTAGAAATTTGACCCGTAATTTCGCCCAGATAATACATACATTCACGAATATCCTGCGACAGAAAATCCCCCGATATTTTTAGTTCTAACCCTTCAGAGACACGTTTTATAGCAGTCAATGCATTTTGGAGAGCCTCATAATGACGAACATTTGTAACAATGATGTCTTGCTCACTAATTTCGGGGATATTTGCCGTATTTACTAATAAGTCTTCCAACTGATCAGTTCCCTGCTCATATTTAGCCGAGATGAAAACCCGCTCAGGAATTTTATCTAACAGAAGCTTTTCTTTTTCTGCTTTTCTTTCTGCCGAAATAATATCAACCTTATTGAAAACAAGAACCAATTTTCTATCGCCAACTACAGGTAGTATTTTTTGAGACAACTCCTCAATATGCTCATTTATAGTTTCACAATCAGCGACCCACAAAACAATATTCGCTTGTTCTATCTTCTTAAATGTACGTTCAATGCCAAGACTTTCTATCTCGTCATGAGTATCTCGTATTCCCGCAGTATCAATAAGTCTGAAAGTCAGTCCTTGTATATTAATCGTATCCTCAATAACATCCCTCGTTGTACCATGAATATCGGATACAATTGCTTTTTCCTCATGCAAAAGAAGGTTGAGTAAGGTAGACTTTCCGGCATTTGTTTCGCCTATAATTGCAACCGGAATACCGGATTTAACGGCATTACCTATGCTAAAAGAATCTGCCAGTTTCTTTATATGCGATTCTATCTGATGTGCTGCTTCTTTTAGGTGGTCTCTATTTGCGAATTCAACATCCTCTTCCGAAAAGTCTAGTTCAAGCTCTATCAAAGATGTAAAATTCAACAGTTCAGTACGAAGCTCAATCAGCTTATTACTAAAACCTCCACGCATCTGATTCATTGCCAAGCGATGTGTTGCGGCTGAAGATGACGCTATTAAGTCTGCCACCGATTCGGCCTGAGACAAATCCATCTTACCATTTAAGAAAGCTCGTTGAGTAAATTCTCCCGGTTGAGCCAAAGATGCACCTTTCGATATAAGAAGCTGTAATATATTTTGTTGAATATAATTAGAACCATGACAGGATATTTCTATTATATCTTCGCCGGTAAACGAATGTGGATTTCGGAATACACTCACCAATACATCATCTAACACCACATTATCTTTAACGATAGATCCGAAATGAACTGTATAAGCTTTTGCTTCCGCAAGCTTTTTCCCCTTAAAGGATTTAAAAACAGCGTCAACTAATTCTATACATCCATTTCCAGAGAGACGTATAATGGCTATTCCTCCTATACCTGCAGGTGTAGATATAGCTGCTATTATATTGTTTTCTTTCATAATCAATTATTAATACGAATCAGCAATATGTTAAGTCCCAAAAGGTGACAAAAGTAACATGTTTTACATTCTTTTTACTGTAACCTTTCTGCTTGCAAAGCTCGGTTTTCAGTATCACCTTAAATAGATAAAATTATACAGATCAAATAACTATTGCAAATTAATAAAACAAAGATATTAAATTGTTGGTTGGTTCTGAAATTATCCGACTTTCAAGAACATAATAAATTGATTATGAAATATAGCTTCCTCAGTTTTTCGGGGTTTCCTCGTAATTCTTTACTTCATAGAAATATACATTCTCACCCATCTCATTATGCTCCAGATTTTCTCCCACTACTCTTATTATCCGATATGGTTTATCGGATTTTTCTTTGGGCAATTCTGTCTGGATAATATAAGCACCCATACTGGGATTGTCTTTTCCTACATATTCCTGCACACGCTGTACAGAGTTGATCACAGCCTCTTTATCATCAATATATACCCTCACTTTGAAAAATTCAGGTTTAACTGAGATGTCCACTTCTTTTTCTGCCTTAGCTTTGTTTAGCTGCACTTCTTTGGAATATGTAAGTAGTTTTCCCACACTCATAGGTCGTGTGTATATAAAGAGCCCATTATATCCTCCCTCTACTTTAAATGCATTTGTTCCATAAAGCTCCAGACGGTGATAACGTGGATTTATCGTCAGATCCCTATCTGCGATTACATTCCATGCCCAAAACTCAAGACGTTTGTCGTCGTCCGCCACTGCGTCTCTTCGAGGATACTCTTTCGGGCGAAGTGCATAAAAAGACTTGTATTTCCCTTTCTTTACATTTTCCAAAGAGTAATAGCCGTCTTTATCTGAATACGTTTGATAAGCAGGCGAAAAATCCGAATAATTAAGTCCTATCCAGCAACTGTCGATAGGATTTCCATTGAAATCTGTAACCCGTCCTGAGATTGTTACAAATTCTTGTGCATAGATGGTGTTGATACCTATTACGAATAAAATTAGAAAAAGTAATTGTGTTCTTTTCATATTATATATTTAATGGTTTACCTCTTTTATAATAAGACTATTTTAAGAGGAACATGGTTACATGAAAAGTGAACAAAAAAAGAGCTGATATAAAATCAGCTCTCTTATATATTACTCTTAATAAGAGCGGTTATTTTTTCCTTCTATATAATTCAAGAAAGCGGTGTTTACCATTCTGTTTCCGCCCGGAGTTGGATAATTTCCCGAAAAATACCAGTCTCCTTTGTGATTAGGTGTCGCTTTATGAAGGTTTTCAATGCTTTGAAAAACAATTTCAATCTCAGCCTTTGTTCCTTTTGGTGTTAGCATTTCAGCCATTTTTTTCGAAATATCTTCATCAGTAAAAGGAGCATAAATTTCTTTCACATAGTTTACTATCTCTTCCTTAGGCTTATCTTTCTGAGCCAAAGATTTGCGATATACTTCGTCTATCACCGACTGCATTCCTCTTTCTTTCAACAATTCGATAGCAGCCCTGAATGCAGCAAATTCATTCATTCTCGACATATCGATACCATAACAGTCTGGATAACGTATTTGAGGAGAAGAAGACACAATAACTATCTTCTTCGGATGAATCCTATCCAAGATCTTTATTATACTCTGTTTCAGCGTAGTACCTCTTACTATACTATCGTCGATAACGACAAGATTATCTTCATACGGTTTTATTGAGTCATAGGTAACATCATATACGTGTGCAGCCAAGTCGTCACGGCTCTTATCTTGTGCAATAAAGGTTCTTAGCTTTATGTCTTTTATCACAACTTTTTCGGTACGAACCCGCATAGAGAGAATCCTCTGCAATTCCTCTTCGGTAACAGATGGCCCCTTTTCCTTTATTTTTCGGAGCTTAACATCATTCATATGCTTATTGAATGCGTCGGTCATCCCGAAGAAAGCAACTTCTGCCGTATTGGGAATAAAAGAAAATACAGTATGCTGAATATCCGAATCTATGGCTTTCAGAATTTGAGGTAAAAGGAGTTTTCCCAATTCTTTTCGCTCATTATATATATCAGAATCTGATCCACGAGAAAAATAAATACGTTCGAACGAACATGGAGAAACATTTCTAGGTTCTTGTATCTGAGAAAACAGAACTGTACCATCTTTCTTTACGATAATGGCCTGTCCCGGGCTCAGCTCTTTTATATCGGCAACGTCAAGCCCCAAAGCTGTCTGTATAACAGGTCTTTCTGATGCAACAACAACAATTTCATCGTCATTATAATAGAATGCGGGACGAATTCCGGAAGGATCCCTGTATACAAAGCCATCGCCACATCCGATTAGCCCTCCTATAGTATAACCTCCATCCCATTTCTCACTTGCCTTGTTAAGCATAAAATGGATATCAAGATTTTTCTCTATCAGTGTATTTAGATCATCACCTTTTGCTCCGGTACTCTTACTATATTTATCAAACTGATACTGAACCTCTCTATCGAGGTAATGACCAAGCGATTCGAGAAGTACAAATGTATCTGTATAGTCGCGAGGATGCTGACCTTGTGCTAACAACTCGGCAAACAGTTCATCTACATTTGTCATATTAAAATTGCCGGCTAAAGCCAAATTCCTTGATCGCCAGTTGTTGCGACGCATAAATGGATGAACGTATGAAATTCCGCTTTTTCCTGTAGTGCTGTAACGCAAATGCCCTAAAAATAACTCTCCGGCAAATGGAAGATATTTACTGGCATAATCAGCATCATTGAGTTTATCTTCTGATACTTTCTCATAGTTTTGATAAACATTTGTAAAAATCTCTGAGATAGCACTTGACCCCGCGGCTCTTTCTCTGAATATGAATTCATTACCGGGAGGTGATTCTAACTTTACAACAGCCAAGCCTGCGCCCTCTTGACCTCGATTGTGTTGTTTTTCCATTAGCAAATAGAGTTTATTCAACCCATACTGCCATGTACCATATTTTTTTTGGTAATATTCGAGCGGTTTTAATAAGCGTATCATGACGATACCGCATTCATGCTTTAATGGCTCTGTCATAAAAAGATCTCCTTTGTTGGAATTGTGAGAATAATTTTTTTGAGGCTACAAAGATAACACGATTTTTCCTCTCGTCCTAGAAATATATTTATTTTAAACCTTCGAGTTTTTTAGATAAAATTTTCACCTTGTTCTACCTCCTCAGCCTAACTCTTTTTGAGATTTTCTCATCATGATAACTCCAGACCAAACTCATCCTTCAGCCTGCGTAAGCTTTCGTTTTCTTCCATCATCAGATTAAACTTCTCGGCAGGGGTGAAAGCTAATTTTTTCTCATTATTTTCACTTATCCTGATCTCCATCCTCAAATGAGTATTACGAAGTTGTGCTCTCAGCCTTGACAATATATCCATCTGATATTCAAGAAGCCGTTGTTCCTGAACAGGATTATTTACAATTACCTCAAACACCGTATTTGCGATAAGATTAGGTAGGCAATTGAGCATTGTATTTCTCAGATGGAGCTCTTCTGTCAAACTCTCAGCATACGCCTTCCATTCGTTGATAAGTTGGAGTGGAGTAAATCTGTCGTTAAGGACTTCTATTGTTATATCAGCCTTAGTCGTTTCCTCCTCTTTTTTCTTTCCGAATGCTGAAATAGAAACACCAAAACCTCCTGCACCGGGTATTGTTTTAGCGGGCTCAGCATTCGAGGTAGGTTCTTTGGCTGCAACAGAAGGTGTTACCCTTTGCTGAACGGGAGGTTGTTGAGCAGGTTGCGGGCTCTGCGCCGTCGGCCTCTGATTTGTAGACGGTACAGCCGCTTGCACAGGTTGTTCCTGCTTGGAGAAGATCGGATCAATTACCTGCTTTTTTTTTTGATCTTCAATTCCTGCTTGAGGTGAAGATAATTGGCAAAGCCTAATTATTGTCAAGTCGGAGAGTAATCGCTTATTTCGGCTATATTTATAATTAAGATCACTTTCGTTGACCAACTCGATGGCTTTATACAAAAATTCGTTGGTGCACTTCTTCGCTGTTTCTACGTAGCGGTCTCTGATGGAAGCCCCTACTTCAAACAGTTCTGCGGTCTTCGCATCTTTGCAGAGCAATAAATCCCTAAAGTGCGAGGCAATACCTGTTATCACATTATTACCATCAAAGCCTTTGCTAAGGATCTCATTCAGGATCAACAAACCCTCTACTACGTTGTTGGTTAAAATAGAATCTGTCAACCGGAAATAATATTCATAATCCAGAACATTCAGATTCTCGATAACAGCTTTGTACGTTACATTACCCCCTGTAAAGCTTACTACCTGATCGAAGATAGACAAGGCATCACGCATTCCTCCATCTGCCTTTTGAGCCAAGACGTTCAAGGCTTCGGGCTCGGTCTGTACATGTTCCTGATCGGCCACATATTGAAGGTGCTCTACTGTATCTTTGATTGTAATACGGCTGAAATCGTATATCTGGCAACGAGAAAGTATGGTTGGAAGTATTTTATGCTTTTCGGTTGTAGCCAGAATAAAAATAGCATGGTGAGGCGGTTCTTCCAATGTTTTCAGAAAGGCGTTGAATGCAGCCTGCGAAAGCATGTGCACCTCATCTATTATATATACCTTGTATTTTCCTATCTGCGGAGGGATACGTACTTGCTCGATCAAAGATCGGATATCGTCTACCGAGTTGTTAGACGCAGCATCCAATTCGTGTATATTGAAAGACCGCTGCTCGTTAAAGGCAACGCACGATTCGCACCGATTACAAGTTTCGCCATCGGGAGTTGGAGATAGGCAATTTATCGTTTTCGCAAAAATACGGGCACATGTTGTTTTACCAACACCTCTAGGTCCACAAAAAAGATATGCATGAGCCAGCTTGCCCGACATTATTGCATTCTTTAGTGTAGTGGTTAATGCCCTTTGCCCCACAACTGAGTTGAAAGTCATAGGACGGTATTTCCTTGCCGAAACTATATAATTATCCATTCTTGATTTTTCTTCTTTGGTATCACAAAGCTATGAAAAAAAATGGAAAGATAAAATGTAAAAAAAGCAAGAGAGTGACCTTTTTAGCATCTAAAATGTTATATTGATATCAACGTTTTTAAAACTATCATCTATTATGGAAAAGAATGAAACATTATTGAAAATCAAAGTAATTCCTAATGCGCCGCTATTGGTGGAAGGGACTGTAGAACTAATCTTAGCAGACGGAACCTCAGTGATCAAAGACAAACCGCATCTTTGCCGTTGTGGCGGATCGCAAAACAAACCGTATTGTGACGGTACACATGCTAAAATTGGCTTTAAAGGCTAATTTATAAGAATTTATTTACGGGATAAGAGCATTTAAATTAAAATTTTAATTTAGATGCCCTTATTTTTTTATGATTAAGTGTTGGATAAAACACATTTTATTATATCTTTGTACCCGCTAACGCAAATTAGCCGCGGATGTGGCGTAATTGGTAGCCGCGCCAGACTTAGGATCTGGTGCCGAGAGGCGTGGGGGTTCGAGTCCCTTCATCCGCACAAAAAACACCCAGTATTATACCCGAAAGGTTAATATTGGGTGTTTTTTATTATTATTAAGAGTAAAGTAAGTTGAGATTGTTAATATTTTTAAGGTGCGGGTTTCATTTGAGACAATTATTTACCTTTTCTTGTAATTGATTATCTAATTTCCAATGTCCATATTTATTATCTCTATTAAGTCCTAATTTTCTGAAATGTTTGCTAGACAACTTGAATGGTAATTCGTTATTGAATTTTTCTAATAATTGGAATAATCTTTCATCATCAATAATATAAGGAAACATAATTCGAAACCGAACAAATAATCTTCCCGATTCAATAGAGCACATCAAAGTTGTTAAAATTAATGTATTTAGTTTGGCTTCATCTCTATATGAGTAATGATTTGAAATCCAGAAGTTTTCTATGGGAAGAATTTCACTTTGATTGATTTGGTCAAGATAATCTAATAAGTCAAAGCAATCTTTTCCTTTAACTTCCCAACTTATGGAATCTTTAAGATATTCATAGCCCGGATTAATCCATTCTGTTTTATATTTTCCCAAATATTCAGTCAGATAAAATATCGTATTATTAGCGAGCAACAATTCCTTTTTATCTTTTTTATCAAAATATATAGTAATTTGCATCTCGTTTTCTACAGTAACTTTAAGATTACTTATAAAAGCATCAACAACTTTTCTCAAAGCTCTTTTTATATTCTTGTCTCTTACTGCATGACCATGAGAATTTGATTTGGGGGGCACATACATCAAAATTGATATATCTTTGTTTGTTTTCATACTATCAAATTTATGTTAAGATAAAGGTAATACATTAAACTTGACTTTCGCATAATGAAATCATCTTATTATAAATTATTAGAAACAATAATTTCACATTCTAAACTCCATGTTATACTGTATATTTAGCTTCATTCATCCACACAAAAAAGCGACAAACCAAAGATTTCTTCAATTTGCCGCTTTTATATTTATTCTTTCTTAATGGTCGAAAATTAATCAACCTTTTTGATAACGTTTCTTGCCACTTCTATCTTATATTTCTTACCCTTCATCTTCTCATCTCTGATATTACCCAAAAGAGTTTTTACGGCAGATGTTCGCACTGCAACAAAAGAAATAAAGTCTTTAACGTCGATCAATCCCAAGTCCGATTTATCCAACTTCCCTTTTTGCAAAAAGAAACCGACAATATCGCTTTTATTTAGTTTATTCTTCTTGCCTCCACTAATATATACAGTCTGATATTCAGGACGGTTTGGCAAATTTTTCCCCGGTGCAACTTTCAGAACATCCAAAGTATCGGAGATATAATCCGGCATTTTCTCGTCTTTAAATTGTATGATATACGAGGTTCCTGAAGCATGCATACGAGCTGTACGCCCATTACGATGAACAAATTCACTCTCTTTGGCCGGAAGGTGATAATGTATCACATGTTTCATTTCGGGAATATCCAATCCTCTGGCTGCCAGATCGGTAGTAATTAAATAATTGAGACTGCCATTTCTAAATTGGATTAAGATTCTTTCCCTGTCATCCTGATCCATACCCCCATGATAATATCCTGCCTGTATGCCTTTCTTGTTCAACAAATCGCTGATACGCTCCGTAACCTCTCTGTGATTGCAGAAAATAAGTGCGGGCTCGGAATTAAATGAACATATCAAGTGGAATAAAGATTCTATCTTGTCTTTTTCGGGAGATAAAACGAGTTTTATTGAAAGGTTATCGCTTTTTTCTTCTTGTATATAATCAAGAACCACCGACTTTTGCATTCCTACAAATTCAGGAATTTCCACATCGGAAGTAGCCGAGAGAAGAACTCTTTTTTGCAGGTTGGGCAGTTGGCTGATGATTGTATCCATTTCCTCCTGAAAACCTAATTGTAACGATTTATCAAATTCATCGAGAACCAGAATACGAATAGAATCTGTATCAAAAGATTTGCGTTCCAGATGGTCGGTCAGCCTACCCGGAGTGCCGATAAGCAAAGCGGGAGGATTGCTTAGGTTTTTCAACTCGGTATCAATAGAGTGCCCGCCATAGCAAACATTTACTTTGAATTGTGTACCCATCTTTTTCCAAACCTGCTCTATCTGAAGAGCCAACTCCCTTGATGGAACAATTACAAGGCATTGTACCTTCTTTATATCCTCTTTCAGCAATCGGAAGATAGGCAGTAAGAAAGCAAGTGTTTTGCCCGAACCTGTAGGAGATAATAACAATGTATTTTGACTATCGATTATCGCCTTTTGAGCTGCAAACTGCATTTTATTCAGATTGTCAATTCCCAGATTGGATAATATAGCTATATGTTGATTTTCTGTATTCATCCCACAAAGGTAATATATTATCTTATAGCGTTCTATTTCGTTTCTTATTTTCAATCTTCGCTTCTATTTATATATCATACAGGGTATATAAGGTTTTAAAATGGAATGTAAAAGTTTTATATAAAATGAAAGAAGCGCACATTGGTGCACTCCAATTATTAGGTTCTTAATTATTGATTGCGTGCGAAAATCGTACGCTTAAATATTAGAATTAAATAGGCATTTCTTGATGTATTTTACCATTTATTAGTTTACCATTGGCTTTTTTATTTCGTTTAATACCATCACTACCCCATGTTCCCCATTGTTTAAAAAAGAATGATGAACCCTGTTTTTCCACTTGCTCCTTTATGGATAATACCCAATCTTCTTTCATCAATCTTGCTCTCATACCACTTTCTCCACCAACGATAACCCAATCTATATTTTCCAAATCTAATATACCTAAATCTTCAAGTAAGGGTTCACATGATAAGAAATGAATTGTCGCAGGTATCTTTCTTAAAAAATCAATTCTTGATTTGGAACTTTCAATATCTACAGTTACGCCTATCCAAGCATTTTTAGGAACTTTCCTTGTTTGGAAATATTTAAACATATTCTCTGCACGCTTAGTTAATATTTGATATCTATGATATGGTGTTGATTTTATAACATCTATTACTTTATCTATAAATTCATAAGGTACATCTTGATGGAATAAGTCACTCATAGAACACACAAATATTGTAGCAGGCTTTTTCCATCCCAAAGGTTCACTCAAGCAAGAGTCATGTAAGGTTAGTTTAAACCCATTTTTATATTTTTCTACACCCATTGCAGTTAGCCTTTTAGACATTACTTCTGCGTAACAATTTAAACAACCTGATGAAACCTTAGAGCAACCTGTTACAGGATTCCACGTTTTATCCGTCCATTCAATTTTAGTTGTTTTCATTTTCTAAAACTTTGATGTTATAAACATCTACATTATGAATACTCGTAGATGTTCTATTCTTCTTACCAATAATTTCAATTCTCTTCATCTTTAAAAGTTCATTGATAACATCAGTAAATATCTTCGGTTCACATCCACATTCTAAAGTATATAACAAACCTTCTTTATTGTTTGTTATTTCCTTGTTCAAAATTAGTTCTTTTATTTTATCTTTTGTATTATCTATTTTCGATATTGGCTCTGTATTTTGAAATAATTTACCATAATCTTTTTCCCAATTGGATTCACCTGCATATGGGTCATATTTCCAACATGTTGAAACAAATTTTTCCATTCCAAAAGAATGATTAGACCCAAAAATAATTCCATTATAATTTCTGTTCTTCTTTATTGTAAATGAATGCAAATGATATTTTTTACCTTTAGGTATAAGTCTTTTAAAGTATGACGCTACCTCTTGGTGACTTTTTTTCGGGTCTCCTTCATCTACAAATATATCTGCATTCTGAAACCGAAGTGTTACAGAATCTGTATTTTTAAATTGTTTCATTCGTGAGGAACTTATAAAAAATAAAAAATCAGTAACAGGAGCATTTATTAATTTTCTGAAAACTATATCATCAACCTGTTTAAATCCATATTGGTCAATTAAAATAAATTTAGCATATTTTTTATTATTTAATATTTGTTGAAAATTTTTATTATCAAATAAAGTACGAAAGTCATCGTTTTTAATGTAACATGATTCTTGGCAACAACAGTTCTCTATAAGACATTCATTTTTACAATTTCTGAAGAAATCTTGAACATTCGTATGTAATAATTCATATTTATCTTCTAAGTATTCATTGAAACCAAAAATTATCTTTTTACCTCTTTTTTCTAATACTTCACAATATTCTTTTACTTCATTTAAAAGCATTAAAGGAGACCCCAAATGTCCTATCGAATCTTTTCCACTACCGGCAAGCATATCATATATGTATATTCGTTCTATATCTTTTCTATATATAAAAACAGGAAGCCATGCTTTAAAAAAATCTTTAAACAAAGCTAATTTTAACAATGTGCTTTCATCAAATGCTTTTTTGTTTATGTCTTTCTTTTTCGCCATGAAGTATAATGTTTGGGTTGAATATTAGATATATAATACAAATATATTCTATTTTCTTAACATTACTAATCTATAGCTTAGGTATCCACTCTCTCACTCCCCCCTCCTACAAAAACACCCACCATATCCACAAAAAAAAATACCCTTTGAAAAATCAAAGGGTACTCCAACACTATATTTTTGTTGATTCTATTTTTTGTCTTTTAGAATTTCTTGTAGCAATTGCACTTTTTCTTGTTCAGCTTTAAGTAAACGTTCAAACAATTCAACAACTTTATCCATTGCATTAAATGTAGGATAATAGTTCATCGCAGATGCTACAGCATTATCTTTAAAATCAGTAAATGTATTAGCAACAATATTAAAAGTACCTTCCTCACTAAAATTCTTTATAGCATCAATAGGAATCTTAAGAGCAGTAGCAATCTTATCTAAAGTTTCATCATCGAGTTGCGGTGTTTGCTCAAATCTGGAAACAGTCTGTTGAGATACTCCCATACGCTCTGCTAAATCTTCTTGTTTTACGCCAAGTATTTCCCTCAGCCGTTTAGCATTATATCCGTAATCGCTTTTCTTTGTTTCGAAAGTAGTTTCCATATCTTATTTTATAGCTGTTATATTCGTACAATAATCAAAAATACAAAAATATACCTTACTGATAAGTATTTTACTTACAAAATTGGTTTTGTTACCTCTAGTATGGTTGAAATACACAGGATTAAAGATCGAACTTTGTGCTTGTTTTTTAATAAGTAGATATGGAATATAGTGCAAAGAGAAAAATAGACATCGAACCGCTTTACACATTTTTTACAGAAGACATCAACCCTAAAGCATTCGCAAAATTGTTGGATGAACTATTATTCGAACATTTAAGAATGATTGTTATGCTACAACTATCAGACCAAAAAGATAAGAGAATACACGAACATACAGACGATTTTATTCTTTATATCAGGCTATTAAGAGATATTTTGCCTTATTGCGATAAAAGTAAGAATAGTTAAATAATCTGACGTCTTATCATTTTACGCTAAAAGTTCGGCTTCTGGCAGTGTATGTCTTAATAAATCTTTTTTTTAACAACCAAATAGCGAGGCTCATTGTTTAGATATGAGTTATAAACATCATTAAAATCAGACTAGCTATGAAGTATTCTTTTTCCTTGCTGGTATTAACTGCGAGCATCATTTTTACTAGTTGTGTTAGTAAAAAGCAGTTTACGAATTTAGAAACAGACTATAATCGCCTGCAAACAGAACAGAAAGATTTACAAAGAAATTATCAGGAAAGCCAATTGCAATTAGCCGAAAGCCGTACCCGGGTAGCGAGCCTTGAAGATCGATTGGCAGAAGCCCGAAAAAACAATGAAGATTTGCGTGCTGCCTATGCCGAGATGCAAGGTTTGTTGAACAAGAGCCTTTTGCAAAACACGCAAGGCAATGTAAACATCACGAAGCTGGTAGATGAGATCAATTCGTCTAACCGCTTTATCCAGCATCTGGTACAGGCCAAAAACCGCTCCGACTCTTTGAATATCGTAATGATAAATAACCTCACACGTTCGCTTACTCGCGACGAAATGCAGGATTTGGACATCAAGGTATTGAAGGGTGTTGTATATATTTCTTTGGATGACAGAATGCTATACCGTTCGGGTGGTTACGAGATAAGCACTAAGGCGGGAGAAATTCTTAGCAAGATTGCCAAAATCATTATGGATTATAAGGATTATAGCGTGTTGGTGGAAGGAAATACCGATACAGACCCTATTTCGCGTCCTAATATCCGAAACAACTGGGACTTGAGCGCTTTGCGTGCTTCTTCTGTGGTTCAGGCACTTCAAAACAATTATGGTGTCGATCCTAAACGTCTGACAGCAGCGGGACGTGGAGAATATAATCCGGTAGCAACAAACAGCACTGCCGAGGGAAAAGCTCTCAACCGCAGAACTCAGATAATTATCACTCCGGAAATGAATCAATTTATGGAACTTATCGATCAGGCTCCAAAAGGCCCTTCGAATATAGATTGATAATTCTTACACAAATAATTTATATAGACCAGTAAAGAGGTTATCCAACGAGTAAAACGGCACTAGCTAAACATTAATTTCTCTGTCATTGGCTCCGCTTGGCTCTGCCGAACGTTGTTTCTGAATGTAATGAAGAATCTCAACACTTAATACACGAGATGTTTCACTCCGTTCAACATGACAAAGAAAAAATCAAAATTACTTTTAGGATAGCCTCTTTCTCATACACAAGTATAAGAAACCATTATTTGTTCTCCTCTGGCAAAGCAGATTGAATAGTTGAATACACTTTATCCATCAATTCTGCAATATCATCCGCTTTAAGATCCTTAGTTTCTATAGGGTCATGAAATGTCAATTTTATCTTTGCCGGACTCATTTTCCACGAGTGTATTGGTAAAACTTTATATGCTCCATCAATCGTAAGAGGGACAATCGGTAGCTTCAAGCTCACTGCTGTCTGAAAAGCACCTTTCTTAAATTCTGCCATCCGTCCGTCGGGTGAGCGATGCCCTTCGGGGAAAACTACGGTAGACATTCCGTCTTTGAGTGTATTCTTCGTATTTCTCATTGTATCTACAATCCCCTTTCTTGTAGTAGAATCTACAAAAACATGTCCTGCTTTTGCTGATGCAAAGCCTACTAATGGCATTTTTTTGAGACTCTGTTTCATCAGCCACTTAAAGTTGTGATCGAGATAACCATATATAAGAAATATATCGAACGCTCCCTGATGATTGGCTACAAACACATACGATTGGTCTTTATCCAATTTTGAATTTCTATTCACTTTTATCTTCAATAGAGCAGCCATACAAACAAAACGCCCCCATATCACTCCGGGATAGTAGCCCCAAAACTTATTGTTTCCTAAGGTCGATCCGATAATAATAGTAAGGGTACACCAAATGGTAGCTAATATTAATAGCGGAACAAATATGATCCATTGGTATAAGAGGTAGAGAATCTTTATCATTCGTTTAAATTTGAATAATTTTATTTGAAACTATATTCTGTGTAAAAAGGAGCTATCTGAACATAGCTCCTCTCCTACTTAATATCATTTGTTTAGATTTGCAATACTTTCCTTAATAGTCTTTATCTTGCTTTCGGCATCAGCTTGCTTTTTACGCTCGTTTTCTACGATTTCAGGCTTAGCGTTAGCTACAAACTTTTCGTTGCTTAGTTTGGCTGCAACAGATTTTAGGAAGCCTTCGAGATACTTAAGCTCATCATTGAGTTTTTTCAGTTCGGCTTCTATATCTATATTGTTACCGAGTGGAACAGAAAACTCTGTAGTGCCAACAAGGAAAGAAACCGAAGTAGGATCTTTTTCGGCAACAGTATTTATCGAAGTAAGGTTACCCATCTTAGAGATCACACTGTCGAAATCTGTATTATATTGTCCTATTACTTCTAACAATAATTCCTCTTTATTGGGAATGTTCTTTTGCAAACGAATAGTACGCACACCTGCAATCACCTCTTTCACTTTCTCGAAAGTATCAATCAGATCATTGCTGAAAGAAACCTCTTTCGGCATTTCAGATACCATGATACTTTCGCCTGCTTTGCGTTCGGCAAGAGCCTGCCATAGTTCCTCTGTAATAAACGGCATAAATGGGTGAAGCAAACGAAGCAGAGAATCGAAGAAACCTAATGTTGCTTCATAAGTCTTCTTATCGATAGGCTGTTGATAAGCCGGTTTTGCCATCTCAAGATACCAAGAAGAGAACTCGTCCCAGAAAAGCTTATAGAGAGACATTAAAGCCTCAGAAAGGCGATATTTTCCAAACAAATCATCAAGCTCCGAAGCAGTCTTAGCCAGCACATTTTGGAACCATTCTATTGCTATTCTCGACGACTCAGGCTGTTCGATAGAGTCGCTTACCTCCCACCCTTTTACCAGGCGGAAAGCATTCCATATTTTGTTATTGAAATTACGGCCCTGTTCGCAAAGACTTTCGTCAAAAGGCAAGTCGTTACCCGCAGGTGAAGTTAGCAACATACCCATACGAACACCATCGGCTCCGTATTTTTCCATCAGTTCGATAGGATCAGGTGAGTTACCCAAAGATTTAGACATTTTACGTCCTTGCTTATCACGAACAATACCTGTGAAATAAACATTTCGGAAACATGGTTGATCTTTGTATTCATATCCGGCCATGATCATACGCGCCACCCAGAAGAAAATAATCTCAGGCGCTGTAACAAGATCATTGGTTGGATAATAGTATTTGATATCCTTATTGTCGGGATTATTTATACCGTCGAATACCGAAATAGGCCACAACCATGACGAGAACCATGTGTCGAGACAATCTTCATCCTGACGCAGGTCTTCCATCTTGAGGTTTGGATTTTGCTTTTGAGCCTCTGCCAACGCTTTTTCGGGGGTCTCTCCTACTACAAATCCACCTTCGGGCAGATAGTAAGCCGGAATCTGATGTCCCCACCACAACTGGCGGCTGATATTCCAGTCTTTTATATTTTCCATCCAGTGACGGTAAGTATTCTTAAACTTCGCAGGGTGGAATTTGATTGTGTCATTTTCCACAGCTTCCAAAGCCGGTTTTGCCAAAGCTTCCATCTTGAGGAACCATTGCATAGAAAGCTTCGGCTCGATAGGTACATTCGTACGTTCAGAGTAACCCACACTATTTGTATAAGCCTCTGTTTTTTCCATCAAGCCTAATTCTTCAAGGTCTTTTTCGATTTTCTTACGTACATCGAAACGATCCATCCCTTCGTATTGAAGTCCATGAGAATTTAACGTTCCATTATCGTTGAAGATATCAATAACCTCAAGATTATATTTTTCGCCCAGCATATAGTCATTTACATCATGGGCAGGTGTTACTTTCAAGAATCCTGTACCGAATTCCATATCCACATATTCGTCTTCGATAATAGGAACTACACGATTAGCAATTGGCACGATCACTTTCTTGCCTTTCATGTGTGCAGTCTTCGGATCATTCGGATTGATACATACCGCAATATCTCCAAAAATTGTTTCGGGACGGGTGGTAGCTATTACCGCATAGCCATCCTCTCCTTCTATTTTATATCTTAAATAATATAATTTACCATTTACTTCGTGATGTATAACTTCCTCATCCGAAACAGCAGTTTTAGCTGACGGATCCCAGTTTACCATTCGTATTCCACGATAGATAAGCCCTTTGTTATAGAGGTCTACAAAGACTTTCAGTACACTTTCGGAGCGTTTCTCATCCATCGTGAAGCAGGTGCGATCCCAGTCGCAAGACGCTCCTAGTTTTTTCAACTGTTCGAGGATAATACCCCCGTGCTTGTGAGTCCACTCCCAGGCATGTTCAAGGAATGCTTCACGGCTCAGGTCGTTTTTGCTTATTCCTTCGGCCGCAAGTTTACCCACTACCTTTGCTTCTGTGGCGATAGATGCATGGTCTGTTCCCGGTACCCAGCACGCATTTTTTCCCATCATACGGGCACGGCGTACAAGTATATCCTGTATCGTATTATTCAGCATATGTCCCATATGAAGGACACCTGTGACGTTTGGTGGAGGAATGACGATTGTATAAGGTTCGCGACTATCAGGTTCTGAATGAAAGAACTTATTCTCTAACCAGTATTTATACCATTTATCCTCTACTTCGGCAGGATTATACTTACTTGCAATTTCCATATTATGTGGTTAATATATATTTTGAGGTACAAAAATACAAAATAGTTGCTTATATTTTTGTATTTTCCTTTTTATAAAAAGCCTCAGATACTCTGTATACGAAATCTGAGGCTTTATAAATTATATTTTGAAAAAGATTATTCTTTAATCTAACTTATATATTATAGCATCTATATATTCATAAGTCGTCTTACTGCTTGATGCTCCATCCAATTGAGAATTGGGACGAAATTCTCTCTCTTTGACATAACCACTTGAATTGTATTTATTTATATTATTTCCGTAAAGAGTAAACTTATTATTGTGTAATGTGCTAATTTCTTTTATATTATGAATACGCCCTTCACTCCCCAAGAGAGCAATAAACAACCATTGAGGGATATTCATATGCTTATACACTCCATTATAACCATCATACGAATATTTCTCTGTCCGGGAATATTCTTCTTGTGTATGTATATACTCAGAAATATCACCTTCAGAATTATACTTATACTCTTCAGTATAATTAAAAATCTTTTCTTCAGGAATATCTGAATACACCACTCTATTATATTTTACAGCCAAACCCTTCGACAGGTCTATTGTTTCTTTGAATTTACCATCCAGAGTGATCTCTATTTTATTATCACCACCGGATGTAATATTATAGACACGAGTTTCGGTATGTGTATCATAACCATCACTTATCCGAGATTTTATAATATCAGTTTGGGTTACAAAATCTTCTATTAAAGAATATTGCAATTTAGTAGAAATGATATGTTGCAATATATTCTTATCCGCCGTTTCAGTTTTCAATCGTCGGTAATATTCCCTTAGTATATTTACCGGACGGTTATAACCATCATACTCGAAAGTAGTAATATGCGTATAGTCATATAGTGGCTCACCATTGTAGGATTGCTCTGTTTTTATTTTTTTTGGCAATAAAGCATCATTGCTTTCTATAGGCTCCGAGGTATCACATCCTGTAAGAAGAATAAACAAAAAGGAAAATATTAATACATCTTTCATAATATGTGCAGTTAAAGTTAAGCATCTAATAATATAGATGAATAACATGCATGATTTGTTGCGTCCTACAAAAATTATGAGCTTATTTCTCTCCTATCGAATCCCAGCCTTGTGCTTTTATTTCTATTTCGGCTCCATCACGAGTTTCAAGAATAAGACCGTTCCCTTCTTTTGTGATATGACCGATCACGTGCACTCCCTTTATCTTCGATACTTTGTCGTGCATAAACAGAGGAACAGTAAACAACAATTCATAGTCCTCTCCGCCATTCATCGCCACAGTAGTTACATTCATATTGAACTGTTCGGCCATCATGGCTGTCTGATAATCGATAGGTAGCCTTTCTTCGTAGATGTGACATCCTACATTACTTTGCTTGCAGATATGCTTTAGTTCGGAAGATAATCCGTCGGAAATATCGATCATCGAAGTAGGTACAATTCCTTCTTCTGCAAGAAATTTCACAATATCTTTCCGGGCTTCGGGTTTCAATTGGCGTTCCAAAAGATATTCTTTTCCTGTAAAATCGGGCTGAAAATCACTTTTGCCATCATATACAGCTTTTTCGCGTTCTAGTAATTGAAGCCCCATAAATGCAGCACCCAAATCTCCCGAAACACAAACCAAGTCTGTTTCTTTTGCTCCGTTACGATACACGATTTTCCCTTCTTCTCCTTCGCCAAGGCAAGTAATACTGATAGCCAAGCCGGTAAGGGAAGCCGAAGTATCGCCACCAACAAGGTCTACACCATATTCCTGACAAGCAAGGGCAAGACCATCATAAAATAATTCTAGATCCTCAACAGAAAATCGCTTTGAAATACCCAACGATACGGTCACCTGTTTTGGCTGCCCGTTCATTGCATAGATGTCTGAAAAATTAACTATCGCCGATTTATATCCCAAGTGTTTCAGAGGAACATACATCAGATCGAAGTGAATCCCTTCGAGCAGCAGATCGGTTGTTACAAGTGTCTTCTTATTTCCATACGACAAAACAGCAGCGTCGTCCCCTACCCCTTTTTCTGAACTTGAATTTTTTAGTTCTATATTTTTTGTCAGATGATCTATTAGACCAAATTCTCCTAGACTGGCTATTTCTGTTCTTTTCATTTATCTAAAAATTAATTGAATACAAAAATAGTCATTCTATCCTACAATGGCAGTAAAACAAACCTCCCTTTTTTATATATCAATATTTAAATCTACATTTGCAGACTTTTACTTCATTTTTGATGAAAACAACAACGCAAACAGGGACAGCTTTCGCTATACTTTCGATGTTGGCTGTATGCCATATGTTGAATGACATGCTGCAATCGATCATTTCGGCGGTATATCCCTTGCTGAAAGATTCGTTATTGCTCAACTTTACCCAAATAGGGCTTATCACACTCGCCTTTCAGTTATCTTCATCCATATTCCAGCCTGTAGTGGGGCTTATCACAGATAGACGACCTCAACCCTATTCTTTGCCGATAGGAATGGCATTTTCTATGATCGGAATCCTTTCTCTGTCATTTGCAGGAAGTTTTATTCATGTGTTGATCGCCGTATTTCTTACAGGGCTTGGATCATCCATCTTCCATCCCGAAGCATCCCGCTTGGCCTATATGGCTTCGGGAGGAAAAACAGGATTGGCACAATCTATCTTTCAGGTAGGGGGAAATTTCGGATCATCCGTAGGCCCATTATTAGCCTTATGGATAATTACGCCATACGGTCAACAGAATATCAAGTGGCTGTCGCTCATAGCTCTTGTATGTATTGGTATTATGCTTGTTATAAGCAAATGGTATAAAGGCAATCTCTATAGACTGAAACCTGCCCAAAAAGATGATAGTTCGCTAGAAAAACAGTCTGTATATTCTTCGGGTAAAGTAGCCTTTGCCATCACGATTCTACTTATACTCATATTTTCAAAATATGTATATATGGCGAGCCTGAATAGTTACTACATGTTTTATCTGATCGATAAGTTTGGTGTTTCGGTAAAAGATGCACAGCTATTTTTGTTTGCATTCTTATTTGCTGTGGCACTTGGTACAATTATAGGAGGTCCTATAGGAGACCGTATCGGACGAAAATATGTAATTTGGGTATCTATATTGGGTACAGCTCCTTTCGCTCTCATCATGCCTCACGTAGGGCTTGTATGGACATGCGTATTGAGCATCTTTATAGGATTTATACTTTCTTCCGCCTTTTCGGCGATTCTGGTATATGCACAAGAACTTGTTCCCGGAAAAGTAGGGTTGATTGGCGGCTTATTTTTCGGACTGGCATTTGGCATAGCCGGTATAGCATCTGCCGTACTGGGAAAGATAGCAGACGAAACCAGCATACAGCATGTATATGATATCTGTGCTTATTTACCACTAATCGGATTGGTAGCAGCGTTTTTACCGAATACGAAGAAGGAAAAAGCTTAGTTCAAATATTCTACATCAATGTCCCAACTCCATTGGTTGAAATAGATATTTCCTCCCCGCCATTCGAGTTCACCTCGCTGAAAATCGACAGTTTCGCTTCGAGGATATATTTTTTCAGGGAAAAGAGGCTGTGAGTAATCATCGTTTACAATCCAGCGATATGCATCGATACCGTTGGCATAGAAATATTTGATATCGTCACTCATTTCTAAGTCTCTTCTACCAAAAGACTGGTCGACAGGCACCCAGCCTATACCCTCAAAATAAACCTCCGCCCAGTCATGTAAATTGAGTTCATTAGGATGCATCATAAATCCGCTTTGCCATTTTGCCGGAATTCCGTTGTAACGGGCAAGAGTAATGAAAAGTAAGGATACTTGCCCACAATCGCCATGATGGTTTTCAATCACATACTCAGGTATATTGGGTATTGTAGAATATTCACGAGCACCTGCCCAAGGATAGTTATCACTGATGAAGTCGAATATCTTCCTGACCTTCAGGTATGGATTCTTTTCATTCCCTATGATCCGGTCAGACAATCGTTTTATCTGATCTGTAAAAATTATATGAGCCTCCCTCTCCGCAGTATATTCTTTATAAAAATCTGAATTCGTATCATAATCCTTTATACTTTCAGGTTTTATATTGAACCACTCGGCAGCCGAAGCATAAGAAAATTCGAATGAAAAGGTTAACGGCTTATCTTTTTCTACTACTTTTTGCATATACAATGTCCGCTGAGCATAATCGGATGAAGATATAACATAGTTATTGTCGTTTACAGAAAGTAACTTTACGTCTGTCTGACGACGATTATCTTCGCGCGGATAAGGCAGCCAACATCGTACCATTTCTCCGGCTGGAACAACATTCTGCTTAAGCGTTACTGTATATTTTACTTTCATTTTCACAGGAGGCATTTGAGTGCTCCCTGTATTTTTCAAACCATCTACAACAGATGGTAAATGTGTTTTCAGTACATTCTGTAATTCATCTTTTTGGTTTCCGTCTACTTCCAATTTGCGCTTTATCGCTTGTTTATTTATTCTGAATAGATTTGGAGCAGCTCTGCTCATATACTTTTTTTCTCCATTGATAATCATCGATTCGAGAGATTTCTCATTTTCCCACTCGGAGAGCATCTTGTCATTTACATCGGGATAATATTTTTTAATGAACTCAACAACATCAGATTTGTTTTTCGAAAAATCTATCGCTATCCTATCAAGCACATCTTTCTTAAAATTCAGATTATAAATTTCCTCCGACGATAAACTATTTTGAGCAATGTACAGGTCTATCATTTTTTTCGATTTATCGAAGTTTCCCTTCGATATTTCAGTATTTATCTGATTGATTGTTACTTGCTGCTGCGCATAAGATACAGTAGAAACACAAAAATATAAGATGATAATAGATAGAATATATGCTTTCATAAGAAATGAATTTGAATAAAACCTATCTATAAAGATAAATAAAAAAGGATACAGAAAATCTGCATCCTTTATATTTCTAATATTTTCAATTTGTTAATTCAGTCTCTTTATCACCTCCTGCATAATATAGGCCATCTTAGGTTGTGCTATTTTAGCAGCTTCCTGCACATCTTCATGCGTCACCTCTACAATCTTTCCAATGATACCTATATCGGTGATTATAGAAAATGCCAGTACTTTCATTTTTGCGTGATTGGCAACAATTACTTCAGGCACTGTAGACATACCAACGGCATCGCCACCGATAATCTTAAACCAATTATATTCGGCAGGAGTTTCGAAAGTAGGGCCTTGCGTACCTATATAAACACCGTGCTGCAACTTAATATTATTTTCTTTGGCAATATCCATAGCCATCAGGCGAAGTTCTTTGTTATACGCTTCGCTCATATCCGGAAAGCGAGTGCCAAGTTCTTTATAGTTTTTACCTCTTAGTGGATGTTCGGGAAATAAATTTATATGATCATCGATAAGCATGATATCGCCTATATCAAAACTTCCATTCATTCCTCCCGCTGCATTTGATACAAACAAGTACTGAATACCCAATGCCTGAAAAACACGAATAGGGAATGTTACCTCCTGCATTGTATACCCTTCGTAGTAGTGAAATCTTCCTTGCATAGCCAATACAGGCTTTCCGCCAAGCTTTCCAAAAATAAGTTTTCCGCTATGCCCTTCTACTGTAGAAAGTGGGAAATTAGGAATTTTCTCGTATGGTATTTCTTTCTTATCGCTTATTTCGTGTACTAATTCTCCCAAACCTGTGCCCAAAATAATAGCTATATTGGGTACAGTGCCCACAACATTTTTTATAAACGATGCTGTTTCGTATATTTTTTCTAGCATATATTCTATTTGTTACTCTTAAAACAGTTTAGTTAAGTTTAAATCTACTGTCTTCTACGTGCTTTAATATTTTATCTTCAAAATCGTCTCCTTTGTCCATAAATGCAACTTCGATAGGAAGATAATACAGATATTTTCTTATTTCTTCATCTATATCTTTCAAAACTAATCGGCTTGCATCTTTTTCTGTTACCAGAATTATTTTTTTCTCTGAACTTATATTTCTAAACTTATCGGAAATATACTTAATATCCTTTACCTTAAAATTATAATGATCAGGATATGTTATTGTTTCTATTTTACGGGTATACTCCGATAGTTTTTTTATTATCACTTTAGGCGAAGCTATACCTGTAGCCAATAAAACAGTTTTGTTTCGTAAAAAGTCTAACGACCTGCTTTCTCCGCTATTGGGAAATACAGGCTTTAATTCTAAATAATCGAAAGTAGTAAAATAGAGACTTTGATATGGGAAAGGATTCACATCATGCAAAATAATGCGATAATCGATAGGCTGCAAGTCCAAAGGACATTTAGTTACGATTATCATATTTGCATCATCTATCTTTGAAAAAGGTTCGCGCAAACGTCCTGCAGGAAGCAAGGTATCTGCATATATAGGACGATTGAAATCAGAGAGGATAATTGTAAAAGATGGTTTTACATAACGATGCTGAAAGGCATCATCCAATAAGATTATTTGAGGTGGGTTCTTTAGCGATAAAAGCTTTTTTATACCTCTACGCCTGTCTCCATCCACAGCAACGATAACATCCGGAAATTTGTTTTTTATTTGGAACGATTCGTCTCCAATGTCTTTACTAGTGGTGTTGTCATCTGCAAGAACAAATCCTTTGGTTCTGCGCTTATATCCCCTGCTTAGCACCCCTACCCTATATTTATCCTTCAACAAACGGATAACGTACTCGGTATGCGGAGTTTTTCCCGTACCTCCTACAGTGATATTTCCTATACAGATAATAGGGATATCAAACTCTTCCTGCTTGAGTATTCCCCAATCGAAAAACTTATTTCTAAAAAATACAATCAGCCCGTACAACCATGAAAATGGTAGCAGCCATTTGTTGATATGCACGGGCTGTTGTTTTATCATTATTAGTTACAATCTTTATCTTATGCTTATGTCATAAGGCATGCGAGCTTGAACAAAATCTTGTTCCTTTATCTCTTTTATAGTCTTGAATAATTCATAATCGTTACCAAGATATTCTTTCATTGCCTTTGTTGCAAATTCTTCTTTCTGGTTGGATAATAGACTTTCTAAAAAGTCAACTTTTTTAGGATAATCCTGCAAAGAATAATCATCAATTTTGGCAAGTTTTGCTGCTTCTTGTATCGCAGTATCTATATTTCCAAGAGCATCTACCAATCCTATCTTCAAGGCTTGATTGCCTGTCCATACCCTACCCTGAGCAATATGATCCAGCGAATCTTTCGGAATATTACGTCCTTCAGAACAACGAGTTAAAAACAGATCGTAGCCATGTTCAATATATTGCTGCAATATTACTTTTTCTTCAGGTCTCATCGGACGGGTAGCATCGCCAAAATCAGCAAATTTATTTGTTTTCACATTATCAAACGATAATCCTACCTTTTTAGTCAATCCCTCTACATTGGGGAACATACCAAAAATACCAATTGATCCTGTCAATGTATTTGGTTGAGCTATAATTTTAGACGCATTACATGCGATATAATAGCCTCCCGATGCCGCATAATCTCCCATAGATACTACTACCGGTTTCTTTGCTTTGAGGTCGGTAATGGCTTTCCATATTTGTTCCGAAGCATAAGCACTTCCTCCGGGCGAATTGACACGGAAAACTACAGCTTTTACTTTATCGTTATCTTTCAGTTTCTCAATTTCCTTCACATATCTCTTATCAGTTATACCTTCTTTGCCGGATCCATTGTTGATAGATCCTTCGGCATAAAGTATGGCAATAACATCTTTAGAACTACTTTCTTTTACAAAAGATACGGAAGTCATATCCTTGATAGATGCCATTCTCACATCTTTCGCTTTTTCTACTTTGAGCAAATCTTTCAGATATTCTTTTACTTCTGTTTCATACATCAACGTGTCTACAAGACCTTCGCTAACAGAAGCATTGGCTAGTTTGAATGTTTGTAGAGAATCTGTCAGTTGATTTATTTTATCTACCGATATTTTTCTGGAGTCTGATATTTCGGATGTAATAGTAGACCATATATCGTTTATATATGCTGTAACCTGCTCTCTATTTGCGTCACTCATTTTATCAAGCATAAAAGGCTCAACCGCAGATTTGAATGTACCTACTTTAAAGATCTGCATCTCGATACCTATTTTATCAAGCAGCCCTTTGTAGAAAGTAGGTGAAGATGAAAGTCCATGCAAATCGAGATTACCCTGAGGATTCATTATCACTTTGTCTGCTACTGACGATAAGTAATAGCATCCTTGAGAATAAACATCAGCATAAGCAATAATAAATTTTCCACTTTCTTTAAAGTCTGCTAACTGATCGCGTATTTCTTTCAACGAAGCATTAGAAGCAGCAAATGGACCGGCATTAATATAAATTCCCTTTATATTATCATTCTCCTTTGCTTTCTTTATAGAGGAAAGAATATCATCCAACCCTATTTCTAAATCCGTATTTTGACCTATTAAGTCTAAAAACGAATTTGGTTCTACTCTTTCAGACAGAGTACCTTCAAGTTTCAATGTCAATACAGTATTATCTTTCAAATTATATTTATCAGATGAGCCGAAAGACATAGCGGCTATTATAAGAATAAATATAAAAATAAAAATACCTATAACGATCGAACAGCCTACTATAGAGGCTAATAAACTCTTAAGAAAACCTTTCATCTTTTACATTATTATATTAATGAATAACAAAATTATATATTTATCTGTGAATATGCTACTTAAATTAGTATTTCTTATCAATTGTTTCTTATTCTTCATTTACATATTTCGATTATCAAAAAAGATTGTTGATAAACTGTTGATAACTGTTAATACATTTTTAAAACAAAATAAATTGTTTTATGAAATTAAACAACATATATGAAATAAGTCGCAGATAACAATTAAAAATCACAGGCTTTTATCATTCTGCTATGAAAGGTTTATCAACAATTATTAATAGATTAAAAAATGAAAAATTATCAACAATCATAGTTATTAACATTGTTTTAATAAAGTTCATAATGCGCTTTATATAAATAATTTGTATAATTTTACTCTGTTTAATAACTCACTTTTATACGTGAATGAACTTTTAATATCGATATTTACAAGTATTCTTCAAAAAAAGAATAAACACAATTAACAGTCTATTACAAACACAATGATTTTTTGTTAAGTTTAAATTAAAAATTAATAATTAATAATATATATAATGTTTAATAAACTCATCTTAGTTCTTAAATATATCCTTTTTATAATAGCATGTTGTTTTGTTATCACTTCCACTTCGCACAATCGAGTAAATAATCAGATCATTGATAATTGAGATGAAAAAGAAATTTATTTATAGCATTTTTGTAATATCTGTATTACTAAATTTTATATTGATACCATACGTAGGATATAGTTTATATAAAGACAGATTGAATAACGATATTTTTAAGTTAAATGCTTATGCATGGGCTAATAGTCAATTGAAGATACCTGAAGTTAATGAAAATAGGGTAGTGTTTATAGGAAATTCTATTACCGAAAATTGGGTACATTTACGATACAAATTTTTCGTAGATAATAATTATGTATGTAGGGGAAAGGGTGGACAAACAAGTTCATTAATGCTTTTACGTTTTAGACAAGATGTTATAGAATTACATCCTAAAGCTGTTGTTATAAGTGCAGGTATAAATGATATAGCCGAAAAGACAGGTGAATACGATCCTGTATTTACGATGGATAATATAAAATCGATGGCCGAATTGGCTGAGATAAATGACATAAAAGTGATATTAGTTTCTCTTTTACCATGCAAAGGGCATGGTTGGGAACCTATCAAAGACGTACCTCAGAAAATAGATGAACTGAATGAACATATAAAGGCATATGCTGCCGAAAAGGGTTACTATTATTTAGATTTGAATACACCTATGCGGGATAGTGAAAACGGAATGATACACACTTATTCGCTTGATGGATTGCATCCTAACGAAGAGGGGTATAAAAAAATAATGGAACCTTTGGTAAAAAACGCTATTAATGATGTCTTGAATAAAAATGATAAAACCGAATGATATGAAAAAAGTAATTTTAATTTTGTCTTTAATATTAAGTACCGGCTTTGCATATTCGCAATATGGAGGAAGTTATAAATCAAGTTCCGGTTTTGATCCTTCTAAGCTTACTTTCGGAGGTAATTTGAATTTACAATTCGGTAATTATACAGCTGTGGGTATTTCTCCTCAGGTTGGTTATAATTTTTCTAAATATTTTACTGCCGGGGTAGGGTTAGGATACAACTATTTCAGAGAGAAAAATTATGATGTTAAATGGAGCAGGCATTATGTAAGTTTTGATATTTTTGGACGTTTTTATCCTGTTGATTTTCTTGTTATAAGCCTTCAACCCGAAGCTAGCCGTGTATGGGAGACTATAGAAAGTAGTGGAAATAAATATAAAACTAATAAATTTGTACCGTCTGTTCTTATAGGAGGAGGTTTGCGGTATATGAATATGATAGCCATGATACAATACGATGTAGTACAGGACGACTATTCACCTTATGGTAATAATCTTTTCTATAGTATAGGATATTCATTCAATTTTTGAAATATAAATACTTATTTATCATGAAAAAAGTAATTTTAATTATGTCCTTTTTTTCCTTTTTTGGATTATTTTCTCAAGCACAGGAATTTAATAAACTCATAAATCTCGATAGGTATGCCCAAGCGAATGCTGCATTGCCTGCACCTGCCAAAGGTGAAAAGAGAGTTGTATTTATAGGGAATTCTATTACTGATGGATGGCCCAATGCACACCCTGATTTTTTTAAATCAAACAATTATATAGGTCGTGGAATAAGTGGACAAACCAGTCCGCAATTGTTGTCCCGTTTTCGTCAGGATGTAATTAATCTTAAGCCGGTTGCAGTATTGATAAATATAGGTACAAATGATGTTGCTCAAAATACAGGTCCATATAATGAAGAATTTACTTTAGGAAATATCATGTCGATGGCCGAACTGGCTCATGCTAACGGCATAAAAGTGATATTATCATCTGTAACACCTGCAGGCGAATATCCTTGGAGAAAGGAAATAAAAGATGTACCTCAAAAAATAATGTCTCTGAATGCGAAAATAAAAGCTTATGCCAAGGAAAAAGGATTTTCGTATATAGATTATTTTTCGGTGATGTGTGACGAGAATAATGCTTTAAAAAGCAATTTAGGTACTGATGGAGTACATCCTAATGAAGAAGGTTATAAGATAATGGAAGCCACAGCTAAGAAAATAATAGACAAAGTAATAAAGTAATTAAAATAAATAGTCCTGATAATTATCAGGACTATTTATTTTATTTCAAGGCAAAAATCTCTTGTTTTGCCATATTTGTAGTTCTATTTCCAGAAATTCTTATTGAAAGGAGATCCAACTTCAAAATCTGAAAGACTTCCAGAATATCCGTAGCTATCTGTAAATGTCATATTTTTAATATAACTTGAAGGTCTTAATCCGGCTGTTGTCACAGCTAACAAGTCTACTCTGAATGGAATACATAAATTATAAGTGAATTTATTATCTTTCAATTGAGACTCTGTTAAAGTTAGCTTTTCACCTCGTTTTATCACTCTATTTTTGTCATCATATACGTCATAAGTTAAATATATGAGTCCTTTGGGAACAGCTTTGTTATTAACAAAATACCTATAGTCTACAGACATTTCATAATTAAATGAATTTGATTTACAAGGGAGTATAGATGGCTTTTCTATTTTTAAATTCGAAAAAGTGATAGATTTATCTAAGGTTCCTATATTCCAAATATCTCTAGATTCATTAAAAATATCTGTAGTATGAAATTTATTACCCATCATATATGCCTCGAATGTTCCTTTTGCTACTGCTGTACATTTTGATGCCAATGAAGCAGGATCGGATTTGGCTGCTGTAATAGATTCCAATCCAAAATGTATATTACCTTTTATATCGAGTATGCTTATATCTATTAAAGAAACTTTAGGAGTAATAACAAAATACAAATCTGAAATAACTTCGCCTGCTGCCTCTGATGATGCCTGATGATTAGCAGTAATTGTATTTTCGTATATGAAATAATCTCTTTTGAGCAATATCGGATTGTAATGCTTATATCCAATTTTGATAGAGCCATTGATATTATAACCAAATTTTGATTCTTTAGATAGATTTGCAAAAATATTAAGAGGTATATTTAATTGATCAATACTTATTTTTGCAGGCAAAGATGATGAACCTATTGGTACGTCCATATCTATTTCTATTTTACCTAGCAATTTTACTATTTCCTGAGGTAGATTAGCTAATAAATCAGTACTATATTTAGCATTCAATGCTTTCTCAAAAGAGAAATAAGGATTTATTGAAGGATTTATTTCGTATATAATTTCAAATTCCATTGGGAATTTTGATAAGAATTTATCAAATCTAATTTCAAAACGAAGTTGTGCGTTTATTGCAGTGTTGGGATTGAATATGAGTCCGTCAGCTTTATATTCTTTTATGTGTTCAAATATGTCAAAATTTATGTTAACCCCTGCTTTTGTATTTTTCTTTTTTAATTGTTGAACCTGATCTATATCAACATCAAAAGAAATACTTCCCTTTTCTATTATATCTGCTATTTGTGCATCGCCGGTATTCAATATATAAGATAATTTACCAACTTGCTCTACTCTTTCTATTTTTCGTAGATGAGTTACGTTGTTTATTTTCAAATAAAGAATACCTCCTTCAACAATTTTATCAGCAACTTCCGGTGATAAAATCTCTAACCTATATATACCATTATCAATATCATCTTTAGTAGTTGCAAGTTTTACATCTTTGTCGTTTAGTGTAATAATATTTTTTCCAATTTCTACATTTTTTAAGGTGTAGCGTACTCCGTCTTTTTCTGAGGTTTGATTGATTACGTCATTGTTTTCCGATTGTTTAGCATTTTCATTATCAACATAGTATTCTTCATTCGAGCACGAAAAAGCTAATACGATAGCAAGTATGCTAACGAAAAAATAAGTTATTTTTCTCATGTTTTTAAATTTATGTAGTTTAATAAATAGATTTTCTCATCACTATAGTAAGCCGGCATTTTGATAGTAATGTGAAAATAAAAATAAGCTTATCTATAATAACAAAATTTAAGTGAAAAAGTTTTAATCAATAGAAATAATATAATTATAAAGTGTCTATATGACAATTATTTAATGTGTATATTATATTATATTTATGTTAAAAAATATTCAAATATTTTTTATGGATATTATTTGTTATTGGTTTTATTTTACTGATTATTTATTGATGTATTTTTTACTTCAAAACCTTAAGAAAGTGTATATCATTGATTTTTCACTACCTTTGTACCCTGAAAAAATAATTTATATAAAATAATGGCATTACAATGTGGTATTGTAGGACTTCCTAATGTGGGTAAGTCTACTCTTTTCAACTGTTTATCAAACGCAAAGGCACAATCGGCAAATTTTCCTTTTTGTACAATAGAACCAAATGTAGGAGTAATAACTGTTCCGGACGAGAGATTAAATAAATTAGCGGAATTGGTTAAACCTAATCGTATTTTGCCTACAACAGTAGAAATAGTAGATATAGCCGGGCTCGTTAAAGGAGCTAGTAAAGGGGAGGGGCTTGGTAATAAATTCCTTGCCAATATACGTGAAACCGATGCAATTATTCATGTACTTCGTTGTTTCGATGATGATAATATCACTCATGTGGATGGAAGTATAAATCCTGTGAGAGATAAAGAAATTATAGATATAGAGCTCCAACTGAAAGATTTGGAAACAGTGCAATCTCGCATTCAGAAAGTAGAAAAACAAGCTAAAACAGGAGGAGATAAAGAAGCGAAACGTGCCTATGATATCCTCGTTCAGTTCAAGGAAGCGCTTGAGCAAGGTAAGTCGGCCCGTACTGTCAAATTTGATAACAAAGAGGATGAAAAAATAGCTAAAGAGCTTTATCTTCTTACATACAAACCGGTACTTTATGTATGCAATGTAGATGAAGCCAGTGCTGTTTCGGGAAACAACTATGTAGAGCAAGTACGTGAATCTGTAAAGGATGAAGATGCTGAAATTCTTATTGTAGCTGCAAAAATAGAGTCTGAAATAGCTGAATTTGAATCTTACGAAGAGCGCCAAATGTTCCTTGAAGAAATTGGACTTAAAGAATCGGGAGTAGCAAGGCTGATTAAATCGGCTTATAAGCTTCTCGGATTACAAACATATTTCACTGCCGGGGTTCAGGAAGTACGTGCTTGGACATTCACTTCAGGATGGAAAGCACCTCAGTGTGCAGGCGTTATTCATACCGATTTTGAAAAAGGATTCATTCGTGCTGAGGTTATAAAATACAATGATTTTATAACATTGGGCTCGGAGGCTGCTGTAAAAGAAGCCGGTAAAATGAATGTAGAAGGAAAAGAATATATCGTTCAGGATGGTGATATAATGCACTTTAGATTTAACGTTTAATAGCCTTTGTTATAAATATCATACATTTGTACTGTAGACAAATGCAAGATATAATCATTTATGACAAAGGATAAATTATATTCTGTTCAGTACCTTAGAGGTTTAGCTGTTATTATTGTTGCTTATATTCACGGTATTATATTACAAATGGGATGTGGCACTGAGTCATATCAGCAACAATTCCATTTTATTGTAGGCGCTTTCAGTGTAGATATGTTTTTTATCATATCCGGATTTATAATGTGCTACGTATCGAGCCAATATTCGGGTATACAAGATTTTATTAAATATATAAAGA
Organism: Bacteroidota bacterium; assembly: GCA_023437305.1. Lineage (GTDB taxonomy): Bacteria > Bacteroidota > Bacteroidia > Bacteroidales > Dysgonomonadaceae > Dysgonomonas. Next base: position 54,266 of record JAEZGN010000002.1, read on the forward strand.
AGAAATTTATAAGGATAAATGTAGTTTATTATTTTACTTCCTTATTAATGATTCTTTTTCTTTTCCTATTCAGTCCTTGGGAAATCTCATTGGAGAATACAATAAAGACTTTAACCATAATTCCTATTTTTGATTCGGGAGATGAATTTGTTTATCCTTTAATTTACGTAGGATGGACATTAAGTTATGAATGGTTTTTCTATATTTTATATGGAATATTTATAGTTTTCTCTATTGTAAAAAGACGTGAAGTATATCTTATATCCATATTTTTTATTCTTTTCATTTTAGGTTTTTTCTTTCCTATCAGAGAAATACATTACATTTTTGTAACTAATCCTATGTTTCTGGAATTTGGAATAGGAATGGCGATAGTTGTTATTTATAGAAATGTAAAAAAAGTACATATTTCCATACCTGTTATATTAGGTATTATTACTCTTTTTATATTCATTTATCTTTTGAATAATGGCGTTGGTAAAGTAGGAGAAGCATATCTTATCAATAAAGGAATATATACATGGCATAGGGTCATTATATTGGGAATTCCTGCTGCTTTATTATTTGCTACTTTGTTATTTTTGGAAAAGAGAACAACATCCAACTTTTATAAGAATGATAAATTAGTGATAGTGGGAGATGCTTCTTACTCTATTTTTCTTACTCATCCTATCCTATATTTTCTCATTAGCCGTATTCCTAATAGTATATTATCATCGATAAACCCCGATCTGTTGATAATACTTATTCTTACTATTGCCGTAGTTTTTGGTATTCTATATTATCAGCTTATAGAAAAAAGGCTTATTTCTATATTTAATAATCTATTGTTGCGGAGAAAATAAAAGTTTAAAAAATATGTAAGTAATAATAATTTGTAACTTTACAAATTATCAGCAATATTCTTATGATTATAAACTACGATTCTCCCGGCCAGTTGTGTAACAGAATATGGTCTCTTATTCCCTCTATAGCCTATGGGTTGAGGTATAAAGAGAAAGTATTGGTTATTAATTTTGATGAATATCTGCATATTTTCTCCAATCTGAATCAAAATAAGCTTATACGTTTTAAGTCTCAAAAATTTGTACAAAGATTATTTCTTTCGCTTAAGTCAAGGGGACATATACAAAACGGAAAATCTAATATGTTCAGAAAATTGCTTAACCTTAATCTGATAGAAGGTTGGTCTAATCGTCTAGGAAATAGAGAAATGGTGATAGAACAGTCAGACAACATACGTTCTTTCTTTGATTTTAGAACAGATGTAGTAGCTGCTGTGGACGACTTCTTATCTTCTCAAGAAAAAGCTACCATAGTTGGAGTACATATACGTAGAGGAGATTATAAAGAGTGGCTCGATGGTACATACTATTTCTCTGACGAAGTATATAATCAAGTGATGAAAAATTTAGAAGAACAGCTTTTAGAAAGAGGGGAGAAGGTAAAATTTTTGATTTGTTCTAATGAAAAAATAAACCTTAATTCTTTTTCAGAATTAGATTGTTTTGTCATACCCCAATCATCCTCAGAAAAAGATTTATATGCTTTATCCAAAAGTAATTATATAATAGGTCCTCCAAGCTCATTCTCTCAATGGGCTTCATTTTATGGAAAAGTACCGGTATGTTATATAATGAGTGAAAACAAAGAATTAAAACTTTCCGATTTTTCTAGAATCATATCTTTTAATACCTTTGAAAACGGAAATATTCTTCACATAGACTAAAGTTTAACCTAAATAATACATATATGATTAGTTCTGCTGACAAAAAGGATTACCCTGTATTAATCGATATCTGGGAAAGTGCGGTAAAGGCTACTCATGATTTTTTATCAGACGAAGATTTTGAATTTTATAAAACTCATATTCCCATCTATTTTAAGCATGTTTCTTTATATGTTTATAGAAATCAGAAGAGCATAATAAAAGGATTTCTAGGTATAAGCGATGATAGCATAGAAATGCTTTTTGTAGAAAATGAAAGTAGGGGAGAGGGTATAGGTAAAGTATTGATGGACTATGCCGTAAATACATTGAATGCACGAAAAGTAGATGTGAACGAACAAAATACACAAGCTTTGGATTTTTATTACCATTTAGGATTTAAAGAAGTAGGCAGAGATGAATATGATGGAGAGGGAAAAGGATATCCCATATTACATTTAGAAAAAAGCTAATATTTTTCCTCTTATCAATATTCTTATAACTATTGAAAATATTTTGTGTATATATTGCTAAATATTATACTTTTAGTTTATTTTGTACACAATGTGTGGATAAAAAGATACAGACAAAATGTACTAAATAATTAAAGCAAAATGTCGTTTATAAAGAGGCAATTATATTTTTTATTAAAAAAAATATCAGAAAGGAACCACAGAGGGTATTATATTGAAAAAAATCAATATTATATTGACAAATACAATACCTGCGACAAAAAGAAACCAACGCATATTATCAGGAAAGAAATGAAAGAATTAAAGAAGTATTGGGGTGTATATCCTTTGCAATATTTCCGATATAATATGTATGAGTTGGATTGTAAGCTATCCCTATCTGATATGAAAGATTATATTCCTGATTATTTTGCTTATTTTTTGCTGTATCCTAAATCATTCTTATCAAGAGATATTTTATGTGAAGATAAATTTCTTTTTTATTCAATCTGTGAAGGTTTAAATATTCCACAAGCAAAAACAATTTTACTTACTAAAAATGGGCTTTTTCTGTCCGATAAACAAGATATTCTAAATTTAGAATCCGCAACCGATATATTAAAACAGTCTAAAGCTCAAAAAATATTTTGTAAACCTCGGTATGGTATAGGCGGTAAGGGAATATCTGTTTTTAATAATATTGATGATAAATACATTGATAAAAATACTTCTTCTGTTTTAGATCTTGCACAATTTGTTAATCAAGATTATATTATTCAAGAAGGGATACTACAACATCCTATAATGAATGATATATACCCGTTATCTATTAATACATTTAGGATTATAACAGAATATACTGAAGAGTTTGGTGTAACAATTTTATTTGTTCTCTTAAGAATGGGTAATAAGGGAATGGAAGTTGATAATGCTAGTTCCGGAGGCGTATATATTGGAGTGGATTCTGTAACCGGGCAATTGCAAAAGTATGCAATGTCTTCTAAGCAGGAGCGGTATACATGTCATCCATATACTGAGTTCAAATTTGACGGTTTTACTATACCATTTTGGCAAGATATAGTTTCATTCATTAAGAATATTGCATTTAAGTTCTCTGAAATAAAATATATAGGTTGGGATGTTGCATACACAACAGATGGTCCACTCATTGTTGAAGCAAATAATGGTCCGGATATATCAATTCTACAAGATTGTTATGGGGGAGTAAGGAAACATTTTCAAATAAGTTCTCCGCATACTTATTGGTACTCTGAAAAATATAGTATAAAAGACTTACAAGTTTAGAATTCAATATTGGTTGATCTTCCAGTTAGACAAACATACTGCCGATGATGTAGGAGTAGATAAAACAAGGCTGAAAAATTATAGGATACAATATCTTAAAAACGGGAACATCATTGTGCTTCCGTTTTTATTTTATGATGATATATAGTTAGATTCCCAATAAAATTATCTTACTTTGTTCAGTTTTTATTATTAGCTAATAGTATTAATAAAATAAAATGGCAAAAAGTAAAATAACAACCGTACTGTTTGGTTTAGATGGTGTTGTCGTAGACACAGAACATGCTTATGATGAGTTTTGGAGTAAGATAGCACGAGATAATGAGTTGAAAATTAATAATTTTTCGGATGTAATAAAGGGAATGACATTGAGTTCTATCATCGAACTTTATTTTACTATTTCAACTCTTGAAGAAAAACAAGCTATAAGAGAAGCATGTTCGAAAATGGAACAAGGCATCGATTATAAAAAAACGGTTATTCCCGGTGTTCTTGATTTTATCAAATGCCTTAAAAATGAAGGTTATAAAATAGGTCTTGTTACTAGCTCGCCTTCCAGTAAAGTAAAAGTTGTATTAGATCAGCTGTCTCTAGGAGATACATTCGATACAATAATTACATCCGACAGCATAAAGAAAGGAAAGCCCGATCCGATGGGATATGTATTGGCTAAAACAAATCTTGGGGTACAATCTGCAGAGTGTGTAGTATTCGAAGATGCATTTACCGGTATTAAAGCAGCTACTTATGCATTTATGCGTGTAATAGGAGTATCCACAACTTTATCTGTCGATTTCCTGAAAGATTATACATACGGTGTAATAGCTGATTTTACAGATACAGACAAGCTAAAAAGTCTTATGGCTTAAATAGTTAAATGAAAATATAATAAAAAAAGAGCATCATTATGATGCTCTTTTTTTATTATATTCAATAATTAGCAAGTTTAGAAAAGTAACTTTTTTAGAGTTGCTAATTTGTTAATATGCTCTTTTTATTATATAATTTACTGTGGCTTCAAGTGCTTCACGCACATCAAAATCAGGAATAGTTTCTATAATTTTTTCGGCTTGTTCCTTAAATTCTTCTATTTTTTTGTACGCATAATCTATGCCTCCATGCTCTTTAGCATAGTTGATAAGATGCTGAATATTTTCGTCCGTATAATTATAAGAATATACGATAGATAATATTTCCTTTTTTTCGTCTTCCGAAGCATTTTTAATAGCATACAAAAGAGGAAGAGTTATTTTCCCTTCGCGTATATCATTTCCTGTTGGCTTGCCAATAGCATCGGTAAAATAATCGAAAATATCATCGCGCAATTGAAAACACAATCCAAATAATTCTCCCAAGCGGGTAAATTTTTCTATTTCTTCTTCCGAAGCATTTACAGATATTGCGCCTATACGCATGCATACCGACATCAGAGAGGCGGTCTTTTTCTTTATTACCTGAAAATACTCATCTTCGTCAATGATCAGTTCTTTTACCAGCGAAAGCTGATTAAGTTCTCCTTCGGCCAAGTCGCGCCCCAAGTCAGATATGTTTGATATGATTTCTATGTTTCCTGTCAACACGCTCTTAATAAGAGCAGTAGATAAAAAATAATCACCTGTCAGAACAGCCATTTTGTTATCATAAATAGCGTTCAATGAAGCCTTTCCCCTTCTTATTTTTGATTCGTCTACTACGTCATCGTGTATAAGCGAAGCAGTATGCAAAAGTTCTACAGTGATAGCAGCGTTGTAAGTAATATTATTAATCTCGCCACAGGCTTTAGCAGCCAGAAGCAGTAAAATGGGACGGATTCTTTTACCATCCGATTTCATTATATGATCTATAATTTCCTGAATCCTTACATTATTGCAAAAAACAGAATCTTTGTAATATGTATTAAATTTTTTTAATTCCTCCGCTACAGGTTTAGCTATTAAAAGCTTTTTATCCATATCTTATTTTGTTGAGTTGCAAATTTAAGAATATTTCGGCTTTAAGCATTATATATGTGTAACTTTAGATATATATAAGGAATTTTTTAAAGAATAATTGCATTTGAATGTTTTTGAATTCTTTTTTAATACTTAGTATCCTGAATTAGCCATTGATATTTGGTTCTATTAGTCTGTTGTTTTATTTGTTTGTAAAGGCGAATATGAATAAGTAAAGTTCTTTATTCAATTGCTGATAGTAAGCTTTATGGTCAAAATTGATTATCTATTTTAATTTGTCTCTTTTGTAGTTCATCACTTTTTCCTTAACTTTCCACTGTTTTAAAATCAAAATATATTCCTCAATGAAATTATTCCTATTAGACGCCTATGCGCTCATATATCGTTCTTATTATGCTTTTATAAAAAGTCCCAGAGTAAACTCTAAAGGACAGAACACTTCTGCTGTGTTTGGTTTTGTAAATACATTAGAGGAACTTCTTCGCAAAGAAAATCCGACACATATTGCTGTTGCATTCGATCCTCCGGGAGGAACATTCCGTCACGATGCTTATGAGAAATATAAAGCTCAGCGTCAGGAGACTCCCGAAGATATAAGGGCGGCCGTTCCCATTATCAAGGAGATTATTGCAGCTTACAATATAAAAGAATTAGAAGTTCCTTATTATGAGGCTGATGATGTGATTGGTACTATTGCAAAAAAAGCAGAAAAGGAGAATATAGATGTTTATATGATGACCCCCGACAAGGATTATGGTCAGCTTACATCCGATCATATATTCATGTACAAACCAAAGTTTGCAGGATCGGGTTTTGATGTATTAGATGCTAAAGCAATAATGGAGAAATATGAACTATCTTCTCCCGAACAGATGATCGATTTATTGGGTCTTATGGGTGATGCTTCGGATAATATACCCGGATGTCCGGGAGTAGGGCCTAAGACAGCTCAGAAGCTGTTAGAGGAATACGGAACTATCGAAAACCTCCTTGAACATACATCAGAGATTAAAGGAGCATTAAAGCAACGATTGGAAGATAATAAAGAGCAAATTATATTCTCCAAATTTCTGGCTACTATCAAGACCGATGTTCCTATCGATTTCAACAAAGATGAATTTGCTCGTAGAGAAATAAACGCTGAAAAAATAAGTGCTATTTTTGAAGAACTTGAATTCAGGACGCTTATCAACAGGGTTCTAAAAACTGATGGTACCCCATCACACCCGGTGAGAAATACTACAACGCATGAAGCTACACAGGGCGATTTATTTTCAGAATTACTACCGCCTGTAGACTCTTCTTCAGATAATGCAACCGTTAACTATTCCGCCTTACAGGAGCTGAAAGATATACCTCACTCTTATCATCTTGTGGAGGAAGAGAAAGAGGTTTTGGAACTGATAAATACACTTTCTAATCAAGAATCTTGCTGTTTCGATACCGAGACTACAGGTCTCGACCCTATTGTGAGCGAACTGGTAGGGATGTCCTTTGCCTTCAAAGAGGGGGAAGCTTATTACGTTCCTGTTCCTGCCGACTTTGACGAAGCGAAGAAACTGATAGATAAATTCCGTCCGTTTTTTGAAAATGAGAAGATACTGAAAATAGGGCAGAATATAAAATACGATATCATTGTTCTCAAAAAATATGATATTCATGTACGAGGCAAATTGTTTGATACAATGATTGCTCATTACCTTATCAATCCTGAGTTGAGACACAATATGGATTATATGGCAGAAACATATCTGAAATACAGAACAATACATATTGATGAACTGATAGGGGCTAAGGGCAAAAATCAACTGAATATGCGTACTCTGCGTCCTGATCAGATTAGCGATTACGCATGTGAGGATGCCGATGTTACATTGAAGCTGAAAAGTATACTCGAAAAGGCAATCGAGAAACAGGACTTAAGTAAATTATTTTATGAAATAGAGTTACCCCTTATCTATGTTCTTGCAGACATGGAATTTACCGGCGTAAGGCTCGATACAGTTGCTTTAGGAGAGTATTCAAAGACTCTTACCATAGAATTGCAGAACATTGAATCGGAAATATATAAGCTTGGAGAAACAGAATTTAATATAAATTCGGCGAAGCAAGTAGGAGAGGTGCTTTTCGACAAATTAAAGATTGTAGACAAGCCCAAAAAGACTAAAACAGGACAGTATGTAACCAGTGAAGAGACATTGGAAAGCATTAAAGATACGCATCCGATTGTAAATAAAATATTAGAATACAGAGGTCTTAAAAAACTTCTGAGTACTTATATTGATGCACTTCCGCTACTTGTTGACCCCAAAGACGGGAAGATACACACATCATTTAATCAGACAGTAACAGCTACCGGAAGACTAAGTTCTACGAACCCCAATCTTCAGAATATTCCTATACGCGATGCACAAGGAAGAGAGATTCGAAAATCATTTATTGCCGACGAGGGATGCTTGTTTTTCTCTGCCGACTATTCTCAGATCGAGCTTCGTATTATGGCACATCTTAGCCAAGACCCATCGATGGTAGAAGCCTTCAATAGCGGGGAAGACATACATGCTGCAACGGCTGCCAAAATTTATAAATTGAAGATAGATGAGGTGACGAGCGATATGCGTCGCAAGGCAAAAACAGCCAATTTTGGTATCATATACGGTATTTCTGTTTTTGGATTGGCCGAACGTCTTACCATTCCAAGGGGAGAAGCCAAAGAACTTATTGACGGTTATTTTGAGACTTATCCGAAAGTGAAAGAATATATGGATAAATGCATAACCGATGCACGCGAGAAGACCTATGTAGAAACTGTTTTTGGACGAAAAAGATACTTGCCTGATATCAATTCACGCAACGCAACTGTACGTGGTTATGCCGAACGAAATGCTATAAATGCACCTATACAGGGGAGTGCGGCTGACATCATAAAAGTGGCGATGAATAATATTTTTAAACGCTTCGAAAAAGAGAATATCAAATCCAAGATGATTCTTCAGGTACATGACGAGTTGAATTTTAATGTTCTTGAAAATGAACTTGATAAAGTTCAGAAGATAGTAATTGAAGAAATGGAAAATGCATATAAACTGGCTGTTCCACTAAGAGCCGATTGCGGAAAAGGGAAGAACTGGCTGGAGGCGCATTAAAGTTTAATAATAAAGAGGTTCTTCGTTTTTACTCACAATGACAATTTAGATGTATAAAATAGTGAAATAAATCTTTCTGATTATCTTTACCCAAATTTACTTGGTTTATGAATAATCTTTTGGACAAAATAGTGCAAAGCAAAAGGTACCAGTTTTTGGTATTTTTTGCTTTGTTGATTTTTCTGTCTTTGTTGATGATGTATTTTTATCAGCCCTTATGTCCGGGGCAGGATTTCTTTTTTCACTACAGAAGGCTACAGGCATTGATGGATGGTATGAAAGATAGTCCATGGCTTATTTATATCGATTATAGTGCCATTGATGGTTATGGCTATCTTACAAAGGCATTCTATCCCGACTTTATACTTATACCTTTTGCCTTGCTGGGTAATCTTACCGATGCTGCTTTTGCATATCAGTTTATGATATTCACCATGACTGTTTTGTGTGGTGTATTTACGTACATAACAGTCAATACCATTTATAAAAGTTCGTACGCTGCTGCAATAGCAGCCCTGTTGTATACATTTGCTGCTTATCGATTGCTTGATATATATCATAGGGCTGCAATCGGAGAGGCCTTGTCTTTCACGTTTGTGCCTATTGTCTTTTTGGGATTGTACCATATTATCAAGGGTGATTATAAGAAATGGTACGTTCTGGCTATAGGCTTTAGCCTGATGATATTTACGCACCTTATATCATCGGTACTGATGTTTGTGGCTATACTTATCTTTTTAGGGATTTACTATAAATCATTGCTAAGAGAGCCTAGACGTATAAAATATCTTGTTTGGGCTGGCGTTGCAACTTTGATCATAACCGCTTACTATATTTTCCCGATGATGGAGCAAATGCTTTCCAATACGTTTTATTACGAAAGCAGGGGATTGATGTCTAAAGCTCAAGACTCTGCGCTCGGGCTGCATTGGATTATCTGGGGAATGTTTGTCGGGATTATTATTCCGGAGCAAGCACTTATTCCGGGAGTTGGCCTTTTGCTTACATTTGGCATTATTTTGCGGTTGTTTGTATATGAAAAATCGAAAGAGCTAAGGAGTCTTGATATTGCCGTTATTGTAGGCTTTATCTATATTATCGCTTGTCTGCCGATATTTCCATGGTCGGTATTTCCGTTCAGCTTGTTGAACTTTATTCAGCTGCCATGGCGTTTGCTTGAATTTTCGTGTTTCTTTTTTGCCGTGGCAGGGGGATATTACTTGTCGCGAATTTTAAAGACGAATAAGCGGCTTTTGGCTGGGGGGGTGATGATTGTTGTCGGAATAGCTTTGGTGCTTGTAAATGATGCGCAATCATACAAAAAGTACCGTTGTGAGCGACCTGTTACTCAAAGTGCAGATATTTTGAATGATTATCATTTAGGAGGACTGGAATATATTCCAGATAGGGTACCTTCTGTAGAATATCTTCATCAGAGAGGAGACAGTGTGAAGTCAAATTATGGAGGGATGCAGATATCTGACTTCAAACGGTCGGGAAGAATAACGACTTTTAACCTGAATGCAACCAATGGTGAAGCTCTGGAATTGCCATTGATTTACTATAAAGGTTATACAGCCAGCCTTGACGGAAAGACTGTTCCTGTTTCGGAAAGTGATAACGGATTAGTTCAATTATCCGGTAATCAATCGGGTGGGATAGAGGTATATTATGGGGGAACTATTATACAGAGAATAAGCCTGTGCATAACAGTTTTGAGTATATTGAGCTTATGTATTTTTATATTTTTACAGAGAAGAAGACAAAATGAAGCTGGATGGCCTTATAGCAGATAAGAAATATCACTTTTGGATTTTCTTTTCTGTTTTATTATTTCTTTCTGTTTTCTGTTCTTTTGCATACGGAACTCAGTTTTTGGGTGGCGATGACTATTACTTTCACAATGCTCGTTTCGAGGCCTTAATGCAAGGGTTGAAAGCCGGAACATTTCCTTCATATATAGATTATCAGGGGCTTTATGGCTATGGCTACCTTGTAAAAACATTTTATTCCGATTTTATTCTCATTCCATACGCTCTATTAGCTAATTTGACGAGTAAGGATTTTGCCTACTGGTTCCTTTATTTTTCTATGACAATGATGTGCGGAACTTTTATGTACATTTTTGTTCGTAGAGTTTATAAGAGTGTGTATGTGGCATCTGTGAGTTCGATACTGTATACTTTTTGTTTATATCGTTTGCTCGATTTATATTATAGAGGAGCATGGGGCGAAGCCTTTTCATTTACTTTTCTGCCCATTGTTTTTCTAGGGCTTTTTTATATCATTAAGGGCGATTATCGGAAGTGGTACGTTATTGCCATCGGATTTTCTCTGATGATTTTTACGCATGTCCTTTCTACCCTGCTGTTGTTCATTACGGTTATTATCATATTGGTAATCTATTGCAGGGATATGTTTAGGGAACCTAAGCGCATTTATTATTTGGTGTTGGCAGGGATTACAACATTGATAATTACGAGCTATTATATTTATCCTTTTTTAGAACAGTTATCGTCTGACACATTCTACTTCCAAAAATTCAAATACCTTCCTTATACCACAGCTCAAAGCAGGCTCGATTGGTTGACCATACTAAACGGAACTATTGCAGGATTTGCAAGAGGGCAGAAGGCAATAGGGGTAGGGGTGCTGCTCTTTATCCCATTATGCTTGCGTTTTTTTATCAAAGCCGATGAGAAGCATATAAAGTACCTCAGAAGTGTTGATATAGCCGTTATTATAGGTTTATTTTTTGTTTTTCTTACTTCTACTTTAGCTCCGTGGACACGCTTTCCTTTGTCTTATCTGAGCCTGATTCAGTTCCCGTGGAGGCTTTATGTGTTTGTTACTTTTTTCTTTTCGTTGGCAGGGGGGTATTATTTATGCCTTATTTGCAGAACGAGAAATAGTAAAATCATTATATTCTCTCTATTAATTATTCTATCATCAGTTGTAATCATCATTGATTCATTTGCATATAAGGACCTAAAGGTTCGTCCACGTTTATTCAATAGGGGTTTGAATGAAACGACACACTATATTCAGGCCGGCATGGAATATTATCCTTCAAGGATGCCATACCCTGACCCGTTTATTTTAGAGCGTGGAGATAGCGTGACGTCTCAGCTAAAGGAATTAGAAGTATATAATTTTGAAAGGTTTGATTATATTACCCGATTTGATATAAAAACTAATGTAAAAGACAGTATAGAACTACCTCTCATTTATTATAAAGGATATGCTGCGTCTCTCGACGGAGTGAGTGTTCCTGTTGCAGAAAGTAGGCAAGGTCTTGTGCAGATCCCTATCGATAGGTCGGGTAGAGTAGAGGCTTATTATGAAGGAACTTTGGTACAAAAATTAAGTTTTTATATTACTATTCTAAGTATATTTGTGCTGTGTTCATATATTTTTCTTCAAAGAAGAAAGGACAAACATCTTAAATAATAACGAGTATGCGCAATTTTATTTATCTCGATCTCTTATATCCTGTCTTTATGTTTATTTTCGGTATTGTAATGATATTGAGCCCCCGTTCTTTGATGCGTAAAGCAAAATACGATGAAGAAAGCCTCAAAACCGAGTCGTGGGTAAAGAAACTTGGTATAGGACTGTGTGTATTTGCTGTTGGTTTTGGGATATATATATTCTATAAGTTGAAATATGCTTGACGGATTTGTAGAGTATGGCTACATCGGTCTGTTTTTGGCATCTTTTCTTGCGGCTACTATATTACCTTTCGGTTCCGAAGTTGTTTTTGTAGGTCTGATTGCCGCCGGTCTTAACGGTTGGTCGTGCGTTCTCATAGCTTCTGTGGGAAATTGGTTAGGGGGAATGACTAATTACTACTTAGGACACCTCGGGAAGGTAGAATGGATAGAGAAATACCTGAAAGTAAAGAAAGATAAAATAGATAAAATGCAGCGATGGTTGGAAGGGAAAGGTGCAGCAATGGCATTTTTCAGTTTTCTGCCTGTTGTAGGTGATATTATAGCCCTTGCCTTAGGCTTTATGCGTGCCAATGTTTATATCGTAAATGCAACCATGTTTGCCGGTAAGTTTGTGCGCTATGTACTGATAATGTATGGCGTAAATTGGATTATCTAATCCTGTAGATTCCTGTTTTTTTATGTTGAATAAAATGCCCCGTTAAGTAAAACAGAGACTTCTTTCTATTCTGTTTTATTCTCAAAAATTATCTATTTATATCTATTTTCTCATCATGCTGATGAAGGAAAGATCAATTATTATAAATTATATGAAGGAGAATATAAAGTGACAGAATAGAGCAGCTAAATAAGTGTCACTTTTGTCACCTTCTTGTATTTAATATTCATTAAATCAGTTTATTATGTATATTTCTATTTGTCACCTTTTGAAGCGAAATATTGTTGTACTTCGTTTCATGTGGAACAAAAATGGAATTTATTAATTTTTAGGTCTTTATTCTCGCTGTATATTCTATTTCTGTTAAAACTCTGAGATTGTAGAACCGAAAAATAGATGTGTTTATATTGCAGAGAGTGATAAAGCAGTAACTTTGTATATTATTAAAAATTAGAGTTTAGAAATATAATAATATGTCAACTATATTGTTTCATGAAATAGTGTTTGGTCCTATACATAGCCGCCGTTTGGGATCATCTTTGGGTATGAATTTACTTCCGTACGATGGTAAGTTGTGCTCATTCGATTGTATCTATTGTGAATGTGGGTATAATGAAAATTTCAGGACAAAAACTAAATTGCCTAGTCGTGAGAATGTTAGAGCTGCTCTAGAAGACAAATTGGTGCATCTCCAAAAAGATGGAATAGCATTGGACGTAATCACTTTTGCCGGAAATGGGGAACCAACGATACATCCTCAATTTGCTGAAATTATTGATGATACCATCAAACTTCGGGATAAGTATTACCCTCAAACTAAAATCAGTGTGCTTTCGAATGCTATGCATGCCGGAAAGGAGAAGGTATTTAATGCACTCAAGAAAGTAGATAATAATATACTTAAGCTTGACTCGGCACGTATTGATACTGTGCGGTTGATAGATCGTCCTAATTCGTCTGAGTATAGCATAGAAAAGCAGATAGAGCTTTTTAAACGCTTCGAAGGTAATTTTATCATGCAAACAATGTTTGTAAGAGGCAGTCACAAGGGTAGGGTAGTGGATAATACGACGGAAGATGAAATTTCGGCATGGTTAGAGGCTGTTAGAGAGACAAAACCCCGCGAGGTAATGATTTATACTATCGATAGAGAAACCCCTGAAAAAAACCTTGAAAAAGTGCCCGTGGAAGATTTAAAAAAGATAGGAGACCGTGTCGAAGCGCTTGGTCTTGGTATTGAAGTTTTGGTTACGGCATAAGTTTGAATTATATAAATAAAGAAATATGGTAACAATCGTTTTTGCTCATCCTTGGCATGGTAGCTTTAACAAAGCCATTCTGGATGCAATTATTGACGAATATGATAATAATAATGTGGCTTATGAGGTGTTAGATCTCCATAAAGATAACTTTAATCCGGTGTTTACAGAAGATGAATTGTCTGTATATAACAAAGGAAAAGTACTTGATCCATTAATTCTTAGATATCAGCAAGTAATAAAAAAATCTGACAAAATGATATTTATTTTCCCCAATTGGTGGAATACTATGCCTGCAATTTTGAAAGGTTTTTTTGATAAAGTATTATTGAAAGATTTTGCTTTTAATTACGAGGGAGGTTTTAATGCACTTTTGGACATAGAGCAATCCCTTATTATTACTACGTCTGAGCATCCGAGCCCTAACTTTAAAAATACAATCGAGAATGGCCTTATCGGGGATATGCTCAAGCCGGTTGGTATCCGTAATAGTGTTTGGCTGAGCTGTGAAGGAACATCAAAAGGCACTGACGAAATGCGACAATCCTTTATTGATCGTGTAAAAGAGGCTATTAGGTAATGTCTTGTCTGACTTTTATAGGCTTCCGTTTTCTCTTTTGATATCTGAATTTGACATTTTAATCTAATTATATGTTAAATTAAATTTTTTTCAGATTTTTTGATTGATACAGTATCTATTTTTATTTTGTAAACAGTGCATTTGTATACCTTTTAAACGAAGAAAATATTCTTTAGTAATACTTACACAAAGAGGCTTTTTTTTTAACGCGGTTTAACCTGTGTTAATTCAAAAACCAGCATACATTTGTTGCGTATTTAAACATTATAGTTTAACACTTTTAATTAAGTATTATTTATGAAAAAGATTATTCTTTCAGGTATCATGGCTATCGCATTAATCGCCTCTACCAGTGTAATGGCTCAAGATGTAAAAACAGCTAATCAAACAAAAAAAGCTCCTAAAACAGAAGTAAAGGAAGCTAAACAAGCCGCTAAAACAGAAGTGAAAGAAGCAGCTAAAGCAGAAAAGAAAGCCGCTAAGACAGAAGTGAAAGCAAAAAAGGAAGAAGCAAAAGGTAGCGTGAAAGCAGCAAAGGCTGAAATGAAAAAGTAAATAGCTCACTGTGAACCATTTCACAGTTATCAGAATCTTATTCTGAAAATAAAAGATCGGTACGATTTTCGTGCCGATCTTTTTTATGTGTTTGGTGATAGGTATGCTTTATTTAATACTTTCCAATAGGTTGTTCGCTAATCTGCTTGCTCCTATACGAAAATATTCTTTATTCAGGTATTCTTCGCCCAGCACTTCTTTTACTATCGTATAATACTTTACAGCATCTTCTGTTGTAGAAATACCTCCTGAAGCTTTAAATCCGGCTTTATTCCCTGTTTTTTGGTTATATTCTTTAATAGCAGTGCACATAACGTATGCTGCTTCGAGGGTAGCACCTTCATATACTTTTCCTGTTGAGGTTTTTATAAAATCTGCACCAGAGTATAATGCTAGGATAGAGGCTTTCATTATATTCTTAGCACTTTTTAGTGCCCCTGTTTCAAGTATCACTTTTAGCTTTGCATCACGGCATGTGTGCTTTATTTCGTCTATTTCTTCACAAACTTCTTCGTAGTTTTCTTCGAGGAAATATCCCAGATTGAGTACGATGTCTATCTCATCAGCTCCACTTGCTACAGCAAGTCCTGTTTCGGCTATTTTCACTTCGGTAAAAGTTTGAGATGACGGGAATCCGCCTACTACCGCAGCTATATTTACGTTTGCCGTTAAAGCTTCTTTTACTGTTTCTACAAAGTTAGGGAAAACACATATTGCCGCTACGTTGTCTACATCGCTTGATCCTTCAAAGTCGTTTACTCTCTCTGTAAAATTCCAGATTTCTTCGCGCGTATCTGTTGTATTCAAGGATGTGAGATCTATGCAGGAATATATCCTTTTATATACCTCTTTGTTATTATTCTGATCGAATTTCTTGCTGATTATCTCATTCACTTTCTGAGTGATATCAGCATCTTTAATGTCTGTATTATATTTTTTTAGAGTATCTCTGTATTTATCTACTTCTGCCATTCTATTTCAATTTTTCGTTGTTTATATGTCTGTCTTTATCTCTGTTAGTCTTCTTTTCAATATTCTTTTTTAAGGCCTCAGTAAGATCTACACCTGTTTGGTTTGCGAGGCAGATAAGTACCCACAATACATCGGCCATCTCGTCTCCAAGATCTTTGTTCAGATCAGATTTCTTGAAAGACTGATCACCATAAGTACGTGCCATGATGCGGGCTAATTCGCCTACTTCTTCGGTGAGGATAGCCATGTTGGTGAGTTCGCTGAAATAGCGTACGCCCACGGTTTTTATCCATTGGTCTACCTCCTGTTGAGCTTCTTTTATTGTCATGTTATTCTTTTACTTTCGAGTCGATCCATATAGTTACAGGACCATCATTTATGAGTTCTACCTTCATATCTGCTCCAAATTCGCCTGTTTGTACCGGTTTACCCAGCTTGTTCCCTAAAACGACACAAAATTCTTCGTACAAAGGTACGGCAATTTCGGGTTTTGCAGCATATATATAGGACGGACGGTTTCCTTTTTTAGTAGAAGCATGTAGGGTAAATTGCGATACTACAAGTATTTCACCATCTATATCTTTTATTGATAAATTCATTACACCTTCCTTATCGTCAAATATCCGAAGATTTACAGCCTTATTGCAGAGCCATTCTATGTCGTCCTTACTATCTGAATTTTCTATACCTACAAGGATAAGAAGCCCTTGATTTATTGCTGATTTTATGCTGCCGTTGATTGTAACTGATGCTTTACTTACTCTTTGTATTAATATCCTCATGTTTGATTAAATAGAGCCGTATAATTAGATATGGACTTTAAAATTAGAGATTAATTTGCAAATATACCTATGTTGATTCATTTATTAATAACAAGGATTGAGGTTAATAACTATTTGTATAATCTGCTATAAGACTATTGATATACTTTGGCCGCTTCCCACCCAATCATAGAAGTTTTGCGGATATGCCCCCAATGATAGTCTCCCAGAGCCCCTGTAGACTGTATTATTCGATGGCAAGGGATGAGATATGCTACCGGATTTCGCCCCACTGCATTTCCCACAGCCCGGCTTGCTTTAGGGCTGTTTATGAAATTGGCAATATTCTGGTATGACGATAATTGCCCCATCGGGATATTTAGTAAGGCTTGCCACACTTTAAGCTGAAAATCAGAACCTTTGATATGTAATTTAATTTTATCAAGGCTCTCCCAATCTAGATTAAATATCCGTATTGCATTCTTTTGGATTTCGTCTGCTGAATTCTGATAATTCGCTTTAGGAAAAATGCTTGTGAGGTTCTTAATTGCTTCTTCACGGTTTTCTACAAATGACATGTGGCAAATTCCTTTTGGGGTTGAAGCCACAATTATTTCTCCAAAAGGACTGAGAGCAAAGCTATAGTTTATAGTAAGATAGCTTCCTTCATTTTTGTATTCGGCAGGGGTCATTCCTTCTATATTTATAAACAAATCATGCAACCTGCTCGTGCCTGATAAGCCAACTTCGAATGCTGTATCGAATAGTGTTGCTTGTGTTTCTCTTAAGATCTGTTTTGCATGTTGTATGCTTATATATTGTAGGAAGCGTTTAGGGCTTATTCCTGCCCATTCTTTGAATAATCGCTGAAAATGGAAGGGACTAAGGTGGATATGTTCCGAAATCTTATCCAAACTAGGCTGATATTTGTAGTTTTCACTAATATATTCTATTGCCTCTTTAACACGATTGAAATCTAATGATTCTTGATTAAGCATAGTTTTGGTTTTTTATATTGTACAAAGCTACATAGTAGTTTATAATTATAGAATCCATTTCTTGCTGAATTTGTTCGCTTTTAGCCTAATTACTTTTCCTCTATAATAGCAAGAAATGGATTTTAGGAGACTCTATCGCAGAATATATTTGTACTGTTTAATTAAATAGAACAAATATGAAAAAGCTAGAAGGAAAAGTAGCCCTGATAA
Organism: Bacteroidota bacterium; assembly: GCA_023437305.1. Classification (GTDB taxonomy): domain Bacteria; phylum Bacteroidota; class Bacteroidia; order Bacteroidales; family Dysgonomonadaceae; genus Dysgonomonas. Next base: position 72,274 of record JAEZGN010000002.1, read on the forward strand.
CAGGAGCTACAAGCGGTATAGGTAAGGCAACAGCTATCGATTTTATTGAGAATGGAGCTAAGGTGATTTTTACAGGTCGTTATCAAGAAACGATAGATAAGACTGTTGCTGAATTAGGAAATCAAGCTGTAGGTTTTGTTTCGGATAGTGGGAATATGTCTGATTTATTGGCTATCAATGAAAAGATTAAGTCCATTTCGCCTCGGATAGATATCCTGTATGTAAATGCAGGTTTTGGGAAATATGCGCCTATAGAAGCTGTTACCGAAGAGCATTTTGATGAGATGTTTAATGTGCTGGTAAAAGGAACTTTATTTACGGTGCAACAAGTATTGTCATTGATGGGAGAGGGGAGCTCCATAATATTGAATTCTTCGAACGTGACAAAGATGGGAATGCAGAATTCTTCTGTTTACTCTGCTGCCAAATCAGCGATTTTATCCTTTGTGAAGACATTTGCGGCTGAGTTATCTTCGAGAAATATTCGTGTAAATGCAGTAAGTCCGGGGCCGGTAAGTACAAATTACTTCGATCGATCTAATCTTTCTAAAAACCAGATAGATAGTATTGTAGAATATGTATTGCCGCAAGTTGCCCTGAAGAGGTTTGCACAGCCTTCTGAAATTGCTAAAGTGATAACATTCCTGGCTTCCGATGATGCTTCTTTCATACAGGGAGCAGAAATATCTGTAGATGGCGGATTTCCTGAGATTAGGATATAGGGCAGGAATTAATAACGTTTGTTTACTCTATAATATATTAAGGGGTTATCTGATGGATAACCCCTTAGTATTCATTATAATATATCTGAAATGCGTTATTTTATATAAGGATCTTCATTTGTACCTCCCCACTCATTATTTACTGATATCTGAAAGCTAGCATTGTCGCCACTAACCATATTCCCAAATAGTTTACCTGTTAGGCGTGTAATCTTATTTCTTACTACATTTACACCTGTAGGTACAACCTTGTATTCGAATATATAAGGAAAGTTAGCGTCTGCCATAGGACTTGTTGTTACTTTATCTTTTGTTCCATATAGATACAGTTCAGTATATGCAATTCCTCCTGCGTAATAGTTCTGCCCATTATAAACAGAGCCTTCTATGTTGTGCAGTATATATAGAGACATTGTGTATTGTGGGTTCTTTATTATTTCGCTTCTTGGAACATTTCCAACCTCAAATCCCGTTGGTTTTTGAACTACGTTCGGTTGGTTTTGGCCGGTGAGATGATAGCCATATAATGTACCCCAAGATTGAAAACCTAAGGGCTTTCCCGCCTCATAATCAGCAAAGCGGAAGATATTAGGATAGAAGTTTTTGATCATGGGATATAAATATCCTACTTCTTCGGGCATGTTCTGCGCATCTTCGATTACAATTTCTACTTTGCCTACATTTCTTTCCAAAGTAATAGTTTCTTCTATTTTTGTAATAGATGTGCTCAATTTTAAATTCAAAGAATTAGAGAATAATTGGGATTTATAATCCGGTAGATAGACTAATCTTAGCTTATTAAAATAGCTGGCATCACCATCTTTTGCAAGATCAGCATCCGGAAGAGGCAGATCCTTCGTACAACCAACAAAGAAAATCCAGTAATTGCCAACAGGGAGTTTGTCTTTAATTGTCAGGTTTCCACTTGTAACTTCGTAATTGACTGTTTTAAAAGTTCTCTCCGTAAGCGGCTTGCCTTCTGTTACTTCTAACACTCGATACTGTAATACTTTGATTCCGGCTTCCTGTAAGCTGCTTTTTGTACCGGATTGGTCAATTACTTCTGATGTGAAATAGTCTTTTACATTAAATGATAATTCTATCATTCCGTCTGGATTAGAAGGTACTGGTTCGTCATTATCACTGTTACATGATGAGAACACGTACAAACACACTATTGCTGCAAGTAAATAAAATTTTTGTTTCATAGTTTTATATAGTTTATGTTGTAAGCAGCATAAATATAGTGTAAATATGTTGAAAATCAAATTAATATAATATATTAGGTGTTTATATAAATTATATTCACATTGCAAGAGGGCTAAGCAAAACAGCTTAGCCCTCTAGACAATTTAATTTTGAAACTTGAATATTATTCTATTATATTTATTATTTATCTATCTCTTTTTCAATATTTTCCATTTCTTTGTGCAAAGACTTTAATTTTACTCCTAGATATATTCTGAAGAAGCCATAAGAAATAAAAGAAATACTAATAAGTGCTACAATAAATCCTGATGTCAAGACAGGACTCATTATAAAAATGAAAGATAGGATCACGCCTAAGATCGCTAATGTTAGTAGCCATCCCCAGCCTTTAGCTCCATTTCTCTGTAATTCTACAGCTGCTCCTATTCCCCAGATAGACTGGAACATCACCCAGAATCCGACAAAATATGAGAGTACGATTGCGATTACTGCAGGTGACATTGATATAAGAATGATACCAAATAATAAGTTTATAATACCACTGACTAAAGTCCATCCCCAGCCCTTAAGTGTATTTCTATTTGACACAGCAAATATTATTTCGAAAATGCCACTGACAAGAAAAGTTATAGAAAATACGATTGATAATGCTATAATTGTAGTCCAAGGAGATGTTAAGCACCAAATTCCCAGCATGATGGCCAATAGTCCAATTAATAATGAGACCCACCAGTATTTAACGGCTTGTTTTACAGAATAAAATAAATCAGTTTTCATATTTGCGTTATTTTTAATTAGTTTATGTCTTATAATACTATAACGTCTGCAAACTCATTTAGTTTCAAGAAGGTATATAAAATGAACGATTGTTCACTTATTCTAACACAATTCTTTTCAGATGTAATTTATTTTATTCTTTCTCGTACGTGTAAAAGATTGTCGTATAGTTTTTAATCTATGACTCTTTTTCTTCGGTAAAATATTTTTCAATTAATGTAGCTTTGTGTTTACCGACTACTTTTTCTATTTCTTCGCTAGATGCTGATTTTATTCTTTTCACACTTTTAAATTCTTTCAGTAGAAGACGTTTAGTCTCTTCACCGATGCCTTTAATATTATCTAATTCAGATTTTACCTGACCCTTACTTCTTTGGTTACGGTGAAACGTAATTCCAAATCTATGTGCTTCATCTCTAAGGTGTTGTATGACTTTTAATGACTCGCTGTTTTTGTCCAGATATAGGGGAATTGAGTCTTCCGGGTAGTAGATCTCTTCAAGCCTTTTGGCAATACCAACAATGGCTACTTTGCCATAGATGCCTAATTCTTTTAACGATTCACAAGCTGCACTTAGCTGACCTTTGCCTCCGTCGATAACAATAAGCTGGGGTAGGGGACTTCCCTCTTCTATAAGCCTGTGGTATCTCCGATATACAACTTCTCGCATTGTTGAAAAATCGTCAGGCCCAATTACTGTTTTAACATTGAAGTGACGATAGTCTTTTTTTGAAGGTTTTCCCATTTTAAAGACTACACATGCCGATACGGGGTTCGTTCCCTGTATGTTGGAGTTGTCGAAACATTCAATGTGTGTTGGCAAGTCTTTGAGGTTCAGATCCTTTTGTATTTCTTTCAGGATGCGGGTACCTCTTTGTTCCGGATTTAAGCTTTCTGCTCTTTTTAATTTATCTAGTTTGTATTGTCTTACATTTTGGGTTGAAAGAAGCAATAGTTTTTTCTTATCCCCTCGTTGAGGAATGTTAATTTCTACACCATCTAATTTCAGGTCGGGGAGAAATGGAACAATAATTTCTTTCGCTGTAGAGCCGAATTTTTTTCTTACCTCAATAATTCCCAAAGCAAGCAATTCTTCTTTTTCTTCTTCTATCCGTTTTCTATATTCGAATGTATATGCCTGTATAACAGCACCATTATATACATTCAAATAATTGATATATCCTGCATCTGCATCTTCGTCATAACTGAATACATCAATGTTATATTTAATAGAACTTACTACGGTTGATTTATTTTTGAAATTTTCAATTAATATAAATTTTTCTTTTAGCTTATTCGCTTCTTCAAATTCTTGTTTCTCGGCTAGTGCCTGCATTTCTGAATAGATAGATTCGCTTACAAGATTGGTGTTTCCTTTTAAGATTTCCTGAATAGCATTTACATTTTTAATATATTCTTCAGAATCCTGTAAACCAACGCAAGGACCTTTGCATCTTTTTATATGATACTCTAAGCACACTTTATATTTCCCTTCTGCAATTTTCTCCGGTGTAAGATTTAATGAGCATGTGCGGATAGGATACAATTTGTGGATCAACTCCAGAAGGGTCTTTACACTCAGCACATTAGAGTATGGGCCAAAATATTTAGAGCCATCTTTTAATATCTTTCTTGTTATTTCTATCCTAGGAAAATATTCATTTCTAATTACAATAGACGGATATGATTTGTCATCTTTCAGCATTACGTTATATCGTGGCTGAAATTCTTTGATCAGGCTGTTTTCGAGTAGGAGAGTGTCTTCTTCCGATTCAACAATAATATATTTGATATCTTTTATTTTGCTGACCAGTATTCTTGTCTTTGGACTATCCTCATGGTTTTTTGTGAAATATGAAGAAACTCGTTTTTTTAGATTTTTTGCTTTACCTACATATATGATTACTCCCTTGTCGTCGTAATATTGGTAACAACCGGGTTTCTGAGGAATATTTCTAATGATATTTTTCAAATAATCATTAATCATCGTGCTATTTTCTTTACTTATTGTATTTTGCGTGAAATTATTAATTTGTTTTCTATACTACAAATGAATATCTATTTATAATCAAAAAAGGGAAGAATTCCTTTTTCTTCCCTTCTCCTAAATTATTTATAGAATTTAAATCTCGTAATGAATCAAAGATTTAATATCAATTTCTGTAGGGAATAGCTTTCTGCCCTCTAGTGCATCTAGCTCAATGATAAAGTTGACATATATTTTTTTTACTCCCATGTCCTTCACTAATTTATATGCAGCATACATTGTGCCTCCTGTAGCCAATAGGTCATCATGGATCAACACCACGTCGTCTTCTGATAGAGAGTCTTTATGTATTTGAATTTTATCTACTCCATATTCTTTTTCATATTCCTGTTCGAATACCTCTGCAGGTAATTTCCCGGGTTTACGGATTGGGACGAAACCGGCTCCAAGCTCTAAGGCCATAATTGGCCCCATGATAAAACCTCTCGATTCTATACCAACAACTTTTGTTATTCCTTTATTCTTGTATTCGTCTAGAAGAACTTCTGTAAGATTTGATAGAGATTCTTTTGTTTTAAATAATGGAGTGACGTCCTTGAATTGAATTCCCGGTATTGGGAAATCCGGAATGTTTCTTACCGTTTTTCGGAGAGTTAAAAGCTTTTCTTCTTTTTCTTTTTTATCCATTTTTTTTGTTTAGTATTAGTCGTGTTTCACGTGGAACAATTTTTGTTTTAGCACACGTTCCACGTGAAACATCTTCATTTATCTGCCTAGTAGTACAA
>JAEZGN010000005.1 GCA_023437305.1 Bacteroidota bacterium
AGCTTTCACCGAAATATTTCCGGTTGTTCCTCCTACACATACATATGCCGAAGTAGCCTTAGGATCGAGATCTAAAGGTGGAGCCGTATAAACAATCGTTGTATCACCAATAACACAAGCGGTAGAACTATTATCTGTTAATATACCTAGCACATAAGTTCCTGGTGCGGAGAAAGTAAAGGATCCGCCGGGGGCAATTACCGTTTTATCATATCCCGTAGGACCACTAGTTAAGCGGTAATATGTAGTTGTAGGATTGCCTTTATATGTTATAGTACCTCTTGGAGTTATTTTCATCCCCGAACAAGTTTGTTGACTAGTATATCCAAGATCCTTATAGTTATATATGCCCGGATTATTGAACGTCGTAATAACAGGATTTCCGCAACCATGATTCACTGTGAGAGTGTAAGTTCCCGGAGGTAAGTTTGTTGTAGGCATAGTATAAGAGGCAGATGATGATGTCATAGTTTCCGATTGTGTAACATATCCAGTCGGTCCTGTTATTGTTAGAGTCGTTCCTATTGGCCAGCCTGCATTTGCGGATATATATAAGCGTCCTTTATCTACTGTACATTTATCGTCGTACCAATTGCTTGTGCTCAATGCATAACTTGTCGGTAGTGTGGATGCTATATTACGTGTAGTAGTATAAGTAAATCCATCAGCATAAACTGCGGTGAATGTATATGTTTTTCCATACTCTAAAGGGCAAGAATAATTAGTCGCAGTATTAGTTAGGGTTTGGGTACATACCACCACATTATTGGGGTCGGTAATAGTCACCTCGACAGGTATACACTTATGGGTTCCGGTTGGTAGATAATAAACTAGTTGATAACTGTCACAATCAAATCTATTGGTTGAAAATGAAATGTTCCGGTTTATAGCCGAAATTGAACTCGTGACTACTGTTCCATTTTGATCTGTACACGTAACTGTATACTGAGTATCATACTCTAATGTCATTATATCATTCGAGTTGACACTGTACAACCAGTTCGGTTTATCATAAACGATATCTCCCCCTGTTGTTTTTTTTACTACAATATTTAATGGATAACAAAATAATCCATCATAATCCGTCCATGGTTTTACGGTATATGTATAGTTATTGCAATTGCGATCACGCATAGAATAAGTGAAATAGGTAGGTTTTTTTATATTCGTCGTGAAGCTTTGGGAAATGTCATTACAACCTTTCAATCGGATATAAATTGCAAGACTGTTTGATGAATAAAAATTAGCTATATTATAAGGAGATATATTCAATAACATCCCGCCGGAGGCAGTGCTGTTCCAGTCTGACCATTGGGATGGCATCTGCCCGGCAGGAGCTGCCCCTATTTCATACATTCTATCGTTGTAATATCTTTTATAATCAGGATTAGTAGAAATTTCATTTGAAGAGGCAGTCCATTTTACATATCCACATGAACCTTGAGTATTATCCAAATCGGGGAGAAAAGCAGTCTGAGTAAGGTTACTAAAAGTAGGAAATCCAGAAATAGTGCCCAATGTAAAATCTCTTACTGATGTATAACATCCGTCATTTACTTGTACGGTGTAGTTCCCTGCAGGGTAATTCGTGTTAGGAAATGTGTAAACGTTTCCACTCTTTGTGGGCGTCACTGTCTGCGGAGTAGCAACCCCTGCGGGTGCCGAGGTAATCGTAAACTCAAAATTTCCACTGCCATTGGTAACATTCAGCGCAATAATACCTGTCCCACATCCTATATATGATTTACGTGAGACATCAGAATTAAGCGATACTTCCGGTACTTTGTAATTACCTCCTACAACCAGATTTGAGAGATTTTTAACCGTACTATACTCACTGTCTATTTTACAAAAAGCCCGAACAGTCAGCTGATATGTACCGGGAGGTATATTTCGCAACACATGATCACTTTGAGGATTTATAGAAAAACCGCCCTCAGAACTAAGTCCGTATTGCACATTAAAAATATTTGTGGTATCTCCTCCTAATGTTACGGTTATTTCTCCATTCGACAAACAGGTAGAATTCTTTATTTGTGTACTTACAGTGAAGTTGGGACTACAAGTCTGTGCTCCAATTTGTGACGAGCTAAGTAAACTTATACACAAACAAGAGAATATATAAATAATTCTTTTTGTCATAATATATTTTTATAAGGTTCGTCTTTAACAAGAACAATAGTCAATGTTCCCTCTAATGGGAAGTTATAATCACTATTTCCATAAATATCTGGAAACGTAAATGTTGCAGTATTTCCTTCTATAGTCAAAGTGTACAGAGGGGATAAGGAATATGACGAAGAAAAATTATCTTCTGGTTGTGGATCTATTTCCTTATCAGATTCTTTAGCTGGTAATAGTAACATTCCCTCATTGATTACATTATATTCCGCGAGATTGTTCCACAGAGTACAAGCAGCTAGCTTTCCCGATTGTATATATACCGATAAGAATATGGGGTGAATGGGAAATGGCAACTTGTTTATCCCCTCTAGAGATGTGGTATCATTAAAGGTATGCGTCAATACTTCAGCTTTAGTCTCATAGTTACGAACATTTATTGTGACACTATGAAACCGATAGTTTCCATTAGTCTCTTGTTTTGCATCCTTTACTATATTGTTTTGCGCAAATGCAGAAATGGTGCATACGCAAAATATCAATGCATAAAATATTTTCATAATTTACTAATCTTTATTTTTTACAAACTATTGTTATTTAACCTTAAAAACAATGTTCATAAACGTTTTTTCGGAATAAGTAAATTGCGTGAAAAGTTTGTATTTCAAAATCCCTGTATTACTCAATGTGATATTCTGGAAAACCGTATTATCATAATAAGGAATGAAATACTCTAAGTCATTACTTGCTAACACAGGTAAAGTTGTTGCACCCGCACCCTTGATAGACGACGCTGAATTAGTTAGTTCGAATTGTTCTCTGTAAAGAGTATATAAGTCAATAGTAAACTCTTGTGTAACTGAATTATAAGATGGATCTGCGGTATCTGTCGGTAGCACAATAGATGGCATATAAAAGAATTTAGGTGTAACTGCTGAAACTTCCGCAAAAAGTTTTATCCATTTAGTCCCATCATTATAATAATATCCGGGGGTTACATCGTTTATCGTAGCGGTGTTATACACAGTCATCCCTGCTACATGCGCTAATAAAGGAGAAAATGATGTTGTTGATGAAAGTGAAACGCGTGGCAGCAGTAACCCTTTTGTAGAACTGTGGTCGGAATTCTCCTGTAAATCGAGTAACGCGTTTGAGTTTGGTTCATTTCCTGAACCGATGGTTACCTGTCCTCGTAATAAGGAAGAAGCTCCTAACATTATAACTATGAATAATGTTTTCAGTTTGCTTCTTTTTAGTTTGAAGTTTGTTTGTTTCATTTAGTAGATGTTTTAGTTTTATAATGAAATAATTAATCACTCATTTTTTGTTTATATAATCCTATCCCGTATAAAAACTTCAATACCCTATATTTCCTTCCGAATACTTTCACAAGCAGCGGTTGAAAATAAATGGGATGATAACAAATATTAAAGACAAACAAGTGGTTACCCCATTTTATAGGGTATTGAAACTTTTGTATGGGGATATATAGTTCGTGTAAATGTCTGAAGTGGAAAAGAAACATTATGCTATAATTTATTTTTCTAAAGTTTGCTATCTCATTGATTTTTTTTCATTAATCATTAAATATAAACTATGTAGCAAAGAAAGAAACTATCGTATAGGGTGTATTTTTAACAGGAGATATTTTTTTTTAAAAATCTTATCTTATTTGTAATTATACTGTTAATGTCTTCTGTAACAGATCTATTTAATGATGCAAAATAAATTTGGTTTGTTGTTTGCGAACACGTCTCATCTCTTTTTCTCTTGTTGTTTATGTCTTCAATATATAGTATAGCTTTTGCTATGTAGATAGTTTAATAGATCAACCGTAAAAGTTTACAATAAAATATTGTAATAAATCTCTAGAGTATACCCTCTATAGTCTTCCTAAACAAAGAACAGCTATATATTTTGTGATATATAGCTATTTATAATTGCTGTATTGTGATCCCGATTGGATTCGAACCAATGACCCACAGCTTAGAAGGCTGTTGCTCTATCCAGCTGAGCTACGGGACCTCACCTTTTGCTTTTAAGCGAGTGCAAAGATAGTACTTTTTACAAAAAGAAAAAGACTTTATTTCAAAAGTTTTCATTTTTTAGCAGTTGAATAAATTAGGATAATGTAAATCAAATCTTTATGACAGTCTATATGTAAAAGATTATCAAAAGACAAGAGATAAAGTCAATCGTTTATTTTATTCATATTATATTTGTATTCTTATTAATAGAAAAAGAATTATGGAAATAAAAGGAAGATTTGATCATTTCAACATAAATGTAACAGACTTAGATAAAAGCATTAGTTTTTATCAGAAAGCATTGGGATTGACCGAAATAAGACGTAAAGTGGCATCAGATGGTTCATTTACGCTTGTGTACTTAGGTGATGGGGTTAGTCCTTTTTCTTTAGAGTTAACATGGTTGAGAGACCACCCACAAGCATATGAATTGGGCGAAAATGAAAGCCATTTGTGTATAAGAGTAGATGGTGATTATGATAAAATAAGAGAATATCATAGAGAGATGGGGTGCGTATGTTACGAAAATCATAGCATGGGACTTTATTTTATAAATGACCCCGATGATTACTGGATTGAAGTTTTGTCTATCAATAGATGATATATTTTAAATAATTAATTAATACAAATTAATATTGATATATTAGTTTTTGTTAAACAAATATACATTTATATTATCTTTGTAGCTATTACCATTCATATAAAAATATGGACATTGTCATATCGATACTAATTACACTTTTATTTGTTTTTCTTAATGGTTTTTTTGTTGCAGCCGAATTTGCAATTGTCAAAGTAAGATCTTCTCAACTGGAACTGAAAGCTCAGGCAGGGAGTCGTGTTGCAATTCTCTCGAAGCGTATAGTTTCTCATCTTGATGCATATCTTGCAGCTACTCAGTTTGGTATTACTATTGCCAGTCTGGCTTTAGGATGGATTGGAGAGCCTGTTGTTTCTAAAATAATAAAAGAATTGATAGGACTATTCGGATTAGAACTTGCTCCGAATATTCTTTCTACTATTTCTCTCATTACAGCGTTTGTTATTATTACTATACTCCACATTGTTTTAGGTGAATTAGCTCCTAAATCATTAGCAATACAGCGATCGGAACAAACAACATTGGCTGTAGCATATCCTTTGCATGCTTTTTATTGGTTGTGCCGCCCATTTATCTGGATGCTAAATGGTATTGCTAATTTTATACTTAAGCTAGTCGGGCTACATAGTGTTTCGGAGCAAGAAGTGTATAGTAGCGATGAGCTTCGCTATCTTGTAGATCAGGCAAAAGAAAGCGGAAATGTAGATAGTGCCGAATTTGATATAATTCAAAATGCTTTTGATTTTTCAGAGCGCACAGCACGTCAGATAATGGTGCCTCGCACTCAAGTTGTGGCTATTGATGCTAACGACTATGACGAGAAGACCCTCGAATTTGTAATAGAAGAAGGGTATTCCCGCATTCCTTGTTATGAAGATAATATAGATAACACGATCGGTGTTGTTCATCTAAAAGATATATTAAAAAAGATGCGGATAAATGGAACTGTAGATATACGTTCTATTATTCGTCCTGTTTCATTTACCCCTGAGACCAAAAGGATTGGTCAATTACTGAAAGAATTTCAAGTAAAGCATCAGCAAATAGCAATGGTGCTAAATGAATATGGTGGGGTAGAAGGGGTTATCACGATGGAAGATATTCTCGAAGAATTGGTAGGTGAGATTCAAGATGAGTATGACAATGAAATTCCTTTTGTAGAACAAACAGGAGATAATACATATTCTGTAATTGCCACGGCAGCTATATCCGATATAAATGACGAACTACCACATCCTATCGATAAGGATAAGCAATACGATACATTGGCCGGTTACTTAATAGATAAGTTTGGTCGTATTCCTAATACTCACGATAAGCTTGAAGCCGAAGACTATCAGTTTACTGTAGTAAAGAAGAATAAGGCTTCGATAGTTTTAGTGCAACTCAAAGACTTGGCTCAAGATGAAGAATCTGAAGATACAGAGCAAGCCAGAACATCTCAGATCTGAATAGAAAAATAGAATGGATTTTGAACTTCAATATACCGATGATCAGTCTAGTGCTCGCGCAGGGTTGATAACGACAGATCATGGACAAATAGAGACTCCTATATTCATGCCCGTGGGAACGCAAGGTGCTGTAAAGGCCGTTCATATGACTGAACTGGAGAATGATATACAGGCGCAAATAATTTTAGGAAATACATACCATCTGTATTTACGTCCGGGGTTAGATATTTTACAACAAGCCGGAGGTTTACATAAATTTAATAGTTGGAGTAAGCCTATTTTGACCGATAGTGGAGGTTTTCAGGTTTTTTCTTTAGCTCATAATAGAAAGCTTACCGAAGAAGGTGCCATTTTTCGCTCTCATATCGATGGCTCTAAACATGTATTTACCCCTGAATATGTGATGGATATAGAACGTACTATAGGGGCTGATATAATGATGGCATTCGATGAATGTACACCTGGCGATGCAGACTATACTTATGCAAAAAAATCGCTTGACTTGACAGAACGATGGCTTGATAGATGTATAACACGCTTCAATGAAACCGAATGTGAATACGGCTACAAACAAGCATTATTTCCTATTGTACAGGGATGTGTATATCCCGATTTACGCAGACGAGCTGCGGAGAATGTAGCGTCTAAAGGTGCAGACGGGAATGCTATTGGAGGGTTAGCTGTTGGAGAACCAACAGAAAAGATGTACGAAATGATAGAGGTTGTAAATGAGATTTTACCAAAGGATAAACCTCGTTATCTGATGGGGGTAGGTACACCTGCCAATATTCTCGAAGCGATAGAGCGTGGAGTAGATATGTTTGACTGTATAATGCCTACACGTAATGGTCGCAATGGACAACTGTTTACCCGTAATGGGATTATGAATATGCGAAATCAGAAATGGGCTAAAGATTTTTCTGCAATAGAAGAAAATGGAGCTTCATTTGTTGATACTTTGTATACAAAAGCATATCTTCGTCACTTATTTATAACGAATGAAATTCTAGCACTACAGATCGCTTCGATACATAATCTGGCTTTTTATTTATGGCTTGTAAAAGAGGCCCGTCAGTATATAATCGCTGGTGATTTTTTGAGCTGGAAGAGAATGATGATTGAGAATGTTTCAAGACGTTTGTGATTAACTGAATAGAATGAAAATACTATCAATACTTGATAAGTACATAATAAAGAAATTTTTGGGAACATACATATTCTCAATTATTCTTATTATTTCTATATCCGTAGTGTTTGATATAAACGAACGACTTGATAAGTTTTTAAGCAATAATGCACCCTTAAAGGCAATCATATTCGACTACTACATGAATTTTGTACCGTATTACACAAATCTTTTCAGCGCATTATTTGTGTTTATTGCGGTAATATTTTTTACATCTAAACTTGCTGATAATTCTGAAATTATAGCAATGCTATCGAATGGGATGAGTTTCAAACGATTGATGAAGCCCTATATGATTTCGGCAGGAATTATCGCTGTAGGATCATTCATTCTAAGTAGTTTTATAATTCCTCCTGCCAACGAAACACGTATAAAATTTCAAAACAAATATATAAAGGATAAGAGTGTCGATTATGCAAGTCGTATACAAATGCAGGTTGATAAAGGAGTTATTCTTTATATCGAACGTTTTGATAATAAAACACGACTAGGCTATAATCTTTCTTTAGATAAATTCGAAGGCAAAGAGCTGAAATCGAGATTAGTAGCAAGCAGGATAGAATATGATACAGCATATCATTGGGTTCTTAATAATTATTCTATACGTGAATTTCATGGCATGAAAGAAAAAATCACAACCGGGACTCGAATAGATACCACCCTAAATGTTATACCGAGTGATTTTCTTGTATCGGTAAATGATTTTGAGCAAATGTCAACGCCAAAGCTGTATTCGTATATACAACGACAAAAGGCAAAAGGACTGGCAAATGTTGGGGGGGTAAGTATTACTCAATTTGAGATAGAATTCCATAAGAGATTCGCATCAGTATTTTCCGCATTTATACTAACCATAATCGGTGCATCCTTATCAGCCCGTAAAATGAAGGGCGGAATGGGACTTAATATCGGTATCGGATTAGGGTTGAGTGTAACTTATATTATGTTTCAGACAGTAAGTTCCTCTTTTGCTGTTTCAGGTACAATGCCGCCAATGCTAGCTGTATGGATACCGAATATTGTGTTTATGTTTATAGCTGCATATTTATATTCTAAGGCTCCGAATTAATATTTGCATTCTTCTTTGTAGACTTTACGAATAATTCTGATTCACCATCTCTAAATTTATTTTGTTTTATTTCTGTCATTTGTAATAAGTGATGATTGGAGGTTCTGATATATTAAAATATTCTATGAATTATCTTGTAAGTAGAAATCAAATATAGCTCAGCACTAAATATCTAATTATTAATAATAAAAATAGAACCTACGAATCTCACGACTCATAGGTTCTCAAAAACTTTTACAAAACTACACTACTATCTTGATTGATAGTATATTTTAAGAATGTCTCTTTCTATATTTTCCGTTTTAAGTAGAATTATTGCTATAACTTTTATTTCAGATATTCATCGTAGTGAATATGGGCATAGCCGGCTCCAATATTAAATTTAAAATTCAAACAAGAACTCATTGATAACCATAGCTAATATCGGCTCCATATAGATAACCTTCGTATGTTTTATTAAAAAAAATGCAAGACATTTGCTAAGAATCTTATAAAAAATAAAACGAGTCTACCGTAGCTTTGTTTCACTATAGTAGTATTTATCTTTGCAGTTTGTTAATACTTGTTTAAAATAAAATTTGCGCATATCTGTGATTTTTTATTCTATTATTTATAGCCATTGCTTATTTGTATTTCATAAAATTTAGTAAATCCTTATTGATAATTAAATAATTAAAAGGCTGTTTATGTTGTTTTCTTTTTTACAAAGATCTGTTTATATAACCTTATTTCATGTGCATTTTTGTAGTATATACTTGGTTTTAGTTTCTAATTCCCATACGTTGTTTTATTATTGTGTCATAATATGCCACTAAGCTGTGATTGCAATGCAAAAAGAGTTGTTAGTCTAAATTGATAAAATACATAAATGTATTCTGTGGATTTTGAATACATATGCGTATTTAGGCCTATTTTGTTAATGGTTTATATAAATTGAAGTTCAGTTCGTTAATGAGGAGATAATAGAAGAAATTATAAAGTGAAGTCTTTTTTAATCATTGAGTGTTAAAAGCTTTGTGTGGAGTAGCGATTCCTGATAAATATTTAAAGGGTGGAATAAAAATACACACCTTACACTATAATATATGACTTATGTGTAAGGTGTTAATATCCTGACAATTTTAAATTGAATATTTAGTCCATTTGCTTTAGACTATATTCGAGGGGTTTTTTGTTTCATATTTAGCATAAATGAAAAGCTAGAATCAAGGATGTATAGTATTAATGATGTTTTTTTGTTCTTTAAAAAACTTATGTCTTTGAATTTCTCCTCCAAAAGTAATAAGCGTAGAATATCTTTTTAGTGATTCAACCCATTCATTATGAATGTTTTTTATATTTTTGTTCTGCGAGTTCATACCACTGATTCCATAAATAGCGAGGTGTGACAGAGAAATACCATTGCCTTCAAGTAATATATATGATGATTCAATATCTACATTAGATAAATAAAGGAAAATATCTGCTTGATTTGCATATTGTCCTGATACTGTATATGTGTACATCTCGTTTAACAAATCGTTTAATTCATCTTTTAAAGAGACTAAATCTTCTTCATCAAGTAAATTCAGATTGTAGAAATAATTTATTTCTCTAATAGTAGATGAGAATATATCTTGACTAATAATTATGCTAGAATGTCTTATTTTTTTTAATTCCGAAGTTAATATCCTTTGAGTACTAAACACTTCTTTATCAATGGGAAATTCTCTGAATGGGACAGGTTGACTCTTCTTTATTTGATAGGAGTATTTAAATAGTCTAAATTTTGATAAATTTTGATGATGTAAGTAAAATAGATGGGGCAGATTACTGAATGCACATTTTAAAATTGAATCTTTATTTTTATTTATATTTTTAATGATTTTGATATCATTTTCTAATGTTTTAATATATGCATTATTTATTTGGTTTGCATCTATTAAATTTATCTCAAAAATAGCTTTCTCATTTATTTGAGAGCCAATAATATTATCAACGGAGAAAGATAAGGCTTTGGATATCAATGCTACTTCTTCAAAAGAAAAGCGAACTTCCCCCCTGAGCCTTCTATAAACCGACTCTTTACCAAGGCAAAGTATATCTGCAAGTACTGAAGCTACTTTTTCTTTATCCGATTTAGTTAGTGTTTCTTTTTCTACAATTACTGTTCTGATGGCATTAATTAGTTTTTTATGAACTGTATTATCTATTTTTGTCTCCCTCACATTATTAAAATCTAAATTATTCATTTTTTTTCCTCTATAATATTAATATTTAGTATTTAATCAAAAGAAAAAAGTGTGTTTTGTTATAATCTCAATGCTTAAGTAGGGTTAAGACTTAAATTTTTATTACTAATTAAAGTATATTCTTTTGCTTAATTGCAAAAATACAGATTGCTAAATGATGTATAGTTTCATTTTTTGAGTATTATCTATATGCTTTTTTCTAAAATCCTATTCCTTTGAATCCTAAAATCATATTTTATTATTTGTATAGTGTAGATTCGTATTTTATATATTTATATTAATCAAAATGCATTTATAGTCGTTCTGATTGTTTTGAGATGCAAATATTGGCTTTGAGAAAATAAGAATTTCTTTATTTTCATAGTATTAATAATTATGGGAAGCATGTAATGATTTTCTTTCTGATTGTTTTTATCGGATAATAGTTACTTTACTCTTATATTTCAATAATATAAGCTTATTATTATATACTCTAACAAAAGCCAAATAGAATTCTTTTAGCTTTAATAAGGGATGTTTGTAATCAACCTAGTGTATTACTGTGCAAGTATACATAATCTATAAATCTATTATTAAGATTTACTTTTCGATAGGAAATCCGACCCTTTTATACTTCTTATTAAAAACAGCAACAAAAGAATAAAAAAAATAGGACTTTTAGATTATCTTTTTGAATTGTTTATATATAAATATAATATTATAAAATTTAGGAAGCAGAGGGGTATATTCCTTCTGCTTCGAGAAAAATAGATTCTATAGTATTAGTTGTTATTTTTACTCTTTCTCAAGAATGATCATCTCTGAAAATCTTTTTATTGCTTCAGCAAAAGACATCTTGAGGCTAATGTAGTTTTGAGGTTGATATATATTCTGTTTGAGTGTATATCCTGCATTTATTATTATTTTATTATTCTCTTTTTGTACTGTATATTGTATTGAGATCAGGTTATCATCTATAATATAAGGTGATGGTAAATAGTTAACCTTATATCCCTCAGGAATATTTATTTCAGATCGATAAAAGTCACTTTGCATATATATCAAATCTATAGGTAATGTCCTCTTAGTTTGTTTAAATGGATTGTCACTTATAGATAGATTACAAAATGGATGAATAAAGAGTTTATCCGATAAATTTTCGATAGATGCATCAAATGCGAAGGAGAAAATAAAAGGTTTATCTAATTTGTCATTTTCATCAATGCTAATATCGCCTTTTACATCGATATTGTTATTGCTTTTTAATTCCTTTTGTAAATTTTCTGTTTTTCCTAAATATGTTGAGCGATAATTATATGCTTTTTGTCCTCTTCCTGCAAATCTCGCTTTTACGTTCATTTTGTTTTCTTCCGGAATAATATCTAGAATGAAATTCTTTTGTGAAATGGAAAGCTCTTTTTGTCGGATACTCACCCATTCTTCAGATTTAGGTTTCACTATTAGTCCATTAACATTGAGGCAACGTTCCGGAAGATCGCTATAGTAAAGCAATGGCTCGGTGGCATCAAGATAATACACGTTTTCTCCAATCCTCACTTGCACTATAGTGTAATTAAAGAACTGTTGAAAGGGATGAGTTAAGCTTATAGACCCGTTCTTTCTCGTACTTAGTATTATAGGATATACTTCTAATCCGGCAGAACGGAGTAGCCCGGTCAGGAATAAGTTTATATTAGCCACATTACCTGTTTGCTTTTTCATAAAATCAGGTACACTATATTCACTGAGTTTACCATAATTGCCATTCCAATTGTATTTTTCTTTTACATATTTAGTTATAACTTCCACTTGTTCGAGCGGTGCTTTACCTGTAATTTCTAACGTCGGTAGTATTTTTTTACCTTCTTTTTCGCTATTTTTTATGTACTTCCCAAAATCATTATCTTTCAAAAAATCATCACACATCGCAGGCCAAGTAGTCATAATATCTTTGCTGCCTCCCCTTGGATAATATATCTTGGATAGTTGGAAATAAAGACTTGCCAAATAATCTTGTTCGGAAGTTATATACTCTTCATCTTTAAATGCCGGAAGGTTTTTTAACCCAAACTCATACTGCATTTCTTTATAAACCAAGTAACCAAAACGAATTTCGTCATTAAGTGGTGTTGCTTTATACTCGTCAAATTTATTTATAGTTCTTAATATATATGTATACTCATAGTATGGTATAGCTCTGTATTTTAATTTGCTATATACAACAGGGATTTTCTTTTGAAAATCCCATTTTCTCATGTTAAAAAAGTAAGGAGTAGTAATTAGATATTTGTATTCGATCACTGAACCTTCGCGCACATCTGCTAACGCTATTTTTTTTATACTTAAATTATTACTAACCTTTTCTTCGTATATGTTTTTCGGGTCGAGAGTTGTTTTTGTCAATTGTCCTCCCTCTAAGTTGTATGTTGTGGCTTCTATTTTTTCGATAGACTCCCATTCTCTATTTTCAGAATAATAAGGTATTTCGAAGTTTGCGTATTTTGTACCTGCTTGTTTCAATATTTTAATTTTCACTTTACGTTCCATCGATAACAAGAATCCTCGGTTTTCGTCCGGCCTGAAATTATAATCTCCCAAGTCGTATATAACCACAGCTTCGGCATCTTTATCTTGCTCATATTGAGACATTGACATTTCGTACTGAGTGACTTTCCCGAATTCTTGCGAATAGTTAACTTGAGAATGTCCGCATATAATAAACATTATAAATAGGATAGAGGTTGTAATTGTCTTTTTCATAAGTACTGAAGGTATATTTTTTTAGTTCGCTGTTCTTGATAGTTGATATGAAATCGTAGAAACCTTTATATTGAATAAGGTTGTATCTACCGGGTAAAATCAGTATCGATTTGTATATATAAATTTTTTCATTTTTTTGCTCATAACTTATAGAGTATTTTCCATAGTCAGATTCCATATTTACATCCTCCGGCAATTTTATTTTTTTGTCGTCAGGCAAAGAATAGCAAATAGTATCTTTATAAAAACTTGGATAGTCTAGTTGGAGGTCACTTGTTCGTAGATCAGGTGTCTCATAAGTGGGTATTTCTATTGCAAAAGGCTCAATAATTAAGTTGTCCCCATATTTTTTTAATAAATTATGAAACTGGCACTCTGCCATCAGTTTTATAGAAGGACTATCGGAAGCTGCTTTTTCTAAATTGAAATCAATGAGATCGTATGAACCTGTCAAAATAGTGTTTCGTATATATTTATCAATCGTATTTTTGTTAATATCGGAAGCCAGATAGATCAAACTTTCATAATTGTCGCCTCTGGCTGTTGATGTAAGTTTTATGTTAGATGTTTTAAGATCAACAAGGATTGAACGACTACATAATACATCGTTTGGATTTAAAGGTGGAATGTCTACAAAATGGCTGTCATTCTCATCAATAAGTAAAGCTTTGCGAGCTTGAGTAAATGTCCCCATATATCCAAATGGAGTGTTTTTTGAAGTACACTCAAGGTAAACCGTATCTTTTTCGAAAGGAATTGTAAGAATGGCATGATTGAATGCCTGAGAGGGGAAAGTAGGATTTATATCAATGATTTGTCCTCCTGCAAATATCAGCGTGTAATATGATTTTATCCCTACATATTTGAGCATTGCCTGCATATAGTTGGTCAGGGCTTTACAGTCTCCATACTTGTTAGTACAAACATAGCTGGCCGGATATGTTTGCATTCCTCCTATATTGATGCTGACATTTATGTAGCGAGTATAATCCTGTAGGTATTTATATAAAATTTTTGCCTTTTCTTTATTATCTGTAATCCCCGATAGCAGCGAGTTTATCTTTGTTTGCTCTGATGCAGGTAAAATGTCTCTGTCTTTGTTTAATCTAAACACCCAGTTCCCAAAAGATTTCCAGTTGTCATTCTTCCCCTGTACGCCATATTTAAAGTTAATCGGTGCTGCATATATTATAGGTGCTTTACTATTATTCGGTGAGCTATTTAGTTCTCTTGTTTTAAGAGGCTTGTAGTTATATTTCCAAACATATCTGATATTATTGTTTATAGTGTCTATAGTTGGAGAATCTATATTTTTCCCGTTAAATGTAATGGGTTGGTCTATTGGTGTTTCAGCTACGAGTTCGCCAGAGTTTATAGGGGTCCGTGAATTTGTACAATTAAGAGAGGCTAAACTAAAAAACTTAGAATAAATTACTTTAAACGAATACACAATCCTGTAAGGATATTGATTATGTTTCAGTTCAAAAGCTTTAACAAAATCATCTTCGTATAAAGAAATATTTGAAATAGAACTTCTGTCTGTTATTTCTTTGTTCTTTAATTTTCTGATAATATTACCTTGCATATCTTCTATCCAGGCATCGCCAACAGAAACTTTGTCGCCTTTACTGTAATTTATAAGTATTTCGGCATCATGATCTCCCATCCGCTCATTAATCTGTAATATAACAGAATCGGTTCTTATCAATTTGTCTCCTCTGATTTGGTTATGAGTTTTATACTTTATATATTCACTTCTGAAATTTTGAGATACTGCCAAAAGAGGTATTATATATAAGATTACAATTGCGACAAATTTCATTATTAAGAAGCTAAATGAGTAAATTAAGATTTGTTTGTAAATATATGAAAAATGTGAACGCAATATTAAATTTTTGTTCTTTTCCGTAACAAAATGTATTCTTCAAAAATTATACTAAAAAGGGTAAGTAATACTAATAGTTTTTTTAACTTTGTATCCCTAAAAAAGGATATTAACACACCATGTCTTTAGAGAAAAAAATTAAAACCGCATTAGTCTCAGTTTATCATAAAGATGGCTTAGATGAAATTTTGAGAAAGTTAGATAGTCTGGGAGTTCGCTTTGTGTCGACAGGTGGAACTAGAAATTTTATAGAGTCGCTGGGTTTCGCTTGTGATGCTGTGGAAGATGTAACGGGATACCCCTCGATTTTGGGTGGACGAGTTAAAACATTACACCCTAAAATATTTGGAGGTATACTCTGTCGTAGAGAGCTTTCGGAAGATATGAAGCAAATAAAAGCGTACGATATACAAGAGATTGATCTGGTTATTGTAGATTTATATCCTTTTGAAGAAACTGTTGCTTCAGGAGCAGGAGAACAAGACATAGTTGAAAAAATAGATATTGGCGGCATATCATTGATTCGCGCCGCTGCAAAAAACTTTAAAGATGTAGTAATTGTAGCTTCAAAGAATCAATATGCACCTTTGATGAGTCTTTTGGAAGAAAAAGAAGGGAAGTCGGATCTGACAGATCGTAAATTTTTTGCAAAAGAAGCGTTTTCCGTATCATCTTCATACGATACAGCGATCTTTAATTACATGGATAATTATGAGGGATCGGCATTTCGTTACGCAGAAGATGATGCAATGCACCTCAGATATGGAGAAAATCCGCATCAAAAAGGAACTTTTTACGGAGATTTTAATGCTATGTTCGATCAATTGCATGGACGTGAAATTTCTTACAATAACTTGTTAGATATCGAAGCTGCCATAAGTTTGATCAGTGAGTTTGACGAAACTACAGTAGCTATATTGAAACATAACAATGCTTGTGGTATAGCCTCTAGAGAAACAGTGGTGGAAGCATGGAAAGATGCATTGGCAGGAGACCCTGTTTCCGCATTCGGTGGAATTATTATTAGTAATAGAAAAATAGATAAAGTTGCAGCTGAAGAAATAAATACAATCTTCTTTGAGATAGTAATTGCTCCTGAGTATGATAAAGAAGCGTTGGAAATACTAGAACAAAAGAAAAATCGTATTATTCTGGTGCAAAAACAGCCCTTAGAGGGGACTAAGCAATTCCGCTCATTACTGAATGGCGTTTTGGTTCAGGATAAAGATTTAAGTATACAGGCTGCTTCAGATTTGAACCTTGTTACAAACAGACCTTTGCAAGGAACCGAAGCTGAGGATTTGCTATTTGCCAATAAGCTTGTAAAACATACGAAGTCAAATGCTATTATTCTGGTTAAAAATAAGCAACTTTGTGCAGGTGGTACAGGACAAACATCTCGTGTTGACGCTCTGAAGCAAGCTATAGAAAAGGCCGATGCTTTTGGCTTTAAGCTTGATGGTGCTGTAATGGCTTCCGATGCCTTTTTCCCTTTTCCCGACTGCGTCGAGATCGCAGGAAATGCAGGTATCACAGCTGTGGTTCAACCGGGGGGCTCTATAAAAGACAACCTATCAGTAGAATATTGTAACGAACACAATATATCTATGGTTATGACGGGAGTTCGTCATTTTAAACATTAAACGTAATTGTAAATAAGCAAATATAACATCAATATGGGATTATTCTCTTTTACTCAGGAAATTGCGATGGACCTTGGTACTGCCAATACCATCATCATACATAACGACAAAATTGTTGTCGATCAGCCATCAGTAGTGGCATTGGAACGTAAAACAGGGAAAGTCATAGCTGTTGGGGAACAAGCCCGACAGATGCATGGCAAAACCCATGAAGATATAAGAACAATCAGACCGCTCAAAGATGGTGTGATTGCTGACTTTACGGCTGCGGAACAAATGATTCGCGGACTGATAAAAATGTTCAATAACAAAGGACGTTTATTTGCTCCGTCATTAAGAATTGTTATTTGTATTCCGTCAGGAAGTACTGAGGTTGAAACCCGTGCGATCAGAGACTCCGCAGAACATGCCGGAGGTCGTGATGTTTATATGATATATGAACCGATGGCTGCTGCACTTGGTATTGGCCTTGATGTTGAAGCGCCGGAAGGAAACATGATCGTTGATATAGGCGGTGGTACAACAGAAATTGCTGTAATTTCTCTTGGAGGTATTGTCTCAAATAAATCAATAAAGATTGCAGGCGATGATCTTACCGAAGATATTCAGGAATATATGGGACGTCAGCATAATATCAAAGTAGGAGAGCGCACAGCAGAAAATATTAAAATAGCAGTTGGCGCTGCTTTGACAGAACTACCAGACGAAGATGTTCCTGAAGATTTTATTGTTCACGGCCCTAACAGAATGACATCTTTGCCTATGGATATTCCTGTGTCATATCAGGAAATGGCTCACTGTCTGGATAAGTCTATTTCTAAAATGGATTCGGCTATCTTGAGTGCATTAGAACAAACACCTCCGGAGTTGTATGCTGACATCGTTCGCAATGGTATTTATCTTACAGGTGGTGGTGCTTTGCTGAGAGGTTTAAGTAAACGTTTCTCTGATCGGATTGGTATCGAATTCCATGTAGCAGAAGATCCGTTACATGCTGTTGCCAAAGGTACAGGTATAGCACTAAAGAATATAGAGAAGTTTAACTTCTTGATGAGATAAGAGAAGTGATTTCCAAACAATCACCAATCATAACTATTTTAATATAGATAATTACAGAGAATGCATAACCTAATCAATTTTTTAAGAAAAAATAGCCATTGGTTTGTGTTTATTTTCCTTGAAATAATCTGTTTTTATTTTATATTCAGTAGTAATTCTTTTCAAAAGAGTATATTTTTTAACTCTTCCAATGAGTTTACTGGAAGAGTTTATACTATTTCTGGAAATGTATTATCTTATTTTGGGCTAAGAACCGAGAATGAGGAGCTATTGCTAAAAAATGCTCAATTGCAATCTCAAATAGCAGAATTGAAGGACTATATTTATGATCTTGAGAATGACTCTCTAAAGACAAATGCATTTATTACCGATTCGTTGGGGACTAGGCAAAAAGAGCCGCATATTATAGCACGTGTAGAAAATAATACTATATCACAGATTTATAACTTTATTATTATTAATAAAGGAAAGAAAGATGGGGTACAGACTGATATGGGGGTGGTTTCTCAACAAGGTATAGTGGGCGTTGTAAGAGATGTAACTTTAAATTATGCTGTAGTTCAGCCCGTATTAAATCCTCATAGTAGATTTAGTTGCAAGATATTAAACTCTAATACAGCAGGAACATTAGTATGGGAAGGTGGCGATCCTCGATATGCAAGTCTAACTGAATACCCTAAGTATGAGAAGGTTGAAAAAGGAGACACTATTGTGACTAGTGGTTTCTCCGATATTTTTCCCGAGGGCATATTTGTAGGCGTAATAGAAGATTACAAGAGTGGAACGAATGATAATTTCTATTCATTAAAGGTCAAATTATCGACAGATTTTGGTTCGTTGAAAAGAGTGCTTTTGCTTAGTGGAAAAGATGATGAGAGAAAAGAGTTGGAGCAAAAAATAAAGAATGTTCAAGAGCAGTAATATAAAGTATATAATAATGTTTATCATGCTTGTATTATTACAAGTATTGGTACTTAATCGGATTTCATTTCTAGGATATGGAGTTCCTTTTGCGTATGTATATTTTATAATAAAATTGCCTATCCGCTCTAATAAAAGTTTAGTTATCTTTTTAAGCTTTTTAATTGGACTTGTTATTGATCTTTTCTGCAATACGCCGGGCATAAATGCTGCAGCTTCTACCTTTGTTGGACTCGTCCGCTGGCCTGTACAGAAGTTGTTCTTTATGGTCGACGATTATGATGAGCAAACTCCAAGATTCTCTTTACTAGGAGGTGCATTTATAAGATATGCTATATTTCTCACGCTGATTCATCACATTGCGCTTCTCTCTATTGAATCTTTCTCATATTTCAATTTGGAGATACTTTTGCAGCGAATCCTTTTGTCTACTTTACTCACATCATTATTGATGTTTGCATTTGAAGGTTTATCTTTTAAGAAGAAAAACTCATGGCAAAAAACGTCTTAGACCTATCTAAAAGAAAATATGTACTGGGTGGGATAGCCTGTGGCATCATTTTTATATATATAATTCAACTTTTCAATCTTCAAGTTCTGAATCCTGAGTATAAGGATTTTGCTGACGGCAACGCTTTTTTCAACAGGACGTTATATCCCGCAAGAGGGGTTATCTCTGATAGAAAAGATAGAATACTGGTATATAACCAGCCTACATATGATATCGTATATATACCTCGTGAGGTACAACCTTTTGATACTCTAGATTTTTGTAAATCATTGAATATAACAAGGGAGCAGTTTGACAAACGGATGAACGATATAAAAGATCGTCGTTTGAACCCCGGATATTCGTCATATACAATGCAAACGTTTATGACACAGCTTACAACACAGGAAAGTGGATTGTTGCAAGAAAAGTTGTATAAATTCCCTGGTTTCTTTATTCAGAACAGGACATTGCGCCAATATAATTATCATAATGCCGGATTGTTATTAGGGTATGTGGCAGAGGTGAGCAGAAGTCAACTGGAGAATGACTCTTACTATGTGAGAGGTGATTATGGAGGGAAATCGGGACTTGAGGCTTCTTATGAAAACTATCTTAGGGGAGAAAAAGGCATTGAAATTTTATTAAGAGATGCTCATGGACGTATTCAAGGGCGATATGAAAATGGAAAGTTTGATAAGTCTCCTGTATCAGGAAAAAATCTCACGCTTTCTGTAGATATAGATTTACAAGCATACGGAGAATATCTTCTTCAGAATAAAGTTGGATGTGTTGTTATGATCGAACCTTCAACCGGAGAGATATTATGCTTGGTTACATCTCCAACTTATGACCCTTCTATGTTGTTGGGGCGTAATTTTAGTAAAAGTTATAAAGAACTGGAAGACAATCCTCTTAAACCATTGTTTAACAGGGCTATTCAAGGGATGTATCCTCCCGGATCGACTTTTAAGCCAACACAAGGTTTGATTTTCCTTCAAGAAGATATCATTACTTCCAATACATTATATGCGTGTGCAGGAGGATATCCGCCATTGGGTGGTCGCCCTAAATGTCACCCTCATGGTTCACCATTGTCATTGGTACCTGCTATAGCAACCTCTTGTAACTCATATTTCTGCTATGGATTAGCAGCAATGTTAGGAAACAGAAAGAAGTATAAAAGTACTGTTGAAGCATTTGACATTTGGAAAGATCATATGGTTGATATGGGATTTGGCTATCGATTAGGCGTAGATTTACCTTCTGAGAAGCGAGGCTTTATTCCAAATGCTAATTTTTATAGCAGAGCTTTCAAAAGAGAGAATTGGAGCGCTTCTAATATTATTTCTATTGCAATAGGTCAGGGCGAAATAACAGCTACCCCTTTACAAATTGCTAATTTCGCTGCAACTATCTCTAACAGAGGGTTCTATTATGCCCCTCATGTTGTGCGTCAGATACAAGATACACCTTTAGACAGTATATATACGCATCCTCATTATACCGGAATAAAAAAAGAATATTATGAATATGTAGTAGAGGGGATGGCTCATGCTGTAACCGGGGGTACGTGTAGAGGTGCTAATATACCTGATATTGAGGTTTGTGGAAAGACTGGTACTGCTGAAAATCCACATGGTAAAGATCACTCATTATTTATGGGTTTTGCTCCTAAAGACAATCCAAAGGTTGCTATTTGTGTAATTGTTGAAAATGCAGGATTTGGTGCTACATTTGCTGTTCCTATCGGACGCCTGATGATTCAGAAGTACTTGAAAGGAGAGGTGCCTGCATCTGATAAATATATTGAAGAAAGAATTGCAACTACAACAATTTTGCCACAAACATTTTTTAATTGGAATAGGGCTAATAAGAAGTATGATGAGTTTTCTCAGCCAGCAGTATTAAATACTGATGGTGCAGTAGATGAAACATCGATAGAGCCATTTTCTTTAAGCCCTGCTGATAATCAATAATTAGGAATGTACAGAAGAGAAGATGAACATATAAAAAGTAGTATAGATTGGTTTACTATCGCATTATATCTAATTATGGTATTGTGCGGGTGGCTCAGTATATACGGAGCTAGCTACCAATACGGAAGTACTACTAGTATGTTTGATATATCCGGTAGAGCAGGTATGCAATTGGCTTGGATTGGCACATCGATTATTCTGGGTTTTATAATATTGAAGTTGGATAGTAATTTGTACGATATATTGGCTTATTATATTTATATAATATTCATCTTATTACTCATAGCTACCATATTTCTATCTACAGATATCAGAGGGTCTCGTTCGTGGCTTAAAATAACCGATTCGGTACAAATACAACCCGCCGAGTTTGCAAAATTTGCAGTAGCTTTAGCTTTGGCCAAGCTGCTGAGTACCTATAATTTTAAATTATTAACTCCTAAAAATCTTGCAACAGTAGCCGGATTGATTCTTCTTCCTATGTTATTGATAATAATGCAGAAAGAAACCGGATCAGCACTTGTATATACAGTCTTTATTTTGATGTTATATAGGGAAGGATTGCCGGGAATTATTTTATTTCTGGGAATCTCTGCCATTGCATTTTTTGTGATTGGACTCAAATATTCGGATACAGATATAGGGATAATATCTACAGGTGAGTTTGTTACTATAATTCTAGTTATACTGATCTGTGCCGCATTACTAGTTAGTTATAGGCAAGACAAGGTGACATCCCGTAATATTATATTGGGTACGATTGCATTATTTGGCATTCCATATCTGATTTCGTTACTTAATGTAAATATCGATTTTGGTATTATTGCTCTTATAGCTCTTGGCATACTTGTAATATACCTTTTGTTTTTAGCTAAGAAATATTGGTCGAAAGTGTATTTTTTGACAGCCGTTTTTGCTATTAGTAGCTTAATATTCGTCAGCTCTATAGATTACCTTTTCTCAGATGTAATGCAGCCTCACCAGCAGATGCGTATAAAAGTCACTTTGGGTATGGAAGACGACTTAATGGGAGCAGGGTATAATGTGAATCAGTCTAAGATCGCAATAGGCTCAGGAGGGCTTTTAGGTAAAGGTTATCTGAATGGTACTCAGACTAAATTGAAATATGTTCCCGAACAAGATACTGACTTCATATTCTGCACAGTAGGAGAGGAACAAGGATTTGTTGGGTCGGTATTCGTCCTTTTGTTATTTTTAGCTCTAATCCTGCGTTTATTCTATCTGGCCGAACGTCAGAAAAATACTTTTGGTAGGGTTTACGGCTATTGCGTAGCTTGTATTTTCCTCTTTCATGTGATGATAAATATAGGAATGGTAACAGGTTTGACTCCTGTGATAGGAATCCCTTTGCCTTTCTTTAGCTATGGGGGATCTTCTTTGTGGGGATTTACCATTCTTCTCTTTATATTCCTCCGCATTGATATGGCTAGAAAACGTAGATAGATGTTATTATAGCGTTTTATGTGTTCTCAAAAATGAAGCAAGTTGATCGTAGCTGCTAATTTCAACTTTTATTGTATTATATTCTACTATTATTTGTTCAGACGATTGAGCTTCAATGTGGAATATAGCATCATTCAAATCTTTTGTTAAAGAGAATCCGTTTCTTTCTAATATATTTTTTGTCCAGTGGTATAATATTCCATTTGCTTCAAGATAGACTTTTTTGTTGTTCGCTCTTCTTGGTAAGAAATTGCCTGTGTATCTGTCAAATACGATATTATCTCTTTTAAAAAAATCATCCAATGTGCCTGATAGTACAATATCTTCTGTCACTCCGGTAATCAACCCTTTCTCTCTAGATAATAGCCAAAGACGGTCGGCTAGGAGCAAGGCCATATCAATATCGTGAGTTGACAATAATATTGTCTTATTTTTATACATTGCTAGATTATGGAGTAAATTCATAATTTCTATACGGCTTTCAATATCTAGAAAAGCTGTAGGTTCATCCAGCAAAACGACAGGGCACTCTTGTGATAAAGCTTTGGCTATCATAGCTTTTTGTCTCTCCCCATCAGACAATTCGGCTATATAAGAATTAGCCTTATGTGCTATTCCCACATCTTCCATGGCTTTCTGAACAATTGATCTATCATTTTCTGATAATTGACCAAAGAACCCGGTGTAAGGATAACGTCCAAGCTCAACAAGTTCTCTGACGAGTAGACCTCCGGCAGAAGTTTTATCTGTTAAAACTAAGCCTAATCGTTGTGATAATTCTTTTTCTGATAAGGATGAAATACTTTGATTCTCGAAAAGAATATCGCCTCCTTGCGCTGGTTGTGAAGCACTTATAGTTCGTAATAATGTCGATTTTCCTGCACCATTAGCACCTATCAGACAAACTAGTTCTCCTCTATATAAATTGAACGACAGGTTGTTATAAAGAATATTATTATGCTTAGATTTAGCATAGCCAATACCAATATTTTGAGCCTTAATTACTACTTCTATATTATTCATAAGTGATCTGTACAGTCTATTCAAAAAAGTAAGGAATATTCAATTTACATAAGTAAACTTCTTGGAATTCAATAAATTAATTTGTAAACTTAATGAAAATATTGTATTTTTTTCTGATTAAGAATTACATATATTATTACAGGTGCTCCAAAAATAGGAGTGATAGCATTCAATGGCAATACACCACTAGCACCTGGTAGCACGCATATTAAATTGCAAAGTAAAGCCATTGTCGAACCAATTAGTATCGTAATAGGCAACAGGGATTTATGGTTTGATGTTCCCAATATTAGTCTAGCGATATGTGGAACAGCTAATCCAATAAAGGCAATAGGTCCGCAGAATGCACAAGTTACTGCAGTAATCAGTCCTGCACATAGTAAGAGTAGAAAGCGGATAAACTTAATGTTTACACCTAAGTTTGCTGCATATCTTTCTCCTAATAGCAGAGCATTTAAAGGCTTGATTAGTACGATAGAAAGAAGTATGCTGACAGAGACAACGATACAATAAAAAGGCAGTTGTTCCATCGATACTCCCGAAAAATCTCCCATGCCCCATATCATAAATGAATATGCGTCTTCGCTAGTACTCCAAAATTTTAAAATAGATATGATAGAAGATGTAAGATAACCAACCATTATACCAATGATTAGTAACATGACATTGTTTTTGATGATAGATGCGAACCCCATGATGATAGCTAAAATAATAGCTGCACCAACAAAAGCTCCAAATACAATAGTCATCGAGTAAGAAAGATTGAACCCATTTACCGATCCGAAGCTATTTCCAATTAAAAGAATTACTATCGCTACACCCATGTTTGCTCCCGAACTGATGCCTAATATTCCCGCATCAGCCAGAGGATTGCGAAAAGCTGTTTGCAGCAACAATCCCGAAACAGCAATTGCTCCTCCTGTAAATAGAGCCGTGATGGCCTGAGGTAAGCGAGATTCGAGTATAATATAGGTCCAAGCTTGTTTCTCAACTTCATTTCCTTGCAATATTTGAAAGACAGCTTGCGACGGTATTGATACAGAGCCTAGAAATAGAGTTAAAACAAATAGTATAAATATACTTATAACGAATAGAATACTATATGTAAATCCTTTGGACATAAGGTACTGAATGTATAAAATAGCCCCTCGTTGTAGGAGGGGCTTAAATATTTAATAAAGAACTTTATATTTATCTCCGGTTTCCTTCACTACTCGCTCATAGAAATCTTTAGGATATCCTACTCGTTGTGGCGAAGATGGTTTTCCATGTTCATTACGGATAAACTCACCATCTTTTTCTTTGCGGACAACACCATCCATGTATTTGATGACTAAAAACTCGCCTAGCTTTTTCCATTTTTCAAATGCATATTGTGCTTGCTTCCCACTATATTTAGTTAAGAATTGAACTGCCTGTTCAGGCGACTTCTTATATAACTCCAGAGCTTCTTTCTCTGTATTACTTTGTTCAGATAGAAACTTTTCTTCTAATTCATCCTGTACTTTTTTCAAATCAGGGTGCATGTAATCGTATTTATTATATACCATATTTGATACCCAATTCTGAATCCAAAAGCTTGATGTCCAAGAGAATGTATACAGATCTCCGTTACCTTCACGATAGCACTCAGGTACTTCTGTTACAGAACAATACATCGGTGTAAACACTGTTTGAGCAGCATCATCTGTTCCAAACCATAATACTCCACCAATTGAATTGGGTAGCCATGAACGCATCTGAGATGTGAACACAAAACCTGTCTGTTGAGTAGCAATAGGGCGTTCGTTACAATATTCTACAGAATCTACTTTCCAAGTAAGTGGAGCCCAGCGGTATGGAGATTTGAAAGGACCGGCTCCTATATCGTTAGTCCAATCTAATTCCGTTCCTTCGTAATGGTCTCTCATCATCCCTTGTATATCAGCAAGAGATAACTTTTTGTCAGGTTTGATATAAAGAGGCATTGGTTCTTGAGTTTTTCCTTGTGCATAGGTCACAAACTTAGCCATATCTTTATTGCATTTGTTAAAGAAACTCCAAACGCGAGCTTCACAAAAACGTTGACCTCCAAAATCCAGAGGATTATATGCCTTAGAAAAGCTAAAGTCCTCATCTTTACCTGTATAATAACCTTTCTCACGGGCAAAAGAAATAACATCTTTGGAGTAAAGGCAATTTTTAGGATCTTTTAGAGGAAATTGATGTATACGAGATTGGTTTGCATGAGCCGAAATGCAGTCGTCAGGTATACGTACAGCTACCCAAACAGCTCCTTTGTTTCCCTTACCTTTGCCAATCATTTCCAAAACCCATATTTCATTCGGATCACCTATCGAGAATGACTCTCCTCCGCTATAGTAACCATATTCAGCAACAAGGTCGGTCATTATTTTAATAGCCTCTCTTGCTGTCTTGGCCCGTTGCAATGCGATATATATAAGACTTCCGTAGTCGATGATACCATCAGGATCAGCCAATTCTTCACGTCCGCCAAAAGTTGTTTCGCCTATTGTTACCTGATACTCGTTCATGTTACCAACTACATTATATGTTTGGCTAGCTTGTGCTATTTCTCCTAAATATTTTCCGGAATCCCATTCATATACTTTTAGCATTTCTCCTTGTGAGTATTTTTTTGCAGGCCAATGGTACAACTCTCCAAATAGAGCGTAAGAATCTGCCGAATATGTTATCATTGTTGACCCATCGACAGACGCATATTTGCCAACTAAAAAATTTGTGCAAGCAAATATGTGAATCTCGCAGAGAAAACAAAATAACATGAATAATGATATTTTTCTCATAGAATTATAAATTATTGTTATATAAACGTAAAGATACTTCAATTAATTTATTCCTGCGATATGAATGTATCATTTTAATTTAGATGTATTTCATAATGTATTTCTTCTCTGTAACATTTGTGAATTATACTAATGTTTACAAATGTTTCACAATTTATTAGAGTTAATATTCTACATATGTGTATCAAAATTTTCAGATGTATTTGTGTGTACATTTGAATATAACCTATCTACATATCATTTAATAAACAATTGTAAAACCTTAAAATATTTGCTATGCCTTAATATAATGATGTATATATCAGCTATTTATTTATATAAAATAAAGTAATAATTTAGATATATTAGTCATAATTCATTATATACAATAATATTGTCTCTAAATCAGATATTTTATTATTTTATTTATATAATAATTAGTTTATTATATATTTTTTATAAAGTGATTATTTATACTATATTCATTTGTATACATACACGTTTATTACAAAAGTATATTTCTGTATCCAAATGTAATTTACAAATATAAACAGAAACATTTTCCATTTGTAAAATATAAAGTTTACATTTGTGTTCTGATAATATACAAAAATATGAAGGATAGAATCAAGCTTATAATGGATAATGAGCATTTAACGCCATCTGCTTTTGCAGATAAGTTGCAATTAGGGCGTGCTGTAATATCTCATATACTAAATGGACGGAATAATCCTAGTTTGGATGTTGTATCTCGTATTCTATCAAAAATGGATTATATCGATTCGGATTGGTTATTAACCGGAAATGGTAATATGTATAAAACCGATAATAGAGAAAAATCACATACCTCTAATTCAAGTATACCCATAAATTCTAATCTTCAGCCGGATTTATTCTCTCAGAATGAAATATCTCAGCCATCCGATAAACCTGAACCTGAATATCGCAAGGAAATAATAGTTGAGAAGCCTCAAAAAGCAGATGAAGATGTTGTAAAACAATCTGTTATATATCAAAAAGCACCTGAGCGGAAAGTAACTAAAATAATTATATATTATTCGGATAATACTTTTGAAACATTTAATGCTGATAATAAGCCATTATAAATATCTACTTTTCTATTTATTCGACTCTGTATTTTCAATGTAATTGATTAGTATACATATGTTTATCCTTAGTAAGTGACAAAAGTGACACTTTTATTACTTATTACTAATGTAACTTCTTATATATTCAAAAATATATCAAAGAACACTTTTGTATAAGATAAATTTGTCTATAAAAAATAAAAAACCTCTCCGAATTCTTATATTCCGAGAGGTTTATTTGTCTTGTATACTATAATTATATTACTATTTTATCCTTTTAAGTTCGACTGTAAAGTGTCTTAACAAATCAGCTTCCCAAGTAATCGTTAGTCCTTTTGTAATTGATTCTCTGCGATCGAATATATTCTTTAAGGCTACTGCTATTACATTCATATGATTGTCTGTATAAACACGCCTAGGTATGGCTAAACGCAGTAAATCGAGCCCATCGAAACGATTTTTCCGGGTTACAGGGTCTCGGTCTGCTAATAGATAACCTATCTCACAACCTCTAATACCCGCTTCAAGATATAATTCTGCAGCTAATGTTTGTGCCGGAAACTGTTCTTTAGGTATATTTGGTAATACTTTCGACGCATCTACAAAGATTGCATGTCCTCCTGCTGGACGTTGATATGGAATATTATATTCATCAAGCTTCTTGCCAAGATATTCAACTTGTTTTACTCTGCTTTCGAGACTTTCAAACTCTGTATTTTCATCCAGACCTATAGCCAAAGCGTTCATATCACGTCCACTCATACCACCATAAGTGATATATCCCTCATAGGCAATTCCCTTTATTTTGGCTACGTCGTACCACTCTTTCAGATTTGTAGCAAAGAATCCTCCCATATTTACAATAGCATCTTTCTTTGCACTCATGGTCATAGCATCGGCATACGAGAACATTTCATCGCAGATTTCTTTTATTGTCTTATTTTCATATCCTTTCTCTCGTTTCTTGATAAAATATGCATTCTCTGCAAATCGGGCTGAGTCAAATATTACCTTTTTTGCGTACTTATTTGCAATCATACGTGTTTCCTGTAGATTCTGCATAGATACAGGCTGTCCACCTGCGGTATTATTCGTTATGGTTATAATAATAAAGGGGGTACGATCTCCATACTTTTTCAAAGCTTCCTCAAGTTTTTTGATATCAACATTCCCTTTGAATGGAATTTCTAGTTGAGTGTCTTTAGCCTCATCTATCGTACAATCCAAAGCAATGGCCTTTCTGGATTCTATATGACCTTTTGTTGTATCGAAATGCGAATTACCGGGACATACATCACCTTCTTTGATTAGGCAAGAAAATAAGACATTCTCAGCCGCACGTCCTTGATGTGTAGGCAGAACATATTCAAACCCTGTAATATGCGTTATCATATCCTTCATTTTGTAATATGAAGACGCTCCGGCATAGCTCTCGTCTCCAACCATCATGCCAGCCCATTGCCTGTCGCTCATGGCACCTGTTCCTGAGTCTGTTATCAGGTCTATATAAACTTGTTCCGATCTTAACTTAAACATATTGTATTTAGCATTTTTCAGCCATTGTTCACGTTCGTCGCGCGTACTTTTATGAATAGGTTCGATCATTTTGATCTTCCAAGGTTCGGCAAAAGGCAATTCCATAATTATTTAAGTTTAGATGTATGTTAGACAAATGCTTGATATAGATAATCACTATGAATAAAAGAAGAACAGATTATAAACCTCTTGTTTCAAAATGATATTTTAATAGCAATAATGATGTGATTCTGGAATGTTTTCATGCGGAATATGCTTATATTGGTGTAATATGTTTGACATAAAGGTAGTAAAACTTGTGAATAAATTAAAGTCTTTCCTAATTTTATTATAAAGTCAAACTTTATTAACTTTGTACTCGAAATAACTCAGGAAATATTTATCTCTAAATAATAGGTTGATGAAAAAAATGATGGATTTAGTTGTTACTCAAAATGATCAACTAAACCAAAACTATAGCCTCATTAAGCTCACTACAACAGATAAGACTCCCTTAACCGAAATGCATCCCGGGCAATTTGTAGAAGTGAGAGTTGATGGATCTCCCTCAACCTATCTTAGACGCCCTATTTCGGTAAACTTTGTGGATAAGCAAAAAAACGAATTATGGCTACTTGTTCAGGCTGTAGGTGATGGAACCAAGAAAATGTGTGAGTACAAACAGGGCGATATTGTAAACCTTCTATTACCGTTAGGTAATACATTTACAGTTCCTACTTCGAATCCGGAGCAAGAACTTCTTCTTATTGGTGGAGGTGTAGGTACTGCTCCTATGTTATTCCTTGGCGCACGTCTCAAGGAAGCAGGCTTTAATCCTAAATTTCTCTTAGGTGCCAGATCAAAAAATGATTTACTCCAATTGGATGATTTCAGAAAATATGGTGAACTGTATTGTACCACTGAAGATGGAAGTTTCGGAGAAAAAGGATATGTAACAGATCACTCTGTATTAAAAAACACTCAAATATCCAAAATTTATACCTGTGGTCCTAAGCCTATGATGGTAGCTGTAGCCAAATATGCCAACACGAATAAAATAGAGTGTGAAGTGTCGCTCGAAAACCTTATGGCATGCGGGTTTGGTGTGTGTTTGTGTTGTGTAGAGAAGACGCGCGAAGGGAATGTTTGTGTATGTACAGAGGGACCCGTATTTAATATAGAAAATTTGACATGGATAAACTAAAAGTAAGTATCGGAAACCTCCATTTAAAGAACCCGGTAATGACAGCATCCGGTACTTTCGGGTATGGAAAGGAATATTCTGACTTTATGGACTTGGGGCGAATTGGTGGTGTTTTTGTAAAAGGAACTACTATTCGCGAAAGGCAGGGAAACGATTATCCTCGTATGGCAGAAACCCCATCGGGAATGCTTAATGCGGTGGGACTGCAAAATAAGGGCGTAGATTACTTTGTTTCAAATATATACCCCGAGATAAAAGACTTTGATACAAAGATCATTGTGAACGTCTCGGGATCAACTATCGAAGATTATGTAGAATGTTCTCAAAAGTTGGTAGCTCTCGAAAAAATACCGGCTATTGAGCTTAATATTTCCTGCCCAAATGTAAAAGAAGGGGGTATGGCATTCGGTACTTCTGCTTGTTCTGCTGCTGATGTAACAAAAGCTGTACGTGAAGTATGGAATAAGACCCTTATCGTAAAGCTGTCTCCTAACGTAACCGATATAACAGAAATCGCAAAAGCCGTAGAGGGTGAAGGTGCTGATGCTGTTTCTTTGATCAATACACTATTAGGAATGGCTGTAGACATAAATAAGAGGCGTCCGGTGTTATCTACTGTTACCGGAGGGCTATCCGGTCCATGCGTGAAGCCTATTGCGCTTAGAATGGTTTGGCAAACTTACAATGCTGTAAAAATACCTGTGATAGGCATGGGAGGGATATCATCGTGGCAAGATGCCATTGAATTTATCCTTGCCGGCTCTTCTGCTATACAAATAGGAACACACAACTTTATAGACCCTACAATCTCGGTAAAGGTTGTAGATGGCATAAAAGAATATCTGGATAAAAACAATATAAATTCCATTACAGACCTTATAGGAGCTTTAGAAGTATAATCTGATTGTTGGTATATTTCTAATTTAAGATTAAATAGTTTATAAACTTTTAACCTAAATCTATGAAAAAAGTTTTTATATCCAGAAACTATAAAAGAATAGAGAGTGCCGGTGGAAAAGCAAAAACAGATGTAGAGTTAGTTTTACAAGGCATTGGGTTTGAGAATATAGGATGGAAACAAAGTTCAAGCAACAATAAAATCATTGATTTTGTTTTAAATATTACAGGGATACTAAAAGCTGTAATATTAATGCCATTTAAAGGTATTTTATTTCTTCAGTATCCAATGAAAAAATATTATGGATTCATTTGTGGTATTGCTCATTTGAAAGGCACTAAAATAATTACACTTATCCACGATTTAGGAACTTTTAGAAGGCAGAAGCTTACTCTGGACAAAGAAATTACGCTCCTAAATAATTCCGATTACATTATAGCCTTAAATAAGAGTATGGCAAAATGGTTGAAAGAGAATAATTACAAAGGAGAGACTGTAACTCTTGATATATGGGATTATCTGTCAAAATGCAAAAACACTTCAAAATTTAGATCAGATGATGATCAAAACTATGTTGTTAATTATGCCGGAGGGCTTAGTCGACGCAAAAATCTATTCTTGTATAAATTCAGTGATCATGTAGATTCATTTATTTTCAATCTTTATGGTACCGGTTTCGAGCCTACAGAACAGGAATTAAAGAATCCTTACTTTGTTTATAAAGGCTTTGTTCAGAGTGATGATCTGATCAGCACTATTGCAGGTGATTTTGGATTGGTTTGGGATGGGGATTCGATTGATACTTGTTCCGGTAGTTTTGGTTCTTATCTGCAATTTAATAATCCTCATAAGGTATCATTATATATTCGTTGTCATTTGCCTATAATTATTTGGAATCAGGCTGCTATGGCTCCATTTGTTTTAGAACATGGGGTTGGTTTTTCGATAAATTCGTTGCAAGAAATAAAACCACGCTTATTGTCTCTTACAAAAGAGCAATATAATGAGATGAAACGAAATACAATAAATCTCAGTTTGAAGATAGAGTCAGGATACTATATCAAGCAAGTAATAAATAAAATAAGGTTGGATGAAAAATAATATACTCCAATAATATCTATTGTAAAAAAGAAAAGGCATCCTATTGGATGCCTTTTTATGCTGTTTAACACAAATTATTCAGCACTTTTCTCTTCTGCAGGAGCTTCTGTTTCAGCAGCAGGTGTTTCTACTACTTCTTCACTTGCTTCAGCTGCTGCCTCTGCTTGTGCTGCATTTTCTTCTGCTTTCTTTTGAGCTACAGCTTCAGCTTTTGCTTTGTTTGCAGCTTTTTCAGCGTCTAAACGTGCTTTAGCTTCTGCCTGAGCTTTTGTTTGATTCTTGTTGATAGCTGCTTGAGTACCTTTTTCTTTTTCAGCTTTCCATGCTTCAAATTTCTTTTCTGCATCAGCTTCAGTAAAAGCACCTTTAGCAACACCACCAAGTAAGTGTTTCTTTAACAAAACACCTTCTTCAGAAAGGATGTTACGAGTAGTGTCGGTAGGTTGAGCACCAACTTGTAACCAGTACAAAGCCCTGTCGAAATTTATAGTTATCGTAGCAGGATTGGTGTTAGGATTGTAAGAACCAACCTTTTCAATAAATTTTCCATCACGTGGAGCTCTGCTATCTGCAATGACGATGTGGTAAAAAGGATAACCTTTACGTCCTCGTCTTTGTAAACGGATCTTTGTAGCCATTTCTTTCTAGTTAATTTTAATTATACATAATTGTTATTAGCGGGTGCAAAGATAAGAATAAGTTTTTGTTATACAATAAAAATGATAGAGAGTTATTTATTCTCTTTTTTCAATAAGATTCCTACTTACCATATAAGGATTATTCTAAATATTTCTTAAGCATAGCTGCCGTAAATACTATCATATTTCTGGTCGAAGGCAGGTCTGCATAACCATTCAATAGACCCCAATCATGAATTACTCCGTTAAATCTTACTGTAGTAACATCAACTCCGGCTTCATCAAGTTTGCGCCCTAATTCTTCTCCGGCATCTCTCAATATATCATTTTCGGCAACTTCGATGAGTGTAGGAGGCAATCCTTTCAACTGGTTGATTGTAGCACGTACAGGGGATACATAGATATCATCGTGTTGGGCTTTATTTGATAAGTAGTTGTCTCTCATCCAAATCATTAAAGATTTAGTTAGGAATCTTTCTTCTCCATATTTTTTGAATGATTCGGTGTTTATACCAGCGTCTGAATATGGCCACAATAGAATCTGACATTTAATATCCGGTCCTTTATTACCCTTTGCCTTCAGGCAAGTCCCGATAGTCATATTTCCTCCTGCGCTATTTCCTACAATAGCTAACCTTTTTCCATCTACATTTATTTCATCGCCATGTTCTGCAACCCACTTTGTGGCCGCATAACATTCATTCAATGCTATTGGATATTTAGCTTCGGGCGAACGGCTATATTCAATAAAGACACAAGCATACCCCGACTCAATGACTAAGTCGCGAACCAGGCGTTTATGAGTTTGATAATCTCCAAGAACCCAGCCTCCACCATGTATAAAAATAAATACAGGGAGTTTACCTTTAGCTTTATCTGGCCGTACAATATATAGTTTTATGTCACGTTCATCGACTAATATTACTTTTTCTGTTTCCTCAATACCACTAACATCTACTTTTATTGCAGCTTGGGTATCGACCAATACATTACGTGCATCGGATACAGATAATGATTCAACCGGTTTTCCACCAGAATTCAAAACCTTCAGATACTCTTTGGTTTCTTTACTCAAATGCGGGTCTTTTAAAAAATTCGAGGTATTCATAATCTTAAAAATTTAATTATTATCCAATTACTAACCTCTTTTTTTAACGGCTTCTTATTTCGTGTTGTTTTCTCAAATATTGATAAATAACATTTTATATACTGATTTTTTATTTTTTCACAATAGTTATTTTTTGCCGAAACTGTATTGGAAAATTCTTTTTCTTCCTTCGGGTTTAGAGCATTTAATGACTAATACTCATAAGGTTGAGTAGTTGACTAGTCCTAAATAAAAAGAGGCTGAATAAAAACAGCCTCTTTACGCGTATGATATTGAAAATCAATAATTAGTTATTTTCTGGTCTCAATTTTCTTACAACTGCACCTGTACGCCACATTTCGCTTTCACGAAGAGCTTTTAGTTCTTCCTCAAGCTTTTCACGATAGTCAGGTTTAGAGTTGGTATCGATAGAGCGTTGTGCTTCATTACCGTTTGCTACTTCTGAATATAGTTTGGCAAATACAGGTTTTGTTGCATCATGGAAAGGCCCCATCCAGTCTAGCGCACCTCGTTGTGCTGTAGTAGAACAGTTTGCATACATCCAGTCCATTCCTTTTTCAGCAAACAGTGGCATCAAAGACTGAGTAAGCTCTTCTACAGTTTCGTTAAATGCTTCAGATGGAGAGTGACCGTTTTCACGTAGCACTTCATATTGAGCAAGCAGGATACCTTGTATTGCACCCATCAATGTTCCACGCTCTCCTGTAAGGTCAGAGTATACTTCACGCTTGAAATCTGTTTCAAACAAATATCCCGAACCAACACCAATTCCCAGAGACACAGTTCTATCGAATGCACGACCTGTGGCATCTTGGAAGATAGCATAGCTTGAATTCAAACCGCGTCCTTCGAGGAACATGCGACGAAGACTTGTTCCTGAACCTTTTGGAGCAACAAGAATTACATCGATGTCGGCAGGAGGAACAATTCCTGTACGTTCTTTATATGTAATACCAAACCCATGAGAAAAGTAAAGAGCTTTTCCTGCAGTCAGGTAAGGTTTAAGACGTGGCCACACTTCTATCTGAGCAGCATCAGACAATAGATATTGTATGATAGTACCTTTGGCTGCAGCTTCTTCGATATCAAATAATGTTTCGCCCGGAACCCATCCGTCAGCTATTGCTTTTTCCCATGTTTTGCCACCTTTTCTTTGTCCTACAATTACGTTAAATCCGTTATCTCTAAGGTTTAATGCTTGTCCCGGACCTTGTACGCCATAACCGATAACAGCAATGGTTTCATTTTTCAATACTTCTCTTGCTTTTTCCAAAGGGAATTCTTCACGGGTAACTACTTTTTCTACTACCCCGCCAAAGTTCATTTCTGCCATAATTTGTTTTTATTAAATAAAATATTTAGGTTCAAAATTGTTTCCATATAATACGGGTCGAGCATACGCTCGTTTCTCCGTCTTTCATTTCTAAAATAAAATTAGAATCTTCTTCTTCTCTTTTCAATATATCCAACTTGGAGCCGTAGCGCCCTTCGGATATATAATTTATCTCTATTCGTCTGATTTCTTTATCCTTGAACATATCTATATCAAACACATCTACAAAATGTTCGATATACTTCATACTGTTCAGGTGTTTATTAATATCCACATCGCTATATTTTACAATAAACTCATCCACTTTTTCATAATTCTCCTTTAAGGCTGAGATTTTGCTTAATCCTTCTATCGGACATTCTTTTTCCGTATAGGCATAATCAGACAAACCATCCAGCTCTGTCAGATTGGTTGGTTTACGAGTTTTAAGATCTATCGAAGCCCATAGTGATCTCGCATAACCGATTGTTTTTCCGTCAGAGTCTTCGAAAGCAAAATGACGCTCTGTGAACAACCTGTTTACGCTAACAATCCACGTCTTGATTATCATGTTAGTGTCGTTCTTCGGATATTCGAACAGCTCGATTGCCATTCGGGATAAAACCCAGACCCGTTGCTGAGAAGTCATCGATGAGTATCCAAACCCACGTTCATCGGCATGCTTTGTTGCTGCTTGCAGCATAAAACCTCCAATCATGGGCAAAGTGGCTCTGCCTCTGAAATCGGTTAAGTATGCATCGATCGTAAATTCGTATCTTCCTATAGGAGCAAACATTAAATATAGTTTTGAATGAATATATTAGTTTGTGTGTTGCGCTTTATGTCTTTTATCTAACTCGGCTAGCATATCGCTTAATCGCTCAACTTTCGATTTTGTAATTGCTATCCGCCCCGAACGTATAAACTGAAGAACCCCAATACTTTTACTCAGTTCTTCAAATAGATCTTGAGTCTCTTTATAGTGTCCGGTTTTTTCCAAAACAACACAGTTTTCATTTATGTCGAGAATATGTGCATTATGTTTGCGGATAAGCTCTTCTACCGATTCTATTTTAAGAAAATCGGGCGTAGATAGTTTATAGAGAGCGATTTCTTGATGAATAAGCTCTTCATCGGTATTGTAATATGCTTTCAGTACATCTACTCGTTTATCTATTTGAAGCACAACTTTTTTAACAACATCTTCGTCACAAAAAACTGTGATGGTGAACTTATGTATGCCCTCTAAGGCTGAAGCTGAAACAGAGAGAGTCTCAATATTCAATTGACGACGAACGAATACACTGGTTACCTGACTCAACAGACCAACGGTATTCTCAGAAAATATAGTTATCGTATATAATGTTTTATCTTGCATAAGATTTATTTTTTACAACTGTAATATAAGACAGTTTCAAATTTAACGAATCTCATCAATATAATGAACTTATTCGTTACCTAATAATATATTTGTAACGCAAGTACCGGCAGGAACCATCGGGTAAACCATGCCTTTAACCTCTACTTGTACGTCTAGTAAATAAGCGCCTTTGTGATCCAGCATTTCTTTTATGGCTCCGTCCAATTCATTGCGGTCGTCCACCTTCTTTGCCGGAATATTATATGCTTCAGCTATTTTCACAAAATCAGGATTATTCATCCGGGTTTCGGAATATCTTTCATCAAAGAATAATTCTTGCCACTGGCGTACCATGCCCAAGAAGTGGTTGTTCAATATAATGATTTTAACGTCAACGTTATATTGCATTATCGTACCTAACTCCTGTATGGTCATCTGAATACCTCCATCACCAACAAAAAGGCATACAGTGCGATCCGGTGTTCCATATTTTGCACCGATAGCGGCAGGCAATCCAAAGCCCATTGTACCCAGTCCTCCTGATGTAACCACACTGCGTGTTCTATTGTATTTGAAGTAGCGTACAGCCATCATCTGATGTTGACCTACATCCGTAACCAATACAGCATCGTTGTTTGTAGCTTCGGATACTTTATTGATAACTTCACCCATCTTCAACTGTCCCGATGTAGGGTATAACTCGCTATCTATAACAACGTCATACTCTCTCTGATAACAGGCTTTGAACTCTGCAAGCCAATCGCTATGGGTGGCAGGGGTAAGTAATTCTGTGACCTTAGGTAGTGTTTCTTTTACATCTCCCAATACACGAGCTGTAACAGATACGTTTTTGTTTATTTCGGCTTTATCGATATCAAAGTGGATTACTTTTGCCTGTTTTGCGTATGTCTTAAGATCTCCCGTTACACGGTCGTCGAAACGCATGCCAATACCAATAAGTACATCACATTCATTAGTTTTCTGATTAGGGCCAACATTGCCATGCATCCCTAACATACCAATCTGTAAAGGATGATCGGACGGTATCGCAGATAGTCCCAATACCGTAGATGCCGCAGGAATACCTGCCTTTTCGAGAAAAGCAAGCAATTCTTTTTCTGCTCCGCCCAAAATAACACCCTGTCCCACAAGAGCTAGAGGTTTTTTTGCACTGTTTATTATTTGGGCAGCTACTTCCATTTCGGATAGTTTCACTTCAGGTTTAGGCTGATAGCTACGAATAAAATCAACTTTTTTGTATTCTGATTTATCCATTTGTCCAAATTGAGCATCTTTGGTTATATCCAGAACTACCGGTCCGGGTCTTCCGGTTGATGCTATATAGAATGCCCTAGCTACTGCCGATGGTATATCTTCGGCTCTGCGAATCTGATATGCCCATTTGCATACAGGTTGCGTAATACCCACTACATCAGCTTCCTGGAAGGCATCACTTCCTAATAACGAAGAAGCAACCTGCCCGGATATAACAACAATGGGGGTACTATCTATCATTGCATCGGCAATTCCTGTTACGGTATTAGTTGCACCGGGCCCTGAGGTTACTAAAGCAACGCCTACTTTTCCAGAAGTGCGTGCAAACCCTTGAGCTGCATGTGTAGCACCTTGTTCGTGACGAACAAGAATATGATTTATTTTATCTTTATAATGATATAAACTGTCAAATACGGGCATTATGGCTCCGCCCGGATACCCGAATATGGTATCTACACCTTCACTCAACAATGATTGAATAAGGGCTTCACTTCCTGTAATTTTATTTTTATCCATGATATTTGTCTCTATTTTGTGCTGTTTTATTCAATGATTCTTATTCCACCTAAATCAGCCGAACTAACCATGCTTGCATAAGCGCGTAATGCTTTGGATACCGTACGATTACGAATTGGTTTAAATGCCTCTTTACCTTTGGCAAGTTCCTCTTGTCGGCGTGTCTCCAGTTCTGCATCGGATATGCGTACATCGATAGAACGATTCGGAATATCTATATCTATAATATCTCCGTCTTTAACCAAGCCGATAGCCCCACCTGATGCAGCTTCGGGCGAAACGTGCCCAATAGAAAGACCGGATGTTCCACCCGAGAAGCGTCCGTCTGTAATAAGGGCGCATTCTTTACCCAGGTGTTTAGATTTGATATATGATGTAGGGTAGAGCATTTCTTGCATACCCGGTCCTCCTTTAGGTCCTTCGTATGTGATGACAACAACATCGCCGGCTTGTACGTCTCCTTTCAATATCCCTTCACATGCTGCATCCTGAGAATGAAAAACTTTGGCTCTTCCCGAAAATTTAAATATACTTTCGTCTACACCCGCAGTTTTTACAACGCAACCATTTAGGGCGATGTTACCTTTCAGTATAGCCAATCCTCCGTCTTTGGTATATGCATGCTCCATACTGCGGATACAGCCGTTTTCTCTGTCGGTATCGAGAGTAGGGTAGCTACTGTTTTGAGAGCCCATTACAAGATTAAACTTATTTCCGGGTGCTGATTTATATAAATCCTCGGCGGCTTTTTCCGGATTAGCTTTTGTTATATCATATTTGTCTATAGCTTCAGCAAGAGAAAGTCC
This sequence comes from Bacteroidota bacterium, assembly GCA_023437305.1. GTDB lineage: Bacteria > Bacteroidota > Bacteroidia > Bacteroidales > Dysgonomonadaceae > Dysgonomonas. Next base: position 39,497 of record JAEZGN010000005.1, read on the forward strand.
GTCGATTCGTGAAACGGCAGTATTAATCAACCCACCTTTATTCAATTCGTTCAAAATACCAAGTATACCTCCTGCACGGTTGACATCTTGTATATGATATTTTTGAGTATTAGGAGCTACTTTGCACAAACATGGTGTTTTGCGCGACAGTTTGTCTATATCGTCCATTGTGAAGTCTACTTCGCCTTCTTGTGCTATGGCTAACAGGTGAAGGATTGTATTTGTAGAACCTCCCATCGCTATATCTAATGTCATAGCATTCAGAAAAGCCGTTTTGGTAGCTATATTTCTAGGAAGTACCGATTCATCACCGTCTCTGTAATAACGATAAGCATTATTTACAATTTGTTTTGCAGCATCTTGGAATAATTTCGATCGGTTTGCATGTGTGGCAACGATTGTTCCATTGCCCGGTAATGCAAGCCCTATGGCTTCGTTCAGGCAGTTCATCGAGTTAGCAGTAAACATACCCGAACAAGATCCGCATGTAGGACATGCTGCACGTTCTATGGCATTTACTTCTTTATCCGAAACGGTATCATCCGCAGCTTTTATCATCGCATCTATCAGGTCGAGGTGTTTATTGTCAAGCTCTCCTGCTTCCATTGGTCCTCCGGATACAAATACAGTTGGGATGTTTAATCTCATAGCTGCCATCAGCATACCGGGAGTGATCTTATCACAATTACTGATACATACCATTGCATCTGCCTTGTGAGCATTCACCATATATTCTACACTATCTGCAATCAAGTCTCGGGATGGAAGAGAATATAACATTCCATCGTGTCCCATGGCAATACCATCGTCTATAGCTATGGTATTAAATTCGGCAGCAAAGCATCCCAAAGCTTCAATCTCTGCTTTTACTTTCTGACCAATATCATGGAGGTGTACATGTCCCGGAACAAATTGAGTAAATGAATTGACGATAGCAATGAGTGGTTTTCCCATTTGTTCTTCTTTCATGCCATTGGCTCTCCATAGAGCTCTGGCCCCGGCCATACGCCGTCCTTGTGTACTAGTCGAACTTCTTAATTCAAATCCCATAACAATTATACATACAGTTAAAAAAAAACCTTTCCCATTGAATGAGAAAGGCCTATGTTAATTTCCTTATTATATACTTAACTTAATATACATACCTTTCTCATTTATTCTGGCCGACGAGGAGAATATCAATGAGACTGAGGATATGTAAAAAGCAATTTGTCATTATTTCGCTATAAAAGTGATCACAAAGTTATAAACTTTTTTTTAAAAACAAATTTTATCCTATTTTTTTTAAGTTGACTAGGAAACTAGTCATTAATTTGCTCTTAATGTTTCAGGTTTAAACGCTTTTGTTTGCATTACAATATTTGTGGAAAATTGTCTAATAATAGAGGTTTTCAAGTAAATATAAAGTGACAATATAAAACCTTTATAAAAGTGTCACTTTTGTCACCTTTTTCTCGTATGTTGTTAATATATAGACTATTATGCTTTATGTGTGTTGTCACTTTTTGAGAGTAATATTTGCATTGAATTGATAGGTGGTCATAAATGTTTCGGATTGATAAAATTTATATATTATATCCATATTATAAACACGTTGCAAATACAACACAACAATAATTTTATTAATTTTGCATCCCAATTAAATTTTTTACAGTGTTAAAATTATCCATACTTCAGCAAATTTTTGAGGCTCACAAAAATATCCCGGCAATAATAGATTTATTGTCTAAGCATAAAGATATCTATGTAAAAGGCTTGCAGGGTTCGTCTGCGTCTATGTTTGCTACAGCCTTGTTTCACAAGACGGATAGCTGCTATTTGTTTGTGCTAAACGACTTAGAAAGTGCGGGCTATTTTTATCACGACTTGAATCAGATTTTAGACTCAGATAAAGTTTTATTCTTTCCTTCGGCATACAAACGAGCGATAAAATACGGACAGATAGATGCTGCCAATGAAATTCTTCGTACCGAGGTGATGGGACAGTTGCAGGTTGAAGATAAAAACCTGATAATTGTAACTTATCCGGAGGCATTAGCCGAAAAGGCTGTAGCTAAAGATATACTGAAGAAAAATACGATACAGATGTCGGTGGATGAAGAGATCGATCGTAATTTCGTATCTGAAATGTTGGATAGCTTTGGATTTGAATACGTTGACTATGTGTATGAGCCGGGACAATATGCTATCAGGGGAAGTATACTGGACGTTTTTTCTTTTTCGAGCGAATATCCTTATCGTATCGACTTTTTTGGTGATGAAGTGAGTACTATACGAACTTTTGATATCGAAACACAGTTGTCGAAAGAGAAACTAAACCAGATACAGATTATCCCTGACATGCAAAAGTCGAATATGGATCGGGAGTCATTGCTGAAACTGATTCCAAAGGATACGGTTATTGCATTTAAGGATTTTGTATGGGCTAGCGACAAAGTAGAGAGTGTATATAATGATTCTACTATTTTGGATAATCCTGAATATGAGAAAGATTTACAAAATAAGTTGACGCTAAGGGGTGAATATGATGCGTTGGTAAAGGGATTCAAGCATATTCATTTCGGGAATAAAATACAGGCAGAAGCTGTTGTCGAATTCAAAACAGATATACAGCCTTCGTTTCATAAAAACTTTGACCTGATCAGTGAAACTCTTCACAAATATCTTGATAAAGAATATACTATATATATATTAAGTGATAGTGAGAAGCAACAGAAGCGGCTAAAGTCTATTTTTGAAGACAGGGGGGATAATATCAATTTTACACCAGTAGAAAGAACTTTATCCGAAGGGTTTATTGACGAAACTTTAAAAATCTGCTGTTTTACCGATCACCAGATTTTTGACCGTTATCATAAATATAACCTTAAATCCGATAGGGTACGTTCAGGAAAGTTTGCGTTGTCTTTAAAGGAGCTTCAACAGTTTCAGATAGGAGATTATATCGTACATATCGATCATGGTGTAGGTCAATTTGGAGGCCTTGTGCGGTCTGATATGAATGGGAAGATGCAGGAGTTGATAAAACTCATTTATTTGAACAATGACGTTATCTTTGTTTCTCTGCACTCTTTACATAAAATATCAAAGTATAGAGGGAAGGAAGGCGAACCGCCACGCATCAATAAATTGGGTACAGGGGCATGGAATAAGATTAAGGAGAAAACCAAAAATAAAGTAAAGGATATTGCCCGAGACCTGATACAACTATACGCCAAACGCCGACAAGAAGAAGGGTTTAGCTTCGCTCCCGATTCTTTTCTACAGCATGAGCTCGAAGCCTCATTTATTTATGAAGATACTCCCGATCAGGTGAAAGCGACTGCGGATGTAAAACTTGATATGGAGAACAGCAAACCGATGGATCGCTTGATTTGCGGCGATGTTGGGTTTGGAAAAACAGAAGTATCTATTCGGGCTGCATTTAAGGCCGTAACAGATAATAAGCAAGTTGCAGTATTGGTTCCTACAACAGTTTTAGCCTATCAGCACTATCAAACATTTAAAGAGAGGCTTAAAGACTTTCCTTGCCGTGTAGAATATATCAGCAGGGCACGGTCGGCAGGACAAATTAAAGAGGTTCTAAACGATTTGAAGGAGGGAAAAGTTGATATACTGATTGGTACGCATCGCATTGTAGGCAAAGATATTCAGTTTAAAGATTTAGGCTTGCTAATAATAGACGAAGAGCAAAAGTTTGGTGTTGCTGTAAAAGAGAAATTGAAGCAAATGAAGTCTAATGTGGATACGTTAACGATGACAGCTACGCCTATTCCACGTACATTACAGTTTTCGTTGATGGGTGCAAGAGATTTGTCTGCAATAACAACGCCTCCTCCAAACAGGTATCCCATACAGACGGAAGTGCATACTTTCGATCCGTTGATTATTCGTGAAGCTATAGAGTTTGAAATGAGCCGTAATGGGCAGGTATTCTTTATCAACAACCGAATAAAGAATATACATGAACTTGAAGATATAATAAAAAGAGAAGTGCCCGATGCTCGCATTGCTGTTGGTCATGGACAAATGGATCCCGCCAAGCTGGAATCGATTATTATAGATTTTGTAAACCAAGAATACGACGTATTGCTCGCAACTTCTATTGTCGAGTCGGGTATTGATATCCCCAATGCAAATACGATAATAATAAACAATGCTCAGAATTTTGGTTTGAGCGATCTGCATCAATTGCGTGGACGTGTTGGACGAAGCAATAAGAAGGCTTTTGCATATCTATTAGCACCTCCGTTGCATACGTTGACTCCTGAGGCTAGAAGACGATTGCAAGCAATTGAGAACTTTTCGGAACTGGGTCACGGATTCCACATTGCTATGCAGGATTTGGATATCCGTGGAGCCGGAAATTTACTTGGTGCAGAACAAAGTGGTTTTATCGCAGATTTAGGATATGAAGTTTATCAAAAAATATTGACGGAGGCAGTCAATGAGCTCAAAAATGATGAGTTTGCAGAGCTCTATCATGAGGCTGATGAAGATAATAAGATTTCGGGTGAGAACTTTGTAGATGATGTTCAGATAGAAAGTGATCTTGAACTTTTGTTCCCGGCTCTTTATATACCAAACGATTCTGAACGTATTACACTCTATAGGGAGCTCGATAATATGGAGAAAGAGTCAGATATAATGCAATTTACAGAGCGTCTCGAAGACCGTTTCGGAAAAATCCCACCAGAAGGCCGAGAGTTAATTCTGGTAGTTCGGCTTCGATCCATAGCTAAAACACTGGGCATCGAAAAGGTTGTTTTAAAAAATGGACGAATGAGTTTATTCTTGGTTACAAATCCGGAATCACCATACTATCAGTCGAAAGCGTTCGATAAACTACTCAATTACATTCAGAAGTATCCCCGTAAGTGCGAATTGAAAGACAGAAACGGAAGGCGTTCCGTGAGCATACAGAGCATTCCAAATGTAGAGACTGCTTGTATGGTATTATCAGAAATAAACGGGCTGTAAGCAAAAAAAGAGAAAAGCTTGCACCTTTCTCTTCTATGCTTTTGTAAATCTGATATTTATTTAATGTACCCTACCGGTTGGACGAATGTTATTTCTTGTTTGTCAGTAAGTTTCAATGTATTGTGTAGATCAGGGCGGGTAAATGATCCCCTTGCTACAGAGCCTAAACCTACAGAAGCGCAGTACAAGTATACATTCTGAGCAATAAACCCACTGTCGATAAATCCGGCTTCACGGTTAGATGCTTTATCCATATTTGCCACATAGATTAGAGTTAATGAGGCATTGTCTGAAATATTTGGCTGTCCGAGTGCTTTTCTAAAATCGCCTTTCTCTTTCATCTTTAGCACATTATCTTTCGCATCATAAATATATATACCTGAGCTGAGCATTACATAGACATCAACTTCCTGACGGTTTTGAGATGAAGGGACTGTTCGTTTATCTTCTCTATTGAAGCCATAAGCGGCCCAAAGTAGATCGGATAGTGTTTGAGCCGGCATCTCTTTATATTCGAATGATCTATGAGACTGACGATCATTCAGGGCCTCCATCAAGGGTTTTCCTCCTGTTTTGGTTGGAGGGACTAATTGTATATCCTGGGCAGAGACGTAATTTATTAAACAAAATAACGCAAGGGTTAATAAACCTTTTTTCATAATTGTAACCTAATTTTATAATTAACAGAAACAAAAATATAGAATTATATTCGTTTATAACCTCTTGTCTCTGAATTAAGTTCTTTGTGTAGTTGCTGTTTTTAAGTAAAATTCACAACTCGAAATAAAATATATATACTTATAAATAAATTCTATCGCTTATTGTTTTATATTTGTGAATAAAATCCGCTAATAATACAATGCGAAATCTATTCTTTATTGTTTTCTTGATCGTAGCATCCTTTTCGCAGGGATTACGGTCACAGCACAATGCACCCCGGTCGCCTATAATCCTCAGTGATACAGCTCAAATAAGCTTATTGACTAGCTCTGCTTGGGAAAAAGAGATCTATGCTCTATTTGGGCATACGGCTATTCGGGTTTGTGATACAACACAACATTTTGATGTAGTGTTCAATTACGGCTTATTTGACTTCAATAGCGATAATTTCATATATAGGTTTGTCAAGGGAGAAACTTATTATATGGTTGGCTCTATACCTTTCAAGTATTATATAGAAGAGTATGGACAAAGAGGTGTAGGGGTTACCGAGCAGGTTTATAATTTGACTCTGAAAGAAAAGCAAGAGATATTTGATGCTTTGGTTCAAAACTCTAGTCCAGAAAACAGGGAATATCTTTATAACTTCTTTTATGATAATTGCGCTACTCGCCCTCGTGATATCGTAGAGAAATATGTACAGGGAAAAATAGAGTACACTCCAACTGATAAACAACAGACATACAGAGACCTTGTATGGGAGTGCGTTGGAATACAGCCATGGACTAAATTTGGTATAGATATAATTATTGGAGCAGATGCAGATAAAGTAATCACAGATAAGCAAAAGGATTTTTTACCGGCTTATCTGATGAAAGCCAACGAAGGGGCTCGTATTAAAAATACAGATGGGACATACCGAAGCTTTGTATTAAAAGAGCAGCAACTCTTGATGCTGAAAGGATTAGTTTCATCAGAAAGTCACATACAACCACTATATGCTGGTTGTATCTTGTTGTTGATTACTATACTCTTGTCTTTCTTAATTTATAAGAAAAGGTGGTTTACATTGGGACGGATTTATGATACTCTATTGTTTGTTGTAGCAGGAATTGGAGGGTGTGTAATTTTCTTTCTGATGTTCTTTTCCATTCATCCATGTGTTAATCCAAACTGGAATATCGTATGGTTAAATCCCCTTCAATTAATCGTTGCTTGTTTATTCTTTGTAAAATCACTTTCAAAATTCATAAGTTGTTATCATTTTATTAACTTTGTGGCACTTTTGGTATTTCTTTTGGCATGGTGTTTGATACCACAACAATTAGAAATAGCCTTTATCCCGTTCATCTTATCATTATGTATAAGGTCGGGGATGAATATTTTACAACTTAAAAAGTTAAATAAAAGAGCTGATTATAGCTTGCCTAGGCGAAAATGATAAGAATACTAACCTCTTTAGTTGCAGTATTAACTATAACATCTGTTCAGGCACAGACTCCTGTTCATGAGGTGCCCAAGTTGGTCATTGGAATAACTATTGATCAGCTGAGAGGTGATTATCTCGAACTCTTTCAAGGTTCGTTTTCTGAAAGGGGCTTCAAACGTCTCTTAAACGAGGGATTGGTATATCAGAATATAAAATTTGATTTTCCTAATTTAGATGATGCCTCTGCAATTGCCACTATATACACTGGTGCTTCACCTTTTTATCATGGTATAGTAGGAAATAAAAAGTATATTGTAGCTAAGAAACAAGAGGTTTCGACATTTACAGATGAAGCTTTCTTAGGAAACTATACACAAGACAAAGTTTCTCCTTTAGCTATCAAAACTTCTACTATAACAGATGAGTTGAAGATCGCATCGCAAGGAAAATCTGATGTATATTCCTTTGCACCTCAAATAGCTCAGGCTTTGATATCATCTGGTAAAAGAGGTAATTCTGCTTTTTGGATAGATGACTATACAGGCAAATGGGCTTCAACTACTTATTATAAAGATTTTTATTGGTCGGTAGATCAGGATAATCGTAGCAATACGGATTTTGCTTCTAAAGTTTGGAGTATGTATTGGCGTCCGTCTAAGGAAGTTAGTACATATAAGGCTTTTCCTTACCAGCAAAGCGAATCGTCTTTCCAACACTTTATGGGAGGAGATAAGCAGACTTATATTTTAGCAAAACAAATTCCTGTTGTAAATGAAAATGTAAGGTCTTCGGCTATGACTCTGCTTTCTAAAGCAGAATTGGGAAAACGCACTAATCCTGACTTTTTGTCTTTGACATTTTATGCAGGAAATTTTCCGGGAGTTTCTGATTACTCATACGAAATTCAAGATATTTATAGCTGCCTTGACAAAGAAATAGAAAAGTTGTTAGACGAAGTCGAAAAGACTGTAGGTCTTAAAAATACGTTGATCTTTGTCACATCTACCGGATATTATAATTCGTCGGAACATACAACGTCCACAGCTTTATCAAATTCAAATATCCCTGAAAATAAATTCTATGTCAATCGCTGCGAAGCCTTGCTGAATATGTACCTAATGGCTATATATGGCAGAGATGGGCAATGGGTTGATAAATTCTATAAAGGGCAGGTTTATCTGAATAGAGAACTGATAAAGAGTAAAAATATATCATTACAAGAAATACAGGAAAAAGCGGCAGAGTTTGTTTCTGAATTTACCGGCGTGCAAGAAGTATATACTTCATACCAAATACAGCACGGTCAGTGGAATCCTGTAATGGAATATTACAAAAATGGCTACACTAAAGAAAATTCTGGCGATCTTTTTGTCGAATTACAACCCGGTTATAAAATAGTTAACGAACAAGATGCTTCGTTCAAAGAGAAACAGACCCGCAATAATGCGATTGTGAGTCCTGTGATTTTCTTTGGCAATAATATTAAGCCCGCCAGAATAAGAAGGACGATTAAAGCTACAGAAATAGCTCCTTCGGTAACATATATAATGCGTATAAGGTCTCCCAATGGAGCAAAAGAAGAGCCTTTACCTGAGTTAATCTGGTAGTATAATAAAACAAACAATATAAAAAGAAAATAAACTAACTAAATATATGGGATTCGCTGACATTTTAACATCATTATTCGGAAATAAGTCTCAAAGGGACTTAAAAGAAATTAATCCGTATGTAGACCGCATCAAAGCTGTATATCCTTCTATCGAACGTATGTCGCATGACGAATTGCGTGCAAAGACAATGGAGATTAAGCAAAAAGTTCAGGACTACGTAGCAGCAGAAAAAAATAAAATAGCAGAACTCAAAGCCAATATCGAATCACTGGATATCGATCAGCGTGAAGATGTGTGGGCTGAAGTAGATAAGCTGGAAAAAGAAATAACAGACAAGTATGAGAAAGTATTGGAAGAGGTTCTTCCCGAAGCTTTCTCTATTGTAAAAGATACAGCTCGCCGTTTTACACAAAATGAAGAAATAGTAGTTACAGCTACAGATTTTGACAGGGAGTTGGCTCAAACAAAAGATTTCGTATATATTGATGGCGATAAAGCGATTTATAAAAATCACTGGGTTGCTGGCGGTAATGAAATAATCTGGGATATGATCCACTACGATGTACAGCTCTTTGGTGGTGTTGTGCTTCATAAAGGAAAGATTGCCGAAATGGCTACAGGGGAAGGAAAGACACTTGTAGGAACTTTGCCTGTATTCCTTAATGCACTAACAGGTAATGGGGTGCATGTGGTTACCGTGAATGACTATCTGGCAAAACGTGACTCTGAGTGGATGGGACCAATTTACATGTTTAACGGACTTTCTGTAGATTGTATCGATAAGCATCAGCCTAACTCGGAAGGTCGTCGTAAGGCATATCAAGCAGATATTACCTTCGGGACAAATAATGAATTTGGCTTCGATTATCTGCGCGACAATATGGCAATCAATCCGTCAGATCTTGTTCAGCGCAAGCATAACTATGCGATTGTCGACGAGGTTGACTCCGTACTGATTGATGATGCTCGTACTCCGTTGATTATCTCCGGGCCTGTACCTAGAGGTGAACAACAGTTGTTTGAAGAGTTTCGTCCACGTGTAGAGATTATTGTAAAAGCACAGCGAGATCTTTGTACTAAATTACTGGCTGAAGCAAAAGTAAAAATGGCTTCGGATGATAAGAAAGAGCAAGAAGAAGGATCGCTGTTGTTGTATCGTTCATTTAAAGGGTTACCAAAAAACAAGCCTCTTATCAAGTTCCTTAGTGAACCGGGTATAAAAGCTTCAATGTTGAAGACTGAAGAGCACTATATGAGCGAACAAATGCGTAATATGCATATTGTTACAGATGATCTTTACTTCACTATAGATGAGAAAAACAACAGCATAGAGCTTACGGATAAAGGTATCGATTTGCTTACAGGTAATTCTGATGACCCGTTATTCTTTGTTTTACCTGATATCGGGTCTTTATTGTCTGACTTGGAAAATCAATCGCTTACTGACAGTCAAAAAGCAGAAAAGAAAGATGAGTTGATGCAAAACTACTCTATCAAGTCGGAACGAGTACATACAGTCAATCAATTGTTAAAAGCTTATGCTTTATTCGATAGAGATGATGAGTATGTGGTTATCGATAATAAGGTAATGATTGTTGATGAGCAAACAGGACGTATTATGGATGGTCGTCGCTATTCGGACGGATTACACCAAGCGATAGAGGCTAAAGAGCGTGTTAAAGTGGAAGCTGCAACACAGACGTTTGCAACTATTACATTGCAGAACTATTTCCGTATGTATCATAAACTTTCGGGTATGACCGGTACAGCTGAAACAGAAGCAGGTGAGTTGTGGAACATCTACAAACTAGACGTGGTTGTAATCCCTACCAATAGACCGATTGCGCGTAAAGATATGAATGACCGTATATATAAAACAAAACGTGAAAAATATACAGCGGTTATACAAGAAATAGAAAAACTAGTAGAAGAAGGCCGTGCTGTACTTGTGGGTACAACATCTGTCGAAATTTCTGAATTGCTGGGTAAGATGCTTACCATGCGTAAGATAAAGCATAATGTATTGAATGCTAAGTTGCATCAGCGTGAAGCTGAAGTTGTGGCTCTTGCCGGACAACCGGGGGCTGTTACTATCGCAACAAACATGGCCGGTCGTGGTACCGACATCAAGCTTGCGCCAAGTGTGAAAGAAGCAGGCGGGTTGGCGATTATCGGTACAGAAAGGCATGAGTCTCGTCGCGTTGACCGTCAGTTGAGAGGTCGTGCAGGGCGTCAGGGTGACCCGGGTTCATCTGTATTCTATATCTCGTTAGAGGATGATTTGATGCGTTTGTTTGCATCGGAACGTATTGCCGGAATGATGGACCGTATGGGCTTCAAAGAAGGAGAAATGCTTGAGCATAATATGCTTAGCAAATCTGTAGAAAGAGCTCAGAAGAAAGTTGAAGAAAATAACTTTGGTATTCGTAAACGCTTGTTGGAATATGATGATGTAATGAATTCTCAACGCGAAGTTGTGTACAAACGTCGTCGCCATGCTCTTATGGGAGAACGTATTGGTATCGATATTGTTAATATGATATATGATACAGCAGTCAGTCTTACAGAACAACATGCCGATAATCTTGACTATGAGGGTTTAAAGGTTGATATGTTACGCTTATTTACAACAGATCCTCCTGTTGATGAAGCTACATTCCGTTCTACCAAGCCTGATACATTGACCGATATGATATACGATAAGGCTATCCAGAACTTCAAACATAAGATGGATCGTTTAGCCGAAATTGCCAATCCGGTAATCAAGCAAGTATACGAAGAGCAAGGTGATAAGTTTGAGAACATTCTTATTCCTATCTCAGATGGAAGACGTGTTTATAATATCTCTTGTAATCTGAAAGAGGCATACGAAACACAATCAAAAGATGTAATCAAAGCTTTTGAAAAAGCAATAGTCCTTCATACAATCGATGAAGAATGGAAAGAACATCTCCGTGAGATGGACGATTTGCGTCAATCTGTTCAGAATGCCAGCTACGAACAAAAAGACCCATTATTGATCTATAAACTTGAATCTTTCAATTTGTTTAAGAGTATGTTAAACAGCATAAATAGTAAAGCTGTAACAATTCTTATGCGTGGACAGATACCTGTTCGTGAACCAGAACAAGTACGTCAGGCAGAACCGGAACAAAAAACAGATTACAGTCGTTACCGTACCGAACGTAATGATATAGAAGATGGACAACAAAGAGCTTCGGCTCCGGGTCAAGGGCAGGCAGCTCAGGAAAGACCCAAAGTGACAGCTCCTATACAAGTAGATAAAAAACCGGGGCGCAATGATCCTTGTTTTTGTGGCAGTGGAAAAAAATATAAAAACTGTCATGGAAGGAATGAATAATCGAAAGTAAATACTTGATATATTTATAATAATGAAAAGCCCGACAAGTAAGTTTCTGTCGGGCTTTTTTTATGTTATTATGTTTTCTAATACAAACAAAATTTGTATCTTAGCATGTTTTTTAATTGTCAGAAAAACAAAGTGTAAATGTACTTTACAAATATTTGAAAATAAAAATTTTAACTTAAGATAATGGCAGAAACAGAGGACAGAATTATCAGGATCAATATTGAAGACGAAATGAAGTCGGCTTATATCGACTATTCTATGTCAGTAATTGTATCCCGTGCATTACCCGATGTAAGAGATGGATTTAAGCCTGTTCATCGTCGTATCCTTTACGGTATGAGTGAGCTAGGTAATACGTCAAACAAACCGCACAAGAAATCCGCAAGGATTGTAGGGGAAGTGTTAGGTAAGTATCACCCACATGGAGACTCTTCTGTCTATTTTGCAATGGTGCGTATGGCCCAAGAATGGAGCATGCGTTACCTTTTGGTAGATGGACAGGGTAATATGGGGAGTGTAGATGGTGATAGTCCCGCCGCCATGCGTTATACAGAGGCCAGGTTAAGTCGTTTGGCCGAAGAAATGCTAAAAGATATTGACAAGGAAACTGTTGATTTTCAATTAAACTTCGACGATACGTTGCAAGAGCCGACAGTGCTTCCAACACGTATACCTAATTTGCTTGTAAATGGAGCTTCGGGTATTGCTGTTGGGATGGCTACTAATATGGCTCCCCACAATATGACAGAGTCTATTGATGCTATTGTAGCTTATATAGACGATAGGGATATCGATACCGATGGTTTGATGCAATATATCAAAGCGCCTGATTTTCCATCAGGAGGGTTTATATATGGTTATCAAGGGGTAAGAGATGCTTTTGAAACAGGACGTGGGCGTGTGGTTATGCGCGGTCGCGCCGAAATAGAGACAGAAGGTAATCATGAAAAAATAGTAATTACCGAAATACCTTATCTAGTAAATAAAGCAGAACTGATCAAGCATATAGCTGACCTAGTCGGAGAAAAAAGACTGGATGGTATCAGCAACGTTAACGACGAGTCAGACCGCCAAGGAATGCGTATCGTTGTAGATATCAAGCGTGATGCCAATGCGAATGTTGTGCTAAATAAATTGTATAAACTTACAGCTCTACAATCTTCATTTAGTGTCAATAATATTGCTTTGGTAAAGGGACGTCCCAGAACATTGAATCTGAAGGATATGATATCGCTATTTGTTGAGCACAGAGTAGATGTTGTTATCCGCAGAACTACATACGATTTGCGTAAAGCCGAAGAGCGTGCTCATATTCTGGAAGGATTAATTATTGCATCAGATAATATAGACGAAGTAATAGCTCTTATAAGGGCTTCAAAATCGCCTCAGGAAGCTATTGAAAGTTTAATGAATAGATTCAGTCTGACAGAGATACAGTCTCGTGCAATCGTTGAAATGCGTTTGCGTCAATTGACCGGACTAGAGCAAGATAAACTTCGTAATGAATATGACGAAATACAGAAACTAATTGCTTACCTGAACGAAATTTTATCGAACGAAGATCTTCGGATGCAGGTAATCAAAGATGAACTGATAGAAATAAAGAATAAATATGGTGATGCTCGTCGTACAGAGATTGTATATGCTTCTGAAGAACTTAATCCGGAAGACTTCTATGCAAATGACGAGATGATCATAACAGTGTCTCATTTTGGTTATATCAAGCGTACACCTCTTACCGAGTTCCGTGCACAAAACAGAGGTGGAGTAGGAGCAAAAGGCTCTGAAACTCGTGATGAAGACTTTATTGAACACATCTATCCCGCATCGATGCACAACTACATATTATTATTTACTCAAAAAGGTAAATGTTTTTGGTTGCGTGTATTTGATATTCCGGAAGGATCTAAGAACTCAAAAGGAAGGGCTATACAGAACTTGCTAAATATTGAATCTGACGATAAAGTTACGGCATTTATTCGTGTCAGAGGTTTTAGTGATATTGATTACATTAATAGCCATTACTTGGTATTCTGTACCAAAGCAGGGGTTATTAAGAAAACCAGACTTGAAGCTTATTCTCGTCCACGCCAAAATGGCGTGAATGCTATTACTATCCGTGAAGATGACAGAGTAATTGAAGTCTTGATGACTGATGGAGATAGTGAAATTCTGATAGCAAATCGTAATGGACGAGCAATTCGTTTCCATGAGTCAGATGTTCGTGAGATGGGGCGTACAGCTACCGGAGTGAGAGGTATGCGTATCGATGAAGATGGGCAAGACGAAGTGATAGGAATGTTGGCTATGTCTAAAGAAGATCAGAAAACTCATACTATCATGGTAGTTTCTGAGCAGGGCTATGGAAAACGTACTAATCTGAATGATAAAGACGAAGAAGGAAATGATCTTTTTGACGAAGATGGCAATATTATTCCTGTATATCGTATAACCAGTAGGGGAGGTAAAGGTGTTAAAACATTAAATATAACAGATAAGACCGGTAAGCTTGTTTCTATAAATAGTGTTACTGATGACAACGATTTAATGATAATTAACAAATCTGGTATTACAATTCGTCTAAAAGTTTCAGATATTCGCACTATGGGACGTGCTACTCAGGGCGTTAGACTTATAAATTTAGGAAAACGAAACGATGAGATAGCATCTGTTTGTAAGGTCGATTCAGAAGATGAAGAGGATATCGAGATTACCGAAATAGAATTGGATGAAGATACCCAGAATAACTCAATCCTGGATGAAAATGAGGAAATAAATAACTGATATATGAACTAAAACAATAATTATGAAGCGAAGTTTATTAGTAATAACATTATGCATATTTGCAGGATTCTCTTTTGCCCAGAAAAAAGCCGTGAAAGATGCAAAATCTGCAATGAAGAACGTTGATGAAGCAAGAGAATTAATCAAACCCGCACTCACTAATCCTGAAACTGCGAATGATCCTGAGACTTGGAAAATAGCAGGCGATATCGAGTACAAAGCGTTTGATGATGAACGAACTTTAGAAATGCAAAAAGAGATCACCGGTAAAGGAGGGAATGAAGAAAAGATGTATATTGGACTTTACAATATGTATGATCCATATATCAAAGCTGATGAACTAGGTCAAGTTCCAAATGAAAAAGGACAGGTAAAGAACAAGTTCAGAAAAGATATCGTTAAAAATATGAGAGATGGACACAGATTCTATATAAATGGAGGTGTGTACTATAACGAGAAGAGAGACTTTAAAAGAGCAGCTGACTTTTTCGAAAGATACTGGGAGCTTCCTTCTTTAGCTATGTTTGAAGATACAAAAGGTGACTTCAATACACAAGATAGTGTTTATCAGACTATCAAATATTACGCTGTTATTAGCTCTATCCAATCGGCAGATCATGACCGTTCTATCAAACTATTGAAGAAGATTATTGCTGAACCATATGTTCAAAATAGTACTTATAAAGAAAGTGATGCATACGAACTGTTAGCAAGCGAATATCAGCAAGTGAATGATAGTCTTGCATTTGTACAAATATTGAATGAAGGTGCTAAGAAATTCCCTGGTAATAAATATTTTACTCCAAATTTGATCAATGAATTCATTAGAGGAGGTAAAACAGAAGAAGCTATGGCTTATTTGGATCAGGCAATTGCTAATGACCCTAGTAATACTTGTGAACTAATGGGTGTAAAAGCTTCATTGTATGCAGAACAAAAAAATTATGCTAGTGCAGAACCTGCATATCTACAAGCTATATCTACTGATGCTAACTGTGAAAAAGCTCTCGAAGGTTTAGGTGTATTGTATATACTTCAAGCTCAGGATATGAAAGAAAAAGCCGGTCAAACGAATAGTAGAAGTGAACAAGCTCAGCTGGATAAACAAACTGCAGATTTTTACCAAAAATCTTTGCCATATCTTGAAAAATATAGAGATTTGTTGAAAGCCAG
Source organism: Bacteroidota bacterium (assembly GCA_023437305.1). Lineage (GTDB taxonomy): Bacteria > Bacteroidota > Bacteroidia > Bacteroidales > Dysgonomonadaceae > Dysgonomonas. Next base: position 55,503 of record JAEZGN010000005.1, read on the forward strand.
AGGTGCTGATTTTGATTTAGATATTAAGCCGGCATTAATGAAGCTACAAAATGTATATTACAACTTAAGTTTATTAAATATTGATAAATCAGCTCAATATGAAGCAATTCAAAAAGAGCTAGGTGTATCAGATAAGCAATAATAATAAATATTTATAATATGAAGCGTCCGAAACTAAAAGTTCGGGCGCTTTTGTTTTATAGTATATAATTAAAATAAGGTGAAACTTTATTGCTTCTTGTTAATATTGAGTATGTTTATCATTTTTATTGTGGATAGTTTTTTGTAAATTTGTTAGAAGCGAACTTTAAATGACTAAGGACATGAAAGAAGATAAATTAGTAACAATAGCCATACATACCCCTCAAAAGGCATATATACTAAAGCAGGCTTTAGAAGAAAAGGGAATTAATACTCATCTTCTCAACGTTGCGGAAGATGTTGACGATACAAGTCTTGGCTTGGCTGTACGTGTGAATAAAGAAGATGTGATGAATGCTATATCTGTAATTGAAAATAAAAAATTATTCAGATATGATGATGAAAAGATCTATAAAATTGATGATGGACGAAAACGTATATTAGTTGCTGTTGACTTTTCCAGTTACTCAATGAAGGCTTGCCGTGCGGCATTTACCATAGCACAACAAACGAATGCTAAAGTTAAAATACTACACGTATATAGAGTACACTTTCCAATAACGTTTCCATTTGCTGATAATTTAAACAAAGATGACGAAGGCGATGTGCTGAGTGTAGTTAGGCGAAGAATGCTTGATTTCTGCAACGAAATAGATGAGAAAATAACTAAAAAAGAATTTCCTCCTATAAATTATTCCTATTCGTTACGCGAAGGGCTTATCAGTGAAGAAATAGAAAACTTTGTAGAAGAATATAAGCCATTTTTGCTTGTTTTAGGTACTAAGGGATTGAGCAATAATAAGAGGAATTTAGTAGGGAATGTGACTGCCGATATAATTGAAATGACCAATGTTCCGGTGATGGCTATTCCTGAGAACTTTACGATTGAGAATGCTCTTGATTTTCTAAATATTGCTTTTCTTACAAACTTCCAGAAAAGGGATTTGGATGCTTTTGATTTTTTGGTTAATATATTAAAACCTTATCCTAATGTAAGAATTACGCTTACTCATGTGAATGTAATAAACAAGAAAGATGAAAAATGGTCGGAGACAGAGCTTGCTGAAATGAAAAAATATTTTATCGATAAATATCCGGAACTTAATGTTAGCTATCAACTTATTGATGGTCCAAATATGGCGGATTCGATTAATGAATTTGTCAAAAGAGAAAACATTAGTATTGTTATGCTGAATACTAAACGACGGAATCTTTTTGGTCGGATCTTTTTGCCTAGTATATCTAGAAAGGTTTTAATAAATTCTGATGTTGCTCTTATTATCTTTAGATAGAATCTTAAAAATAAAATAACAACAAATTATAGCCAAGTTTTAAAAACCATCATTTGTTATATAATTACTATTATGTTTAATTATGTGTTTAAAATATATTATTACAAACTCAAGTTATATCGCCTCTCTCTTTTTTAGTTATCTTTGATTATAATTCTAGATTTTATAAAAATCTATTCACTAGCATTCAAAAATAGAATTTATGGATCATATTGAGAACGATGAACAATTTCAAGGATTAAGTGTAAATAAAGGCACTTCAGAGCAACCGACTATCAATCCTTATCTAAATAGCTTCAAGAAATTTAAACGCAAAACGTATTCTGTGTCTGAATATGTTGACGGTATCCGCAAAGGGGATATATCAATTCTGGGACAGGCAGTTACACTTATAGAAAGCTCTAAGCCTGAACATCAGTTAATAGCTCAGGAAGTTATAGAAAAATGCTTGCCGTATACAGGCGATTCAGTCCGCATTGGTATTACAGGAGTGCCCGGAGCCGGAAAAAGTACTTCTATCGATGCTTTTGGAATGCATATTCTGAAAAAAGGTAATAAACTTGCCGTTCTTGCTATAGATCCATCAAGTGAATTGACTAAAGGAAGCATACTTGGTGATAAGACTCGTATGGAACGTTTGTCTGTAGAAAAAAATGCGTTTATACGCCCCTCCCCTTCAGCCGGATCCTTAGGTGGCGTCGCTCGCAAGACAAGAGAAACGATTATACTCTGTGAAGCTGCTGGATTTGACCGTATTATAATAGAAACGGTTGGTGTTGGGCAGTCCGAAACAGCTGTACACTCTATGGTCGATTTCTTTTTACTTATACAATTAGCCGGAACCGGAGATGAATTACAAGGTATCAAGCGTGGTATAATGGAGATGGCTGACGGAATTGTTATAAACAAGGCTGATGGGAATAATATAGAAAAGTCTCGTTTAGCACAGTCCCATTTTAAGAATGCTTTACACTTATTTCCATTGCCAGAATCGGGATGGGTGCCTAAAGTTTTAACTTATTCCGGATATTATGAGATAGGTATAGATGAAGTATGGAATATGATTGATGAATATATTGCATTTGTCAAAGAAAATGGTTATTTTGAACATAAACGTAACGATCAGTCTCGATATTGGATGTATGAAACCATTAACGAACGTTTGAAAAATAATTTTTATAATAACGCTGTCATACAAAAAGAATTAAAGGTTTGTGAAGAACAAGTCCTTAACTCCCAGATAAGCTCATTTGCTGCAGCTAACAAAGTTTTAGATATTTACCAGAAGATATCTAAATGATAATAAAACGCATATTATTGTAGATTTATAACCTAATATTTTCTTAGAAATCATTATATTTGTACACTTATAATAGAAATAATTTCATTGTTGAATTAACATTAATATAAATCATGGAGAAACCATATGCTATTGGGATTGATATTGGTGGAACCAATTCTGTTTTTGGTGTTGTAGACAAGCGTGGACACATCATTAATCAGGGTTCTATCAAAACTGGTGCTTATAAAGAAATCAACGAATATGTAACACATCTTTCAGCCGGAGTACAGGAAATTATAGATCAGGTTGGAGGGTCAAGCAATATTAAAGGTATTGGAGTTGGAGCTCCAAACGGAAATTACTTTACAGGTTGTATCGAATTTGCACCGAATCTTCCATGGAAAGGTGTTATTCCATTGGCTCAGATGCTAACAGACAAACTAAATGTACCTGTAGCACTAACTAATGATGCGAATGCGGCAGCTATAGGTGAGATGACCTATGGAGCGGCTCGTGGAATGAAAGATTTCATCGTTATAACACTAGGCACTGGTGTTGGTAGTGGTATCGTAGTAAATGGGCAGTTGGTATATGGTCATGATGGATTTGCAGGTGAGCTAGGGCATACTACAATTCAACGTAATGGACGTATATGCGGTTGTGGTAAGAAAGGTTGCCTTGAAACATATAGTTCTGCTACAGGTGTAGCGCGTACTGCGAGAGAGTTTCTTGAAACAAGAAAAGACCCTAGTTTATTAAGAGAACTTAATCCGAACGAAATAACATCAAAAGATGTGTATGATGCTGCTGTGAAAGGTGATGTTTTGGCTAAAGAAATATTTGAATTCACAGGTCAAATGCTAGGTGAAGCCTTTGCTGATTTTGTAGCATTCTCTAGCCCTGAAGCGATCATATTATTTGGTGGATTAACCAAATCAAGCAAATTTATTTTTGACCCTGTGCGTAAACATATGGAAGAAAATATGTTGCCTATATTCCGCAACAAAATTAAGCTACTAATGTCTGAACTTAAAGAAAGTGATGCTGCTGTACTTGGCGCGAGTGCTTTAGGTTGGGAAGTAAAAGATTATTAGAAAGACTATAATAAAAATTATATTGTAGCAGTAGAGAAACCTCTACTGCTATTTTTTTTCAACAATAATTAATTGAATTGGGATTGATATAATAAACTTTTTATATTAAACTTGTGTTCTACTTTAATATGAACTTTTTAAAACACAACAAAATGGGAAAATTTGAAATTTCAAAGAGGAAGAATGGTGAATTCCAATTTAATCTTAAAGCAGGCAATGGACAAGTTATATTAAGCAGTGAAGGATACACAAAAAAAGAAAACTGCAAAAATGGTATTGAATCTGTAAGAAAAAATAGCCAAGTCGAATCTCGATTTGAAAAGCTAGAATCCAAAAATGGTAAACCTTATTTTAATCTGAAAGCTACGAATGGTCAGATTATAGGAACGAGTGAATTATACGAAAGTGTAGCTAGTCGTGACAACGGTATTGCATCTGTTGTTAAAAATGCGCCTGATGCAGAAGTTGTAGATCTGACTACAGAATAGAGGATCGGTAGTCCCCTACCCTCTTTTTAGAAAAAAAATGCCATGCAAAGATATTTTCTTTGCATGGTACATTTTCTGTGTTTAATAGTGCGATTTTCACCTATTCTTCTTCGCTGTAAGCAATTTCTCCATGTTGAGAGATGTCAAGTCCTGCAGACTCGTCATCTTTGCTTACTCTCAGTCCAATAGTTTTATTAACAATAAAGAATAGTATGAATGTTAGAACAGCACTGTATACAACTGAAGCTCCTGTTGCAACAACCTGTATCCATAATTGATTCCAATCTCCATATAATGCTCCTTGAACGCCCTCTGGACCGGTGATAGCTCGTGTAGCAAATACCCCTGTAAGTATAGATCCAACTATACCACCTATCCCGTGTACTCCAAATGCATCTAAAGAATCGTCGTATTTTAGTTTTGGTTTTACATAAGCAACCATAAAGAAACATACTAAAGCAGAAATTCCTCCTATGGCAAAAGCTCCCAATACATCAGCGGTTCCGGCTGCGGGAGTTATTGCTACCAGTCCCGCAACAGCTCCTGTACAAAATCCTACAATAGTTGGTTTTTTATAAAGGATCCATTCTAGAGCCATCCATATTACAGCAGCTACAGATGTAGCTAAGTGTGTTACAAGGAATGCATTCGCTGCCAATCCATCAGCAGCAAGCCCACTACCTGCATTAAATCCAAACCAGCCTAACCATAGTAAGGATGTACCAATGAATACAAATGGAATGTTATGTGGCGTAAAAGGATGCCCTATCGTTCTGTATCCTTTTCGACGTCCTAACATAATAGCCATTACAAGAGCAGATATACCTGCATTGATATGTACCACAGTTCCTCCGGCAAAGTCAATGGCACCCATTTTCATTAGCCATCCACCGCCCCATACCCAGTGAGCCATTGGGTTGTAAACGATGATTGACCACAGGATGATAAAAACCACATAACCCGAAAACTTGATTCTTTCAGCAAAGGCACCAATAATCAAAGCCGGAGTGATAACTGCAAACATGCATTGGAATAAGGCAAACAAAATTTCAGGAATGCCAACTCCACTCATATATGTGTCTAATTTTATACCATGTAAGAATGCCTTATCAAATCCCCCAATAATTGCGCCTAGAGGATTACCAGAATCCATAAAACTTGTACCAAATACCCAGCTGTAGCCAAATGCTACCCAGATAATACTAATTATGCCGGTAGCCATGAGGCACTGCATAAGGATACTCAGAATATTTTTTTGACGAACAAGGCCTCCATAAAATAATGCTAGCCCGGGAATTGTCATCATCATAACAAGCACTGTAGCGACTATTATCCATGCGGTATTTCCCGAATTTAAAACAGTTATTTCTTCTTTAGCAGTAACAGCTTCTACAGGAATAGTAGTTGCTGTTTTTAAAGAGTCTGTAACAGTTGTTAGTGAATCCTGTGCCCATACAGCTGTGGGTAAAACCATAGCTATAAACAATATAACAGTGACGTATTTGAATAATCGATGTTTCATATTTTTATTTTTTACCTAAAGCTTTTTAACCTAATCTTTATTTACTCTCTTCATCCTCTTCATCCTCTTCATCCTTGTCGTACAAGGCCTCGTCACCATGATCTCCGGTGCGTATACGGATTGATTGTTCTATCGCCGATACGAATATTCTACCGTCTCCGCTTTCGCCTGTAAAAGCTGAACCTAAAATGGCATTAATTGATTTTTCTACATTTATGTTTCTTACAACAAAAGATATATAGATGCGTTCTATTGTATTTACATCGTATGCTATACCTCTGAATATTAAACCTTGACGGGCACTCCCCTGTCCATTGACTTCCCACCATGACAAAAAGTCGATATCTGCGTCATGTAATGCTCGGCGGACTTCATTAAATTTTGACTTGCGAACAATTGCTTCTATTTTTTTCATATAAAAAATGATAAAGTGTTTAATTTATAATAGGAGGTTCTTATTTAAAAGACATACCAAATACAAAATGTATATCTTCAAGATTTGGATTGCAGATGATATGACCGAATATCGGTAAAGAAAATGAGTCTGTTACTTTTAAACTTTTGGATGCTTTTAAAGATATAGAAGTGATATTGAATCCATTTGTTCCATATACCGCACTTTCCCAAGGCGTGAATCCTGTTGATATTCCCATATCTATTCCTGCAACAGAAAATGGATAAGCTAATTCGATATAAGTAGAATAAGAATTTCCTCCACCTTCCTTCTTATTTCCTTTACCTAGTAGAAACGTATTCCAGGTAACATTTAAAGGAAATGATTCGGGCAATGTATAGCCTAATGATCCTTCTAAATAATGCCCATTGTTACTTCCGTTAGGGCTGCTTAAATATCGATACTGGCCTTCTCCATCCCACCAGTAATCTGTAACAGCAATTTTAAATCCGCTATTCTCGTATGCGGCAGTAAAATCTACTTCCTTTTTACCATTTTCGCTAGTAAAGTCAGTAGATGCCCATGCTCCTAGCGAGAATCCATTTATACTAGCACTTAATGCTGGTTGGAAGCTAGCTCCAGCCTGTTTATAGCCACGCCATACATAGGAACTTACTAAATCGGCTCCGAAATCAATGTTAACTGATTGCGATTTAACGGATAAAGTAGAGAGGAAAGCAAATAATACTATAGCCAGACAACCTTTTTTGCCTAAAATTAGAGTTTTCATAATCAAAATATTAAAAGATATTAAAATTAATCTTTATTATTCATTTTGATTAGATATATTGGTTATGAGTTTCATTTTGGTTTATTTATGTGCAAAAATATGACAAAATATTTTATAAATCAAAATAAAATATAAAATATTTCAAAAAAATATTTAGTGAGACCATGGGTTTGGAAGACATAAATATTGTAGATCATTTATATTGTTACTTTTTAGGCATTAACTTTGGTCGATTTCTCTATTTATTTATATTTCTCCTTCTAGATTTACCATAAATACTATAGTCTATAATTTTTCTTTATTTTTAATCCTTTGAAACACAATGATGTTAAATTTTATTCTAAAAAATCTTTCTAAATCTATTGCAGGATTCAAATCCTTATCCTATCTTTGCATCGCATTTGAGAGGAAATGCTGCTAACAAAAGCAAAACAAAATGGTGTGGTAGTTCAGTTGGTTAGAATACCTGCCTGTCACGCAGGGGGTCGCGGGTTCGAGTCCCGTCCATACCGCAATAAAGGGTGTAAATCAAGTAATTACAAGATTTACACCCTTTTTTACACCCATAAAGTAGCAAAACACAGCTACTTGTCAAATATTTTTTCTAAATTGTTAATTTGAAATATTAGTAAAACTAATAACCTCCTTTATGTTTAAACTGTTGAATGAAAAATCTTAATTTGAAGTTTCAACAAATAACATAATGGTATAACTATCACGTATAAGTTGAAGTTGAAGACAAATCTTCATCTTCAACTGATTTCTCAACAACAACTCATATAGTATTCAACCCCAACTCTTTCAGGAACTCGTTATGTTTTTCTGAATTTGTCTTTATACTTTCATTTATAGCAGCTAATTTTAGATTAACCTCTTTTAAATCGATTTTCGCTTCTTCAATAGCTGTACTCACGTATCTTGAAATGTTAAGATTATAGTCGTTCGATTTTATTTCTTCCATAGAAACTTTTCGGGAATAACGATCCCTTTCTTGTCGGAATTGATAAGTTTCTACAATTGTTTTAATGTGTTCATCACTTAAGCTGTTTTGTCTTTTTTCTTTATCAAAATGTTCGCTGGCATTCACAAACAAAACATCATCCTCTTTCTTGCATTTTTTTAATACCAAGATACAAACCGGAATACCTGTTGAATAAAACAAATTAGAAGGCAATCCAATAATTGTATCGATATTATTGTCTTTTAGCAACTTTTTACGGATACGTTCCTCTGCACCGCCACGAAACAATACTCCGTGTGGCAATATGATTGCCATTGTCCCGCCATCTTTTAAAAAATGAAAACCGTGCAATAAAAATGCAAAATCAGCTGCAGACTTAGGAGCTAAACCGTAACTCTTAAAACGAAAATCTTCAGCCAACGTATCGTTTGGCTCCCAACGCAAACTAAAAGGTGGATTGGCGACAATAGCATCAAATTCTATTTTTTTAGAAGGATTCAATTCATTTAATAACTCCCATTGATTGAGTAATGTATCACCGTGAAATATCTCAAACTCGGTATCTTTCATTCCGTGCAACAACATATTCATCCGTGCAAGATTGTATGTGGTTACATTCTTTTCTTGTCCATAAATTTTTCCGATTGTTCCATTATGGTCTTTCATTCTTTGGCGTACATTTAAAAGCAAAGAACCCGAACCACAAGCAAAATCAAGAACTTTGTCCAGTTTAGACTTTAAGCCTGTTGCTGGGTCTTGTGAATCCAATAAAACAATTTGGGAGAGAATGGTTGAAATCTCTTGAGGTGTATAAAATTCACCTGCTTTTTTTCCTGAACCCGCTGCAAATTTACCAATCAAATACTCATAAGCATCACCTAACGTGTCGGTATCTGTAGAAAAATCTGCAATTCCTTCAGCTATCTTTTGAATAATTGTACACAGTTTATCGTTTCTCTCTTTTGAGGTCTTCCCAAGCTTCTCAGAATTCAAGTTAATTTCAGAAAACAGCCCTTGAAAAGCACTGTCAAAGGACTTATTCTCAATGTAGCGAAAACCGTCTTGAAGCGTTTGCAACAAACTGTCATTTTGTGTTCGAGCCAATTCTGTAATATTGCTCCACAGATATTTAGGTTCAATAACATAATGTACTTTCCGGCGCATCTGTTCCTCAAATTCAGCAATATCTTCTTTGTTTTTTTTATACCAAATCTCTAAAGATGGTGGCACTCTGAAATCGGCTCTTTTGTCTTTAGATGGGCTTTCGGGATAGTCTTTACCCAACTCTTTTTTGGCAGCTTCTTCGTAATTGAAAGATAAATACCGGAGGAAAAGAAATGATAGCATATAATCGCGAAAGTCATCTGCATTCATAGCTCCCCGCAAAGTATTAGCTATATTCCAAAGGGTATCACCAAGTTTTTTATGTTGTTCTTTTTGTGTCATTATTTTCTTAATTTATGCGAATATTTCAGGCAAATGGAATTCGTATTTATCTGTAAACGCTTTTAATATCTTTTTAAATAAGTCTTTATTATCCTCATTCATTTCTACTGGTTGATAGATGGAATATTTTCCATGACTTAATAAGTTTAATGCTCGTGAAAAGAGAACTTCATCTTCTACATCTTTTATACAACTTGAAAAATCATCATTCCCAAAGAATGTGGATGTTTTTTCTAAAATAGCCCTCAACATATTGAAATGATAAGTGTTAATTTGACCATTTTCAGAAACCTTTTTTAATTCGGTCAACATTGCTATATGGTGAAAAAAAGGGGTTTCATCTGTAGCCCTTAAAATGTAACCATCTTCACCGTTTTTATGTAGAAAATGGCTTTTGTGCTCAATCTTCTTTAGTTCATTATACATCACATTATAGAACAATGAATGATGAGAAGAAATAACAACTTTAACTTTGCCCTTACCTTTTTTTAAAAGCTTAGCTAAATCACTTGCTACACCAATAGCGTTATTATCGTCAAGTGATGAAATTGGGTCGTCTATATAAATGTATTTTACCCAATTGTATGGACCATTTCCATCATCATCAATGACAAGTTCAATCAGTACAAGGAAAATACACCAAATAAAAATATTCTCCTCACCTCTAGAGACCTTAATATCTCGCTGCGTTATGTATTCTGGTTCATCAGAATCAGGTTTGAATTTTGGATTTTTGATTTGTTTATTAAATGAAATAGTTTCCTTTATGAAATCAAGATCAAAATTAATGTCAGCATATCGTTCTAAATAACTAAAAATTTTTTCATCTAAAGCGAGTTCTTTAAATCCATCAAAAAATGCAGACTTAGTGTTTATAATTAAATATCGTTCTAAGTCATTTTCAAGGTCATTGTTCCAATGAAAAAGATCTTCGGTAAAAGCATTGTAATAAAGCGTATCGGCAATTGGGTTTTTCTTTCGTTTTTTACTAATGTCCTTAAACTCCATCGAAAGACGTGTTTTCCCTGTCCCATTATAGGCATATAGTAAAACAAAGTGATGATCGTTTAAATCGTCCCTTAGTCTGACTGCCACATTTTTCAATGTTTTATATTTGTATAATTTTCTTTGCCCACTCATTTTATTCGGTTATTTTGGAAACAATCCCTGCATCAATCCTTTTTTATGTAATTTCAATTGTTCTATTTTCTCTGCTTGTGCCGTGATTAGTTCATCTAAAGAAGAAAGACAAGAGGCGATTTTTTGTTGCTCGGCTAATGATTTAGGCATAACTAGATCGATATTTCTCAGCTCATCCAGTCCTATTCTTTTTCTAGTTGAACCAGTAGATTTTTTTTCAATAGTTTCTCGTATTTCTTTTGAATTTATAAGATAATAGACAAAATATTTAGAGTATTTCATCTCATTTACAACTAACCTAATACCGTCTGATGCCATTACACACCTTTCAAGATAATCCGGTATTATACAAGCTCTTCCTACAGGGTCTCCCATTTTGGAAATAATTATTTCTTCTGCATAAATATTACAACTTAAAAGTTCATCAGCTTTTTCTTCTGATGTGTAAATTTTGTACTCATCAATAAATTCACCATCGCCAATATTTTGTAATTGTATGATTCTAATACCTTCACTTGTATAATCACTAGCTTTAAGGTTTGAACCAAATGGACCACCAGTAAAACTCCATTTTACTTTTTTATCGGCTGTGTCTATTAATGACTTCTCTACCCACTCTCCGTCTTTCTCAAACTCCTTAAACCGCAACTTAGGAACTTTCTCTCCTTCTTGCGGAAAAAGATTTTGGAGCAATCCTTTTTTGTGGTCTTTAAGCAGTTCCAACTTTTGGCTGTGAGCTTCAATGACTTCATCTAAGGACGAAAGACAGGAAGCAATTTTTTGTTGTTCTTCTCTGTTTTTAGACAATTTAATTGGTAATAATTTAATAATATCAGCATTTAAATTTTTTACTGCTGCACCTGCGGCATTTGTATTAAAATAATTTTGGCTTGCTTCAGATGAAATATAGTAATATAAATAATCCTCGAATGTCTTATTTGATATTTCCCGAATTGCAATCCAGCCGTCGTGAATACAGGTTGTTATTTTCAAAATATATGGTCGTCCAAAACTCATAGAGTTAGACAGAATCAAATCTCCTGGATTTACCTGTCTTGTACTGCTTAGTGCTTCCCTAATTACCCGTTCCTTTGTTCCAGTGATATATTTTGAATCTGGAGCAACATCTGCAATTTTCAACCATTTTAATCCGTTCTCACTATTTGTAAGATAATCCTGAATTGGTCTTGGTGATCCTCCACGAACTATTTCAGATATTTTACCTAATTCTATATTCTCCCATTCCTCCTCATTCTTAAACTCTGGAAAGCGCAATTCAGGTATTAGTTTTTTGTTATTTTTCATACGCTGCTAATCCTGATATTTCACGCCCTTGGGCAAGTTTAATTAATTGTGGAACCAAATCTTCCATTAGCGCCAACTCTTTTACTCTTCTTTCTTTCCAGTTCAAATCCAAAGGCTGTAGTAAGTCAGTCAATTTTTCACCGTCGAAAATCATCCGATCCATTATTTTTTCTACGAAGGCTTTCAGCTTATCCGTTTCTAAACCGTGTTTATGAGCTATGGCTGCCAACTCTTTATTGTACTTATTGTCTTTGAAAGTATCGTATCCCTTACGAAGTGTTTCTACATCTTGTCCGCTATTCCAATCCAACTCATTGATGTATTCGGTTAAATCTTCCTCCTCGTCCATTAAATTGGAATTGGATTTCAGTAGGCTGATTATCTGCGCCTTAGTCATTTTATGCTTTGTGGGTTTTTGCTGTGTACTATCGGCTACCAAGTTCATTATGTAGTCGTAATCAATTAAAGCAGAAGCAAACAAAACAAATTCAAAGTCCAATTGTTGAATTTCGAGTGGTGTATTTTCGCCTTCTTTTCGTTGTCTTTCTTGGAATTGTCTTGCCGTTTCGATATAAGAACTACGGAACTCCTGAAAAGTATCGTTTGGTAGAATAGCTTCAATTTTTGACTTTTGTTCTTCGTTTAAATCGGTATATTGATCAAGTTGTGTTTTAAGTCGTTGAACCTCCTTGAAGTTTTTCACAAATGTAATTTTTGCCGCATCTCCCTTCAAGTTGTATACTTCTTGCGGTTCACTCACCAAATTCTGCTCCTGCATAAAAATGCCCAATGCCTCTACCGCTTTTTTAAACTTATCAATAACCACAGGAGCAGGCTCAACCAGCCAAACTTCACTGGGATTTCCACTACTTTCGCCCGAAAACAAAGAAATGGCTTGATTTACGGCTTCCTGTTGAAAACGAAAATCTAAAATATTACCGTATGGTTTCGTGTCGTTTAACACCCGATTGGTCCGAGAAAAAGCCTGAATTAAACCGTGATATTTTAAATCTTTATCTACATACAATGTGTTTAAGTATTTGCTATCAAAACCAGTAAGCAACATATCCACCACAATAGTAATATCAATTTTATTTTTGTGCGGATAGTCTTTATTACTGTATTTCTGATTTTTAATACGACTTTGAACATCTTGATAATACAAATCAAACTCATTAATTGTGTGATTTGTACCAAATTGATCATTATAATCGGCAATAATTTCCATCAAAGCTTGCTTTTTTTCTTCCGGATTTTTTTTGTTATCCTCACGCTCTTGTGCCAAATCTTCCTGTAACTGTTTGATGTCAGCTGCATTCTTCTGGCTTTGTTGGTCTCCTTGTTGAGCAATAAGTTGAGAAGGAGGCGAAAATACGCAGGCGATATTCAAAGGAACATAATCAATATCATCTTCTTGTTTCTTTTTTTGCACTTTTTTAAAAAGCCTATAATACTCAATGGCATTATTGATAGAAGCAGTTGCCAATACTGCATTAAACTTTCGCTCGTTAGTAGCTGCATTGTGTTTATCTATAATGGCTTCTACAACTGCTTGTTGTGCAACAGTTTCACCTGGTTTCGCATTCTGAGACCCTTTGAAATAATCTATATGAAAACGCAATACATTTTTATCTTCGATAGCATGTGTAATTGTATATTCGTGCAACGATTTGTCAAAAATATCCTTAGTAGTTTTGTAGGTCTCATATTCTCCTTCACGAATTTTGTATGTAGCGTTATCAGGGAAAATAGGCGTACCTGTAAAGCCAAATAATTGAGCATTAGGGAAAAACTCTTTTATCGCTTTATGATTGTCGCCAAACTGAGAACGATGGCATTCATCAAAAATAAAGACAATGCGCTTTTTACTCAATGGCTCCAGACGTTCTTTGTAATTCTTTTTATACGTGCCATCTAAAGCCAGCCCCAGTTTTTGTATGGTGGTAACAATTACCTTATCTGCATAATCTGTAGAAAGTAGTCGTCTTACCAATGTCTCTGTATTAGTATTCTCTTCTACGCTTCCTTCTTGAAATTTATTGAATTCTTCACGGGTTTGCCTGTCGAGGTCTTTTCTATCGACTACAAATAGACATTTTTCAATCTCAGGATTATTTTTCAACAATGTAGAAGCTTTAAAAGAAGTCAACGTCTTACCACTTCCTGTTGTATGCCAAATATATCCATTTCCTCTATTATCATTTATGCAATCTACGATTGCTTTAACTGCATAAATTTGATACGGTCTCATTACAAGTATTTTCTGCTCGCTTTGTACCAATACCATATACTTGCTAATCATTTCTCCGAGCGTACACTTGGGCAGAAACTTATCAGTAAAATCTTTCAGATGATTGATTTTATTGTTCTTTATATCTGCTAATTCATACACAGGCAAAAATTGTTCATCTGCATTAAATGCAAAATGCTGATTTTTGTTATTGGCGAAATACAATGTTCTGGTACCATTGCTCACAATAAACAATTGTATAAAGCAAAGCAGAGAGTTTGCGTAACCGTTACCCGGCTCATTTTTGTAATCTACTATTTGTTGCATTGCTTTTCGGTGCGAAATATCACCTTTTTTCAGTTCAATTTGCACCATAGGCAAGCCGTTGATAAGCAATATAACATCATATCTCTGGAAACTATTCTCTGTATTAATACGCAATTGGTTTATGATTTCAAAATCGTTTTTGCACCAATTTTTTATATTTACCAGAGTATAATGCAATGGAGTTCCGTCCTCACGTAAGAAATATTGTTTTTCTCGCAAGAATTTTGAAGCCTCAAACACATCAGATTTTATAATATCCTCACGTAATCTTAGAAACTCACTTTCAGACAATCTCACCCGATTGAGTTCTTCAAATTTAGTTTTGAAATTTTGCTCAAGTGTTTTTCTATCAATTATGTCTGGTCGGTAAACATACTTCAAGTCAACCAGTTGCTTGATTAGATTTTCTTCAGTAAGATATTCTTTATACATTTGTTTTACTTTTGATTAATTCTTTTACATCAATTTGTAAAATATCAGCAATCTCAAATAATACTTCCAAACTCGGCTGTCTCCTATTGCAAACATAAGAATTGACAATGCTGAAACTCTTGCCAAGCTTTTCGGCAAGCCAAGTTTGCTTAATTCCCTTTTCTTCAAGCACTTCTTTGATCCTATTCATTGAAATAACGTTGATAATTGCTCTGTATTATAATACAAAGATATGAAATTTTATGGCATAAAAACCGTTAAATGTAAAATTTGACATCAAATTTTCCTCCCCCTCCCCACGTTTCTATCCGTCCAATCAATCCCCACACTCCGCTGAAATTCCCTATATTTCAACCGAAACCACTCGATAATATCCACGCCGTCAATGGCAAGGCGAAGTTTTTCGGGTTGTTTTGGTTCGGGTTCCATTTGTGCTACGGAATGTTCGGTTGAGAATTTTTGTTTGTATTCTGCCGAATACAAACTGCCTTTGAAACTGACTTTATCGCCCGTCAAAATTCGCTTGGTTAAATCGTCGGAAAATCCGACAAAACGGCACATCCTTTCTATGGAAAGCAGTTCCAGAAGTTTGGGATAGATTTCGTACACTTTTTTGAGTTCGGCACGAAGCTTATCGATGGTGGTTGTATATTCCTTTTGCAGGGTTTGCATTTCGGTTTTCAGTGAGCGGTTTTCATCTTTCAGCGTAGTGTTTTCCGATTGCAGTTCTTCGATTTCAGCTTGTTGCTGTTTTGCTTTCGAGTTTCCGAAAAGCGAATTTACGCCTTCCACCAGATTTGCGCCCATTTCAGCCTTGGCATTTTTGAATTTCTCTTTACTCACTTCGGATTTTACTTGTGAGAGTTTCTTTTCTGTATCGGTTTGTTTTTTCAACAGCTCATCAATATTTTCTTTCAGTTGTTCGTTTTTGGCAAACAACTCCCTGTAATATTGTGATGTGCCGATGTGCCGGGCTTCCGAGCCGTTAATGCCACGTTGCAAACCGTATTTTGCCATCGTTTCGGCGTAAGTATTTTGATACTCTTTAAGTTTGGTTCGGGTCATCACATCGTCGGCTGAAAGTCGTGAAGCGTTGGGATTTTTCTTGCGGTAATTCTTCTTTACCTGCGCTTCCGATTTCTTTTTCTTACGTTCGGTGTTAACTATCGGCACTAATGTGGCGTGAATATGCGGTGTAGTTTCATCCAAATGTAAAACGGCGGAAACAATGTTTTCTTTGCCGTATGTTTTTCGCAACCATTCCAGGTTGTCATCGCACCAGTCGCCCAACCTCCCTTCAGCTTCAATGCGTTTCATATCTTCGTTGCTTCCGGTAAGCAGAATGCGGATGGCACGGACTTGGTTTTTCCCTATTTTGCGTTGTAAGCCGGCATTGTCCAACCGATGCTGAATGGCTTGGGTTCGGTTATGCACACCATCGGGAAATTCTATCAATTCCCGATTGAGGTACGTGCGTTCAGGGTCGGCATTTTTCGGGTTAATGGTTCGTTCGATGTGTGCCGACATAGCGGTGTCCGTTCCGCTTGTTTTTTCTAAATGTAATACGGCGTAGCCCATAAAATTGAGTTTGTAAGGTAAGTGAGTTTGTGCGAACTTGGGGTGTCCAGAGGGGTTTCCCCTTTGGCTTATTGGGGGATTTTCAAGGTAGCTTTGCGGACTGTTAAGAAAATCCCCTAATAAGCTACGGCATTTTCAATAGTGGAAATGCCCTGTGTCCATTCCGTGTGGTTAGCGTTTGAAACGCTTGCCGATTTTCGGCTTTTGAATTTCTGTTTCGGTTGTCAGTTTTTTCTGAAATTGCGGTAACTTTTTTCCGCACAAATAATCATTTACATCTTTGTATTCCGCATATTTTTTTGAATAATCAACGATGGGAAGTTTGAGATTTTGCAGTTTCTCCAACGCTCGTTTTCCTCCCTCATCGTTATCCAAAAAGGCGTTGATTTGGGTATGCTTCGAGAGAAACGGAATGGCTTTTTCTAAATTGGCAATCGAGTTTAATACTACCGCAGAAACATCGGCTTGCCTGGCTTGCAAAGTCAGCAAACTGAGATAGTCCATAAATCCTTCAAAAAGATGCACGGCTTGCGTTTGGCGGTCGAAAATGCTAATTTCTTTGGGTGGAAGGCAACCCTTGAAATAAGGATTTAAGGTTTCAAATCCGCCTTTGTCGTTGGGGAAAGCGACGGAAAAATACGATTTTCCATTCAACGTGTAATGTACTTCTTTGCAGTATTGCCGTGCCAATTTTATTGGGATTTTTCGTTGGTTAAGCAGTTGGTTTAATGCAGGATGATTGAGCGGTTTTATTTCAACTTTCGTCATCGTCTCTGAAACTTCTTGCTGACGAAAAGAAAAAGAGTGAGCTTGTGGATTAGGAGCGGCTTGTTCGATGGCTTGCAACGCTTCCGAAACGCTGTTTGTTTGATGTAGTTTCATTGCCAAATCAATGATGTTGCCTTTGTCGCCACTTCCTAAATCGTGCCATTGGTTGATATTACGGTTTACTTTAAACGACGGCTCTGTTTCGTTTCTGAAAGGCGATTTATACCATAGGTTATGTCCCCGTTCTTTGTTTGGTTTTATTCCGATACGGTACAAATATTCTTCAATACGGATTTGCTTGGCTTGTTCTGAATTCATTGTTGTAAGGTTTTTAAATTGTGGATATTTTTTCTTTTCGTCAGCGAAAAGTCTTTATATTGGTTCAGTATGGTACAGGAATATAGTACCTGAACCGTACCGAACTGATTTATGCCAGTGGTTTGGTATGGGGTGCCACCATAGACACCCGACTTGTACCGAACCGATTTGTCAGTAATGAAAATTGGGATTAAAAACATACTGCTTGTTGTTGTTTTGGACAATCATTCGTTTGTTTTTTAGAAATGTAAGTAGCTTTTTAGCCTTGCCAATGCCGTAAGTAACACCCACGATTTTGGTGTAACTGTTTCGCAAAACTTCTACCATTTCGCCATAACCAAAACCGTTTTCGGCTTTTTCAAAAACGAGTTCTAACGCTTGACGATGTTCGCTTTCCAACAATTCGGTGTAATTGAAGTTATTTCTTCGGGATGTAATTTCGGGCTGATAGTCGGTGTCTAACTTTGGAATATTGATATTGTCCGGTTCGTCGCAAATGCGGAACGCGAATTTTTTAAACGGTTTGGAGCGGATAAACGATGCCGAAACGATGCTTCGGTCTTCATCCGCGGGATCTTTGGTTATTTGCAGAATGGTTTCGGCTTTGTTGTTGAGTTCCGTACCGATGTGTCCGCGACTGTTGTCGTCGCCTTTGTTCAGGTGCAACACGGTTTGGATATGGATTTCCCGTTCGCTTGTCCACTGCATCAAGTCTCCGATGAGCGTGGTGGCTTGCGTGGCGTTGTTAATGTCGAGCATTAGGTCGCGAATGCCGTCAATGATTACCAATCCTACTCCTTCTATGCTGTAAATGGCTTTTCGGATTATTTCGCACCGCACGGCAGGATTGGCAATTTCCCGAAGATGGCTGAAAATCAGGTTTTCGGGCTGACGGTCGAGCGGAAGTCCGGCAAGTTTGAGGATGCGTTGCAACACTTTTTTGCAGTGAAACGGGCTTTGTTCGGTATCGAAATAGAGAATTTTTCGTTTCCCTTCGGGCAATGATGCCCGGTATTCGAACACTTGTCCGTTGATTAAAGCGGATGCCACGATTGCCGACACATTGAATGTTTTCTTTGCTTTGGCCTTTCCGGTGGATGCGCTGAAATTGCCCAGCGTGCCGACAATGGCGTCGTCCACTTGCAGAATGATGGGCGGAAGCGTGAATTCGTCGGTAACGCGCACGAGCGATTTTTGCCACAGTGCGTCGAGGTCGATTTTGTTGTTTCGTGTTTCCATCGCTATTTTCGTCCTCCTGTTTTCCGTCCCGCTAATTCGAGAGCAAGTTCCGCATCCACGATGATTTTCCGCCCGATTTGCGTGATGGCACGGTCAATTTTCCCACTTTTCTTGATGCGGTGCGCCGTGGGCATACTGCACCCGAAAAGTTTTGCTATTCCGGCAATGCCGTACACGTGGCGTTTTTCGGTTCCGTCGTGTGCGATGGTAGATGTGGTTTGTTGGGCGGTTTTCCCGATGCAGTTTTCTTGCAGATACAGAAATTCTTCGCCCGTCATTTGCCACAATGGTTTTTGTTTTAAATTTTGTAAGTCCATTATTTTTTCCTTTCATTGTTACGATTTTACAATTTCCTTGTACTTCGGCGGTTGATGTTCGAACAATGCAAAGGTAAGGGCGGAAGAAAGTGGTAAGGATATGGTGGAAATAAAAATATCC
This sequence comes from Bacteroidota bacterium, assembly GCA_023437305.1. Taxonomy (GTDB): domain Bacteria; phylum Bacteroidota; class Bacteroidia; order Bacteroidales; family Dysgonomonadaceae; genus Dysgonomonas. The sequence continues at coordinate 74,688 of JAEZGN010000005.1, forward strand.
GACTGAATATCAATCGGATATAAAATTATTTTGAGTGGTAAAAGTGGTGGTTCGGTTAGAGAAACCGTTTTAACTGAAAAGCTCTTTTATTTCACGTGCAAATTGTTCCGATTTCCGGCTCGGCACTTCGGAAATAGGTTCTTTGTATTTTGATTTGTAGTAACTCTCATCAATTTCCAGTTGTTGAAGAATAGATGTCCGCCATTCCGTTTTGTTGTGGGATTTGATGCTTTCGTACATTTTGTAAATGAGAAAACAGGCTCGTGTTTTTTCTCCTTGCTTCAATTTTAATATTTTGTCGGTTGCCAGTAAATTGATTGCCGTGTAAAAATCGGTTTCGGAAAGATTTTCAAAAATGGTGTTATTACAAATTTTGTGGATTTCCGATGCCGTTTTCATATCGAAAAATATTCCTTCAGGCAGGCTGTGAACTGTTTTTGGAATATATTTTTGAACTATTTCACTTAGCTTTTGGCTCAACGTTAGAATTTTCGGGAAATAATTATCTTGATATTTTTCTGCCGTTTTCCGTGCAACATTCTGTTTTTCATACAAGTCGTTCAGTAGTGCCTTTTCTTTATTATATTTTTCGGTCAATGTTTCGTGTTTTTCCCAAAGTCTTTTTTCTTCTTGTTCGGTGTGTTGACGAAAACCGACAGCATCCAATAAGTTATTTATTTCGCTTAACTCTTTCCAATATTTTTGAGTATTGTGTAATTGGTCGCTGATTTGGGTTTCGTATTGATTGGCAAAATTATCACAAGTCTTTTCTATGTTCAAGTTTTCAAGTACGATTTTATTCGACGAAATCAGCCTGATATTATTCTGTATTTCAATCGAAAGACTTTCCGATAAAGTTTTGTGTCGTTCCGGTTTAGCACTCATCGTCAGGTCAATCAGCATTGCTTCAAACGATTGGATATTGTCGAATTGAGTGTAAAAATCGGCAACAAATTGTTGTTGAGCAAACTCAATCGAATTTCTGTTTGAAACTTCGGAAATTATCGCGTTTAATTGGGTGTATTGGGGGAGTATGTTGGTTATTTGCATAAATACTAACTTTTTCCGTGTTATTTGCTTAAAAAATCATCCAAATTCCACGCCGATATATGTTCAATTCCCTCATTGGTAGGAATTTTATAGTCGTCCATACTCACCACGTATTTATCGAAATTATCTTCAATGAGTTTTAACGAACGGTATTCTCTTTCAATAGTTTTTTCTTCAGTCAATTGAAGCGTTACCTGCAAATAAAGCCTTTTGTCGCCTTTAATCGCTACAAAATCAACTTCGGCATTTTTAATTGTTCCCACATAAACTTGATATCCGGCACGTCGCAAACTCAGATAAACGGCATTTTCCAACAAATAACCAATTCCGTAACCGTACCCGGCGTAAAGATAGTTTCGATAAGCTAAGTCGTTCAGATAGTATTTGCTGTTGCCCGAAATGGTGTCTTTGCCTTTTATATTGTAGCGTTCGGCACGATGAACGAGGAATGAATTTTCCAAATAATTGACGTAAGATGACAAAGTTTCGTAGTTTGTTTTCCGTTTTTTCGATGCAAAAAAGTTGATGATGTTTGTTATCGAAATTAAATTGGATGCCGTATTTACCAAATAAACAAACAAATCGTCTAATAACTTCACATCTTTCACATTATACCGTCCCACAATGTCGCGCAACATAACCGTATCTTTGATGGACGACACATAATTCTGCTTCATTTCATCGTTGGGCAGATTGAAAAGTTCGGGCAAAGCTCCGCTTTGAAGGAATTTTCTGTAGCTTTCGCTATTGATTTCCAGTCCTGAAATTCCACAAAATTCGGGAAAACTAAACGGGAAAATCTCAAATTCTACGTATCGACCCGATAGAAGAGTAGCTAATTCCCCTGACAAAAGATTTGAGTTGGAACCGCTGATAAACAGCTCGCTCGGTTCTGCAAAGTCCTGTGAATGTGAGTTTACAAATCGTTCCCACTCGTCAATATACTGTATTTCGTCAATAAACATATAGACTTTCCCGATTGGCTTTAATGCTTCCCTATAGGCTTTGTAAAGTTGCTCCAACTCAACTGCACTTCGCAAAGTAGCCAGTTCCATATACTCTTTGTTGATGTAAAGTATATTTTCACTCTTTACACCCTCTGATATTAGCTTTGATGCGATTTGACGCAAAATGTAACTTTTACCCGCACGACGCTGACCAACAAGTACTTTTACTAACTTATTGCCCACATACTGACCAATTTTATCCGTGTAATATGTACGGGAATAGCCTAAATCTATCGGATTGCTATCCCAGAAATTGTACTTCCTTATGGAATTAATTATTTCAATCATACTTGAGAATTTTTAGCAAATGTAGGAATTTTAAAACACACTTGAAAATTATATCGGCTTTTGCAAGCAATTTCGCTACAACAATTGATTGAATTTACTCATTGCATTGGCTTTTATATCGTCGGCAATGTCGATGTAAGGTTTCATAGCCTTATAATCGCTGTGTCCAGTCCATTTCATAACCACGTTTGCCGGAATGCCGAGCGAGAGAGCGTTGCAAATGAATGTGCGACGAGCGTCGTGGGTGCTTAGCACGGCGTATTTGGGTAAAATAGTTTCAATGCGTTCGTTTCCTTTGTAGTGTGTTTGATGCACCGGATTATCAAGCCCTGCCAGTTCAGCCAAATCTTTCAAATAACTGTTCATTTTTTGATTGGATATTACGGGAAATACTTTTCCATTCTCAAAATGAAAATCCTTGTATTTATCGTATATGGCTTTGCTTTTATCGTTAAATTCGATAACAATCCTGTCGTTGGTTTTTACCGTAACTATGTCAATGTAAGAACCCTTTATGTGCGAATGACATAAGTTATATACATCCGAATAGCGTAAACTTGTGTAACAGCAGAACAAAAACACATCACGCACTTTTTCTAAATACTTTTTGTCTTCGGGGATTTCAAAGTCGGTCAGTTGTTTTAATTCTTGGGCGTCTAAAAAAACCACTGTTTTTTGCGCGGTTTTCAGTTTTGGTTTGAAATTCATAAACGCATTGTCCACTGTCAAGTTTCTTGATGCAGACCAGCGAAGTACCCATTTTAATAAGCCTATTTGTTTGTCGATGGTTGAGTTTTTCAGGTCTTGTTTGTGAAGAGTGTCGGCAAAATCGGAAAGTCCCTTCTCTGAAAAATCATCCATTGTTGGCTCGGGTTTCCATCGCTCGATGTGCTTCTTTAAGGCATTGAATTTTTGCAATGTTCCATTTGCCCAATTGTTTCTTTTGCTGTTTTCGGAAACAAACTCATTGAACACCTTCCAAAAAGATAATGCTGTGTCTTCTTGAACTGTGTCTTCTGTTGCTACATCTTTTTTAATGGCAAGATTAAATGCTTCTCGCAACTCAGCCGTTGTTGGTATTTCCTCTTTCACTTCAAATTCTTTGAATATCTTCTGAATTTCGGCAAAATACGCTAACAAATCCGCATTAATTTCGGATGCAGACTGTTTGAGTTTATTCGTGCATCCGTTTTTCACACGTTGTTTTTCCAAATCCCACTTTGCCACATCAATCCTATAACCGGTGGTAAATTCCACTCGTTGATTGTTATAAACAACCCTCATTCTGATGGGTACATTCTCTACAATGGGCTTTCCATTTTTCTTTCTGCTCTCTAATGCAAAGATGATATTTCTCTTGATATTCATGCTATTTAGCCTTTAAAATATACACCCAAATTTACACCCATTTTTTGTCATAGCAAAGGATATTTAGAGATATTTTATGAAAAATATTTCCATATAAATAGTTGGTATATAGATATTTGACATTTTATGGTATTTTATGATAGTAATGTGATTAGTCCCGTCCATACCGCCAATATTTAAAGCAAATCGCTGCAAAGTCCTGAAAACTAAGGTTTTCAGGACTTTTTATTTTAGTCCATACGAAGCAAAACACCCCCTTTTTGGGTATATCTCACAGGCTTAATCGTGGGACTTTTTTTAAATCGGTTTAGTCCCACGAATTAGGTTCTAATTCACTGTTTATCTTCACTTCGTTCGTTTTAGTGAGTTTATGTCAAAAATTATAGTTAGCATCGGGGGAAGTTGTGAAAGAAATAAGTATACTATTTAATGTTTATTACGAAGCTTTAAATAGATATAAATTAATTATTTAGTACATTCGAGAGAAATAAAACTAATATGAAAAAACTAAATCTTTTACTAATTGCGCCCCTATTATTTGTTATTCTATTTAGCTGTAGCGATGATGATAATAAAACCTTAAAAAGCAATAAGAAAGAAATTATTTCTTTTAAGCTTTATAATTATTCAGCGAATGTAGATGAATACCACAAACAAATATCATTGATTGTTTCAAGCGGTTTCGATTTAGAAAAACTGGAACCTACTATTGAAATTTCAGATAAGGCAACTATTTCCCCTGCATCCGGAACCTCTCAGGATTTCACTAAACCTGTAATATACACTGTGAAAGCCGAAGATGGCAGTGAACAACAATATACAGTATATATTACGCGTGAAAAATCAACAATGGCGAGAATACAAAGCTTTAGCATAAATGATATAAAAGGAAAAATAAAAGATGATTGGACTACTATAACTCATACAGGAAGAAATTCAATACTAATCTGGCTGAAAGAAGAAACTGATGTAACCAGACTAAAACCGGTAATAGAGGTATCGTCCGGAGCTAAAGTATCTCCTGCTTCCGATGTCGAAGTTGACTTTTCAAGACCTGTAGTATATACAGTAATTGCTGAAAATGGTTATACTACTTCATACACAGTTGGCGTGCAATATAGCACATTTCCTTCCGGGTTATTATATGCAACAAAAATCAGGAATTCAAATCAGACAGCGGATGTAACAACACATTACGGTTTTGATTTTGACTATCTGAACAGAGTAAAATCATTCTCAAAAACAACAAAGCCTTTTTATATAGGAGAAAGTCTGGTTGATGGAAGTCTTGTTCATTTAGAATATGGCAATAATGGTAAAATCTCTCAACTGATCATGGAAGAGAAGGTAGATAATGCTGTTGCAAACACACGTTCATTCAACGTATCATACCCTGATAACAAAACTGTACATGTGACCGAATCGCTGGCAGGAGGTGGTGCGAATCTGGAAATAATCACCCTTAATAATAATGGAAAGGTATCTGGATTTGAAACTAAAAGTAAAAAAGAAGTATTCATATATGATAAATATAATAACTTGATAGAACAGACAACAATAAATGGGGGGTATAAAAAAATAACTTACGATGATTATAACGGTTCGTTTATGTATTTTAATGCTCCTCATTGGATATTATTGTATACTTTGGAGGGACTCATCGGTACAGGAAACAACAATCCACTATCTATACAGACATATAAACAAAACGGAGAATTGGAAGAGACCATAGATTATAATTATAAATACGTCTCACGGACCCGATATCCTCAGACGTATAGTTATAGGGCCGGAAATGAAGATTTCAAAGGCATTGTATTCTTAAGTTATGTATTTCCTTATTCGATTAATATGAATAAGGATTAGATTGATTATATGTGATTTGGAACACCGTTTCTAACAGATATAAGAAGGTTACAGAGGAATCTTTTCTTCAGCTAAAACTTAGGTCGTATTTATTATAGGTATGTAAATCAATTTCAGTTGTTGTCATTGAGTTGTTTGCATATCCGATCAAACAAGTTTCTGATATTGTTGACATAAAACAACTCATTAAAATGTTTAGATGTAAGTTCTCCTTCTTTGTTTAATAATTTTACAAATTGATAATTTCTCCATCTTCAGGAACTATTAGTTTTTCTTTACTTATATTATTTTCTTTCGCTTTCTTTTTTAGAATATTTCTAGTTGTATAACAATGATTTATTGCATCCATATGTACAGCAATGACTTTAGCATTTCCACTTTCTTGTATTACAGACATCGCTTGATTCTCATCCATTATGATTGGTGTATTTTCATAACCTGGAATTAGTGCTCCTCCTGAGTTTATCACTATATAATCAGGATTGTAATTTCGCATATTTTGATATAATTCTTCTGTCCAAATAGCATCTCCAACTATGTACACTGTCGGTTGTCCTTCGCTTTTCAATATGTAGCCAGCCACATTACCCATTTCTTCTAATATTCTACCTGTCCCATGCTGTGCATTTGTTCTGATCAGTGTTATTCCTTCCCAAGTAAGGCTATCTGTAATTGGCATTGCATTTATAAAACGTTCCTTTGTAAAATAATTTTTATCAGATGGCTGATGTATCAATTTGATAGATTTATTTAAACTCTTACTAGCTGTTTCGTCAAAATGATCAGCATGAGTATGTGATACTAGTACCAAATCAATATTGTCAATAATTTCAGATATGGGCATAGTTAGATCAACGGAAGGGTTAGGCGTATTTTTATCAGAAAAAGAAGGTAGACTAGCTTTTGCTCCAAGCATGGGGTCAACAAGTATTCTTTTTCCGTTATAGTCAATCACCAGAGTTGCATTCCTGATGAGTTGTAATTGAGGTTCATGAGCGTTTCTTGTCTGAGAAAAAGACGATAATGTTAAAGAGCAAAGTAAGAGTGTGAATAATATTCGTTTCATATATTTCATTTTTAATTATTTAATTACCAATTCAAAGATATTGCTTTATCAAATTTTATTGTCTCCAAACTATTTTTTTACCAAAGTTAGTCTTTTTATATATGTAGTTTACGAAGACCTTATCAATCTTTCGAAATAAAGATTGTCCATACAAAATCTGATAGTAAAAAATAATTGCATCACTATAATTAGAGGTTTATGTTTTGCATAATTAAAAAAGTAGTTGATCAAACATGTTGTTTTTAATTTCATGTAGCTAATTGTTGTTCCATCATTACCATCCATAGTATTATAATGAAACAACAACTTTACCAATAGTATGCCCAGATTCAACTTGTGAGTGAGCTTCTTGAATTTCGTCAAATGAGAACATTTTAGATATATGTGGTTTTATAATCTTACTCTCTAACAGTTTTGCTATTTTTCGCATATCTTCTCCATTTGACTTAACAGCCATAAATAGGCTACCTTTAAAATCTTTTTCAAAAGCAAGTTCTTTAGATTTTTTCGTAAGGTTTGATGGCAAATTTATGATTGTACCTCCATTTTTTAATACATTTAAAGATTTGGCAAAATTATCTCCGCCTTGAGTTTCTAATACAAAATCTATATCATTTAAAATCTTCTCAAAATCTTGTGTTTTGTAGTCAATTACTTTATCAGCTCCCAGATTGTATACGAAATCTTTATTTTTTGTACTTGTAGTTGCTATTACCTTAGCACCCATATATTTTGCGATTTGAATGGCATAGTGACCAACTCCGCCAGATGATCCATGTATTAGTATAGTTTCATTCGCTCTCAACACACCATACTCATTGAACGCTTGCCATGCAGTTAATGCTGCCATTGAAGAGGCTGCTGCTGCTTCATGTGTTATATTGTTAGGTTTAAGAGCAATTTGATTGCAAGGAGCTACAACATATTCTGCATAAGCATTTCCTACTCCGGGAAAATTAATCATTCCAAAAACCTCATCGCCAATTTTAAACTGGGTAACACTTTTTCCTTTTGCAACAATTTTTCCTGAAATGTCCCAACCTAAAATTATAGGACTCTGCTCTCTAAATCTATTTGCCTGAGCACCGCCTAGTCTTGTTTTTACATCTACAGGGTTGATACTAAATGCTTTTACTTCAATCAACACTTCTTTTTCATTTATTTGAGGTGCAATTACTTCCTTTTGAACCAAATTAACAACCCCTCCAAATTCTTTTAATACTATTGCTTTCATCCTATTTAATTAGTTTATTATATAAAGACAAAAATATACCATAATAATATTATTTTTGCTGTATAAATATGGGTTAATTCGGTATATTTACCACATGAAAAAAGAGAATATATATAAGCCTTTTGAAATTCTTTTTGAAAAAACGGATATATGTCCTATTAGAGATCGGATTTTCAACTTCTTCGAGTTTGTTTATATCCATTCGGGTTATGGCGAACAAAATATCAAAATGAATAGAAGTAGGTATGAAGCAGGCGATTTATTTTTAATTTCTCCTGATGATTGTCATACCTTTGATGTGAAATCTACTACTGAGTTTTTATTGATAAAGTTTAATATAACTTATATCAGAAATACCAACTGGTGTTTGAATAATAAATATCAACTAGAGTATATTCTAAGTAACGCAAACAATACAACAAATAGGATAATCGAAAACGATTTGGATAAAACAATTGTTCAGAATGTCTGTGAGGCTATAATCCAAGAGCATCTAAATGAAAATTTATATAGTCGGGAGCTTATACAACAATTAATTAATAGCTTAATATTACTCGTTGCCCGAAATATATCTGCCTATATTCCTCCTATGATAAATGAAAATGCAAATAAAAAAATTCAAGATATTCTCCATTACATACAGAGTAACATAACAAAGCCAGATAAAACCAGTATACAAAATATAAGTAGCTATTTTAATATTTCGGAGCAATATCTCAGCCGTTACTTCAAGAAGCACACTAACCTAACTATTAGAGAATACTTAATCCGTTATCGTATCAAGATGATAGAAAACAGACTATTATACAGTGAATATAAGATATATGAAATAGCAGAGGAGTTTGGTTTTACCGATGAAAGCCACTTAATTAAATTCTTTAAACAGCATATCGGAACTACTCCCAATGCGTTTAGAAAGGACAGAATGATTAAATATTTAGCGATACAATAATTGAATCTGAAAAGGTTTTACCAAATATATTTGTATTGACAAGAAAATATCTTTACCTTCTTGAGTTATTTGAAACAATAGAAAACCTAAGCAGACCAAAGAATTTTACTTGTTTCTAAATCATTACCCATCGTACTTTGAACTTTGATGATATAAATTATACTTGGTTGAAAAGCTATGATACATTTATATCTGCTTCTGCCGTTTTAAAATTAAGACTGAAAAGACAATTAATTTTATGTCAACGTCTCCTAATTCCCTATCCCCCTCAACCATACAGTTTTCCTGCAAGTATTTTTTTCTTTTTCTGTCATATTCCCAATCTAAAATTATGGATATTTATATTGCTAAATTGAATTTCGCTGAATTGAGTATCTATACCTTTACCGATTGGAGATTGAGAACTGAGTGCAATATAAATTCTTTGAGGATATTCATTACGATACAATCTTGTAAGCTGCCAAGTTTGCCCATCAAGAGAGTAATAAAAACCTATATTTTGGGTATCAGAAGATATTTTCATATATACATTATCCTGCATTATAGCATCGTGATTATTATCATCAGAAGTCCCAATTGTACGAACTGTAACCAATCTTGTAAGTCTCCTTTCATCCATTTCAAAAGCAAATTTCTGCCACAAATTATTATTATGAAATATATAAAGTGCTCCAGCATCGTAAGTTTCCGAAAAAGCAGGTTTAACTTTTGCAATAAAAGTAAACGGCTTCGTATTATCTACCTCTTTCATTAGCATGGGTGCGTTAGTATATTTATCTATGCCATTGGGATCATTAAAATAATCACTTTTAGCACCGCTACTTATCACTAGCGTATCATTTGATAATATCACCTTGGGATTATTTAATGATTTGACAAATATTCCAATAGAACAACTATCCGCATCACAAAGTCGCTGATTAGCATGTTTATCTTTACATCCGATCATAATTAGTAGCATTAAGAATGGCAGTATTTCTTTCATATTATTCTTTTATATTTAAATTAAATATTCTATTTGTATATACATTTCAGATAGACCAAACTTACTACTTTTATTTTTTCTAATTTTTTAAGTACTTAAAGAAATTATACATTTTTTCTCAAAGCGCACAATGTTACATGAGACATTCCTAGATAGGAAGCTATATAACTTAAGTTTATACGCTGAAACAAATCCTGATTTTTCATAAAAAAAATATTGTATCGCTCTTCTGCCGATAGATATAATTGAGTTATCAATCTTCGTTCCATTTCTACAAAAGCATTTTGGTGCAGCAAACGCAGCCAATTGGCTATCTCTATGTTAGTAGTACATAAGTTCTCGAGTTCGACTATCGGCATGTAATAAAACAGAGAATTTTCAAGAACTTGAATTACCTCAGATTCATATCCTTCTCTTTTTCCGTAAAAACTATTTGTGGAATATATCAACTCACCCTCTTTACTAAACCAAGCCGTTACCTCTTTTCCATCAATCAAGTTATAGGAACGAGCAATACCTTTTTCTATGAAATATACATTTCTATCAACTTTTTCCGGACTAATAAGGATTGTGCGTTTAGGTAATTCTATTGGCTGCAAACTGTCAATAAGTATTTGCAGGTTTTTGTTTTTTATATTATAAGTCCTTTTAATTGAGTTTGATATGGTATTCATAACTAATTATTTGACGATTTAAACTTGTGTAAAAATAATTAATTTGTTTCATATTTAGACGAAATATAAAATACAGAAAATCATCCGGTATTATATTCATCTTCAGGCCAAACTACATTAAACATAGCATATTCTACAGCCAGTATAAATAGTAATGGCAATTTGATAATACCGAATTATTGACATTTTCGTACGTTAAACTTTTGTGTACGTTGTTTAGTAGAAGAGTAACTCTTAAAACTACTTATGATTTGAAGGGAAGATCAATGCATCTATCCCTTCAGTCATTTCTTTATTTTAGTGATGTTTATTTCTTTTGGATATTTATAAAATCCTTCTCCTGAGAGATATCCCAGTTTTCCTTGTTTTATAAAATTGTCTTTTAGATATTGTGCAAATAATTTTGCTTTCAGATCTCCATTAGCGGCTATATTATAGACTGTATTTATACCAACTATATCATATATTTCGAAAGGGCCAACAGGTGAGCCTGTTGCAATACGCCATGTTTTATCGATGGTTTCAATATCGCCAACACCCTTTAGGTAGAGTTCGGTAGCAGCTGCCATAAAGGGCATTAACAATGAATTTAATATATAACCACGTTGCTCTTGTTTTACAAGGACAGGAATCATTCCAATAGCTTTTGCAAATTCTATAACAGTATTATACGAATCAGCGTCAGTCTCTGAAGATTTCATAATTTCAGCAATATTGCAGTGAAATAATAAATTGGAAAAATGCAACGCCATAAATTTATGAGAACGCCCTGTAAACTCCATCAAGTCGCTGGGTAGCATTGTTGATGAATTAGTAGTGAAAATTGTCTTTGCAGGAGCAACTCTTCCCAGCTCTGTGTATAATTTTTGTTTTATTTCCATATTCTCGGGTATAGCTTCTATTGTAAGATCAGCATCTTGAACAGCTTCAGACAGATTAAAAGAATACGAAATATTATTAAAAGCGGCATCCATTTCTTCTTCGGTAGCATGAGCCTCTCTCAGATATATGTTCTTTAGTAACTCAAGGTTTTCAATCCCTTGGCTATATAAGTCAACATTGATGTCATATATCGTGACATTGAATCCTTTAAAAGCTGTCTGAAATGCAATTTGAGAGCCCATATTACCACCCCCTAGAATAGTTACATTGGATATTTTATTCATCTTCTTTATTTTAGTTTGTATAGTTGAAGTATCTCTATATTTTTTTCATCTATCGTATTGATAATCGTGTCTGTTAAAATTAAAGTGTAATTTTCTTTGAAAGCAGGCAGATTTAAAAAATATTCTTGATTCCCAATTTTCCGCCTCTTTTGCACTTTTGTACTTCCATCTATATTCAATAGAGGCAAGGGCATAACTATAAACTTGATTTCTTTATTTTCAATATACCTTGTCTGTTCATCACGCATTTGAGGATATGACTCATATGTTAGATTCGGTGAAACAAAATAACGAATATTAGGAACAATTTTACATGTTGTAAATAAGCTATTACCCAGACCAAAACCAACATTTAGGAGTGTCGGATTTTGTTCCTTAACAATCTCATCATGAATTTTCTGAGTAAGTAATCCCGGCTTCAAAGAAACTGTAGTTCCAGCGATCTTACTACTCCCCAAATCTGTCTGACTATAGCCTATATATATCATACAACTTGTAATAATAAGTAAAAAAGCAGGTGTAATATATTTTACTATCGTTATAAAACCGGATATGTATATAAACAAACTTAGTACACCCAATAAGCTAAAAACAAGAAATACAACAGGATAATACATTTGAAAAACCGGAGACATGAATATAATAATATAAAGAGCAACTCCGGATAAAAGTAAAGCATATTTACCTAAAGGATGCTTAACATGTTTTACGGGAAAATAAAAGACTCCGATAAGTGTCATAAAAAACAGCGCAAAAGGATCCATAAATAGGTATACAACACGAAGCAATATTAATTGTATAGAGCTACTTATCGACTGTAATTCAGCATATTTTCTATTCAATTCAATATAAACAGAATATGCTTCATGGAGTGCATTATTTATATAGAGGTACAAAAGAATAGGAATTGCAATAACCAAAAGTCCTGCAATATATGTAAGCAAATTTATTCCAAAATTTTTAAATTCTCTCTTTTGCAAGAGATTTAAAAATATAGCAGTTAAAGGGAAGAACCAAAAAACCACCAAATTGAGTTTTATAAAGAGTACCATAGAGCACATAATTCCATGTATAAACATTACTGATGGTTTATGCATATATGCACCTTTTTCTTTAAAATATTTGACAAAATAATATAAACTAATACATTCGAAGACAAGAATAAATTCCTCTGCTGATCCTCCTGCTTTCATTATTTTAAGTATAAAGACAGGAAAAATAATAGCAACTATATATGCAAAAATATTATCCAAGTATAATTTAGATAGTTTATAGATATAATAAACCATTATAAACCATGCAGTCCATTGAATCAGAAACATTCCGAAGAAAGAATTATTTGATATAAGATATCCTAGACCATATATAAAGAAAATAAGAGGTCCTTTATGATCAAAAGTTTCGGTATAAAGGGTTCTGCCATTAAACATGGCTTTTGCTACATTAAAGTAAATATTTACGTCTGCCCATTCATTAGAATAATACAAAGGAGACATGTGAGAACAGATGATTAACAGAAAAAAAACATAACAACTAAGAAAAAATATTATTTTATTTTCGGTCAAAGTATTAAATAAATTCTTGCCCAACATGTATTAGTTTTTAAGAGTTATTTTATAGTTATAATTTCTTCCAATAATTCGGCAGCTCTTTTGTTCCCTCCCGCTTCTATAAAAGATTGTTGAATTTCTTTAGCCGCTTTTTTATATCTAGGATTATATAATAGCTCATCTACTGCATGTACGATGTCTTTAACACGCATACGACTATATTTAATGCGAATACCACATCCGTAGTTCTGAATAAGTTGTGCAGTATGCGATTGATCGAAGGCCATCGGAACAATCAGCATAGGTATACCATTCATAAAAGTATCGCAAGTCGTATTTAACCCTCCATGTCCGATTACAACATCAATTTGCTTTAATAATTCGGATTGGGGAACATATCCCTGCACTATAAAGTTATCAGGCCACTCGTCCAATATGTTGGGATCTGCAGCAGCGATCACTGTAACGGGCTTATCTTTCAGTGCTTCAATCATGCGACTAAAGAAATCTTTTCGGCTTTGTACCAATACTGTTCCTATCGAAATGTATATCTTAGGGCGATCACCCATTGCCTCAAGCTTTTTCCAATCAAATGGAGTATTATCCGGTCTACCAGTCAATGCCCCTATAAACTTCATATAGGGTGGTACAGATGTATTGTCTAAACCGCAAAATAGCTGTGATGTATAGTACATGTTCAGTAGCTTAGACTGCACAAACTCTTCATCCCCATCTATTCCAACAAAATGTTGTAAATCAATAATTGATTTATGCACCCATTCCGTAACTTTAGGTGCACTCTGTGGGTCGTTCAGAGCATTAGGTGTAATAGGCGTTATGGTGGCAAATGGAATGTTTTTTAATTGAGCGGATAGTCCACCAACAAAAGTAATACAATCATTCACTATTACATCGGGTTTATATTGTTCTACTATTTCATTAAACTCATCTATCATCATTTTAGCAAACGGAATGTAGGTGTCTTCTAATCCTAACTTAAGTGCCTCAAGAGCCGGCATATTCGCTCCTTTATTTTGAAGCAAAATTATTCGTTCTATTTCCTCCTTGTTTTTATTCTCTGTTTTTTCCATATAAAAGTACTGAGCTCCAGATGGAAAGAGTTCTATATTGAGTTTGGTCATACCAGCCCAAGCAACATCATGTCCTCTTTCTAAGAGAGTGCCACCTATACTTAATGTTGGATTTATATGCCCCCAAAAAGGAGGAACTACAAATAAAAATTTTGACATTTAATTATCTTTTAGGTTTATAGACCTATTTGTTTTATAAGTATATTTTCTAATAACTTTACAGCCTTAGCAACACCTCCCGCTTCTTCGAATGACTTTTGGATTGCTTGGGCATTCTCTGAATATTTCTTATCATAGAGAACTTTGTTTACAGCATCTTTCAAATGCTGCGTCTTAAATCTATTAAAGTTTAATCGTATCCCTGAGCCACTATCAACTACTGTACTTGCAACATAGGATTGATCATAGGCAATAGGTAAAATCACCAGAGGTTTTGCATATGACAATGTTTCACAAACAGTATTGTGCCCTCCGTGACATACAACAGCATCCATTAAAGGAATGAGTTTTAGTTGTGGAATCTGTTTGCAAACCATAAAATTATGAGGGATATAATCAAATAATTCAGGATCGGAAACAATTATCACTCCTATCATTTCATTTTCGAAAGCCTCTGTTACTTTCCTAAGAAACTGTTGTTTGAGGCTGTGATCAAATGTTGTTCCTATAGTAACTAATATTTTAGGGCGATCATTCATTTTCTGAAGTTTATCCCAATCAAAATTATCTGTAAAATCACTTCTACTGATTACTGGACCTATAAACTGGTAATGCTTGTCTAAGTCAGATTCTCCAAATAGTTTCTTAGACGTATATACAATTGTAAGTAAGTCGGAACAATCTAAACGCTTATCACTCTCAAGACCGACACTCTTTTGAAACTTTATAATCTGTTCTCCTTCCCATACATGAATCATCGGTAAAGCTTTGTTTACCTTTATAGCCGCCGGAGCAGTCACAGATGTTACATAAGGTATATTCTTTTGTATTGCAGCTACTGCTGCCGCAAATATCTGATGATCATTAATAATGATATCCGGTTTATAAGCATCGATATGTTTTTTTATGCCATCAAGCATACCCGTATTCATTGGAACTAATACTTCATCATACAAAAATTTTAAACTATCAAGACCATAAACAGCTTTTTTCCCAAGCGCCAACATTTCATTTTTTATCAGTTCTTTATCGGCTTCACTTATATCAGCTTCGAGTAAAAGAAAATCACCTCCGTCGGGTATCCTTTTCTCTAGCAAAGGATCAAAGCTTATCCATGCTACTTCATGCTTATTCTTAAGCAATTCGGTTCCCAAACCTAAGGTAGGATTAACATGGCCTGTAAGTGGCGGAACAATAAATAAAAATTTGCCTTTCATATCATAAATTCTAATAGTTTGTCAACAATCCATTGTGGTTCTTGAATCGGCAAGTTATGATCGCCATGTCCTTCCTGTAGATAAGAGTTTGGAATAATTTCTTTTAATAGATTCCCTGCTAATAAACAATCCGAATCAGAGCCATATAATAATAAGGTTGGCACTTTAATAGGATTGTTGGATAATATATCAAACAAATTATTATCTATATCAAAATCTTCCTTGATGGAAGTATGATTGAATAAGTATTCGTAGAGCTTTTTATTTTTTTCAATCTGCCTTTTTCCGGGATGCAAAGAAGTAGATTCAGCATAGTTACTCAAATACTGATCTATAAATTTATTGCTATATTTCTGGAGCACCTCAGGGGCATCTCCTTCGTCCGGCTTAGGTGATTCTATGAGGCTAAGCTTTTGCACTCTATCAGGGTGAAGCAT
Source organism: Bacteroidota bacterium (assembly GCA_023437305.1). GTDB lineage: Bacteria > Bacteroidota > Bacteroidia > Bacteroidales > Dysgonomonadaceae > Dysgonomonas. The sequence continues at coordinate 90,798 of JAEZGN010000005.1, forward strand.
GGCTGTTTTTAGCGCTATAAGACCGCCATAGCTGTATCCAACCATATGCACTTTTTCCAAATTAAGATGATCAAGTAAAGCTATCAGGTCTTCTGACATTGCCTCAAGATTATAGCCACTATCTATACGTTCACTCATTCCATGGCTTTGCAAATCATATAATACAACATGAAAATGCTTAGCCAATTCGGGTGCTATGTTAAAGTAGAATACAGACATATTGGTAAACATACCATGAATCATCACAATGGTCTGCGATGATTCACGATTCATTTCCAATACATGGATTTTCTTGTTATTTACCTGAATGATTGCCATCAACAATAAAGTTTACAATATCTCCTATATTTAACTTTACAATCTGATCAAGATCCATGGTCGATAACCATTTTGTGAAATCTATCTCTGTTCCGTATTTAAGTCTAACTTTCTCGGCAAAAGCTACAAGCTCAATACTATCCATTTCCAGATCTTTTGTAAAATTACTCTCTTGAGTTATATCAAGTTCTTCTGCTATATCTGCACCTATTATGTCTGAAATAAATTGATGCAGCACTCCAAATACCTCATCTCTTTTCTCCGTTACTACTATTGTGTCCATCCTATTATATAGTTTTTATATTTAAACATCCTTATTTCACAATCTTCAATAAAAAGAGTGTCTTCATTTATTCTTTTTACTTCATATCGTTTTGGATTTCCTTGAAGTCCTAGACCTAACATTTTTCCATATGCTTCTTTTGCTACCCAAAGACGAGTACTCCATTCAGCTATATCTCTGTCTTTAATCAATTCAAGTTCGTAAGGCGTGAATGAAATTTCCAGAAAGTCTTTTGTACGTTCCTCTATTGTTTCTATGTCTATACCAATAGGCTTTTCGGAGACAATACTCACACTGGCTCCATTTTTGTGAGCTAAAGAAATCTCCAATCCCTCTGTTTCAGCGAATCCGTAGACGTAAGGCTTACCATAATCATCATACTTTATGAAATATTCAATAGGATATGTTAATTTTCCACTCTTATTCTGAACATACCACCTTAAACTATCTTTAAGAGCGATTCTGCTTGCAATATAATCTCTCCGTTTATTTAGAGGCAGGGAAGCATGTCTTTGCTTTTCGGGCTGATTTAGATATCTTTTTCTAAGAAATTCCAAAACACCGGTTTGGCTATATACACTTTCGGAAAAGAATACTCCGGGTACAATTTGTTTTGCTATAAAATTTTTTCCCGGATTCAAAGTCATTTCCCATAATAAACTGTCAAACTCAAATCGTCTGTTTTGCCAGCCTTTTACAATACACCACACTTTACCATCTCTTCTTAATATCATTTCTGCTGTCGTAAAGTCTTTATCAATGGTTTTGTTCAAACAGACGCATTCAAATAATCCTTCTTGATCATGCATATCTTGATAAAATGTAATTTCCTGAACTTTTACAGGAAAGGTTATATAGTTTATATCCAGAATAAGATGTAAATACAATCCATAAGTTTGTCCCATATTATCAAGAAGAGAGCCTTTGCCTGCCTTTTTTCTTATATAAGACCTTATACCTTTTTCTGTTACATTTGTAACCTTTTCTATTCCCTGATATTCAATTCCATGAAACATATACTTTTCATAGATTTGCTCAGTAGTAGGTAATGGTCTTATATTTTCGCCCAGATCAATATGATTTTCATAATATGGATCAGGCTTAGAGAATGAATTTCTTAATGTAACTTCTCCCGATGCATAATTTTTAATATTTAAAGAAAGTAACTCTTCTGACTTCCATACGCCATTTATTTTCTGTACAAAGGGTGTATGAACTTCCATCCACTGATAGACACTAATAGGCCCTATCTTTACAATCTTTTTTGACAAATCCTGTTTATGTGCAGCTTCAGCTATCAACTCAAATGTCATTGTCATTGGAATTACAGGATTTAAGTCTTCCACGTAATTCCAATTTGCGGGTTGCTTAACTAATGAATGTCCTATTAGTGTAGGGTGTGTATCTAATGATACGTATAAATCTTCTTCAAATGTTGTTCCTGTTTTAGTCTGATTTTCTATTATGGTAGGTTCCAGAGCCTTCTCTATGGGAGGAGCGATAACATTCGTTGCTTGAGATTTTGAAGCAGTAACACCAGATAAGTTGTTATTGTATATACCCCTTTCTTTGAATAGTCCGGCTAGCTCCATCTGCATTTGTGCCATCTCTTTCATATTCTCATTCAGGGCTACCATTATCGGATGAGAGTTATCCATTGCTAATGAGCTAAAATCGACTAGAGTAGTTTTTTGCGCACGATCTTTTGCATGACGACTTAAAAGAGGAAAATCAGTTTGAAAACCCATAAGCATTTGTAGATTCATACCCTTATTGTGTTTTTTCTTACTTTGTTTCTCTACATTAAGAAAAGACATATCTACATCTCGACCTTCTATATAAAGCAATGCCATCACGCGTCTCAATTGCTCTAATGTCGATCTATGTGTACTCACTTCAGATATAGAACTATAGGGTTTGTTTGCCAATATGTCATCTACAAATCCGACAAGGCTTCCTCCTCCGACCTGAATAAATACGCGTACTTTTTCTTCTTCATAAAGTTTTTCTATAAGCTCTCTAAACCTCACACTTTCTATAAGATGTTTGACTGATAATGCTTTAATATCACGAGCTTCGGTTGGATATGGCTCCAATGTATTAGTAGACCACATTGGAACACTCGGATCAATAAACTCCAGATGTTGAAACGAATCTTCAAGTAGATCAAGCCTGTCTTTAATAAAAGGAGTATGAAATCCTGATTGATAAGGTAAAATCTGAAAGAAAATCTGTTCCTGCCTCAGAGCTTCAGACAACACGTTAAGAGCATCTTCTGTTGCGCATAGTAATACTTGATTCGGACAATTATCGTTAGACAGGTAAAGATTGGGTATTGTATCCAAATACTTCTTAACCCTCTCCCGCCCTACACTGACAGCAATAAAGAAGACTCCATCTATTTTGTATTGGCTTGCATCTAAGCTGTTGATAAGTTTTTTGATTGATTTGCCTGATACCATACCTGATGCTTCCACCCCGAACCATTCTCCTAGACTATGCCCGACATTCATATCAGACTTTATATCCAACGCCTTCAGAGACAAATCCATAACTTTGTTTATGCGATACAATCTTAGAACATTATCTATAATCTTACTTTCTTCTGATTTGTATTCCTCTTCAGGTAAAGAAAATTTAAAATAGTTGATCAGGCTCTCTATTTCAGGATTTACTCCGAGATCATAACCGGGATACATAAAGGCAATCTTTCCTTCATTTTTGATAAGAGGTTTATTCGTAAACCAAATATCTTGACGCCCTTTCCATATTAAATCCTTCTCAATAAACTTTATTGCTTTTTCTATTCTATCCGGCGTTGGATTGAACAGAACCAGACGATAATCACCATCATGATTAACAGATGACGTTTGTCCATTGCGCAAACTCTTGATTAATTCGTCTTTGGATGTAGCGCTTATGGCTATTACCTTATCATTAAATGGACTTTTTTTGACATCATCGTCCAAAGATCCTTTTTCTCCGTATGCTTCTAATATGACATGTGCATTTATGCCACCAAAACCAAATGCATTTACTCCGGCAACTAGCGGATAATTCTTTTCATCCCAATCTTGTAGCTTTTTCACAGGTCTGAAACGGGTGTTTTCTATACCTTTTAATGGACGTTCGCAATGCAGTGTTGGAGGTATTTTTCTAGTATATAACGCCAGAACTGTTTTAATCAAACCAAGAATACCCGCGGCAGGCATTGCATGCCCAACATTAGATTTTACTGACCCAATCAGTATATCCTTGTCACATTCTTCTTTTGAAAACACTTCTGATAAAGTTTGCAACTCAGTCTTATCTCCGATAGTTGTAGCAGTGCCATGTGCTTCTAAATAGCCGATTTTAGATTTGTCTAAACTTCTATTAGCCCAAGCGGTTTCTATTGCAAGTTTTTGTCCCTTTACAGAAGGAGCCATAACGGCAACACCTGAACCATCACTACTTACTCCTACCCCTTTGATAACTGCGTAAATGCGGTCTTTATCAGCAATGGCTTTATCAAGGGTTTTTAGTACAACAAAACCGATTCCTTCACCAATCAATAGTCCGTCGGCATCCTCGCTGAATGGGCAGATACTTTGTTTGTGAGATAGAGCTCCCAGTTGAGAAAAGATACTCCAAAACGGAGCATTATGTCCTACATGCACCCCCCCTGCAACTGCGATGTCACATCTTCCACTTTCTAGTTCTTTTACACAATGATCCAATGCAATCAAAGAACTGGCGCAAGCTGCATCAACTACATATGAAGGCCCTTGCATATCTAACTTGTTAGAAATAAGGGATGCAATCAGATTTGGTATAAGTCCGGGCATAGAATCAGCCTGATAACGACCTCGTGATGCCTGATACTGTTCTTTTATTTTATCTAGTTCTTCATCAGATAAATCGGGTAGAGCTTTTTTTACTACTTCGGTTATTTGATGACTGACATGGACAATGTCCATAGCTCTCCATATAGCAGATCCCACATATGCTCCTTTACCTATTATCAATGCACATTTCTTTAATGAGATTTCTTTTTCAAATATCGATGCATCTTCGAGTGCTTCGTAAACACTTTTTAATGTTAAGAGATGAGCTGTATCCATTCCTTCTACTGCCAGTGGCAGGATAGAAAACTGCATGGGATCGAATAAAATATTCGGAATAAATCCTCCTCGCTTACAGTAGAAGCGATCTACAGCAGGACTCTTTGTATCATCAAAATATCTAGGATCCAGTCTATCGACAGGAACATCCTTAATACAGTCTACTCCATTGATAAGGTTATTCCAATATTCAATGTAATTACTTGCTTCAGGAGCAAAACAAGACATTCCTACTATTGCTATATCTTTTTTATTTTCCACTTCTGAATCAGTTATTTATAAAGCTTTTCACATCTTCTGCTCCACCCATCACCAGTACATGGTTTTCTATTCCATATTTAAGCTCCTTCACAAAATATTCAGCTCCTTTTTTTAGAGGAATTAATGAAACTCCCCGTTTCTTGAACTCAGCTTCTAATGTCTCATTCACCATACCGGTTCCTTTCCAAGGTCCCCAATTGATAGTTAATATTCTGGCTTCAACTTTGTCATTAAGGATTGAAGCTATATGATCGAAAACACTGTTTGCTGAAGCATAATCAGATTGTCCCTTGTTTCCATAAGATGATGCTACGCTACTAAACATTACAAATAGTTTTAAGTCGGAACGCAGTTCGTCCAATAAAACATGTAGTGGAGTAACTTTGGTAGAATACACTTTATAGAAAGAATCCAATGTTTTATGTATAAATAGTTTGTCGTCCAACAAGCCGGCAGCATGAAATATTCCGTCTATCCTGTTATAGGTATCATATGTTTTCTTGATAAAATCTCTCAGTGCTTGCTCATTTTTTATATCTAAGGATATATATGTTACTTTGGCTCCGTTTTTTTCTATTTTCGCGACATTTTCTTTTATCTGATTAGTCTTGAATATCTTCTGTACTTTCTTCTCTATTTCGCCGGGAGATTTCATCTTTTCTTCACTGATCAGATATTTACGTATTTTATCCTTCGAATCCAACAATTTATATTTATCAAATTCTTCTGTAGGGGGGTCTGAACGTCCTACAAGGATATAGTTGCATGGATATTCTTTTGATAGTTCACTGATCAACTCCGGAGTAATCCCTTGTGCACCACCAAATACAACAACTACAGAGTCTTTGTCGAAAGATAGATTGGAACTACCATTTTGAATAAGAGTGACAGGTTTAGGATTTGTAAAATATCTCTTTTTATCCTTATAGATTATTTCTGTATAGGTAGCATCATGTGTTAATAATTCATCTATTGCGATTTGAGACAAAGAATCTGGTTCGAATATAGAATGAGATACTATTGCCCTGAAATTTATTGTAGGGAATTCATGTGCAAGACTCTTTATCAGACCAGGGAAGCCTTGGATTTCTTTCAACTTAGATATACCTTCAGTAGTCTTAATACGTCCAATTATATCGCTAAATGTATATACCCACTTAATCTTAGCAAGATCTACGTTCTTGATCATATTAAAAACCTCTTTGATATTATATTTTCGAGGGGATGTCGAAGAGTTGAGTATCACTAGTCCATCATACTGAGTAAGATCCTCGTCTCCTTGTATCAAGTCAACAATAGATCCATTTGCCTCTATTGCTGTTTTAACCTTTTGAGCATATCCACCACCGTCATCAGTAAGGGCAAACCGTTTTCCTTCTATTGGAATTTTTTCTGAGTTTAAGGTTTTTTCTTCCAGTTCAAAACTCATTCTTACCAATTCATCCGCAATAGCTTTACTCTCTCTTACAGTTGCTTGCTCAACTTGATTTGTTTGTCCTATTTGAGACTGTGGTATAGAATCTTTACTCTCAGAACCATTAGCTAAATCTTTCATCCAATCTATTAATCCATTAAGAGTCTTTACTGATGTTAGTTTTTCAATTGTATCATCGGCATCTTCAATGCTACCTGATATATTTAATTTTTCTCTTAATGATCCTATAATTTCCATACGTTTGATAGAATCAATACTAAGGTCAGCTTCCAGGTCTAGATCCAATCCAAGCATATCGGCAGGATAACCTGTTTTTTCGCTAACAGTTTCAAGAAGCAAGGCCTTGATATCATCAATTGTCACAGTTGTAGTTGGAACAGCAACTACCGATTGTGCCAAATCTGGTGTACTTGCAACTTGTGTTTGATTTATGTTTGATTTGGCTAAATCCTTAATCCAGTCAATCAAACCGTTAAGGGTTTTTACCGAAGCTAGCTTTTCTACAGTATCTTCGGCATCTTCCATGCTTCCTGATATGTTAAGTTTTTCTCTCAATGATCCTATAATTTCCATTCGTTTGATAGAGTCTATACTAAGATCAGCTTCCAAGTCAAGGTCAAGACCTAACATTTCGATAGGATAACCTGTTTTTTCACTAACGGTCTCGAGTAATAAAGCTTTAATATCGTCTATAGATACAGCCGGTGTTGATGTCTCAACCGATTTAGCCGTTGGTGTATTTATTGCTACAGGTTGTTGTATTTGCTCTACCTGTTGCAAAACTGTATTCACCGGTAATACTTCTTGTATCTCTTGCACAGGGATTGTTTGTATATTGTTGGCGGGAGTATGACCTAAATATCCTAACATGACATCACGCTGGCTCTGAAGCATCGTCCTCATACTACTCAGATACTCTAATATAACTTGATCTGAGGATGAAAGTCCCGAAGATTGATTACTATTGGGATTATTAACCATATTTTTTAAGTTCATTATAGGTTGTGTTATTGGATATGCCCCTGTTGATGGCATTCTTCCATCGGTAGGTATAGCATTATGTCCATTGATATGCCAAACAATAGGACTCTTTTTGTATTGTTCAGGATTATCAATATTTATTATAGATGTATTGCGCTTCTCAAAGAGTTTTTCAACGTTAACAGATTTCCCTGTCGTCAAATATTTGGCGATAGTATGTAAGATGAAAGTAATACCATTGAAGCTCTTATTTTCTGTCTCAAAAGCAGATACTTTATCCCCTAAGATAGACTGAATAAGGCCTGTAAGAACTCTACCCGGACCTACTTCGACAAAAATACGTGCACCTTCATTATACATATTTTCGATCTGTTGGGTGAAAAGTACAGGCTTGATAAGGTGCTCTGATAAGCGATCTTTTATTTCTTGGGCTGTTGTAGGATAATACTCTGCTGTTGTATTAGACCATACAGGCGTACTTAGTGTCTTAAAATCAACATTCTTCAATACATTGGCGTATAAATCTTTCGATTTATGTAAAAGAGGACTATGAAATGCACATGCTACATTAAGCTCTTTATAAGCAATATTTTTATCACTTAGTTTTTGCATAAAAGCATTAACTCCTTCAGTAGAACCTGCTATAACAATTTGTTTATGAGAATTCAAATTCACAGCCCATACTTCTTTTTCGCCATCCAACAGGGCATTTACCTCTGTTTGGGGAAGACTGACAGCTATCATTTTCCCTTTGTCATTTTCTATTGCATCCAATATCGATAAAGCTCTTTTGCGACTTAACGGTACTAGTTCTTCGGTATCAAAAGCACCAGCGAAACATAAAGCCGGCAACTCTCCATAGCTATGACCTGCTACCATATCAGGCATAATACCTAATGATTTGAGAAACTCAGCGAATGCAAAATCTACAATTCCAAGTAATGGTTGGGCATTTCGTGTATCGGTGATAACTTTCTCCTGCTCTTTACGTGTTTCTTCATCGAATGCTGAGTAAGGAAATAATATCTTTTCGTATTCTTTGTGTTTTTTTAGCAAGCGACGCATTGCGGGAAAAGCAACAAACATATCGCGAGCCATATTTACTCTTTGACTACCTTGTCCGGAAAACATAAATGCAACTTTGCCGTCTTTCGCATTTTTTAAATAAATGCCATGTTCTTCTTTTCCGCTAAGAGCCGTATTAATTCTATTTAGCAATTCTTTGCAGTCACTTGCTATTATGGACAGTTGAACTTCTTTCGTGCTGTGTACAGCTAAGCTATAAGCTATATTTTTAATATTGATTGTATCATTGTATCCCAACAGTTTTTTTACTTTTTGCAATTGTTGTTTGGCTTCGTTTAATGAATCTCCACGGAATACAAATAGTTCTGATGGCCACAAGGGTAAACTGCTATTATGTTCTTCCTCCTTTTTATAATTTTCCATTACTACATGGAAATTAGTCCCACCAAAGCCAAAAGCACTAACTCCGGCGATTCTCTTTTCACTATCCCAATACCCAGACTGTGAATTAAATACAAAAGGACTACTATCTTTATCGTAATAAGGGTTTGGCTTATTCAGATGTAATGTTGGTGGTTGGACTTTGTAATAAATAGAAAGGGCTGTTTTGATAACACCTGCAATACCTGCAGCACATTTAGCATGTCCTATTTGCGTTTTTACAGAACCTAGTAATGTTTGCCCTTTAATGGCTCCTGATTCAAGGAACATGTCAGTTAATGCTCGTAGCTCTGTTCGGTCTCCTACTACCGTTCCCGTACCATGTGCCTCTATCATTTCTACCTGTGATGGCAAAATTCCTGCACTCTGATAGGCTCTTTGTAATGCTTTTATTTGTCCATTTCTGTTTGGAGCCGTCATTCCGAGACTTTTTCCATCGCTACTGCCTCCCATTCCTTTGATAACAGCATATATCTTATTTCCATCGCGTTCAGCATCAGTTAGCCTTTTCAGCACCAAAACTCCAATACCTTCACCCAACGCAATACCATCCGAATCTGCATCGAATGAAGCCGAGTAACCTTTACGGGATAATGCATGTGTACATGAAAACATTAAAAAATCGTTGATTCCGTTATGTAAATCGGCTCCACCTAGAAGTACCATATCCGAACGATTGGAGAATAACTCCTGACAGCCCAGATCTAATGCTGCAAGAGAAGAAGCGCATGCAGCATCTACTGTATAGTTACGCCCCCCCAGATTTAAACGATTAGCTATTCTACCGGATATCACATTTGATAATACTCCGGCAAAAGAATCTTCATTAAGACGAGGCAGGGAATTTTTTAATACATCAGGTAATTCGCCAAAAACCTGTTTTGCATAGCCTCTGAAACCATAACTTGCCGCCAGTTCAGTAGCACCTTCTGCACCGAATATAACAGAGGTATTTTCTAAATCAATTTCAGATAGATTTACATATCCGGCATCACTTAGAGCTTGCTTAGCCACTAATAAACTCAGCAATTGAGTCGGTTCTATAGATGCAAGAGATTGAGGGGTCATTCCGAATTCAAGAGGATCAAAGTCTATTGTTGGAATAAATCCTCCCCATTTCGACACTACTTTATCCGTATCAGTAGAATTTGAATCATAATATAGCTCTTTATTCCAACGACTGTCGGGAACCTCAGTGATACAGTTTTTTCCAAGAACAATGTTTCTCCAATATTCTTCAATATTATGCGCTTCAGGGAAAATGCCGGAAATTCCAACAATGGCTACATCTAATGGTTCTATATTTGATATAGGTAATGTAATATCGGGAAGTTGAGAAAGCAGATTGTTATTATCTATCGCTACATGCTTATGTAATTCATCTAGTGTTATTTCCTTCTGATTGAGAGCTGCTATTTGTCCTATCATGTAAAGACCTTTTTCTTTTTGCTCTTCTTCGTTCAATTTCACAAGATCGGTCCCTATACGTTCAATACCTTTTGTAGCAATTCTTGAACGACCAAGATTAAGCTCTTCCAATCTTATCCAAACTTCTTTACTATCCAGGTTTTGTCGCTGTAGTTTTTCTTTTTCTTTTTCAAAATATTCTGTAAATGGAGATTTTAACGACTGTGTTTCCTGTCCCGGCGCTGCTTGAAGAATAACTGTGGTATTTTCTTCAATCGCCAGCTTTTGGAATCTGGGTAGGATGGCCTTTGACTCTACAGCTTCCTTCGTATAAAGATACGAAGAACCCATTAGTATGCCGACCTTTGCTCCTTTAGCATCGAGAGTAGCAGACATTATAGATACGAATGCAGAAGAGAATGCATCATGTATTCCCCCAGCGAAGAATACACTGAACGCAGAGAGATTATCTTCTTTTAGCAATCTGTATATCTGTCTTTCCCATAGAATGAAGCTGGAAAGAGGGCCTATATGTCCCCCACTTTCACGTCCTTCGAATATAAAATTCTTTGCTCCTTCTTTAAGAAATATATCTAATAATGCTTGAGATGGAACATGGATAAATGCTTTGATCCCTTCTTTTTCAAATGGTTTTGCCAAAGCTGGGCTTCCCCCGGCTATAAGTACCACAGGTGGCTTATATTCCAAGATATATTTTGTTTGTTCTTCACGCTGTTTTGTCGGTATAAAGCCCAGCAGTCCGACTCCCCATACTTTATCGTTGAGCAAGCGGCTAGATTCTGCTATCAGGTTACGAGCGGCATCGCCGGTTGTCATGCTTAGGGCAATAAATGGTAATGCACCGGCGTCAGCTACATTACAAGCAAATTCGGGCACATCACTTACTCTGGCCATTGGCCCTTGTGCTATTGGGTATTTTATACCTAAACTTTTTGCGAGTTTATTGTCTGATTTGATTGTTTTAAGTCTTTTAGCTTGCTGTATATGTCCGTATACAGCCTCATAGAAACTGGAAACAAATGTGTTAAGTTTTTTATATTTCTCTACAAAGTCAATAGATAGTGAAATATCTTGCCCCATAGGTAAGATATTGTTCTCAATATTTAATTCACCTAACAATGATTTGATATCCGAATATTTAGCATTGACAGGTAATTTAGGGGAATTTTTTCTCAACAAGATTCTGAAATTATCGATCACTATAGTCTCACTTCCACTCAGTTTACTAAAAATATTTTTTAGATCTTTAGATAAACCACATTCAGAGAATAAAGAAATCTGACTGTCCATAATAACACCCTTGGCCCCTAAAGCTAAACAAGCTGCAGAAGTATGTATACCAACTCCTCCTTGTATATAAATATTTATTCCTTTATTTAAATATTTATTTGCTATACTTTGAAAAAGGATGAATGAGGACTGAGCCGATACTTTGCCGGTACCTTCATTACCTTTTACGATGATGTTATTGATACCGCTATCGATCACCTTTGTCGCTTCATCTAAAGAATGTACCTGACATAACTTTTCTATATTTTTACTTACTGATATATTCATATCAGCAGGAAAAATTATTCTGTCTACATTTGATGGAAGTTTTAACTTTACCGAAGTTTCATCTACAAAACATACCCCAAAAGGTTTTGTTGTAGACTCACTCATGATATCTAAGGCTTTTTGTGCTTCTTGCTGATTTCTACCAAGATGCAATACGGGGTATGCACCTGTTTTAATCGTTTCTAAAGCTAAAGCAGGATTGGGTACCTCGAAGGGAGATACGATAAGTAGCTCTTTGTAATGTTGCATTATTAAATAGTTGTAGTTTTCTTTTATATGTTTGTTTGTCTTTCTTATTTTATTATCTATTCTATTGCATATGTATATTTTCCTTTCAGTTTTTGTATCTGCCACATATAAATTATAACAGCTAGTATCGTTGACGCGACATCAGCTAAGGGTATTGAAATCCATACCCCATCCAATTGAAAAAAAAAGGGTAAGATAAACAATAACGGTACTAGAAAAAGAAATTGTCGTGTTAGACTTAGTATAATTGCTTTAGATGGCATTCCTATAGATTGAAAAAAGTTGGAAATAACCATTTGTAATCCACTAAGAGGTAAAACAATGGTTATAATTCTTAGGGCTTTAGAAGCTTTACCTGCTAGTACAGGAGTCGGATTAAATGGGCTGACTGCAATATCCGAGAAGAAAAAACCACCAATCAAGCCGAGAAATCCAATGCTTACACCGGCTTTTATTGCTTGATTTACTGTAGATATTACGCGTTCTATTTTTTTTGCACCATAATTATATCCAATTATAGGTTGCATTCCTTGTGTTAGTCCTACAATGATAAGTATAATAACTAGATTTAATCTATTCGCTATAGCATATGCTTCTATAGCGATACTGTCTCCATAAGTGCTTAATCGGTTATTAATGAAAAAGACAACAATAGAAGCCGCTACCTGCATGAGAAATGGAGAAAATCCAATACTCATAATAGCCCATACATTTTTTTTATCAAGATTTAACTTGTCGCTGTGTAATCTTAATGTGCTATTTCTATCAAGAAAATGAATTATAAAAATAATAAAGGATATAAATGCTGCTATTGAAGTGGCAATGGCAGCACCTCTCATACCCCATTCGAATATAAAAATAAAAATAGGGGCAAGTATGATATTTAGAATAACACCTAACAGCATAATATACATTGCTTTTTGGGGATACCCAGAAGCACGCATCACACTACTCAATACGAAACCTAAATTAAGGAAGATACTACACGGTAGATAAAAGATTAAAAACTCGTGTGCAAAGTGATAAGTGTCTTTTGTTGCTCCGATTATATGCAATAGTGGGTCGATAAATATATAAGCCAGAAGAACAAAGAATCCGGTTAGTAGTATAGTCAAAACAAAAGCGTTGCCTAATACTCTATCCACCTTATCTATGCTGCCTTCTCCCATATAGATAGCAACACGCGTGGCAGCACCTATACCAACGAATGCGCCCAATGCTGTAAAGAATGTCATTATAGGAAAAACGAGCCCTAGCCCACCTATAGCATGATCACCTAAATTAGGTCCATGTCCGATATAGATACTATCTACAATATTGTAGATAGCAACAACTAAGGAACCTACAATTGCCGAAATGGAATATTCCCACAGTAGTCTTGTCGTTTGTTCAGATTCTAATCTATTTAATATAGATCCCATTCTTTTATCTAATTACTAACTGTTTTCTAGGCAAAACTTTAGTAACGTAAAGACAATGTTAAAAATATGATATTTATAGTCTCAGACCGCAAACTTATATAAATAAACGTTATAAAACAAATAAAATAACTGCTGGACAAATAATAAAGAGTTTATAATTATGAATAAAATGGAATATATGAGATTTCTTATTGCTTGAAAGACAATGCAGATTGAAGAATTTTATTTTTGTATGACAAAAAAACATTAAAAACAGCCTTCTCTCCAATACAAATAGATCATATGAGAGAAGGCAAATAGAAGTTCGTCAGATTTATCTAAAAGTGTTTAATTAAATAAATAGATTTACATTTGCATTTTCGGCTCTGTCCAAATAAGCAGCTACACCACCAATGGTAATATCATCTATTAATTCTTCTTTCTTTATACCCATTACATCCATCGACATAGAACATGCAATGAATTCTACTCCGTTATCTAAAGCCTGCTGCATAAGACTTTCAAGACTATCTACATTTTTATTTTTCATGATACTACGCATCATTTTACTGCCTATGCCCCCCATATTCATTTGAGACAGGCCTAGTTTTTTGCTGCTAGATGGCAACATCATACCAAACATTTTTCCCATAAAGTCTTTTGTTACAGCAGGCTTTTTCTCCTTTTTTATTACATTCAATCCCCAGAATGTAAAGAATATACTTACTTTCTTCCCTGTCGCTGCAGCACCATTAGCTATAACAAACGAAGCCAGAGCTCTATCCAAATCGTCACTAAATACTATAAGTGTTTTATTATCTCTAGCGATAGCTGATGTGGTGCAAGAAGCATCTTCTTTTGCTATCTTTTCTACAGTCGCAGTTATTACTCCACCCGAGTTATTCATACTTACTAGTTTTGCGCCAACCATACGACACCAGCCATTTAAATCTTCACCAAAAGCCTGATCTGTAACGCTGATTTCGAGGCGGTCGCCTAGATTTATATCATCGTAATTTTTCTTCAATTGCATGATCGGGCCAGGACACTGTAATCCACAAGCATCTATTTTGATTGTTTTAATCGTTGCACTTTCTTTATTTTCCATCTCTCCATCATCTTTAATAAGCGTATCACAAAGACTTGCGTTCGTTGTATTATCAGCAATAGCACAAGAATAGGTTCGATATCCTCCCGAAAGATTATAAACGTCGGTATAACCATACTGCATGAGTATCCGAGAGGCAATATATCCACGTAATCCAACAGCACAATAAACTATAATCTTTTTATTTTTAGGTATTTCATTTAGACGCATTCTGATCTCATCCACAGGTATATTAATTGCTCCTTCGATATGTCCAAATTCATATTCTTCTTTTGTACGAGAATCTATGATCATGGTCTCTGTCTTATCTACAGTTGGGATGTCGCGCCATTGGATAATATTTATTTTCCCTTTTAATATATTCTCTGCTACAAATCCTGCCATATTTACTGGGTCTTTGGCCGACGAGTATGGAGGAGCATAAGCATGTTCTATCTCCTGAAGATCATAAATTGTTCCTCCTTTTTTTATAACCTGAGCAAATAGGTCAATACGTTTATCAACACCATCATAACCTACAACTTGAGCTCCCAACAATTTGCCATCTTTAGGAGAAAAAATTATTTTAATAGATAATGGTAATGCCTCAGGATAGTAGCCTGCATGTGAGCTTCCGTGTGTATATGATGATATATGCTCTATATTCTCTCTGTTTAGTAATTTTGAAGAAGTTCCTGTTGCTGCGACTGTCAGATCAAAAACCTTAGCAATAGAAGTTCCTATAGTACCGTTATATTTATACCTATTGCCTTCTAAAATATTATCGGCTACTATACGAGCTTGTTTATTTGCAGGGCCAGCTAGTGGAACTAAGGTGTGTTTATCGATAATTGGATTAAACACTTCTGTGGCATCGCCTAGTGCATATACACTACTATCTGATGTCTGCATATAATCATCAACCTTGATGCCGCCCATAGAGCCAAGTTCCAAGCCTGCTTCTTTAGCTAGTTTTACTTCGGGACGGACTCCGATGCTAAGTATAATCATATCCGCAATAACTTTTGCACCACTTTCCAATACCACGCTTATTCCATCCTCGATTGAGTCGAACCGTGCAACTCCTTCCTCAAGCAAAAGAGATACATTTTTCTGAATAAGATGTCGGTGTACTATAGAGGCCATAGAAAAGTCGATTGGAGCCATTACCTGATTACTCTTTTCAATCAGAGTAATATCTAATCCTGCATCATGTAGATTTTCTACCATTTCCAATCCTATAAACCCTCCACCTACAACTACAGCCCTTTTAGGCTTGTGTTGGTTTATATAGCCTTTAATTTTATCCATGTCAGGCACATTCCTTAATGAGAAAATACGATGATCGTCTATGCCCGGCATCGATGGCCTAATTGGTTCTGCTCCTGTAGATATAATAAGTTTGTCATAACTTTCTGTATAATTTCTATTGGCTGCAATATCATGAACCTTTATAGTTTTATTTATAAGGTCAATGCTCGTTACTTCCGATTTCACACGGATATCTATATTGAAACGGTTGATGAAACCATCTACTGTTTGTACAAATAACCTGTCACGTTCACTAATCGTCCCGCCAATATAATAAGGAAGTCCACAATTGGCATACGATACATACTCTCCTCTTTCGAAGAGTATAATCTGAGCTTTTTCGTCCATTCTTCTCAGTCGTGCAGCTGCTGTTGCTCCTCCTGCTACACCTCCAACTATAAGTATTTTCATAATTTATATTATAAATATTTGTTACTAGCAATTATGTAATTAAAAATTATTCTGATATTTCTACCAGTTCTTTTATCAATGCAGATAAATTAATTTCATGTTTCATCATTTCTTTTATTTTTCTTTTACCTTCTTCTGTCAAGGAAAAGATCATCTGCCTTTTATCTACTGATCCCATTTCTCGCAATATATACCCTTTTGTTTCTACGGTATTTATTATACGTGATACCCTGGAGTTAGACAACCCTACAAATTCGCAAAGCTCATTTGCTGTTCTAGGTCTTTCGTCCTTCATACAACATAAAACCATACCTTCATTAATGGTTATGTTATTCTTCTCTGCAAATTCTTTTTCGAAAGTATAAAGAGACTTATATATATTTTTTAGCTTACAAATTGACTCCATTTAATTATTTGCTATTGGAAAATATTCACAAAGAAAAATAATATTTCTCGATTAACAAAATATACATGAATAATATTCTGAAACTTTAGGTGAACATAAAACATAAAGCAGGGTAAGTGTTTTATATACAAACCCTACCCTGCTTTTTGTAAATATTTACTTGAATGAATTTGTTTACTTTATTGTGAATGTCAATACAGTATTGCGTTTATCTTCATTTTCGTTATAGTCGTTCCAGTTTCCACTACGTAGCTGAACAACTTTGCGAGTAAGAGATTCATTCTTACGTCCCCAATTACGATATATATCAATATAAGCTTTTGCTTTCGAAGCTGTTTGAGTTCCGCTATCACTATAATAATCGAGTGCTATGGAATATTTTCCTTTAGGAGCATGTTTCAAAATATACATCTCAGGTCCATAACCATCTGTTACATCCATTGACAACTTTCCTCCAATTTTTGTGTTTTTATTTCCATAATAGCATTTTTCTCCTGTTGGTTCAATTACATGCAAATCAATATCCGTATTATTTATATTCCAACTTACGATTACCACAACGTCAGCATCATTAAGATCATCTATATCTTCATTTGAAAGTTCGTCTGACACTATCTCCTTTAGATGAGAGATGAAAGCTTTTGTATTTGAAGGCAATTTGTACTTAGATGCATCAGATAATTCATTTAGATATTTCAGACACTTCAAAGCCGAAATAGATTCAAAATCTCCATAATCGCTATCCCAATCCGATTGAAGGCAGATATAATAGTAGACTAACGACATCTCTATATGCCCACTTTTAGCCAATGCTTCTGCTGCTGTCAGATAAGCGAGAGCTTCGCCTTCTCGCCAATCTATAATACGGCGCATCATATAATATGCATGATCTCCCATATTCCAGTCTATGGCGCACATAGCCACATCACGTATAGTTTGTATATCCGATGCATTACGCTCCACAACACTACTCAGTAATTTTAATGCATCGGCTTTACTGTAGGAAGAACCTCTCTTTTTTGCTAAATCATACAAATTATCAAAGCGCACATCATCATCCGCCAATAATTCTAGTTCTTCACTGGTTTGTTGATTAGATAGGAATGATTTGAATTTCTGAGGTTTAAGATTGATCGTAAAGATATCATCTGATAAATTATCGATATAAATATTAAATTCTTTCGAACAGTCAAATTTTAAATCGCTATTCTCTAATTGTTTTAGCCAGTTCTTAAAAGTGTTCTTGTCATGATTAAGTAATGAAACATTTTCTGACCCTTCCAGCTGTTTTACAATTTCATTAACCAAGTTTTCGTCAACATAGTATTTAGCATCGTTATCGTCTATTCCATAGCGCTCATAATCATATTCACTTTCTAGCATAAGGAATGATGTATATTGTCCCGGTACTCTATAATAAGTAGAGTAATTAATGGCTGCTTCTTCTGCTTGATAGCCATAACTCTCAAGATAAGAAGAGGCTATTTGGCCGTATATACGAGAAGCTAACAGTGAATTTATTTTTTCTACCGCTGTATAGCTAATTCTCTTTTTCTCTATTCCGTTGTCAACATCAATGTAAATATTGCCTGAGGGGATATCACGCCCTGTGAAAATTAATTTTTGCCCATTGTACAATTGGGTTGGCTGCCCTGATATTAAGAAATCACGGCTACCCTCTACCTCTATATTTACAATACTCCAAGGGCGGTATCTGAATGATTTTGCTGTAAGTATAGCTTCTTCTTCTCCTGTTACGGTAAAAGCAAAACCTCCCGAGGTTTTACTCAGATAATTGAGAATAGAAGAATTAGTACCTGACAACCCTGTTTTGTATGTATGAATCTTATCACCATCATTAATTAATGACTTCAGCTTATGCATGTTTGTTTCACCCCAGTTACAGTCTGCGTCACTCATTACGAAAATATGCTTTGGTTTCTTTTCTTTTTTTAGCCATGAGGGATTGGATGCTTCTTTTAACGCCAAATTTAGGTCTGTTGCCCCTTCGAGTGCTAAGGTATTAGCATACTCTAGCAAACGAGACATGTTATAATAATTATTACTCTGGAAATAGGGTGCATACCACCGTGTTTCTATATTGAAGGTTAAAACCGCAAAACGTTTGATAATATCTCTATTATTACTTAATATTTCGTTAATCAGTTTCAACCATACGTTAAACTTATCGGGATTGGAACTAATAGATACATCTAACATAAAAATGGCATCAGTGGGCAGATCATCTTGCAACACTTCAGGTAAATCAACCCGATAATTAGCGGCAAAATAAGGTATATCAAGCTCTTCGTTGTTCCCTTCCTGCTGTACCAGCATCACAGGTTGTACATTGTTATATCTAAAGATAAATTCTTTTGATTCGGGATTGATGAAAGAATAACGTATACGAGATCTATTTACTTCAGTCGGAGACGACAGAATTAATATATTTGATTCGAAATCCGGTGATTTTTGCATTACAATATCCACTTTCAATTCTTTTTCAACCTCAGGCAAGGACATAATATATTCTCTAAAATCTAACGCTTCTGTCATATTAAGGTCGTACCCGATAACAATCCTATGCAAAGTATTATTTGATAAGGGAAATACTCTACAACTAAACATATCTGCCCCACCCCATTCCATTAACGCCGGATCTACGTTGGCCGATACTGTTTGTTCGTAAGCTTTAGCAGCTTTTTGTTTTGATGCAATACGTGCTTCTTTTACTCGCGTCCATTCTCTTTCGTTCCGATCTTCTACACCTTGATAAGCTAGATCGAAATCCTCGAGAGTATATTTATTGTACGGTATTTTTTGTGATGTTTTCTTATCTTTTTGGTCTTCATCCAGATATTCTGTTTCGCCGAAAGCAAAATAATATGGAGTCGCTTCTGTAGGTAATTTAAGCTTGAAAGTACCTTCGAGCCCTGAACCTTTATTATTATAGAAAAAACAATCCATCAACACTCTCACCCTGAATCCATCTATTTGAACAGCCATCTGAACAGCCTCTAATGGAATAAAATCGTTTTCTCCTACTTGTAGGCGGATCGAATTATCTTTCATTCCAGACCGTTTCCAT
Source organism: Bacteroidota bacterium (assembly GCA_023437305.1). Lineage (GTDB taxonomy): Bacteria > Bacteroidota > Bacteroidia > Bacteroidales > Dysgonomonadaceae > Dysgonomonas. The sequence goes on from JAEZGN010000005.1 coordinate 110,583, forward strand.
GTAGTTGTAGGTTTCTTTTTGTCTATAGAAGCTCTAGACATTGCGATTCCGCGTACCATTCCGGAAAGTGCTTGCACAGAGCCCGTCACTACAGACTTCTGAATTGTACTATATCCCGTGACTACTACTTCTGACAACATTTTCTCATCTTCTTCCAATATTATATTATATACAGACGTTGACGTAATAGGAATTTCTTTTGGTTTATATCCAATATAATTTATTACAAGTATTTTATGTTTGGAGTTATCAATATCCAGATTGAAACTCCCTTTTACATCAGTAAGTACACCCAAGTTTGAACCTTTTACACTTACCATTACACCGATAAGGACTTCACCGCTTTTGTCAGTTATTGTACCTGTTATCCTTCTATTGGCTTGCGCTATCAAAACTGAACTAGAAACGCCCAATAATAAAATCAACAAGAGTAAATTCTTCATAATATATGATTTATAGTTTATTTCAAATCTGTTTTCTTCTGAGACAAACTTGAAATACAATACCCCCAAAGTATATCAAAAAAATAAATTTATAATCAAAAGTTGTATTTTCTAAATTTAATTATTCATCTTTATATCATCTAATTACACAATTATGTATTTTTTTAATGTTAAAATATCAAAAACATGTAACCTTTTTTTATATTTAGCGACATATATAATAAATGCTTCGAGAAACAATTTCATGAAACGTTATACGACGGTAATTCTGTATGGCAGTAGGTTCTTCAAATATAATAAACAACAGCGAACGTGATAAAAATAAATAGTTTAAACAAAACTTATTGGGGAAAATCACCTTTACATGTATTGAAAGGGATTAATATGGAAGTGGAAAAAGGTGAGCTAGTCTCTATAATGGGAGCCTCGGGCTCAGGAAAATCCACCTTACTTAATATTCTGGGTATTTTGGATACATATGATACCGGCGAATATTATTTGGACAATGTCCTTATCAAAAATTTGAGCGAAACCCAAGCAGCCGAGTTAAGAAATAAGAAGATTGGCTTTATATTTCAGTCTTTTAACCTGATTACATTTAAAAATGCTGTGGAAAACGTAGCACTACCTCTATATTATCAAGGGGTTTCTCGAAAAAAGCGTAATAGCATAGCTATGGAATATCTGGATAAGATGGGAATTGCCACACATGCAAACCATATGCCTAATGAACTCTCCGGAGGACAAAAACAACGTGTAGCAATTGCTCGGGCTCTAATAGCTCAACCTCAGATAATACTGGCTGATGAGCCCACAGGTGCTTTGGATAGCAAGACTTCGAGAGATGTGATGCAATTACTCCGACAGATTAATAATGACGATGGCATAACCATGCTTATTGTAACCCATGAGCAGTCTGTGGCTGATGCTACAGATCGTGTTATTAATATAAAGGACGGAATAATAGGTTCGATAGAAGTAAATGGTAATCCAGTAATAGCAATGTAAATCCTGATTACTTATGTTTGATTTTGATTCTATACGCGAAATATTTTCTACAATCGGCAAAAATAAGTTACGTACTTTTTTGACCAGCTTTGCTGTAGCATGGGGCATATTTATGCTTATAATACTATTGGCTGCAGGAAATGGCTTAAAAAATGGTGTGACTTCTAATTTTTCACGCAGAGCACAAAATTCAGTCACATTGTGGCCCGGGTGGACATCAATGCCTTATAATGGATTGCCAACAAATAGACAAATTAAATTTGATCATAAAGATTATGATCTAATACGAAATAAAATTCCGGAGGTGGAATATGTCTCTGTAAGGTTGAGCCAAAGGGTAACTTTATCTTATGAAAAAGAATATGGTTCGTGGGATATAGACGGTGTATCTCAGGATGCTTCTATAATCAATAGCTTGAAAGTACCGAATGGTAATGGGCGATTCTTAAACAAAATGGATGTAGACAATCGTCGCAAGGTGATAGTTCTAAGTCCCGATATGAAAAAGGTATTGTTTAAAGATAAGGATCCAATAGACAAATACGTAATTGCAGATAATAATATTGCTTACCAGGTGATAGGGGTCTATGACAATGAAGATATATATGATAATAACCCTCCGGGTTACATCCCTTTCACAACAGCCCAGATGCTCTATAACAAAGGTTACGGTTTTCGTAGGATTGATTTTACCGTAGTCGGATTACCTACTAAAGAAGCAAACGAGAAATTTGTAGAGAAGCTCCGCCAACGCATGGGAACGCTGCATAACTTTGATCCGGCCGACAGGTCTGCATTATATGTTCGAAATACAGCCGAAGACATGTTGGAAGCACAAAGTATATTCTTTATTATCACTGTTTTTATTATTGTCATTGGAATAGCTTCATTATTGGCAGGGATTGTTGGTGTAGGAAATATCATGCTTATAACGGTAAAAGAACGAACTAAAGAAATTGGTATTCGAAAGGCAATAGGAGCTACTCCTTTCTCTATACTTAAGCTCATTATCTTTGAATCTATACTGATCACTACCGTAGCCGGCTATATTGGTATAGTTATTGGCGTAGGAATCACTGAAGGTATTAGTACTGTTATGGCTAATGCACCATCCGATGGACCTTCAATATTCAAAGATCCTACAGTAGACTTAACCACTGTAATATGGGCTACAGTGGTTCTGATTGTCGCAGGAACAATTGCAGGTCTTATACCTGCCCTGAAAGCAACAAAAGTGAGTCCAATCGAAGCGATGAGAGCCGAATAATTAAAAAACCAGAACATGTTTGATTTAGATAATTTACAAGAAATATGGGTAACGATTACTCGAAATAAGCTTCGGAGTTTTCTTACTTGCATAGGCGTTTCGTGGGGTATTTTTATGCTTATTATTCTCATAGGTATCGGATATAGCTTTCAAGGAGGTATCATGAAAAATGTAAGCGGATTTGCATCCAACTCCTGCTTCTTTTGGACTGATGTTACCAGTGAACCGTACAAAGGATTCCGTAAAGGACGTTTTTGGTCTATGAACAGAAAAGACGTTACACTGATCAGAGAGAAAGCCCAATCTGTAGAATATATTTCTCCTGTACTCTTTGGAAATAGCGGAGATAAAAATGTTGTGCGTGGTCGAAAATCAGGATCGTATGGAACCAGAGGGATATATCCCGATCATTTCAATATAGAGCAGCAGCATATACTCATGGGCCGAGTATTCAACGAATTGGATGTAGCGGGTACACGCAAAGTATGTGTAATCGGACGAGAGGTTTATGAAACATTATTTCAGCCTGGAGAAAATCCCGAAGGACAATATATAAGAGTAAATGGAATATACTTTCAAGTAATTGGAGTGATCCGTCCTAAGTCGAACATGTCGATTGGCGGAGATGTAGAATCAACGGTTTTTATTCCATTCTCTACAATGCAACAGGCCTTCAACCAAGGAGACAAGGTATATTTTATGGCATGTACGGCTAAACCCGGTTATCCTGCCTCTGTGGTAGAAGAAGAGGTTACAGCGATAATAAAAACTGCCCACGACATATCTCCTACCGATGAAAAGGCCGTAGGTAGCTTTAATATAGAAAAGCAATTCCAAATTTTTAATAACTTGTTTTTAGGTATTGATTTCCTTATATGGTTTGTGGGAATAGGAGCTTTGTTATCTGGCATTATAGGTATCAGTAATATTATGCTGGTAACAGTACGCGAACGAACCCGTGAAATTGGAGTGCGGCGTGCTATCGGAGCGAAGCCAATAACAATAGTGAAGCAAATTTTAAGTGAAAGCTTTGTTTTAACGACAATCGCCGGATTTGCAGGCTTTTTTGCAGGAATAGCACTTATCGAAATCATCAGCTATGTCATGAGTAAAAATATAAGCGATGACGTATTTCTCATACCGCCGCTTGTTTCATTTTGGACAGCAATAGCAGCATTGGGAGTATTAGTTGTATCGGGTATACTTTCAGGATTGATGCCTGCAATGAGAGCACTGCGTATAAAAGCAATCGATGCTATCAGAGAAGAATAATTTACTGTAAAAAATAAAAAATAGAAAATTTAATAATATGAAAGCTTTAAAAATTATTGGTCTAGTACTTATCGGATTAATTTTCGTTGGTACATTATATTTTCTTTTTAGAAAATCTCAACCTAAAAAGATTGTTTATGAGATATCAACTGTAGAATCCGGAGATATAGAAAACACAACTGTAGCAACAGGAAAGGTATCGCCTCGTGATGAAATTCTTATCAAACCTCAGATTTCGGGTATTGTATCCGAGGTGCTAAAAGAAGCAGGTGATTTTGTAAAGGAAGGAGAGATTATCGCTACGGTAAAAGTAATACCTGAGGTTTCGCAGTTGAATAGTGCTGAATCGAGAGTTAATATTGCACGCATTAATCTGAACCAAATAAAAGCCGAATACGACAGACAAAAGCAACTTTTTGGAAAAGGTGTGATTGCCAGAGAAGAGATGGATAAGTCCGAAGCAGACTATAAAAAAGCTGTAGAAGAGTTGGATAATTCTAAAGACAATCTGGATATTGTAAAAAATGGGATTTCTAAAAAAACAGCACAATATAGCAATACTCAGATCAGATCCACTATTACAGGTATGATACTCGACGTTCCTATTAAAGTTGGAAACTCGGTTATTCAAGCCAATACATTTAATGATGGTACTACTATAGCCAGTGTAGCGAACATGAACGATATGATCTTTATTGGAAAAGTAGACGAAACCGAAGTTGGACGTATACATACAGGTATGCCGATGAAACTATCTGTAGGTGCTATAGAAAACAAAAAATTTGATGCTGTTCTCGAATATATTGCACCAAAAGGAGTCGAAGAAAATGGAGCTATATTATTTGAAATAAAGGCTGCAGCACGTATCCCTGATACAGTACTTATTCGTGCAGGATACAGTGCAAATGCAGAGATCGTATTATCTAAAGCTGAGAAAGTATTATCTATACCGGAAAGTACGATAACATTTAGTAATGACTCTGCATATGTTTACGTGCTAAAAGATTCTATAGAACAATTGTTTGATAAAAAATTGATTACGACTGGGCTATCTGATGGAATAAAAGTAGAAGTAAAATCAGGATTGAAAAAAGGAGATAAAATCAGAGGAAACGAAATTTCAGATAAACCTAAAAATCTAGCTAAAAAATAGAACGATAGGATAATACATATAATTATGAGAAAAACAATAACACTCTGTGCCTTACTATGCTTATGCTTTGTAATACAAGCACAAACGGTAAGAAGGAGGACATACATAGAAAAGGCTACGCCTCGTTCCGAAAAGACCTTAGGTCAGCCGACAGATTCAACTAAGATATCTGATGAACAAACTACACTTGATGCAACAGTGACTATACAAGAACCCGTAGCGCCTGTACAACCTGCACAACCTGTAGTATCTAAAAAAGACGAAGTCATTCCCGAACCAATACAGGAGCCTGTACAAGTAAAAACTCCACTTTTTTCTCAGGGAACAGGAAAATGGACATTGAAACAATGTGTAGATTACGCTGTCGAAAATAATATAGATCTCCGACAGCAATCTCTGAATGTAAAAAGTGCAGAAATAGATCTTAGTACATCAAAGAATAGTCGTCTGCCGAATTTAAACGCAAATGTTGGGCAAGATTTTAATTTTGGACGTTCTATCAGGACTACAACAAATACAGTAGGAACAGGAAATACAGGATCTACTAGTTTTGGTGTTTCAACTTCAGTTCCATTATTTACAGGTTTCCGAATTCCAAATCAAATAAAATCGGACGAATTAGATCTCCAAGCTGCAGTTGAAGGATTGAAAAAAGCAAAAGAAAATCTAGAACTACAAGTTGTAGCATTATATCTAGATGTGCTGTTCAAGAAAGAGATCCTAAAAGCATATAAAGATCAGCAAGCATACAGTGCTCAGCAAGTAGAACGTACACAGTTGTTACTTGAAGCAGGAAAGGTTCCGGCATCACAATTGTACGATATCAAAGCGCAGTTAGCTAAAGATGAATCAAATGTGACTATGGCAAATAACGACCTTGATTTATCTCTACTAAATCTGTCACAATCACTAAATTTGCCAACTAATAAAGATTTTGACATAGAGGAACCTAATTTAGGAGATGTTGTATATGATAATATTTCTAGTATAATACCACCCGATCAGGTTTACACTATGGCATTAGAAACCAAACCTCATGTTAAGGAGGCTCAATATAAGCTGGAAAGCTCGCAAAAGCTTTTAAAGGTTGCACAGTCGGGCTACTATCCTACTTTAGATATGACTATGCGCTATGGCACAGGTTTTGACCGTATTTATAAAAAAGGAATAGAACAGGAAAGTATATCAAAACAACTTAGTCAGAATCAGACAAAGTATATAGGTTTCTCACTCAATATTCCCATCTTCAATCGCTTCCAAACTCGTAACCAAGTGCGTAGCGCGAGATTAAGTATAGAAAATCAAACTCTGGCTTTAGACAATGTAAAACTTGCCTTATACAAGGAAATACAGCAAGCTTATCAGAGTGCTGTTGCGGCTCAGGCCAAATATGGATCTACAGATAAGGCTTACGATGCAGCGGAAGTGTCTTTTAAGTATGCACAAGAAAGATATGAAATAGGCAAATCTACTGTCTTTGAGTTTAATGAAGCAAAAACAAAACTATTGACAAGTAGATCAGAACAGATTCAAGCGAAGTATGATTTTCTTTTTAGAAGTAAAATATTAGATTTTTACCAAGGAAAGCCCATAGATTTAGAGTAATTGAGTTTAATGTAGAATCAAGTGTTATTAGATTCCGTGAAATTATCTTATATTTCACGGAATTTTTATTTTAAAAACATGCTTCTATAGTCAATTCTCTAGCGAAAAAATCATATATTTGTATAAAGCTTAAATATAATTAACACCATTAACTTAAATCCTATAATGAAAGAGTTTTTTGCAAGTATGGATGGCACTCAACAATTTTATTGGTATATAGCCATCGGAGCTAGTGTAATATTTATTATACAGACAATAATGACCTTTATTGGAGCAGATTCGGATACCGGTGTTGATGCAGATTTTGATGGAAATTTAGACGGAGGAGACTCTCCTTTTCAGCTTTTTTCACTTCGAAACTTAATTAATTTTCTTCTTGGATTTGGATGGGCAGGAGTATCTCTTTACAATGTAATAGAAAGTAATGTGCTTTTAGCCATTGTCGCTTTCCTTGTGGGAATACTTTTCATTGCATTCTTTTTCTTTATAATGCGAGCCTTACTGAAACTATCAGAAGATAATAGCTTTAAAATAGAAGATACAATTGGTAAAATAGCAGATGTCTATCTTTCTATTCCTGCAGCAAAAGCCGGTAAAGGAAAAGTCTTTATTAGTGTTAGAGGTTCTACTCATGAACTTTCAGCAATCACCAATAGTGTTGATGAGATCAAAAACGGATCATTAGTGAAGGTTGTTGGTATAGAAGGAGACATATTAGTTGTTACTCCTTTAACTCTCTAACAACAATTCTTTGATTGAACAAATACAATATAATTTTAAAATAAAACTCTTATTATGGAAGGATTATTTGAAGGAACAGGAGTTCTTTTTGTAGTTGCTATAGTTGTCATATTTGTTCTCATTATGACAATGGTATCAAGATACAAGCGTTGTCCATCGGATAAAATATTAGTTGTATATGGAAAAACCGGAGGAGCTTCGGCCAAATGTATACATGGTGGAGGAGCTTTTATCTGGCCGGTAGTACAGGATTTTGCTTATTTAGATTTGAAACCAATATCTATCGAAGCTAATCTGACTAGCGCATTAAGTAAACAGAACATCAGAGTAGATGTACCATGTCGATTTACGATTGCGATTTCTACCGAAAAGGAGAATATGAATAATGCGGCAGAGAGGTTGTTAGGTTTGACTACTTCGCAGATACAAGAATTGGCCAAAGATATCTTATTTGGTCAGCTTCGTTTGGTTATTGCCACAATGATGATTGAAGAAATTAACTCGGATCGAGATAAATTCTTGGATAATATTTCTAAAAATGTTGATACCGAATTACGTAAGATTGGTCTTAAGCTGATCAACGTAAACGTGACCGACATCAATGATGAATCTGGATACATAGAAGCTCTAGGTAAGGAAGCAGCAGCAAAAGCCATAAATGAGGCGAAAGTTAGTGTAGCTGAACAAGAAAAAATGGGTGAAACAGGAAAGGCTGTAGCCGACAGACTTCGTGATGTACAAATAGCCGAAACACATCGAGATAGAGACGTGCAGATAGCTATAGCGCAGAAAGATAAAGAAGTTAGTATTGCCGGAGCATTCAGAGATGAGTCGATTGGTAAAGCCGAAGCAGCAAGAGACACTCGTGTAAAAACGGCTGAAGCAAATGCTGTTGCTGTAAAAGGAGAAAATATTGCAAAAATCGAAATTGCGGGCTCAGATGCTCTACGTCGTGAAAAGGAAGCAGAAGCCTTGCGACTTGCTGTTTCATCCGAAAAAGTACAAGAAGCAAAAGCATTAGAAGAAGCTTATCAGGCAGAACAAAGAGCCGAGTTGGCTCGTTCTGAAAGAGAACGCTCTACTCAAATAGCTAACGTTGTAGTTCCTGCGGAGATAGAAAAACAAAAAATCATAATTGAAGCCCAAGCTAAAGCTGAACAATTGAGAGAACAAGCTAGAGGTGAAGCTGATGCGATATTCGCAAAAATGGATGCAGAGGCTCGAGGGTTGTATGAAATATTATCGAAACAAGCGGAAGGTTATAAAGGTGTTGTGAATGCAGCCGGAGGTGATCCTGTAGCTGCATATCAGTTATTACTGATAGAGAAGCTTCCTGAATTGGTGAAAACACAGGTTGAAGCAATCAAAAATCTTAAAATTGATAAGATTACTGTTTGGGATTCGTCAGGTAACAATACCAACGGACAAACAACTACAGCTAACTTTGTTTCAGGACTTATGAAGTCTGTTCCTCCACTAAACGACTTATTCAAGATGGCCGGAATGAATCTTCCTTCGTACTTGAAAGGCGATGCAGAGAAAGCCGGTATTACCATCCCTCTTGCGCATCCTATAGAAGATGAAGACAAGAACCAAAAGGAAGAAACGAAGAAAGATAAATAAAAGCAAATAAAGACCATTCTATATTTTAAGAATGGTCTTTATTTTTAATCTATTATTATCTGTAAAAAGCATGCAAAAACTTAGATTACCTGAATGGGCATTTCTTGACACCCATTCTTATTTGGAAAATCAGCTTCATGGTCGTACAGTTGTTATATATAGTAGCATGATCGTTATCAAAATAATAGAAACTGATAATTCATTTGTTAAATGAAGATATATAAAGGTACCTTTTAATAATACAAATACCAGCGAACTATTGATTGCCGTATTACAATAGATAGTAAAAATCTGTTGATAGGTCAAATATATGCTTCATGATATTGTGACGATTGCGACTGGATAGATAATGATATATCAGGATGATATGAGTGAAGATATACGCATAAAATTAGGAAATAAAATAAGAGAACTTCGGAATGAAAAAGGATTAAGCATCCGTGAACTAGCCGAGCTTTGCGGGAGTTAATAAATCTACAATCGTAAACATGGAGGCTGGACGATTTGACATAAAACTAGAGATGCAGTTTAAAATAGCATGCGGATTCGGTGTTTCCCTTAAATATCTTAAATTTCTAAACTGTAATCGCAAAAAACACCGTTAAAAATTACCCTGGTTGATTTTACCCGACAATTCTTAACAGTGGCACACGATGCATGAAAAAGAGTTCATCCAAAAATACCGCGATGCGAATCGCGGTATTTTCTGTTACAAGTCATTTTTCGACTTATAAACTCACTCATTATTCATCAATTCATTTTTATAATACTACAACTAATGGTTAGTTAAGCAAAGCAATAATGACTTAATTTGCAAAATACTAAATATTCCGTAAAAACAAAATGTATATGGTTTAAAATTAATAAATACGGATAATTCCGATAAAATTTAAATATTAAAAAATACAAAATACCCCAAAAACACAACAATTCTGCCCTGTTTCCTCTCACTGGACAAGCTTCTTCATCAAAAGATTAAGTCAAAAACGAAGAACGTAATCTTGTTTTTTTATCCGCATTTATCTATTTTTGTAAAAACGAAAGTTTTCTTTTTCATCGAAAAGAATGGTTAAACAATTACCTCTTTTAACTCTTTCAAATGCCTTTGTAGTGATACAAGGGTATTTTTGTATACCAATGCGATATGTTAATGATCTAAGAAAAAACACCGCCAAAAATTGACCCGGTTGATTTTATCCGGCAATTCTTAACGGTGACACCAATATACAGATAGATAAATAATTATATCAAAATACCACGATTCGCATCGTGGCATTTTATCCGTGATAGCCGTATTATGGCTAAAAAACACAAAATTTCACAAAACTTTACAAACTTTACTTACTTAGTAAAACAAACATATTAAACAACTAATAAATTCAACGTGCCGCGATTCACATCGCAACACATTGTACATGTTCATCAATAAGACGTCTCTTTTATAAAACTATAGACTATATATACAATAGAAACCTCAATTTCTATTGCTACAAAAATAATCAATACAAGTATTTTCAAGTGTTAAAATATTTAAAAGTATCTAAAAGCAAGATGTCTACACATTTCTTTTGATACGATAGGAAGGCATACCAAAAAACGTGAACTTCCTCGAAGTGTTCAGATTCATGGAAATTCATCCGTTTCCGCTATAAGCCCAAAAGGCGATCCCCACAGATAAAGATAAATTCTTCGTTGAGTCTATTTCCTGTTTGGTTTCTTTCCCAGTTTTCCCCGTATGAAAAAACAGTTCTTTCTTCTTTTTCCTTGTGAATTGAGCAAGCTGGAAAATATAAAGTTGGTTGCCCCACCTTTATAACCGCAACTGATCCACTAAAATTATAATAAAAATTGACCATATAGAATACTTATATTCCGGTCTTGTTTTTTACTTTAAAAAAGCATTTTAACCCGGTATAATTTACCAAATAATTTTTTTAAGTATGAAAATAAGAATCAAACACATACTTCGTTGTTATCAGTCAGGAATGAGTATCCGAAGTATCAGTTCTTCTCTTCTGATTTCACGAAATACAGTCAAACGGTATATCCGTATATATGAAGATATGGGTATAGAACTGGAGCGCCTGTTAAAAATGGATGAACAGCATCTGCATGAACTTTTTGGTACAGATATTGATAATGAAACAGTCAGGTCTGCAGAGTATAAGTATCTTGAAGAACATATACCTGAATACATTAAACAACTTAAATCCCGTGGAACAACAAGAAGGTCCTTGTATGAGGAGTATCTGAAAAATCGTCCTCAAGAAGACAAGGCTCTGGTTGAGAATGCCGTAGGACTGCTCTACAGGGAAGTCTATTCAAAGATGACAGGATTGAAGTTCAATGACCTTGAAGCCTTGAACATAGCGATTGTAAAACATACGGATGCGTTGAACAACCGAAAGATGTACAACCGCAGTTACAGCCGCAGGGAGCGCTTCCTCGAAGTCGAGAAAGACAGACTGCAGGCTTTGCCCACGACAAGGTTTATATCAAAAAACCGGAAAACGGCAACTGTCATGAGAAACAGTTATGTATGGCTTAACAATCACTATTATTGTGTCCCCAAAGAGTATATCGGCGATACTGTAGAATTACTGTATGATGGGGATACAGTGGAAATATATCATAAATTCAGGCACATGACGACACATCGTAGGGATGATACCCCTTTCACTTATTCGGAAAAACCGTCCCACAAACTTCCGGGAGTACTGCATGAATACAGAATCAGAATGGATGATATATATCGCAAGGCACGTGAAATCGATTCGGTAGAGGACGAGTACATAAAACTAGTGGCCGTTGCCAAAAAATATCCGATTCAAGCCGTACGTTCTGCCGATGGTATATTCAGTCTTGTGGAACGTTTCGGGCGCGACAGAATGGTTCTTGCATGCCGGATAGCAATGGAATCCAACATGTTTGGTACAACGAACTTGAAAGTATTCTGATAAACAGGGAAGATGAAAAGTATCATGTCCAAATGGGAGGACAGGTCCCTGAACTTACTCCTAAACATAAAAATCTCAGAGGTAAGGATTATTTTAACTCTAAAAACAGTAATGGAAATGACAAGTAACAACAAAATAAACGGAACTGTCGGAAAAAATATGGACAGAATAATGGAACTACTCTCCAAGTTCCGTTTTTACGGTATGCTTGAAACATACAGAAACGATTGTAGGACTACATCCTCTGATGGTATGACAAACGATGAGTTTCTTAAATGGCTTCTAGAAAGCGAGTATGATTACAGGCACAATGCAAGCATTGAGCGACTGATAAGGTCTGCAAACTTCAGATATAAGGCATATATGGAGAAAATAGACTATACAATAAAACGTAACCTAGACCGGAACCAGCTTGAGAGGCTAGCCTCTCTTGATTTTATAAGAGATGGGCAGAATATTTTTATCACAGGAAGCTCCGGAACAGGTAAAAGTTATCTAGCTTCAGCCATAGGATATGAAGCGTGTAAAAATGGAATCAGAACTGTATATTCCAATGCGTCAAAGCTTATAGGACAGCTTAAAATCGCCAAGAACAAGGGTACTATAGAATCTGAGATGAAAAAAATTGAGAAGTGCCCACTATTGATCCTTGACGATCTGTTTCTTATAGGACTGGATGCCAGGGAAAGGTCCATTCTTATGGAAATAATAGGAGACAGACACGGATTAAAATCAAGCATAATAACATCACAGCTTCCTGTCGAAAGCTGGTATGATGCAATTGGTGATCCTACCGTAGCAGATGCAATCCTGGACAGAATTGTACATACTGCACACAAGATTGAACTTACAGGAGATTCTGTAAGAAAGATAAATACTAAAAAAATAGTATCTACTGTAGATAATTATAATTGGAACTGACCCGGGTTATAATGCATTTTTCTCTCCATAAATCCAATGTTTTTTGATGGGTCAATTGGGAGTATAATAGTGGGTCAACCGACTTTATATTTTCCACTTGGCGGCGGTAACATAACTGTCCGTCTGCATCAGTTCTTGATAACGGCGGTTCACCTCCACACGGATTTTATCCACCGCGAGGTTGATTCGCTGCGCTTCGACGCTCTTGTCCGAAGCACGGCTGTTCTTCACGTCCCACAACCGTGGGGGAACGTCCAGCTTGCAACTGAACTGTTTAATCTCGTCGTCCACCGTGATACGGCACATCAGGGGCAGGTTGCCGTTCGGCTTCTCGCTGTCTTTCTTCACGTAAAATAAGACCTTGAATGTACTTCGCATAACCCACTCCTTTTTTGGGTGACAAAATTAGTTCTTAGTGAGTTGCCGACAGCTATGCAAATCGACGCAAAGCATAGAAACAGAGCCATTTAGCAAGAAATTTGCACCCGTTACGGGAGTAATGAGGTGGTAACTGAACTCTTGCGCAGTTTGGCTTCATGTTGGCTTTTCGTTGGTTCTGTGCAATAGAAAAACAAAGCGTAACGAACGATCTATCAGCTAATTCGCTACGCTTCGCTCAAATTTACTTTTTCGCTATGGGTTTATTTTAGATTGGATTGATTTTGATGATTTTGGCCTTGTCAAAACCGGCTCTGGGTACTGAAAAAGCCTATTAATCGATAGATTAATAGGCTTTCTTGTTTTATTGAGTAACAGAATGGCAACAAAGACTAACAACTAGTCACTAACATTTCTACATTCTTTGATTTTGTTTTCTTCTTTTTAATTACTTCTGTCAACTTAGTACTTAAACTATTTGAATAAGGGCTTGTAGCTTTAGGCATATATAGTATTTCAAAAAAATCTTCGCCATTAAACGAAGCTAAGCCAATGTTATATGTTTCAAATATATTTATATTATTTAATGCATTCATTGCACTATTATTAGGCAAAACCACATACGCAATATTTGAAAAGCTCTTATATCTAAATGCCTGAATGGCGGCTCTTCTCCAATCTTTAAGTTTGAGTTCGAAAGATATAACAAGCATACTTTGCTTATTTTCTTTCTGGAAGAACAAGAAATCAGGTATTCCAAATAGCCCTTCATATTCTTTGAAATAAGAGTTCCCGAAGTTCTTTTTTAAAAACTTCTCAAACTTAATAGACATTTCTTGTTCGCTCTTAAACATATTCTAAATTTCTTGTTTCTGTGCAAAAATAGAATAATTTTCATTCTTAAATTCAGTTTTTCAAACTTTTCTGAAAAGCAAGTATAACATTAAACCATGTAGATAAATGAGAATCATCACTATCTCCATCTAAGAGGATAGTACTTTTTATCTCTTTATAATTATCAATTGCGTCAATAATATAACGTTTGACTGAATCTATTCGTTCATCTTGATTAAGAGGTAAATTTTTAATCTGTTTAAAAAATACTTCAAAATAATGCTTATAGGGCTCAGGTTTAGCAAAATGCCATTTATAGTCGTCCTTAAAATCGCCTAGGTTAAACATAAGAGGTTTATATTCTGAATTATCAAAGTAATCGACATAATTAGGAATTAGCTTCTTCATAGCATCAATATATGTGTATTCAATCCATTGAAGAAGTAATGTACTATATAGCCTTGCCATTGGAGCTCTCCCCCCTCCATCATTATTCTGGAATCTAGCGATTTTAAATGATCGCAAATTTTCATATGATCCTATTGTTATGGAATCAGGCATTGCAATAGAGTACAACAACGCTTCTGTATTGCAATATCCAATATGTACTTCTAGCTGATTCCTTTTCAGAATAGATATAAATTGTAATGCTTGAAAAAGGAAGTCAAAGTCTTTAATTTGTTTAGATGTAAAATTATTTTCAAATATAAGATATACTCCATCAATATTTTGATGGCTAGTTATCCAATTTAAAACTTCATTTTGCTTAGTTTCATCTGTTAGCATTATTTGTTTTACTATAACAGATAGAAGAATTTTTTTATTTACTTTGTTTTTATCAACTAAATCACAAAATGGGTCAATGAAATGTTCAGTGCTTTGCCAAAAAAAAGATGTAGGATTATCTTCATAATATCTCGTAGGTATAATTAAGTACTCAAAATTATTCGATAATTGATAATCCACACAGAGCCGAGCTAATTTTATATGATCATTATCTAAATCAGGCGTAAAAAAATCAGGTTTAATATTTCCTGGAAAATATGGATATGTATCTAACGTTCCTTTTGCAACATTTAATAAATATAACTGGGGGTCTAAAAAGCTTGTATTCTTTAGATTTGGTTTGTAGCCCAATAATTTATCAGAATCTATATTTATAGGAGAAAAGATTAATCCATCTCCAATACCCTTTTCAAAAGAATCTATATTCCAATTATATCTAAACCCTAATTGATGAAATACTTTCATTTTGTAAATTATATATATTGTTGAACATAATCTCGTATCATATTAACATTACGAAATCTATTATATGGTTGTATCTGCAATGTCTTTGATGCAAATCCTAAAATAGTCTTATCCTCCATAACTCTAGTTGTTTTGGTTGCATATCTACAATTTAGGATATTTTCAATAATTGAAAACTCATTTCCGACCAAAACAGGATCAAATGGATGTTCTTGTAGATATAACTCTAATACTATTATTCCTAGTTGGAAAAAATCTGTTCTAGGATCGATTAATTGCTTATTATTTTGTAATTGTTCAGGTGCAGCATATATTGGTGTACATGGTCCCATCGGAGATAATGTTTTGGTTAATGATTCCATATCAATAAATCTAGCAATACCTAAATCAATAATACAAGGCATACCGTCTGGTCTTATTATAATGTTTTCAGGTTTTAAATCTCTATGAACAACATTTTTTGTCCATATAATAGATAAACCTAAAATTATATTATGCAAAAGTTTAAATATTTTATCTGTTGTTTCATAATTTTTTATTTCATCACGCAAGGTAGCACCCTCTATGAATTCTTCTATTATTTCAAACTGTTTGTGCTTGATATCAATTCTAAAATCAAACTGTTTCGGAAAATAAAAAGAGTCAAGTTCAGATAAAAGCTCAATTTCTCTCCGTATCCGTTCCAAATATGTTATACTATCAAAACCACCCTGTTTAATAATAACTTTTCCTTTTTCAGGATGTTCTGCTAAAACAACTTTTTTCTGACCTCCTTTTGCATAATTGGGATCTATAATGACACATTGATCTATCATAGTTCTGATTGTTAGTAAAATAAATGTTTATTATTACAAATATAACATTTGTTAAAGTAAATATTATTTGTTTTTTCTTTTTTTTGAACAACTAAATGATAAGAGACAAAGGATATTATCGACTGATCGAAACCTATAAAATACTATTATTTCACCTTAGGCTCAGATCTTAGAATAAGATTTCCTTTACTTCAACAAATCTTCAAAATCAGATTTTTCCTTGCCGCTTATAACTTGCAACCCCTTTGTCTGTGATTCGACTAAAAACTTATACAGGTCTTCATCTTCTATATTTATCGGTCTAAGTTCATAAAATTCCATTCTTTCACCGTGAAATCTTGTGAAAATAATCTCCCTTTTCTCTGTTAAATCTAAATACATTCCCAAATGTTTCATAAACTCTGTAATATTGATAACAATTCTTAGAGGAGCTTTGTGAGGTACAATAGAGTTCTGTTTACAATCTTCTATATATCCATCAATTACACTCTTAAAATCAGTTTCAAGATCGATTATGGTATTCCCCTCATAAGAGAGAAGTATTTTGTCTAATCCCAATACTTTACCGTAATAACATTTATTATTTCGAATGTATTGTATAGAGCCGATATAATCTTTATATTCGAAATATCTTTTCTTTCTCATAACTTCACTTCTTTATAACTTCATCTATCTTATTTTCAATGAAATTTTTCATTGTAATATCATTCATAATCAGCCAAACTTTAAATTTAGCTAATTTCTTTTCCGATATCTCAAAACTCGTCTTGGTTATCCTGTCAATAATGAATTTTCCTTTATTTTTCATAATTCTGTATTTAAATATTTATACGGTATCCACATTGCAAAATCCACGTTTTATGTTTAAGGTTGCTTCGCTACATGGTGAAAGCTAACAGCCTTTTATATGGCATCTCTTGAAAGTTGCTCCGTTACATGGCGGTCATTTTTCTTTAGATTTTCAATATTCGATACTTTATTATCGCTTTATCCAATAATACTTTTTGCTTCTTCTACTATCCGATTATAATTATCAATCATCAGCTGATCTGTTGTTTTACTCTGTGATTGATATGCAGTCTTTATCCCATCGGCTAAAAATCGTGTTTTTAAGAACTCTTTTGGTTGTCCTTCGGCTATTAATCCATAAAACTGTCCTGCTTCTAAATTTGTAATATCAGAGACCTTTACCCTGTCTCGCTCCTGTATGCTTTCACTTGTTCCTTTATTTGTGTTACTTGACAGATGAACGAATTCGCCACTTGTTCCGGTTCCTTTGTTAGCTGTCTGATAAGTTCTGTCGTACTTACCGAATAGTTTTGTTATCATATCAGCGCTCTTTTCATTTACAGTCCTACCGTAAAACTGATTACCAAGATTAGATAAAATTACTTGTGCTTTATCCTGTCCGTATTTATCTACCAACTGCGAATAGTCCTGTACTCCGAATACTGTCGCGACTTTGTTACTTCTGGCTGTTGCAGGAATTAATTCAATATTGGGAATATAGATAGTCGGAGCTTCGTCAAGTAATATGATAGATTTTTCCTGATCTGGTCTATTCATCTGACGAACAGCAACACTAATAATCAAAGATATAACTGGGGCATAGGTTTGAGATAATGTACTATCATTACCCAAACAGAGAAACTTGGGGTTATTAGGATTGTTTAAATGCAGATCAAGATCATTACCTGAAAGAATATAAAATATATCAGGTGTGTTTAGCTGCGATAATGCGTTTTGTAAAGTGGATGCTACTCCCGCAGCTTGCCGTTCTGCTCCTCTATCAATGGCTTGTTTCAGACTGGCTACCATACCTCCCGCCTCGTAATCCTGTGATATTTCATTTATCAGTTTATCGATGTCGTTATGTAACAATAGACTGATAACATGAGGTAAAGAGCAATAATGAGGATAACGATTACGAAGATACCAGATTACTCCAGATAAAACCATTCGGGCATTATCTGAGAAAAAATCTCTTTCTTTAATTGTCTGCGGCAAAAGGTTATTTATTAGTGTTGTCGCATATTCTAAAGCGAAAGCAGACTTTAAGAGATATTTTGCATCGATGGGGTTAATCTGTTACTATTATGTGGATTATTAAAATCTACAAAATAAGTCTTGATATTAGTATTGGTTTGCTTATATACTTCTAATACTAATTTACTCAATTCAGGGCTTTTAAAGTCATATAACAATCCTGTATAGTTATTTGTCGGAAGCTGCGAAATGATAGGCTCTATTATACTTTTACTTTTTCCACTCCCTGCTCCGCCTGTAATAAGTATACCTCTAAACGGATTATTGAGATAGATATATCCTGACATAGTTTTGAATATAAAGCCCTTTATTTCCTGTTTCTTTTTGCTGAACTGTACATTTTCAGATTCTTCGGTCTTTGGCTTTTTCTTACTTTTGATTATTAGAAGTAATATTGCTGTTATTACAGGAACTAACATTAGAATGAATATAACATCATTATTTCGTTTAAATATGCTTGCAATAAAGAAATAAACCATAAATAAAAGACAGGAATAGACAATCTTTGTCAATAGATTTTTGTCCTTAAATAATTTAAAGCTAATTACAAAAAAGGATGTAACAAATACCAAAATATAAACAGCTTCGGTTGGCTTTACCCTCAATAACCCAAAACTATTATAAAAAGAGAAGTTGTTCATAAAATCAGGAGCTATATATCCTAATAAAGCAACTATACTCATTAATACAGATATTCCTACTGTTGAAACAGCAAAAAGAATAATGATATATTTCAATAACCGTAATATTATACCACTCATAGCTCAATTTCTCCTTTCTCTTGTGATTTGTTTTTGTTGATACTTTTTTCTTTTGTTTGGTTCTTTTCAGCTTGTATAGACTTATTTACCTGATTCTTGATATCCTGAATACTGCCATTCTTCATGGTATTATAGTATTCAAAACTATTTTCGATAGAACGGTTATAGTCAAATCGTTTATCAAATGACTTTTCACTATTCAATACAAACTTTTCTCTGTTAAATCCTCCTTTTACGACTCTTTTCTTTGTATTCCGGTGGTTAGTCTGAGGGCTAAGTTTCTTGGTATTACTTATATCTTTTCGTGAGATAATAATATGAGCGTGCATATTATCTCCGGCTTTATTTCCTCTGTCGTGATGTATTTTTGCGTAGTACATAATATCTTCTTTATTAAAATTCCGATTAAAATTTTCTGCGTATTGCTGCATAATATCGTTTCGTATATATTCTCTCAAAGCTGTAGCTTTTTCCTGCGGGGTTTTACCCATCGTATTTAATTCGTCTTGTGACGGGCTAACTGTGATTACAAAAAATTTGCTGTTCGATTTATGAAGTTGCGCCTTATTATGATCTATTTGAAAAGTCACTTCTTTACTATTAATTTTATCATAATCATTATTAAAGAATGGCTCAATCGGTTTCCCATCTGCAGCCCGTTCTCAATCTTCATGTTGGAGATAAGAAACAATTCCGGTACAGCTCCCTTTATTGGCATATCTGCCCTCTCCACCGCCTTGTATCTTAATATTCATTATTTACTATATGCTTTTGATATATCCGTCAGGATAGTTGTTTTTCCCTTTGCATCAATTAATCGGGCTAAAAGTTTAAAGCCTTGTTCTTGTGATGTATGAGCCTGAATGAGAGAATTTTTATTCTCTGACAAATCAGACAGGACAAAATGTAGTTTATCCGGGATCGGTTTTATATCTTGTTTTGATAAACTATTTTCAAGATTTAGCCTTATTCTCTCTTCACTGGCAAATACTGCTTCACATACCGGACGCAATATTTCTTTTTCCTGTGTTTTGATAAATGCTATTACCTGATCGACACGCTTAATTAATTTTTGTATCTCTTGTGCAGGGCCTTTCATGAGTTAATGGATTGATACCATGCTTTTCGAAATACTCTAAAGAAGCTTGCAGAAAGTCTTTCTTAGTGCATTTATAAACTTTAGAAAGTTTATCCAGTTTTCGAGCTGTAATTTGGTTTATTGTTACTGTTGTTTCCATTTTCAATTGTGGTTTCAATTGGATTATTCCTTATATGTAGTTAATTAGCAATTGGTTAATATTTTGCACAATTGGATTTCAATTGTTCGTCAAAATGCAACTGACTGAGAATTAGTAGAACCCCGAAGGGGCAAGATGGACAACGGTACGTTAGTGCCGTTGCATCTTGCTATTTTCTTCTCCGCTCCGCTTCGATAAAATACCCCTGAATAACCAATTATGAACAAGCAAAAAGAAGCGGAAAGGAGAAAAGGAAATCTATCTTAGAAGTGGTAGTCAATGCCGATGGCAATGACTGTTTTCTTTTTAGAAAACGTATCTGTCCGGGAGTTGTTTGTTACTTTTGTATAATCAGAATAGCCTGTCCATTGATAACCAATATTCAATCTTAGTCTATCTGTAAAATCATACGCTGCGCCTAAACCAATAGTATAGGATTTCAAGATATAGTCTAAGTCGGTCTGGTAATTATCTTCTACTTTTGGCGTACTGTATTGTCCTCTGATACTTAGTAAAAGCCTGTTGTCTACTCTACATTCTAGTCCTGCTTGAAATTCGTTTGTGTTCTTAATGTATTGTTGTTTATCATTGGGCTTTCCTGCATCACTGCTAATTATATGGTGATAACCGACACTAGTTAATAATTTAGGAGATAATTGATAAGATAAACCAATAGAGAATAATGCAGGGATATCGTCAGGCGATTTTACACCATCAGGATAAGAGCCTATATCATCTACT
>JAEZGN010000018.1 GCA_023437305.1 Bacteroidota bacterium
AAAGACATTTTAGACATAGTGATGTGATTTTGAGTGTGCAAAGTAACTAATAATAATTACAATAGCAATAAATATTTAATTAAAAATTACAAATAGTATACGGTCCGTATCCATTATGGATAACAACCCTAATCCTTAACAGTTCACCATAAGATAAAAATACAAAAATAAAATGACAATTACAATAGCTTCTTCATGTCGTCAATGACTTTCTTCCCTAATAATTTAGCATAGTGCTGTGTTTGCTTAATATTACTATGTCCTAAAGCCCTAGCAACAGTTTCGATAGGAATATTTTTATTTAATAAATACGTTGCAAATGTATGTCTTGCAGAATGTGATATTAAAGGCTTATTTATTCCTGCACTTTTAGCCACATCTTTAAGGTATTCATTATATTTTTGATTGGTTATTTTAGGCAACTCATAATTATATTTTATCGCGATACGTTCAGCCTCTGGGAGAAATAATGTTATAAAGTTTTCGTCTGTCTTTTCTCTATTACTCTGTATCGCTTTATATCCGTCTACTTCTCTTATTGATTCTTTGCTAAACCTCATTAGGTCGGCATAAGCTAATCCGGTATAACATTGAAATAAATAAAGGTCTTTTGTTCGTTCTAAATATCCGTAATCGGGGGTATATTCTTTTAGTTTATTTACTTCTTCTTCTGTCAAATAAATTGGATCTTTTGATTTACCTTTTGTGTTTTTGAATAACGCATAAGGATTAGGACCCTTAAATAAGCCTCTGTTAATTGCTTCTTGGATATATCCCTTAAACAAAGAGTGCCTTTTATATAATGTTGGCTCAGAAGTAATATATTTTCTTAAAACGGCATCTAATCCTACTATATTATTGTAGTTAATATCTTCGAAGGTTTTAATCTTTCCATATTCATTCAATCTTTTTATAAATGAATGATTATATTCTACAACTGTAACAGATGCGTTTTTGCGCCTTAATTCGCTCTCAATAAATTCTACTATAGATATTTTGGAAAAATCAACTTTGTCCCAATATTTAACATCAGAAATATCATGACATCTTTCTGATCTGACAAATGCTTCTATTTTACGGAATTTTTCCTGAGCCTTACCAGTTAATGTTTTTGCGCTATCATGATTTCTGCATGTAAATCCGTTCTTTTCAGAAAATTGATCTGGCTTAATTCTTATATTGGTAGATATAAAAACTCTTTTATCCGTTCCGTCTTTTCTCACTTCTATCTGTAGAAGCCCTGTTTCTTTATAATCCTTTTTCTTTTTTGATTTGTCTTTATCTTTGTGTCCTGTTTCATTCTTTCGGTCATAAACAAATCTCATTGAGTAGTCTAACATAAGGGATCAAATTAGGTTTATGCAAATATATAAAATTTTGATACCTGATTTGATACTTGCTGAAAATAAGTATCAATTATGTACTAAAATATACCTAAAACTACCCAATGATACCTTTATCAAATCCCCTGTAAAAGCTGTATAAATAAAAAAAAGTAGCTTATTTAGCTACTTTCCTAGCGGAGAGAGAGGGATTCGAACCCCCGGAACCTCGCAGTTCAACGGTTTTCAAGACCGCCGCAATCGACCACTCTGCCATCTCTCCAATACTTTTGCTTATGGATATTTCCTCTAAAGCGATGCAAATGTATGTCTTTTTTTTGTTTCTACAAACAATTCTACCAACTTTTATACACGTTTTTCACAACAAGCTCTGTATCAATATTTATTGATTGCAAATTTTAAAGAGTTAATTCGAAACGCTGTTCCATTATTATAGTATTGATACATCAAACTTTGCTCTATTTTGTTTAGTTAAAAAATCTTTATACCTTTGTAAGAATCAATTTATTCATTTTTCAGAAAATAAAGTTATGTAATTGTTCAGTATCATACTGGAATTCTTTCCTTTTATTACCCCTTCTTGAGTCTTACCTCACGGGCTATATTTATTATACATTTTATTAACTAAAAACAATTGCATTATATTTTCACAAAGATATGATTATGTATGTCATTTTCATTTTTATAGAACTATATATAATGACTACTTAAATCATATGTATTGAATTGAACTGAAATAAAAAAACAAATACCCGTTGGGCTCGCAATTAAAAACGAGAAATGTCAGTTTGGAAAAAACTCGTTAATATGGGGATGACTCTTCCGGCTGAATAAAACTAAAAAATTATGGAAAAAATTTGGAAATTAACACAAGATAAAAATTGGAATGCCCTTGAAAAGAAATTTGATTGGGTAGAGGATATGAAAGAGGTGCCACAACATAAGGTACATCATAAAGAAGGTAACGTAGCAACTCATACACAGATGGTCTTAGATGAATTGACGAAATCGGAAGAATATAAATCCCTATCGGAACAGGATCAAGAAATACTTTGGGTAAGTGCCCTGTTGCATGATGTAGAAAAACGGTCAACATCTCTTGACGAAGGTTTTGGTAAGGTATCTGCAAATGGACATGCTCGGAGAGGAGAATATACAGCACGTACAGTCTTATATCGTGACGTCCCTACACCGTTTCATATCCGTGAAAAAATTGCATCCTTTGTACGTTACCATGGTCTCCCTCTTTGGCTATTAGAAAAAGTAGAACCAGCCAAAAAGATCCATGAAGTATCATTAAGAATAAGTACTTCGCAATTAAAGACACTAGCCGAAGCTGATGCCAAAGGCAGAATATGTAATAACTTACCTCAGTTGCTTGAATCTCTTGAGCTTTTTGAACTGTTCTGTAAAGAACAGGGATGTTGGGGAAAAGCATTAGAGTTTGAAAATCCGAATGCACGATTTCAATATTTTGACTCGATAGACGGATATATCGGCTATGTTCCGTTCGATAATTTTAAAAGCGAAGTAACAATACTTTCAGGTCTACCAGGGATGGGCAAAGATCACTATATACAATCTTTAAATACAGATATTCCGGTTATAAGCCTCGATGCAATTCGCAAAAAGTATAAATTAAGTCCAACAGATAGATCTGCTACAGGGAAAGTAGTTCAAGAAGCAAAAGAACAAGCCCGCGTATATCTTCGAAAAGGACAAGATTTCATATGGAACGCAACTAATACTACGCGACTCATGCGCCAACAACTAGTGGATCTTTTCACGTTATATGATGCCAAAGTCAAAATAGTATATTTAGAAAAACCTTACGACAAATGGCGTGCTCAAAACCGCAACAGAGAAAATATTTTACCAGAAAAGGTATTGGATAAAATGCTACAAAAACTAGAAATTCCGCAATTGGTAGAAGCTCATGAAGTAAAGTATATTATAGAAGAGTAGCCTATAAGGTACTATTAAATAATTTATATCGTAAAAAAGGTTTGCATTATGACAATGCGAACCTTTTTCTGTATTTAAAATCTAAGCATAGATAAAATTTAAAACAACGCAATACAATAGTATTCAAAACTTATACTGCTTACTCCTTTATTTTAACAAATACCAAACGCGAATGTCCTTTCTCACTCTTGCGCTCATCCATTTCAAAATGCTTACTCTGAGCTTTAACCAAGGCGGCCAGCTTTGAAAAGCCATAATTTCGTGAATCAAAATCAGGACGCTTCTTTATAACGAGATTACCCATATCACCCAAATAAGCCCACCCATCATCATCGGCAAGGTCTCTAATAGTACTCTTCAATAGATTTATCAACTTTTTATTTACAGGTTCAACAGTCTTTTCCTGTTGTTTCTTAACTGTAGACGCAGGAGACTCCGTTTCGTTATTATCATCTGAATCCCTGATTATTTCGATATAAATAAACTTATCACAAGCTACAATAAACGGACTAGGCGTTTTCTTTTCGCCAATGCCTATTACCTGCATACCGGACTCTCTCAGCCTCACGGCTAAACGCGTAAAATCACTATCGCTGGATACCAAACAGAAACCGTCAACCCGCCCTCCATGCAAAATATCCATGGCATCGATAATCATTGCCGAATCTGTTGCATTTTTACCTGTTGTATAGCTGTATTGCTGTATTGGTGTTATTGCATGCTCAAGTAAAGGTTGTTTCCATCCCGATACGCTAGGCTTTGTCCAGTCCCCATAAATTCTTTTGATAGTTGGCACACCTATTTTAGCTATTTCATCAAGCATGCCCTTTATATTTGAGTAAGGCACATTATCGGCATCAATAAGTACAGCCAAGTTTAAATCTTTCTTTTCTATCATATATTTTAATTTTGCTTTGGAAGTATAGCGTATATGTATATTGATAGTCCAAATTTATAAAACTTATCTTACTAACGAATGCAATTTTAGTATAATATTCTGAGTTGATAATTTTCTTTTAAAACAAACAGAACAATTACAAAGAATCTTGAAATGGAGTTAGTAATTCCAACATATCATTATGAAGCAATGGATTGGATGCCAAAATATCATGTCCTTTCCTGAATAAAGAACTCCCTTTAAAATTAGTAACAGACCCTCCGGCTTGAAGTACAATCAATGCCCCTGCCATAAAATCCCACGGTTTAATATATGCTTCAGCCCATGCATCAAACCGTCCTGCGGCAACGTAACACATCGACATTGCTGCTGAACCGTTTATTCGTACACTCGAAACCTTCCCATACAAAGAATCCATCAAATGATTAACTACAGGTTTATAATCTCGGGCATTATAAGGAAGATCAAGACCGATAAAAGCTTGCCCCATATTGTTCACATCAGAAACGTGTATCTGATTTTCATTCAAATATGATTTACCACCTTTCCAAGCATAGAAGCACTCATCTCTACAGACTTCGTAAACCACACCTAACAATATTTCGGTATCAGTAGTCAGAGCTATGCTCACGCAGTAAGGAGCATTGTCTTGTATATAATTGGTTGTACCGTCCAAAGGATCGATAACCCAATAATAATCTTTCTTTTCGAAAGCAACAGTATCTTCTTCTGTAATAAATCCGGCATGAGGCAGAAGCTGTGACAATCTGGCAACTAATAGCTTTTCTGTTTCTTTATCCACATAAGAAACATAATCATGTGCATTCTTCTCTTCTACCCGATCTTTACAGAAGGTTTTTCTCTCTTGTGCTAAAAAATGCCCTCCTTCTCTGGCTATTTTACAAACTTGAGACGTAAGAAATTCTAAATTCATAATCTAAACTCCAACTTATAGAAGCAATAATATAAATCCAACTCTAAAGCTAATAATTAAAAAGGCCATCTCAAATCTAATATGAGACAGCCTCCGTGCAATATTGCATTATACTTTTATTTAGCTGCTTCAATCGATTGTTTACGAAACTCTTTTAAAGCTTTTTCTATTTCAAGAGAAACTTTTCTAGCACGTTGGCCAGCTGCTTTATTACCATTTTCGATTTGAGAAGCTGCGTCTTTAGAGAATGCGGCAAAATCTTGATTTAATTTTTCTACTAAATTTTTCATTTGTTTTTCTATTTAAAAAGTTCAGACAAAGATAATCTGATTTTAATAACAATTATTACGAACGAGAGTTTAAAAATAGGCTTAAAAACATAATTTTCTTGTTATTTTATGCCGTTTTCATTGATAGTTGTACTCTTTTTCGAGATGTGTCAACAGACAATACCCTGACTTCCACATGTTGATGTAAGGAAACGACTTCTGTCGGATCGGAAACAAAGCGGTCAGCCAGTTCTGAGACATGGACCAAACCATTCTCTTTTATACCCACATCTACAAAGCACCCAAAATTTGTAATATTAGTTACAATACCCGGCAGTGTCATCCCTTCTCTGAGATCTTCTATTGTTTTTATATTCGGATCAAACTCAAAAACCTTTATCCCCTTACGAGGGTCGCGTCCGGGCTTATCCAACTCTTCTATTATATCATTTAAGGTAGGCAAACCAACTTTATCGGAAACATATTTTTCTAACTTAAGAGACTTCTTCAACTCCTTATTGTCTATCAAGTCTTTTACCGTGCATTTTAGATCTTTAGCCATATTTTCTACCACATAATAACTTTCGGGATGTACAGCGGAATTGTCTAAAGGGTTTTCTGCTCCCGCTATTCTTAAAAATCCGGCACACTGTTCAAAAGCTTTCTCTCCCATGCGAGGCACTTTCATCAGTTCTTTACGTGATCGGAACGCTCCGTTAGAAGCGCGATAGTCTACAATATTTTGAGCTAAAGCAGGACCCAAACCGGAAACATAAGTCAAAAGGTGCTTACTCGCAGTATTTACATTTACTCCAACAAGGTTTACACAACTTTCTACGGTAAGATCCAATGATTTTTTCAACTTAGTTTGATCCACATCATGTTGATATTGACCTACTCCTATCGACTTGGGATCTATTTTTACAAGTTCGGCCAATGGGTCCATCAATCGGCGACCAATCGACACGGCACCTCTTACCGTAACATCATAGTCCGGGAATTCTTCTCTCGCAACCTTTGACGCAGAATAAATAGATGCTCCGTTCTCACTGACTACAAATACCTGCACTTTTTTCTCGTAGCGAAGATTTGTGATAAAATGTTCTGTCTCACGACTCGCTGTACCATTCCCTATTGCAATAGCATCTATATTATAAGTAGTTACTAATTTCACAATCTTACTCCCGGCCTTAGATGTCTCTTTCTGAGGAGGATGTGGATATATAGTTTCATTATGGAGCAAATTTCCCTCAGCATCAAGACACACCAGTTTGCAGCCTGTACGATATCCGGGGTCGATACCCAATACTCTTTTTTCTCCTAGTGGAGCCGCAAGCAATAGCTGACGCAGATTTTCAGTAAATACACGTATCGAGTCTTCATCTGCTTTCTCTTTCGACAAGGCACCAAACTCTGTTTCTATCGATGGCTTCAACAGGCGTTTATAACTATCTTCGATAGCATCAGCAACATAGTTCGTTGCTTCGTTATCATTATCTCCTTTCAGAAAGCGTTTGTCTAACCTTTCTAAAGCGGCATCCTCGTCGGGTGCAATATTTACCCTGAGAAAACCTTCCGATTCTCCTCTGCGTATAGCCAATATCCTATGAGAAGGAACTTTATTCAGTTTTTCTGAAAAATCAAAATAATCTCGATATTTATCCCCTTCTTCTTCTTTTCCTTTTATAACCTTAGATGTTAAAACTGCTTCACGCTGAAAAAGGTTGCGAATAGAATTACGAGCATACTCATCCTCATTTATCTGTTCGGCAATTATATCACACGCCCCTGCAATAGCTTCTTTTACATCCTTAACATCTCCTTTAACAAAAGCCTGAGCCTTAGACTGTATGTCAATCCTTTGTTGAAGCATAATAATATTCGCTAAAGGCTCCAAGCCCTTCTTCCTTGCTATTTCAGCTCTTGTTTGGCGTTTTGGCTTATATGGCAAATAGATATCTTCAAGTTCCGATGAGTTCCAGCAATTTTCTATGCGATTTTTAAGTTCAGGCGTTAACTTTTCCTGCTCTTCTATCGACTTTAAGATTGTTTCCCTACGTTTTACGAGCTCATTTAGTTTATCATTCTGCTCTTTTATTGCAGTTATCTGAACCTCGTCAAGACCTCCGGTTACTTCTTTACGATAACGGCTGATAAAAGGAATCGTTGCACCCGATTCGAGTAAATCAACAGTTTTCGATACCTGAGACTCCTTAATATTTAAGGTCGAAGCAATTATACTTTTAATTGACATAGTTTTCTTTATTTCAATATACTTTATTCTTCAGCTTTTTGTTAAAAAGTAACAAAAGTAACACCTTTTCATTCGTTTTCACCTGTCACTTTTCCTACAAAACATAATTCATTTTTAACAGTACAAATATATAGCAAAAATATAAGCTGATTAAATAAAAAGAAGAAGCATGCCTTAAGCTGAATAAAAAATAATCCTTGTTTGTATACAGCTTCTTACCAATTGGCAAAAGAAAGAATGCCTATTATATAAGATAATTATCCACAAGAATAAAAACACAAAAGCCTGCTAAAAAATTTAGCAGGCTTTTATAATATATTTTATATTCGGTAATTATTCTACCGGAATATTTGTATTTACATTCTTACTACCGATAGCAGCATAATATAACAGATAAGCCAATCCAACAAATACTACCCAATAACTTGCCATATAACCAACGCTATCAGCTAGGAAGTTTTGAAGAAGTGGTAAGATACCTCCACCACAAACTAATGTCATAAAGATACCAGATGCCGTTGTTACATATTTACCTAGTCCTTCTACTGCAAGATTAAAGATACCACCCCACATTACTGAAGTACAAAGTCCGCATAACACCAAGAACATCGCATTGATAGGCACTTCCATCATACCGAATGAAAGACTACCATTGATGCTTTGGAATACTGGCATTGATACTTTTGTAGTTATAGGAAGGAAAATCGCTAATAAAACTAATACCATACCTAAGCCGGCGGCAACAGTAAGCATTGATTTACTAGATACTTTACCTCCGATAGAAGCTCCAACAAAACGTCCGATTAGCATCAAGAACCAATATGTACCGGTTACAAAACCCGCAGAAGTTGCATCCAGTCCTGCAATAGATTTGTCTGCAAGGAATAAATTTAATGTTCCAGGAATACCAACTTCAACGCCAACATATACAAAGATACCTACTGCACCTAATATAAAGTGACGGAAAGATAATGCACTATATTTATCTTTTACATTGTTGATAGCTTTTTTCACTTCCATGTGAGGCTCTGGAATTTGAACCAAAGCTAAAATAACGAAAGCGAAAGCAAATACCCCCATAGCAATGTACATTACAGGGTATACATCTTTAATATTTGCTTTTGTTACATCAGCAACGAAAACTCCTACTAAAACAGGGACCAAAGTACCACACAATGAGTTGAAAGTACCACCTGTTTGTATCAATGCACCACCTTTATTACCACCTCCACCAAGAGTATTCAACATTGGGTTTACTACTGTATTTAACATACACATAGAAAAACCTGCAACAAATGCACCAATTAGGTATACAGCAAAGCTACCGGCTCCTCCCGACAAGTATTGGATTCCAACACCAACGAAACCAACAACGATAGCTATAAGGGCTGTTTTCTTATATCCTATTTTCTTCAACAAGATACCAGCAGGAATACCCATAAATGCATAAGCAATAAAGTTAGCAAGTACACCAAGCATACCTTCGGCATTGCTAGCTCCAAATTGGTTTTTCAAAACAACACCCATTGGCGCTGCAAGATTTGTTACAAATGAGATCATCCCAAAAAGAAGGATCATCACAATGATGGGTAACAAGTAATTTTTTTTCTCCGTACTACTCATGATTAAGTTTTTACATTTAGTTAGATTGTTTTATTTTTATAGATTTATTCAAATTTCAACTTTCTTTGGATCAATCTTCAGCACTTAACTCTGAGAATTCAAAGAGTAATTAAACTACACAAAACTCAATTACCCTTTGATTCTCGTTTGGATATGGTTAGTATCCAAAAACTCATGGTCGTTTAGGTTAAGTGAAGATTGTTATTGTATAAAATCGATGTAAAAATACTTATCTCTTTTCAGCTGTCGTTCATAAAAAAATGTGTTGTACAACATATATTTTTATATCAAAAAGTCATTTCTTTTTATAACATAATGACTACATCTTCCTGTTTATTTATATCTTTTTGTTTCTGACCTCAAAACACCCCAGAAGTGACTATCAGATTATCAAAACATTAACTTCAATCATATAGAAGATTATAACAAAAGATTATACAAATGACATAATTATCTTACTCTTTGTGAATTCTTATAAAAACACGAATAATAGTAAAATATCTTAATTCCTGCTTTTAACAGGATTAACAATATTTAATATTGCTATTTTTGTGCTCTATCTAGGAACTGAACAGTAGAAAAGAAGATTTGTTATAGCTTATAAATAATTATTATGGAATCGATTCGCAATTTGTATAAAATAGGACATGGACCTTCGAGTAGTCACACAATGGCTCCACAAAAAGCCGCTTTGATGTTTAAAGAAGAAAATGAGAATGTCTCATCGTTCCGAGTTACACTATACGGAAGCCTTGCTGCTACAGGAAAAGGACATATGACCGATGTGGCTATAACAAACACCTTACTACCCTACCCTACAGAAATTATATGGCAACCCGATGTGGTTTTACCATACCATACCAATGGTATGAAATTCGAAGCTATTGTAGAAGGACAACTCTCAAAAGAATGGATTGTATACAGCATTGGCGGAGGAGATCTGTCTGATGGAAGCAGCAAAGTGAATAAGGAAAAATTGTATGATAAAAATACAATGAAGGAAATTCTGCAATGGTGCCACGAAACAGGAAAAACATTTTGGGAATATGTAGAAGATACCGAAGGTAAACAAATATATGATTATCTTCTGGACGTGTGGAGAACAATGGTTGCTGCAATACACAGAGGGGTTGACGCCGAAGGATTACTTCCCGGAGGGTTAGGGTTGCAACGCAAAGCCTCCATGTACAGCATAAAAGCCAAAGGATATCAGGGTTCGATGAAAAGTAGGGCACTGATATACTCCTATGCACTTGCAGTGTCGGAAGAGAATGCAAGTGGCAATGTGATTGTTACAGCTCCTACATGTGGTTCAAGCGGAACTCTTCCGTCTGTATTATATCACTTAAAAATAAACCACGATTTCAGTGACCAGAAGATTGTAAGAGCATTGGCTACAGCAGGACTTATAGGCAATATAGTGAAAACAAACGCATCGGTATCCGGCGCAGAGGTCGGCTGTCAGGGAGAAGTCGGAGTAGCTTGTGCAATGGCAGCAGGTGCAGCTTGTCAACTATTCGGAGGTTCGCCTCAACAAATAGAGTATGCTGCCGAAATGGGATTGGAACACCACCTAGGTCTCACTTGCGATCCGGTGTGCGGACTGGTACAAGTACCATGCATTGAACGAAACGCTTTTGCTGCTGCCAGAGCTCTCGATTCATGCTCGTTTGCCATGTTGTCGGATGGAAAACACCTTATTAATTTCGACAAAGTTGTTCGTACAATGCAACAAACCGGACATGACTTACCGAGTCTCTATAAAGAGACATCAATGGGGGGGCTTGCAATAAACCTTGATTAGCGAAAATAATTAAGTACAGGCGCAAAGTTTGCCTTTTTTGAATATTATTTTATTTTAGAATACATGTATATTTCATTACTTTTGTAAATGAAATCAATTTACAAATAACCATATCACTATGACATCAATCGATTTACTTAACCGTTCGGCAGACAATATTCGTATACTGTCGGCTTCAATGGTTGAAAAAGCGAAGTCAGGACACCCTGGTGGAGCAATGGGTGGAGCGGACTTCATCAATGTTTTATTTACGGAATTTCTCGTTTACGATCCCC
>JAEZGN010000010.1 GCA_023437305.1 Bacteroidota bacterium
CCTATAGGGTATAACAACAAAGATGTTGCATATTCATAAAAATATGTCAGAGAGAAGAATGGCCTCCCCCTCTTCAGACGCCTAAATGCTCTTCCGTAAAAGAAGTCAACAATATTCTTCATCCACCGATAGCTTCTTTCTTCAGGAAAGATATCGATGAATATACCTTTCTCCTTATAGCTCGCCATATCCTCCTCTTCGGAATAAACAATAGAATGTCTGTCTCTCACCTTAGAGAACAACAACCTATAACTTTTCTCTTTGGGAGTTTGCAGATACAGATTGTCCGGCAACTCCTTAGGCAGTATTTTCAGTAACTTCTGATAGTCGGGAAAAAGCAATTCGATATCAATATCATCATCCCAAGGTATAAACCCGCCATGACGGATAGCGCCAAGCAAAGTACCACCGCTTATCCAATATGGGATATTATGCCTGTCACATATATTGGCTACAATAGATAGTATATCCAACATCTTCAGCTGTAGCGTCCTTAATTCAGAACCATCAGGATTGTATATTTCTCTAAGTTCGTCTGTATCTGTCATTATTTTTTTCTTAAGAAAAAGATCAATTTTATTAGTCGACTCAATATAGCAAGATTGTATTTAGCGAAAGGAGGGAATAAAACTTTCCCATACTTCTTTTGCGAAATACACAACACTGCCCAGCGAGACCAAAGAAAAGCAACCAATGCCGGCTGTACATAAATATGCTTTATTTCATTTTGTCGAATCAGCTTGGCAAACCAATTGGCTATATCCTCAAATCGGTCAACAGGAATATCCAACTTATTGCCTAAAGCATACAATTGGAAAGTTACTTTATGACAGTATAACTCCAATTCTGTAGGAGTTAAATCGAGTCGGCTCAACTCTCTTTTTATAAGTTCATCTTTCAGTTCGCGCTGTACTTCACTATTTAGAACCGAAACATTGCTGTCGTGCCATCTGTATCGGAGTAGTTCATCTTCAATATTTGCAACCTTGCCGAACTTGGCTATCCTGCACCACAAGTCATAGTCTTCCACATGCTTATACGCCTCATCGTACTTATTCTGTTTCAGCACTTCGGTGCGAATCATCATACTCGGATGAATAAAAGAAGGGGAAAACATCAGGTTGATCTGAAGATAATCATCACTAGTCAGATTATGAATATGTCCGGTCTTCTTTCCACTATTATCAATCACCGCAGCGGCAGTGCCACACATCAGTATTTGAGGATGTGAATCGAGAAACTCAACTTGACGCTTCAATCTATCGGGGTGACAAATATCATCGGCATCCATGCGAGCAATGTATTGTCCTCCGCAATAATCAATACCCTTATTCAGCGTTTTTATCAATTTCAGATTGACAGGATTCTTTATATAAAAAATTCGTTCGTCATCATAGTCCATAATAATAGACTCGCTACGATCGGTAGACCCGTCATTTATAAGTATCAGCTCCCAATCTTCGAAGCTCTGCGATACAATACTGTCTAATGCCTGAGACAAATATTGCTCGGCATTATAAACTGGCATTAATATCGATACTTTTGGCATAATCGGCTATTTTAATAAAAACTGTCACTTTTTGCAAAACACTCATTCTAAACAGCATAATCTTACAATTATGTTAAAAGGTGACAAAAGTGACACTTTATTGTATGTTTTTATACTGTTACCTTTTTCCCTTCTGAAAGGCCCAACCGTATATAATAAGATAATCTTGACACTAAAATATATATCAGATCTTGATCCACCCTTGAGGATAAAAACAATCTAGCGATTCATTTTTTTGCTCATCCACAAACCATCGCTCGGGAGCAATTACCTTTTTCTCTTCATTGTTGTTAAGCCACGCACTCCACCAACTAAAGCTACTATTGGCTATAATATTATGTTTGCACAGGCTCATCAACTGCATGTCGATATAGCTGTCTTTTCCTTTATTCCAATCTATAAAAGTAACAGGAAATTCTTTAAAGTTAAGATTATCCTTTATCCAATCAAAATCCTCTGAGAAAACATAGAATTCAGGATTCTTTACATGCGCAGATATATAATTGATGGCCTTTTCGTAATAGTCTTTTTCAAGGATAGCAAAGTTCGATTGTGAATTCTTATTCAGATAATCCCCCCTGCGTATGTGAACGGCAACAGACTGATTTTCTGAAATCTGTCCTGCCACCTCTTTATTTTTTCCGGTTAATGGATATTTGAAGGAAAAATCCTTCCGTAAAAGCTCAGATATATCTTTGAAATATGATTCATTTTGAAAGTAACCTGACATTACAACCTCCCCTGTCAACGTTTCAAAAGCCGGTTGGTATAAGATTGCATACGTATCGGTAAACACGCCTAATCTCTGAAAAAAAGATCTGTGCTTTTGAATAAAGGGTCTGGCCTTTGTTACAGCTTTCGCTTTTATAGACGATGTTTCTACTACATCTTCTATATTAAATATACCCAGTTCGTAGGGACGTACCGTAGCTTGCGTTTTTTTAGAAAATGTATATAGATCAACAGACAGAGTCGTATTTAAACGAATAGCCAACGACTTAGCAGCCGCATACTGAAACATCTGATTTCCTAATCCACCCGATAATAATACTGTAACCATTCAGTTTCCATTCGTTTTACAAGTATCTGCAAAGGTATTAAAATGCTCCGACAATATGTCTGTATTCTTATTATTGTTAAATCATTTCGTGCTCTTTTCCGATAATTCTTTTTGCTTTACATATTCGCTCAGTAATATAGGGTGAGGCTGAAACTTGCTTTTTATAATATGATGGATAGAAAATATATAGAGCTATAAAGTAAAAGATTGATTAAATCACCAAAAGAAAAACCTTAAACCAATGAGAAAGGGACTACTCCATAGAAGATAGTCCCTTATTTAATTAAAGTAATATATAAAAACGAAAAGAGTGTTTTATTCGATTAACCTTTTATCCGACTACCTACATATCCAAAAAACGATATATATAAGAAACAAATCAGTGGTATAATAAATCCTACATTCATACTTTCGGCACCCAATATCCCCATCAACGAAGGAGCGATAGCCCCCCCCACAACTGTTAGAACCAGGATAGAAGATGCTGTTTTGGTTTTATCTCCCAAATTTCTTAAACCCAGCGCAAATATAGAAGGGAACATGATAGACATAAATAAATAACAGCCGATCAGGGCGATTATCCCAAACCGATTGTGATTCATAATAACAAAAAACATCAGCAATGTATTTATAGCAGCACACAAGCCAAGCAGATATCCCGGCTTCATTTTCTGCATAATCATACTTCCCGAAAACCTACCAATTGCAAATAAAGACATACCGCCTAAACCAAGCAACAATCCTGCCTGTATTTCGGTCAGTTGCAACTCTTTTACTTCTATTGCGTAATTTATAAAAAAGCTACCAATACCCGTCTGCGCTGCTACATACAAAAATTGAGCAACGACTGCCAACACAAAATGTCTTTGTTTTATCAATGGCATACCTCGCGTTACGGTATTATTATTTAGGATTGATGTATCTTTATGATTATCCGATTTTATTTCAGGCAATTTTGCAAACAAGAAAAACACCAACACCATAACTACCACACAACCCAATCCTACGTATGGAAACATCAAAACAGAATTGCTCGTATGATCTCCAACCGTTTCTACAATATTCGCAAACGTGTCATTAGCTCCGAGAAAAACTTTTTTAATAGCATCAACAAATAATTCGATCGTCGACCGATCCGACTCATTTTTGAAAATAAGAACAGAGCCTACAAGCGGTCCTAAAATCCAACCGATTGCATTAAACGTTTGAGCCAGATTGATGCGGCTTGCTGAAGTCTCGGGCGAACCTAAAACAATAGTATACGGATTGGCTACTGTCTCAAGACAAGTAAGTCCGCAAAACAAAATTAGCAGTCCTAAAAGAAAAGCCCAAAAAGTATTTATCTCTACGGCAGGAACAAACCAGAAAGCACCCAATGCAAAAAGAGCCAACCCGACAATAATTCCGCTTTTATAACCAAATTTACGAGCAATGAGTCCCGCAGGAATAGCCATAAGAAAATATGCTCCATAAGCCGAAGCCTGAACTGCTCCCGACTGCGCCTTTGATAGATGCAGCGAGTCTTGAAAATGCTTATTTAACACATCCAGCAGACTATGGGCAAATCCCCACAAAAAGAATAAAGTGGTAATCAGAATAAAAGGGAACAAGTAGTTCTGCCCATCTTTTCCTACAAATAAAAGCTTTTCTGATTTGGTCTTCATATTGGTCTTAAGTTTGTTGTTGTTATAGTATCAAATACTCCATTCTAGTAGCAAACAACTCCCACTCTCTCGAATTCTGAGGATAATAGGTTTTAAAGTTAAAGCTGTTTTTTACAATTTGATGCCCCTCCCTTATATTTTTTATTTTTTTATTTGCCACTGCTTGCTGAATAATATTTCCGATTGCTGTAGCCTCTGTCAGACCGGTTACAACTTCCACATTCAAGGCATCAGCTATAAATTGATTTAACTGTTCGTTCCGGCTTCCCCCTCCTACTACCGAAAGACATTTAATCTTTCTGCCGGAACATTGTTCCAATTTCTTCATCACAAAATGATACTTGACAGCCAGAGATTCAAGAACACAGCGAACCAACTCTCCTTTGGTCTGAGGCACATATTGATCTGTACGCTTGCAATACGACTGTATAGCATCTTTCATGGATGAGGGAATGGTAAAATCAGAATCGTCGGTATTAATAAGGCTTCCGAAAGGTTTACTCTTTTCACATTCCGACAATAGATATTGGTAAGAGCATTCTTCATCATTCTTCTCCCACTCGGCTATTAGTTGTTGAAGTATCCACAACCCCGAGATATTACTCATAAACAAAATCTTCCCAACTCCGCCTTCGTTGGTAAATTCGTTATCCATAGCCTCCTGCGTCAGAATCGGGTTGTCCGTTTGTATCCCCAGCAGAGACCATGTCCCCGAACTGAGAAAAGCCCATTCTTCCCCATCGAAAGGAATTGCAGCTATGGCACTTGCCGTATCATGCGACCCTACAGCAAATACTTTAATATTTGGGGCATCCATTTCCTGCGCAATATCATCGGTAAGATTTCCGACTAGAGAACAAGGTTCAATAATATTCCTGATAAGAGATAAAGGAAGATTCAACTTATCGAAAAGAGACTTTTCCCATGTTTTTGTTTTAGCATTTATCAGTTGCGATGTAGATGCTATTGTATATTCATTATACACATTTCCTGTAAGATAGTAATTTATCAGATCAGGAGTAAATAAAAGACTATCGGCAATATCAAGCGTCTGATCTTCGTACTCTTTCATGCTCAGCAACTGGAAAACGGTATTGATCTCCATTTGCTGAATACCTGTGATAGCATACATATCTCTTTTAGAAATGATAGCCTCCGTTTTTTGAGAAACACCTTGCGTACGGCTATCCCTATAGCATACCGGATTAGATAATAATCTTCCTGCTTTGTCTATTAAACCAAAATCGACACCCCATGTATCAACAGCGAGACCTTGTAGATCATACCCTTTCTTCACTGCTAGATAAATGCTATGTTTTACATTTTGGAATAACGACAAGAAGTCCCAACACAATGTATCTCCCAGTTTTACAGGGACATTACCAAAGCGATAGATCTCATCTAGGCAAATACGTCCGTCCGCTATTGTTCCTACAATAGCCCGTCCACTTCCTGACCCCAAATCCAGAGCCAAATATGCCATGTTCTTATTTTTATGTTTTTCCTAAAATATAAACTTCCAAATCGCGAATTTCATCATCGCTCAAGATATCATAATTTCCTTCACCTGCCCGCACAATAATGCTACATGCCAGTTCGAGGAAAACAGCTTTCTGAAAAGCATCATCAAAGTCTTTTCCACACACAGCCTGCCCATGTTTACTCATCAACACACAGTCATGATCAGTCAGAGCATGTGTTACTGCATCAGCCAGTTCCTTCGATCCGGGACGATAATATGGGATAACCGCAATTTCTTTGCCGCAGTAGCAAGGAACTTCGGCAACTACATTAAAGCTTTTCGGCTTATTTTTCATACAAGATACAATTGTCGCAAACTCTGACTGAAAGTGTAGCACCACATTCATATCCTTCCGCTGACGTAAAACCCCGAGGTGAAAAACACTTTCCATCGATGGCTTAGGACCATCAACACGCATACCTGTGGAGATATTACAGATAGCGACATTTTCTTTGGTAATACGTGGCAACCACGAACCTGTACCCGAAACCAGAGCTAAATCTTTATTCACTCTCCACGACAAATTACCACTGCTACAAAGCTGTAGACGTTCTTGTCCTACACGATGAGCAGCTTCTATAAACCTTTCTATGTATTCTGCGTTTATCATACTGTTTTTATTATCGAAGGTACAAAAAACTATTTATAAAGAGGACCATAAACCTGACAAGCTCGATAATCGGCTCCTTCTTTATCCATCCCGAAAGCAGACCATGCGGCGGGGCGATAAATATCATCCGAAGGTACATTATGCATGCAAACAGGGATACGAAGCATAGAAGCCAATGTTATCAGATCGGCTCCGATATGTCCACAGCTGATAGAACCATGATTGGCTCCCCAGTTGTTCATCACCGAATATACATCTTTAAAGTTAGGGTCATCGGTCAGGCGTGGAACAAACCAAGTGGTAGGCCATCCTTTGTCGGTACGCTCGTCCAATATTTTATGTACATCCGGATCGAGATCTACAGTCCACCCTTCGGCTATTTGTAATACCGGGCCCAGTCCTTTTATGAGGTTTAGGCGAACCATCGTACATGGCATACCTCCACGAGTAAGAAATTTAGAAGAAAAGCCTCCTCCTCGAAAATACTCACGGTTGGCAGGCATCCATGTAGTAGCATCTAAACACGACTTGGCTTCGGCTTGTGAAATATCCCAAAAAGGTTTCATTACAGGTTTCCCTGCCTCATCGCTTTGGCGACCACTTCCATCCAGAGACGCAGCACCGGAATTGATTAAATGAATCATGCCTCCCGAAGCTAAACCCTCTAACTTTTTCCCTGTCACTCGTTCTACCGCTTCAGGACTCCAATAGGTACGTACATCCGCAAAGATCTGAGCGGTATTTGTCAAAAGATAACCAAACAACATTGCCGTACCATTCAGCGAATCATTTTCTGTAGCTAATATATATGGTGCGCGAATACCTGTCCAATCGAAAGAAGAATTGAGAATAGCCTCTGTAAAATCGCCGTTAGGATAGAAATCTGTCCATTGGCGTTGTCCCTGAAAGCCACCGGCAAGAGCATTATGCCCTAAAGCCTCTTCTCCAAATCCCATTTCTTTCAATTTGGGATTGCCTATCATCAAATCACGAACAATCAATGTCATTTTTACAATAAACTCCCAATCCTTATCATTTGCCGCACGATCTTTTTTCAAATCATCCCGATTTATCGTGTCTTTGCCTTCTTTACAGTAGGTCTTCGCCCAAGCCAAGGCTTTCTCATATTCTTCTTTATCGTATATACCTTCTGTCATGCGGCGAATAATTTCTACCTCGTCCACACTCTCGCAACGCATACCTAAATAATCTTCAAAAAAATCGGTATTAACTACCGAACCGGCAATACCCATACACACCGAACCGATAGAAAGATAAGACTTACCACGCATAGTTGCTACAACTAATGCAGCCTTAGCAAAACGCAACAACTTCGCTCTTACATCCACTGGGATTTCGGTAGTACCCCCATCCTGAACATCATGTCCATAGATACCAAAGGCCGGTAATCCTTTCTGTGCATGTCCGGCTAGAACTGCGGCCAGGTATACTGCACCGGGACGCTCCGTACCATTAAACCCCCAAACAGCTTTGATTGTATGCGGCTCCATATCCATTGTTTCGCTACCATAGCACCAGCACGGAGTAACTGAAATTGTTATCCCCACTCCCTCTCTACGAAACTTCTCAGCACAGGCTACACTCTCTGCTACACGACCAATTGTGGAATCTGCAATAACACACTGAACAGGCGAACCATCGGGATATCGTAACGTAGAGGTTAACAAATCTACCACACTTTTTGCCATATTCATAGTTTGGTTCTCAAGAGACTCTCGCACCCCTCCCATACGTCCATCGATAGTAGGACGAATACCTATTTTAGGCCATTCTCCTTGAAATCTTTTCCCAGCCATATATTTTAGATTTTATTGGTTAATTATTATATTTTGGTTTTATATTCAATAAAGAAACAGGAGATTGTGTTTTCTTTGATTGAATTAGATTATTAAGCGTTACAAGCTTACCGCCAACTTTTATATCCGTACTATTATATAAAATAGGGGTGGTGGTACTATAATTATATCTTACGAAATTAAATTTAAGGACATTGAATCTAACATTATAGAAATATTAGATAAAAAATCAATAAGAATATGCTTCTTATTCCGTTGGTCAACATTTACTCTATTACAATAACTTATAAAAACAAATATATATTTTAGATCCTCAACAAACTTTCATTTTTCCGATGAATAAATAGTACTATTTCGACATCAAATAATTTTTATTTTGTTTTTCAGACTCTAAATTCAGCCCTTATTATATTTATCGACACAAAACAACAAAAACATACAACTAATTATCAACCGATTACCAAAGACAAGATCATATACTTTACACTTTTCAAATAGAATTAATTGCAAATGAGAATAAATTTTATATATAATTTTTAATGATTAATATTACTTTTCATATATATTTGTAAACAACAATTCGTTTTTAAGGAATTGCCCGGATTTCTATACAAATGTGACTATATAAATATTGTTAACATAATTGACTATGGCTAAAAAAGAGGATTTTAGGCAAGACTCGTTTGATCTTTCCTCTCAAACGCCTACAATAATCTGTAAAAGTTTTGTACTCTATGGATCTGTAGAAGAAACGCACCACATCCGCATAGAAGGGACTATAGTA
This sequence comes from Bacteroidota bacterium, assembly GCA_023437305.1. Classification (GTDB taxonomy): domain Bacteria; phylum Bacteroidota; class Bacteroidia; order Bacteroidales; family Dysgonomonadaceae; genus Dysgonomonas. Next base: position 9,007 of record JAEZGN010000010.1, read on the forward strand.
GGAGATATAAAACAGGCTCATACTGTTGTAATTGGGACAACAGGCATAGTTCGAGGAAACATTCATGCAAAAAATTTGGTTGTATTCGGCCGTATCGAGGGAAATATATGCGTAACCGAATCTATCTCTATAAAAAGTACAGGTAGGACAGTAGGCAAGCTTAATGCGCAAATATTCACATTAGAGCATGGCGCAACATACGAAGGGCTCATCGCCATGAAGCCCCTTGTTTCATAAAATAAAGTTTATTTATCCCATAATTATTAACGAATCTAATATTTTATTACTATGGTTTATGAAATCCAATCTTTTCCCAGCTTAGTTGAAAATAATAATACTAATCTGTCACAAACAGCGAAGGATTTGCTTCACGGCTTGAAAATTCAACATAATAATAAATGGTATATCTGTGGAGACCTTGCCCTGAATGAAGGTCAATCCCCTCATAAATTGATAAATTCATCACCGGATGATATAGACTATCAGATATTGGCTAAAGCAGCTATGCTGTTAGTAGAAAATCAAGTAGAGCAACCGATAACAATCACTACAGGTTTTCCTTATTCTACTTATTATATCTATAAGGATAAAGCCATAGAATTTTTCCAACGCACTCATATGCTGGATTATGACATTTCAACACACAATGCAGGGAATAAGAAAAGAGTAATATTAGAAGTACAGAAGGTTGAAGTGATTCCTGAAATCGTAGGATGTACAATCGGAATACGCAAAGGTGAACCTCAGGTTTCGGGCAATTTCTTTGTATTTAGTTGTGGGTTTGGAACATTTGAGTCTATTCTCAGTACAGATTCAGGTATCGTTGAGCAAACAATGATCAGTACTCATGGAATTCGCTACGCTGTAAACCTGATGATAAATGAACTGAAAAGCAAATATTATCTGGAACTTAGAAATACACATCAAATTGATGAAGCCTTTAAACGTGGATATATTTTCTTAAATCGTCAAAATATTGATTTAAGAGAAATACGCAAAAGCGTTATTCAAACATATTATCAAGAAGTAATATCTCCAAACTTACGTAGTGTTATTAATGACTCTAACCTGGTTAAGGCCAATCGTATATATATGTGTGGAGGAGCTATGTATTATGAAGAGCTCGTTGAATGCTTTAAGGAAGAATTCGGTAAATTTACAGAAATAACAGTCTTAGATAACCCTGAAACATTAGCAAGTAAAGGCTATGCAATTAACTCGTTACGCGTAGGACATGGCAAGTTTAAATCATCGGTAGGTATAGATATAGGAAATGCAACTACTGTAGTAGCTAACTTTTCGGGAGAATAATAGTATAGGAATTACTTTATAAAGATCAGAGATGTTTCTCTTTAAGCGAAAAATTGATGAACTTGAGCCTCAACCTGCTAGAATCGTAGAATTAGGACGAGACGTAATTATCTTAGGCTCACTGTATCTAACCGAGGGACAAGAGAAAAATTTCTATGTACAAGACACTTTGACTATTGATATTAATGCTCACATTACCGGTAGTGTAACGGCCGCACATTGCATAGTTGACGGTAAAGTGACAGGTAATATAATTTGCACAGAAAGTTTAGAGCTTGGCCCGACAGCGGTTATAGAAGGTACAATCACAGCCAAAGCTGCAGTCATAAATGCGGGTTGCGTTGTTAATGGTGAAGTTGCATTAGATCCTCAACTGGAAGCTCCATTGTTAAGCATAAAGATCGCTGAAGCAAATGAATATCTTGAAAAAGAAGGCTCAAAAATTTCTGTAGATTATTTCTCTAAAATAGAAGAAGAAATTCCCCAAAAGGATTCAAGGGTTTTCAACGATATACCAAATAATGAGCCCAAAAGCCCAATAATTCAAGATAGAAAAACAGATACAAAGCCAATAAGTGAAAGTGATAATTGGTGGTAATAACACTAATTTATGAGAAAAATATCATAGAGGCTTCAGCACTAAGGGCGAAGATAAAAGAAATCCGGCAAAAGAATATATTTGCCGGATTTTTTGTGTACTTATATAAAATAAAGATTACTTACTCAGGACACCTTACATGATCCATAAACTTCAGCGTATAAGCTGCCATTGCATCATAGCCATTCCCTGTCAGATCGGTTACTTTTTTGTCATCAGCACCATTGAATCTCCAGTAGGCAACTAATCCCGGAGTAGTAGGATCAACATAACACATATTGTTTATTAGATCGGCCGGAGATAATGCTTTTTTCCAAACACGCATTTCGCTCACCGCCCCATCAATTCCTCGTCCTTTGGCAGAGCGCCCAATCATAAACATAGGGTCACCATATACATGCGTCAGATCCAAAGCTGTAACGCCTGCGATATTTCCGCTCGACTCCAACTCTCCATTCACATACATTCGTACATTTCCACCTTCGAAGACAGCTGCAATATGAAACCATTTCTCTGTCGAAAACTCGGTTTTACTTGCAATACCCGGTTTGGCTATCTGCAATTGGTTGGGCTTGATAGATGTATCACCAAATCGGAGAAGGAAGTTTTCTTCAAGTCCCATTACACTGCTGATATATGGATTATATGATTGAAATTTATTGACATATATCCGTGTCTCATAGGTTACGGCAGGCAAAGCGGTTAGGCTTACATCTTTGTTTTTAGAGAAATCTACTTGCAGGTAATTACTTGTCAAAACAGCAGCCTTCGTTACTATTGTTTGATTAATAACGAAATAGATTGTTGCTGATGGCCGCAGAATACTCATCCCTAGATTATTACTAACTATACTTACGGGCAAAACATAAGTAACGCCTTCTTCAAACTTAGAGAGATCACTTATAGACAACTTCATCGGAGTAGAAACACTTGACCCTGACTTTATCAATACCTGATTGCTGTTCAGGTTTAATGCTTCTTTATTTGTATCATTTGCATCAATGGCAGGTCTTGACAGCTTATAACTACCTTCAGGAAGCGGCTTGTAATTTTTCATAAACCGATTGTTATATGAATCAATTAAAGACAAATCTGCCTTCAAATCGACAATCATATCCTTGGCCATTTTGTCTGAAGAAGAGACATTAAATGCTATTTCAGATGCAGCGAGTTCGGGGTCTACAGTAAACAGTCTGGAAACAGAGTTTTCTACACCTGACATATAAATAACATCCCGATAGTCTTCATTGTCTTTACATCCCATTAGTATGATAGCGCAAAGACTTAGAATTATAATATTATTTAGTTTCATGTATTTTCTATTAATGTTTAACAATCATTTCTTTGCCGGATTCATTATCTGAATAGCTTGCCTCAAATATTTATAATCAGGAGTATGTTTATATTCGTTTTCCATATGATAAGTACCCACACCACCTTTTCGTTGATACTTATCATCTACCTTAGGATTGAAGCGAGCCATGGCCTCAAGAGAAGGCACAACTAATTCTTTCCCATCGGCAGTTGTGACTACAGCGTTGGGTTTTCCTCCTGTACTCCACCACTTCTCAAAGTCTTCTGTAAAAATATATTTATCGGCAGGCCACCCTTTGGCTAAGGCATTATTGAAGCGATATTGCAAGTCCCTTTCGCCTGAAGAATCGTAAGCTTGCACAATTCCATAATTAAAACACTCCACTATTTCGGGGTGTACAGCATAAGGCACACCATCTATAAGCAGTAATTTGCCTGTTCCGGATTTAGGTCCAAAGTACTTGCTGAGAGCCAGCACAAAATCTTTCATCAAAGCATTGTTATGCCCTACAAGAGGACCTACGCCACCAAATCCGGGTTCATAGTCGAGGTCTAATCCATCATAATTATATTTATACATCGTATCAGCAAGAGCTTTTGCATACTTTCCTACACCCTCTGTTGTTGCTTCAAATGGTTCCGGAACTTCGTGCGCAAATATTGTGTATGTAACTTTTGTTCCTAATACATTTTGCACATATGCCAAATCAGCTTTTTGCGCTTCTGAAATACCCCAATATTTACCCCATATGGATACAATATCCACACTGTCGGGTATCGAGACTAATCTTGTACCCATAGACGATGTTTCTGTATTCCAACCGCCAAACCATCCGAAAGCCACAGCATGATCGGATTCTTTATAAGCTCTCAACTGTTTATAATATTCTTCACTTTTGGGCTCGATCTGCCCTACGATTTTGTTTTCCGGATCTACTTCATCTAAACACGAAGACAGAGAAAAAAACAAAAAACAGATTAACAGTATATTTGATAATGTTTTCATATCATTAATATTTTTTAATTATTTAGCATCCCACCACAATTTAGTGCCTCCCGTATCAGGACCATTAAGCAAACCGATAGCCTTATCTACCTCTTCCCTGTTTTTGTTGTACTCCTCCTGAGGGAATACGATTCTTCTGATCTGAACAGTGGTGTTGATCTGACCACTACTACTATTATATATAACAGGAAATATCTTTGGATATCCGGTACGTCTGAATTCGGACCAAGCTTCTTGCCCTTCGGGAAACATTGCTATCCATTTTTGAGTAATGATTCTTTCAAGATTTCTTTCAAATGAATCGCTTTCGTTCCATGCTACTGTAATTGTTGATCTGGCTGCTATACTGTAATATCCTACCATATCCTGAAATCTGATCGGCTTATCAGTAGAGTTTGTCAAATAGGCATCTATTCCGCTTACTCCATATTGAGTGAAAGATGCACGAACCCCTTGCTCATAGAAATCTTTTGCCGAACCGCCCATATTCCAACCTCTTAAAGCTCCTTCTGCTCGTAGGAAATAGGCTTCTGCTGCCGTCATCCATAACACTGGTGTATTTTTTTTAACATTAGGGGCAGACATTTTTTCGTACGGAGCCTTATCGAATATATATAATCCGTTTCTAACGCCATGAAAAGCTCCGTCAATTGCTGCCGGTTGGAAAAGAGAAGGTAAGCGAGGATCTTTTAAGCCATTCAGATAAGAGTCCATTGACGCTCCCATTCTTGTATCTGCATAAGAGTTCCATACGGTTTCTAACGGATGATAAACAGCATGACCTCCGTATGATTTCAGTTGTGCAATATCTGAAACATCAGACAACAACCCATATTTCTGATTTGCAGCCTCTTCGGCATGCAGCTTTGCTAACTCCGGTTCCACATAACTAATACGTATAGCCAATCGTAATCGAAGTGTATTTCCTAACTTCAACCATTTCAGGGCATCTCCTCCGTATATCATATCGTATTTCTCCAAAGGCTTATCTCCTTTAGTATTTATATCCACAAAATCGGATAATTCTTTTGTGGCTTCCTTTAGCTCTTTCAAAAATTCTTTATATACAACTTCCTGACTATCGTAAGGGGTTGTCAATCCTCCTGTTCCGAATTTGGTGTAAGGAATAGGTCCATAGTTGTCTGCCAGCCTGTGCATTCCCATTATCTTCACGATAGTAGACATAGCCAAATGCACTTTGTCTTCTGTTTTACCAACAATCTTCACATAAGGCCCCATAATTTTGGTATAACCATTTGCAAACCCGACATCGTTCCACTTATCAAAGTATAGATTATATGTACCGTTGTGGCTTGATGAGTTCCAAGTGCCGATATGAGCCATATAGCCGGAGAAAATATCACCGGTCAGATTTTGAGCACGCTGATAGTCGTTAGCATCGACATCCGATGTAGGTATTACATCTTTAAGCATGGCATTGAAGTGACCTCCTACAAAAAGACCATCTTTGCTCATGTCATCTTCTGTAGCTGCATATTCATTTACGTTGTCTTCAAGACAGGAGACAAAAGAATAAGATACTATCACAGCAAACAAAGACACGAAGAGTAGCTTAAATATTTTAGATATATTATTTTTCATTATTCATTGCTTTAAAATTGAACCTTAACTCCAAATCCTATATTTCTGAGACTTGGTTGCATAAAATAGTCCAGTCCCTGAAAATAAGTTCCCGTAGAAGCAGTCAATTCAGGATCGAATGGTGCCTTATTATATATCATCCATAAGTTTCGTCCAATCAAAGAAAGAGACAAAGAGCTTATTTTATGATTGAACCATTTAGAAGGGAGTGTATACGTAAGAGATGCTTCGCGAAGCCTTACATTTGTCATACTATATACATACTCGGACAAGACACCTGTTGTTCCTCCGGCTGCAACAGCATAATATGCCTCGGCATCCATTCGTTTTCCGTTCACTAATACTCCGCCATTATCGCGTGCTATAGCCGAAGCTTTAGAAACACCATGCCTATCCAGTAGGGCTTGTGTGGCCGACACACCGATCCCTCCTATTCGTGCATCTACAAGGAAGTTTAGATCAAATCCTTTGTAAGAAATCGTATTATTCCACCCAAAATTGTATCGAGGGGCGACAGACCCGGCTTTCACCCAATTGTTAGGATCACTGTTTATTGCTCCTGTAGATGGATCTACTTTTATATTCCCTTTAGAATCTTTTTCTAGTGTCGAAACATAAATATCACCTAACGTTCCGCCTTCCGTAAGTCGCATACGATATGTTCCTGTAGAGCTCATGTCTATACCATCTTCGGCAAGGATGGGAGTTCCGGTAGTTGGGTCGAGAGTTCCTTTAGGAATAAGCGTTTTTATTTTATTTCTATTCAGTGTAAAATTCACATTGGTAGAATAGCTGACAGGTCCGAAATTATCGCTAAAGCCTAAAGAAGCTTCAATACCCCAGTTATTTACTTTTCCGGCATTGATATAATAGTCGGAATATATTGAGCTTGGTGCTGCTTCAAAATGGAACAACTGATTGTAAGTATCTGTATTGTAATATGTGAGATCGAGATTAATCCTATTACCCCAAAATTTCATATTAGCACCAGCTTCATACGCCTTTGTGCGTTCGGCTTTCAGATTGGAGAATGGCATCGCCGTCTCTGTTTTCAAATTACCATCATTCAACTCGTATGAAGCTTTCGTGATGAAACGTGGTGGCGGGTTACCCACTTCCGAATATGAAAATCTCAGTTTGAAAAAAGAGATTTGAGCTTTATGCATATCAAACATATCGCTTAAAATCCCGGAAACTCCAACCGATGGATAAAACACCCCTGTACCACTAGTACCTTTTAAGGTAGAAGTCCAGTCGTTTCTAGCTGTAAGATCTAAAAACACCAAGCTTTTCCAACCCAACTGAGCTGTGGCAAAAACAGCGTGTGTATTGTCTTTGAACCCACTTTGGTTTACTTTTGTCTGAGGATCATTCTTATTTATATTTTCTTCAGAGAAGCGATTGGGTACAAGACCTAAATGTCCTTCATAGCTATTAAGTCTTTGGTCGTACTCAAAGTAACTTGTACCTAAAGCAGCGGTCAGACTGAAATCGCCAAATCGTTTATCGGCTGTAGCTAAGAAGTCGAGATATAATTGTTTATCTGTCATTCTTTGGTTCATATAGTTTCCTGTTTCGGATGCAAAGAGCAAATCAGAGGATGCATGAATTTTTCTTTCGAATGTATTTTCCATATTATCCATTCTCGCACGTCCCGACAGATTCAGCCAATCCAAAGCTTTATATTTTAGTGCACTATATAGGATATAGCGATCTCTTTTATTCTCGAACAGTTTTCTGTTCACAGTCCAATATGGGTTTTCGATACCTAAGCCCTGATTACCATATTTTGAAGGCCAGTTTTGAGTCTTAAAATTGCGGACATCGTTGAACGTCTCATATATTTTATAGTTCTCGATATCATCACCTCTCGGAAACAGATAAATAGGTAGCAGTGGGTTATGATATTGTCCTTGCGTCATCATATTTCTGTTATCTTCATTTATGTAAGATACGGAGAAGTCAAACTCAAGTTTATCTTTTATAATATCAGCAGTGTTCCGCACTGTAAGGTTGTAGCGGTTCAACTTATTATTTGGTATAATTCCCCTCGAGTTTGTGGATGCGAAAGACACGTATGTAGTGTTTGTTTCTCCACCAAAAGAGGCTGTAAGTGAGTTTGTCTCCACATATCCTGTCTGAAAGAAATCTTTAGGATCGTACGAAGGCATGTCGGGAGTTTTCTTAGCTCCCCAGCTTTGAAAGCTTTGGTCTCTTGAGCCGTATGTATCTTGAAACTCAGGCATAACAAATGGTTTTAAGAAAATAGAGTTATTCGCATAATTAATTCTCAATCCCTTTTGTCCCTTTTTGGTCGTAATTAGTATTACACCATTTGCCCCTTGGTTTCCATATAAAGCTGCAGCGGCAGGACCACTAAGTACCGATAGGCTTTCAATATCTTCGGGGTTTATATTGGCAAAAGCATCGCGATCTCCACCATCTGGTGATTCGAATATATTTTCGGGTTGCTCACCTCTTATATCATACAATGGCACTCCATCTACAACATACAACGCATTGTTGTTACCCATAATTGACTTCGTCCCACGCATAACTACTCTGGCCGAACCTCCGATACCCGATGCACTCTGATTTATCTGCATACCGGCAACTTTACCGGCCAGACTATTTATAAAGTTCGCATCTTTAACAGCCGTCAATTCTGTACCTTTAAGTTCCTGAACATTATACGTCAACACTTTCGCTTCTCTCTTGATTCCTAAAGCAGTAACTACAACTTCATCGAGAGCAACGTTATCTTCTTTCATTACCACGTTATATGTCATGTCTCCTTTAGCAATAAGCTTTATAGACAGGTAGCTGATGTAAGAAAATTCGATTTCATCACCTTCGTTTGCTTTAATGGTATAATTTCCATTGGTATCTGTTAAGGTTCCTATGGTAGTTCCTTTTACCGAGACTGCTACTCCAATCAAAGGTTCTCCGGCTTCATCTTTTACATTACCTTTGATGGTTACTGTTTTTTGTTGGAGCGACCTTGCCGGGTTATTCGTGTTGGCAGAAGACAAATAAATAACTTTATCTTCAACCTTATATGTCACACCTTTACCTGCTAATGATTTGTTCAAAACCTCTTCAATACTCGCATTATGTAATTCTAATGGACCTACTTTTATATCTCCAATTTTGTCTTCATAAAAAAACTGATGGTCCGATTGCGATTTGATAATATTAATTATATCTGAAAACTTACCTCCTTTTTGGTTTATGTTTATTTGTGCATTGGCTACAATACAAAAACATAGCAAAAAGAAGAAGACACTCATTGAATGAGTAAAATATTTCCTTGGAGAATAGGAATTGCTTCTTTTCTTCATTTAGTTGTTGTTTTTCGTTAATAAAAATAAGGTTAACGTTACCGTCTTGTATTTGTAAATAGGTTGGGAAGCCTGCCCCGATTGGTTCTATTTCATAATAATTAGATTTTAGTTCTACAATAATATTTTTCTATACAATAGTAAAACATGCTTGAAGTAAAAAACACTTAGTCCAATTTAGGGCTAAGTGTCTTTTTTAACATTCATTAACAATGTGGCGCTATTGATTGGGTAATATCCGTATACTCCTACCTGTATATTCATATTTGAATGGTATTGTATTTGTGAGAGAGTTCAAAACGGAATCTATACTATCTCGTTTTTTTATAACACCTGAATATTTAGATCGGATATTTAAACTAGGATCCAAATATATTTTAACTTCATATAGCGACTCTAAAGTTTCTCTGATATCAAGAAGGGTCGCATTTTCGAAAGTTATCAGATCATTATGCCATACAACATCAAGAACGGCATTGGTTTCGTATACTTTTAGCCGATGGTCGGTATGATTTATCTCAGCTTTTTGCCCCGGAGATAATGTTACATGCCCTTCATTATTATTTCCTTTTACTTCAATCTCACCATTTACAAGAGTTACTGAAGAGATATTAGACATATCGGAATTCTTTATATTAAAAGAGGTTCCTAAAACCCGTACATTAAAAGCTTCACTTTCAACATAAAATGGACATTTTTTATTCTTTGCTACCTCAAAATAGGCTTCGCCGATAAGGTATACTCTTCTTTCTTCTTCGCCTTCAAATGTAGGCGGATAACTAATCGTTGAATTTTGGTTTAGCCAAATCTTTGTTCCATCTTCCAAAATAACTTCCTTTGCTTTAACTCCGTCATTTTGTACTGACAGCAGATCTGTTCTACCCATTTTCTTATTGTCGTGAAGATACAAATATCCAAATCCGATTGCTGAAAATAGCACCACAATACATGCAGCAATTTTAACGAAAGAAAAATTAAATTTCTTCTTTACAGGCATATCAGTTTGTGAAGCATCGGATATCCTTTTTAATAGGCGATCTTTTTCGCTTTCCAAATATCCATCCGATAAAGAGTCATCCCATTCTATAGAATTGTAAAGTGATTCAAGATCAAAAAGATATTTCTTATTATTTTCATCTTCACCGATCCATTTTAAGATAGCTTCGTACTCTGCATCTGAAGCCGTTTTATTAAGGTATCCTAATATAATCCTTTTATCAATTGTACTCATTTATTTATTTTATGATATACTTAAAACAGTTATATAGAACAATATACTTAGTTAAAGAAGCATAAAACGAGAATAAGCCTCAACAAATATGATAATCTCTCCTTCAACAACTTTCGGGATTGATACAGATGGGCCTCTACTGTTCGTAAAGAGATAGCTAAAGTTTCTGCAATTTCTTTATTTTTCAGTCCATAGATATAGCTTAATTTAAATACACTCTTCGATTGAGGCGGCAGGGTATCAATTGCGCTATCTATTTTCTCTTTCAATTCTGCATTTTCTATATTCTTCCAAACATCGATGTTTTCAGGAGAAAAATATTTCAGCTTTTCATTATATATCTCAATTTTGGCAGAAGAATATTTATTGATAACCGCAATATGTTTGAGCTTATTGATAGATTTTGTATACACAAATCGATACAATAGCGAAGAAATGTGCTCTCCTACTTCGATTTCCTTTCTTCGTTCCCACAATTCTACAAGGGCATCCTGCACAATATCTTCGGCATTATCTGTACCTACAATAGAGGATGCATATTTCACCAATGCCAAATAATACTTATCAAATAAGTCTACATAAACCTGTTTAGATAAATCCATTATTGGAGAATTTGCGCATTAGGATATAAGGTTTTTTTGTACTGAGTTTTTCATCAAGGTACGATTATTCAAAGATTGCGGGTAAAATTAATAATATTTATAAGCATTCCAAAATAATTGAAAATACATAAACATAATCTTTGATAATCTTACGTTAATTCAAAAGCTGATAAACTTTTATTTTTCAAGCTTTATTTTTAAACAACAATGTGAACCCACAGCTCAGACTCTTTCTTGGAAGATTTGAGACGATTAAATCAATAAAAAAACAGTCCGTATAAATCTGATAAGTTCGTGGAAAAGGTTTATCAACCCAAACAGTCTAAAAACTCAAAAAAGATAGTGAGGGTGTTCAATAAGGTATAAACATATCAAAACTTGCTTTATCCAGGTACTTTTCATTATATTTGTCGAATGAAGAAATCTGATTAGCATACAGCAAATAAATGTTTCGTACATGGCTCTCATTGAATGCCATTGAATTTTATTTGTTAAATTTTTAAGATATGCCAAAATGATTAATTTCTTTGAAAGTCCTTTTAAAGGCAAAATAATTAAAGACCACATTACCAACCCCAATATTATTGCGGGTAAATACTCCTACTATTCAGGTTACTATCATGGACACTCTTTTGATGACTGCGCTCGCTATTTAATGCCAGATAGAAACGATATCGACAAATTGATTATAGGTTCATTTTGTTCCATTGGAAGTGGCGTTAGCTTTATTATGGCGGGAAATCAAGGGCATCAACACAGCTGGATATCCAGTTTCCCATTTTTTTATATGCAGGAGGTGGAAATCTTCAATAAAGCAATTGATGGATTTGAAAGCGCGGGAGATACCGTTGTTGGGAATGATGTTTGGATTGGAACCGAGGCAATAATCATGTCTGGAGTAAAAATTGGTGATGGTGCCGTAATTGGCAGTCGGTCGGTGGTCACTAAAGACGTTGCCCCTTACACGATTATTGGCGGAAATCCATCGAAAATAATCAAATCACGATTTTCTGAACAGCACATCAAAATGCTCTTAGAAATCAAATGGTGGGATTGGGATGAAGAAAAATTGTCAGAAGCTATTCCTATAATTTGTTCTAATAATATAGAATTGCTATATGAATTTTATCACAACCATATAGTTCAATAAATCTTTAGGCTTTTCCCATGAAGAGCCTAAAGATTTATTGTTATTAAAAAAAATGCACACTGCAAATCTATATTCAAGCATTAAATATCTGTAAGTGGTTTATTTACTTTCTCGCTATCACATTTTTACCCTCTTCTAATGACCAATAAAATTTCTCATGACTTCGACATGTGTCTTGTGGAAAACTCATTGCAAAGGATAATATTTGTATGTAGATAGTGGTAGTATGCCTTTTAAAAACTTTTAGGAACAGTATCACTCTTGGTTTAACTTTGGATATGAAACCCCATCTTAAACTAGACAAAATTGTAATCTGCTCTGATTGAGAAATACCAATCGGAAAATCAAAAGCTGAAAAAGGATTTACCTGTATTGAAAGAGGTAATGACGGCTACATGGAAGAAAGAGCCGGAATTGAAGGATTTGAAATCACAGTTGGATTCGTTGAGTAGGCTGATAAATTTGAGTTTGGAGAATAAGAATCAGGAATTGATAACCAATACAATAATCCCTGAAAGGAAACTAGAATTGTCTGCTTCAAAAATAAATAGTGAAGAACCAGATAGACATTCAAGAAAAATATTATCTATCAAAGATATAATAGACGCTAATCCTGATAGGATAATTATAGCAAAGCCTGATACTGGGAATCAAAATAAATCAAGAGGTATAAAAATATAATTATAAAATTAATTTTCAGAAAAGTATTAACATTTAGTTATATAGTATAATTGTTTGTCAATTAGTGTATTTAGGTTTGTATTATACTAATTTTAACCATTATCATCATGAGAAAACTAATATTTAATTTAATTTTACTGCTAATTGCAATTACTAGTAGCTCTCAAAACAAAATTGTATCTAACTTTAATTATCTTTCGTCTAATTTTGATACGTGGGGAAATGTGTCAATCAATGTCCTAACATCTACGGATGGCAGTCTTGGTAAAGCAGGTCTTGTTTCTGTTCCTGCAAATAATGAAGGAGACGGAATTTATTTTAACCTGAATAACACATTTACAAAATCTAATTATTCGGGAATTAAAATACGAGTAAAGTCTGCTAATATAGGAACCTTCTCATTTGTGTATAAACTCGAAAATACTTCCACCGGAACTTCCGTATCGGATTGGGAAACCTATCCCAAATACAATGCAAGCGGGCAATGGCAGGATGTGATATTACCTTTAGACAGGCTTTCGGACGGGCAATTCAACAGGATTAGTTTAGTTCCGGGAGCCTATGAATCCAAACCGGCCTTTTCATTCTATATCGACGAAATTGCTCTTGTTAATAAAAACGTGAATTCTAGCAGTCCTACTGTAACTATCAGCGGTAATAAGTTCTATGCATATGGAAAGCAGATTTTCTTTAACGGTATAAATACTGCATGGCAATGGAACAACGATTACCGTCTCGATTTTTTAGGAAGAAATTATAACCACCAATGGTGGCAGGAAGAATTCAGCCGTTACGAGCAGAACAATATCAATCTGGCAAGGATATGGATACATGGGGGAGGAAATACTAGCCCATCATTAAACGGAGACGGGATGGTTACAGGTGCGACCGCTCAGTTCTGGACCGATATGGACAAACTTGTTGCCTTATCCAGAGAAAGACAAATATATATTATGCCCACTTTTTGGTCTTTCGACATGGTGATTAATAATTACAATGCAACCCGCTGGAGTCAGTTCCGACAGATTATCAATGATGAAAACAAGACAAAATGGTATTGTGAATATTTTCTTGTTCCGTTTGTAAAACGATATAATAACGAGCCGTATGTGATGGGCTATGATATATGTAACGAAATAGAACATATGTGGAGGGATGCCAATTGTGGTAATTTATCCCGTAATAATGTTATGCGGTTTGTGGCTATCTGCGCTTCCTACATACATAAACATACCGATAAACCTGTTACATCAGGTTCTATGTGGATTATATGTAACAGTAGTAAATACAATAGTTGGACATGGGCAGATACCTATGCCGGCAATAATTATAGCGAAACAGCTTTAAGAGCACGATATAATGACCCGGATGCTTTTCTTGACTTCTACTCTCCGCACTGGTATCAGTGGCAATCGTCAGGAGCTTTCTTTAATAAAACTATCGGAGAATGGATGGATGACGGATACAAAGCCGTAGTTATCGGTGAAACACCCGGATATAACGTAAATGAATCGGGCTGGAATATGACTTTGGCTAATGCTTACCTGAATGCATATTGGAATGGTTACAGCGGAGTATGTGCATGGAAAAGCCCTTGGGAAAATGACGGATACGGCACTTTTGCGGGAATAACACCGGCAACTAATAATTTTTATCAGAATTATCCGCAATTAGTTTATCCTAATGGAAAACGACAGACATTTATGGCATCTGATTATTCCCTAACCGATAATCACCTTGTAGAAAGTAAAAAAATAGTAGATGATATTGAAATAACTGTTGTTAGCGGAGGTATACTGAAAGTTAACATAAAAAATGAATACAAAAATGCAACTATGCAAATAGTTGATGTATCGACAAGTCGTATATTATCCAATCAGAAAATAAAAAATAAAAACACAGAATTTAACCTCGACCATCTTGGTAGTAATAAAATAATAGGAGTTCAGGTCGTACGAGGCAACGATATAGTTTCAAAAAAGTTTTTCATAAAGTAATTACATCCTAATGGCAAAAATATAAGAGCAAAGCCGAAATATCAGCTTTGCTCTTTATGTTAAAGAAGAGTTATTTCAAAATAGTATAATCCTTCAATTATATTGTATAATTCTTAAATCTAAGTTATTAATAGATTTGTACTATTAATATAAGTATTATGAAAAAGAAACTTTTTACCATTATTGCTACTTATTTCTTATTCGGTAACTTATTTGCTCAAGTTAATATAGAATACAGAATAGAGGCTTTATTAAAACAAATGACCTTGGAAGAAAAAATAGGTCAGATGAACCAGTTGCATTGTGAAGACTGGAATAAGCTAAAAGAAGAAACTGAAAAAGGTCATCAATATTAAATTTGAAATAATCAACTAAATATATACATATGAAAAGAATAACAGCAATACTACTTATGATTATGTCAACGATATTAATTTTAAATAATCTGCAAGCTTCTCCGATTTTAACGGAGATAAAATCGGAATGGAAATTTAAACAGGCAAGATTAAACAACTGGTATCCTGCTACTGTTCCTGGCGTTGTGCATACCGACCTGATGGATAACGGTATCCTGGAAGACCCTTTTTCTCGCTTGAATGAGAGGGGAGCGCAATGGGTGGATAAGGAAGACTGGATTTATGAAACCACATTCCATCTGGATGATGAGACTTTCCGAAAAGAGAATATTGATTTGTACTTTAAAGGATTGGATACTTATGCCGATGTTTATCTCAACGAAACCAAGATACTCGAAGCAAATAATATGTTTCGGGAATGGCGTGTGGATGTAAAAAATATAATCCACCAAAAAGATAATAAGCTTAAGATATACTTTCATTCACCCCTTAAAGTCGATATGCCCAAATGGGAAGCTTTGCCTTTTCAGTACGAAGCTATAAACGACCAGTCGGAAAATGGCGGACTTTTCAACCGGAGATTAAGTGTATTTGCCCGGAAAGCCGGCTATCATTACGGATGGGACTGGGGACCGAGATTGGTCACCTCAGGCATTTGGCGTCCTGTATTTGTGGAGGCTTGGGACAATTTACGTATAGATAACGTTCATTATATCCAGAAAAATGTTTCTGCTAAAAATGCGGATATCGAAACAGTATTCGAAATAGTAGGAGACAAAGACATGGCTTCTGCCAAAGTAGAAATAACAGACGAGCAGTCGGGTAAAGTATTGTCTTCCGAGGTTGTAAACATTCAAAAAGGGATAAATAAAGTGAAACTGAGTTTCACCATAAAGAACCCCGAATTATGGTGGTCAAATGGGTTAGGCAAACCCCATCTCTACACTTTCAATGCAAAGGTATCGATAGACAATAGGACGATTGACCATAAAAGTGAAAAGATAGGAATACGTTCTGTTAAGCTTGTTAGGCAGCCGGATAAATTCGGTAAAAGCTTTTATTTCGAACTGAATGGAGTACCTGTTTTCTCGAAAGGAGCGAACTATATACCCTGTGACATTTTCCTTCCGCGTGTCACAAAAGATATATACAAGAAAACTATTCTGGATGCGGTGGATGCTAATATGAATATGCTCCGTGTATGGGGAGGTGGCATTTATGAAGACGATTACTTCTATGAGCTTTGCGATGAATACGGTATCATGGTCTGGCAGGACTTTATGTTTGCCTGTAGCCTTTACCCGGCAGAGGGTGAACTGCTCGAAAATATACGGCAGGAAGCGATAGACAACGTAAAGAGATTACGTAACCATCCTTCCATAGCCATCTGGTGTGGAAACAACGAATGCCTCGATGCATGGAAAATTTGGGGATGGGAAAGGAATTATACCGCAAAAGACTCGAAGATAGCGGAAACTATATGGAAGCAGTTTTACGACCAGTATTTTGTAGTTCTGCCCGATGTCGTAAAAGAATACGACCCGACGGCAAGCTATACGCCTTCTTCTCCGTTTACCGATATAGACGGAAGAAGGGACAAAACCGATGGCGATATGCATTATTGGGATACATGGCAGAAAGGGCTTCCTATAAGCACTTATAATGACGAAAAGAGCCGTTATTTCAGCGAATATGGTTTTCAGTCGTTCCCCGAATGGGCAACCGTAAAACTGTATGCTCCCGAAGAAAAGGACTGGAATATCACTTCTGAAGTGATGATGTCGCATCAAAGGGGTGGGGCACATGCCAACCAGACCATTGAAAAATGCCTGATAAATGAATATGGACAACCGAAGGATTTTCAATCTTTCCTTTATATGAGTCAGGTTTTGCAGGGAGATGCTATGAAAATAGCTATGGAAGCGCACCGCCGTGATATGGGATATTGCATGGGCTCATTGTTCTGGCAACACAACGATTGCTGGCCTGTGGCTTCATGGGCAAGCCGGGATTATTACGGTCGGTGGAAAGCACAGCATTATTTTACCCGAGAAGCTTTTAAAGATATATTGGTTTCACCGATTTTAGATGGAAATAATCTGGATATATACATTGTTTCGGACAGGCTGAAAAATACGAAGGGTAAATTGCATATTTCCGTGATGACATTGGATGGTCGTGTAATTTCAGAAGAGATTAAATCCATCAATATACCTACAAATGCAAGTACCAAGGTTTATTCGGAAAGTGTAGCGAAACTGATAAAGGACAAATCTAAAAATGAAATTGTCGTAGTGGCGGATTTAATCGATGATAACAATAAGCAATACTCTAATAATTACTTCCTGCTCAATCAGAAAGAGATAAACCTGCCTGAAGCAAATATCACGTATAATATTAAGGCGGTGAACGATGGATATGAAATCACTTTGAATAGTAATAATTTTGCAAGGGCGGTATACTTATCGGTGGATGGAATTGATAATTTCTTCGAAGACAACTATTTTGACTTGTTGCCGAATAAAGAAAAATCCATTCAGGTAAAAACCGGATTATCGTTGGATGATGTCAGGAAGCAGATAAAAGTTATTTCCCTGAAAGATTGTTTGCAATAACTTTTCATATAAAATAAAAGAGATACTATCCGATAGTATCTCTTTTTTGTTTCTATTCAACTTATCTCAATTCATTTTATTTATCCAGTTCAGCATCAACAGGCAACCCGGGGCATACACATTTCCATGGTCGAAGCCCTGCAATTCGTAAACTTTTACATCTTTGTTTCCTACTGACCTTAATATAGCATCTAAGTGTGCATTCTCTTCGTAACGGGCAGGAAGTTCCATGTTTCTGTCCCCTGTGATTAACAGTATGGGCGGAGCATCTTTCCGCGCATGTGTAATGGGCGCATATTCATCGATATAAGGAATATCAAAGGAAAGTTCCCTTTCTTTTTTGATTGTATAATGCGTATTCGTTTGTCCGCTTATCGGAATCACCCCTTTAATTTTATCCGCATCGATACCCAAGTTTTTCAGATAAGATTTATCCAGCGAAACCATTAGTGCCAGATAGCCTCCGGCGGAATGTCCCGATACAAATATCCTGTCCGTGTTTCCGCCATAGGACGAAATATGATTAAAAACCCATGCCACAGACTCCGAAGCATCTTCTGTATAAGCAGGATTTTTAGCTTTCGGGCTGAGGCGGTAGTTTACCGTAACCACGGCTACACCCTTTTCTTTCAATTCGAGTGGAATCCCTTTTTCGCCACCTTCCAGCCCACCACCATGAAACCATATGATAGTCGGATAATCTGTTTTCCTTTCCGGATAATATACATCCAGTTTACAACGTTCTCTCCGATATTCATCCTTCTCGTCCGATGAGATATAGGAAATATTTTCTTTCAGTATGTAATTTTGGCTGTATACATCAGCTAAAAACAAGCCCAGGAAAGCAATAATGATAATGGTTTTTCTCATTGTGATTTATTATGATGTATGAAAAAAGTTTGCACAACATTTTTTGTTATGCAAACTTAAGAATATTTTCAAGAATCGTAATAATGGGAACTAATTCACTGTCAACCCCTCTGCTATCTGATACATATTGGGTAAATCTCCTGAAAAGAACGAAACCGGGCTATCATACATTTTTATAAAGTTCTTCTCTGAAGCATGCCCTTTAAACGCTGAATAGAAATGTTTTCCACTCTCACCCGGATCATAAGCGTTACGCCACATTACAATCAAACTGATAAATTGTCCTGATGCTGGAGTAAGTATCTGTTGTGTCCAATAATTCTTTTCAGGTACACCTCCGCGTTGTATTCCTTCAACTCCTGTTTCAGTAACTCCGCAAGGTTTTTTCAATTCTTTCGAAAGGCGTGACAAAATAAACAGATTTGAGGTGAATGTATTTGGATTGAGTCCGTGATAGGCGTCCATACCTAAAAAATCAACATAATCATTCCCTGGCCATCTGAAAAGGAAGGTGTCGCGTCCCAAGACAGAATCTATTTGAGGAGAAATAGCATAGATGAAATTATGTACTCCTTTGGTATCGCGAAGATAATTCAGGGTAAACTTCCATAAAGCAATAAACTCATCCTGAGTGGTGCAGGAACTTCCCCACCATGACCAACCCTGTGTATGTTCGTGGAATGGACGGAAAATAATGGGGATATTTTTACCATCTGCACCTTTTAGATTCAACGCAAAATCAGCCAAGCGGTCAAGCCACAGTTTAAATTTCACATTTGTTTCACTACCTTCTGTAAGTATCTCTTTAGCTACATTTTTATTAGAATTGTCCCATGAATCACCTCCAGTCAAAGGGTTATTTAGGTGCATACAGGCTGTCAATACTTCACCTCTATTGTATGCTTCGATAGCAACTTTTCTGCGGATAGCGTTTGCTGCGTTCTGATAGCGGTCATCCATTATTTCCGAAACATCAAAACTGAAAACTGCCGGATAATCGCCACACACATCTTTAGTATCCGAACGTCCTTCTTCATTATACCATTTGCGACCATACCACAGGTCATCATGATGACCGAACATAAAACCTTTGGACTGTATAGCCCATAAATTAGAATATAAAGCTTTAGTTTCGGTTGTGGCATTTTTGTCAACTATTGAAAGTTCTTTTACTTCTTCATATTCCGGATACAGGGGCGGAACATCATCCACATCTGTACAATTTGTGAACAGAATTACAACCAGTGCAAATAATAAACTATATTTTTGTTTCATAATATTCATTTTTAGTCCATATTCGTTAATAAAATAAAGCTTTGGGCTTTAAGAACTGTTTTGTATTCTTTACCAATGTTTAAACCAGTTTCACTCGGAACCGGATGTCCATCTCCATTCTTCTTCATATTGTTTTCTTCATATAAATATTTTGAAACATTTTGAAGTTCCACCGGTAAAGATATACTCAGATTCTTATCACTTTCTCCAATATTTACAGCAACCAAGACATGCTTTCCATTATGTTCGCCAGCAGCCATATAGATTCCTTGAGTGCGGTCTATTGTTGTTTTCAGAATATTAGTTCCGGAAGGGAAATAGCGGCACATAAGCGACCATGTATAATACCACGGACGGATTTCTTCTTGTGATGGATCGTTGAATACCTCTTCTCCCAGAATATTCCACATTCCCCACAATTTGATATCTTCCGTTTTGCCTGAATCGCCACTGCTGTGCATAGCATCATCCAGCATCCATGCTGCAATACCAGAATATCCACCATTCATTACTTCCATACAAAGAAGAGGCATATCCAGCCCATAGAAATAATCGTAGACCAGCATGTTAGAATCGCTTCCTTTGGTGAAAGGATGTCCCTCTGTCCTGCGGTTATATTCTTTCATCAGCAAAGAGTCTGCCTCACGCCAGTATTTATATCCCGCTTCACCTAAAACGATTTTTTTATCCTTCGGAACAAATTCTTTGTGCCGTGCCAGAATATCGGCATATTTACCCGAACGCACTTCGTATTGCCCCGGATAAGCATGTAAGTCATACAAACCGACAATAGAGTCTACATCGTTAGCTGTTTGCTTTACCCAGCCTATAGCGTCATAAGCAGATGCCGGATTTTTAAAATCCATGACAGCGTCTGGTGCTGCAAATTTCACTTTTTCGCTCAGACCTGGATATTCTTTCATCTTAGCATGAAAACGTAACAACATGGATTTCCATAATTCATAATCGCCGTTCGTGGAAGCCCAGTCACCATCCGGTTCGTTGAAAATCACGAAATATTTGATACAGGAAAACCCTAAATCATTTACCAGGTAATTAAGGTAATCGACAGACATATCCACCCATCGTTGGTCGGCTTTCATATCCCATGTCGGAGGATTGTATTCTCCGTACATAACGGTAATATTATTGTCCGTACAATATTTCAATACACGCGAAAGCGACTCTATATTCCGTGTTTTATCGTATTTGCCTGTTTCAGCATCATAATATCGGAAAGGGCTGTTTATCATGCACCGCACATATCCCATGCGCATGAAATCGAGACGTTTGAACAGCTTTTGCCAATCCGCTTCGGATATGGACGAACCCCATGCTTCTGCTTCATCATACGGATCCCATTCGACTCCGTTACCGATATAGTCTGCATTGATAATATCGGAACTGACCGTAATCTGCAATTCCTCTTTGGGTGCGGAGCAGGACAGAATAACCATACTTAATGCGATAGCCTTTATTATATTTTTTATTTTCATATTGTGTATATCTTAATAATCAAAATTAGTATAAACAACGAGTGACTCGGCAGGCATTGTGAACTGTTCTCCTTTTGAGAGATTCAATTTCAGATTCTCTTCATTCGGTAAAAGTAAATAGTCACCTTCTGTTTTCAATGTACCATCAGCATAAACGAACTTCTTGCAACCCGTTAATTCAGGCATATTCGAACTTTCCAGCTTTATATCCTTCTCTTCTTTTGACACATTCACTATGGCTAGCATATATTTACCTTCTTTTTCCGACACTACAGCTTTTATATTACTGTCACCTGTAATATCGACCTTATAAATCTTAGAGCCGGCAGGGATATATTTGCATAATAACGACCATGCATAATACCATGGACGAACTTTTTCTTCATCTGCTCCAAACTGTTCTTCTCCAAATATATTCCAGAATCCCCATATTTTCAATTTATCGGGAGCTTCATTGGAGTGCATGGCATCGTCGAGCATCCATACCACTGAACCCGAATATCCGCTGTTGATAGTCTGGAACAAGGCATCTGCCATATCCGTTCCGTACATATAATCGTAAACGAACATCTGTGAATCTTCAAGCGAAGCATGTTTTTTGGCCTTAGCACGTCGTATATTTTCCTGATTGTAAAGCGAATCGGCTTCTTCGACAAATTTGAAGCCGATTTCTCCCATTACTATCTTTTTCCCCTCCGGTATACTGTTTTTATAAGCTTTGATAATATCCGTATATTCTCCTGAATTAACGGTTATCTTCGAAGGGTAAGTATGAATATCATACAGTCCGACCATATCGCCTAGCTGTACGGCTGTGCTGTCTATCCACCATGCTTCGTCCTTACCCCATATAGCTACATCGGGTCCTACAATGTCAACTTTGTCATTCAACTTTAAAGTTTCCATATCCTTATGAAATTGCTTTATAGCTGAAGCCCACAGCGGATAACTTTTATTTGTTGAAGCCCAATAACCATTCGGTTCGTTTATCAGATTGTAGTATTTGATGCATGTATAACCTTTTTCATTGATAAGGTAGTCGACTAGTTCGGCCGCATGTTTCATGTTCTTATCGTTAATCTTTGCTTCACGGGTATTGATTACACTCCATCCCCAATCCCCGAACATTACTGTTACATTTCGACTCTGGCAGTAATCCAGCATTTTCGATAATGTTTCCATACCTTTTCCGGGAGTAAATTCTCCGTCATCCAGAAATGAAGAGGTATTTACCATAATGCGGATAAACTGCGGACGCATAAAGTCGAGCCTGTCATACAGCTTTTTCCAGTCGGCTTCGGATATTTCCAGCCTGCCGTTTCCATAATCCAGTTGGTATGGGTCCCATTGAGCTCCATTCCCTATATAAGAATCGTTTATGAGGGTATTTATATCAATGGAAATTACTGCATCCGGCTCTTTCTGGGAACAAGATAGAACGAGAACTGACAGAAATAAAAACAAACCTTTTTTCATTGTTTATAAAATATGGACAGATAAACCCGAAGGCTTATCTGCCCGTATGATTATTGTTTAGTTATCATTATGTAATATTTACGTGCTTTCTTGGCAAATTTATCAAAATCGCTGTAAATATTATCCCAGTCATCCGTACCATTCAGGTTAAATGAAAAAGCATTATTACTAACAGTTACAGATTTTCCATTTCCTAAATCATATGTTCCCGCGTTTTCCAATACTCCGGTGGTTACTGTTCCATCTTCAGCAGTAAATGAAATAGTTCCAAGTGCATAGTTACGTGTCCAACGACTCTCGCCTACCGGTATTTGACGATAAAAATGTTTCAAATCTAAATCCACTCCAAGGTTATCTCTATTCATAGAACCTTGAAAGATAAAATTTGCATATTTTCCGTCCGGTCCTGCATTATTGATACAAATACCCGAAGTGTTACCTTCATCGGTAATCTTATCCATCGTGAAAGTCAGAATATTGTCGCATTCTGTTTTTGGAGCATAATCATCATACCAGCACCATGATTTATCCTGCAATTGAAGGACTGCCCCTCCGCCATATTCAGGACCTGTTCCTCCATACACTATCAGATCATTTATAGCCCAAGTGCCTATTACCGTTTCACTAAACTCTGTCGCATTTATTTTATATTCACGCACTTGCCCTGTAGCTGAAGTTATAGTAAGGTTTGTACTTCTCTCTGCATTGCTAAAATCTAACGTGCCACCAATACTTACTGATGATTTGGCATCATACGATAGTTGTAATTTTTCTAACTCTACTTTAGAAAGATCATCAATTGCATCTATATTCAACGATAATTCTATTTCGCCTGATGTATCATCAATCCTGGCTATCTCGGCTTTTCCAACCTGATTTTTTAATTTTATATCTAAAATCAATCGGTCATGGCTCCAGCCACCATCATTCAAGTCATCCTGCATATCCTTTACACAAGATTGGGTAAGGATAGCGATAATTACAAATAAACTATATTTTAATACTTTGTTCATGATATCTAAATTTAATTATGGTCTTAAACTTGGATTCAAATTAATTTCAGATTGTGGAATAGGGTAAAAAGTATATTGACTTTCATTCAATCCCATATTCTTCACTTCCTGAATATCTTTTATACGGTTGAGTCGTCTCAAGTCGTATAAATAAGCACCTTCGAACGCCAACTCATATTTACGTTCTTTGTACACAGCTTCCCTAAAATCAGCAGTGTTAAGTCCAGTAACCAAGTTTCCAAGTCCGGCGCGATTACGTATGAAATTAACAGCGTTATAAGCCTCCGATGTTGGCCCGGCAGCTTCTGCATAGGTTAATGCTATCTCTGAGTAACGAATTAGATAGGGACGTGTACTTGTTTTATCTCCGTCAAATTGGGGGTCAATAAATTTACGGCAGAAAGGATATGGAATTGCTCCACCTGTCGGAGTCCACTCCGCTTTCAGTGTTCCATCTTCATTATAAATCTTATTAACGATAAGGTCTGTCTTACGCTTGTCATCATTATCATAACTATTGTAAAATCCTATTTCGGTACGATATTCGCCCCATCCGTCATGCGATTTAATATATTCATTAGAATCGCCCTGTTTCAGCCAGATCGTTGCGCCATCAATATAAGGAATATACATTTTGGATATTTTGGAATATTGCCCTTCACTTTCTCCCGTCCTATCCATCGACATCAGGAAAATGTTTTCTTTACCGTTAAAATTATCTATATCATAAATTTTCAGTAAATCATTTTCGAATCCATAAGTGTGTTGAGGATAAGCCGGATCAAATCCCATGACGCGTCCTGCATACTTTTTGGCTTCTTCGTACATAGAGTTTACATCCTTGTTCATGTCTTTAAAAAGCAATACGCCTTTTTCTTTGCCCGAAGCAATAGTAAGATATGTCTTTGCTAATAAAGCCTGTGCTGCAACCTTATCTACACGTCCCATAGTCGGAGTAGAATACACAGGCATCAACTCTTCTGCCAACTTTAAATCTTCTATTATGAAATCATATAATTCATCCATACTAGCAGCTAGTGGAGCTGAAGTCTGGTCCAAAGTCTCTACTACTCCTTTGTGAATAGGAACTAACCCAAAGTTGCATGACAAATAATAGTAATTATAAGCTCTTAAAAAGTAAGCCTCTCCCATATATTGGTTTCTTAAATCATCCGGCATATCAGTACCAGGAAGCTTTTTTATAACCGCATTCGCACGGTTGATAGCAATATATGAATATTTGAAGAAATTCATCAAAGTGCCATTAGTATTGAAATTGTCTGTTTTCCACAAATTCAAGGATTGATTGTCTGTTGCAGCATCGGATTTTGTCGTCATAATTTCGGTAGGCATATCCCCGAGAAAAACTAGTGCCCGAGAATACTCCAAATATGTAAGTGTTGCATATGCATAATTGATAGCAGCTTTTGCATCTTCAGGACTTTTGTAGAAGTTATCTTCAGAATAGAATCCGTAAGGATCTTCATCCAGATTACAGGCTGTAAAGCCCATAATGAAGCAGAACATTAATAAAAATTTTATTTTTGTTTTCATGATTATTAGTTTTAGAATGTTATATCAATACCAACAGTCCATTTTCTCAGACGAGGATAACCACCTGCGTATATCCCGGTTTGATCTACTTCCGGATCATATCCGTCGAATTTGCTAAATGTATATAAATTGGAAGCATTCATATATAGACGAGCTCTTTCAGCAAAGACTTTTTGTTTTGGTAATTTGAAAGTATACCCTACTGATAGATTTTGTATTCTTACAAAAGAGCCATCCTCTACCCAGTAGTCTGACAACATTGTTTGGCGATTGCTTCTCAGACTGGGATATTTATTCGTCGGATTATCCAGCGTCCAACGGAATGCAGCGTTATGAGGGTCTCCGAATGTTTTCGTGTTTAAAACATCGTTGCCGAAAACACCATTCAGGAATATACTCGCATCCAGGTTTTTCCAGCGGAAAGCAAGATTTAAACTGGCTGTAAAATCCGGATTCGGATCACCGATGATGCACCTGTCATTTTCATTGATAACACCTGTTGTGCCGTCCCCATCATAAATATTCATGTATTTAAATTCTCCCGGCTGTGCATAATCTCCTGTAAGCCCTGCATCAAGCCCTTCTTGTAAGGTTTGTATAATGCCATTTGTCTTGTATCCGTAGAAAACATTGATAGGTTGCCCGATAGCCAGGATATTGGTATATGCCCGATATTGTTCACGGAGGTTTCCGATAACCTCATATTGCATTCCTGTACGAGGATCGGTAATCAATCCAGATTCGAGGCTACTGCCCAAATCCAAAACTTTATTGCGATTCATTGAGAAGATAAACGTCGCATCGAATCCCCAATCTTTTGTATCCACTATGATACTATTAAATGTTGCTTCAAACCCACGGTTGCGTATTTTTCCATCATTTACCCACATGCGATCATATCCTGAAGATAATGCAAGGTTCCTTTCACGAAGTAGGTCAGAAGTTTCTTTATTATAAATATCAAGTGTAGCTGTTAATCTTCTATTGAAGAAAGCCATATCGATACCAAGATCCCACTGGGATGTTGTTTCCCATTTGAGGTCAGGATTGGGAATACCGCTCCAGACCTTATAAATTCCATCTTGTCCTGTATTTCCAGATACATATCCCGGACCGATGGCAGTCAACCATTGTCCTTCATTATAATATTTTGTAGTGCCATAGCGGCTTAATGTCTGATATGGGCTAATTCCTTGATTACCTGAAATACCATAGCTTAAACGGAACTTTAATTCATCGAAAACTTTCCAGTTTTTCACAAATTCTTCTTCATGTGCTTTCCAGCTTAACGCTCCTGAGGGGAAATAAGCCCATTTATTATTTATACCGAATTTGGAAGACCCGTCGGCACGGAAGGTTAATGTAGCTAAATATTTATTATCGAAAGTATAGTTAAGGCGTCCCATATAAGAAAGAAGTTTGCTCTTAGAGAATCCGTTTGATAACAAATTTTTTGCTTGTTCGCCTGACCCCATATTTTCATTTCCTAAAGATTCATTCACAAAACCACTAGCTGTCAGATATGAATCCCTGTATTGGTACCATTCATAAGAATGTCCTGCCATAACCCCAAGTTCATGCTTCTCATTAAATAGTTTAGAATAGTTTGCAAATGTTTCAGAAACAAAATTCTGACCTTCTGTATTGCCTATAATACCTCTTCCGCCATTTTCATTCCCAGCCTGTGTGTATTTTTTAGGAAAATACTGATCGTTAGTAGACTTTCCATATTTATAGTTTAACTGACTTGTTAGTTTAAGTTCGGGAAGAATCTGCCACTCCAATGCTGCCGATGAGATAACATCTAACATCTTCGTTTTATTCTTTTTCAGTTCACGTAGGGCCACCGGATGATCATAGTCAGTATTGTTTGCCTGCCAGTAAGAACCATCTTCGTTATATACAGGATAAATAGGATTTCTCCAATAAGCAGTCCAGCCATTGCTATCCCTGTCGCCTAGATATAGAATATTTGACGCACGTATTTTGAAATTGTCGTATATATAATGATCCACATTGAGATTGTATCCACCTTTAGAGTAATCATCGTCTTTATACATACCCATATCAGAGAAATAATTCGCACTTAGGTTGAAACTTGTTTTCTCATTCGAACTGGCTACAGAAATAGTAGTATTGCTTGATACTGGTCTATTTCTGAATACAAGATCATCCCAACGGGTATTGGTAGTCCATGTCGTTTGTAGCTCTTCTATCGAAGGGTAATAAACCCCGGCCGAATTCACTGCACCGATATAAAGAGGTTGTTCACCTCCATTAATACGGCTTTCGTTATTCAACATTGCCATCAATACGGGATCTCTCCATAAGTCTAGCTTTGAAGAAAACTCAGAAAAAGTCAGTTGCTGTTTGACTGAAACCGTTGTGGTTCCTTTTTTTGCTCTTCTTGTAGTAACTATAATTACTCCATTTGCACCACGCGATCCATATATAGCTGATGCAGAAGCATCTTTTAGTACTTCCATCGAAACAATATCATCCGTATTGATTTGTTTCAGGTCTCCGGCATCACCCAAAGGGAAACCATCAACGACTATCAGAGGAGAGTTAGATCCACGTAATGAACTATTTCCACGTATACGCACAGTCGAT
This sequence comes from Bacteroidota bacterium, assembly GCA_023437305.1. Taxonomy (GTDB): domain Bacteria; phylum Bacteroidota; class Bacteroidia; order Bacteroidales; family Dysgonomonadaceae; genus Dysgonomonas. The sequence continues at coordinate 37,108 of JAEZGN010000010.1, forward strand.
CCCGAACCCGGATCTTGAGAAGAATTGATTACCTGTACACCGGCAGCTCGTCCTTGTAAAAGACCCTCCACAGAATTGGCTGGAATATCGCTTATAACATCGGTTTTAATACTCGCCACCGATCCTGTCAAATCGCTTTTCTTTACCGAACCATAACCAATTACGATTGTTTCTCCGAGCAAAATAGCATCATCTTGCATAGTTACATCAATCGTTGTTCGGTTATTAATAGCGATTTCCTGCTTTGTCATTCCAATACTGGAGAACTCCAATGTTCCATTTGATGGAATATTGGGTAAAGAATATTTACCATCTATATCTGTAATAGTTCCAGTATGTGCAGCAGCATTCTTAAGCACGACAGACACCCCGATAAGAGGCTCTCCTTTAGTATCTATAACAGTACCGGAGACTGTTATTTTTCCAGGATCTTGATTTACGGCACCCTGTACCGTACAAAAACTACCCAACAAAAAACATATAAAAAACATTTTAAGGGATAGAAGACCCATAGACATTTTTTGGGCTTTAGGTTTCTTCATGTGATTAGTTTTATTAAATATTATTTATAACTAGTTAACAAAACAAAAGTATAGGGAAACAATGAATAAAAATTTACCAATCCTGCTGATTTGTTATACTTTTTTGAATGTTTTGATAAAATCATGGATATTGCATGTTGCAACACCTACATATTTATCTGCACCTCCGTAATACACATATAATGTGTCATCTACAATTACATTTCCTGTCGGAAATACGCACCCTCTGTAATATCCTTCAATCTCGTAGTCGTATTCCGGCTCAAGGATGAAATCCGAAGCTTTTGAAATTATCTTCAATGGATTTTCTAAATCCAGAAGGATAGCACCCGCCCTATAGTAACCCAAACCTCCGTTTTCAACACCATGGTAAATAACCAACCAACCATATTCTGTTTTCAAAGGCGGGGTACTTCCTCCTATTTTTTCTTCCCATGAGCCTTCAATACCGGTTAAGAGCAAATGGCTTTCTTTGTCCTCCCAGTCTAATAAGTCATCAGAAAATTTGAGCCAGATGGAAGGATATTTTACGCCATATTTTTCTCCTATATATTGCTTTGGCCGATGCATCAATACATATTGCCCATTTATCTTTTCAGGAAAAATTATTACATCTCTGTCATCTAGCACGGGTGAAGTTAAACGCCCTAAACGTCTGAAATTTTTAAAATCAGTAGTAACAGCAAGCCCCGTATTTCCCAGATTTTTAGCAATTGCTGCAGGTGCATCTGCACCCACCTTAGGTACTTTTACCACATCATGAGCAAATTTCCAATATTGTCCCGGAGGAAAGGGGCGGTATGCATATGTTACATAATATTCATTATCGAATTTAACTATACGCGGATCTTCCACACAACCTGAGTCGAAATTGTTTGCTCCAGGTCCGAAGACTGGTTCATCCGAAGCTCTTTCGAAATGAAAGCCATCTTTACTGGTCGCCAATCCTAATCGGATTACATGTTCTTCATCATTACCTGCAGCACGATAGAGCATGTAAAAAGTTCCGTTGTCATAGTATACTCCCGGATTGCATGTCACTAATGATTCCCAGTCATTTTTCTCGTTGGGAGACACAATAGGGTTTCCCTGAAATTTTTTCAATTTCATAAATTAAAGTTTTATTATATTGATTTCTAATTGATTGACTAACTAAATACAACCCAAAGAATAGCACTCAGCCCTAACAAAAGTATTGCCCATCCTAGATAACTTTTATACCAGGCATTCCCTCTCAGATCTTTAAATTCTGTAATCAGGTCATCCTTTCTAAAAGTAGTGTCTGCAAGTTTATCATTGGTAGGCGCCGGACTCATCAAGCTTGTGAAATACATAATCAATATGCTGGCACTAAGCAGAAACGGAACCACAAGCAAGAAGTGCATATCTCCGAAAATCTCCTGTCGGAAGAAAAGCATCAGTACCGCTATTGCCAACCCGCTTATCAGCCCAATGAAAGTACCATTTCCGTTTACCCTTTTACTGAATATACCCAGAAGGAACGCTGCCACAATTGGAGGTGAAATGTATGATAGCATCTCCTGATAGTATTTTAATAATGAGCCGAATTTACCGATCTGTGGAGCCCATATTGCAGCCAAAATAATGATAACTAATGAAGCTATTTTTCCCACCCTTACCAGTTTCTTTGAATCGGCATTTTTATTGAAGTGAGAATAAAAGTCCATTGTAAATAAGGTAGATGTCGAATTTAAAATGGCGCTTAGAGCTGAAGTCAATGCGGATAACAAAGCAGCTAAGATAATAGCCAATAAACCGATTGGCATTAAATTGATTACCATAGTCGGATATACCATGTCCGGACGATCCAGTCCTGGAAACAATCCTCTTGCAATAAGTCCGGGTATAGCTATTATAAATAAGGTTGCCATAGTCAAGAATCCATTCAGCATAACGCCTTTCCGTCCTTCATCAACCGTTTTGGCGCTTAACACCCGTTGTACCATCGTCTGGTTATTCGCCCAGAAATAGATACCCAGAATCGGCATGCCGACTATCAGTCCCAGCCATGGAGTAGCAGGATCATCCATCGGACGAATAAGTTTTGCCAGAATATCTCCGTTCTTATACAGATCGATAAAATAATCGCCTCCCTGCAGGAAACAGAAGATGGTGAGTATTACCGAACCTATAATCAGTATAATGGCCTGTATCAGTTCCGTTTTTATCACCGAGGACAATCCTCCTGGAATAGTGTATGAGGCTGCTATGGCTGCGAATATAATGATGATTAATTGCAAATCGGCAGCCGGATATATCAGCTTAATAATCAGTGCTGCTGCATATAATGCTCCGGCAGCATCCAAAAATATATTACCGATAATACAAATCGCTGAAAAATAGAAACGGGAACGTTTATCGAAACGTTTCTCTAAAAATTCTGGAATTGTGAAAACTTTAGACCTTATATATAGTGGCAATAAAAATACCGCAAAGAATACCATAACGACTATCCCGGTCAGGTTGTAGTTGAAAACGGCAAGCCCTGTATCATAAGCATCCCCCGATTGTCCTATCAAGGTCGTACTGGATATGCTCGCTGCAAATAGTGATAAGCCGACAATCCACCAAGGCATCGAGCGACCAGCAAGAAAATAAGACTGGGAATCCGAACTTTTCCCATTTTTAAGCCCCCACCATATTATAAATATAATGTAAAGGACTACTATGACTAAATCGACTGTGCTGATTGAAAAATTTTCCATGGGTATTGATTTATATTCATGTTACAAAAGTATGTGTTAAGTTGTATTGATTATTATACTATTCGATTGAAATGTTGTACTTTTTTGAATTAACTATTGCTTTTTTTATTTTATTTCTACATTTGTATATGGTATCACCTATTTAATAACTTTCGTTATGAGAGAAATTCAAAAAGAGATTACACCCTTGTCGGATAATGATTTATTCATTGTTCTGAATCATCCGTCTGCCAAATTCGATTATCCGGTGCACCATCATTCCGATTATGAAATTAATTTAGTAATTGATACATATGGGAAACGTATAGTTGGAGATTCTGAGGAAGAATTTTCTACTCTAGATTTGGTAATGATAGGCCCTAATATTCCCCACGCCTGGCAAGGGGAAATAGTAGAGGGAAACCATGTGGTAACTATCCAGTTTTCCGAAAAACTACTGAATTTTCCAATGCTGGAAAAAAGACTATTCTCGCAGATTAAAGCCTTACTTTATGAAGCTCAACGAGGCATATGCTTTTCAGAGAAAACACGACTGGATATGAAAGACCGTATATTAAAATTAACCAAGATGCAGGGCTTTCAGACAGTATTGGAGTTCTTTTCTATTCTTCACGACCTTTCTATTTCTGACAGGAGTGTATTAATGGATAACAGATACGATTCGCAAGCAATTGTCAGAGTTTCCAAAAGTCGTCGTATCGCTAAAGTATGTGATTATATTGAAAAGAATTATGAGAATCAGATTAAGTTAAGTGAAGTAGCTGAAATGGTAAACATGTCTGAATCTGCATTCAGTCATTTTTTCAAAAAAAAGACCCGTTGTACATTTATTGATTATGTTATCAATCTGAGAATAGCAAAAGCTTGCCAGATGCTATCGGAAACAACGCACTCCATAGCAGAAATATGTTTTCTTTGCGGGTTTAATAATTTATCCAATTTCATTCGTATTTTCAAAAAAAAGAAAGGATCTACTCCCAGCGAGTACCGTACATTAATAGAACAAATGCTCATTAAATATTAACATATTCATAATAGTATAACAAATCAGCGACATTGTATAACGATAAGTTTGCCTACCAAAGTAAATTTGTTGTATGTAAACTTTTAATAAATAAATACAATGTTAAATCTAATATCGTTAAAAAAATTGTTTTTACTGGCATTAGCCCTACATGCAATTTGCACACAAGCACAACAAATAGAATCGTGGATAACTACACCTGACCGGAATACTCTTTTTCAGCAACAATCCGAAAAGATAACTTTCGGAGATGAGCAGGGAAAAGGCTTGCCTATCATAATTGATGACCGTCAGGAATATCAAATAATGGATGGTTTTGGTTTCGCTTTGACCGAAGGAAGTGCGTTTCATCTGAATCGCATGAGCGCAAATGCTCGTGAAAATATTCTCAAAGAAATGTTCAGGAATGATGTGAACAATGTCGGATTCAGTTATATCCGGTTAACCTTAGGAGCATCCGACCTGAATAATTTTGTCTATTCCTACAACGACCTTCCCGATGGAGAAAAAGATACCGAATTAAAGAAATTCAATCTTGGACATGATTACGATGATGTAATTCCTGTAATGAAAGAAATATTGAAAATCGTACCTGATATAAAAATAATGGCATCACCTTGGTCTGCGCCTGTATGGATGAAGACGAATAATAATGTACAGGGAGGAGCTTTAAAGAAAGAATATTACAATGTATATGCACAATATTTTGTGAAATACATTCAACAAATGGCAAAAGAAGGAATAAATATTGATGCTGTTACTATACAAAATGAACCGTTAAACTCGCGTAATACTCCCAGTATGCCTTGGTATTGGCAGGAGCATAATGAATTTGTAAGGGACCATCTCGGACCTGCATTTAAAGAAGCAGGCATAGAGACCAAGATTGTTATTTTCGACCATAATTGCGACCGCCCCGATTATCCTTTAGCTATTTTAAGTGATGCAATCACAGCGCAATATGTCGATGGTTCTGCGTTTCATCATTATCGGGGATATCTCAGCGGTATGAGTATCGTACACCGGGCAAGACCGGATAAAAACATTTATTTTACAGAGCAGATGCTTACCGAAAGGCCAGATAGTAAGACTTTAAATATTGCATCGTCCGTGAAAAGGCTTTTGATTGATGTGACTCGGAATTGGAGTAAGAATGTTGTTCTCTGGAATTATGGAGCCAACCCGCTAAACGACCCGCATACCGATAACGGAGGTTGTTCGATGTGTCAGGGTGCAATAACTATCGATGGAGACCATGTGACTCGAAATATAGCCTATTATACAATAGCGCATGCGTCCAAATTCGTTCGCCCGGGTTCTGTACGCATTTCATCAACTCATCCTTTCGACTCTGGTGTGGATATTACTGAGGATGAAGAACGGGCGGAAGTGCGTCGTACAACGGTTGTGGAGCATAGCGATGTATTACCGAATGTAGCTTTTAAAACTCCCGAAGGCAAGATTGTTTTGATTGTCGCCAATGACAGTTGGTCTCGTAATCATGTTAAGGTACAATATAACGGACGTTTTGCCAATCTACCACTCGCTCCCGGTTCTGTGGGAACTTTCACCTGGTAAATAAACAAATAGAATTATGAATAAAACAAGTGAAGTATTTATTAAGGCTGTTACGATAGCATCAGCATTATTTATCACCGTTACGTCTCCATTACCGGCACAGAATCACACTATCATTCCCGAAGATGAACCGCAAATTCAAATCGGAGAAAATATCGCTATAGCCGATACAGAATACGGCAAAGTGAAAGGATATATTTCTCGCGGGGTATATACATTTCTGGGTATACCGTATGCTTCTGAAACATCTGGAAAGAACCGTTTTATGCCTCCGCAGAAACATGAAAAGTGGGATGGCATCCGCCCGGCTGTATTTTACGGCAACAGTGCACCGCAAGATGTGTACAGCCGTGCGTCTACTTCGTACGATATGTTTGTAGACCATTGGAATTACGATGAAATCAGCGAGAATTGCCTCGCTCTGAATATCTGGACAAATGCAATTGCCGATGGCAAAAAACGTCCGGTAATTGTCTGGTTGCACGGTGGCGGATTTACCCGGGGAAATGGCATCGAACAAGATGGTTACCATGGTGAAAATATCGTTCGCTATGGTGACATTGTTTTCTGCTCCATAAACCATCGGTTGGGTGTTTTTGGTTTTACCGACTTGTCTGCTTTCGGAGAAAAATACAAGGATTCGGGAAATGCCGGCTTATTGGACATGGTTTTCGCTTTGCAATGGATACATGACAATATTGAAAATTTTGGAGGAGACCCCGGCAATGTCACTATTATCGGTCAATCCGGCGGAGGGGCCAAGGTCTGCTTGCTGGCAACGATGCCCGAAACAAAAGGTCTTATCCATAAAGGTGTTTCGCTCAGTGGTTCGGCTATACGTGCTAATAGTAAAGATTATTCGAAACGCTTAGGAGAATATATTGTAAAAGAAGCAGGACTATCAGAATCGGAAGTAGATAAATTACAGGATATGCCGTGGAAAGATTATATGGAGCTTGCTTATCAGGGAGCATCACGTATGGAAAAAGAGAGCGGAGGAGCAGGAATGGCAAGAGGAAGTTTCGGTCCCGTAGGAGATGGAATTCATTTGCCCGAAAGTGAATTTTTCAGCAATCCGGACTCTCCCGATATACCCATGATTTTCTGTACTACTTTTCACGAGTGGGGAGTGGAGAGAAATAATCCTTCTCAGGAAACAATTACCAAAACAGAAGCGATTCAAAAACTTTCGGAACGATATGGAGAGAATGCACAAGCTATATATGATGCATATTCACGTAATTTTCCTTCAGCAAAACCGTTTGACGTTCTTGTATTGATTTATTCAAACCGCATGTCAGTAGTGGAATCGGCAATTGCGAAGAAAAAACAGGAATCACCTGTATATATGGTATGGTTTGGATTCGAACCTCCTTTATTTGACGGGCGTATACGTGCTTTTCATTGCCTCGATATTTCATTCTGGTTTTTGAATACTGACCTGATGCTGACACATTCGGGAGGAGGGATCAGACCTCGGAAACTATCGTATAAAATGGCGGATTCACTCCTTAACTTTGCACGTACAGGTAATCCGAATTGTGTATCTTTACCTCACTGGCTGGAGTTTTCCTTGGAGAATGGAGAAACAATGATATTGAATGATAATTGCGAAGTAAAAAACGACCCGGATAAAGAGGGACGTACAGTATTAATGAATAGTGTGAATAATAAATAATAGTCAAGAAAATATCATCTGTATGAGAAAGAATGTTTTATTTTTATTGGTAATAATAAGTATTAATGGATTAACATCCTCAGTTAATGCTCAGGAAAAGAAAAATAAATTCAGCATGGATGGTTGGTGGAAACCTGCCGAGCCTCCTTTTTCTCCTGTAGTAAACGAGGATAATAGTATCACATTCCGAATAAAGGCTCCCAGTGCAAAGAATGTCATTTTGCATTTTGATGAATGGGATGTCTTATCACAGCCGATGGTAAAAGATGAGCAGGATATATGGTCTGTTACAATCCATCCTGTGAAGCCACGGTTGTACCAATATGTATTCGAGATTGATGGTATCCGTACAATAGATTTTGCCAATCCGGTTGTAAAAGCCGGAACGTCAGTGTATGGAAGTGTCGTTGAAGTACATGGCGGTTCCATTCCACGTTATGACGAACTGCAGAATGTATCTCATGGAGAAATTCATATCTTGAAGTATATCTCTACTCAACTTCATAAACCGCGAGAAATGTATGTATACTTACCGGCTGAATATCATAAAAATAATTTGGAAGAATTTCCTGTCTTATACTTGCGACATGGAGGCGGGGACAGCGAGAGCAGTTGGACAAAAGATGGCCGTTCCGGTATCATATTGGATAACCTGATTGCTTCGGGAAAAGCTAAACCGATGTTAATCGTTATGTCTAACGGATTGACGGACGGTTCATGGGCAGGAGGAAGCACTGTGGAAGGAATGGATATATTGGAAGAGGAACTCCTAAATGATATTATTCCGTATATTGAACAACGTTATCGTGTAAAAAGAGATAAAAGAAACAGGGCTATTGCCGGGCTTTCTATGGGAGGAGGTCAAGCTTATGTTATTGGATTAAGAAATTTGGATAAATTTTCATATATAGGTCAATTTAGTGCTGGGATTATAGGAGATGGCAATTTCAGCCATGACAAATACATTCCGGGCGTTATATCTGATGTTGGAAGAGTCAATCGCGAACTAAAGCTACTCTGGATTGGTTGCGGAACAAAAGATCCTCGCTATGACGGGCACGTCGAATTTGTGGAAAATCTTAAAGAGATGGGAGTTAAATACGAATTCTATGATAGTAATTATGGTCATGAATGGGAATTCTGGAGGCAACAATTACAGGATTTTGTACAGAGATTATTTTAAAGAATTGATTAAAAGATTAGAATAAAGTAGACTCTACGTATTGAGTCTTTGTATCACTAATTAATAATTATAATTTTTTTAAAATGAAAAATTTAATGAATTTGAAATTATTTTCTATCTTATCTAAACAAGATGAAAGTAACAATTTTCTAACAAAACTTGAAGAAGCCTATGACGAATTTGCACTAAAGTTATTAAACAAACTACAGATTGAATCAAACATTCCAAAGCTGTATTATCACCTTGGCTTTGTTCGTTTGGAACTTGTCGGAATACGAGACGGGTTATCCGATAAGGAGGGAAAAAAATGCCTTAAAATATACAATCAAGGCAATCTCTCTCATTGATATAGAATTAAGAATTTTACAATGGCAATTACAGAATAATAGCAATAAAGGAAATCAAAAAGAAGAAAAATCAGAACAAGACCTCGGAGGGGTCGTTTTTTATACCATCTTTGAATTGATATTCAATCGCTTAATCAATAAAACAAGTTTATAAGTAATGACTTAGGAACGATTTAGGGTAGGCATTCATACAAAAGAAAAACCTTCTAAATCTACTATTTAGAAGGCTTCATTTTCATTGGCTCAGATTTGACTCTGGCTTTCAGTGACCCCGGAGGGGCTCGAACCCTCGACCCATTGATTAAGAGTCAATTGCTCTACCAGCTGAGCTACGGAGTCGTTTGGTGAGTGCAAAAGTATAATAATTATTCTTTTTAAGAAAATATTTTCGAAAAGAATCTTTTAAAATCCTTACTTTTGTAGCCGAAGAGAAATTTCTCCTCCGTGTATCTTAGGATTAACCACGTAAAAAACAAAGTTATAGAATGAATAAAAAAGAATCAGCGTTAGTCTTGTTTTCGGGTGGACAAGATTCAACAACATGCCTCTACTGGGCACTAGAAAATTTCGCATCCGTTCGCACGCTGTGTTTTACTTACGGGCAACGTCACTCCAAAGAGGTAGAAGTAGCAAAGGCTATTGCCGAAAAAGCCAATGTACCATTCCAACTGCTGGACGCATCTATTATCAGCCAACTATCCGTCAACTCTTTGACAAGCGATATTGTTATGGATCAGGAAAAACCGGCAGACTCTTATCCAAATACGTTTGTACCGGGACGTAATCTATTATTCCTTACTTTTGCGGCTGTTATTGCTCGCTCGCACGGTATACGCCACATTGTAACAGGAGTATCAGAAGCCGACTACAGTGGTTATCCCGACTGTAGAGATACATTTATACTTTCAGCAAATGCGTCTATTAATCTGGCAATGGACGAACATTTTCAGATACACACACCATTGATGTGGAGAGATAAAACTGCTGTATGGCAATTAGCTGACGAACTGGGTGTTTTCGATATCATTCGCACTCAAACTCTGACCTGCTACAACGGCATCATTGCCGATGGTTGCGGAAACTGCCCTTCATGCAAATTGCGCAAACAAGGATTAGACAACTATCTAAAGACAAAACTATAATATGACAATAGAAGGACTTAGCCATCTAGGCGGAAAAACCGAATATAAAGACAATTATGCTCCTGAAGTATTAGAAGCGTTTGAAAACAAACATCAGGAAAATGATTATTGGGTAACATTCAATTGCCCGGAGTTTACAAGCCTATGTCCTATTACGGGACAACCCGATTTTGCAACAATACACATCAACTACATACCTGATGTAAAAATGGTAGAAAGCAAGAGTCTTAAGTTATACTTATTTAGCTTTCGTAATCATGGGGCATTCCATGAAGACTGTGTAAATATTATGATGAAAGACCTTATTAAGCTGATGAATCCGAAATATATCGAAGTAGTAGGAATATTTACGCCACGTGGAGGCATCAGTATTTATCCGTTTTGTAACTATGGACGTCCGGGCACGAAGTTTGAGCGACTGGCAGAAGAGCGTCTGATAAGTCATAACCCACAGCAAGCATATAAATAAAGAAGATCTGTTAAAAGAAATTGAACACTATTAAAGTGTTACTCTCTTTGTCTTCCTGAATGCAATGAAGAATCTCCACTCTATAATAGAAACGAGATGTTTCACTTCGTTCAACATAACAAAGAGAAAGTACTTTTTGAGCATATTCTATGTTTATGCAATCTTAGGTCTTCGTTTTTGTACTCTTTTATAGACTACCGTAAACCAAACCGGCAGTATTATACCTTTACATACCGTAGATATAGCGATTGCCCACCATACACCAACAATCCCCATTTGCGAAGCCAGATAATAAGCCAAAGGAATACGTAGCGCATTGAAGGTGATACTTATCACGGCAGGCTCTACTGTACGCCCTATCCCATTAAACATACCTTGTGTAGTCAACTCAAACATCATAAAAATCTGCACTAAACCCATTACAAACAAATATTCGGCTCCGGCTCGCATAGCATTCTCTTCGGGAACAATTATTCCAAAAATCTGAGCACCAAACAAAATAAATGCAATACTGACAAAAATACCCAACGTAAGCATGACTCGTATTGTATAGATATATGCCTTTTTGCCTCTCTCCAGTTTATTGGCAGCATAGTTTTGAGCAACAAAAGCACTCAACGCCGTAGAAAAACCCTGTGATGTATTCCACGTAACCGCCTCTATCTGTCCTCCCGTTGTCTGAGCCATCATGCCTAGATGCCCACCATGAATAGAAGCAACACGGGCCAGGTTCATATTAATGATGGCATACAATGAGTTCATTATTGAGACAGGTGTTCCCAGAAAAATTATGCGTTTAAGGTAAATGGCTTTTGGCTTAATAAAGAAGGAGAAATCGCCTAATATACGATTACCATATTTGATCTGATAAAAGAATAAAGAAAACACAAACAATTGCGCAGCAACTGTACCAATAGCAGCACCGTGTAATCCCAGTCCCATACCAAACATCAATATAGGGTCAAGTATCATATTTAACACGAGCCCCGCAGCATTATTTTTGAACGGAACAGTACTTCGCCCTGCTCCATTATATATCCCTGCGAAATTATATGACAAGAACTGAAACGGAAGACTAATAGTGAGTATTCGTAAATAAAGCACCGCATCGGCTGTAATATCAGCAGATAATTTGAAAAAAGACAAGATAGGATTAGCAAATATAAAGAGAGTGGACACCCATACCACGCTAAGTACAATAGAGGTAGTTGTAGAATGTGAAGCATATATAGCTGCACGTTTCATTTTCTTCGCACCTATCGATTGGCCTACTGCTACCTCCGATCCTATCATAGCCAAATATGCGACCGATGAAGTCAACCACAACAGCATCCCTATAGCACCAATTGCAGCTTCCGACTTGGTTGCTATTTCGGGATGAGATACAGTCCCCAGCCTGCCAACCCACGACATAGCCATGAGCGTGTAAGCCATCTGTAAAAAGCTTGTACCCATCAGCGGCAAAGCCAAACGTATTAAAGTAGAGAATATTTTCCCCTCGGTAAGATTATGAATACCTGATTTCACGTGTATGAATTATAAATTTTTGAGCAGTTTGTCTCCATTTTCGCTATCCGAAAGCTCTTTAATTTCTAAAATAGTCTCCCACTCTCTCCTGAATTTTACATGTGTATCAATCACAAAATCCTCCGAACCATATTGTTCTATTTTCTCAAACAGATAACTTACGGTAATATGATTGATATCCAAAGCAGGTATAAAAGCAGGTACTAATGCGTTTTGAGATGGAGTCTCTACAATAAGCCCGATATCCTGCAAATAAAAAAGAGTGTCGCTAGTCAATTTTGTTGGAATTTTATATTGCTCCGAAAGTTCATCAGCAGTGTAGGGCATATCACCTTTTTCAAACCGCTTAACGATCAAAGTCATTATTAGTAATGCAACAAAATCCTTATAGCGACGACTTATTTTAGAAGTTTCATGCTCGAAACTAAACTTATTTACATTCTGATAAGCAAAAGATAGCTGCACACCAAACAAAACAAAAAACCATGTCAGTTGCAACCATAGCAACAGCAAAGGCAAAGCGGCAAAACTACCATATATCGCATTGTATTTAGATATCCATATCTGACCACCGATATACAGCATTTGAAATACCTGAAAACATATACCCGTAAACACGCCTCCCAATAAGGCGCTGGTAAATTTAACCTTCGTATTAGGAATGTAAATATAAAGTATTGTAAAAAGCAATATGGTGATAAGAAAAGGAACAACTTTCATAAAAGGTCCGAGCACCAATCCCAGTATATATTGTTGTTCGGCTGTAGTACTCAAAAGAATATTAAGACCTGCATTGCATATAAGAAAAATAGGTGCAATAATGATAAGAGCCAGATAGTCTGTGAACATCCGAAAATAGGTACGCCCTTTTTTTATCTGCCATATTTTATTGAAATTATCCTCTATGTTCGAAAGCAGATTGATAACAGTATACAACAACAAGATAACACCGACGCCCAAGAAAATCCCTCCCTGAGCATATTCGATCGATTTGTCGATAAAAGCAGTCGCCTTATTCAGTATCTCTTCTTGTCCGGCAAAATAGCTGAAGAGTTGAGTCTTTACAATATTCTGAAAACCAAATCCACGAGCTATAGCAAACAATACGGCAAGCATGGGGACGATAGACAGCAATGTGCTATATGTCAATGCTGATGCACGCGTAAAGAGTTGCTCTCCATCAATATTCCTGATGGCGAGGATAAAAGACTTAATAATATCGTACAATCCCATTTTACGAGACGACCTCTCGCGCTTGTTTATCCGCCAGATATCATACGTAAGAAATCGAATTATTCTCTTTACAAACTCTTTTATTCTTTCAATCATACAAGATTTTCATCCTAAATATCTACAAATATAGCTTGTTCTTTATAAGTAAACATACTTGATAGATAGAATCTTAAAAAAATAGGAACAAATATATCTACAAATAAGATCAATCTTCATTGCTAAAATTTGTAAAAAAACATTTCTAGATTATACTAATTGCCTAACAACAAGAGACACTGTATAAAATATTCAATAAAGAAGAAGACCAATAAGTGGAATTTAACGTTGGCGTAGAAATATTAAATATTTATACTGGGATATTTTTACTACTTTCGTGTTAGTAAATAACAATGATAGATCAAGCTACCATAGACCGTATAATAGATGCTGCACAAGTAGTGGATGTAGTATCTCAGTTTGTTACGCTCAAACGTAGAGGTATAAACTATGTAGGGTTGTGTCCATTCCACGAAGACAGAACTCCGTCATTCTATGTTTCTCCATCCAAGAATATATGTAAATGCTTTGCTTGTGGTGAAGGAGGAACAGCTGTTCACTTCATTATGAAGCATGAGCAGCTTTCTTATTTCGATGCACTACGTTATCTGGCTAAGAAGTATAACATCGAGATACAAGAGCGAGAGTTAACCGATGAGCAGAAGCAGGCTTATAACGAGCGTGAAAGCCTTTTTATATTAAACGACTTTGCCCGAAATTATTTTGTAAAAACGCTGCATGAACATATCGAGGGTAAATCTGTAGGTCTAAGTTATTTTAAAGAAAGAGGGTTTCGTGAAGATATTATACAAAAATTTCAGCTCGGATACAGCCTCGAACAAAGAGACAGTCTCACGCAGGAAGCTATAAAGAATGGCTATAAAGAAGAATATCTTGTAAAAACAGGTCTCACGATAAAGAGTGAGAATAGCGGTGCTCTTATCGATCGTTTTCGAGGACGTGTAATATTTCCCGTACATACGTTATCGGGAAAAGTTGTTGCTTTTGGAGGACGAATTCTCAAAAAGGCAGAGAACACAGGAAAATACGTAAATTCTCCCGAAAGTGAAATATACCACAAGGGCAGTGAACTATATGGGATATATTTTGCAAAACAAGCTATCACCAAAGCCGACTGCTGCTATCTCGTAGAAGGATACACCGACGTGATATCGATGCATCAGGCAGGTATAGAAAATGTAGTTGCATCATCAGGAACTGCGCTTACTCACGGACAGATCAGGCTTATTCATCGCTTTACGGAATATGTAACAATACTCTACGATGGTGATGCTGCCGGTATAAAAGCGGCACTGAGAGGAATAGACCTCCTACTCGAAGAGGGGATGAAAATAAAAGTCGTACTCCTTCCTGATGGTGAAGACCCTGATTCATTTGCACGCAAGCAAAATGCCGAGTCGCTGACAAAATACGTACAGGAGCATGAGGTAGATTTCATACGCTTCAAGACGCAATTACTATTGGATGATGCAGGCAATGACCCGATAAAGCGGGCAACCCTTATCTCCGACATAGTAAGCAGTATTGCAGTTATACCTGACAATATTATACGCAGTGTATATATCAAAGATTGCAGTATACTGCTGAATATAGACGAACGGATACTTATTCAAGAAGTGAATAAAAAAAGGCTCGCTCACCTAGAAAAAGCTCCTCAGCCCAAAATAGATCCTGAGATGTCTGCAATCAACGTTGACCTCTCACAGCCTGAAACACACAGGGGGAAAGCGGTTGTAAAAAAGACTAACATCGACAAGTTTGAGTTGGCGATTCTCTATTTTATTGTCCGTTATGGAATGGAAATATTGATCGAAGGAGGAGAAAACAATCCGGCAACAGGCGATATGCCCACAACCGTAATAGACTGGGTAAAATTTGACCTGCAAAGAGATGGCTTTTGGTTTACAAATCCTCTGTATAAAACCATATTGGAGGATGCAATAGAACACTCGGCAAATGAATATTTCAATCCGAGCCGTTACTTTCTGGCTCATACAGACGCCCACATAAGCAAGATTGCAGCCGAGCTGGTAAGCGACAGATATCAGTTGAGCAAGCTACATATAAAACAATTTGGGGAGAATCTTAAAAAGGAAGACACCCCTCTTGCCGAAGAAAAGCATCTCTGGAAAAACGTTCCTCGTGCAGTTACCGAGTTAAAAGATGCTCATATATCGAAACAGATGAAGGAGATCAAAGAAGATCTGGAAAAGAAACAAAAGGAAAAAGACTGGGACGGAGCTATTATCCTTATGCAAAAGCTTAAGGAACTGGACGAAATAAAAAAGATTCTGGCAAAAGAACTAGGCGAAAGAATTATTCTGAGATGGTAAGTAGTCTAAAGCATTCATTGTCGTACCTCATCTTCTCATCATAAAATCTTTAGAAAAAGATATGCTTAGTATTAAAATATGACAATAATATTTTAGCGGATATCTAAAACAAATTTATTCTTCGTCCTCCACTATAAACCAGCGAGTACTATCTTTTTCTCTCGTAGCAGCTTGCCCCGGTTGTAAATCAGGAAGTTTCTTCAATACGGGCTCCATTTCCAATATCTCATCTACCGATACCAGATAAGCATCCTCATTTTCATCAACTTCGTCATCACCAAACAACTGCCAGTCTCCGTCTTCATCGTAGAGAACGAAGGTTATCGGAGAGCCGTTTGTTAACACATAGCTGGTTGTCAGTACCGATTTGTTTTTTTGTTCTTCTTTTAGCTTCATTGTTATATATTTTGAAAATAAAGGTAAGCATTATTTAATTAGACAAGGCTTGATTAACTCTCCTATTTATACGCCTTAGCAGAGATGCCTTTTTACACATATACATAAACAGCTTATTGACAGGAGCGAAATAAAATATCTCAGCCATTACCTTTCGCTTCTTTATCGTTTCTATTACATCCTTATTTTGTATTTTGAAATCAATATTCTCTACAATAGAGATAGCAGCATTCTCTCCACTCTTCATTGCAAAATACAAACCTTCGCCTGTCATAGCATCTGCATATCCTCCGGCATCACCAACAAGCATGATATCCTTCCTGAAAGGGTATTTAAGTTTGGTACTGCACATTGGCAAATAAGCACCTTTAGCCTTTGCTTCTGTTGTAATTTCTAAACGCTTAAGAGACTCTTCGAATACATCCAAAGTGGTATTTTCTCCGCCATATCCAACGGCATATCCCTCTTTGTTTGGAAATAAATACAGATATCCTCTCTTAAATTTACGATCAAAATAGACACGTAGGTCTGTCATGGTTCTGTCCAGAATATATTTCTCTAACAAAACAAAGCCTTTGCTGAAATTAGGTTCCAGATATCGCCTTACAGCACTATTTGCACCATCGGCTCCGACCAGATAGTCGCATGATAACTTCTTGCCACTTTTGAGCAGAATATACTTCTTGTCTTCTACCTCTTCTATTTTAACGACTGTATCTGTTATTATTTGCCCTCCTAATTTTTGATATTCTTTCAGGAGAAGATGATCGAACTCCTTTCGTTGTATATTCCGTATCTCTGTATCCATCAGAAAACTACAAATGAACTCTTTATAAGTATATAGATCTATCTTCTCTACTTTGAAGTAATCGTACTGAATGTTTTCAAATACACGCTCCAATAAGATATGAGCTTTAGGTGTAAGTCCTCCTCCACAGAGTTTGTCTCTTGGAAATTCTTTTCTGTCAATGATGAGACAATCCTGATTGTTTTTTGCAAGTATATACCCACAAGTAGAGCCCGCAGGGCCTGCGCCTACTATTATTGTTTTTACATGATTATCAGCCATCATTATCGTTGCTTTATTATTTACAAAGATATGATAATAGAAGCATTTGTTTTATCACTAAACATTATTTATTGCAGAATAATTGACTGAGAGAAATCAAGAACAGATAAGACTTTTCGTTAAAACATCCTTAAAAAAACTCAATAAAATTACACAGGTCTTTGCTTCTTTTCCTAGTCATATTAATTGGCAGTACTCTTGTACCCTCAAATAATTAGCTAAATGAAAAAGTCGATAGGAATATTACTGCTTGGTATCCTTTACATATTTCAATCATGTGAGATGATCGAATATCATCCGTATGATGGTCGTATTTCAGGAAAAACAGATATCAACAAAAAGAATATAGTGCGGATAGAGGAAACTTGTCTAAATAAAGAAACTATACGGTTTGCTATGATTGGCGATACCCAACGATGGTATGACGAAACAGTGGATTTTGTGAATGCGCTAAATAAAAGAAACGATATAGATTTCGTTATTCACGGAGGTGACGTATCTGATTTTGGGCTTACAAAAGAGTTTCTGTGGCAACGGGATATTCTAAACAAACTGAAAGTACCTTATGTAGTCTTATTGGGAAATCACGATTGTCTTGCAAATGGGATAGAAGTTTTCAGAAAGGTTTTTGGTGAAGAAAATTTCTCGTTCATTGCAGGAAGAACGAAGTTTGTATGTTTAAACACGAATGCCTTAGAGTTTGATTATTCGCTCCCCGTACCGGACTTTCAATTTATCGAACAAGAAATAAAAGACCGGAAAGATGAATATGATAAAACCATTATGGCAATGCATGTCCGCCCTTTTTCGGAGCAGTTCAATAACAATATAGCCAATGTATTTCAACGCTACATAAAAGAATTCCCAAGTCTCCAGTTTTGCCTCAATGCTCACGATCATAATATAGCAGTGGACGACCTCTTCGATGATGGGATAATCTATTATGGCACACCTAACATAGCTAAAAAGAAATATTTACTATTTACATTAAATTCGGATAATACTTACAACTATGAAGTGGTCGCTTATTAATTATATATATATTTTATCATCTACTCTAGTATTAAGTATACCCGCATACTCTCAGAATGGCTACGATAAACGTGTAGAGAAATATCAGAACCAGTGGGCTAATCTTATTCCCACACATATAAAACTTCAGTATGCAGGAGGAATGGGGCTTATATCTATAGGAACAGGATGGGACTACGGAAAAAATAATCAATGGGAAACGGATGTGTTTTTTGGTTTTCTTCCTAAATACTCTACAAAAGAAAACAAGATAACATTCACCTTGAAGCAAAATTTCATTCCTTGGACGAAACCAATAGGAACAAGAGGGTTCTATATAGATCCCCTAGCTTGTGGTTTGTATGTAAATACGATACTTAACGGAGATTTTTGGATAAGTGAACCCGACAAATATCCAAACGATTACTATTCGTTCTCTACGAAGATGCGTTTTAATATCTATATAGGGCAGAGACTAACTTATAAGATCCCACACGAAAAACGCTTCTTTGCTAAGTCTGTTACGGCTTTTTACGAACTGAGTACAAATGATTTATATCTCGTAAGTGCTTTTACAAATAAGTATCTTAAGCCGAAAGACTATTTAAGATTATCGTTTGGGCTGAAGCTCCAATTATTCTAAAATTCAATACTGATCCTTTACAAATTTGTTTTTAGAAGACAGCTTAATCGGGTTGCTGGAGAACCAATCTGTAAAGCTTTTCCATTTACTTTCATTCGCCGACTTCCAGTTAAGAAATTCGGAAGTGTTTCCCTGCATCAATATCCAATAGTTATAGGCTTCAAGATGTCCTGCATCCATCAACAACTTTTGATAGTCCAGCAATACATTTGGATATATATTCTCTATATTATTTTTATAGTAGATATTCAAAAAATTAGTGCGAACCATGCTCAATGTTGCTAAATCTAAAGTTTTGACACCCGGAAGAGACAACATAAGAATTGGTTCGTAAATACCACCACCAAAAGAAGACTCCGAATTATTCTTTAGATCTAAACCAGCATATTTACAAAAACTGACAGACACAGCAGAGTCATTCATAATCTTTATCTCACTCTTATATGTATCATACAGCAACTTACTCATCTCAATCGTGCGATGCGTATTACGCTCCAAATTCATAAACAATTCACCGTAGAGCATTCCCCATACTTCATCTTCTGTATCTAAATATATTTTAGCTGCCCAATAATAATTAGACGGATATGTAGGATCTGCTGCGATTCCTTTCTCAAAATAAGATAGTGCAGCGTATTTTTCATCTTGAGACATGTAAGCATCACCCAACTCAAAATAAAGGGCACCTGAATCGGGAAACTTTTTTATACCTTTTTGAAAGATCTTTATTGCAGCTTCATTATTTCCTATATGGCTATAGCAAATGCCTAACATCTGATAGAACATATCCGAAGCATCTTCATTGTTCTGTATTGGTTTTAGAATATTGATGGCCTCTTCATAGTTTTCGTCGAGGCAATGAGCATAAGCTATCTCATAAGGATATACAATACTTGTTGGATCAAGCTCTTGAGCTTCCTTAAGCAGAGCGATACTTTCTTCTATTTTTCCACAGTCCATTAATTTTACTGCTTCTATTCCCTTTTGTACCGCAACATCCTTTTGGGACTGTGCAAGCAAGGGTAAAGTTGAAAGAAAGAAGATTGATGATATAATAAAAATTCTCATTTGCGTCTAGTACATGTCTTTTATAGTGTTTAGTATAGCAAATATATAAATAAAAAAGACCGGAGATATAATTTCCGATCTTTTTTGCATTTATCTTAACGTCTATAAAACTTTAGTCATTGAATGTTGGCAATGAAGAGAACTCTTTCGAATATCGAATCATTTGCTCTGCATAACCTTCTCTATAGTTTATTTTTACATCTGTAATTTTACCATTGCTATCTTTTACCAATTCGAAAGTAGGGTTTACAAATCCTTTGTAAGGCTTCATATTCAACTTCTTATATCGAACCAAAACTTCACTATGCAATTTTTGATCTACCTTGACAGCATAATTTTCTACAATTGCTTTTGCAGCCTTAAAGTCGCCTTCCGACTTTATGCGCTGAATTTCAGCTAACAGATTTCCGAACAGAGTACGCAATTTATTGTAATCATTTACTACAACGTATGTTTTTCCATCTCTCACTTTATATTCGACTACATTATCCGTTTTTCCTTTTTCATAAACCCATTTAGCGATCAACTGACGATTGCGCATGTGCGACTCTTCGATATTCTTACCCGGCTCAATTCGTACCAACTGAGTCATAAGACCGTTCATCATAAACTTATAATACTCTGCTTTGTATGCATCACCATTCGGTATAATACCTAGTTCTACAAGCTTAGGATCGGCAAGGAAATAAAGTCCGAACAAATCGGCACGGGCTTCTTCTATTGTCGAGCTAAATTCTCCTAATGCATTCGGATCAACCTCCGGTAACAATTTACCTGAGCCATGTCCTAAACATTCGTGAAGGTCGGTATGCAATACGTCTGTTATAAAGCCATACTGTTTTACTGAGTTGACTTCATGCTCAGACCACATAAACTCATCATTGAAGCCGGTATGTGCTCCAGCAGCATCGTAAGCCTCCATTATATTTTCTATAGTCACCGATTTTGAACCATGATCTTTACGTATCCAGTCGGCATTAGGCAGGTTAATACCGATAGGCGTTGCAGGATAACAATCTCCACCCAATTGTGCAACGGTAATTACTTTTGCAGATACCCCTTTCACACTTTCTTTTTTGAAACGTTTATCTACCGGAGAGTGATCTTCAAACCATTGAGCGTTTGAACTGATAACTTCTGTTCGTTTGGTAGCTTCTACATTCTTGAAGTTTACCACCGATTCCCAACTAGCTTTAATTCCTAGCGGATCACCATATACTTCGGTAAAGCCATTTACAAAATCCACCTGAGACTTCAGATCTTCCACCCACGCTATCGCATATTCGTCAAAAGTCTTTAGGTCTCCTGTTTTGTAATAAGAGATCAACTTAGTAATAACCGCCTTCTGTTGGTCATTTTCAGCTACAGCCTCAGCCTTCTCAAGCCATCCTACGATTCGTTCAATGGCAGGAGAATAAAGTCCTCCTACTTTCCACACATCTTCTATCAGCTTGTTTCCTTGTTTTATAAGGCGGCTATTAAGTCCGTAGGAAATCGGAGTTTGATCTGTCGTATCTTTCATTGCTCCATAGAAAGCCTGTACTTCTTTCTGGGTGACGCCTTCTCCGTAATAGTTATTAGCTGAAGACAGGATAAGGTCGTTAGCCGACTGATTTACTTTCTTAGCCATCACATTCGGATCGAACATAACAGGAGTAATCATTTTTATAAAATCATCCGCACTCACAGACTCATTCCCCGATCGGCTGGTTCTTGGAATCAGATTATCGGGCAAGGCTTTTACCTGTTCGGCGAAGAACTGTTTAGAAAAACCCGGAAGGAATTTCTCTTCTCCATAGTGGTGATGTATACCGTTAGAGAACCAAACACGTTTCAGATACACCTCAAACTCTTTATAATCGTTCGTATTCTTGTCTCCTTTATAATTTTCATATATAGCTTCGAGCACACGACGAATAGCCAGATTATATTTATTATTTTGGTCGTAAAGAATATCACGTCCTTCTATAGCTGCCATCGATAGATAGTAGACTAGTTCCTTTTGTTGTAACGAAAGGTTATTGAACCCGGGAACGTAATAACGTAGAATTTGGAGATCGGCAAAGGCATCAACCTCATATTTAAAATCAGCAGGAACAGAGTCTGTCAATGCAGCCTCTCCTTGGGATGCTTTTTGCGTTCCTCCACAGCCTGCGAACAACATTGAAAATCCTGTCATAGCAATTAATACTGTTTTTTTCATTGAGTTATATATTTATTGTTCGATATTCTAATTGTACCTATAATCTCAAAAGGTGACAAAAGTGACACTTTTTTGATTATTTCATGTGTTACCTTTTTTCTGTTCTACACTAGCTTAACCATGTCTAGATAATGTTTATTCAAAAAAATAAATTAACTGCAAATGTACATATTTTAAGAAGAAAATGATTGAAGAGTTTATCCTATTATTCTCGTATAGACTTCAAATACAAATTATTCCTTTCTAGCATTTCAGATTATAAAGCTACATAAGCTCTATTCTAAAAAAACTATCCGTACCTTTTCAGAGATACGGATAGATATATAAAGTACAACTATATTCTACCAAGCCGCTCTACCCTCTCAATACAAACAACGGAGTATCTGAGTGGAACAACATCTTACGCGAAATACTAGGACTAAACATGCGGGCAAATATATTCCGTTTGCTGGTTGTTAGTGCCAATACCTGTATTCCGTCATCTTTGATATATTCGTCGAGGCTTTTCAGCATATCATTTGTATCAATAAGTTTATAATCCAGGTTCAAGTTTGGATACTGCTTAGAGAAATACGTTTTAATACCTTGAAGTTTGATTTCATCCCACTGGTCGGATTTTTTCACAGCGATATGAGTCAGAGATATACGAATATTCTGATAAGGTTGTAATAATTTAGCTAACAAGTCGAACGAGATAAGGTCTCTTTGGCTAAAGTTTGTAAGAAATGCAATGTGCTTCACGTCCCTGAAATCCTTAAACGGAGTATTTTCGGGGATGGCTATCAACGGTACATGTGTCATTTCTATCACCTCGGCAGTTACGCTACCTATCAGGTCGGCATCCTTTTGGTCTTTACCCCGAGTACCCATTACTATGATTGAAGGCTTATATTCCTTTGTGAACGTCACTATTTCTTCTTCAGGCAAGCCTTCCCTGAGTACATAAGAGTAATTCACAGACGGAAATTCTCCTTCAGATACTTTCTGATCGATAGTATTACAAAGGCGTTGAATATTTTCTTTTACTTTCTCTATTATATTTTGAAATTCTTTTTCCTCTTTACCCTGATAAGCAAAAGCTTCTGCCATAGGAAGGGCAGTAGGATAATAAGGGTTGAAATACACATGGAGTATTTTGACTTTTGCATCCAGCTCACGAGCCAGATTGAAAGCTATACGGCAAGCCTTAAGAGAGTAATCGGAGAAGTCTACAGGAATCAAAATCCTTTGGCGTCCATCATCGGTACGGTATGTTTCTTCTTCATCGTAGCTAAACAAATGGCGACTTTCTACAACACTCAATGCCTTAGGAAGATCAGACTCCTTTATTCGGATACGAACTCCCGCCGATACTCCGGGATTATCAAGATCTACATCATTGATATGTACTTCAATGTTCTCACCTTCCAATACTTGTTTTAATATTTGGGCTTTTTCATTTGTATGAATAGCTAGTGTTACTAATTTATCTTCCATAATCGGCATATTTATATTATTTCTTGTACAAATTTTGTAATCGTTTTTTCTCAGTATGGCAATTTATCATGCTCAGTAGCTAACAACGCTAAGCTATATTCGAAAAGAGATGAACACTTTCTGGCGTATTCATCTCTTTTATTTTTTTAGACCTCCTTTGATTCCATCATTTCTAAAGCCATATCTAAAATAGTGGTATCATCAATAGAGACATATCCTCCATCCGGCCCGGGTTCTATATGAATTCCGCAACTTTGACCTTTTTCGTAACTATATCCGCCAAAGTAGTTCCACACAGTTTCTACCGGGAGTTCTAACTTTTCTGCTATTTGGTGTATACTTCCATCAGGCAAGGTGTCCTTAATCCTTCTTAGCTCTGCAAATTTGATAACTCTAGTCATACTCTCTAAGTTTTAAATGGTAAATGATTAGGAATATGTTCTAAAGTTATAAAATTCTTTTTTGAAAAGCAATGGATTTTATGCGGGAATATTAAATACTGCGCTATAAATAGCAATCGAAATCACCAAAACCCAAATTGTGCACATTAGTATCTGAGCCCTAACTTTTGTGTAGACAGGAATTTTCAATTCTTCTTTAGGAACTTTTAATATATACTTGCGTGAGGTTAAATAAACATAATAGACAGAAATACCAATCAATGCGCCCCATATCGCACCCCCAACCACATCGGACACAAAATGTACTCCAAGATATATTCGGGAGTATCCCGTTATGCATGCCCATAAAAGAACGGTGATTGTATAATATTTATACCTGAAAAGTAGAGATGTGAAAGCGACAATACCAAAACCATTGGCTGCATGATTGGATATAAACCCATACTTTCCTCCACGATAATTATGCACAGTGTCTACATAGTTCTGAAAATCGGGATGGTGGGTCGGTCTGAGACGTTCAAAAAAGGGCTTTATCAGAGAAGAAGAGACATAATCGCAAAGCACGCCAACCAGAACGGCACATAGCAGTAAGAGAAGAGCCTCCTTCCATTTTATTTTGTAAACAAAAACACCTATTGCAACTACAGCGAGTGGCAACCACACAAGCTTACCGCTATATATCCACATAAAAACATCCCAATAAGAGGTATGCTGATCATTAAGCCACAAAAAGAGATCCCTCTCATAGGGTAAAATTCGTTCTACTAAACTCATTAAAATAATATTCTCATATAAATATATAAATGGAAGAAAAGGAATCAGATTATTTCCAGCTTATCTCGCTGTATCCACCCCACTGTACCATTATCGATTTCTACCTCAAGCCAGTTACGATCTTCTTTTGTTATCGACACTTTCGTTCCTGCATGCAATATAGTAAGTTCCTTACTATTTATATCCGGAGAACTCACCATAGGAGCCGAAGCAGCCATCACTACCGCAGTGTCTCGGTGTTCCAACCTGCTCTTTTGCCTGAACGAAAACACATTGGCAAATATAACGACTATAATGAATACTATACCGGTATAAAAAGCTATTTTTTTAATCGTAATCAGTTTCGTGAAGAAGAATAACACTAAACAGCCGATCAATAGGAGAAATGAAACAACACCGATATTCGCCCAGCTATTTGAGCTAAACAGATTTTGTACCCCATTGAACCAGATGCTAAGGAAGAACGTATCAGCAACAGGAATCTTATCTTCAATCTTAGTCATAATATAATCTATATTATGCTTCGTATCCCTGTCTCCCGGATCAAGCAAATGTGCTCTTTCGTAATATAGACGGGCTTTTGCTATTTCATTAACTCGATAATATGAATTACCAAGGTTATAATACAATTCCGCAGACTCTAATCCCTGTTTCTTTTGTTCATTCTTTTCGTTTTCGAGCAAATCTATTGCTTTACGGAAGTCTCCGCTATTATATAACTCGTTCGCTTTATCAAATACAGTATTATCACCGCCCTTATTGTCTGCAATCGTAGCAGAAGGCTTCACTGTTGCACTATCTACTTTTACACTGGCCGTATCTTGCGCATACGACGATATAGCGAATACAAAAAGGAAGAATATATATGATAATATGACTCGTTTCATCTCACTCATCATTATTTTATTTTTTTGATTGTATTTTCCATTTTACCTATAGCATCTACCGTATCGCTATAGAGTTTATCCATAGCATCATCCGACCCAGAGGGAGCATAACGTGCAAACTCTCCGGTATCGAGTATATTTATAAACGTTCCTATAATATCGTCCCCAACTCCATATTTGCGAAGTTCTGTCTCAATATTCTCTCTGTTGAGGTCAGCAACAGGGATAGTCAGTTTATCGCTCAGATACCCCCACACTGCACGAAGTATCTCTTCGTAGAAATTATCTTTTTTGTGAGTAAGCAAATATTGTTTGGCAAGTTTCAGACGTTTAGTTGCAACTTTATTTGCCTTCTTGGTACGCATCAATGCTATATCTGCATTTGCCCGTATTTGTTTCCTATAAATGATAGAGAAGATAACAAACAATACAAACGGGATCAGATAGCAAAGAACATAGGAAAGAGAACCAACAAAGAAGTTGTTCGGATTCTTAAACGAATAGCCGCCTGTTTTTATATAACGTATATCCTGATCTATCTCCAGTTCTTTCTGATTAGAATAACTTGTCGATACATTCTTCCCTGCATTCGGATCTTTATCCACTTCCAATTCGTAAGATGGAGAAGATACCGTTTTGTAAGTATTGGTACGTGTATCAAAGTATGAAAATTCGATAGGAGGAATAGTGAATTTACCCGGATAACGAGGGATAAACATATATTCTATCGTCTTTGTACCTGTCAGCCCATTCTCTGTCAGTTTATAATCATTCTTCACCTGAGGATCGTAAGTCTCTATATCCTTAGGGAATTTTATTTCCGGATTTTTTATAAGCTTGAGGTTACCTGTCCCCGAAATATTTAGTTTGATGGTTACAGCATCGTTAGCCTTGACTTTCTGTGAAGAAATAGTAGGAGTAAACGCAAATGCACCCACTGCTCCCGAAAAATTAGCGGGTTTATCCTGCAACGGAAGAGCCGAAATATCGACAGTAACAGGCGTTGTTTTCAATATTTTCTTAGCTTCTGTCATCACATCCTGAGGGCCGAAGAAGGTCTGTACTTTACGTCCTGAAGACACCTCAAAAACAATCTCCATCGTTCCCGAAGGGATGGTTATTTTACCCGAGCGTTGAGGAAACAAAAGTGTCTTCTTTACATCTATTGCCATGTAGTTTCGACCTTTATAATGCTCGGCTGTCATTTGTCGGTTTGTGGCCATATCAAAATCCTCTGTCATGAAGCCTTCAAATTCAGGGAATTGTATTTTACCTACATCTCTGATATTAAGTACGGTATAGAATCGGAATGTTACTACAACAGCTTCCTGTTCTTTTACTTTAGTTTTAGAGAATATAGCTCTTACAAAGGCATCATCAGGACTCACATTTCCTTCTTTCGATGTCTGGGTAATTATTTGAGGATTACGTCCCGGCTGTTGAGGTTTTGCATTCTTATCAGGAGGCAACACTTTGATTTGTGCTGTTCCCGACTTATAATTCTTGCCATTAGCCTTAATTGAGGCAGCAGGCAGAGTAAATGTACCCTCAGCATTAGCCATCAGCACATAGGTAAAAGTCGTATTGCTCTCCGAGCTAACCTTCCCATTGATATTAGAAGAGCTATAAACCTGAGATACAGAAGGTCCGAAAAGAATATCAAATCCTCTTATTTCATCAGGAATCTGGATGTTGTTTCCACTCCCTCCTTTCAATATATATTGCAGTTGTATCTGAGCTCCTTTTACGGTAGACGCAGGAGCATTGATGACAAACGAGATGTCATCGGCCAATATTTTTGAAACACTTATGAGTAATAATATCAATAAAAACGAACACCTCTTCATTACTCTCTCAATTTATTTTTCTAAAGATTATCACAAAAGTAATATTTTTACTTTATATAGCTTTCAAGTCTTGAACACGTATAACCACCGAATCTATTTTCAACACCTTGTCGTTAGTCACCGACTCGTCGTATACATCTCCCCAAATATCTCTTACTTTCCGTCCCGTAGGAGTCGAATACTGAACAGTCACTGAACCCTCCGGCAATACCATTTCTCCGATTTTGCGGGGTTGCAAGAGTAGTTTCCGCATTTCCATAACTTTATATGTTTTTCCGTTTATCACTTCTTCAGAAAACGACTGTCTCAAGCGGGTTATATCACTCGAATAGAAATCATTCAGATATGGAAAGTCTACATCAACAATCTTATAAATGTCTTTTGTTGTATATAGCAGATAAGAGAGAGTTAACGTATCAGAGAGGTTAACACTGGTTTTGGAGGCTACCACTTTTAGAAAAGCATCTACATCCTTCACCTTAGCTATATTCTCTTCCAGAGAGCGTACTTCTATCTTAAAACTTTCCGATTTATACTTCTTACCATCGATATTCACTTCTGCCTGTGGCAAAGAAAACTTACCCTTTTCGGGTGCACGAAGTATATAGGTTGATGTAGCCGAAAAAGACTGTACCCTCTTCCCTTTTTTGAACACGGTAGAAGTTGATGCGGACAAAGAAGGCCCGTAAAGAATTTCAAACCCATTCATATTTTTGATGATTACAGGTTCTTTTACTTCCTTATCACTTTCCACAATATAAGCGACTGTAAACTGCTCTCCAACAGTTACCGTTTCAGGTGCTTTTATCCTCACTTTGTTCTCCTGTCCTGCTAAAGAGATATAAAAAGATAAGGCGAAGAACAAAACTAAAAGCCGATGGAATGAGAGAATATTACTTCTTTTCATTATTACCAGTCTTTATTCTGCTTTCTGTTATTTTCATTCTTTTGCTTGCGTTCCTGAGCCTTCGCTTGGTTTACGCGTTCTTGAGTATTTTTTTCGTCTTGTTCTATAGCTTGCAACATCTGTTGCATATTGTCTTGCGACATTTGATTTTGATCCTTCTGATCTTTTTGGTCTTGTTTCTGATCCTTGTTCTGATTCTGGTCTTGGTTTTGATCCTTATTTTGGTCTTGTTTTTGATCTTTGTTCTGATCTTTATTTTGATCCTTATTCTGATCTTCGTTTTGTCGATCTTGTATCATTTTCTGTACAACAGCCAGATTATAACGTGTATTGTCATCTTTCGGATTCAAACGCAATGCGTTTTTATACGCTTCCATCGACATTTTCAGGTTATCCGCCTGCTGCTGTTGGGGTTGTTGGGGTTGCTGCCCCTGAGGTACGGGAGCTTGTTGGCCTTGTCCTTTTTCATTTGCTTTCTTCTTCAGGAAAGTGTTTCCCATATTACTCCAAGCAGCACTCATCTTGATAGGATTCTGATTCTCCAATGTGAGATAATGTTGATACTCTTTCAAGGCATCGTCCCACTTTTGTTGTTTGTAATATGCATTTGCAAGATTGAATGAAGCTTCTTTCGATGCGGCATCATCTTTCAGCGCTTTGTGATATTCGGCTTCGGCAGCACCGTATCGTTGGTCTTTATATGCCTTATTACCTGAGCGAACGGCCTTGCGTGCTTCTTTCTGAGCCGATAAACTAACTGCGATCAGGGTAAAAAGTGTTATAAATATAATTTTTTTCATTTCGTCGATATTCAATTATGATGTCATTTCAAAACAAAGTAATAAATCTTATATCTCTCCGACTAAGCTCTTCGTTACCTTAGCATGACAAAAAACGTGCATTACTTATCTTACTTAAACAATCTTATATTTCTGAATATTCTATTCTTCTTATCGAAGATGCAAATCTCTACAAAGAGCAGAACCAATAGAGCCCATGCAAAAATCTGATATTTTTCGTCATATTCAGAATATGCGATGCCATCTATTTCCTTCTTCTGTAGTTTATCCAGCTCTGCCTGCAAGCTTTTCAGTGCACTGTTAGAATTATCAGCATGCGCATACAATCCTTCTCCGGCTTTGGCTATCTGACGGCACATTTCTTCATTAAGCTTGGTAACTACGGGTTGCCCTTGTGTGTCTCTTTTTATGTCTCGTGAATTTTCAGCTTCGGGAATCATTGCACCCTCTGCCGTTCCTATCCCTACTACATTTACATGCACACCTTTACTAGCAGCACGTGCAGCAGCTTCTTCTGCATTACCCTCATGGCTCTCTCCATCTGTGATAAGCACAATCGCTTTATCTATATCCGCATCGTTAGAGAAGCAACTCATGCTTATATCTATAGCACTTCCGATGGCAGTACCCTGCACAGGCACAAGACTCGGATTGATCGTTTCGAGGAATAACTTCGCCGATTGGTTGTCAGGAGTCAGAGGAAGCTGTATAAATGCCTCTCCTGCAAAAACTACAATTGCTACCTTATCATTCTTACGTTCATCAATAATACGAGTCAGTATTTGCTTTGCCTTTACCAATCGGCTCGGGCTGATATCTTCAGCCATCATCGAATTAGAAACGTCTATAGCAATTACCAGCTCTATTCCTTTTTTATCGACTTTCTCAACCTTTGTTCCAAATTGTGGACGAGCCAAAACGATGATACCAAATCCTACAGCAACCATCGTTATCCAGAATTTGAGATAAGAACGTTTTAACGATAGTTCCGGCATCATTTTCTTCACCAAAGACAATGTCCCCAGCTTTTCCACACTTTTACGTTTAGCTATATTCAATAAGATAAAGCCAACAACAAATAACGGTATGGCAAGGAACAAATATAGGAATTCGGGATTTGCAAACTTAAATACACTCATAATTAATGCTTACACTTATTTTATTTATGGAATATTTCTCAACCATGTACGTCGCAGAATAAGTTCTCCTCCAATCAGCGCTAAAGCTATAATTGCAAAAGGCAAATAAAGCTCTTTACGCTTTGTCACAGTATTTACACTTATATGAGACTTTTCCATTTGATCTATTTCGTCATATATGCCACTCAAACTGGTATTGTCCGTAGCACGGAAGTACGAACCTCCCGTTTTAGAGGCTATCTCAGTCAATGTGCGTTCGTCAAAGTCGCCCGATACGTTCATCGATTGCATTCCGTACGGAGTCATGACACGCGCCACTGACGTTCCTCTCGAACCTATA
Organism: Bacteroidota bacterium; assembly: GCA_023437305.1. GTDB lineage: Bacteria > Bacteroidota > Bacteroidia > Bacteroidales > Dysgonomonadaceae > Dysgonomonas. The sequence goes on from JAEZGN010000010.1 coordinate 67,908, forward strand.
CCAATCGTGTAAACACGTATTCCGTATGATGCGGCCAGCTCGGCAGCGGTTAACGGTGCAATCTGCCCCGCATTGTTAGATCCGTCTGTCAGCAGGATAACAACACGGGATTTAGACTGACTGTCTTTCAACCGGTTTACAGAATTGGCTAGTCCCAACCCTATAGCTGTACCATCTTCTATCATTCCAAATTTAACTTCGCTCAATAAATTGAGAAGCACTCGGTGATCTGTTGTCAACGGACATTGAGTAAAACTCTCGCCCGCAAATATGACCAAACCGATACGGTCGCTTTGCCTATCGTTGATAAATTCGGATGCGACTTTTTTTGCCGCCTCCAAACGAGTTGGAGAGAAGTCATTCGCCATCATGGTTCCTGATATATCCAGTGCCATAATAATGTCTATCCCTTCCGACTTGGATATATCTGAAGAATTGACACTCTGAGGTCTTGCCAACACTATTATAACAAGGGCAATAGCAATTACCCTCAACAAAAAGGGAAAGTGGCGCATATATACCCTCAGTGTCGACGGTGCTTTTTCGAATGCATAGCCAGAAGACAACTTGAATGTAGCCTGCATTTTCCTTAGCTTAAAGATATACCACCCAATAAGAGGTATAAGCAATAAGAGTAAGTATAAATATTTCGGATTGGCATATTCCATTTCTGTATCTTTTAGCTTTGTTTATTATTCATATTTTGATTTCCTGTTGCACTTGCATCTCCCTGCGCTTCTTTTCCTTCCTTCTGTTCTTCCAATGTAGGTCTTTCTTCTATCTTAGTCTGATTTACAAACAAGAATGCATTAACCAAACTAAGGTCGTTTTCATCGGCAAAAGGTGTATATTTTGCAAACTTCACCAGATCGGACAGTTTCAGGATTTGAGCAAGTCCGTCTGTCGCAGATTTTGTATCTGTAACCAGATGAACAGCTGCGATAATATCGTCCGATATCATTTCGGGAGCAGCAATATCAAAGCGACGGTCAATATACTTACGAAGGATATCTGTCAGCTCGGTATAATATTCTTTCTCCATACCTCGCTGCCACATCTTCGAGTCCTTGAGTTTATCAAGACCTTGCAATGCTTCGACGTGAGGAGGTAATACAATTTTAGGAGTAAAGTAATATCCTTTTTTCTTTTTCCTGTAATAGAGATAAATTAAGGCAGCGATCAATAAAATAATAAGAGATGCCAGGAAAAGTATATACAAGTATTCCAAATAGTCGAGCCATACAAATGGAGGAGATTGAACATCCTTAATATCGTTAATCTGAAGCTTAGCAAAATCGATAGAGTCTGTCTCATGATTTTTCAATCGTTCGAGATAAGCCAACGTAGAATCGGATAGTTGCGGAGCAGATACTTTGAGCCCAAAATCATTTGTCTTCAGAGTATCTGTACCATCTATCACCATCATATAAGGTATATGATACAGCGTAGAGTCGAATGAGGTAACTATGTATTTCTGATTGATAGTCATCACCTCAGTCATTGTTGTATCCGGCTTCAACATCGCGAGAACTTCTACCCCCCTGATTAGTGTGTCCTTATAGGCAGGGAAAATAATATTCTTCCCTTTGGGGGCAATAACTTCTACATTTATAACTGCCTGCTCACCAATCAATATATCCGACGGCTGTATAGTTGCCCTTACGGTCGACTTTTGTGCATGAAGCGCAAAACTCAAACAGAAGGATAAGCTAAGCAGTATTATATTTTTCAATTTCAACATATATCAATGTATCGATTTTATTTTCAACTTCTCTTTTTAAATAAAGCCAACAATGCTTTGACATAATCTTCATCGGTACGCACCGATACACTGTCCACCTTGCTGCGATTGAATGAGGTCTGCATACTATCCTGTTGTTTCTGCCACCAATCTTTATACGTCTGCCTTACCTTACGAGACGATGTGTCGATCCAATGTTCGCTTCCGGTCTCTGCATCCATTATCTTCATAAGACCAACGCTAGGCAACTGAGTTTCGAGAGAATCATATACCTGCAACGCAACAATATCGTGTTTACGGTTTGCTATCGTGAGCGCATTGTAGTAATCTTTGACATCAATAAAGTCGGATATCATAAAGGTTGTACACCTCTTTTTTATAGCATTCGTCAAAAATTTCAGAGCCATTCCCATATCAGTTTTGGGACTTTCCGCCTGAAAGTTGATCAATTCGCGGATAATGTACAGGATATGTTTCTTCCCTTTCTTTGGCGGGATGAATTTTTCTATCTTATCAGAAAAGAAGATTACTCCGATCTTATCGTTATTTTGTATGGCTGAAAAGGCTAGAGTAGCAGCAATTTCAGTTACGACATCTCTCTTTATAGAAAGGTGTGTACCAAAATCCTGACTGGCTGAAACATCGACAAGCAACATAACGGTAAGTTCCCTTTCCTCTTCGAATACCTTCACATAAGGCTTGTTGTATCGTGCTGTTACATTCCAGTCTATATCGCGAATATCGTCTCCATACTGGTATTCTCGCACTTCAGAGAAAGCCATACCACGCCCCTTAAAAGCAGAGTGATATTGGCCGGCAAAAATATTGCGGGATAATCCACGGGTCTTAATCTCTATCTGACGTACTTTCTTTAATAATTCGCTTGTTTCCATATTTTCTTAAAGCTATTAGCATATGATCTAAATAGCAAGTTTCTTCACTTAGACAAGGCGTACATGTAAAACTACGCCTATTAGCTCTAATTACGGAACTTCAATCTTATTTAAGATTTCACTTATTATTTCATCAGATGTAGTATTATTTGCCTCAGCTTCGTATGTCAAACCGATACGGTGACGCAATACATCATGACATACTGCACGTATATCTTCCGGAATAACATATCCTCTACGTTTGATAAAAGCATAAGCTCTTGACGCAAGAGCAAGGCTGATAGATGCACGCGGCGAAGCACCGAACCCGATCATACCCTTTAAAGATGTCAGACCGTTATCTTCAGGGAAACGAGTAGCAAATACTATATCAACAATATATTTTTCAATTTTTTCGTCCAAATAAACATCACGAACCACTTCGCGGGCACTTATGATTTCTTCTGCTTTCATTACCGGTTGAAGCTTACCATAATCTCCGGTGAGATTATTTCTGAGGATCAATTTTTCTTCTTCTTTCTTCGGATAGTTAATCACCACCTTCAGCATGAAACGGTCAACCTGCGCTTCGGGAAGCGGATAAGTACCCTCTTGCTCAATCGGGTTTTGTGTAGCCATCACAAGGAAAGGAGACGGCAACTTGTAGGTTTTCTCACCAATAGTAACCTGACGCTCTTGCATAGCCTCGAGCAAAGCACTTTGCACTTTGGCCGGAGCTCGGTTAATTTCATCGGCTAATACAAAGTTAGAGAACACAGGCCCATGTTTAACTAAGAATTCTTCAGTTTTCTGACTATAAATCATTGTTCCCACCACATCGGCCGGAAGCAAATCGGGTGTAAACTGAATACGACTATATTTAGCATCTATAAGTGACGCCAACGTTTTTATTGCCAACGTTTTTGCGAGCCCGGGAACACCTTCCAGCAATATATGTCCATCAGCGAGCAAACCGATAAGCAACGACTCTACCAGATGCTTTTGGCCCACAATAACCCGATCCATTCCCATTGTGAGTGATTCGACGAACGAACTTTTGCTTTGAATTCTTTCGGTAAGCTCCCGAATATCAACATGTGCCATATTTTTCTTCTATTTTGAGTTTATATTGATCTTCATTTTTAGTAAGCACGACAAAAATAGAAATGTTAAATCTTAAAAGCGATAATTCGGAGTTAAAAAAAATTAAGCAGAATGAAGTATTTAAAGGCCTAAAAATAAATATCAAAATGCAGATATAACATAAACCAACTTTTTATATTTTTATTTCTTAATTATAATCTAACAATCATATACTATGGAAACATTACGCCCCAATGCACAACGTGCAAGAACTGCTATAAACTTAATCTGGATTATGTTGGCAATAGAAGCTTTCGGATTTACATCAAGTGCTTTTCTGTCATGGATATATATAAGCCTTGACAATGGCGAATACGTTTCAGATGAGCTACAATTTGCGGGCACATTTCTGCAAGGCAGCTATGGCATTCTACTTTTGGCAGGATATACATTTTCAATAATAACATTTATACGGTGGTTTAGAAGGGCATATTATAATATAGCCATCAAAACCGGGGCTACCAGCTATAGTGAAGGTTGGGCAGCAGGAGCATGGTTTGTTCCAATCATGAATCTATATGTTCCATATCGAATAATGAAAGAATTATATGAAAAAACCGATCAATACTTGATATTAGAAGCCAACGAACCATACACAAACAGACTAGAGACAAAAAATATTGTTACATGGTGGACATTGTGGATTATCTATAGTTTCTTGAGTAATATTGTGGCTCGCGTTACATGGCAAGCCGAAGAATTACCTCAGTTGATAAATAGCGAAATACTATCTATGGTTACATTCGGTCTTTTTGTACCGTTATGCGTTGTTACTGCGAACGTAATCAAAACCTATAGCCAAGCCGAAGATTTACTTTATGAAGCTAGCGCTTCTTAAAGATTGCAACGAAATATAATTAAGAAAACAAAAAGACGGAATTCTCATTTTAATGACTCACAGAATGAGTATGCTATAATTTTATCTTTTTTGCAAACTCGAATTAACAAATCATCGAATTTAATTAATATTCTGTCAAATTTTACTATAATTTCATTTTTTCATAAAATATCTCTCACAGAATTTAGTATATTTGTATCACTTTAAAAAATGGGCAGCAGCCCCTAACAAAGCATTGATAATCAGTAATATTATTTATATTTAACTAAAACAAATCATGATTACAATTGACAAATTCAACTTTGCAGGCAAAAAAGTCTTTGTACGAGTTGATTTCAATGTGCCTCTAGATGCACAATTCAACATCACAGATGACACTCGTATTCGTGCGGCTATGCCTACACTAAAAAAGATCGTAGCTGATGGTGGTAGCCCAATCATAGCATCTCACCTTGGCCGTCCAAAAGGAGTCGAAGAAAAATATTCATTGAAACATATCCTAGCTCACGTATCTAAACTTCTTGGTGTAGATGTACAGTTTGCAAACGATTGTGTAGGTGAGGACGCCGGTGTAAAAGCTGCTGCTCTTCAACCGGGAGAAGCATTATTGCTTGAGAACCTTCGTTTCTATGCTGAAGAAGAAGGCAAGCCTCGTGGTTTGGCAGAAGATGCGAGCGATGAAGAAAAAGCTGCTGCAAAAAAGGCTATAAAAGAAAGCCAAAAAGAGTTCACTAAAACACTTGCTTCTTATGCCGATGTTTATGTAAATGATGCTTTTGGTACCGCTCACCGTGCACATGCTTCTACTGCTCTTATTGCAGATTACTTCGATGCTGAACACAAAATGTTCGGTTATCTGATGCAGAAAGAAATTGACGCTGTGGAAAAAGTATTGAAAGATACAGCACGTCCGTTCACTGCTATTATTGGTGGTGCTAAGGTTTCTTCAAAGATCGATATCATCGAAAACCTATTGGATAAAGTAAACAATCTTGTTATTGGTGGTGGTATGGCATTTACTTTCATCAAAGCGGCAGGTGGTAAGATTGGAAATTCTCTTGTAGAGAATGATAAGCTAGACCTTGCAAACGAAATTGTAGCCAAAGCTAAAGCTAACGGAGTACAATTGGTAATTGCTAGCGATGCTAAAATAGCCGATGCTTTCAGCAACGATGCTAATACTGAAATATCAGAAGCTAACGCTATCCCTGACGGATGGATGGGATTGGATATAGGTCCTAAAGGCGAAAAAGAAATTGCAGATGTACTTATGGCATCAAAAACCATTCTTTGGAATGGCCCTGTAGGTGTATTCGAATTCGACAACTTCGCTCAAGGAACAAAAGTAACTGCCGAAGCTGTTGCTGCTGCTACCAAAGCCGGAGCTTTCTCTCTTGTAGGTGGTGGTGACTCTGTTGCTGCTGTAAATAAGTTCAACCTTGCAGATGAGGTATCTTATGTTTCTACAGGTGGTGGTGCTTTACTTGAATTCATCGAAGGTAAAGTTCTTCCGGGAATCAAAGCGATCAGAGGATACTAAGATTTTGACTAATCAAATAAAATATGCAAAGTCCGTATAATATTATGCGGACTTTTTTTATCTTTATTCTAAAATAATCAAAACAAATGTCATGGCTAAAAAACTATTACTTTTAATTTCTTTCAGCATGCTCCTGTTTTCATGTAGCACATACAATAGCATGAAAAATGCGGACAAAAACATCAGGAATATTAGCTTGGGAATGTCTCAACAACAAATTATCTCTATCATGGGAGATGAGTATGAAGTTGTAGAAGCTAAAGACAATATCACAGTATGGGGCTATAAATCGTTCGATGAAGGGATATATAAATTACGATTTATAGATGGCAAACTATCTGAATGGAATAAAGTATGGCTAAATAAGTATGAATTTGAAAATAGACCAATCACCTCCTCTGATATCTCTAAATAATAAAAAAACACCTTCAGACTGTTTATCCGAAGGTGTTTTTCAGTTATAATTATAATGTTTAAAAAAATCTATTATTTTACCAACTCGAATTTACTTGACTTCACATCTTGGCTATTTTTTCCAATCATAACTTCAAACATACCCGGTTCGCAAACATAATCTATATCATAATTGTAGAATTTCAACTGATCGGCAGTAATTGTAAACTTAACTGTTTTTGTTTCGCCTGCTTTCAAGAATATTTTTTCAAACCCTTTCAGTTCTTTCACAGGTCTTGAAATACTAGCAGCCTCATCTCTAATATATAATTGTACTATTTCATTTCCATCTTTATCTCCTGTATTCGATACAGTTATACTAGCCTCTATACTTCCATTCTCATTCATCTTATTTGAGTTGAGCTTAACATCACCATACTCGAAGGTAGTATAACTAAGTCCGTATCCGAATGGATAAAGCGGCTCATTAACCTCATCAATATAATTTGCTTTAAACTTATGAGGCCCGTCTTTTACATAAGGTCTACCTGTATTCAGATAGTTATAATAGATCGGAATCTGCCCAACTGAGCGTGGGAAAGTCATCGTTATCTTACCCGATGGATTGTAATCGCCAAATAAGATATCAGCAACAGCATTACCGGCTTCACTACCCGGAGCCCACGCCTCTACTATGGCAGCACAATTTTCATCTTCCCATGTTAATGTAAGAGGACGTCCGTTGAATAACACCAATACTACAGGCTTACCTGTTTTCACAAGCTCTTTAAGCAATGTTTTCTGATTTTCGAAGAGATCAATATTTGTTCTTGATGCAGATTCTCCACTTTGACTATTTCCTTCACCTAAAGCAACTACTACAACGTCAGACTGTTTTGCTACTTCAACGGCTTCTTTTAGTAATTCTTCCGGAGATTTAGGATCTTTGGATACAAAAGGGAAACCATAAAAGTTTGATTTGTCGAAAATAAATTCATCGTCAACTATATTTGCTCCTTTTGCATATACTACAGTAGCATTATTGCCTACTGCTTTTTCAATACCTTCTTTTAGCGTTATCGAATATTTCTTATCAGCAGTAAGCGCCCAAGTGCCCATCATATCATATTGTGAATCCATAAGAGGACCTACTAAAGCAATTTTCCCTTTTTTCTGCAAAGGCAAAGTTTGGTTTGCATTCTTCAGTAAAACTGTAGATTGTCTGGCAGCCTCACGAGCCAAAGCTCTCGATTCAGGTGTTACCAATGGCTCTCCTACGCGCTTCAAATAGCGGAATGGGTCTTCAAACAAACCAAGTTTGTATTTTGCTTCAAGTACTCTTCTACAAGCGGCGTCTATGTCAGCTTGTTTTACAACGCCCTTTTTCACTAATCCGGCCAACTTGGTTAAGAAAGCTTCTCCAGCCATATCCATATCTACTCCTGCATTCAGAGCTAAACCGGTTACTGTTTCCAGATCTCCCATACCATGATCTATCATTTCGTTGAGAGATGTAAAGTCAGTAACAATAAAGCCATCAAAGCCCCATTGCTTTCTCAACACATCTGTTAGCAACCATTTGTTTCCTGTAGCAGGAATTCCTTCTACCAAGTTGAAAGATGTCATCAAGCTTCCTGTTCCTGCTTCTACTGCTGCTTTATATGGCTCCATATAGTAGTTAAACATCTGAACCCTACTCATATCCACAGTATTATAATCTTTACCCGCTTCCGATGCACCATATAGAGCAAAATGCTTTACGCATGCCATCGCTGTATTATCAGCACTAAGATCATCACCCTGAATACCTCTGATCATTGCTTTTGCAACAAGTCCGCCAAGATACGGATCTTCGCCTGCACCTTCAGCCACACGTCCCCAACGAGGATCGCGAGATATATCTACCATTGGAGAATATACCCAATTTATACCTGTACTGGTAGCTTCTACAATAGCTCTACGTGCAGTTTTCTCAATTAAAGCCGGATCCCATGTACATGCAAGAGCTAACGGAATAGGGAATATAGTTTTGTAGCCATGAATAACATCCAATCCAAAAAGAAGAGGAATCTTCATGCGTGTTTGGGTAGTCACTATTTCCTGAGCCTTTTTCTGTTCTTCGGGGCTTATAACATTAAGGAAAGCTCCGAGTTGGCTTTTTGTCAGCTTTTCATTTATATTTTCTGTAAAAGTAGTACCTGTCATCAGAGCAGGAGATGCAGCAAGATTTAACTGCCCCACTTTCTCTTCAAACGTCATTTGCTGCATCAGATTATCGATAAACTGATTCATCTTTACATCCTCTTTGTTTTGACTATACATGCACAAGGATAGTCCCCAAAGAGTTAATAATAAAATTTTTCTCATGATCTCTATCTATTTAATATTATATTAAAATCTGTATTTAACCCCAAACTCGGCGGTAAATGGACGGATATAAGTCGCACCTTGTATAGTCCCCGCTACTGCATTCGCCTGTTCTTGATTATACAAGTCTGTTCCTCCGATTGTACCACCAATACCTTCTTGGTTAAGCAGGTTCACAAAATTGGCATAAAAATCGAAGTGTCCTTTGTAGTTTATATTCAAACCTCCAAATGTTTCCCAATGGCCTTTATAATATAAGTTATTTGGTAAGTTTGCATATTGCTTACTATAATAACGACCACTTAACCAAACTTTTGCATTTGTATTTTTATCTATTCCAAACGAATAGCTAGGATCGATCTCGAGTAAAAATTTAGAAACTACAAGTACATTTTTATCGTCAAACTTTACAGGCTCCGGAAGCATTGCTCCACTCGGAAATTTAGGATTGATCGAATAGTTTTTGTAAACAGGATCTTGTAATGTCACTAAAAAGTGAAGGTTGAAGTTTTTTAAAGAATTATCGAAAAACTTAAACGGCGTGAACATAAAGTCTGTTGTCCATCCCAATGTTTGAATGTCGTAGTAAATAACTGTGTTAGCACTTTCATTTCCTAATTTCAAATCCATACGTCCAACATAATTATTTTTACTGATGAATGTACCTTTCGATACCAGTTCAACTAGCGGGTGATTGAAGTATAGACCTAAACCTCCACTCAACACCGTATTTTGTTTGGCATCTACTTCATATTGACCTGCATAGCTTTCCAAGTGAGGAGATTGTCTGTTATATCCCGCCTCCGCTAAAAATCCAAAGCTATTTGTTAGTTTATAAAGAGCATCAGCATTTAAAACAAGATTAAGATAATCATCATTTATTGCTTTATACTTAGATTTATCTTTAGAAAAAGTACCATCAGCATTACGAGCTGTTACAGCAAGAAGATCTCCATTCTTATTATATCTCGGGGCATAAGTTCCCTTAACTTTTTGCCATTCCACTCTCGCACCATATCCCATATTAAAATGGGAACTTATATTCCATCTATCAGAAAAATATAAAGCCAATTTTCTTTCATATCCACTATCATATTCCGATCCGCTATTATACATCTCGTTACCGACAATGCTCTTGATTTGTCCGTATTGATCGAATTGGAATATCTGACTAGAGTTATCAACAACCTTAGAAGGATTCTCTCTTACATCAGTAAAGTATGTTGAAGTTTTTGTAGAATATTCCCCCGGATTATACATAGCACCCATCAAGCCCATATTAAAATTATGCGTACTAGTCTTTTTATTCAGATTCAACACTCCTGATAAAGTTTTTATAGTCATTTCGGGATTAGAGAACAACCAATGTTGAATACCGGCACTACCTTCCACAGGCGTACCATCCGTATAACTATAACCTGTAATATCGTGCGCACCCAACAGTACCTGGATCAATTGAGAGCCCTTGGTTTGTGATAATTTAAATGTATAGTTTAGTTTCCAATTATTATCAAATTTGTTTTCTCCAATGAGATACAGTTCATGCGTTTTCCATTTATTTTGGTCAAACATATCTTCTTCAATCATATTTCCCGAATATATGTCTTTCATCCATACTTTTCCTGATTTTTCAAAAAATGAAGATCGTCCAATTTTCACACCCGGAATTTCCTTTATACTACCATCACCATTATAGTAAAAGGGACTGAAGCCTAAAGATATTCCGCCTGTATTCATATATTTATACATTACACTTATTTTATCTCTCCCTCCATTATATTTCTGGGTCAATGCTCCTTTAAACATTTGAGTCTGGTCACTATAGTATTTTTTGAAAGGGACATCTAATGTTCCGGGATCATAATTAAGATAAAATCCGGCAGCAAAAGAAAGTCCATTTTTATTGATCGGAGCACTTATAGCACCGGTGGCTTTCATCAAACCATAATGGTTTCCTGTAATATCAAAATTACCAAAAACCCTATCTGTACCCAGATTATCATACGTAGCGATAGAAATACCGACGTCTCCCGTACTCAATGCTGTTTGATTTAAATTAAGAGTCTCGAAACCTATGGTTGATGCATCTAAACGCCATGCTCTAGTAGGGAGAACAGGCCAGTAGAAATAAGTTACAGGCAATCCATTCTCTACAACCGATGTGCCGGCAACGCCCGCAGGCAGTCCGATATTTACCGTACGAGGTCCGGTACTGCTACTGGCATTCAACATCATGTTTTTTTCATCTTTCTTAGCATCGGCTGAAACAGTATCTTTTTTTAAAGCCTCAACCTTTTGCGCATACATTGTTGTAGTGCCCAATAAGGATAGTAATATAGCGATATATATCCCTTTTTTGATCTTATTTTTTCTCATATTTATGTTAAAACATTATAGATTAATTTTATTAAGTTTAAATCAACTTAAGATGGTGTGTTTAATACGCGATACAAAAGTATGTAATAATATTATAGCGTACAATATACGCCAATACAAATTAACATGTTATACAACACAAATTGAGAAAAAAAATATCCAAACATGAAATAAACATGTTTGGATACACATAACTGATAGCAAAATGATTATATCATAGTTCCAATAACATTTCTATCCTCTTCATATTGAAAGAGTATAAGTTAGGTTGGGGATAAGGATCTGTCTCTCTTTTTTTATCCAGATTGACTATTAAGCCTGAGGTTAGCATCCGTTTTCTAAAGTTACGTTTATCAAGCTCTTCACCTAATATACCTTCATATATTTTTCGCAACTCTACTATTGTAAACTCTTCGGGAAGTAATTCATATCCGATAGGAATAACATCAATAAGCAGTCTTATGTGCTTTATTGCCCGATTTATAATTTCATTATGATCATGGCTGAGTTTAGGTATTTTATCTATATCAAACCACATACTCAAGTCTGTATCGTCTTCGCTCAACGATACCTCATCGTAACGCACGAAAGCAAAATAACCCAAAGTTGCATACCGGCTCATCAAATTGGGAATATCGTCAGGACTAACACCATAACTTTCTAGCAGATCTCTATTATTATCTATATTGCAACGGTCTTTCTTTCCAAACAAATAGAATTGCCTCAATTTTATATTAGTCAATCCGGTACGTTGAAGCAAAACTCTTTGTACAGCTTCATCAACATCCTCATCCTTATGAACTAAACCTCCCGGCAACATCCACAATTTATTTAATTTATATTTATTGAGCAATATCTTCATTTTCTGCTCATGAAACGATATAATAACACAGTCTACAGATAGTCCCGGGTGTATATTCTCTGTCTGTGCTTTGAAACTTTCCAAATACGGAGATCCCATAAATTATTATTAATAAGGTTATTATATTAATATTTATTCTTTTCGACTGCATAGTCCCCTATATTATATGTTATATAACATAGAAAAACATTGACGTATTATATACGTCATTCTGGGCATATATATTAACTTTGCCTCTGGTGTGTAAAATACGTTATTATTAAATTGATAAAAAAATATTGACATGATAAAAAAATATATTTTAACAGGTTTTTGTTTAATTGTCGCAACTTTTGAATTATTTGCCCAATCGCCCAAACAAATTGTTGTAGATGGGAAATCATATCTAGACCTAAATAATGACGGAAAGCTACAACCGTATGAAGATACTCGTTTGCCCAACAACAAACGAATTTCAGACTTAATGACTCGCCTGACACTAGATGATAAAATAAACCTGGTGTTGGGAACGGGCATGAAGGGGTTCGAAGGGCTGATAAAAGATATGGTAGTAGGAGGTACAGAATATTTAGTTCCGGGGGCAGCTGGTACAACTTATCCTCTTGATAAATATGGTATACCGGCCATTGTAATGACAGACGGACCGGCAGGTGTGCGCATCAGTCCAACAAGAAAGAACACTGATCAAACATTTTATGCAACCGGATTCCCTGTGGGCACTCTATTGGCTTGCACTTGGAATACGAAGTTGATAGAGCAGGTAGGGCGAGCAATAGGAAACGAAGTATTGGAATACGGATCTGATATACAACTTGCTCCGGCTATTAATATTATGCGTAACCCACTCTGTGGACGAAATTATGAATACTATTCGGAAGATCCCCTATTGACAGGAAAAATTGCGGCAGCAATGATAAACGGCATCCAGGAGAACGGCTCGGGAACATCGGTAAAACACTTTGCGGCAAACAACAGTGAGAAAAACAGGATGGACTTAAATGTCAACATATCTCAGAGGGCATTAAGAGAGATTTATTTAAGAGGTTTTGAAATCGCAGTTAAAGAATCAAACCCGGCAACCATAATGTCTTCTTACAATAAGATAAACGGAATATATACTTCGGCCGATTATGATCTGCTGACAACAATATTGAGAGACGAATGGGGGTATAAAGGAGTGGTTATAACAGACTGGTTTGGTGGATATAGCAACGGTTTAGAGGCTCTGATGGGTAAAGGCAAAGAACACAACACTTCGCTGCAACTAAAAGCCGGTAATGATTTATTAATGCCGGGCATTCCTTCGCAAAAAGAAGACATACTGAATGATTTAAAATCGGGAGCTCTCACCGAAGCGGATTTGGATATTTGTGTAAGAAGAATATTGGATATGATCTTATCTTCAAACAAAATAAGAAATTATCAATTTTCGAATAAACCCGATTTGAAAAAACATGCAGAACTCACACGTCAGGCAGCAACCGAAGGCATGGTCTTATTAGAAAATAAGGAGAATGCTCTGCCTCTTGCTCCGGGCACAAAGAATCTGGCTGTTTTCGGAAGCCTATCTTACAATCTCATTGCCGGAGGAACAGGTAGTGGAGATGTAAACAAGGCATATATTGTATCACTAAAAGAAGGACTAAAGAATGCAGGCTATTCGACAGATCAGAAGCTCGATCAATTTTATACTCCATTTGTAAATACTGAGGTAGCCAAAGTAAAAGAAGCATTGAAAGCTAACCCTTTAATGCTGGTTCCCCTAATGCCTCAGCCAAAGCTTAAAGAGTCGATGATAAAAGAAAGTGCCTCTAAAAATGATGTTGCAATAATTACCATCGGAAGAAGTTCCGGAGAAATGGACGACAGAAAAATAGAAGCGGATTTTAAACTGACACAAGAAGAGCTAAACCTAATAGATAATGTATCAACTATATTTCACGCTCAAGGGAAAAAAGTGATAGTAGTTCTCAATAATGGAGGAGCGATAGAAGTCACAAGCTGGAAAAACAAAGTAGATGCAATCTTAATGGCTTGGCTTCCGGGGCAAGAAGCAGGAAACTCTGTAGCAGACATTTTATCGGGGAAAGAAAATCCATCGGGGAAATTATCAATGACATTTCCTGTAAGATATGAAGACGTTTCTTCTGCCGATAATTTTCAGGGACTTCCTGCCGATAAGCCAACCGAGGTGATGTATAAAGAAGGAATATATGTAGGATACCGATATTTCAATACATTCAACGTAAAACCTGCATACGAGTTTGGATATGGTCTGTCTTATACTACATTTGAGTATTCTGATATGAGAATAAGTGATAAGGTATTTGACAACGAACTGTATGTAAGCTTTAATGTGAAGAATACCGGAAAAGTAGCAGGAAAAGAAGTTGTTCAATTATATTTATCCTCGCCAACGAATGTTATAGATAAACCAGCAAAAGAACTTAAGGCTTTTGCAAAGACCCGATTGCTAAAACCGGGAGAAGAACAAACAATAACTTTACGTTTAACTCTTCGCGACCTAGCATCTTTCAATCACGAAAAGAGTGCATGGGTAGCAGACAAAGGTTCTTATCAGATTGAAGTGGCGGCATCAGCGCTAGACACAAAGCAGAAAGGATCATTTATGTTGCCGGAAACAAAAATTGTAGAAAAAGTAAATAATGTACTAAACAATAAGGCTTCTTTTGTCGACTTAAAACCTTAATTAACTGATATAAATATTCAAAGAGGTTGTTCTGAAAAATTCTTTCGGAACAACCTCTTTTATTTAAAGATGACTGTTAGAGTAAGATAAGTATAAACAGTCGGATATCCTTATCTTTATTCTATACGTGCCACATTAAATGATAGGTAGTAAGTGAAAAACACACTTCTCATAATCACAATAATTATCTTTCTCTAATAGATGCCCAAATCTATAAAATTCCATAAGCAAGAACAGCTTGTTTCATTCTTGAAGAAAAACCCATAAACTTTTCGTATTTTTGTTTAGAAAAAAAACACTGACAAATGATCATTTTCAATACTACATTTCATGTAGAAGACGAAGTCTGCAACGATTATATCCGTTTTATCAAAGATGTTTACATAATCAAAGCAACGAATAGCGGTTTCTTGCACGAACCTCGTTTCGCACGCATCCACGCACAGCATGAGGAAAGCGGAACCAGCTATTCATTACAGTTCAAGGTGAAGAACGTAGATACGCTCAATCACTGGTATGCTACAGAAGGCGAAGCCCTCCAGAAAGAGCTAACCTCTCTGTTTGGGAATAAGGCTTTGGGGTTTGTTACATTATTGGAAGAAATAAGCTTGTAGTATGATACAAAAAGAACGAATAATATTGGGTATCGACCCCGGCACACAAGTAATGGGATACGGTATCTTGCGTGTAGTGAATAACAAGCCTGAACTATTAGCGATGGGGGTACTACAGCTCAGCAAGTATGACGACCATTATCTGAAACTCCGACGGATTTTTGAACGGATAATAGGACTGATTGATGAATTCCTACCCGATGAACTAGCCATCGAAGCTCCTTTTTTCGGAAAGAATGTGCAAAGTATGCTCAAGCTGGGTAGAGCACAAGGGGTAGCTATGGCTGCTGCATTATCGCGGGATATTCCCATTTTTGAATACGCCCCGTTGAAAATAAAAATGTCAATTACCGGAAATGGACGTGCAGCTAAGGAGCAAGTTGCCTATATGTTGCAACATTTTTTACATATACCGGAGGGTAGTATGCCAACTCAGATGGATGCTACCGATGGATTAGCCGCTGCAGTTTGCCATTATTTCCAAACAAACAACCCTTCACAAGAAAAGAAATTTACAAGTTGGAAAGATTTTATAAATAAAAATCCGAGTAAAGTTAAATAAATCAGCAAACACAATGATATACAAAGATCTAGAAAATATAGAATACGGGCATGCATGGAAATACCAGCAAGAGTTATTCGCAGAAGCCCTATCCCTTAAGGAGAAAGGGGAACAGCCCGAAAACTACCTCTTGTTTTGCGAGCACCCACATGTGATCACAATTGGCAAACATGGTAAGCATGAGAACCTTCTGTTTCAGGAAAATTTTCTAAAAGAAAAAGGAGTATCACTTTTCCAAATAGATCGCGGAGGAGATATTACATATCACGGTCCGGGACAACTTGTAGGTTATCCTATCTTCGATTTGGAATCATACGACATCGGACTGAGACAATATATCTTTAACCTAGAAGAAATTATAATCCGTTTTTTGGCATCTTACAATATCAAAGCCGAAAGACTAGAAGGTGCAGCAGGTGTATGGATAGATACAACCATTCCTGCTCGCACACGAAAGATTGCGGCAATAGGTGTGCGCAGTAGCCGCTTTGTGACAATGCACGGATTTGCATTCAACATAAATACAGATTTATCTTATTTCTCACTTATCAATCCTTGTGGATTTGTTGACAAAGGCGTAACATCGCTCGAAAAGGAGCTTGGACATAAGGTAGATATGGAAGAAGTAAAAAGCAAAATGAAAGAATTATTTGAAGAGGTATTCATCCCCAAATAAACACAATAATTATGGAGAGTTTGCAAAATAAGATAGTATTTGTCACGGGCGGAGCCAATGGCATTGGCAGAAGTATAGTAAAAGCTTTTTGCAAAGAAGGAGCAGATGTTACTTTTTGCGATACGGATGAAGAGGCAGGAAAGCGACTAAGCGAAGAGATGAAAAGCTATAAATGCTCATTCGCCCAACTTGATGTTGCTGACGCAGAGGCTTTGAGTGATCTTGTTCATACGATTATCTCCCAAAAAGGAAATATAGATATCATTATCAACAATGTAGGAGTTAGCAATTTCGGGTCGATACTCGATGTGTCAGTAGAAGACTTCGACAAAGTTCTGAATATCAACCTACGTCCTATATTCATACTTGCCAAATTATTAGCAAAACACCGCTCACTAAATAAAAAATTAAACACCTACGGGCGGATAATCAACATGGCATCTACCCGCTATTTGATGAGCGAACCGAATTCTGAGGCCTATGCCGCATCTAAAGGAGCAATCGTATCCCTTACCCACGCTTTAGCTATTTCCTTGAGTGAATATAATATAACGGTAAACTGTATCAGTCCGGGCTGGATAGACACAGGGCATTACGGCAATTTACGTCCCGAAGATCATAAGCAGCACCCATCGGGCAGAGTAGGCAAACCCGAAGATATAGCACGTACTTGCCTGTTCCTTTGTGAACCGGCGAATGATTTTATTAATGGACAAAATATTGTAGTTGACGGAGGTATGACAAAAAAAATGATATATATAGAATAAAATATATTACTTTTATCTGTCTTAAAATCAGTCGCTATGAAACGCCTATATTTTATTTATCTTTTGCTATTCGTCCTCTCCGGTCACGCCATAGCATGTACCACCGCTATTATATCGGGTAAAGGAACTATCGACGGACGCCCCTTGCTTTACAAACACAGGGATACAAATGCCTTACAGAATAAATTAATGGCATTTAGCGATGGCAAATATCATTACATTGGTATTGTAAACAGTACAGATAAGACAGGCAAAGAACTATGGGGAGGCTATAATTCTACAGGCTTTGCCATCATGAACTCAGCATCGTACAACCTGAATGAGAAAGAAGTAGGACCTGAAGAACGTGAAGGTATCGTCATAAAAATGGCTCTGCAACAATGTGCAACGCTCGCCGATTTCGAAAAAATGCTGGAAACATTACCGAAGCCTCTTTATGTAAATGCAAACTTCGGGGTGATAGACGCACAAGGAGGAGCTGCCTATTACGAAACAGGCGATTATACCTTCAAGAAATACGATGCAAATGATCCTTCCGTAGCTCCTATGGGATATATTATTCGTACAAATTATTCTTTTTCGGGAGATAGAGCCAGAGATAAAGGCTTGAGCCGCTATCAGGCTGCCGACCCGTTATTTTACAAGGCTGCTTTATCAGGATCACTTTCTTATCGTTTCTTGTTACAAGAGGTTTCACGTCATCTCACGCACGGGCTTACCGGGACAAACTTATACGACATGATGCCTCAAGACACTTCAAAGACTGTTTTTGCAGCATTCAGAGATTATATACCCCGCTACTCCTCCTCTTCGGTTATTGTTGTACAAGGCGTAAAGAAAGCGGAACCGGCTACGCTTACCACTATGTGGACAATATTAGGTTCACCACTTACCACAGTGGCAGTACCTGTTTGGCTCAACAAAGACAATTTGTACCCATCCACAATGCTTGCCGATGAAACAGGAAATGCAAAGCTATGCGATTGGTCACTGAAACTAAAGAAACAACTCTTCCCCATAGATAGAGGAGAAGGGAATGATTATATCAATCTAGCGGCACTCATTACCGCCGATGGCAACGGCATTCTGCAAAAGATAAAACCCATAGAAAGTCAGATATTAAACAAGTCCGATTCCCTAATAAACCATTGGCGTAAAGATGGCTATAATGCGGCTGAACTAAAAGAGTTTTACAAGTGGGTAGATAATCTTATTCAGCAATATTACTCTTTTTCCCCTTCGTTTTCTTTCTCTTCCTGATGTAAAGATATAATCCTGTCAACGGCAGGCTCATACCAAATAGAGTAGAAAGAAATACCAATAATCTGCCCGCTGTACCGCCTATAGCTCCGATATGAATATCATAATTCATACGGCGTAGCTTGTCTGCAAAATCTTTGTTTTCATATTTACCCTGATACGGATGATCAACCTCAACCTGCTTAAAGGTATATTTATCAAACGAGTACCTATCTACATTGTAATACAGTTTCTTGTCGGGGAATACAGTTATCATAATGGCTGAAGCCTTATCTTCTATATTGGGTAGATATATCGAAAAAGCTTGAGCGGTGGGAGCTTTTTGTGACAGATCCGAAAACAATGAATCGATCCCCATATAAATATCTTTAGCAGGAGTATCAATATGCAATGTATCGGATTGTGCCATTCTCCATTCAGGCATCACCCTGCCACCCGAAGTAACCTTATATACACCCTGCGACCACCATTCCAGTGCCCACACCATACCCGTAAGGCTTATGATAAGGAGTATAAAAGCGGCATAAAAACCAAGAATATTGTGCAAATCATATACTTTCTTATACATTTTGGTTTTCTTCTTCCACCTGAACCAGAGGCTGTATTTAAGGGCTTTTTTACTTTTCGGAATCCAAAGAATAAGTCCTGTAATTATTACAATCACAAAAACCAATGTAGAATACCCTACAATGGGTTGCCCTATACTATAAGGAAGCCAAAGAGAAAAGTGCCCCATCCCAATGAAATCCCAGAAGTCGTAACCCGAAGAACCTTCAGCACCTTTCACCGATATCACTTTACCCGTATAAGGATTCATTTGCAGCGAATAATTATATCCTTGTCCACGGAAAGTCGCTTTAATTGGCGCATCTTCCGAATACTCTATATAATCAGGTGTTTTATCTTTAAACTCTTTCTTGGCAATTTCTATTACCGATGAGGGCCGAACAACCGTCGTATGTTTGCCTTGCAATACTTCGGGTAGTTTTTCTTGATCTACCCATCCATTAAGCTTTAATGCCCAAATAGCTCCCGTCAGGCATACAATAAAAAAAATAAGCCCGGAGATAAGCCCCAGGTAAAGATGCAGTTGATAAGCTATCTTTTTGAATGTCATGAGAGAGATTTTTTTAATTAGAAAATTTAAAGAGGATATCCCAAAAGTAATTTTCATTATTAAAATATTACTTTTGAGACAACCTCATTATTTCTTAGAATCTATAATTCAATGCAAGAGATATGGTACGCAATTTCTGCGGTGTAACTGTACTCCATCCTCCGTAATATTTTTTGTTGGCGAGGTTATCCCCTTTCAAACTGATGGTATAGTTATCTCCATTATAAGAAATCAACGCATTGAAAATAGTATAACTTGGTAAAGTGAAACTACCGGTTGAGTGTCTGTTGAGTGTTTTATATTCTGATGCGTAGTTAGCACCTGCGCCTATTCCCCACCCTTTCAGCGAACCTGTAGTCAATTTGTAGCTTACCCATGCATTAAACAAGTTTGCCGGACCTGACTCTTCCGATCTTAGACCGATATAATCACCATCGGCAGCATCCTTTGTTATCTTATTGTAATTGTGGCTATAACCCGCAATCATATTCAACCCTACAACAGGATTGGCGATAAGGCTTACTTCTACCCCTCTACTTTTTACCACTCCACCTTGAATTACATTCAACACATTCGCCGGATCAGCCATCGTTTTGTTAGAAACTTTGATGTCATAGTAACTCACAGTCAACGAAACTCTATCGCTATACAGGTTGCTTTTCACACCCACTTCCCACTGATTCGCTTTCTCTGGTTTCAATATCTTCATTGTGGTATTACCCGAACCATCGTGCTGCGTTACAGGTTCAAGATTTTGAAAACCATTCATATAATTGGCAAACAAAGAAAGATGTTGTAAAATTGGCTGGTAAACAAGACCTAATTTTTGAGAGAAGGTTACCTGATTTTTCACCTCTTTAGTATTCCACGAAGTTGATGCTGAATAGTTATCCAAACGAAGTCCTACTAATGCAGACAGTTGAGGAGTAAAGTTGACAACATCAGACAAATAAGTACTCCAAATCTTAACTGTAGAGTTGGATACACTTCCCGGATCAGCAGCCAAGAGAGCATCCACCCCTGTAGCAGTAAGCACACCTGTATCTGTCTGATTGGCAAGCGACACCACGCCGTTTGCAACCCAAGCATAACTATTATCCTGATATTCTTTCTGTAAATAATCTACACCAAAAACAACTCTGTTACGCATGTTACCAAACTTATGATCTCCTGTAAAATTTTGCTGAACATTTATAGCATCGGTAGAAGAATTTAATCTGGAGATGTAGCGTGTAAAATCGCTACCATTTACATTATCCCATAAATATTGATAATACCCATCCGATTTTGTATTACTGGCAGCCACAATGGTCTGCGAGTTCCAGTTTTCATTGATTTTATACAAAGCCTGAGCTTGCATACCATATGTAGGATTATTGACAGCTAGCCGATTACTTGTATATGACTTTTTATAGTTCTTATCAAACAAATCCATATTTGAGAAAGTTACAGGAGCAGAGCGGTATAAGAAAATCATAGGAGCTGTTGTTCTCTCCAATGATTTATATTCCGTATTAATAAAGAAAGTCAAGCGATCTGAAGCCTTAAACTTAAAGCTAGGAGCTATAAAAAATGATTTTGAATAACCATTATCCTGAAATGTATTTTCATAATGGTAAGCACCATTGATTCTCATACTGGCTTTGTCGCTCAACGGGGTATTTACATCCGCTGTTACTCTGTTTAGCCCATAACTACCTGTAATGTAACCAAACTCTCCGCCAAAAGTATCGTACGGTTTCTTGGTAACGACATTGATCAGACCTCCATAATAAATAAGGTTCCCGCCATACAGTGTTCCCGAAGGACCTTTTACCACTTCTATATTTTCTACATTCGCCGGATCCAAAGCTCCGTTGCTGATGTTAGCCACACCATTCACAATGGTTGGTTGCAAAGAAAATCCGCGCATGGTGTAATATTCCGCACCATCATTTGCACGTCCGGTACTTTCCCACAGACGGGTTATACCTGTCGCATTTTTCAATGCTGTATTGAGGCTTGTAACGACTTGTTCTTTAATAACCGTCTTGTTGATTGTATTATATACCTGTGGATTTTCCAAGTCGGCAAGTGGGAGTTTAGCAACCGATGCACTCATTTTTTCAGCAAATGGGTTCTTCTTGGTTGCTATAATTTCTATCTCTTGCAGATTTTCAGTCGTTTCGTTCAAGAAAACATCCTGAACCTGTAGGTCTTTGCCTGACTCTACAGCGACTTCTACTTTAGACAATTGCAGTCCCACAGATGAAAACAAGAGGGTGTAATGTCCGGCATGGACGCCTGATATCTTATAGAATCCTTGAGCATTCGACATATCGCTCCTATGTAATTCTTCGATCGTTATACTAACGTTAGAAGCTGGTTTTCCATCAGAAGTAAATACCCGACCACTTATAACAGCCGATTTTTGCTGTGCAGACAATGATATGACAATGCCCATAAGCAAAAACATTATACCGAACAGGCGTAAAGAAATACGTTGTTGTTGCATTTGTAAGTAATTTTATGATAATAATTTTGTATGTTAATCAGCTTAACACACATATGTTTCAGATATACATAAACAAAGTTTATTTCTACTATCAAAAGATTATAGATATTTTTGTTATCCTTTGGGGATGAGCCCGGCATTTTTAGTCTCCTTAATTTCCCTACTCGTTTATATAAAAATAAACAGTGCTTTTTCGGGACAAAAATATAAATCGACACAAAAAGCTACAATCACCATAAATAATGATTTTGAATAGAAAAAACACCTACTTTCAGGTATATAAAGATTAAGTATAATTACAGGGGAACATTTGAGATTGAAAGAGTTGACTTTTTTACAGAAATAAGCAGTGATAGTCTATTTAAGTAATTCAGATTATTTACAACAAGGAATGTAATACAAAAAACAAAGGAAAATCAAATAATCTAACTCCTATAGGGAGGAACAAATTACTAAATTGCCTATCTTTACCATGTTACTATATCTTATAATAAGACAAACTCTTTCTGTATAAAAACAATAAGATTTTATCTTTATTAGGGTAGGCACAGAGGATAAAAAAGGTAACACATAAAAACAGCGATAAAACTGTCACTTTTGTCACCTTTTGCTTATAAGATACTGAAAATGAACATCAATTATTTTTGTAACCTTGTTACTTTTTTTACTATATAATTTAGAATATGACTTTATACGATGTTGCTATTATTGGAGGAGGACCTGCCGGTTATACCGCAGCCGAAAGAGCTTCTGCCAACGGATTAAAAACTGTATTATTCGAAAGGAATGCATTGGGTGGCGTATGCCTCAATGAAGGTTGCATCCCTACCAAAACACTTCTATACTCGGCAAAGACCCTAGATAATGTAAAAAACTCTGCAAAGTATGGAGTCGGCGTAGAAGAAAGCCCGACTTTCGATCTACCTAAAATAATTGCCCGTAAACAAAAAACAGTGCGTAAGCTGGTAGCCGGTATCAAACAGAAAATGGCTGCACATGATGTAACAGTAATCATAGGTGAAGCAACCATCGAAGGTGAAGACGGGGAGCGCAATATTGTCATATCATGCAACGGTGAAACGATTACCGCAGCAAAGGTTTTATTATCAACAGGCTCTGAAACAATTATCCCTCCCATCAAGGGACTAAGCGAATCAGGATACTGGACATCGAAAGAAGCATTGGACAACAAAGACGTACCGGAATCTTTAGCCGTTATCGGAGGGGGAGTTATCGGTATCGAGTTTGCTTCATTCTTTAATAGTCTGGGGGTAAAAGTGACAGTGATAGAAATGTTACCCGAGATACTCGGAGCAATGGACAAAGAACTATCAGCCATGCTTCGTGCAGAATATACTAAGAAAGGTATCGATTTTCACCTGAGCACCAAGGTCGTTGAAATAAAAGACGGCCAGATCATTATCGAAAAAGACGGGGAACAATCGACAATCGAAGCCTCTCAGATATTATTGAGTACAGGACGACGCCCTGTTACTGCAAACCTGAATCTGGATAAGCTAAACATCGAATTATTTAGAAACGGCGTGAAGGTAAATGAGAATATGCAAACATCTCACCCCAATGTATATGCATGCGGAGATATTACAGGATATTCACTCCTGGCACATACTGCGGTACGCGAAGGGGAGGTAGCCATCAATCATATTCTAGGAAAAACCGATAGCATGAGCTACAAGGCAATATCGGGAGTGGTATATACCAACCCTGAGATTGCAGGAGTAGGACAAACAGAAGAAGAGCTTACGGCTAAAGGTATAAAATACACTGCTCACAAACTCCCAATGGCATATTCGGGACGCTTTGTAGCTGAAAATGAACTTGGAAATGGTGTTTGTAAACTGATCATCGACGAAGATTCGAGAATCATAGGTTGTCACATGCTGGGTAATCCCGCTTCGGAACTGGTGGTTATAGCCGGCATTGCTATCGAAAAAGGATTTACTGTAGAAGAGTTTCAGAAAATTGTATTCCCTCATCCTACAGTGGGAGAGATTATACATGAATCGCTGTTCTTATAGTCTTACGGGAAGGCCTTAGCTCTGGCGGGGATCAACACCCCACATGAGTTTACTTCTCAACGTTTTGTAGAAGGTATTATCTTTCCGTTTTAATACCTGAAGGGTAAAATCTGCCTTCTTTACAGTCAGCTTCGTCCCTGCCTGAAATACATTAGACCTTCCATCCAACGAGATGAGAAAACTATTGTTGCGGCTTTCTACATCGAAGGTGATAATGCTGTCGTCTGTTATAACCAAAGGTCTGTCTCCCAGGCTATGAGGGGCTATGGCTGCAATAACGAAGTTGCAGGCATCGGGTGCTATTATCGGCCCTCCCACACTGAGTGAATATGCTGTAGAGCCTGTAGGTGTAGCCATAACGAGCCCGTCAGCTTCATAAGAAGTCAGGTATTCGTCGTTGATATATGCATGTACGGTGATCATCGAAGCCGTATCCTGCTTCATAATAGCCACTTCGTTGAGAGCATAGTTGAAGCCATGATATATCTTATGTTCGGTAGTCAGATGTAGTTGGCTACGATGTTCGATACGGTAGTTCCCCGAAAACACATCTTCGAAGGTAGCTTCCAGATCTTCTTCGCCTACATCTGCCAGAAAGCCTAATCGTCCGGCATTTATACCGAGTATCGGAATATTCTTTTTGCCTATTACCGACGCAGTACGCAGGAATGTTCCGTCTCCTCCGATTGTTACCACCAAGTCAACATCGAACTCACTGTTCTTTATAATACCAGCGATATCATATTGCAAGTGAAGGCAATCTCTTAAGTAGTAATAGAATTTCTCCTGAAGATAGATTTCTACGTTGTTATCTTTTAAGATTCCAAATAACTTTTCGACCTGTTCTTTCTTCTGATGTTTGCTACCGAATATGGCTATTTTCATCGCATTTACTTTTAACGGAACCTATTTATATACAAACAAATGATTTTCTAAGCTGTTAATAAAACAGAACTGATACGCGCTTTCTCATCAAATCATATTACATTTGTAGTTTGATATCGTTCCACAAAGGTGCTAAAAAAGTTTTATCTATTAACATCTATCTCTAGCAATTTGTGAAGAACGGCGGTTTTAATGGTTTGACATGACAAAGTTAAGTGTAAATATTAATAAGGTTGCAACACTACGCAATGCTCGAGGAGGTAATGTTCCGGATGTTGTACAAGTTGCTCTCGATTGCGAAAGATTTGGTGCAGAAGGTATAACAGTTCATCCTCGTCCCGACGAAAGACACATTCGATTCAAAGACGTATATGACTTAAAGGCAAAGATCAGAACTGAATTTAATATCGAAGGTTATCCTTCACAAAAGTTCATAGACCTTGTTACAACGATACGTCCCACACAAGTAACACTTGTTCCGGACAAGCCAGATGCTATTACATCCAATGCCGGCTGGAACACTGTTGAACATCAACAATTCCTATCCGATTTGGTTGATACATTCAGGGCTGTAGGAGTACGCACATCTATCTTTGTTGGCACAGAACTCGAAATAATAGAGGCCGCAGCAAAAACGGGAACAGACAGGATTGAGCTATATACAGAGCCTTATGCCTCCAATTATGTCAAAAACAAAGAGGCTGCCATAGAGCCTTTTGTAGTTGCGGCCAAATTAGCAAAGAAACTTGGACTAGGATTAAATGCGGGTCATGACCTCAGTCTTGAAAATTTGAATTATCTATATGAAAATATACCCACAATAGATGAAGTCTCTATCGGGCATGCCCTTATCAGCGACGCATTGTATTTGGGTCTTGAAAATACAATAAAGGCATACAAGGATTGCCTGAAACCAAAAACTGAAGTAGACTAAAAATGGAAGCTCAGAAGGATAAAATAATAGGTCTAGGTGCAACAATCGGATTTCACTTGCTAATTATCTTAGCTCTTATTTTTTATACCCTCGATTTGACACCAATGGCAAGGACTGCCGAAGATTTGGGAGGAGTTCCTGTTATGTTTGGCAACGTACCCGATGCATTTGGAGACGATGAGCCCTTTGGTAGAGGCAATGGAGATACCGGAGCTGAAGAAGCCACTTCACCCAATGTGGTTGAAGATCCGATCCCGATGGTAGAGAACACTGCAACCAAAACAAAACCGGCAGTATCGAACACAAAAGAAGCTCCCGTTACTCAAAATCTGGAAGAAACAGTAGCCATAAAAGAAGCTAAGAAAAAAGCTGAAGAAAAGAAACAGCAAGAAGCAGACGAAAGACGAAAGAAAGCTGAAGCTGACCGTGTAGCACAACAAGAAGCGGCTAAGAAAGGACAAATCAACAACCAAATGGCCGGACTGTTTGGCAACGGAACAGGCAGCGGCAGCAGAGGCAATACTGAAGGAACAGGCACACAAGGTGTACCAACAGGAAATGCCAGCTATGGCAAAACGTCAGGTGTTGGCGGCTGGGGATCATTCGATCTTGGTGGACGCAGCCTTGGCAGCGGCGGGCTGATCAAACCCAACTATTCGGTAGACGATTACGGTACTGTTGTTGTCGATATATTGGTAAATGCTAAAGGTGATGTAGTAGAAGCTACAATCGGAAAAGGCACAAATACACCAAATACAAACCTGCGGAACGAAGCTCTAAGAGCCGCAAAAAGGACAAAATTCAACACAGTGTCATCCGTCACCAATCAAAAAGGAACAATCACATATAAGTTTAATTTAAATTAAATGGATATGAAAACTATATTTTTATTTCTGACCACAGGATTTGAAGAGATTGAAGCTCTTGGCACAGTCGATGTTCTTCGCCGTGGAGGTTTGGATGTGAAAACCGTTTCGTTGACTGACAGCAAACAAGTGGTTGCCAGTCATCAAGTACCTGTAATAGCCGACCTGATGTTCGACGAGGTTGACTTTTCTAAAGCAGAAATGCTTGTTTTGCCCGGAGGCACAACAAAATTCAACGAACACGAAGGCTTGAAAAAAGAGCTACTCGCTTTTGCCAACAAAGGCGAAAAGGTTGCTGCAATATGCGCTTCGCCGATGGTCTTAGGAGGTTTAGGTCTTTTGGAAGGGAAGAAGGCAACAGCCTACCCCGGATTTGAACAATACCTGAAAGGAGCTACATTGCAAACAGAAAAAGCTGTTGTAATAGACGGAAATATAACTACCGGAAGAGGTCCCGGACTGACTATCGATTTTGCGCTAAGCCTTGTTGAACAATTGGCAGGTAAAGCAAAGAGAGATGAAGTCGCAGCCGGCTTGTTGGTTCAGTGAAAAATTTAATGGGAAATGATGAGGTGCGAATCTCATCATTTCTCGTATTACCATAAAAATTAAGTAACACAACATTAAAATGGAATTCTTACACGAAGTTTGGAACTTCTTTCTTAACCTGTTAAGAGATACAGGCGGAACATTAGACATGCTGGTAACTGAATATGGCTTATGGGTATATGCCATTTTGTTTTTGATCATTTTCTGCGAAACAGGTTTGGTTGTAACACCATTTTTACCGGGTGACTCTTTATTATTTCTAGCAGGGGCTATCGCCGTACGTCCCGATAATCCGCTACATATCTATTACCTTGTCGGTATACTGATTGTAGCAGCCGTTATAGGAGATGCAGTAAATTATTCGATAGGCCGTCTCTTTGGAGAAAAGCTCTTTAGCAATCCCAAATCGAAGATATTCAAGCAAGAATATCTTGAAAAAACAAACAAGTTTTACGAAAAACATGGAGGCAAAACCATCATCCTTGCCCGCTTTGTACCTATTGTTCGCACCTTCGCTCCTTTTGTTGCTGGCATGGGCAAAATGAGCTATAAACATTTCTTCTCCTACAATGTTATAGGAGGTATAGCATGGGTGGTTATCTTTTGTGCTTTAGGTGCTATTATAGGAAGTAACGAATGGGTAGAAAAAAATCTCGACAAGGTAGTCTTTATTATTGTTGTTGTATCTATTCTTCCGGGTGTTTACGAAGTAGCTAAGGCTAAGTGGGAATCAAAAAAGGAAGCGAAAGCTAAAGCCAAAATAGGAAATTAAGAAAGATAATTAAATTTATCTTTATATATAAATAAAACCACCTTACTGATCAACTCTTATCAGTAAGATGGTTTTTTAATTTTAATATATCTACAATATGATTATAAAAGCAAACTTGCCCGACTCCGGAAAGAAGAAACGATTGGTTATTATCGGAGGAGGGTTTGCCGGACTCGAACTTGCAAAAAGAGCGGATAAAAATCAATATCAGGTAGTACTGATAGACAAGAACAATTACTATCAGTTTCAACCCTTATTCTATCAGGTGGCTATCGGAGGACTAGAACCGAGTTCGATATCTTATCCATACAGAAAGAACTTTCAGAAAAATAAAGACTTTCATTTCAGAATGTGTGAGGCTTTAAGCGTAAATACATCTGATAAGAAGATTGAAACAAATATCGGCATCATTACATACGACCTTTTAGTTATCGCCACAGGATGCGATACAAATTATTTTGGGAATACAGATCTAATAGAAAATACATTCTCACTAAAATCTGTATCCGAATCACTCTTGATGAGAAACAGGATACTACTAAGCTTCGAGGAATCTTTGATCACAACAGACGAAGAAAAACGAAAAGAATTGTTGACTTTTGTTATCGTCGGAGGAGGAGCAACAGGTGTTGAATTAGCCGGAGCATTGGCCGATATGAGAAGAACGGTTTTGCCAAGAGACTACCCGGAGATAGACTTTACCAAAATGGAAATCCACTTGGTGAATGCAGGCTCTCGTCTATTGGCAGGCATGTCGGAACAAGCATCCGAAACTGCATTAAAAACATTACTAGACAGAGGTGTTATCGTTTATCAGGATAAATCGGTAAAATCGGTAGAAAGCCCTTATGTGAATATTGCTGACGGCACTCAAATACGTTCTCGTAATGTATTTTGGGTGGCAGGAGTTAAGCCAAATAGCTTAGCCGGCCTTAACGAAACGGCATACAACCGGGGACGTTTGGTTGTAAACGAATACAATCAGGTAAATGGCTATAAAGATATTTTCTCAATTGGTGATACATCTTTACAAACGTCCGAAAGTTACCCTGCGGGTCATCCTCAGGTAGCTCAAGTCGCGCTACAAATGGCAAAACAACTAGCCAAGAATATCAATAAGGGAGAATCGGACAATTGGGATAAGTTTGTATATGTAGACAAAGGCTCATTGGCTACCATTGGGCGTAATGCTGCTGTTGCCGACCTCGGGAAACTTCGCTTTGGGGGCTGGGTTGCATGGTGGTTGTGGTTGCTGGTACATATCCTTTCTATTGTGGGAATGAGAAATAAGGTTTCTGTATTCATCGATTGGGTATGGAGTTATCTGAATTATGATGTTTCGCTACGTCTGCTAATTCGTCCTAAGTTCAACGAAATGTATAAGGATAAGAGAGCTAAACAAAGTAACGAACAAATCCAAACTTAATACAGTAAGATATATTCCAAGAAAATGAACTATCTTTGCATCAAATTGCAGTAGGTCGGTTTGCCGCTGGCTGCCGCAAGGCAGAAAGAGGAAAGTCCGGGCAACACAGAGCATCGTATTTCTTAATGGGAAGCTGTTCGCGAGGGCAAAGTTAAGGTAACAGAGAACAACCGCCCCTATCAGGGGTAAGGGTGAAAAGGTGAGGTAAGAGCTCACCGGTCTGTATAGCAATATATAGAGCCGTACCACTTGCGAGTTGTAAGACCATGTATACCGGCGCATGTAGGGCTGCTCGTCCGATGCCGGGGGGTAGGTCGCTAGAGCCTGTTGGCGACATCAGGCGTAGATAAATGGCAAACACTCTTCTTGAAGAGTACAGAACCCGGCTTATAGACTTACTGTATTTTTATGTAAATTCACATAGCAGATAAAAGGTGTTGATTATTATACAATCAACACCTTTATTTTATTAAACAAAATTTATCTTATCCTAAGCAAAGGACGATTTCTATCCGGCTCTTGTTCACTGTTATATTGAAATAGTGTGTCAGATTTAATCATAAACTTTAGTTTATCTCCTTTCTCAAAGACGTCATTATACGACTTGGAAACTGTACAGTCAATGATATTATCATCAATAGTAAATGTTCCTAATAGCTTTTCTTTTAAGATTGAGCCGTCTATATCATACAGGAAGTTATTCCCATTATCGAAAGATATGGTTCCCATTGCCGCACCTAAAAAACCTTTGTATTGCTTTACTGTGTTAAACTCTAATTTTGGCTCTGACTGCTCGCTTTCCCCTTTTTGTTCTTTATAGCTCAACAAGTCATTTAACAGGTTAAACATGTCATTCGAGTAAAAATAAACTCCATCATCTTTGAGAATAGTAAATTTGCCTATACAAGCCTCCAATATTACTTTACCGTTCGAAAACAATCTCAATTTCATTCGCGTATCAGGAGTAGGATACTGGCTTTTGTCGGCTACCGGTAGATTTTTCAATACACTCGTTATTCTGCGTATCGCATTACTACCTACGATTGTCTTTTTATCAATAACATTCTGAAATGCAAAATCATAATTCATACAATCTACACTGTATGGCATCTCGGTATCCATCGGTACGGAAAGTACTTCTATCTTCGTTATATTTTGGGAAAAACAGTTTAATGAAAGGATTAGCAATAAACCTAAAAGTAGTTTCAATTTCATCGTATTTGTATTCGTTTGTTTTATCTAAGCCTGTAAAAGGAACTATCAAGGCATTCTCTTTAGTCTGCTTGCAAATTTAACAATAATAATAAAAACAAACAATCCTGCCAAAACAAATATGACAGGATTGCTTCACTAAACTTATCTTAAATTATTTATATCTCAACCACTTAAACATTTCGGCAAAGGTCACTTTCTTACCATACATCAGAATACCGACACGATAGACCTTTGCTGCCAATTTAACCATCAATATGGCAGTTGCATACAACACAACGACGGACAAGGCCAACTCCCAGATAGATATTTCGAACGGAGCACGAACCATCATTACCACAGGCGCAGTAAATGGTATGATCGAACACCAAAACGCCATCGCGCCTTCAGGATTCTGAGATGCTGCAATACCTGTATAAAAAGCCAATAATAATATAATAGTCAATGGCATCATCAGCTGCTGAGCCTCTTGCGAATCGTTAGCAGCAGACCCAAACATGGCATACAAAGAGGAGAAAAGAAGATATCCTCCCACAAAATATAATATAAGGCAGATTCCTACCTGTAGCCAGTTGACACCCAATAGACTATTAACGACCGAAGCCATCTCCGAATTATTCTGTGCCATTGCACTTATTGCCTGTTGAGCCTCCATTGTAGCAGTGGTATCTACACTTGTTCCGAGGAATATTTGCATAGCAACAAGTGCACCGCCTCCTATAACAAGCCAGATAACCAATTGTAGCAAACCAACCAACCCTACTCCAACTATTTTACCCATCATCAGATCTAAAGGTCTAACGGAGGAAATAATCACTTCAATGATGCGGTTTGTTTTCTCTTCTACAACACTTTGCACCACCATTTGCCCATACATCATGATAAAGAAGAACATACACAATGTAAGCCCCATCCCTACAAAAGATGCCGCCTGACCAAGTGTTTCGGTTTTCTGTCCGGCTTCGTCGAGACGGATAGTAGACACATTTATCTGATCTTTCGATTTCAATATTTGTTGCAGATCGGCAACAAGTTGTGGTTCGATATTACTCCGTTGGGTAAAATCGTCTATTTTTTTATTTCTAACAGCATCGGTAAGTATGTTGTTGATATAAACAGTCAACTCACGAGGAGGCTGCTGCTTTTCGGAATAGAAAGTTGCTGCATTCGGATTTACGCTCAGGTCTTCTGAGATTTCTAATATCGCTGTGGTTTTATCGCTCGGCTTACTATCGTTGTCCGATAATTTCACAAACTCATAGTTCTTAGATGACTGAAACAAATTAAAGTAAGAACCTGTATGATCGATGACATATACTTTGTTTATGTCATCATTGCTACTCAACATCATCAGCAATGCAGGGATAGTAGACACTCCCAAAAATAAGAATGGCGTTAGCAACGTCGTCAAGATAAACGCTTTAGTCTTTACCCTCGAGGTAAATTCCCTATGTATAATTAGCTTTAATCCTCTCATTGTTTTGTCTCTGATACGATTTGTATAAAAATATCATTCATCGAAGGCAATACTTCTTCAAAAGTCACCACTTCATATCGTTTGGCTATCTCTTGTATCAACTCTGAGTTGGAAGCCTCATCATTACGCTGAATGAGTAGTTCCGTAACATTACTGTCTGTTGATTGCGATAATATCGAAAAGTGAGGAGATTCCAGATCAAAAGTTTCCCCCACAACCTGAAGCTTGAAAATATGCTTTCTGTATCTTGCACGTATTTCCTTCACATTTCCATTCAATACAACTCTAGATTTATTTATCAGAGATATTTCGTCACACAATTCTTCTACCGACTCCATATTATGAGTGGAAAGAATTATTGTTTTGCCTTTTGCTTTCAGCTCCAACAGCTCTCTTTTTAACAATTCTGTATTTACAGGATCGAATCCGCTGAAAGGTTCATCAAGGATATACAAATCAGGTTCATGTATGACAGTAGCAATAAATTGTATCTTTTGCTGCATACCTTTCGATAGCTCCTCCACTTTCTTCCCTTGCCAGGATAGTATATCAAACTTCTTTAGCCAATATTGCGTTTTTTGTACTGCATCTTCTTTCGAGAGGCCTCTCAATTGTGCCAGAAAAATAATATGCTCTCCAACTTTCATTTTCTTGTACAAGCCTCTTTCTTCGGGCAGATAACCGATATTGAAAACATCATCGGCTACCGACACCCTTCCATTTATAAAGACTTGTCCTTCATCGGGAGCAGTTATCCTGTTTATTATTCGGATTAGCGAAGATTTGCCTGCGCCATTAGGCCCCAGCAATCCATAGATGCAACCTTTTGGCACTTCAACGCTTACGCCATCGAGAGCTCTATGACTACCATATTGTTTCACCACATCGTGGGCTTCGAGATAATACATATTTTATAGTATGGTTTATATTGTTTTTTATTAGTCGTACCAAAAGGATAAAAGTCACAAAGCTCCGGAAATATTATAGTCTTATTTCTTATCGCCCACTAATACTCCTGAGATACACCAATAACTCAGAGCACTACCTTCGGGGTCTCCCACGGGTATAGCCACCTTCAGTTGGTGTTCACCGGCCTTCACATCCCCAATGTGTATAAACACAGGGTAACTTACTGTACCCGGACACCAGCCCGAACGACTCAGATCGGATGACGATAAGCCATTTGCAAAATTGCCCGAAGCCGGGTTTAACTCTCTATAGCTGCCGCAATCTTCGCGCCAAGGAGTGTAAGCTATCAGGCGAGAACCATCCATAAATATCTCGTTAAGCTTCGGATTAAATTCGTCTCCTCCACCCCAGCCGCCATGGCCTGTAGATATATATCGGATATAGGCATCTTTGAGGTCTACATCTGTTTTGAAGTTTACAGTCAGAGAATCGTTGCGGAACAATCCGTCAGGATAAGCCTGTCCTGCCATTTCCATAATATTTGTAGTTGTAAACAGAGGATATACTTCTTTCTCTGCTCGCTTCTCGTTTGGATAATACTTAATCTTCAAAGATACGTTGTGTCCGTTTTTCGCATAATTTCCGATCCATGCACCTACCCACACTTCATTTTTCAGATACTTCGCATAGTCGGTAATTTCTTGCTTAAACACCACTGAGTCCGGCCAGTTATATTCAGCTACTTCAATATGGTTATATCCCTTTACTCCGAATGAAGTATAAAAACGCATCAACTCGAGAGGCGGCAAATAATCTTCTGTAGCAACCATTCCCTCATACGATTTCCCATGTTTATCGGTATACTGAGGTAATGCTTCTCTTCCTTTTAATAACCCATCCATAAATGATTGTTTCCTATTGGTAGGCACGATAAAGACACTACCCGTACGGTCATAAGCATCGCCTTCAGAGTGTTGGGCTAGCTCAGCAAAAATAGAATAACTACTATTATCGGCAGGAAGTTTTACTTTTTTCAAGACGATAGAACCATTCGCAAATTGCATTATTTCTGTATCGTTCAACTGCTCCGGCTTAGGAATATCCCTAAAGTATATACTCTGATTATTAAACACGTCGGCTACAATAACCTGGCTTTGCTGTATACGGTAATTATAGGCAGGGGCAGTCAGCTTATCACCTTTAAGAACAGGTTTTACATTCACAATCTCTTTTAGCAAATCAATCTTTGTTGCTTTTTCTTCGTATTGTCCGTTTCTTACTACCTTAAGCACAACTCCATCGGGCAAACCAACACCGGGTTGCATAGATCCTTTGACTCCTAATTGGGTTGTATACCATATTTCTATTGTATTAGAATTAATAACAGTCTTTGCTTTTTTGCAGAGGTAACCGGCAATAGTTTCTGTTTCGCGCAAAAATTCGAGTTTATCATTTAATGTAAATGATCGCGTTGTATAAAACTCATCACCATTTGCCAACTTTGCGGTTTTCGTTTCTTCATTTGTTGCATAATCAAGATAGGTGTATTGTATCGGAGCACCCTCTTGCACTTCGGCATATTTACGACTTATTTGCACATCAGTTCCGCATATCTCCACGATGGTATTTGCTCCTTCGTAAGCTTTACCATTCATGCTTGTCTGGTAGCTGATACGAACTGTTTTAAAATCTTTCTTAGGCTGAGCATTCATTACAAATGCGAGAAGTAATAATTGGAATAAAAATAGGTTCCTTTTCATAAAATATATTTTAGATAAAAGAGTTTTAGGTCAACGGACAAAGATAAAGCATAATGACGAATTGATTAAAAAACATTCGAACATTTAACGACTATTGTATAGACATTACCTTAAAAAGCACAAAACAAATAAACAATTCCATTTTTCTTCGTATTTTTGCCAGCCAAAGATGTTTTGAGATAAATCATCTAAGCTTAATTACATACTAAAATATATTTCTATGAACAACGAGAAAGGACTGGACTTTAAATCCACGATTTCAACCGAAGACAAAAAACTGTTCATCGAAACCTACGGCTGTCAAATGAATGTAGCAGACAGCGAGGTTGTTGCATCCGTAATGCAAATGGATGGTTATACCATGACAGATAAGCTGGAAGAAGCCGATGCTGTTTTTGTAAATACATGCTCGATACGCGACAACGCCGAGCAAAGAGTTATTCAACGTCTCGACTACTTCAACGCTCTCAAGAGAAAGAAAAAGCCAAATATGATTATTGGTGTTCTGGGTTGTATGGCCGAACGAGTAAAAGAAGAGCTACACGACAAGCATCATGTAGATGTTGTAGTAGGCCCCGATGCCTACCTCGACCTGCCTAATCTGGTAGGAGCTGCCGAAAATGGCAACAAAGCAATCAATGTTCAACTATCCAAAACCGAAACGTATAAGGATGTGATCCCTTTGCGTATTGGAGGAAACCACATTTCGGGCTTTATATCCATCATGCGAGGATGCGATAAGGTATGTTCTTATTGTATAGTGCCTTATACAAGAGGTCGTGAACGAAGCCGTTCGCCACAGAGTATCCTTAACGAATTGGAAAATCTGCGAGACAAAGGATTTAAGGAAGCCACATTATTGGGACAGAATGTCAACTCGTATCGCTTCACAAACGAAGACGGCAGCATTGTAGATTTCCCCGCACTATTGGAAATGACAGCGAAGGCTGTACCTAAAATGCGTATCCGATTTACGACTTCTTATCCGACAGATATGACGGATGAAACACTGGAGGTGATAGCAAAATACGATAACCTGTGCAAGTTTATCCATCTACCTGTACAATCGGGAAGTAGCAAGATGCTAAACGTGATGAAAAGAAAATATGATAGAGAGTGGTATCTGAACCGTATTGAAGCGATTAAACGCATCATACCGGGATGCGGCATATCTACTGACATCATGTGCGGTTTTCACTCCGAAACGGAAGAAGATCAGCAAGAGACACTATCACTGATGCGTGAAGTATGTTTCGACTCGGCATTTATGTTCAAGTATTCGGAACGTCCGGGAACATACGCTTCAAAAAAATTAGAAGACGATATTCCTGAAGATGTTAAAATAAAACGTTTACAGGAAATTATAGATTTGCAAAACGAATGCTCTCTTGAAAGCAACAAGCGAGATGTAGGCAAAGTATTTGAAGTACTTGTTGAAGGATTCTCGAAACGGTCGAGGGAACAGCTTTTTGGACGAACATCCCAAAACAAAGTTGTTATTTTTGACAAAGGAAACCATCGTATAGGAGACTTTGTGACCGTAAAAGTAACAGGAAATACTTCGGCTACACTATTCGGCGAAGCGATATAAGAATGGGGCTAATAGTTATTTTTACTGAAAAATATTTTCGATATTTCAAAAAATAGCTATATTAGCTGTCCTTTTAGGGAAAGCAAAAAGATTATTAGCGGTTTAGCCCGTATTATTTAGTGATCAATCCAATTTATAATAAAGTGTTGAGTTGATGAAATTTATTGATACTCGCACACGTTATTATATTAATGTAGAATTAATTTATAAAATAAATAATTATGAATAAAACAGGTTCGAACTTATTGTTCTTGGCTATAGGTGCTGCACTAGGTGCAGCTGTTGGCTATGTTGCTGCTTCTGACAAAAAGGAAGAATGGCTGAAAGATATAAACAGCCTGGTAGACAAAGTAAAAGGAAATGTAAGAAACGCAGCCGGCAGAAGCAAACATAAACTGGAAGAATTAAAAGACGATGTTGAATAACTCCGAAGAAGAAAAAAGCTTAGGAATCTTAATTGAAGAAATTAAATTAGATTTATTAAGCTATATCAATAGACGTATCCGTTTGTTTAAACTGGATAGTTTTGAGAAGATAGGTTTATCTGCCTCCGGTCTGGGATATGGCTTAATAATAATAGCTATAGTAGCTGTTATTTTATTCTTCGGGCTTATTGGTATGGCTTTTTTTCTTGGAGAATTATTCAACAGCTTGGCTGTAGGCTTTGGAATCATGACTCTGTTTTCATTGTTTGTTTTATTACTTGTAGTTCTTTTTCGGAAAAAGATACAACAATCGATATTACAGAATACTATAAGATTTATGCGTAAAATAGATACAAATGAAGAAGAGTAGATTGACACCATTAGAAGAACTGCGTCAAGAGAAAGAATTAGTAAGGCTTGAATGCAAGGAAGGTGAAGAACGTCTATCCGAACATTGGGCATATCTTTCAGACAATGCAGGTTCTCTGATTTTTCAAAGTACGATAAACTCTGTACTGAGCGTATTTGGTTTTGGAGGATCATCTAAAAGTAAAAAAAGGCAAGAAGAAACCTCAACATCAAGCAGTCTGCTTAGCGGATTAACTGTTTATTACCCTGTGATATGGGAAATTGTGCAGCCAATAATATGGCGGTTTGTAATAAAGAAACTAAAATCTATCTTTTCGGGAAAGAAAAAAAAGGAGAAGGATAAAGATAACGATTAAAATAAAACAAAAACAAGAAAGGAAATTCACCTTTCTTGTTTTTGTTTTTAGACTTTTATTGGATATCAAATTATTTATTTACTTTTGATAATCAGTTAATTTAACCTTCGAACTATGGAAAGACGTAAATTCTTTAAGTCATTAGTTATTGGTGGACTGGGCGCAACAGCTTCTCCTATCCTTAAAGCTGCTCCACCCCTCACCTCAACAGATGTAAAGCCTGAGACAAACATAAAAGATGCGTTATCTATCCCCAGAACCGATTCTTCTATGCCGGGTAAGTATCCGGGTAGGGTAGTCAGAGTTAATCATAGTTTGGCTGTTACTGATGGTAAGCCTTCGGAAGAAACCGTTTTTGAGATGCTGAAAGAATCGATGCTGAAACTTACTGGAGAAAGCGATCTCAACAAGGCTTGGCTACAATTTGTCGGCAAGGATGACGTAATAGGTCTAAAAGTTAATCCTGTAGCGGGAAAACTATTGACAACTTCGCATGCCGTTACACAAGCCGTAGTAAAACAATTGGAAGATGCAGGCATACCCCGAAGCAACATGGTAATATGGGACAGGCGCGAAATGCAACTGTATGAAACAGGATATACAGAAGAAAATTATCCCGGCATAACCATCACAGGTACTGAGTGTGAAGATGCTTCGGGCAGCTACTACAATAGCGAAGGGAAACTATACAGCGAAGAGCGCATCGATAAAGATCATTATTTCTACGCTGATGTAGAAGGTGAGTATGACGCTTATACAATGCCTTTCATGGTAAATGGAGGAAAATATTCTTATTTTACGAAGATCTGCACCCAAAAGATAACAAAAATCATCAATCTCCCTGTATTGAAAAATGCAGGATCATCAGTTACACTTTGTATGAAAAACCTCGCGTTCGGTTCGATCTCAAATACCGCAAGGCTCCACAAGGATTTGTGGCACGAAACTTCTGCCTATGTATGTGCCTTCCCGCCACTGCGAGACAAAGTCGTTTTGAATATTGTGGACGGGTTGATAGGTTGTTTCGAAGGAGGGCCGGCAGCGAATCCTCAATTTATATGCAATTACAATACTATTCTGGTGGGAACCGACCCTGTCGCCGTTGACCGTATAGGACATGACATTGTAATAGCAAAAAGGATAGAAGAAGGTATCCAATCGGAAGATAAACCGGCTGCTCTCAAATTCATGCATCTGGCAGAAGAAATAAAGCTCGGGGTGGCAAACAGAAATAAAATAGACCTAACAGAAGTAAATCTAGCCTAGATGAAATACTTTTTCCTCACGCTTTTATCATTGCTTCCGCTTTTTGTAGCAGGGCAATCCTTGTCGGATATCACTCTCGAAAAGGAGCGCACTTTTGTAGGGACAGGTCTGTATGGTTTTATGAATGGAGGTTCAGATTTATATCTCGAATATGGATTCGAAAAACTGACAACGAGAGATATAAAATACAAGGATGAGAAATATACAATAGATATTTATGAAATGTCGTCTCCCGAAAATGCTTTTGGTATATATTCCTTACATACATTCAAATGTATGAGAGCCGACACCCTCCATTTTTTCAATTGCTTATCTGCGCACCAATATCAAGCAGCAATTGGGAATAAATATGTTTCAATCGTTTTTCAGTCCGGCTCGAACAAAGCTAAAAGGAATGCAGATGAACTCTTGTATCTGTACGTGGATACACTCAAGATGAAAAGAATAGCTTTACCGTTAGAAATGAGGAAAGAGATTCCTTATTCATCGTCTATAAAATACTTAAAAGGGAATCTGTCTATATCAAATGCCCAACCATCACTTCTGAAATGGATAGAAGGCATATCTTTCTCTGATATATGGCTCGCCTCGAAAAGCAATACAGTACTCATTTATCCGACTGATGATAAAAATATGGCGAAGCTAATAGAAAGAGTCCCAAAAGAGAATATACTCAAAATAGAAGATAAGTATGTTTATTTAAAATGTCCGAAGAAAGAGGATAGTAATGACACGGGAGTATTCAGTTTTTAAAATCACAAAAACTACAAAACTTTATCTATATAGAAAGGGTTTATAATCTGGATACAGAGAAAGTGACAGATAAAAACAATGTAAAAAGTGTTACTTTTGTTACTTTTTCATCAAAACCTGTTCTATGACAACGACAGATACAAATGAGATAAGACATAAAATGAATATATATGGCAAAGAAGGAAAGCCATTTTTCTTTGCTATCAACTTTGAACAAACAGAAGGTTTATTTATCGATAATCCTTTGCTGCAAACTGATGTTTTATTTCAGTTCTGCGGAAAGGGCAATGGTCCTGAAAAAGAGACAATAAAAAAAGTATCTTCATTCAATTACATTCCTATCCCCTATTCCGAGTACAAAAAGAAATTTGACATTGTACATAAAGGCTTAAGAGAAGGATATTCTTACTTGACCAACCTAACAATAAAAACACCTGTTTCTTTCGATCTTACTCTTGAAGAAATTTTCTTCCAAAGTAATACTTCCTATAAGGTGCTATATCCGAATAAGTTTGTATGCTTTTCACCCGAACGTTTCGTCAAA
Organism: Bacteroidota bacterium; assembly: GCA_023437305.1. GTDB lineage: Bacteria > Bacteroidota > Bacteroidia > Bacteroidales > Dysgonomonadaceae > Dysgonomonas. The sequence continues at coordinate 108,373 of JAEZGN010000010.1, forward strand.
ATAGCGGGAAAGACTATTTCGACCAATCCCATGAAGGGAACTATAGATGCAAACATCCCCGATGCCGAACAGATAATACTAAGTGACTATAAAGAAACAGCTGAGCATAATACAATAGTAGACCTTCTACGCAACGATCTTAGCATTATAGCTGATAATGTAAGGGTAAACAGATTCAGATATATCGATCGTATCAGGACAAACAAAAACGATATTTTACAGGTCAGCTCAGAGATAACAGGGATACTACGTGAGGAGAATTATCTTAATTATGGAGATATTATTTTTGGCATGCTTCCTGCCGGGTCTATTTCGGGTGCGCCCAAAGACGCTACAAGAAAAATTATACAAGATGCAGAAAAAGAATCCCGAGGATATTATACAGGAGTATGCGGATATTATGATGGGAATGAATTGGATTCGGCTGTTATAATTCGTTATATAGAAAATGACGACAACCAATATTATTTTCGAAGTGGAGGTGGTATCACAGCCTATAGCAATTGTGAAGAGGAATATAAAGAGATTTTAGAAAAAATTTATCTGCCAATTGTATGAAGCAGTCATTCTCCGAAGTAATAAAAATTTGTAATGGTAAGATTTTCAATCTTCCTGCACATATAGAAAGAATGAACTTTACGTTACAGTCTTTTTTCGGTTCTACTATTCCATTTAGTTTGAAGGATGAAGATATTCCTTTAGAATTCCGTGAAGGATTGGTAAAATGCCGTATTGTGTACTCTCTTGATAATCTGGAAATAGAATATTCTCATTATAAATTCAGAGAAATAAACAGTTTAAAGATCATTCATGATAACTCAATCGATTATTCTTTCAAGTATACCGATAGAACAGCCTTTGAGAAATTGATGATGCAGAAAGAAAATTGTGATGATATACTCGTTGTCAAAAATGGATTTGTGACCGATACGTCATTTACGAATGTAGTATTCGAAAGTGATAAAGGCTTATTTACTCCTTCTACATACCTGCTACCGGGCACAAAAAGACAAACCCTTTTAAAAGAAAGAGTTATTAAAGAAAAGGTAATTCGGATCGAGGATATTGAAGACTATAGAAAACTCTACTTAATAAACGCAATGATGGATATTACGGATAATATCAGCATACCCATATCAAGGTTAAAGATAGATAGCCTGTAAATTACTTTAGAGTCAAATCTGCATCAATAACAGTTTGTACCCTATTCTTTGTAGAGTCAGTATTTATAGCCGTAATATTACCTTTACAGTTTGTAAAATATACATAATTTCCTCTGTCATAGAAACGATAGACTTTGCATCCATCATGTTCGAACAGATATGACACCTCGTAAGTCTTATTATTCTGAGAAGGGGCTTCTACTAGCGGACGACCTGAATAACAAGAGTGAAAACTAAACGCAAGTATCAAACCAAATAGACTTAGTAATGCTTTCATAATATTTCTATATTAAGTTAATCTTCTTTCTTCGGATATTTCTTTCCTGCAAATATATCATATTTACGGAACTCACATTGTAAAGAACCATTTACCAGTTGTATTTTCTTGGAAGGTTTCAACCCTATCTTATCAAAACACTCTTTCTTATAGCTCAGTATCCATGCCGAATAACCCATAAATACATGCTTAAGCCGTTCGCCTATATTTTCATACAAGCCGAACAAATCTTCGGGCTTTATTCTTTCACCATAAGGAGGATTCGTGACCAGAACAGCATTTTCGGATGGAGCCTCTGTATAGTTCTCAAAAGGCATCACTTTCAGATCAATACACTTCTCCAATCCGGCATTCTTTACATTCTTCGCAGCAATAGCAATAGCCTCGGATGAGATATCAGAACCATATATCTTATGTTTAAACTCCCGCTCACCTGAGTCATCGTTATAGATCGTTTCAAACAAGTCTGCATTGAAGTTTTTCCATTTCTCAAAAGCAAAATTCTGACGATAGATTCCCGGTGGCACATTCATGGCTATCATCGCAGCCTCTATCAGCAGAGTACCCGAACCACACATTGGGTCTATAAAATCAGATTCTCCGCGCCAACCTGTTTTAAGTGTCATTCCCGCAGCCAGTACCTCGTTCAAAGGAGCTTCTGTTTGAGCAACACGATAGCCTCTCTTGTGTAAAGACTCTCCCGAACTATCGAACGAAAGGGTACACTTATCATGAGCTATATGAAAGTTAATTAACAAGTCGGGGTTTTCTACATTTACCGAAGGACGTTTCTCCGTCCTCTGCATAAAGTAGTCGGCAATAGCATCCTTTACCCGATATGCAACAAATTTGGAGTGTGTAAAGTAGTCTGAAAAGGTAATTGCATCTATAGCAAAGGTACTATCCTCTGTAAGATGCTCAAACCAATTCATGGCTTTCACCTTCTTGTATATATCATCAGTCGTCTTTGCTTTAAATTCATAGACAGGACGAAGTATACGGAGAGCAGTCCGGCACTGTATGTTAGCCTTATACATTAAAGCAAGGTCACCTTCGAAAGAAACCATACGCTTGCCTATTTCAAGATTGTTTGCACCTAAGCCTATTAACTCTTCGGCCAACACATCTTCTAGTCCCGCCATTGTTTTGGCGATCATTTTAAACTCTCTTTTTATCATCCTTTATAATTTCAACTTCTTAGATTTTCCTTTCGACTCGTTATGGAAAGCATCTACAGCCGTTACAACATATTTATATTCTTTAGCTCCTCCTTCATAAGGGAGTACAATACTTTTCTGCCTTGTGATAGAAACAATATTCTGAGCATTCTCCAAGTTTTCCTTTTCTCCTTTTGCAAAACGATAAACAACATAATATTGAGCTGTCTCCGGGTCATATTTATCAGACTTTGCATCCCATTGCAATGTATGAGTAGTTGCAGTAAAAAACTCTTTCAAGTTACTCACCTTTTTAGGCTGCTTCTTGTACATGTGGGTATATGCAGGGATAAGAGCGGGATATTTGTGATAATTAGATTGCAAACGGCTAGCTATCCCCTTATAGTTGTCCAACAGTTCATAAGCCGGCCAGAAACAATTTCCATGTACTGTGGTAAAACTGCGAGACAAAAGCATTTTCTCTGCCAACTGATTGTCTCCCGAAGGCTGAGTTGTTGCATCCATTGTTCTCTTTATATCCTGACCAATATAGAGAGGTTGTCCGAAATTATTATTCGCCCACCATTCTATCAGTGTTTTATAGTCTGCAGCAGTATGTCCTATCTCCCAATATATTTGAGGCATATTATAATCTATCCACCCATTTTTAACCCATAGCTTAACGTCAGCATACAAATCGTCATAGTTTTGTAATCCACTCGTATTACTTCCCGAGCCATCAGGTGTACTTCTCTTATTCCGATATATTCCAAAAGGGCTGATTCCAAATCTCACCCATGGCTTTGTAGTCTGTATGGTATGCTTTACATCTTGTATCAACAGATTCACATTGTTGCGACGCCAGTCTGCTCGCTGATTCTGAGAGAAGCCTTGCTGCCTACCGTATGTATTGAAGCTATTATCATCAGGGAAAGATTGCCCTGCAACAGGATAAGGGTAGAAATAATCGTCCATGTGAATAGCATCTACCTCATAGCGCATGACTATATCCTTAACTACATCACAAAAAAATTGTCGGTTGGCAGGAATACCCGGATCAAAGTATATTTTATTGTCATATTTCACAAAACGTTCAGGATATTTATGATAAATATGATTTCGGGAAAACACATCATTAGTTCCTGACGATACACGGTAAGGATTCAACCAAGCATGTAATTCCATATTTCTCTTATGACACTCATCCACGAGAAAGGCTAAAGGATCGAAGCCTCCATCGGGTGCTTTTCCTTGTATGCCTGTAAGGAAAGCACTCCAAGGTTCGAGATCTGATTTGTAAAAAGCATCGGCATAAGGACGGGCCTGAAATATAACAGCATTAATACCATCCGCCTGCATTTGGTCCAATATATTTGTAAAGTATGCTTTCATCTGAGATGAATTCATAGTCTTATACCTCGATTGCCAAGCAGTACTCAACCATGCGCCCCTAAACTCTCTTTTGGGGTGGGATATATCGGAGAATTTGACACGTTGTTTCTGAGAACCGCAAGATGATAATAAAATTAGAGAAATAGTAATCGTTAATATAGAAAAAAGATGGGCCTTGTTCTTGTACATTGTAACATTATTTAATTATGCATCTGCAAAAATAGGAATAATAACTAGAATAAATACTTTACTTTTGTCTATATCAAACGAAATTACAGTGAAATATCTATTATTTTATTTGCTTCTTTTTATTTCATCCTGTTCTATTGCCAAGGAGCCATTAAGAATTGGAATAATTACAGATACCCATTATCTGTCGGAACAATTGATGGACGAAGGACAGGCTTTAAATGATTATATTGCTTCCAGTGGTAAGAATATCAAGTATGTACCACAGGTTCTGGATCAGGTGCTAAATGAATATCTTAACAGTGATATACAAGTACTGCTTATTTGCGGCGACATCACCAAAGACGGAGAAAAATTAAGCCATCTTGATTTCCTGAAAAAGCTAAAACCGCTACAAGATAAAGGAATCAAAGTATACGTTATACCCGGCAACCATGATATTAATATGCCAAATGCTTCGGAGTATAAGGGAGACAAAAAGTTACCCTTAGCAAACATATCTCCCGAAGACTTTGCCTCGATCTACAAAGATTGTGGTTATGGAAGTGCTGTGAAAAGGGATGACAATTCATTAAGCTATGTCGCTTCCCTCGATGATCAAACATGGCTTCTCGCTATTGATGCAGCCAGATATAAAGAGTATACAACAGGCAGCATAACAGCCGGGAAAATCTCTCCCGATACAGAAAGATGGATACTCGAGATTTTAAGAGAAGCCAAACAAAAGAATAAACAAGTAATAGGCATGATGCACTGGGGCTTTGCAGAGCATATCATGTATCAGTCTTCATTCTTTAAAGACTACCTTGTAGACGATTACCAAAGATTAGCAAACCTGTTTGCAAACAATGGCGTAAAAGCAATCTTTACAGGGCACTTTCATTCGAATGATATCACAGCCTTTACCTCCGACAAAGGCAATGTAATATATGATATAGAAACCGGCACTTTATCCGCCTATCCATTCTCTTATCGTTTTGTGGAGCTGGATGTTAACGGCATGAAAATAAGAACTGAAAATGTGACATCAATCCCCGCCAACCCCAATCTGGCGGAAGAGGATAAACAGCGAATGCTTAAATTATCTACCACCCTTGCCAAAGGTAAGATCAACAAACTAGGATATAATCTTTCGGAAGAAACATACGGTCTCTTTGCAGATATAATAGGACAAATATTTATCAAACATGCTTATGGAGACGAAAAGGTTGACAAATCCTTAAAAGAGTATCTTGAAAAACTATCAGAAGCAACGGATATACCAATCAATATGAATGAAATAGAGTTGGATTTCCCACCAGAAGATAATAACCTTTATATTAAGTTTTAGAAATGTTGCAACTATCATTATATCCCGACCTAGTAGAAGCAGGATGTGACGAAGCCGGAAGAGGCTGTCTGGCGGGAGCCGTATTTGCAGCGGCTGTTATATTACCCAAAGGCTTTATCTGTGAAAAGCTGAACGACTCAAAACAACTGACCAAAAAAGAAAGGTATGCATTACGTCCACTTATCGAAGAGCAAGCTCTGGCTTGGGCTATAGGTATTGTAGATCAGAAGGAGATAGATGAGATCAACATACTGAATGCTTCGTTTCTTGCCATGCAACGAGCTGTGGCATGCTTAAAAGTACGTCCACAACATTTATTAATTGACGGTAATCGCTTCCGTAAATACGAAGATATACCACACACGTGTGTTGTAAAAGGAGATGGCAAACTATTGCCTATTGCTGCAGCATCGGTATTAGCTAAAACATACAGAGACGACTACATGCTCAATTTACACAGAGAGTATCCGCTATATGATTGGGATCACAACAAAGGATATCCAACCAAAAAGCATCGTGAGGCAATAGAGAAACATGGTGTCACACCCTATCACAGGCTAACATTCAATTTAACCGACAAACAGTTGAAGTTAGACTTCTGATTATTGAGGCTTAGATATCTTAATGCCTACTTTCTCTATACCACTCAAGGTCTGATCTCGCATACCGTGTTCTATCTTGATACGGTAGTTTCGCTTTTCTTTAAAGGTGATTTCTCCGAAAGGAAGAGAAGATTGGTACAATGTGCCAAACCCTGATCCCTGCCATTTGCCTAGTTTATCAGCCAGCAGAAATTCTTTAGATGTATCAACGAATAGAGAGTCAGCATCGATATTTGACTGAACAAAAAACCAGATATTCTGATAAGGATAACTCACGCTATTGGTCACCTCTATAGTAAGATCATAAGGCTTATTCAGTTCGAAAAGCGTAGAATCTATATCAAACACAAGCGTATCGTTTTGTGCCCATGCCTCATCCTTTAGTTCATGAAAATGATAGTATATCTCCTGCTTGTCACAGGAGATATTTATAAGGGTTAGCAACATAACACATAGCGCAAAAAAAACTTTATGCTTCAGGCTTCTTCTGTTCCGAGTTTCCATTGCGGTTCGATCTGTTTCTGTTGTGTCTGTTTTTATTTTTATTCCGATTAGGGTTCGGATTCGAATTTTGATTCGGATTGGGATTACCCTGAGAATTGGCTTCAGCTTGCTGTTGCGGCCTGTTATTATTTCCTCCCTGAACTTTATTTATTTGAGGCTTACTATTCGGCTGATTATTGGCTGGCTGTCCATTTCCTTGTTTCGGGCTTTCTCCTTTATTGTTTTTTACAAACTTCTTTTTCTTATTATTGCGGTTATTGCCATTTCCATTGTCATCAAAGCGATTGATATTTTCTTGCAATATATCATGTGATGTTGGTTTCTCTGTTTGCTCTTGAGATTCCATGGCCAGATGCAAAGGTCTGTCTCCTCTCTTATTCATCCTTATCACATCAAAAACTCTGTCTTTAGATAAAGAGATGAGGTTCGCCGCAAAATTCTTATCTGTGGAATACGTCATTGTCCCTGAAAGGATGTCCGTCTTAAAATGATAATAAGACGAATCTTTTGTCTCAAGGATTACTTCGCGGGATGGCAATTTTCGCTGAGCCTCCACATAAGTATCCACTTCAAAATTGAGACAACATTTGAGCTTACCACATTGCCCCGCCAATTTCTGAGGGTTTAGTGGAATGTCTTGCAATCGGGCGGCTGATGTAGACACCGATATAAAGTTAGACATCGAACTAGAACAACAAAGTTCTCGCCCACAAGGGCCAATACCGCCCACTCTACCGGCTTCCTGACGTGCTCCAATCTGCTTCATTTCTATTTTCACACGAAACTCGGAAGCATATACTTTTATCAACTGACGAAAGTCGACACGCTCGTCTGCTATATAATAAAAAATAGCCTTGTTCCCATCTCCTTGATATTCGACATCACTGATCTTCATAGCAAGGTTGAGCTCTTCGGCTATCTCTCTGGAACGAAGCATCGTTTTATGCTCTTTCGATTTGGCTTCTTCCCATTTCTCTATATCGTTTTGTTTAGCTATACGGTAAATGCGCTTAGTCTCTCCACGATAGTTATTCTTTAACATTTGAAGTTTCACCAGTTTGCCTGTAAGCGTTACTTCTCCAATGTCATGTCCCGGCGAGGCTTCTACTGCAACTATATCTCCTTTGAATAATTCTATATTATTACTGTTGAGATAATAGCCTTTACGTGTATTTTTAAATTGCACCTCAACCATCTGCGATTCGCCCGGTATCTCCGGAAGATCTTCAAGCCAATTATAAACCTCCAATTTGTTGGTACCACTGCAACATCCGCCTTTCTTTGACTGGCAACCGCCCCCCGATTGGCAACCACAGCCGCCTCCCGACTGACAACCGCAACCTCCACCAGATTGACATCCACATGTTTTAGTTACCGCCTGCTTCTGCGATTCGCTAGTAGCGACTGTAACAAGTGCCTTTCGGTTTGCCTTGGCACATGTACACCCTATTGGGGTTTTGCAAGTGCCCTGACAGTCCATGGCAGGATTAAATGTATTTTGATTTGAATCCATTGTTATTCATTTTAATTAATTAAGACAAAGCCCCTTTTCTAGCTTTGTGGGTTTATATTTATTGTTTAATCAGCATTGTTATTTTCAAACAAAGATCGAAAAACACCATCTTGGCGTTTACGTTTTGTTCTATATGTCTTTCAGCCAGAGCCAGTTCATCCATAAAACCTATAATATTACGTTCGTTGATAAACGGCGCGAAGCGTATTCCAAAATTAGCCTCATCCTGAGCCAAATAGGTAATTTCGGGCTGATGCAAGTTACTAACAAAATATTCGCGAACCATGCGCTGACTATATATCAGGAAGCTTTTTTGATTCTCCCGTCCTATTGCTGCCAATTCATTACCGATGGTCTTTATTTCCTTTATATTGCGAGCATAAGAAGCTCTCATCATCTGTACAAAGAGATTGAAAAAAAACTTGTGTTCTTCGTTCAGGCTGATCGTTTCCACAGCCTTCAGATAACTACCTTTTGATAAATGTGCAACATTAGCTGCATCCTCGGGCAAAATATTATATTCGGATTCGAGAGCCTGCACAATATCACATTCGGCTACACCATGAACATTAATACGCTGACAACGAGACTGAATAGTTGTTATAATATTATCCGGGGTATCGGACACAAGCAGAAATATAGTATTATCTGTCGGTTCTTCTATTATCTTTAGCAACTTGTTTGCACAAGATTCATGCATCTTTTCGGGAAGCCAGATAATCATTATCTTATATTTAGCCTCATATATACGAAGGCTTAATTTACGCAGAATCTCCTCGCTTTCCTTTGCATAAATAAGCCCTTGAGAATTTTCGGCATCTATATGGTCTAACCACTGGGTAAGGTTAAAATAAAAGTTATGCTGCTTTACAAATTCTCTCCAATCGGCTATATAATCATCACACACCTCTTTTTTCTTCGCCGCTTTCTTTACAATAGGGAAAACAAAGTGAAGATCGGGATGAGTCAAGTGAGCATATTTGACACAAGATGCACATTTTCCACACGAATCGTTATCCGTCGGATTTTCACAGTTCAGATATTGGGCATAAGCCAACGCTAAAGGGAACTTACCTACTCCCTCGGGCCCGCAAAAAAGCTGAGCATGGGGAATAAGCCCCTTCCTTGCCGATGTAACAAGTCTCTCTTTTACTTCATTCTGCCCTACAATATCTTTAAAAAACATTCTCTTTTAGTTATCTGTCACACATCAAAAGTAACAAACCTTTAGAAACATAAAAAATTAATATTCAAATATTTATTTTCAAAAGGTGACAAAAGTGACAGAATAAACGTCCTTTTTTGTTGTTACTTTGTTGTTACCTTTTTTATAAAAGCTCTCTTATATAAAGATAAATTCTAATAAATCTCTTTAGCAATACGTCTTACACTCTCGGTTGCAAGCAAAGAGTAGAAATGTATACTAGGAACTCCATATTCAATAAGCTCCTTAGATTGCTTAATACCCCACTCTATTCCAACTTCCTTTGCTTCGTCATCAGTCTTACACTTTCTCAGTTCAACAGCTAATTCCTCTGGTATGCTCGAACGGAATATTCTTGGTAATACTTCCAGCTGACTCATCAAAACAATTGGTTTCACGCCCGGTATGATAGGTTGCGTAATTCCTGCTTTTCTACACTTTTCTACAAATGAGAAATACTTCTGATTGTCAAAAAACATTTGAGTGACAAAATATTCTGCACCATTATCTGCTTTTTGCTTCATATAGAAAATATCGGATTCTGCACTCACAGCATCTTCATGAACCTCCGGGTAGCATGCCATCCCGTAAGAAAAAGGAGTCGCATTTTTTTCGAATAAGCTTCCATCTGCCGCAATACCTTCATTGAAGTTATTCACTTGTAGTTGAAGGTCTGTAGCATATTCGTTCCGGTTAGGATATATCTGCTCTGGCGCAAGTCGTTTCGTATCGCCTCTAAGCAATAGCAAGTTTTGCACATGCAAGAAGTTGAGATCGATAAGCGCATATTCGGTTTCCTCCTGAGAGAAGCCTTTGCATATCATGTGCGGAACAGCTGTCACATTGTATTTGTGCTGAATGGAAGCAGCAATAGCCACAGAGCCCGGACGCTTGCGTATATTCACCCTTTTTACTGTACCATCGGGCATTTGCTGATCGAGGTACTCGCTATGGTGAGTTGTTATATTAATATACTGAGGATCAAACTCAATTAGCTTATCTATTATATTATATACTTTCTCTATATTGTTCCCCTTCAACGGAGGAAGAATTTCGAAAGAGAAAGCCGTTTTATCACTTTTATTGATTAATTCTGTAATAGTCATATTTTTTACTTGAAAAAGATTCTGATTATATCATTCCCATTTGCCACCACGAGCAAGAGCAATAAGAAAATCATACCTGCCATCTGAGCTCTTTCCATAAATTTCTCGTTCGGTTGTCGTCTTGTAATGACCTCATACAACAAGAACATGATATGGCCGCCATCCAGAGCGGGAATAGGCAATATATTCATAAATGCAAGAACGATAGAAAGAAATGCAGTCATCGACCAGAAAGCATGCCAGTCCCATGCAGGAGGGAAAAGGTTACCAATTCCGGCAAAGCCACTCAAATTTTGCACTCCCTTCGACGAAAACACAAAACGCATCTGAGCTACGTAGCCTTTCAGCGTTTCCACACCAAGAACTGCACCTGACGGTATCGCTTTCAAGAAACTAAACTTATCTGTTTTAACCTCATATATAGGACTTACACCACCTATCCCTATTTTATTATCGTCATTCACCAACACTTTCACTGTTGCGGTTAGTGAGTCTCGCATATAAGTGATTGCTATATGTTTTCCTTTATTTTCTTTTTTAGAGATTTCTCCCGAAAGCTGCATCCAAGATGTCACATTATTTCCGTTTACAGAAAGGATACTATCTCCTTTTTGTAAACCGGCTGCTTTAGCAGCATCGGACACTGTATCCAGACGTGTTGATGTCCAATAATAATATGGCGGTTGCAGGTCTTCAGCACCAATAACATTTTCCGCAAAATTCTCAGGCATGGTCAAAGTCACCTGTTTACCTTCACGTTCTACAACAACCTGCTTTGCATCAAGAAACTGCATAAAGGTATTCATATTCAACACACCACTGCGGTTGTTCATATCCTTGCCATCTATGCTCAGTATGATATCACGTTCTTGGTATCCGCCCAATTCTTTTGCCGTCTGAGAAAATGTCATACCATTTTTCACCGACTTTACAGGGATATACGAGTCACCCCACGAGAACAGGATTATTCCATATATGATTATTGCTAATATAAAGTTAAACAGCACTCCGCCAACCATCACCAATAGTCTCTGCCACGCCGGTTTGGAACGAAACTCCCAAGGCTGTGCAGGTTGCGCCATCTGTTCCTTGTCCATAGATTCATCTATCATTCCCGATATCTTCACATAGCCACCGAGGGGTAACCAACCAATACCATACTCTGTATCGCTATTTTTTGGTTTAAATTTGAACAGTGAGAACCATGGATTGAAGAAAAGATAGAACTTTTCGACTCTTATTTTGAAAAGGCGGGCAAAAAGAAAATGCCCGAATTCGTGTATAACAACAAGTATAGATAAACTTAATATTAGTTGTAACGCCTTAATTAAAATAGTTTCCATTAAAAATTATTATAGTGTTATTTGATAAACTCTTTTGCTATACAACGAGCCTCTGTGTCTGTCTGCACATAGTCGTCATACGTTGGTGTATGTACAAAGGATACCTTCTGCATTGTTTTTTCTATCACGTCACTCATTTCCAAAAAGCCGACTTTGTCGTGCAAAAAAGCCTCAACAGCAATCTCATTCGCAGCATTCATTATACATGCCATATTCCCTTTGAGCCTTGCCGCCTCAAAAGCAAAAGCCAGATTACGGAATCTGTCTGTATCGGGCTTTTCGAAAGTCATTGTTTGCAGCTTAAAGAAATCAAGCCTTTCGAAATTCGATTTTAACCGTTTTGGATAAGCAAGAGCGTATTGTATAGGCAGATGCATATCCGGCAAACCCAGCTGAGCGATAATAGACGCATCCTCGAATTGCACCATAGAGTGGATGATTGACTGAGGATGTACCACCACTTCAATCTGGTCGGGCTCTACACCGAATAGCCATTTGGCCTCTATCATTTCCAACCCCTTATTCATCAACGAGGCTGAATCGATAGTTACCTTTGCGCCCATATCCCAGTTAGGATGCTTTAGTGCTTCTTTTTTAGTAACGCTTTGCAGCTGCTCTTTCGAATGCTTACGAAATGGCCCACCCGAAGCGGTTAGTAATATTTTTTCTATTTGAGAATTTTCACCATTCAGGCACTGGAATATCGCAGAATGCTCCGAATCGACAGGAAGAATAGGTACTTTATTTTCGATAGCCAAGTTTGTGATTAATTCTCCGGCTACAACAAGAGTCTCTTTGTTGGCAAGCGCAATCGCCTTTCTTGCTTTGATTGCATTTATCGTAGGCTTCAAGCCCGAATAACCTACCATGGCTGTCAAAACCATATTTATAGGTTCGCTCTCTACCACTTGTGCAATAGCATCACATCCACACCAAACCTTTAGAGGAAGATCAGATAAAGCATCTTTTACGTAAGTATACTTTTCCTCATTAGCAATCACTACTACCTCGGGCATAAACTCCCGAGCCTGTGCGATTAGCAAATCCGCATTATTATTGGCTGTAAGTGCATATATCTCAAACTCGTCTTTGTGTTCCCTGATCACATCAAGAGCCTGTGTTCCTATAGATCCGGTAGAGCCAAGTATTGCAATATTTCGTTTCATGTATATTCTATTTCTTTCTGGGCTTTTATTAAAAAGCTATATAATCTTCAGGGTTTACAGGATTCCCTTTATACCAAAGCTCAAAACCGAGAACTAAATCTGCATTATCTTTAGCCTTGCCATCACCTATAACGGCAATCGCTTCTCCGGTACGAACTTTATCCCCTACTTTTTTTAGAAGCAACGTATTGTTCTTATATATTGAGACAAACCCATTTTTATGTTGAATTTGCATAGTATATCCTGTTGTAAAATCATAACCCGAGAAAACGACTGTACCTTCGAGTACCGCCAAAACAGTTTCCTGAGATGCTACTTTCAGATCAATACCATAACGGTCGTTTGACGGATTAAATTTACTAATTACCAATCCTTTCAATGGCTTAAAGAAAACAACTCCTTCCATAGGCCCTGACGCAGAAGGAGAGATAACGGATAAATTATACCTTTCCTTATCTTCATAGCGATCTACAAACTCCTTTTCTTTCTCTGTTCTTTTCAACAACGGATCGTTTTCCGAAACGGATATCGTATCGGTAATCTTCACAGAGTCAACATCCAGAACGCCGGTAAAAACATTTTTCAGATTATTGATATATGCCTCCTGATAGTTGAGTTGTTGCTGAAGCGAATCAACCCTGATAGCAGCTCTCAAAGCCTTTTCTCTGACTTCAGCATCAAGATATCCGGGTAGGTAATACCGTATAGGTGTAGCGATAATGAAAAAGGAGGTAATAGTAATCAGGGATATAGCAAACAACAAAAATAACACACCTCCTGAAAACATGGATGCCTTTATGCTCCATACTTCCTCAAGTGTATTTTCGTTCATTACAGAAAGACGGTACTTGAAATGTAACCGCTTCCATATATCATGTTTGTTCTTTTTCTTCTTAACCATTCATTTTTTTGATCACGCCACTACTGATGGTGTATATCTCCACTTTGTGCATAAGACACACCATAGACCAAGCTACAAATTTAAGAAAAAAAGCGATATACCTTTACCTGAAGCTATATAAGATTAGGTCAAATTGTCCTTTTTTTAAATATTTAATTCAAAATGATTACAATCTTATTTTTTTTAGCTATTTTTGCAGCCTGCATTTTAGTAAAATAACGTAATTTTATTACATGCAGCTATAATAATTACATTTGTTATAAGTTTACTATGAGTCTATTAACTGATAAGTTGTATCGGTATGACGCAGCACGAAACACGCGAGCTGCAGGTATTTACCCTTATTTTAGAGAAATCCAAAGCGACCAGGATACAGAAGTTGTCATCAACGGAAAAAGAGTATTGATGTTCGGGTCAAATGCCTATCTGGGGCTTACTAATCATCCAAAAGTAAAAGAAGCAGCAATCAATGCGACTAAGAAATACGGAACGGGCATGGCCGGTTCCCGTTTTTTGAATGGGACATTAGATATCCACGTCGAACTAGAGAAAAAACTAGCTAAATTCGTTGGAAAAGAAGATGCGATCGTTTACTCTACCGGATTTAACGTAAACCAAGGTGTTATTTCATGCATCACCGGACGTGAAGATTATATCCTATGGGATGAATTGGATCATGCTTCTATCATAGAAGGAGCACGTGTATCTTACTCTACCAAACTGAAGTTCCGCCACAACGATATGGATTCTTTGGAAAAACAACTTCAAAGATGTGAACCCGATAAGGTTAAGCTAATTGTTATTGATGGTGTATTCAGTATGGAAGGCGACGTTTCACATCTTCCCGAAATAGTTAAATTAGCAAAAAAATACAACGCAAGTGTAATGGTTGATGAAGCACACAGTATAGGTGTGTTGGGAAAAAACTATAGCGGAAAAGGACTTGTAGAACAATGCGGGCTTGTAGATGATGTTGAACTCATAATGGGAACCTTCAGCAAATCGTTAGCTTCGCTTGGGGGCTTCATTGCCGGTAACGAAATAATACTTGACTATCTGCGCCACAATTCACGTCCTTATATTTTTACAGCGAGTGCTACTCCTGCCGCAACTGCAGCAGCCAGTGCTGCACTCGATATTATAATATCTGAGCCTGAAAGAATAAAAGCATTATGGGATATTACACATTATGCATTGGACGGCTTCCGTCAGCGCGGATTTGAGATAGGACATACATCCACACCTATTATTCCTCTATTTATCAGAGATAATGAAAAAACATTCATGATTACAAAACTTCTTTTCGAAGAAGGAATATTTGTAAATCCTGTAGTATCTCCGGCAGTTGCACCAAGCGATACTTTGATTCGTTTCTCACTGATGGCTACACACACAAAAGAACAAGTAGACATTGCTTTAGAAAAAATAGAATCAGTATTCAAGAAAATGGGTGTATTATTACAAGTAAAAGCCTAAAAAAGGGTAGAGCAAAAGAATATACTTCAAATATAAAATAAGAGAACCCTCTGTCCGTTAAAAGATAGAGGGTTTTTCTTTTCTACAAATATACTTATGAAAAAGTTTATCTTTTTAATAACCATATTGATTTTCGCGACTCAGATATTTGCACAAACCTATACAGTTTCGGGAGGATTGAAAACGCCTTACGCTTATAAAAAAGAATCGGGTCAAAGTCTTACCGGCACAGGCATAGAGGAGGTCTATTTATTCAACACCTTTGCAGGCGCTACAATAAAGTATAACTCATCGGCTATTTCTGTCAGATTTTATAAATACAAACAATCTTTTGGAGATAAAATACAGATTCCGGACTCCGATATCTCAATAACATCTATCAACGGAAATTCTACATACATTGTATCGAATCTGGAAGACGGATACGGCTATTTTGCAGAGGACAATAATATTGCAAAAAGTGCTATTTGGATTATTGATTATAACCAACATAAATCTATAATAAACTCCATCGAAACAAGAGAAAACGACGATAAATGCCAATTTCTTAAATTATTAGTTACAAAAACAGAAGACAAACTCTTCTTCTATACAACAAACGGAAGCAGAAGAGAAATCCCTCGAAAATACACTGTGAGCTACGACATTCAAGAATGGAATGAAAACAACATGGCTTTTGTAAAAAGCATAAAAACATTAAACATAGATACTGAAGAAACGATAGATGCTCCTTTAATGAATACCGTTTTCAAACTGAAGGGAGATCAATTTGCAGAATACTTCAAGATGCCACATGAGAAAAGTACGGAAGAATACAATGCTATTGCTGTAGAAGGACATATTGTAGCAGAGCAAGAAGGAAAAAATAACGGAGAAATAGGAGGGTCTGCACCGGTCACTGTCAACCTATATGGACGAGGAAGTGATGCAGCTTATTTCTACACATGGAGCATATACAACAAGGAAGATACAGCAAACTATATTGTACGTTATACAGGTAGTGATGTAAAAAAGTACACGTTCGAAAAAGATGGTAATTACGTCATAAAGCTCGAAGTAGCTAATAATGCCGATCAATCCGCAACCTGTGTTAATACAACTAGGTTAGAACTTAACATAGAAGAATCAGACATTAAAGCTCCCAACTATTTTTCTCCGGGAGGAACGACGAATGCTGAATTTAAGGTTTACTACAAATCCATCATAAAGTTTAAGTGTACTATTTTCAACCGTTGGGGTGTAAAAATATATCAATGGAACGACCCTTCGAAAGGTTGGGATGGAAGGCACAACGGAAAGTTTGTATCTACCGGTGTTTATTACTATGTGATAGAATATACCGACTCGAAAGGAAGACGCAAGAGTATGGGTGGAGATATAAATGTTTTACGAAGAAACTAACAGAAAAGAAGATTCTCTATTTAGGTTCATAGCACCAACCTTCTTAGCAGAGAATAGAATAGATAACTAAGAATCTAATAAAAGAATTCATTGTCGTCTTTTTTGTCGAGAGTTCGGCCTTTTCTTTCAATTATAAACTCAAACTTGAGTAATATTTATTTTATCAAAAAAGTAAAAATCTATACCTTTATCACAAATTCTTCTACTTAATATAATTCATGTCATGAAAAAAGGTGTTTTTTTGATCTTTTGGTTATGTGCAATATCAATCCTTGCACAAAATTCTGCGAGTAACGAATATAAGACTGATAAAGATATATCTTATATTAGTCCAAATGAAAAAGATAATTATCGAAAGGAGCGTTGCAAGCTTGACGTCTATTATCCGGTAAATAAGAAAGATTTCCCTGTTGTTGTATGGTTTCATGGCGGAGGACTCGAAGGTGGAGAAAAAGGAATACCTAACGAACTAAAGAATAAAGGTATAGCTGTAGTAGCCGTTAATTACCGTCTGAGCCCAAAAGCAACGAATCCGGCTTACATTGAAGACGCTGCGGCATCCATTGCCTGGACATTCAACAATATAGCATCTTACGGAGGAAGTACCAAAGATATTTATGTGTCGGGACATTCGGCAGGAGGATATCTGACTCTGATGGTTGGTCTGGATAAAAGTTATCTTGAGAAATATGGTATAGATGCTGATAAGATAAAAGGACTGGTACCCATCAGCGGACAAACAAACACACATTACACTATCCGAAAAGAAAGAGGTATCCCTTCCAACATACCGATTATTGACGAATATGCACCTCTAAACAAAGCCAGAGAAGGCGTCCCTCCTACATTACTAATTACAGGTGATCGTAAACTCGAGTTAACAGCCAGATACGAAGAAAACGCCCATTTAGAAGCTATTCTAAAGTCGTTGAATAATAAAGATGTTGTGCTGTATGAGCTACAAGGATTTGATCACGGAAACGTATATGCTCCGGGATGTTATTTGATGCTGGACTGGATAAAGAAATACAGTAAATTATAAGATAAAAGGCAAAAGATTAAAAGTATTTTTCGTTATAAATATTATTCTCTTTGTCATTCTGAATGCAATGAAGAATCTCTTGTCTTTGAACTACAAGATATTCACGACAGGTAAATAACGAAAAACACTTTTAATCTTTTATTACTAGCCAACTACTTCCCCCTCCTAAACGTATATGACTGACCTTGTTGGGTCATTATATCATATTCGTAAACTTTATATAGCAAAGGATATTGAGGATTTATATCCTTCGATACCAACGGCTCTTTTATATCTGCCGTTTTGTATAGCGGATTAGTATTTACACCCTTTGCCTGCTGCAATCCTTCACCGCTTAATGGCACATAAGAGCGAAGACGCATATTTCCGCCTAGTTTAGAAGTAATCGTTACTGAAGATATCTCTCCATCACTCCAGTTCATCGATGAAACTTCAAAGCCACCACGAGCCATCAATCCTTTAACGCTTCCGTTCTTCCATTTATCAGGCAAAGCCGGCAGTAAATGTATTGCTCCATCATGACTTTGCAGAAGCATCTCGGCAACACCTGCAGTGAATCCAAAATTTCCATCAATCTGAAATGGCGGATGTGCATCAAACAGGTTAGGATAAGTACGCCCATCGTTATTTCCCGGTTCTACCAAAGATAGCATATTCGAAATAATCTTATAAGCATGATTACCATCGAGCAGACGCGCCCAGAAGTTTATTTTCCAACCTATCGACCAACCTGTAGCCATGTCTCCACGATAGAGTAGAGAATTTTTTGCCGCCTGAAAAAGCGTTGGATGTGAGTATGGCGAAATCTGATTGCTTGGGTATAACCCGTAGAGATGAGATACATGACGGTGGTCATTCTTAGGATCGTCCCAATCTCCCAACCATTCCTGCAATTGATTGTATTTTCCTATCTGCATCGGTGCAAGACGAGATATCATATTCTCGAGTTTTTGATTATATGCTTCATCACCTACACCCAAGGCTTTGGATGCCTCCAGAGCATTGTTTAGTACATCAAAAACAATTTGATTATCCATTGTAGACCCTGCCGTTATACTCGTATTTTTTCCCGGAGGTCCCTGTTCCGGAGAAGTAGAAGGTGCCGTCACCATCCATTTATATGTAGGATGTTCTACCAAAAAATCGAGAAAGAAGTCTGCTGCGCCTTTTAGCACGGGGTATGCTTCTTTTAAGAAATTCTTATCTCCTGTATACAAATAATGTTGCCACATATGCTGACTCAGCCATGCCCCTCCATTAGGCCACATACCATGGAAGGCTCCGTCTACAGGCCCTGTAGTACGCCAAAGGTCAGTATTATGATGTGTCACCCAACCATTAGCATTATACATCACTTTTGCTGTCTCCTGCCCTGTCACGGACAACTCTTTTAACATCTGAAAAAGAGGTTGGTGCGTTTCACTTAAATTGGTAACCTCCGCAGGCCAATAATTCATCTCGGTATTGATGTTAATGGTATATTTACTATCCCAAGGCGGTACTAACTGATCGTTCCATATTCCTTGCAAATTAGCAGGCTGTCCTCCCGGTTGGGATGAACTAATAAGTAGATAACGTCCAAACTGAAAGAGTAAAGTAACCAGACTTTGATCTTTTCCTTCTTTGAAGTTTCTAACCCTTACATCTGTTTCTTCAAGGACATTGTCCGATTTTCCCAAATCTAATGATACCCGATCGAATTGCTTTTTATAATATTTTATATGATCTGCCAATGCCTTGTCATAGGGTTTTGATATTGCTGATCTTAAAAAACCGGTAGCTTTTGCCGATTCATTGGCACTTACATCTTTGTAATTAACAAAATTTGTAGCTATAGAAATATAGATAATAACAGAGTTAGCTCCTTTTACAGAGAGTTTGTCACCCTCAACTCTGATACGTCCACCTTCGGCTTTTATTTGTGTTTGGTTCTCGAACCGGATCACACCTTTTATTCCTTCGTGTTCAGTACCCATCCCTTTGAGGACAAGCTTATCTCCTTTAGCTAAAACTTTATAATCTTTTAAAGGAGAATCATATCCTGCTGTAAAGCTAATACTATTTGCTCTGTCAGTCGTGATTCGCATGATGATCACATTATCGGTGAAAGAAGAAAATATCTCACGAGTATAGTTAATACCATCTACCGTATATTTTGTCGTGGCTACAGCTGTAGCGAGATCAAGCTGTCTTGAGTAATTGGAATATTTACTATGTCCTGCAAAATCTAAATATAAGCTTCCTATTGTTTGATAGGGCATACCATTGTGCGGAGTTCGCATATTTTTTTCTAACAAAGTCTCTGCTTCTTTTTCTTTTCCGGTAAAGATAAGGGAGCGAACCTCATCCAATACTTTTAGCATATTAGGACTGTCATTTCTGTGAGGCCCTCCTCCCCACATAGTTTCCTCATTGAGTTGGAGCTGTTCCCTTGCAGGATTTCCAAAAACCATTACACCTAATCGCGAATTACCCAAAGGCAATGCTTCTACCCACTCCTTAGCAGGACGCTTGTACCAAAGCTTGGTGTCTTCAGCTTTACAAATAAGAGTACTTAAAGTAAAAATTGATACAAATAAAAAGTATTTCTTCATGATATTTATAAGTATTTGTTGGAGAACAAAGAAAGAGCTCATGTATTAAAAATTAAATTAATACACACTTAATATATTATTAAATATTAGAATAGATTGTAATTTAGACAGCTAATGTTCAATATTCTTCCGATCAATAACATCCGTAAGTGAATATTTATATTTAATTCCTAGTAGATTAAAATACTCCTTGTTAAAGTTATCATAGATAGTTTTTGCAATACCTTTCTTCCCTGAATTAAAGAATATTGAACATTTAAGATACAGAGCCTCTTCATTTATAAAATCATGTAAAAAAAGAGTGTCAGCTATTTTCAGCTTTATATCATCCGTCAGTTTATTGTTATAATTACCCTGAGATAAACCCGTTAATATATCTATCGTCATATTCGAAAAGTCACTCTTGAACCCATCAATCCAATCCGCTTCGGTATTTGGCAACAAAACCCCTCTTAGTAAAAGTTCGAGAAGATGATCTACATCTTGACCAGAGATATTATCTTCTTTAATGGCCGAAAATATATGCATGGCCTCTACATAATCACAAACAACATCATTCAGATTTACTGACCAGAATCCATTTTGATTAATAATTTCAGCATCACCTACATTTTCAAGGACTGATCGTAATTTGCTTAAATAAACATTCCGATTATTTTTAGCCGATTCTTCATTCTTATCATACCACAGCAATTGTATCAATTTTTTACCTGATATACCCTTAATATCTTTCTCTGTAGACAAAATCAGTAGCACAAGAAGATATTTAAGCATCGGAGTAAACTGGTTTGTTATATCCTGCCCGTCTTTATCCATTACACTAAAGCCTCCTAAGAAACAAATTGACTTTTTAGAGAAATTATAATATGAAGATTCTTCTTTAATCTTATTCTCTATTTTGTTCTCAAACAATGTCTCACTTATTAACTTCTCTTCACTGTTATTTATTCTTCGATGCATTCTCTTATTCGTGGATTGCTTTTTACGCAATAAATAATATGCCATAAGGACAATAACAGCCAAAATAAGAACAATGAATAAAATAGTTACTTTAAGCGATGATGTATCTGGTTTACTTGTCAAATTTACATCCGAATTTATAGTATCTACTTTTACAGGTGGATAATTAAGTGAATAAATTATGACCTCTGCCGACTTGTCGGTTCTAATTTTATTTATTAATGCATAAAGCTTCTTCTGAGCAGGAGAATAGTATAAGTTAGTATATAAATAATGAGATGTAAGATCTTCATGTATCGGATAAGAAACCTGATCGAGCGTATTTTTGTCTTTTCTTAACCTCAGTAAGGTTCCTCCGTCACGGGAGGTAAAAACATAAAAACAATTCTCCTTTTCATCAAATATCATATTTTCACTTGGGATGAACTCATTTTCAACTCCAGTCAACTCCCACAGTTTATTTGTTTGCTCAGTCAGCAAGTTAACAGCATATAGATCATAAAAATTTCGCGGAGATAATTCCTGTCGTCCCGACTTATTTCCTCTACCACCAAATACATATAATACATTATTTACAATAATAGTAGAAGCTGAATAACGGGGAGGAATTTCCGGCAAGTTCGATTTTTTAATAGATTTACGATCCACATCTAAGCGTATCAAGTCATTATTATACTTATAAAAGCCATATCCACCAAAAGATATCAAGACTGAATCGGAAGATGAAAAAGAAACAGAATTGTTCCAATAACCATGTTCCAATAAAGGCTTAACATGATTATCCCACGAATCGTCACCAAATGAAAATCTAGAGATTATATTTTCTTCAAGGTTATAAGAAATCAGCTGATGTTTATGCGGATCATAGAACATTTGATTTGGAGCATTTGCTGCTATTATGCCATTTTTTACATAAATAACTTTTTCCTTTCTTTGTCCTGTATCAAAAGATATTACCTCTTTCGAGTCGGGAGATACAATATATATAATACCCTGATCGGGATTGAATGAAAACAATGAATTTTCTTTAACTGACTTCGAATATATTTTTTCCCATGAAGCATAAGCGTCCGTCAACCAAAGAGGATTTGTTGTTATTGCGGGCATTCGTGCTATAGAATCCAAAGTTTTGGATTGATCATGATTTTCAAGCTTCCAGAACCGTGTTAAATTTTGTCCGTCAAATATTTTTATATTCCTCACATTGACAGAAGCTAAATCATAAAGGGTATATCCACTAAAAGGACAGAGACCAAAAGAAACCATAACATTATCCGCTTGAGAGACCTTATAAGGAGCTGATATTTTGGCTGTCCCATAATTCAATGTGACTTCATTATTAACCGATGATAGCGTAATACTAATAGGAACCCATTTGTCACAAACTATTTCCTGATTAATCATATACACCGACTCATTGATCACAAGCATAGGATAGCGCTTGTCATTTTCTCCAACTGTAAACAAAAAATCTATATTATCTTTTTTATTGGTAATCATCCTGAATACGACTCCAAAAACATTATCCTTACGAACGCTCATTTCGAAAGACATGGTAGTTTCCTTGTTCAGCTTCAAGGGCTGATTATTTTCCAACACCAATGATGTTTTCTCATGATCACTAAAAGGAAAAGCCTTTATATATAAGCCATAATCGACGTTGTCTGCAAGAGTAGTACCCAACAGAAGCGAAAAAAATAAAACGAGAAGAGTGAGTTGTTTTTTCATTAGATTTTATGAAAGAGTCTGTTCATTTTCATAATACGACATAAGCCAACGAATGTAAAAATACTTTATTTCTTTTTTTAATCCAACTAAATAATATTGCTTTTCTATTAAAACTCTGTTTTTTAATAGAACCGCTCATTAATATAGTAAATTAATTATATTTTAATACTTTCGCTAATGCCCAATTCCCTATTTTTTTAATATGGTTCTCTTTATTTTGTAAATACAAGGTACCCAGACCAGATAAAAATATTTGAATAAATAATATATTTCCAGAATATAAATACCAATGAAAAACTTCATAAAAACAAGTATCTTTCTTATACTTGCTATTTCATTTAGCATCATATCCAAAGCTCAGGAAACAACCTTCGCTTCTATTAATACTTCAGTGAATCAGGCCAATGCAAAAAATATAATAGACGGAGATATTAAAACAAGTTGGGACCTAACAGCCAAGAATCTTATGGCTACTCAATCATTAACTCTTACCTTACAGCAATCAGGTGATGTAGAAAAACTTGTTCTTCATGCAGATGGTATTTCCAGTCAAAATCTCCCAAAAGCCTTGTCCATCTACATTACATACGACCCTATGAACCTGGGCACTACTGTACAATATACAGTAAAGGCTGAAGGTAAAAACATTTACAGCCTCTCTTTTGTTCCCAAATATGGTTCACATATCCAGATCAACATAAATAAAGGTATCCTTAAAACATTATCAGTAAAAGACCTTAAAGCATTTCTTACAAATACAAAAGAAGACATAACAACAACGGGCTTCAATAACCGCCCTTACATGAACCCCAATCTACCGCTAGATATGCGTGTAGAAAACCTTTTATCTTTCATGTCTACAGAAGACAAAATGGAGCTTTTACGAGAAGGATGGGGAATACCCGGCGTACCTCACCTTGGCATTCCATCTGTAATGAAAGTAGAAGCAATACATGGTTTTTCGTACGGAAGTGGAGCTACCATCTTTCCTCAATCAATAGGAATGGGAGCTACATGGCATAAAAAACTAACAGAAGAAGTTGCTCAAACAATAGCTGAAGAAACTATTAGTGCAAATGCTATACAGGCTTGGTCTCCGGTACTGGATGTAGCACAAGATGCACGATGGGGACGCTGCGAGGAAACCTATGGTGAAGATCCTGTATTAGTTTCCGAAATTGGAGGAGCATGGATCAAAGGTTACCAATCGAAAGGATTGATGACTACCCCAAAACATTTTGCTGCGCACGGAGCACCGCTCGGAGGACGGGATTCTCATGATATAGGATTATCCGAAAGAGAAATGAGGGAAATACACCTGGTTCCATTCCGCCATGTAATAAAAAAATATAATTGCCAATCTATCATGATGGCATATACAGACTACCAAGGAGTGCCTATAGCCAAAAGTAAAGAATTACTAAAAGGAATACTTAGAGACGAATGGGGCTTTGATGGTTTCATTGTTAGTGATTGCGGTGCAATAGGCAATCTTACCAGCCAAAAACACTATACTGCAAAAGATAAAATTGAAGCTGCTAACCAAGCTCTTGCTGCAGGCATAGCTACCAATTGTGGAGATACATATAACGACCCTGAGGTTATTGCTGCAGCGGTAAGAGGAGAATTAAATATGGACGATTTGAATTTTACCTGCAAAACATTACTTCGTACTCTATTTCGCAATGGACTTTTTGAGTACAATCCATCAAAACAACTAGATTGGAATAGGATATATCCGGGGTGGAACACGCCTGAACATCAAGAGATAGCACGTAGAGCAGCACGTGAATCAATGGTCTTATTAGAGAATAAGGATAATATACTACCTTTATCCAAATCGATAAAAACTATTGCAGTAATAGGCCCCGGAGCTGATAATCTGCAACCCGGTGATTATACTTCCAAGCCTCAACCCAATCAATTAAAAAGCGTATTGACCGGAATAAAAGCAACTGTTGGCAGCAATACTAGGGTTATATATGAAAAAGGCTGCAATTTTACAGGATCAGAATATTATGAAATCGAAAAAGCTGTAAAAACTGCAATGAATGCCGATGTTGCGGTTCTTGTACTTGGCGATTGCTCCACAAGCGAAGCATTAAAAGGAATAAGCAACACATCGGGAGAGAATCATGACTATGCAACATTAATACTACCGGGCGAACAACAAAAACTATTGGAAGCGATATGTAAAACAGGCAAACCCGTTATCCTCGTACTACAGGCAGGACGCCCTTATAACTTATCGTATGCATCAAAAAATTGTCAAGCAATTCTTGTCAATTGGCTTCCCGGACAAGAGGGCGGATATGCTACAGCCGATGTACTATTTGGAGACTACAATCCGGCAGGACGATTACCCATGACTTTTCCCCGCGATGTGGCACAGCTACCTTTATATTATAACTTCAAAACTTCTGGTCGTGTTTACCAGTACGAAGATATGCCGTATTATCCACTATACCGCTTTGGATACGGGCTAAGTTACACTTCTTTCAACTACTCCAATCTAAAATTCTCTATAGATAAATATGGAAATGTTTATGTAGAAACCACAATAACAAACACCGGAAATATAGATGGAGACGAGGTTGCACAATTATATATAACAGATATGTATGCCAGTGTGAAAACCCGTGTGATGGAGCTGAAAGATTTCGACCGCATCCATCTCAAAGCAGGTGAATCTAAGACCGTATCTTTTAGGCTAACCCCTTATCAGCTATCATTACTTAACGACCAGATGGATAGAGTAGTGGAAAAGGGTATATATAAAGTAATGGTAGGAGGTAAAAGTCCGTCATATATAGCAGCCGATAAAATAAAAGATAGCGTTGGTTTCGAAAATCCTACAGAAGGCGTTAACGGTGAAATAGATTATCCGTATAATTTCTCGGCAGATTTTACAATAACAGTTATAAGCGTAGAAAACCACATTGCCAACGTTTTGGTAACGAATACAGGAACAATTACTGATACAGGGAAATTATCATTATTTATAGACGGAGTAAAAACAGGAGATGATCGTCATTATGAGCTTAATCCTGGAGAGGAAAAACAATTCAGGTTTGAAATAAAAAACAAAGATTTTAAGTCATTGCAGTTTGCGACCAAATATAAAAGCATCATTCATATTTGAGTTTGTATGAGTTTTTAACCAATAAAAAGCAAATGCCTATGGGAAAAAATTATCAGTCTTTGTGTATTAACAAGTTTTTTAATCAATTAAATTAAGTAACTATGAAACGACTATTCATCATTATCTGCATCCTGATGGGAATGCATATAGGTGCAAAAGCACAAATAATAGATCCGAATGGACAATCTATGTTCGGATTCAGTGAAATTTCAAATTATGGAAATAGTGCCCAAAGAGCCATAATATATAGCACAAAACCAAGAACGGTAACATTCAAAATAATGGCTCTCAACTTTAATGGAAGTAGCAATGTAATAGGATATTTCAAGGCTGGCTCTAGCTTTACTGATACAACAGGTGATTGGCTCTTCTCTACCAATACAAATGGAGTAACTTATAAAACAGTTCAATTAGTTTCCGGGAGAAATTATATAGAACTCGGACTACGTGTATATTTTGCTTATTCGAGTCCGGCATTAATAATGTTTATAGACAGTTACAGCCCATTAACTGAGCCTGGCGAAGGCATATCAGGGTCAGTAAACGGAATGAATACAGCCTTATCCGTCAGTATTTATTAATTTTCATATTGATATAAAACCGATTGCTGTGTAAAACAAATAGGCCTCTGGTAAAACAGCAGAGGCCTACTCTAAAGTATAAAAGATTATGTCATCTTGTTTCCTTATATATTTTGTTATCAGGAAATCTATTTGAAGTTTACTCGCCAAAATAATTGGCTAAAAATGCTAAACCAACTTGTTATAGAACTTTCAAAGTTACTTTACTATTTATTGCTAAATATAAAAGTAGTATTAACAGAGAATCCGCATTAAGAAAAGGTTTAAAATAATAATTATAGAAATTTTAATGAGTTTGTTAATGATTTTTTTACAAAACTATTAATATGCCTTATATAAATTTGCTGAACAAGGATGACTTAAATCTTATTTAATTACTAACCATAAAAACTAATGAAAAGCTTAATCAATTCTTCTTAGATTCGGGCAACCGAGATACTACTTAATATGTGAAGAGAAAAAAGATCTTTTAAGAAAATCCACGAATCAGAATCACTACTATGTATAATACCAACAGAATAACTTTCCTCTTTTTTTCTAGCCGAAAGCTTGACAGTTAACGCTGTTTCATTAGAGAGATGGATTTAACAAAAAAGCCCTGATTCTCGGAGAAGATTACGGGCAAAAAAACTTGTTTCTCAGATAAAAACAAACTCTTGCTTTGAATGTTTAAGACAACCTCCAAAACAAGATTTATTTTACATAAATATCAGAAGAACAATCAAATAAAAGACAAAAAACTCACTCACATAAATATAAAGCACAAGTTAATTTTTATTAATATCTATGAGCAAACCTTTAATCCTTATTTATGTATGAATAAACGTTTTTTTTATGCGCTCCTATGTGGAGTCGTGATTTTTTCAACAGGTACTTTCTATTCGTGTGGCAATGACGACATCGATGATCTGAAGTCAAGATTGTCTGTAATAGAAGTGGCGATTCAGGATCTCAAAGACCAGTTATCAGATGCGATGACAACTGGTGCAACTATCGTGTCAGTAGAAGAAACCAACGGTACATACAAATTGACATTGAGTGATGGAAAAATTATTACAATCAAGCCGGGTACCGGTGGCGGATCGAACATTACTGTAGAAAAGAATGAAAATAATGTAATTATCACTGTGGATGGAACTGAATATGTACTTCCTATTGGTTCTGCCATAAATTCATTGATCTACAGCCCTGAATATGAAAACGGTATAGTTAACATCGGTAATACGGGTGCTACAGTGAACTTCTTGGCTACACCGGCTATCAGTTCCGATGATTTAGCCAATGCTACGTTTGACATAGCAGAAGCTCATCTACTGAAAGTAGGCGGCAATGGCTTGTTCAAGGTTAACGGAGATGTAACACTTGACGGAGATTTCATTAAGGTACCAATTAAAGCTCTCGGAGTAGAAGCAGGCAAAACGTATGCTGTGGCGCTTCATATGAACTTTAACGGTACGGCGATCAGTTCCAACTACTTTCATGTAAAGGTTTCCGATGACTTCTCTTTCAATACAGAAGAACTTGTTACACCTACTTTTAATGCTGGAATTACCGACGCAACAGAAGTCTCAACAGGATTCTGGACTGCAACTTTGCCAGAAACAGCTACAGTTAGCTTCCTAAATGAATTCAACTTCAACACCCTTGTTTCTCTACCTTCAATCAATGCGACAGATCTGCGCTTTGAGCTAGCTGCGAAAGCAAATCAGAATGGTAATGTACAGGATAGATATGACTTCTTCAAGAGCTGTCTATCTGCAAACGGCACTTGGAAGATGCAGGGCCGTCCAGGTACAAACTGTAACAAAAAAGAAGGTGATGAAAAACCTGATGGAATACTGATCAATGTGGTAGTTGACGATGTGATAAAAGCTAAAATTTACTGGAAGGTTATCGACCCACTGGCAAATATTGATTTCCACGGCGGATTGGTAAATTTCAGCGAACACATGGAATATGGTAATCCGGGTATTGATGGTGTAGGCGTTGGAGAAGGAGAAGGAATCATTGTCGCTCCGGGCGAAAACAACATCGATATAGCGAGAGCTTTGATTGGAGATAAACTGGCTTTGGTTCATGGCAATGGTAAGAATTTCTTAAGTTCTTTCAAAGCGTATTCAGTCAAGTTAGGAGAAGAGGTCTTGGTTATGAGCGATGGCACTAAATTGGCCGTAACTGATGCAGGCAAAAAGTACACAAAATTCTCACGTGGACTAAATTGGTTTAATATACAAACCTCAATTGCGAAATCACAACGTCGTAATTGGACGATGTCAGACCAAGAAAAACAAGCTTTTGCTCATTCCGATTGTAATGGTGAAATTATTGAGGGTTGGGACGGTGTGTCTGTTGAAGATTTGGCTGCAAAAGGCATAAGTATCACATCAAATGGGTTCTTCAAAACAACAGCACCTTATGGTGGATGGGCTCTTCGCGTAGGTATGGGACTTGAATTCGAATATGACTACGGAAAGAAACCTATCAGTAACGGCTGTCTGGTATACCTCTGGATAAACCGTCGCAACAGTGCGGAAGGTGTAGTGGATGTTTCTCCAAGATAATAATCTTTTGGATATATCATGCATATGAAATGCTCTCTCCCTTCAAGGGAGAGAGAGCTTTCTTTCCCCAATGGAAATCATATTTCCTATTAATAATTTAAAATTATATCATGAAAGATAGTAACTCAAAAATATATGGAAAAAGCGCGCTAGCCTTATGGAGACCCATCATAGTCGCTTTTTTATGCTTCCTGGTAGCATTGCCTATCTCAGCGCAGCTCCGAATGGTTCAAGGAACCGTTGTTGATGACTCGGGAGATCCAATCATCGGAGCCACTGTAATAGTGAATGGCAGTACTACCCGCGGTACTATGACCGACGTAGAGGGGATTTTCAAGATAGAGGCTTCGAAAGAAGAAAAACTGACGGTCTCTTTCATTGGCTATCAAAGCGTTGTCGTATCAGCCGATAATACGAGCCTAAAGATCACCTTGCAAGAAAACAGCAAAGCTCTGGACGAGGTAGTTGTTGTAGGGTATGGTACTCAGAAGAAAGTAACGCTAACAGGTGCGGTTTCTGCAATAAATAACAAAGAAATTGCCGTTACCAAGAATGAAAACGTGGTCAACATGCTTTCCGGTAAAATACCAGGTGTACGCATCTCACAAAATAGTGCGTCTCCCGGTGATTTTGATAGCAAAATTGATATTCGTGGTATGGGCGATCCCCTTATTGTAGTCGATGGGATCCCGCGCGACAAAGGATATTTCTCCCGTATGGATGCCAATGAAATAGAAAGTGTATCTGTACTGAAAGACGGTACCGCTGCCATTTATGGTGTTCGTGCTGCCAATGGCGTTATACTGGTTACTACCAAGCGCGGTAGTGCCTCCGGCGGTAAGTTTGATATCACTTTTTCTGCTAATCTAGGTTGGCAGCAATTCCTCTATGTGCCGGAAACAGCAAATGCAACAGATCACATGCTGCTTACCAACGAGAAGAAGTATAACAACTTTAACAGCAACTATCCCATTCGCACCACTCCCCAATATACATGGGAAGAAATGATGGAGTATAGTACAGGTCGCAAAAAAAGTACCAACTGGAATGACGAATTGTTCAATAACAATGTGCCGCAGTCGCAATACAACATCAGTATGGATGGTGGATCGGACAAAGTGAAGTATTTTTTTAACTTGGGCTACATAAAACAAGAAGGATCTTACAAAAGCGGTTCTCTGAACTACGATCGTTGGAACTTCCGTAGTAACGTGGATGCGCAAATCACCAAACAGCTGAAAGCCGCTGTACAGTTAAGTGGTTATATGGATAAAAAAAATCAGCCTCTCACCGATATCTGGACAGTATATAAGAAAGCATGGAGTTACCGACCTACTGCCGAAGCATGGCTCGATGGCGATCATAGTATGCCTGCTTTCAACGATCAAATGCCAGTAGGAGGTTATATGGACAATCCGGTTGCTCAAACCAACAGTGATTTCGCCGGTTTTCGCCGCGAAAAGCGTAACAACTTCAACGGCTCTTTGGCGCTGACCTATGATATTCCGAGCGTAGAAGGATTGAATGCGAAAGCATTCTATAGCTACGATTATTATGCTACAAACAATACGGAATACAAGCGGACACATAACCTCTATGAACGTATAGGCGATGGAACTGTGCGCTCTATTGTACAAAATGCCGACAGCTACCTGAGACGACGTACCGATCCGGCTTATGGAACAGTGATGCAACTATCATTGAATTATGCTCATAAATTTGGAGATCACAACGTCAACGCTATGGTGCTATTCGAGGAGCAATATAACAACAACGACAACTTCTACGGGCAACGTGATATGCTTCTCGATGGCGAATATCTTATTTATGGAGAAGCCGATGGT
Source organism: Bacteroidota bacterium (assembly GCA_023437305.1). GTDB lineage: Bacteria > Bacteroidota > Bacteroidia > Bacteroidales > Dysgonomonadaceae > Dysgonomonas. Next base: position 139,549 of record JAEZGN010000010.1, read on the forward strand.
CAGGTTGCATTTTCCGATGGCGGCGGTATTTGGGATGTGACTCGTCAGGCTCTGGTCGGAAGGGCAAATTATGACTACAAAGGTCGTTACATAGCCGACTTTGCTTTCCGTTATGATGGATCATCCCGTTTTCCATCCGGAGCGCGTTGGGGATTCTTCCCTACTGCATCTCTCGCCTGGCGCATCAGTGAAGAACCATTTATGAAAGAATGGATTCCATTCATGAACAACCTCAAACTGCGTGGTTCTTATGGACGAATGGGTGACGATGGTGGTGCAGGTAATTATCCCCCTACAGTAGTGGGTTATGAACTGAATGGACGAAAGCTCGGTTGGATTTACAATGGGGTTCTGATGGGAGGATTGACTCCTACGGCTATACCCAATCCTGATTTGACATGGTACATCATTGACACGTGGGATTTCGGGCTTGACTTCGATCTTTGGAATTCGAAACTGACAGGTACATTCGATGTCTTTAAACGTAACCGGTCGGGACTCTTGGCAAGAAGTACAGCTGTTATTCCGGGTACAGTAGGAGCTTCTATGCCTCAGGAAAATATCGAAAGTGACCAAACATTTGGTTGGGAAATCAGCTTAGGACATAATAACAAGATAGGCGATGTAACTTATTGGGTAAATGGACAGATTTCTGCCACTAAGAATCGTTGGGACTATCGTATCGATTCTCCGGCACAAAATTCAATGGATAATTGGCGCCGTTGGCAAACATCCGGACGTAATAAAGACATCTGGGCTACGTTCGAGGAAGGAGGCCGATTTACCAATTACGATCAAATTCGTTTTCACAACACCACTGGAGGTAATTTCGGTCAGGGTACACTACCGGGAGATTATTGGTACAAAGACTGGAACGGTGACGGAGTTATCAATAGCCAGGACGAACATCCTGTAGCTACTTATAACCTACCGGTATTCAACTATGGTATCACTATGGGAGCCTCTTGGAAAGACATAGACATTTCGATGAACTGGCAAGGTTCAGCGGGTGTATATAATCAATATACTGAAGTATTTGCAGAAGTAGGTGCATTCGGGGGTGCTATTCTGGATATCTATAAAGACCGTTGGCACACAGTTAGTGCAACAGACGATCCTTGGAATCCGAATACCCAATGGGTAACGGGGCTCTATCCTGCCACCAGCCGTCCGTTTGGATCAGGTACAACAGGTATTAAGAATACTTCATACATCCGTTTGAAAACATTGGAAATAGGCTATACATTGCCTAAAGTATGGATAAGCAAAGTGGGTATCAAAAACCTTCGTGTATATTTCAATGGTTACAACTTGTTGACATTTACAGGATTGGACAACATAGACCCTGAACGTCCTGGAGCTAAGGGAGGAACCAATGACAATGATAGTCAAGGTATTTTGTTTTATAATTATCCGGTCAACCGTACCTTCAACGTGGGTGCTACAATTAAATTCTAATATGAAAGGACGGAATATGAAAACATTCAAATATATATGTATAGCAGCACTGGCACTCACCGTGACCTCCTGTTATGACATGGATCTGGAGCCGAAAGGAATCATTGGTGAAAATGTCCTTTTAACTTCCGACAACGGTATCAAAAAGTATTTTGCTGTTGTTTATCAGGATCTCCCTATCGAAGATTTTAACTATAATCATACAGGGGCCGATGGTAGCGGAAAGGGGTATGCGACTGTCAATCAGGATGGTTGGCATACCGGTAATAAATGGACGGCACAAAAGGGTAGTCCGGCTTCTGCAGCGCTCGAGGCGTTAGGTCGTGGCACATCTTATGGCGATGGCTGGGGATATTGGCCTTACGATCGTATCCGTGATATAAACAACTTCATTGCAGTTTTCCCTAACTATAGAGATTACTATTCCACTGAAGAAGAATATAATTCTTATTTAGGTGAAGCTCATTTCTTACGTGCTTTTTATTATTTTGGAATGGTAAAGCGCTATGGTGGAGTGCCTATCGTAACCGAGGTACTTAGCCCTACTGCAGGGGATGCATTGTTACAGCCACGCAATACGGAATACGAATGCTGGAAGTTCATCTATGACGACCTGAAGTTTGCCATGGAAAATGCCGCAGATAGAAGTAAGTATGAACCGGGCCGCGCCAATCGCTATGCTGCCGCTGCTCTGATGTCTCGTGCTATGCTATATGCCGGATGTGCAGCTAAATATGGCGGTTACATCAACGTATCCGGTCCGGCTGTAAGTGCCGGCCTGATGAGTATTCCTGCCGACAAAGCGGAAGAGTTTTTCCAATATGCATACGATGCTTGTAAGTTTATACAAGACGGTGGTTATACACTGCATGGAGCTGGTGCCGCCGACGCTGCTGCTAAAGAAAAAGCTTACGTTGAAGTCTTTTTGAATGATAATAAAGCAGACGAGGACATCTTTGTTAAACAATATACAGCAGTAGCTGATGCTATTTGGGATACAAGTTTATTCCATTGCTGGGACGGAATGGTGCTGCCTTTAAGCATGATTGGAGGCGGAGCGGCAGGAGCAGCTTTACAACCAACATGGGAGCTCATGAAATTGTATGAGATGCCTGCCATTATTGACGAAGATGGCAAACCTGTGCGTTTCAACAGTCCGGAAGAGCTTTGGAATAATGGACAAATGGAACCTCGTTGCCGTGCTAATTTTTACTTCACAGGAATGACCGAACCCGGCTCCGGCAAAAAAGCAGACATCCAGGCCGGTGTTTATACAGAGTATCCGGGAACAGCAGCCGATGGCACCGCCGAGATTGGAGGAAGCCGCAATGCATATACAGACAAATACCGCATCAGAGCACAACGGGCAGGCGAAAGCCATAATATTGGTGGTGTAATGGTCAAAATAAGCGGACAGGATGGTTTAGGAGAAGGCCTCGGTGACGAAGGTTATACCCGTTCGGGAGCGTTTATCCGTAAATATACTGACCCTACAGCTCCTGCTGCCAGCCGTGTATTATTCGGCAGTAAACAACCTTGGAAGGTATTCCGTTATGGCGAAGTGCTTTGTAATTGGGCAGAAGCCGCTTATGAGCTGGGAACGCTGAAAAATGACGATAACCTGAAGAGAGAAGCATTTGTATATGTGAATCAAATCCGTTCGCGTGCAGGCGCTCATCCTCATCAGATGGTAGCTAGCCCGCAAGATATAGGTACACCTCTCTACGGATTCGCCGTTGACGAAAACCTACAATATATTCGTGACGAACGAGCTCGCGAACTCTGTTTTGAAAACCAGCGCCTTTTCGACTTACGTCGTTGGAGAGTGGCCGACATCGATTTTCTGAATGGAAAATTCGGACACACCTTGCTTCCTTATTATGTACTAAATGAAGGCAAATGGATATATCTCAACGAGGTAGAAACTATAGCCCGTACAGTTACATTCGAAAGAAGATGGTATTACGAACAAATACCGGGCGGAGAAATTGGAAAGAATCCGAATTTGGTGCGTAATGATGGTTATTAATGGAAAAAATGAAGTAAAATACTAGAATATGAAAAAAGTAATATATAGTCTGCTTGTGGGCTTCTCGGCATTGTTAGCAACTTCGTGTATGGAGATTGACAACTTTGACGAACCGGATGCACATTTCACCGGACGTATTATCGATTCGACTACGGGCCAGAATATTCTTGCCGATCAGGGTGAAAATCGTATCCGGATCTGGGAAAAGAGTTACAGTCTCAATCCCGCTAGTCAGGATATCCCCGTGAAGCAAGATGGAACCTTCAATAATACAAAGCTTTTTAAAGGCACGTATGATGTAGTTGCGGAAGGAGCTTGGTGGCCTTGCGATACGATACGCGTAGGTCTTGGCAGTAAGTTGACACAAGATTTTGAAGTGACCCCCTATCTCACATTGTTTGATTTCCAAATAGAGTACGTAAACGACTCACTTACAATGTCATGCCGTTTCGACGCCCCTATCAAGGAGGCTTTACCCAATATCAGGGATATCAGACCATTTCTTAGTTTGAACCAATTCTGTGGTGCCGGTAATTCGATTAGTTATTATAATACTCCAACAGATGCGAACGGCGATCCTTTATACTGGAAAAGCATTATGTCTAGTTGGGCAAGCCTGCCTAAACTGGCAGATGGAAAGAGTAAGGTTTATAGTTTTAGGTTGCCTGTAAAACCCGGTTATATTTATTTCGCCCGTATGGGTGCCAGAGTAAATGATACTCAACAGAAATATAATTATACAGAAATCAAAATGATTGAGATTCCTAGTGAATAGAGGTAAATAAGGTAAATTAGATTGTTTTCAAAATGTTGCCGGGAGGGGATAACATAACGGATTCCATCCCGGCTTTTTATTTTTCACGATAGTTCGTTATAAAAGAGTGTAATAACTGATTGTCAAATAAACAAAACACCAAAACTAATTTAAACGTCTGTATTTAAAAACATTACATTCGATTATTTAGGAATTTATAACGAACTGTCGTTTTATTAAAGAATGAAAGATATGAAACTAAACAAAATATTATTAGGAAGCCTGTTGATATTGGCAACCTCTTGTAGCAGCGGAGATGATAACGGTATTCCGCCGGCAATAGATCCGGATCCAAAACCTCCGGTAGAAGACATATACAACAATCTTGGCTTTACGCCGCATGCAGAGGGCACGCCTTTCGATTCATACCAAGGATTGGTAATGGCAGGCTATCAAGGTTGGTTCGGTGCTCCAGGAGACGGATGCCCACATGCCGACCATGCAAATACTGAGTGGTATCACTATCGGGAGAACGAAGGCTTTAAGCCTGGTGTATTAAGAAACTCTATTGATTTCTGGCCGGATATGAGCGAATATACAGTTCAATATACGCCCGGAGACGATGGTACTCCCGGTCGGTCGGAACACTTTTTCTATCCTGATGGAAAAAAGGCGACTGTATATAGTGCTTATGATGAATCGAGCGTATTGCTACATTTCAAATGGATGAAGGAATATGGCCTCGACGGTGTATTTATGCAACGCTTTGTGGGCGAAGTAATCAACAACCCGGAGGGAAAAACGCATTTTGATAAAGTGCTTGAATCGGCTATGAAAGGTTCTAATACTTATCAACGCGCCATTTGCGTGATGTACGATTTAGGTGGATACGAGCCGAATAAGAGTAATAATACTGCTGCTGTTTTGGCCGATGCTAAAGCTATCATGGACAAATATCAATTGTTGAATAGAGATGCCAAACAAAAATATTATCTCTACCAAGATGGGAAGCCATTGATTGCTTTGTGGGGCGTAGGTTTCAATGACGGCCGCCCTTATACGCTCACCAATGTAGAAGAATTAATGAATGGCTTGAAGGATATGGGCTACAACATCATGCTGGGTGTTCCTACTTACTGGAGAGAAAGACGGAACGATGCTTTACCTGATGCCAAATTGCACGATTTGATAAAAGCGGCCAAAGTAATCATGCCTTGGTTTGTGGGTCGTTATGACAATAGTAATTTCCCTAATTTCCACAGTTTAATAGAGCAAGACATCAAGTGGTGTAATGACAACGGTGTGGGCTATGCACCGCTATGCTTCCCTGGTTCTGCCGACCGTAATATGCATCCTAACAACACCGTTCAGCCTCGACTGGGTGGCACCTTCCTCTGGAATCAGATGTATCATGGTATCAAGTCAGGTGCAAAGATGCTCTATATAGCTATGTTTGATGAAATAGATGAAGGTACTGCAATTTATAAATGTCTGAATCAAAAAAATGTGCCTGGAAATATATCTGATAAAGATTATTATGTGGTATTCCAAAACAACGGATACCGTATGACTACCAACATGGTAGAAGGATTGACAGGAAATGATTGGTGCAGAAAGGCCGCAGACCTGAACGTTGTCTTTACCGGTATTGAAGATAATCTGCCTACCGATCACTATCTGTGGCTCACTGCGGAAGGCAAAAAGATGTTGCGCGGAGAAATTCCTTTGAAATCTTCCTGGCCCGCTAGAAAATAAGTCATATGAGATTACCAATAAATCTGCTTAAAGCAGGAAGCTTAATCATTGCATTGCTCTTTGCTTCATGTAGTGATAGTAGCGAAAACCCAAAGAAACTTCCGGAGGAAACACCGCCGGAAGTCACTCCTCCTGTGCCCGACGGACCTTATGTCTATGATGATGATTTGGACTACGATGCAGACGCTTTTTTTAATGCCTATAAAGGAACTGCCTACAAAGGACCTCACCATGTGCCCGGAACGGTGGAAGCAGAGAATTTCGACGATGGGTCGAAAGGCGTTGCTTACTACGAAAGTGATATTAAAACTGCTGACGGTTATAGAAGCGGACACGCTGTTGACATACGCAAAGATATAAATGCTTCAGGTGGCTACTATATAGGCGAAGTACAGCCCGGTGAGTGGATGTGCTATACAATTGAAGTAGACGAAGCCGGAACTTATTCCATCGACACCTATTGTGTGAAAGGTGACGGTTCGGAAGGTAGTTTCTATTTTGAGGTGGATGGACGAGGTGCAAGCCGCAGCATAGCCATACCTCAGGGTGGATGGACAGACTTCACGAAAAAAACAACAGCAACAAACATCCAGTTGACCAAGGGTAAACATGTATTGAAATACTTTGGTAGTACACCAGGAAATCTGGATAAATTTGTATTTACACGTACAGGAGATTTAGAAGAGCTTTCTAATTCTTTCATCTATCCTGTCACCAAAGCGATGAGTAATCCTCTATTCGTGGAATTTGAGTCACCAATGTACAATAGCTGGATGAAAGGACCACTATATACAGCCGACCCTTCGGCACGTGTATGGAACATCAACGGAAAGGAAGTGCTTTACGTGTATGCTTCGCACGATATGGAACCTGCACAGGGATGCGACCGTATGGATCGATACCATGTATTCTCTACGGAAGATATGGTCAACTGGACAGATCATGGCGAAATCATGAACGCGGCTACAGTGAAAAAACAAGCAGGTTGGGGCTGTGAAGGTTTTATGTGGGCTCCCGATTGTATGTACAATCCGGCTAATGAAACATATTACTTCTATTTTCCGCACCCGACTAGTGCTGCCAATTGGAACAGCACATGGCGTATTGGTGTAGCCACCAGTAAATATCCAAATAAAGAATTCCGCGTACGAGGGTATGTAGAAGGTATGTCTGCCGAAATCGATCCATGTGTGTTTGTAGACGATGATGGGCAACCGTACATATACAATGGCGGCGGAGGCAAACTGTATGGGGGTAAATTGAAGAAGAGTGACTGGACGAAGTTAGACGGAGCAATGACACCAATGACCGGAATGAGTGATTTTCATGAAGGAGCTTGGGTACACAAAAGAAATGGTGTCTACTATTTGTCTTACGCAGACAATAATCCGGGTGCTAATCGCCTCCGGTATGCAACAAGCAATTCACCGTTGGGCCCATGGAAATATGAAGGTATTTATCTGCAACCTACTACCTGCGATACCAGTCATGGATCCATCGTAGAATACAAGGGACAATGGTATGCTTTCTACCACACCTCAGATGCCTCCGGACAAGGAAATCTTCGTTCGGTTTGCGTAGATAAATTGTATTACAATTCTGACGGAACAATACAAGAGGTGAAACAGACTCGCGGACAGAAATAACAACTAAAAAAGGTTTAATTTGATCATTTTATTAGAAAACTAATATGGAATTAAGCCTTTTTTAATCAAAATACTAATAGTAAATCTTTATATTTGGTTCTACTATTTTTATTAACTAACATAAAATAATGCTTATATCATGAAACTTATACATTGCTTGATTGCAGTATTCTTCGCGTATTTGTTAGGCACCTCTTGTACAGCCAACAACAGTAGAAACAACCAACCTGTTGATTATGTAAATCCCTACATGGGAAACATCAGTCACTTGCTAGTACCTACTTATCCCACTATCCATTTACCTAATAGTATGCTTCGGGTCTATCCCGAACGCGCCGATTTTACAAGCGACATGATCAAGGGGCTGCCTCTGATCATTACCAGTCACAGGGGAAGCTCTGCCTTCAATCTGAGTCCTTATCAAGGTGACAAAAGCAAAATAACACCTGTGATATCATACAGCTACGATCGTGAAAAAATCACACCTTACAATTACGAGGTTGATTTGGACGATCAACAGACACATATACAATATGCCCTATCTCATCAATCTGCTATCTATAGTATAGATTATACCTTGCCCAATACACCTGTTTACCTGATACTAAATTCTCGAAACGGAGCTATAAGGGTAGACGGAAATATAGTCAGCGGACACCAAAAATTAGCAAACAATACGAATGTGTATATATATCTGGAAACAGAACAGACTCCCGTCCTTACAGGAATATTACAAGATAATGCAATCAACGATAAAGAAAAAAGTGCAGAAGGCAACAATGCCTGTGTTGCATTGTATTATGGCGATAATGCCCAGACTCTGCGTATACGATACGGTGTATCTTTTATCAGTGAGGAACAGGCAAAAGAGAACTTACGCAGAGAACAGAAAGACTATGATGTGAAACAACTGGCTGACAAAGGTCGCAAAATATGGAATGATGCCTTAGGCAAAATCAAGGTTGATGGTAACAATGATACCGACAAAACTGTATTTTACACCTCTCTTTATCGTTGTTACGAACGTCCTGTATGTATCAGTGAGGGGGGACGTTACTTCAGTGCTTTTGACGGAAAAGTACATGAAGATGGAGGTAAACCGTTCTATACCGACGACTGGATTTGGGATACTTACCGTGCTACACATCCATTGCGCGTGCTTATTGATGCTGAAGAGGAAGTAAATATTATCAACTCGTTTCTGTTGATGGCGGAGCAGATGGGTACCAACTGGATGCCTACCTTCCCGGAAGTAACAGGAGATTCGCGCCGTATGAATTCGAACCACGCCGTAGCGACTGTTATCGATGGTTATGCAAAAGGATTGAGAGGATATGACCTGGAAAAAGCATATATCGCATGTAAAAAAGGAATAGAAGAAAAAACACTGATTCCTTGGTCGGGAGCCCCTGCCGGATGGCTTGATGAATTCTATAAAGAAAAAGGCTATATCCCAGCCTTATATCCGGGCGAAAAAGAAACTGTGGCCAATGTAAACTCTTTTGAAAAGAGGCAACCGATAGCCGTAACACTTGGTACAGCATACGACCAGTGGTGTCTGGCACAAATAGCCAAAGCACTTGGTAAAAATGACGAAGCAGATTATTATCTGAAATGTTCTTATAACTACCGCAATGTATACAATGCCCAAACAGGCTTTTTCCATCCGAAAGATAAAGAAGGTAAATTTATAGAGCCGTTTGATTATCGCTATTCAGGGGGTATGGGTGCACGCGAATATTACGGAGAAAACAACGGCTGGGTATATCGCTGGGATGTTCCTCATAATGTAGCCGACCTGATTAGCCTGATGGGAGGCAACGAACAATTTATCAAGAATTTGAACCAGACTTTCAATGAACCTCTTGGTAAAAGTAAATTTGAATTTTATGCCCAAATACCCGATCATACAGGAAATGTAGGGCAGTTCTCGATGGCAAACGAACCAAGCCTTCACATCCCTTATCTGTATAACTATGCAGGACAGCCATGGAAAACACAAAAACGCATACATACGTTGATAAACCAATGGTTCAGGAACGACCTGATGGGTCTTCCGGGTGATGAAGATGGTGGCGGAACATCTGCTTTCGTGGTCTTCTCTATGATGGGTATATACCCAGTAACACCTGGCATGCCTGTATACAATATCGGTAGCCCGTTCTTTGCCAATACTAAAATGACAATGAGTAATGGTAAAGTCTTTGAAGTAGAAGCACAGAATTACTCTGAGGATAACAAATATATCCAGTCGGCAACGCTCAACGGACAAGAGTGGAACAAACCGTGGTTTAACCACTCAGATATAGAAAACGGGGGTAAACTTGTATTGATAATGGGCAATAAAGCTAATAAAGCATGGGGTGCAAACGCTGTGCCTCCATCTGCTGAAAAACTGTAAGATTATGATATTCTCTTTGCCATTCTGAATGAAGTGAAACATCTTGAGATTCTTCATTTCATTCAGAATAACAAAGAGAGTAAACTATAATATACCATGATAAGACATTTATTCATAACATTCCTCTTGGGTATTTTTTTACTTAATAATTCTTCTTTTGCTCAAACGAAAGATAAACGTATTATTGCAAATCCCTTGAACCTAAACTACCGTTTTCAGTTCGATGGAGAAAGCAGAAGAGAAGCAGCCGACCCCGTAATTGAATATTTTAAGGGGAAGTATTATTTATTCGCATCCAAATCGGGAGGCTATTGGAGTTCCCCAGACCTTGTTGACTGGACTTATATCCCGACTAAAACAATCACTACCATAGAAGATTATGCACCTACAGTGCTTGTACACAATGATGCACTTTATTACATCGCATCGGGAAATCTTCAAATTTTTAAGACAACCAATCCTGACGAGGATAAATGGAAACCGATAGAAACCAAGTTCAAATATGGCATGACCGATCCGGCATTTTACAAAGATGATGACGGACAAATGTACATGTACTGGGGATGTTCGGACACAGACCCTATCATGGGTGTAAAAATAGATCCAAACGATGGATTCAAAGCTATTGGCGAGCCTGTAATCCTCATCAAGCATAATGGTGATAAGTACGGCTGGGAAGTTCCCGGTATCAACAATGAAGAACAACGTACAGGATGGAATGAAGGCCCATGTATGATAAAGTACAAGGGCAAATACTATTTGCAATATGCAGCACCCGGCACGCAATACCGCATCTATGGCGATGGCATTTACACATCCAACAATCCGCTAGGACCTTATATATACGTAGAAAACAGTCCATTCTCTTTCAAGCCCGGAGGATTTATAGGAGGAGCAGGACATGGACATACATTTAAGGATAAATATGGGAACTATTGGCATATAGCTACTATGACCATATCCGTACGGCATATGTTCGAGCGTCGGTTAGGTTTGTTTCCCGCCTATATATCGAAGGATAATAATATGCAGGCACATACAGTATTAACAGACTATCCCTTTTCTATTCCGGATAAGAAAATAGATATGGAAAATAATGACTGCTCCATGTTGTGGAATATACTCTCTTATGCTAAAAAAACGACTGCATCTTCTTTTCTTACAGGGTACGAAGCTGAAAAAGCAGCTGACGAAAAGGTAGAAACATGGTGGGCTGCCGGTTCGGGTAAAAAAGGCGAGTGGTGGCAAGTAGATCTTGGGAAAAAAATGAGAGTAAATGCTGTACAAGTCAATTTTGCAGATCATGGCTTCACAAACAAAGCAACCGATGCTCCTCCATTCTATCAATATTATATAGAAAGCTCTGATGATGGTAACAAATGGGAAATAATCATAGACAGGAAATCAAATATAAAGGATATGCCCCATGAACTTATAACTTTAGACAAACCTGTAAAAACAAGATTTATCCGTATCCGAAACACAAAAGACATGAAGGACAGTTTCTCTCTTTACGATCTGCGCATATTTGGACATGGGCTGGGAAAAGCTCCTAAAAGTATTTCTAAACTACAAATAAAAAGAGATAAAAATGACCCACGTATTTTCAGGTTTGCATGGGATAAAACAAATGACGCCAATGGATATATTATTCATTGGGGAACAAAACCAGATCAATTGAAAAACGCCGTAATGGTTTACGATAATTCTTTCGAAGGTCGTTTCTTCAACAAAGACTCTGAATATTATTTTTCATTAGACACATTCAATGAAAATGGAATAACAAAGACAAACATAATTAAGAATAACAACTAAGATCCGACTTAAACAACATATTATAAACATGTTATAAAGAATATTAATATTCTCATAGAGAGATTGCTATCTCTATTGGACAGAGAGACTGAAATCATTAAATAAATATATTATGAAAAAAATTATTCTTACATCACTTCTAGCATTAGGAATAGTAAGCATATCTGCCCAGCAAAAAAATGCAGATATCAAACCACATCCCGAGTCTAAAGATATTGTATCCGTTCTTGAATTCGGAGCCAAAGCCGATGGAAAAACAGATGATACTAAAGCCTTTCAAAAGGCATTGGATTCTTTCGGTCAAAAAGGAGGTACGGTTTACATACCAAACGGTACTTATCTTATTGCAGGCTCACTAAACATTCCACAAGCGACAACTCTGAAAGGAGCATTTGAATCTGTACCTTCACATAACGGTATTCGTAATGCAGGTCTTCCTAAACCGGGCGAAGACGGAACCACTCTACTTATTACCGGAAACAGAGGAAAAGATATTGACACTACTCCTGCAATTACAATCAATACTAACAGTACACTTCGTGGAGTGGTAATGTATTGGCCTTTACAAGACCCAAACAAAGTACCTGATGCCTACCCGTGGGGAGTAGCCATGAAAGGAAAGAATCCGGCATTACTTGATGTAGAAATGCTAAATCCATATAATGCAATCGATGCATCGCATAACGAACGTGCGCTTATCCGAAATATCAGCGGACAACCATTGCGCAGGGGGATATATGTAGATGCGATATATGATATAGGCAGAATAGAAAATGTACATTGGAACCCGTGGTGGAGCATGAAGCCAACACTCTACAATTGGCAAAGGGAACATGGAGAGGCTTTCATCTTCGAGCGCACCGACTGGCACTATGTACTCAACACATTCTGTTTCGGATACAATGTTGGTTATAAGTTTGGAGCAAGTCAGGGTAGCACCGGCTCCTGTAACGGAAATTTTCTGGGTATTGGAGCCGATGCATGCCACACTTCTGTGCAAGTAGAGCAGAGTGCAGCATACGGAATACTTATCACCAATGGTGAATTTGTGGCACTACAGGGTGATGACCCTACAATGGTGGAAGTAGCCGATGCGAATAAAGGGAACGTTCGCTTTGTAAACTGCGCATTCTGGGGACCTTGCAATCAGATTGCTAAAATCAATGGGCAAGGAACAATAGGATTTTCCGACTGTATTTTTGTTCAGTGGGATAGAAATAATGAAAAAAGAAGTGCCATACAGGTCAATAGTGGCTCTATATCTGTCCGTGGATGCGATTTTATGCACGATAGCCCTCAAATTTCTATTAGCAGCAATGTAGATCGTGCTATTGTTAGCGAAAACACAATCAAAGGCAAAGTACGTATTGAAAACAAAGCTAAAAGCAGTTATATAGAAGGAAATCTAGGAACAGAATAGAAGATTGCATTTTACCATACTAACAGTAAAAAAGAATCTAAATATTTTAGGTTAAAAAGATGCTTTATTCCTAAGTATAATTAAGAAAAATAATTAATTCATGAAAAAAATATTCACAACGCTTCTCATTATTATCCTATCCGGACAATTGGTCGCACAAAGTTATGAACGTACACCTCAAGGTGTCAAAGCGGATGTAAACTCAACAAATATTGAAATTCAGTTTTTCAGTAATCAAATAGTGAGAGTACTGAAATATCCACAAGGAGAAGTACCAAACAAAAAAAGCCTCTCGGTAATTAAAGAACCAGAAAACACAAAGTTCGGTATACAAGAATATAATAATGTGATAACATTAACTTCGTCAGATATTATCGTTACTCTGAACCTCAAAACCGGGGATGTACTATTTAATGGTACTGACACAAGGCCTTTTATCGCTGAGAAGAATAGTTCCTCGGTATTCACCCCAAAGAACTACGAAAGTGGTAAATCGTACGAAGTACAACAAACATTTCTATTGGATAAACAAGAAGCCATTTACGGCTTGGGACAGCACCAACAAGGACACATGAACCAACGGGGACAAGAAGTAGAGCTTCGCCAAAGAAATACAGAAATAGCAATACCGATTATTCATTCGGTAAAGGGATATGCCATTTTCTGGGATAATTACTCCCCTACAGTATATAAAGATTCGGATGAAGGATTATCTTTTACTTCAACATCGGGGAAATGTATAGATTACTATTTTATGTACGGGAAAAATGCAGATGGTGTAATTGCACAAATAAGAGAACTTACAGGGCAGGCCCCCATGTTTCCGTTATGGACATACGGATTTTGGCAAAGCCGTGAACGATATACATCACAAGATGAACTTCTGGATGTCGTGAAAAAATACCGCAACCTAAATATACCTCTTGACGGTATTGTGCAAGACTGGCAATATTGGAGCACTGACAACAAGCGATGGAACGCTGTGGAATTTGGCAATCCGACTTTCCCAAATCCTCAGAAAATGATAGACGATGTGCACAAGATGAATGCACATATAGCCATCTCGGTTTGGCCATCCTTTGGTCCGAATACAAATATCCATAAAGAACTGAAAAGCAAGAAACTCTTATTCAACTTCGATACATTCCCACAAGAAAATGGAGTAAAAGTATATGATGCTTTCAATCCCGAAGGTCGTCAGGTGTATTGGAACTTCATGAATAAAAATATATTCTCTATCGGTATGGACGGTTGGTGGCTGGATGCGACAGAACCTGAATACAATATGAGCGATGAATCTTTTAATGGAACTACACATCTTGGACCATACAGAGACGTGGCAAATGCTTATCCACTCGCATCGGTTGGTGGTGTATACGACAACCAACGCAAGACGACCTCTGAAAAACGCGTATATATACTTACTCGCTCGGCTTTTGCCGGACAGCAACGCTATGCAGCAAACTCATGGTCGGGAGATATCGATTCTCGCTGGCATGTGCTTCGCAATCAGATTTCGGCAGGTCTTAACTTTTCTCTTTGCGGTATTCCTTATTGGAACACAGACATAGGAGGTTTCTGGGCTGGCCGTGTCTATCCAAAAGGGGTTGAAGATAAAGCATTCCATGAGTTATATGTGCGTTGGATGCAGTTCGCAACATTTACTCCGATGATGCGTTCGCATGGAACAAATACTCCCCGGGAGATATATCTGTTCGGAAAAAAAGGAGACTGGGCTTATGATGTTCAAGAAAAATATATCAATCTTCGATATAGCCTTTTGCCATATATGTATTCTATAGGACATGATATTACAGCAAATGCAGGCTCTATGATGAGGGCTTTGAGCATGGATTTTGCTAAAGACAAAAAGGTACATAATATCGACAATCAGTTTATGTTTGGCAAGTCCATACTGGTTGCGCCTGTAACAGACTCGATGTACGTAAACCGTATAAACGGAAATGTTCTAGAAGATTTCGATGCGATAAAGTCTCAGAAAGTATATTTACCAAAAGGAGCAGACTGGTATGATTTCTGGACAGGTGAAAAGTTGAGTGGTGGACAGGAGATCAGCAAAGCAACACCTATAGATATTATTCCATTATATATAAAAGCGGGGACTATTCTTCCATGGGGTCCTAAGGTACAGTATGCAGAAGAAAAGAAATGGGACAATCTTAACCTGTTTATTTATCCCGGAAAAGATGCTGAATTTGTATTATATGAGGATGAAAACAATAACTATAATTACGAAAAGGGTATCTATTCAACAATTACTATGAAATGGAATGACAAGACAGGAACATTAACCATAAGAAAGAGACAAGGCGAGTTTCCGGGGATGTTGAAAAACCGAACTTTCAATATTATAATCTTAAAGGAGGGGATAAGTATAAATACCATTTCTCTACCCGATAAACAAATCGTATATCAAGGCCAAGAAATTAACATTAAAATGTAGAATTAATAGGATTTAACCAAGACTTAATGTGTTTTTTAATGAGTTTATTAATAGCCAAAAAATAAATTTGGATAAAAATCTTGCAATAATCTTAATAGTTTGGCCATGAAAAAAAGGAATCTTATATGTACAGCATTTTTGTCATTTTTATTATTCAACTCAGGATGTTCCACCACTCCGGTTTATAAAAATGCAAATGCTTCAATAGAAGACAGGATAAATGACTTACTATCACGAATGACATTAGAGGAAAAAGCAGCTCAACTAGATATGCTCTCAGCGAATGACATTCTCGATGGACCCGATAAGCTGAAAGAAAAAGAGACTGTACATTTCATCGACTCGATGTGTATCGGATCTATTCACGATTTTTATCCTAAAACAGCGGTAATAGCAAATGCTGTACAAAAACGAGCTATTGAGAATTCACGCTTAGGTATTCCCATTATCTTTATTGAAGAGGCCTTGCATGGTTATCAAGGAGCAGGAGCAACAACCTTTCCTATTCCAATTGGAAACTCCTGCACCTGGGATACAACTCTTATATACAATATAGGTAAAACGATTGCCACCGAAGCCCGGGCTCACGGCATTCACTTTATTCTGGGACCAAATCTTGATCTGGCTCGTGATATCCGTTGGGGACGTACTGAAGAGACATTCGGTGAAGACCCTTTTTTGTCGTCACGCTATGCAGTAAATTTAATAAAAGGAATGCAAGGTAATAGCCTCAAAGATAATGATGCAGTAGTTGCCGAGCCAAAACATTTTGCAATACATGGTATACCCGAAGGCGGAGTAAATACTGCGCCGGTATCGATCGGGGAAAGAGAGGCTCGCTCAACGCATCTGTACGTATTTGAAAAAGCCGTCACCGAAGCAAAAGCTAAAGGAATCATGGCTGCTTATCACGAAAGAGACGGAATTCCTGCTATTTCTGATCCATGGTTGCTAAAAACCATATTAAGAGACGAATGGGGGTTCGATGGCTTTGTGGTATCCGATTTGGGAGCCATTGCAAAGCAATACAAAGACCATCATACTGTGGCTAATGGAGAAGAGGCTATTATAGCTGCATTATCTGCCGGACTGGATATGCAGTTTTACGACTATCCGCATGATATATTTCAAAGGACAGTCGTAAAAGCTGTCAACGAAGGTAAGTTGTCTGAAAAAGACCTAGATAGGGCCGTTGCCGGAATTTTACGTGTAAAATTTGAACTTGGCCTATTCGACAATCCATATACAGACGAAACATTGATTGCTAAAGTTTTCAGAAACGAAGAGCATCAAAAACTAGCATTGGAAGCAGCCCAAAAATCAATCGTATTGCTTGAAAACAAAAATGGTATCCTACCGTTGAAAAAAGATATCAAATCCATTGCCCTTGTTGGCAATCTTGCAAATGTATCCTCTCTAGGGGGCTATTCTCCTGCAGGAGCAAAAGGTGTAACAGTTTATCAGGCATTGAAAAAACGTTTCGGAGAAAATGTAAAAATCAATTTTGTAAATAGCGACATATCGGAACGTTTTACAAACATTCCACCAACAGTGTTAACTCCAAACTCAAATAAAGAAAAGAATGGGCTGGATATTGCATTCTTCAACAATATCAACTTTGAAGGCAATCCAGTTTATACAGATATAAATGATAACCTATCGGTTTATTGGCACAATCTGAGCCCTGCACCGGGTGTCAATTCAGATAATTTTTCAGTTCGTTGGAACGGTTATATCACCGCCCCGGTAACAGGAGAATATGAGTTTCAACTAAATGCGGATGATTATGCCCGTGTGTATATAAATAACGAATTGTTTATTGATTGCTGGGGTGGTGAAAAAGTAAAGCAGACTCTCAGCAAGAAAATTAATCTTGTAGCAGGCAAACAAGTTCCAATTCGCATTGAATATGCAGAGATAGAAGATATTGCTTTTATAAATCTGAGATGGAGAATGACACAGCTTTCATCATCATCCTTATTCAGAGATGTAGCTCATACCTCTGCTATATCCGACGCTACTATTGTCGTTATCGGTGAAACAGATAGTGAAGTAGGAGAAAGCCGTGACCGACAAAATCTATATCCGCATCAAACAGATCTCGATATCATTAAAACAGCAAAACAGGCAAATAAACCTGTAATAACTGTAATGCTAACCGGCCGTCCTTTGGTTCTTACCGAAATAGCTGAGAATTCAAACGCTCTATTACAAGCCTGGTATCCGGGCGAAGCAGGAGGAGATGCTATAGCTGATGTAATTTGGGGAGACTATAATCCTTCGGGCAAATTAAGTATCAGCTTCCCTAAAGAACAAGGCACCTTACCTATCTATTATTCTAAGAAACCTTCTGCAAATCGCAGATATATCGACGGGAATGGAGAGCCTCTATATGAATTCGGATATGGTCTAAGCTATACAAACTTTATCTATTCCACATTGAAGACATATCCTGAGAATCCGAAGATAACAGATAACATAACCGTAAGTTTCAATTTGCGCAATGTTGGAAAACTTGATGGAACTGAAGTAGCCCAGCTATACATCAACGATAAGGTAAGTAGTGTAACTACTCCCGTAAAATTGCTCAAGGGATTTGCCAATGTTTTCTTGAAAGCAGGAGAAAGTAAAGAAGTCACAATAACTCTTACACCTGAACATTTATCATTGATCAATGCAGCAATGAAACGAGTGGTAGAACCGGGTGAGTTTGAAATAATGGTAGGTAGTTCTTCTAAGAATATACATCTGACTCAGACAATAAATGTAGAAAAATAAAACAGACCTTGTCATTCTGAACACAGTGAAGAATCTCGTGCCTTTAGTAAAGATATCCTTTGCTACACTAAGAATGACAGAGAAGAAATCAAAGACAACATGAAATATATATTACACTTCCTTCTTTGCTTCTCTCTGATAACAGCTAATGCGCAAACAAAAGTCGTCTGCGTGGGAGCCAGCATCACAGAAGGTGCATTAACAACAAATCCGAAAAAGGATTCGTACCCTGCGCAACTCGCCCATCTTTTAGGTCATAATTATGAAATTATTAATTGTGGAGTGAGCAGTTGTACTATGCTTCGCAAAGGAGACCACCCTTATTGGGATACCGAGGTTTATAAAAAAGCTTTAAATAGCAATCCCGATATAGTGTTTATCGATTTGGGAGGAAACGATGCCAAGGCTGTTAATCGAGTTTATATGAGTGAATTTGCGAAGGATTGCAGCGATATGGTAAAGTCCTTCAAAAGTCTGCCTTCAAATCCACGAATTATTCTGATGCTGCCATTCGTGTCTTTTGAAACAGACTCCAATCAGATATGGGATCCTGTAATAGCAAACGATATTATTCCAATTATCCAACAAGTAGCATACAATGAAGGTGTAGAAGTTCTGGATATGCACTCCCTGCTCATAAACAGACCCGATTTATTTCCTGACAAAATACACCCCAATAATGAAGGCTCGGGGATTATAGCCAAAAGACTATATGACCAGATAACATTGCAAATCGATAAGTCTTTTGATATCCTGAAAAAATTAAAAGCGGCATATACCACAAGTGATTTTAAAGGATACACATGTATAGACTTCCAGTTGAGAGGTCATGAATGCAAGGTTGTTAAACCTAAATTCACAGCTGCGGGAAAACCTTGGATATGGCGCGCCCGCTTCTGGGCACACGAACCTCAAACCGATATAGCTCTACTTGAAAGAGGTTACCATCTGGTATATTGTGATGTAGCCGAACTGATGGGAAATAAGGAGGCACTTTCTATATGGGCTGACTTCTACAAACGACTAACAAAAGCAGGACTTTCGAAGAAAAGCACAATGGAAGGCATGAGCCGCGGTGCAATGTATTCGTTCTGCTGGGCTGCAGCCAATCCTGATAAAATCAATTGTGTATATGTAGATAATCCTCTGCTCGATTGTCGCTATCTGGCTCTCAGGGATGGAGATCTCAGACAAATGATAAAAGACTTTATGGATGCGTACCAATTGAAAACAATGGACGATATACACAACTTTAAAGGAAGTCCAACAGATAAAGTGGAAGAAATAGTGAAAGGCAAATATCCTATTCTTATACTTTGTGCCGATCAGGATGAAGCTGTACCTCCAATTCAAACCATAGAATTTGAAAGAAAGATAAAAGAAGCTGGCGGAGATATTACTGTAATAGTGAAGCATGGGTTTAAACATCACCCGCATAGTTTACCAAATCCGGCTCCTATTGTAGATTTTATTTTGAAAGCAAATAAGAAAAATTGAATGACATGTAAAAAGCAGAAAAGTAATAGCAGTAGAAAGTACAACGTACAACAACAAAAATATTTTTGACTAATAAAACATTATAACATATAAAAAAATGATAAAGAACTCAATGAAAATTAGAACAGTTTATTCGTATCTTCCATTATTCCTACTTATGCTGTTGTCTTGTAATAGCTATAGTCAGAAAAATCCATTTATAAAACACATGTATACAGCCGATCCTTCGGCTCGTGTATGGGCTGATGGACGCCTATATGTATATTCATCGCATGACATTGCTCCGCCTCAAGGTTGCGACTTAATGGATCAATACCATGTATTTTCTACCGATGATATGATCAATTGGGTAGACCATGGAGAAATACTCCGCTCCAGCCAAGTTGCTTGGGGCAGACCCGAAGGAGGTTTTATGTGGGCTCCCGATTGTGTTTATAAAGATGGAACATATTATTTCTATTTTCCGCATCCAAGCGAATCGGATTGGAACAAAAGTTGGAAAATTGGAGTGGCAACAAGCAAATATCCAGCAAAAGACTTTGTAGTACAAGGATACGTGAAAGGAATGGAAGCTCACATCGATCCTAATGTATTCATCGATGATGATGGACAAGCATACATATATCAAGGTGGCGGAGGTATTTGCCTTGGAGGTAAACTCAAAGATAATATGATGGAAGTCGATGGTAGCCTTCAGAAGATGGAAGGTCTTTATGATTTTCACGAAGCGGCATGGGTACACAAACGGAATGGTATTTATTATCTATCTTATTCAGACAACCACGATAACAATTGGAATGACGGAGTAAAAGGAGATAACCGCATGCGTTATGCAACCAGCAATAGCCCACTAGGACCTTGGAAGTCTCAGGGCATTTATATGGAACCAACAAACAGCTATACCAATCATGGATCGATAGTGGAATATAAAGGTCAATGGTATTCTTTTTACCATGATAGTTCCTTATCAGAAAAAAATGGAGAGTTTAATGACTGGCTACGATCGGTATGTGTAGATAAACTTTATTACAATACTGATGGTACAATACAAATGGTAAAGCAAACAAAGTAATTCATACGAAGTATAAACATTTCTGTTGGATAAACAAGAGACCATTTACGGGTTGGGATAGCATCCACAAGGACACCTGAAGCTGAATCCTGAAGGTCGTCTAATAATATATTCTCTAGTAGTATTAGTAGTT
The DNA here is from genome assembly GCA_023437305.1 of Bacteroidota bacterium. Taxonomy (GTDB): domain Bacteria; phylum Bacteroidota; class Bacteroidia; order Bacteroidales; family Dysgonomonadaceae; genus Dysgonomonas. The sequence continues at coordinate 160,771 of JAEZGN010000010.1, forward strand.
GGTAATTGAATGCCATAGAGTCTGATTACAAAACAATTAGGATTTTACATTAAACAGTTTTTGTCTTTCGATTGTTTTATTATAGAAACACTAAAATTATTAACTATGAACTCAAAACAATCGTTAATTTTACTGGCTATAATTGTTCTGCAATTACAAGCGTCAATAAATGCTTGTACAGGCATTACATTAAAAAGTAGTGATGGTACAGTCGTTCCCGCACGTACTGTTGAATGGGCAGAAAGTGTTATGAATTCAATGTATGTGGTTGTCCCCCGTCATCAAGAGCTTCAGTCGCTTACACCTTCCGGAATGGATGGAATGAAATTTACTAGCAAATACGGATTTATAGGCTTGTCGGTAGAGCAAAAGGAGTTTATGGTGGAAGGAGTCAATGAAAAAGGTCTTTCTGCCGGACTATTCTATTTCCCTAATTATGGGAAATACCCTTCTTATGATCCATCCCAAAAAGAGAGGAGCTTAGCGGATTTCCAATTAGTATCTTATGTATTAGGTGAATGTGAAACCGTAGATGAAGTTAAAGAAAAACTGAAAAATATACGTGTTACTAATATTGATCCGCGTTCTTCTACTGTTCATTGGCGATTCACTGAACCTTCGGGTCGTCAGATCGTACTTGAGATAGTAGATGAAATCATGCATTTCTATGATAACCCTTTGGGAGTATTAACCAATTCTCCCGGCTTGGAATGGCATTGGACAAACTTGAATAATTATATAAATTTACAACCCGGCACACCTCCCGAACATAATTTTGGACCTTTACAAATGAAGGCTTTTGGACACGGGGCTGGTTTGCTAGGACTTCCGGGAGATTTTACTCCTCCATCTCGATTCGTTCGCGCTACTTTTTTCCAACTGACAACACCGCAGCAATCGTCTGCACAAGAAAGTGTTTTTCAGGCATTTCATATACTGAATAATTTTGACATTCCAACAGGAACTGAACAGGATTGGGGGAAAGCATCAGCTGATGTACCAAGTGCTACTCAGTTTACAGTAGCCACAGACACACGAAATTGTATCATTTATTATCGAACTA
>JAEZGN010000013.1 GCA_023437305.1 Bacteroidota bacterium
TGAAAGCTTAAGCCCAAAATGCAAAACTGTATTTAAACTCAGCCGCTACAGCCGTATGAGCTACACTCAAATTGCAGAGCAAGAAGGTATCTCACAAAAAATGGTAGAAAAACATATTTCGGTAGCCATGAAAAAGATAAAAGCGCATATACTCAAATCAATGTTCCTCTGGATTATCTTTTTCTCTTATGTGGGAAAAAATACTTAATAGGTATTAGACTGTGTATAAATCTTAAAGCCTATTTATTTCGAAAGTAATAAAAACTCCTTTGTGGTCAGTCGGCCAAACATCTTTAAATGGTTTAATAATCCGATCTTTTGTTTTATCCTGATTTCTTTTCCCTCTTACTATATAGCCTTTAGGTCCAAGTAATTCCGCTTCTTTTACTGTCAATTGCTTATCCGGGTAATAGTATACAAAATCAATACGTTCCCGTTCGTCCGCATCTGGAGTCCATGTTATTGCACCCGGGTCAACATTTTTATTGTTAGCCGGGAATGTGAAGCCGGGATAATTTATAACATCTGGATATGTCTCACGGTATGCATCTTTAAATCCATTCTCATATAATAAAGAGGATACACCCCAGTTTACCACGCATCCATTATGGTCGAACAAATTCGCTGTCTCAACCTGCCAATCGAGATGAGACGGCTCGTTGAAATCTCCGGCATAAATAACTAAAGCTCCTTTTCTTATTTCGGTTTTGGCATCATTAATAAAATCTTGAACTGACTCTATACGTCCTGAAAGGTTACATACTTTTAATATTGTAGCCACATCAGTAATAGGCGAGTTTAATTTATTCCAGTCTTTACTGCCATCGTTATAACCTCTCGGATAGTAGCAAGTATAGTATCTATACTCGGAATGGGCGGGATAAACCGCAACACGTTTACCTTCTACATTCAGCACAGCCTTAAACTGCCATTTGTTAATCCGCTGCTGTTCTACAATGGGATATTTGCTTATAATAGCTCTACCATTTATACGCGCACTGTAATAATTAAGGCCTTGTTTTTTTAAAGCGTCTATTAATTGGGGCATAACGGGATTATCTTCCTCCCCTTTATACAATTCACAGAATGTAGCAACATCGGGCTTTAATCCTGCTATCTGATCTATTAATCCCTGAACCGCATTGGGCACTTTGGTACATTCTACCCAAATATTAAGCTGTAGCAGAGTAAGCTCGATTGTTTTCCTTTTTTCTTCTTTCTCTATATCAGGTTTAATTGACTTTGAACAATAAGTATTAGATAAGAAAAAAAAGGGTAATAAAGAGATTAATAGCATTTTACATATTGGAGAGAACTTCTGATTCATAATAGTATTCTTTAATTAGAAATAAGAAGATAGTACCATCATGAATCATTATCAAATAACAATTATTCCGGTACTATCTTTTGCAATAAATATTAAGGCTTTATTTCAATCTTCATTAAAAGGCTGGAGCGAGGTTGATCCAAAGTAATTTCAAACCCTTCGGCAAGCTCACTTCCCTTTTTAACAAGGATAGCTCCTGTATCTTTATTTGTTAACGTATATTCTCTATCCAACTTTAATCCTTGCAACTTTACCAGATAAGTTTGGTCGGGAGAGTTAGCTCTACGGAAGCCAACGATATAGCCGCTGTCATCGGACGGGCGATATAATTGATATACCATCCATATATTATCGGCTGTAATATCCACATCACCCGATCCGCTTAGAGGATAATAATCTTCATAAAAGTAAGGACGTACTTCGTTAAACTCAGCCTGTTTATTTCGCATATCAACTACATTGTAGTTTCCTTCTGTTACTTTCCAGTTATAAATAACAGATGTCCCCAATCCTGAGCGGAAGGTATAGGAATCAGCCTGCTGAATACCTGTACCATGTAGAGGTAAATAGAGTTCGAGACCGTAAGTATGGCTTTGAGATCCGTTAGGTTCGCCATAGTTATAGTCTGTACGCCACAATGCGGCACTTCTGGATATACTTTCCAAGTCGATACGACGTCCGCCACTTGCACAATTATCAATTATTGTATTCGGGAACCTATTCAATAAATATTCCCAGAATTTATAAAGACCCTCGATGTAGCGTATCTCGCAAATACCACGTCGTCCTTCCTCATCATTATTATACCAGAAGCCGGCCGGTTCGATATTAAAATCCTGACGATAATAATCTATTCCGTTCGTTTCCATAAAATCACCTATAAATTTTCCAAGCCATTTACAAGCTTCCGCATTTCCCAGATTGAAAAGTACAGCATCATGATCACCATCTTTCTGCCATTCTTCTTGTTTCACTGGTCCTTTTGCATCGAGCATCCATTGCGGGTATTGATTCGCCCAATCCGAATTCTTCATAACACGTTCAGGCTCAAACCATACCATAAATTTAGCCCCTTGTTTGTGTACCTCATCCGCTATAGGACGAAATCCACGAGGAAATCTTTCAGGATCGATAGTCCAGTTACCGACAGTGTTAGCCCAGTTTTTTTTACCGGCAACATCTGCAGCTTTAATATACCACCCTGCATCAAGCCAGAAAACATCCGGTACCAGTTTATATTGTGCATAGCGCTTGATAAGAGCGATAGCATAATCCTCTGTCATGCATGTATATTCATTACATGGAGCAGGATCTCCGTAATTGAAGCTGGTAGATACGGGATATACCGTAGGCTTACCATTCTGTTTCCATGTATAATGTTCGAGAACAAGTCTCCGAAAGGCGTTGTGTCCTACAAAGCGGTTCTCACCGTTCCAAAACAATAAGCATACTTTTGGTGTGCGGATACTCTCTTTTGGATAAAGGTATGTCTTAAGATTTACCATACCCGATTTCAGATTTGTACTCTTGCTCGTCTCTGCCTTTACTTTGGCAAACCATGTTCCAGTCCATCCTATGGCTGCCAATACGCCACCCTGCCCTTTGGGTGCTTGCATATTAAAGAACGGAAAAGCATTCTGAGAAGAACGCCCTCCGTATGGCTCCATATACAGACTGTCGTGAGGCTGCATCACTTTTAGCCTTTGATGGAAGTCTTCTTTTGATACATGGCTACCATCCGCGTAATGCATTTTCAAGTCTCCGCCCTCTTGATATGTGAATGTAATATCAGAGGCATTCACCAATGAGATCTCGGGAGTATTCTTATTTCCTGTATTCACAAAACGAAGCACCCATTCTACGGCGTTATAAGCATTGAAGCCTTTTACTTCGCATTCTACAGTGAGTCCCGACACCGGGTCTTTGTAAGAATAGATACGCTTAATAACAGAAGGGTCACTTTCCGTAATATTTTTCACACTATAGCTCCAATTCTTAATGAATGTGCCCGAATGTTTTCCGCCATATACAAACGAAAATGGAGGAGTAACTCCCTTTCTGAAATTAGCGGAAATCCATTTGCCGATATCATTTTTATTACCTGTTATTTGTACCGTCGACTGCCCTGCGACAGACAAAGATCCCAATAACAGTAGGATTAGATAAACTATGTTTTTTTTCATTATATATTTTTATCAATTTATTGATTATCAAAACATCATTGATAAAAGGTGACAAAAGTAACACCTTTTTACACTTTTTATTTCTGTCACTTTTTCTATACTATCAGTTAAAAGCTATTCTAGTATTATTATAGATAAAGTATTCTGCTTTTCATATATCTGCCCTACTCCACTACATTGTATTTTATCAACAGCGATTGATTTGGCTTATCCAAAGTCAAGACAAATCTATCGGCAAGCTCTCTTCCCGACATAATAACGGATTCGTTTTTGTCCAGATCTGTTACTTTATATTTCCTTTCGGGTTTGATGCCGGAGAGTTTCACTTCAATAGTGTTTTTCTCGCAAGACTTTCGACGGAAAGCAATTATAACTCCGCTGTTATCTGAAGGTCGGTTGAGTTGATATGCAAGCCAAATATTATCGAGAGTTGCATCGTCTATCCCCGTCAATGGATAATAATCCTCATAGTAATAAGGGCGAATATCTTGAAATTCATTTAATCGGGCTTGCATTTCATATATCGAAAAACTTTTGTCTGTTATTTTCCAGTTGCAGGTCAAACAGGTGCTCATGCTTGAACGGAACGCATACGGGTCGGTCTGTAAAATTCCAGTACCATGCAGAGGAAGGAAAAAGTTCAATCCATAAGTATGACATTGATAGCCATCAGGATCATCATAATGATAGTAATCGCTTCGCCATAGAGGTGCACTTCTTGGGATCGTTTCCATATCGATTCGTTTTCCTCCACTGGCACAATTATCTATAAACAAATTAGGGAAACGCTTGAGCAGATAGTCCCAAAACTTATACAAATTTTCGATGTGGCGTATTTCTTTCATTCCTACTCGTCCTTCTTCTTCGTTCGCAGCCCAATAAATATCGGGATGCATATTAAAATCCTGACGATAATGATCTACTCCGTTTTCTTCTATCATGTCTCCGATATATTTACACAACCAGTCGCAAGCGTCAGTGTTTCCGAGATCAAACATGAGATAAGTATCATCGTTATGTTCGGGGATATCCAGCATCCATTCGGGGTGCTCTACAGCCCATTGCGTGCCTCTGATTACTCGTTCGGGTTCGAACCACACCATAAATTTTGCTCCTAATTTATGCGCTTCTTCCGAGATCGGCTTTAATCCACGAGGAAAGCGTGTTGAATCTACCGTCCAGTTACCAACTGTGTTAGCCCAACTTTTACCCTTTTCCCAGTCTGCAGCTCCGGTATTCCATCCGGCATCTAACCAGAATACTTCAGGCATAATGTTGAATTGCTTGTAACGTTTCATCATCGCAATTGCGTATTCTTCAGTCAAACCCGAATACTCAGTATAAGGAGCTGGGTCTTTATAATTGAAGCCTGTAGCCAATGGATAAGGAGCATTTTTTCCATTTATTTTATGTGTCTTATGATTCAGCACAAAGCGACGAAACTGATTGTGTCCATCCATTCGGTCATCGCCGTTCCAGTACATTAGTGTAATGCTTGGCGTGCGTATACTTTCTTTTCCATACAAGTAGAGATCCATCGTTTTCATTCCCGACTCTATGGATATTCTTTTATGATTTTTACAGCTGATATCTGCATACCAGCTACCACTCCACCCGATGCCCACAAAAACACCTTGGGATGAAGCTGATTCGATATTGAATATTGGCAGATAATCGCCTTCGGATGAACGCCCGTTTATTGGCTCCATCAATTTACTTTCACCGGGCTTCAACGTAAGCGTACGAGGATGAAAGTCATATTTGGATATATGATTACCATCTGCATAATGCAGATTAAAATTGCCTTCGACAGGATAATCCATCTCCATATCTATAGCTTTTACCTGTTTCAGGTTTCTCGAATTGGCAGCAGCCATATTTGTGAAATGAATCGTCCATTCCAAAGCCTTGAAAGCCGGATATCCTTTTATTTCACATTCAACTTTCAGCCCTGTCCCGGCTTCGGTATAAGTAGCAAGATATCTGACAACTCCCAATTCTTCTGCCTTTTGTTTCTCAATAGTATGTTTCCATTTGCGAATAAATTCTTTTGAAGAAACACCACCATATACAAACGAAAACGGAGGAGTTTTACCTTTGGCAAATAGTGTTGATATCTGATTTTCTACATTTACCGGTGTTTTGGTCATCTTAGTAACAGTTTGCCCGCGAGAACTCATTGTCGCACAGATGAAAATAAGAAACGTGATGATTGCTTTACTGCAAATATTTTTTATCATAGAACTTTTATTTTATTACAAGAAATCTGCAATGCTTTAATATAGGTTTCAATGTTTTTATTTACTTGTTTTTCTGACAATGCTTATTAGCCACAATAAGTAGCACCATATAGCAGCGATGAGAACAATTGCAGATATCTGCGTTTTGAAAATATCAGTAACAACGCCAAGCACAGGAGGCAGTATAGCACCACCCGAAACTCCGACAATCAGCAGAGCCGATATTTCGTTTGCTTTTTCAGGAATACGTTTTAATGCCAACGAAAATATGATAGAAAATAAATTGGCATAACCCAAACCAAAAACTGCAACACAAGCCAGCGTTATCCAAACATTCGTATTGATGCACAGTAAAAGCAGTCCTACTAATCCTATCCACACACTGTAGGTAAAGAACTTCGACTCTGAACTTTTCATCAACAATATACCCCCTAAAAATGCTCCCACGGTACGAGACAGAAAATATACACTGTTGCCCATACCAGCATCTTCTACCGAAAGTCCGGCCTTTTCCATCAATAACTTAGGAAATGTCATGTTCATTCCTACATCAACACCCACCAATACCAATATTCCGATAAAAAAAGCGACGATATACTTATCCTTGAAAAGTTCAAGAGTATTTTTAATTGAAATATTAGAGTCGTCATTTCGCTTATCTTCGATCTTGGTTAAGCTCAACCAAATAAAAGCAAGAAGAGAAAGAGCCGCATATATCGGAAATATCATTCTCCATCCCACTGTAGTGCCGATTACCGATGCTGCGAGAATAGGACCAACAAAGGAGCTTATCGCTTTCACAAATTGACCTAAAGTAAGAGTGCCTGTTAGTTTGCCCGAGCCTACTACGTCTGCCACAAGCGGGTTGAGCGATACTTGTAGCAATGTATTGCCAATCCCTATCAACCCAAACATAATTAGAACAGTGGTGAAGTCATAGGTTGCCAGAGGCAAGCACATAGCTAATACATGGAATGCAAAACTAATCAACACTGTTTTTTTTCGGCCTATCTTATTCATCAGCATCCCCGTGGGGATAGATAAGATAAGAAACCACAAAAAACAGGATAGTGATACCAGGTTTACCATGGAATCGGTAAGATGACTAAAGTCATTTTTTACGTAATTAGTAGAAATCCCTATGATATCTACAAATCCCATGATGAAAAAGCCAAACATCACTGATAATATTTTTATGGCGGAAGTATTATTTTTCATCCTTTACAAATTCGTTTGATTAGAGCTACCCCGAACCTAATTCGGGATAGCTTACTCTGTTTAATAATCCTTTTAGTTGACCGTTTTTAATAACTCTCCATAGTTACCCGTAGCCGCATTTGTCCAGTTATAGTATTCTACACGTACGCCGGCTTCAATTGCTTTCTGAACCGGATTTACACCTGAGTTCCAAACACTACTCCAACCTCCGTTTTCTGCGGTTTCTACTTTCAGCGTCCGTGATTTAGATGTATCGGCTGTAAAGTCGAATGCCAACTTATCACCACTTTGTCCCCATGTAGACCAAGCATAACCATTACGTAGATCAAGATACTCTATCGGACATCCTGTAGCAATGAAACGAATATTATAGTTACTAAGTAATGAAATACCTCGCATGTCAATATATTTTAATGAAGTATTGTTACTTAGATCTATATCTCTCAACCATGGTTGATCCTTCGTTTTGAAAGAAGTTAGTCCTGCATTTTTCGCTGATATCGTTGTTAGATTGTACCAGCCTGTCATATCAATCTCACTTATCTTATTGTTATCACATACCAGATACCAAACATCATCGAAGTATTTCAAACCATCTAAAGATGTAATATTTTTGTTCGAAAGGTCAAGCTTGTTAGCTAGATTTGTCGGTAATTTAGCATTCCTAGCTTCACTGATTATAATATCATTTCCACTGAAAGCCTGAGGACAATAACCTTTCATTATAGTACGCAAATTTGCATCCGGCATTGATGCTCTACCTGAATTAGTCCAATTAATTTTGTCAAATACAACTTCTTTGTCAAGACCTATTGTGGTTACCTTCACACCCGACAGACCGGCTGTTCTTACAGAACTTGATCTATTAAACATATCCATGTGCCAGAACCAGATATTGCTCACCAGTAACTGACATTCCTGATTTGTATCAAAATCGAACTTGAAATTATCGAACGAGCCAAAACACATACAGTTGCTGATATCTAATTTACGGAATTTGATATTATCCAATACAATGTTTAGTAATGCCGGGCATTTGCTCAAGTCTAGTTCTGTGAGAGGATTATTGCCCATGTATAATGTTTGCAATGTTTTAGACTGTATATTCATACTTGTAATATTGCTACTCCATGCAAAGATGCTGACAATATCATCCATTCCCACTAGTTCAATGTTGCCAAGATTATTATCTGTAGCCCAAAGAGTTTTCAATTTAGGGAATTTCTCTAAACCACTCAAATTAGTAATTCCTTTACCCGAAATATTCAACGTTCCATTTTCGAATTCGAAATCGGCTGCTACAGAAAGTTTCAAACTATCCTGAGCATCAAATAGCTGAGGCCCGATTACCTTAAGTGTGTTACGCAAATTTATATCTGCTACCCATCCCTTAGGTAACCATTGCTGCATACTACCCAGTGATATCTCTTTGTCGCCTCTGAAAAGAACTAAGGAATAGCCACTCTCTTTTGCATTGAGAGGAAACAAGAATGAGAGATAAGAAGATGTAACCTCTTTTATTTCAACATCTATATCAAATGAACCGTCCAGAGGTTTCAGTAACGGACGTAAATGCAGGTGATCAGTAGACTCAAAACCTCGTCCTTCTATTTTAACTTCCGTTCCTTGGATACCTTCTTCATATTTAGGTATAACAACGCCGGATATACCAAATGATAAATCATACTCAGTCACATCATCGCAACTCCAGAAGTAAGTTAGCGAAACCAATAATATTAATAATTTAAACTTATTCATTTTATTAGGCTTTAATTACTGTTTATTTTTGAACTAATATTAAGACACTAGAGCGCGAAATGCTAAGTGAAGTTTTATCCTTAATATTTATAGTTTCTGTAGATTGAATGAGATTATCCCCGGTAGGAAGATTTCCTTCTACATATTTGTAAACCTCATATTCTCCATTTGCCTGAGACTTGTCATTTATAATTTCTACAGGTTTATTGTGCTCCGAACCATTTGCAAAAATGTAGACCCATTTATTATTTTCATTCAAAATGGCTGTTCCGGCTACAAGATTTTCGTTCAAATCTAATGGAAATACTTCTGCATTTTTTTTGATGAAACGAGTTAACATGCTATATGCATAGTAATGAGGTCTGACTTCATAGTCTTCCTTTATTGCATTATAAATTTCCGGATCAGGCTCGTATGCTTTTTTTACATATTTCCACAAGCCTAGCTGTTGCATTTCCGAATAGCTTCCGTTTCTACTATAGTATTGATCTATCAACGACCAGTAACTTACACCAGCAGCACCTCCGTTAAGCAAATTGATAGCAATACGAGTCAGGAGGACACCTCGTTCATATTTGTCAATATCTAACTGACGTGAAGAGCCCGAAGTTTGGTTAGAACCGAACTCCCCTACAAAGTGTTTCTTCCCGCTCGACAGAGTCACATTATTTTTTTCCCAATTAACGATATCGGCATTCGAAGTAGTGTATCCAAACTTATAAGTATGAGTATTCAGTAAATTTGTTTCTGCCTGTAGAGCTTCTGCACATGATTTTATATAGTTAGGGCTACCATCTGTATTGTCTGATAGATTGAACTCTACTTTATCCCTAAGTCCCATAGCCTTAAATTTTGCATCCAAAGCCTTTACCATAGGTGCATATTGATCGGGATGGCTGTCGGGCTCTCCTTGCCACATTGTTCTACCATAGTTAGGCGTATGGCTATCGGGCTCGTTGAATGGAGTTACTGCTTTTACACATGTAAAACCTTTCGTCTCGATCAGATATTTGACCAATACCGAGAAGTTTTCGGCAAATTCTTCATACTTATCCGTTCCGCATACCCACGGAGCATTCGGTCTGCTATCGCAAAGAAAATGCTTCCCTGTTGGTGTTCCTGCTATCAAATCCATGTTTACAGGACATCCCCATAGCACAAGTGTTACTTCTCCATTATTTTCCTGTATTAATTCCAGTACTTTATATAATGATTGCATTTCCTGCGAATCGAAAGTAAATTTGCTCATATCCGCAACATTCGGGTCATCATTATCATTTAGTGGTTCCCACCAATGCGGTTGTACCATTACCCGGAAATTTTGGACTCCCATTTTCTTTACACGCTCTTTTACAATGTTCCAATCTTCAGCCTTAGATCCGTCTTCTGGACGAGTTAAGTTTTGTGAGAAGAAATGAGGATCCAGTTCGACTCCTATCCCTACCAATTTCACACCTGTAGATTCTTTTACCTGAGCGAGATAAAAATTGGATGGAATACGATTATAACCTTCATCTATATTGGAACAGGCACTAGAAATAGTCATCATGCTAAAAAGAAGCACAATAACAAATGTTTGTTTGAAATATTTCAGTGTTTTCATTGATTAACTTTTTTATAAAATCCAATTATTCAAAACCTAGTTGTTTTTCTATCGCTTGAATCAAAATATGTATTACTTGAATATGTATCTCTTGCACCCGGTCGGAAAAATCAACTTTCGGTGCAGCAATTACAATATCACTCAATGCAGAGAGACGATTATCGCCGGTAGAGGTTAGTGCTAAAACTTTCATTTTTTTTAGATGGGCACTTTCAACTGCCTTCACTATATTATTAGAGTTACCACTGGTACTGATAGCCAATAATACATCCCCTTCGCATCCCACTCCTTCAACATAGCGGGAATATATTTCGTCGAACGAAAAATCATTTCCTACACATGTTATGTATGCCGGATCATTTACTGAAATGGCAGGTAAAGACGTTCTATTTTTACGATAGCGTCCCGTCAACTCTTCTGCAAAATGCGTAGCATCGCAAAGAGATCCTCCATTGCCACAACTAATAATTTTATTCCCCTTCTTCAATGAATCAGAGAGTAATATAGCAGCCCGTTCAATGACTTCTATTGTTTCAGGATTGCTCCAAAAACTATCGACCTCCTTTAATATTACTTGCGAGCTTTCTCTTATCAAATTTTTCATAATATTGTTTTTAATCGATTAGATTGGCTGCTATAGAAAGAGCAGCATAATCTCCAATATTTTCGCCAAGAGCCGCAGGAACTATCTTGCAAACATCTCTTGCTCCTTCCAGAGCTTCTTTCGATATCTGATCCAAGACATAAGGTTCCATCATATCCTTGTTGCGGGCATATATACTGCCTATAGCAATAAGCTCCGGATTTAGAATATCTATCAGCATGGCAAGACCTTTCCCTAAATAAGTCGCTGATGTTTCATACACTTTCAGGGCAAGTTTATCTCCTGCTCCGGCAGCTTCTGCAATGAGCTTCGCATTTATATTTTCCATATCATCGAGAGATGGGCACCATGAAACATGGCCTCCTTTTTTTATCTCCTCTGCGGCTAAACTACGAGCCAATTGAGCTATTCCGCCACCACTGGCATATCCTTCAAAAGAGCCTTCTTTCCCGTACCCTACCGGTCCGTCATCTGTTAGACGAATGTGTCCGACTTCTCCGGCATTATCGTTCGTTCCCGAATATAAAGAACCATTAAGAATTATTCCCGCACCAAGTCCTGTACCACATGTCAGAAAAATCATATTTTGAGTTCCCCTCCCGGCACCGAACTTCCACTCGGCTAATGCACACGCATTGGCGTCATTCTGCAATCCGGCTCTTACACCAAGCTCTTCCTCAATGATTTTCACGATAGGTATATTATCCCAGCCCGGCAAATTGGGTGGAGACATTACTGTTCCCGACTTACTGTCGAGCGGTCCGCCACAGCTAATACCTACAGCACGGACTGTTTGAGCGGTAAGATTGAAGCGTGCCATCATTCTTTTTGCTTCACTTATTATATTTCTGATCGTTTCCTCAACTGTAGTAGTCTCTATTTTTGCTTTATCGACTATCTGCAAATCAGAACCTATTCTTTTTCCGTAAACGATGGCACATTTAGTACCTCCTATGTCAATTCCTAATAAATTATCTTTCATATTCCTATTTAATACTAGGATACAATCCTGTCTTTTTTAATAACTTTTTATATTCCTGCAAATTGAAAGGAGCTTCTCCATATAAATAATGATTGCTATATTCTTTTTGCCCCACTTTATATTTGATGAGAAGTATCCCTTGCCCTTTTTGCAGAGGTAATGAAGCTATCTTGTTCATACCATTTGCCGAAACCTCGAAATTTCCTTTGTATATTTCTTTATTAGATGCCATGTCAGACACAATCACCTGTCCTTTTTGCAGATTACGGGTGTCATTGGCAACAATCAAAGGATAGCCATTATCTACAGGATCATTTATGAGTACACAAAGGTCTGTTTGTGCATTTTTAATGAAATAATACGCCATTTTCTTTGAGTTGTAGTAATCTACGATAGCATCCGAAATTATTGGCCAGCCATCACGAAGGTTCCACCACACTATCCCTGTTTTAGGACTAAACTTCTGCCCACGCCACAACTCTACAAAGAACTTCATAGCCTCGGCCTGCACAGCTTGCGATGCAAAAACAAAATCGTCAAGTTTGGTTGGTATTTCGCCAAAAAGCAAATTCACCTGATTCAGCATTAGATTGTTGCGATCGAAAGTTTTTCCTTGAGAAGGGAAGCGACGTGTCGACTTTGTAACCCACTCATCGTTCCATTCTTTGTCTTTAGTCCAAGGGTAAACACCTTCTTTAGTCATCATTTTGTTTAGACTTTCTACATTCGGACATCCATGATACCCTATTTCACTAACAAAACAACAGGCTGCCTTTGTATAGTATGGTTCTTTGTAATATCCTCGTGGCCCCCACAAATGGTTTTCGGGTAATAATTCGTCACCACCGCCATGTTCCCATACTGCTTGACTGTAATATGGAGAACTTGGTATATAAGGTCGTGTGGGATCAAATTCATAGAGTACTCTAGCAATAACTTCACGAGTTATCACATCCTTATTTGGATTGATATTCAGCGGTTGCAATGTCCAACGCATAGCCAAATCGTTCTCATTATTGCCCGACCAGAGAATCAAAGAAGCATGATTTCGAAACTTAAGCACAACAGACGTAACCTCCTCTTCAATCATTCTTGCAAAATCATCACGCTGCGGATAAAATGTACACCCCATACCGAAATCTTGCCATACAAGAATTCCATTTTGATCACAAAGATCAAAAAAGTCGGTGTCTTCATATACATTGCCACCCCAACAGCGAATCATGTTGCAATTGATGTCTACGGCCATGTCAATCATCGTATTCAGGTGAGATTTATCTCTGCTATGCAATGCATCCATTGGTACCCAGTTAGTGCCGTGAATAAAGATTGGTTCATTATTAACAATGAATCGAAATTGTCCGGGTTTTCCGGGGAGATTGATATCATCCATATCCAGCTTTACTGTGCGAACCCCAATTTTACAATTGTTGACGTCCAGCTCTTTACCATCCGAATCTATCAATTGCACACTTGCATCGTAGAGCGCAGCTTCACCATAGCCCCTAGGCCACCAGAAATCAACATTCTTAAGTTCGAATATGTGGCGAAAAGCCGGAGTGCTCACAATCTGCGAATTTTGATATACAATTTTTCCTTTACGGCGAAGGGTAAATTGAGCCTTCACTTTGTCAAACTTATCAAAAGGAATAACCATCTGTACATCTGTAAAAATACGTGCAGTATGAGCCGTTGTATCGATGTTGATAGTCATCCAATTTACATCTTTGAGGCGAGTAGAATTGAGTACCCGAAGTTCAACATCTCTCCACAATCCGGCACTGACCAAACGGGGCATAATATCCCATCCATACATGTGCGGAGCCTTCCGAATATAAACAGCCTCCTCTGCCGGAAAATTACCAATACTGATCGTACCGAGTGTATGTTTCTGAGCTTCCATAACAGCCGAACGGATAATTACTTGCAAAATATTTTCTCCTCTTTTCAGAAAATCTGTCACGTCATATTTATGCTCGATTAACATATTTGCAGCCTCTCCCACTTTCTCTCCGTTGAGCCAGATATCAGCAAGACAATCTATCCCTCCAAAAAACAATTCGACCCGTTGACCTTCTTGGACTAATGGAGCTTCGAATGTTTTTGTGTAACACCATTGATAGTTTTCATACTTTCGTAATGGGTTCACATTACTACCTATCATTGGGTCGGGGATCAAGCCCACAGCCATCAAGTCTAATTCAACATTTCCAGGAACAGAAGCGTCTATTTTTTCCACTTGCATATCATTGATAGCTTGTGGAGTAATAATCGGCTTAGAAGGCTGTTTCCAGTACGAGAGCTGCCATTTTCCATTCAAAGAAATATTTCCGGCCAAGGCCGTTATATTTCCCAGAAATAGAGCTGAGGTCAATAAGATTAATAATCGATATTTACTTATAGTCATAATTCTTTTCTTTCTTATTCACCCGGTTGCAACATAGCATCATTGGTATTCCAACCCGGTGTTTGAGTCAAGACTCCATTAGACAATGTTATTTCGGCTTCCGGAATAGGTAAAAATCCTCCGGTTTCGGGACGGAATTTTATCTTATAGGTAGCATTCTGGCTATTATTTTTCAAGGTTATACCATTCATACCGTTAACAATAGATTCGGCATCTCCCCATCTCAATACGTCGAGCCATCTTATACCTTCGAATGCAAGTTCGTATTTACGCTCATTCTTGATATTTTCCAATGTTGCCGGAACAGATGGAAGGTCTACACGTTTACGTACCCGATCCATATACTCCTGTGCTTTAGCACCACCTAACTCTGCTCCCATTAAAAGGAGGTCGGCAAAACGGATAAGCACTATATCCTGAGTACTATTAAATTGAGGATCGTTTGGCATATTCCATAAGATAGAACTGTATGATACAATATTTCCTTTGTCGTCATAGACATTCACCGGCATATATTTCTTTGACCAATAACCCGTTTCATTCCATTGGTAAGCTTGACCCCATTTATATTTTGAGGTAGAACCATCGCCCTCGTGTGTTGCGTCAGACACATCGAGAACCGAACCACGTTTGCGGAGATCGTTATTAGGCCATTCAGTATAAAATTTACTATTCACAGGTCCTTTACCCCAACCTGACCCGAAAGGCAATAAATCCTGATTACCTCGGAATCCGAAGTGTAAGTTCACAGTATTTCTACGGTCGTAGTTATTACCTTGAGCAGCAGTGGAGCATTTGATAGCAAATATAGTTTCATTATTGTCGCCATTTTCACCTATCCATTTTAAGTTATTATCCGCAGCGTATTTGTAATCAGATTTCGTTTTTCCTGACATTACAATTGAATATGGCCACAAGTTTCTGAAGTCAGGAATCAAATCATGCCCACTGTTAGCGATACAGTCGTCAACCCATGCTATTACCTGATCTTTTGTAATATCACCCATTTTAGGTTGCTTGTAATAATCAGTATAGAATAAAAATATACGAGCCATCAAAGCCTGAGCAGCCCAACGTGTAGCCAATCCATTCTCGGTTTTAGGAATATCTTGAAATTTAGTGGTAGGTAATATTTCAATTGCACGTTTCAGATCGGCTCCCATCTGTGCATATACATCCTCAGCCGAAGCACGAGGAAGGTTTACAGGTTCGGGAGTAGTTATCAGCTGTACAGGCCCAAACATAGAGCACAGACGGAAATAGGTAAAAGCGCGTAAGAAAAGTACCTGCCCCTCTATTTTGTTTCTTGACTCGGGAGTTGGCCACTTTATATTATCCAAAGAACCAAGCAGTAAGTTTGCCCTATAAACCGAACGCCATGTACATTCCCAGAGATCGGTATACATTGTTCTCGATGTAAGCTTGAACAAGTCGATAGCATGGGCAGTCAAGTCGTCTTTTCCTCCACCTCCGAGCATATCATCCGCCATGAGGTTGAGAACAATAAAAGAATGTTCTGTTTCACCCCCTCCCACACGTGATCCGAAAGCGTTATATACACCCATAAGAGATGTATATGCTTCGTCAGGAGTTTGAGGGTAATTTGATGAGTCTTTCTGTGTTAATTGATCTGTATCCAAGAAATCGGCACAGCTAACAGTAAAAACAGAAATTAATATTATAATTATCTTTTTCATTTTGCCTTAGATTTTAAAATTTGAGATTAAGACCAAATAAGAATGTACGGGAGTTTGGATAAAATCCATGATCTATACCACTCATCCATCCTGTAGGCCCTGCACCAATTTCGGGATCAAGCCCTTTGTATTTTGTCCAAGTAATTAGATTCTGTCCGGTAAGATAAAGACGTACTTGAGAAAAGATATTTTGTTTCTTTAGCAAGGTTGCGAAATCATAACCAATGGTAAGGTCATTCAAGCGGATATAGTCACCATCTTGCAAATGAAGATTGGAAACAATATTGGTATAAGACGATTGTCCCAGTCTTGGCCATTTATTAGATGTACCTTCTCCGTGCCAACGATCCATCGGATCATGTTGTCCTCCGTATATTTGGTTACCATATACACCCGAGAACGATGCCCGGAAATCGAGACCTCTCCATGCCCCGCCGAATGAGAAAGAAAATATTCCATCAGGATTAGGGTCACCGATAAAGACACGGTCTTGCTCGTTGATTTCTCCATCGTCGTTCTGATTTACATATTTGATATCGCCCGGTACTGCATTTGGCATAACTAACTCTCCTTTCGAATTGCGATAAGCATCTATCTCATCCTGATTTTGAAATACGCCATCAGTTTTCAATCCCCAGAAATAGCCTATAGGATATCCTACCTGTGCTCTGTAAAACTCGGGACTCCATGTACCTACAGTTCGGGCACTACCATGAATAATTCCTTCCTGATTAGCAATACGAGTCACCCTGTTTTTATTATAAGCCCAGTTGATATTTATATCATAGCTGAAATCGCTTATCTGATCTCTCCATACTACAGCTAGCTCCACTCCGGTATTTCTGATATCTCCTCCGTTTATATCGGGAGCATTAGCTCCGTATGAACCAAGGACAGGTGCGGCTACGAGCCAGTCTTTTGTTGTTTTACGATACCAGTCGAAGTTGAATGATAATCTATTCTTGAGTAATAAAGCATCAAAACCCACATTTAACTGTTCTGAGGTTTCCCATGTTATATTCGTATTGGGCAGATTGATTGGGTATGAAGCAATTGTATAGCTATTTTTATCTACTCCCGGATAATAATAACTATATTCTACACTTGAATAATCTCCTGAGTTCTGACCTCCTACACGCATTTTTGCGAGATACTGAAATGGTGAAATCGCTTGATTTCCGTTCTGTCCCCAACTTGCTCTCAGTTTAAACATATTGAGATGGGTCTTAAAAGATTCCATAAAGGACTCATTACTAATAACCCAACCAGCCGAAACGGAAGGAAAGAATCCCCAACGTTTTCCCGGAGCGAAGTTTGACGAGCCGTCAGAACGTGCAATTAGAGACAACATATAGGTTTCTTTGAAGTCGTAATTGACACGTCCAAAATATGAAAGTAACGCCGACCTACTCCACGGTGAGCCCCCTAAGCGAGTCGATGTTTCGCTTACTTTTGGTGTATTGATGAGATAAGCGTATTTAAACCCTTCGAAAATAGAGTTGGTATTGAAACCCGAAATACTTGAACCTAAACCTCCTTTTTCTGCACTTGTACCAGCCAATACATCAAAGTTATGCTTGTTTTCGTCTAATGAGAATTTATAGTTCAGGGTATTCTCGAATGTCAAACGACTAAAGCCTAATGATATATCCTGACTTACTTTCGTTTCTTGGCTTGTATATTCGGGTGCCAGATTATATTTAGGTATATAAGCCCTGCTTTCTTCGGCATCCATTGTCAAACCAAAATTTGAACGAAATACTAGATTTTTAATAGGCTCGACTGTTATGAACGCATTTGTATTTATTTGGTAATTTTTTCTATTATTATTACTATTATATACCAGATATGCAATAGGATTGGGTGCATATGGAGCATACGCTATCGGTCCATGATAATCACCATTATCGTCGTATATCGGCATAAACGGGCTTCCTCCCATTATCATACCCAATGCACCAAGACCTTCGGTAGATCTTCCGCTCAAAGAACCCTCTTTATTGGCATATATAAAATTGATTGTCTCTCCCATGCGTACGATGTCACGTCCTTTTGCCGAAAAGATCGTTTGATCTGCATTGAGACGAAATGTATATCTATCTTGCTTTGTTTGAACGGGTTTTCCTAGAGTACCTTCCTGAGATGAATAAGAAAAGCTGGTAAAATAAGATGATTTCTTGCTTCCTCCTGAAATGGTAACCGAATGGTTTTGTGTGGGTGCATTTTTATTCTTTATTTCTTTATACCAATTTGTGCCTTTCCATTCTCCTGAAAGAACTTTATCCCAATTAGGAACCATCTGAGAAAAATTGATTCCATATCCGTAAGTGTTTTTTGAGTATTCGTCATCCAACATCGCTTGTGTTGTTGCATCAACGTACCATTTGTAATCAGGTGCATTTGAAATCCCTATATATGTATCGTAAGCAACGCGTACTTTATCTTCTCCTTCTCCGCGATGTGTTGTTATCAGCACCACACCGTTTGCAGCACGAGCACCATAGATTGCA
Source organism: Bacteroidota bacterium (assembly GCA_023437305.1). Taxonomy (GTDB): domain Bacteria; phylum Bacteroidota; class Bacteroidia; order Bacteroidales; family Dysgonomonadaceae; genus Dysgonomonas. The sequence goes on from JAEZGN010000013.1 coordinate 18,530, forward strand.
GCAGATGCAGCATCCTTCAACACATCTATCGATTTGATATCTGCAGGATTTATGTTCGATATATTCCCCGGTACACCATCTACAATGTAAAGTGGATCTGCATTACCGATTGTACCCATTCCTCGAATATAGACTTTGTATGATGAACCCGGTTCTCCTGATGTCTTTGTAATTTGCATACCCGGAGACATGCTTTGCAATGCAGTCAAAGGATTGGGCGTATGTAACTCTTTTATTCTATTTCCGTCTACCTGTAATGTAGCACCTGTTACAAGTTTTTTCTTCTGTGTGGCATATCCGATAACAACGACTTCATCCAATAGCGAAGCATTTTCTTCTATAATTATTTTATATTCTTTTTCAGCTCCTATCTGAATCGTCTTCGGTTTAAAACCCACGTAAGATACAGTTAGAGTTGAACCCGGCTGTGCGGCAATAGTAAACAATCCATCAAGGTCTGTAACTGTACCAACCTTTGTCGTATTGTTCATTATTGTTGCACCAATAATTGGCTCTCCTTTCTGGTCAAAAACGGATCCTTTTATATTGCCATCTGTCTGTATGTTTTGAGCATGTACAATATTTATGAATAAAAGGGACATAAACATTATCAAAAATATCTTTTGATAATAATTAAGTTTGTTTTTCATTGATAAAGATTATTTAATTTATTTTCAGTGATGTAATTTGCCTTTAATATTTATGCATTTACAATGCTTATTCTGTCATGGTCGTTCCTCCTTTCATTGATTTATTTTAGGTTGTATTTAAAAGTTGAATTTATGCTTTCCTCCTTCAATAGAAATCGCCTTATCTCCTACTAGAACTGTAGCTGTTGTATTGATTGGAATTTCGACTTCTAATTGAATGCTACCTCCTACCCGCTTCCATTCAGATCGTATAAATCCTTTTACGGAGTTGTACTCTCCTTTCACCCAATCCAGACCTTCTACAAAATGAGGTTGTATAAGAATATGTTTGAATCCGGGATTATTAGGATCAAAGTTTATGCCGGCTAATACATTATACATCCATGCATTGATATCGCCCAAAAACATGTGATTGATAGATGCATCTCTGAATTCGGGAGACAGAGTCCATGTTTCGGGCATTGTATTAAAACCTTTCTTTATCCATGCACCCCACGAAGGTTCATCTTCTTTAGATGCCATTTGATAAGCCATATCTGCATAGCCATATTTCGACAGCATTCTCAGTACTGTCTTACTGCCCAATACTCCGAAATCGAGGTATCCGTTATTTTCTTTTACTAAGCGATATAAATTGTCGGCGACCTTTTGTTCCATTCCTTCGGGAACAATTCCTAAATAAAGTGCTATGGCCAATGATGTTTGCGATCCGTTAGCATATATATTTTTTCGGGAGGCAAAATATTTATTATTAATCAAATCCTTAAGTCTTTTTGCTTTTGCTTTATAAACCGATCCATCGTAGCCTAGTATTTCCGAAAATTTAGCCATATAAAGATTATCCAGATAATAATAGCACAACGTAGTATATTCTGTAGGCGTTTGAGTTTTGTAAGGTACCCAGTCTCCTATACCATAGGTTACACAGCCGTCAGTATCTTCTCGGGTTGCCAAATATGCAAGGTATCTCTGGCATGTGCTATATATTCTGCTTATGCTTTGTTTGTCTCCGTAGTAATCGTACAGAGCCATTGGGACAATAAACATCGCAGCATCCCATACAGGGCCAATCCAGTCATCGTATCCCCAACCCGAGCTTGGTATAATTCCGGAAATACGACCTTCTGAATTCTGGTTATCAATCATATCTTCGATCCATTTTTCATAGAATCGGATACCATCGAAATTTAGTAATCCCAAATCCATCGTAATATGAGCATCCGCAGTCCATCCATTTTTTTCGCGTTGAGGACAATCGGTAGGTATACTCATCACATTCGATAAATATGACCGATTTGCAGCCTTCCATATCTGATTCAACAGATCATTAGAACAGCTGAAATGACCTACTTCTTTTAAATCAGAATGAAAATTGAGTGCTGTTACATTTGTTTCATCAAGTTTTATCGGACGACTTGAACGTATTTCTACATATTGGAATCCTTTGTATGAAAATCTAGTAGTAAAGACACACTCCTTGCCATCAAGAATAAGTACATCTGTTTGGAAAGCCAATCCCGGAAGAGGCTTATAATAGATGTCGAGATTTCGCATCTCTAATCGCCCATTTGGCTTCAGTAATTCACCATATTGTATCTCTACTCTTGTATTTTTCTCTCCCTTTATTCTTAGTTCACATCCACCTGTCATATTCACACCAAAATCATAGACAAAAACAGTATCGCCAAATGACTTTATTGATATCGGATTTATATCTTTTATTTTTCTTATTACGGGTTCTGTTTCTGCAACCAGACGGTCAGACGGAGCATTCATTATTTTTGCATTAGCCCACTTCGAGTCGTCAAAGGCAGGTTTATCCCATCCGTCAATTTCTTTATTCGCATCGTAAGTGTCCCCACTGTAGATATTGTTTTGCACATAAGGGCTCGACGAAGAAACTTTCCATGTGGAGTCTGATATTATAATATCCTTCGTATTATCTTCATAAGTGATATGTAATTCGCTTATCATAGAAGCACGATTGCGCCAACGGGCTTTTTCGAAGCTCCACGTTGCTACAGGTGCAAATGCATTGTAAAACCCATTTCCTAAGATAGATGTTATAACATTTTTACCGGATTGTACGAAAGGTGTTGCATCATAAATATTATACAAATTCCGTTTATCATAATGAGTGTAGCCCGGAGCCAAAAAGGCGCAAGAATCAACAGGCTTCCCATTAATAGAAACGTCATAATATCCAGCGGCGCTAATATATAACCTAGCTTTCGCTATTTGTTTACTACTATTTATTTCAAAAGATTTACGTAGCATGGGTGCAATAGGGCTGTCCATAGCCTCATTGTCTGATATCCATTTTGCTTGCCACTCTGAGGGTTGCATGAAAGCTGTATCGAAATGACTGATAGGTGATATAATCTTCTGCTTTTTATTATTGTCCCATACCATAACTTGCCAATAATATATAGTGTGCGGTTCAAGCACACAACTGGAATCAGGGGTAATGAACATTTCGTTGGTAGAGATTATTCCCGAACGCCATATATCATTAGATATCTTTTCTGAAAAAGCTTCCTTATTCCTTGAAAGTAGAAGTTGAACGCTGCCTTGTTTAAAGTCATGTCCTGAAATTGCTTCATAATTCCATGTAAATCGAGGAGAAATAGCATCAATTCCAATAGGATTGCGCATATACTCACATCTTAAGTTGTTAATCTTGACTTTCTTTGTTTCACATGATTGTGCTAGAATAATAAAGAGACTTGTCAATAATAAAATGGTTATGGTTAATCTAGATTTATGCATGGTTATTATTATTTTATCACGAATAACTTTAACGGTTTAGTAAAATATTCAAAAAAATAGAAGAAGCTTTCGATAAAGCTGTTTGCAAAAGTAGAAACTACATATCAACAAACTATTACACATGTATAAAATTATGGTTTCATTATATTTTCATGTATATTAATTTGGTTATTCCGTATTGATCAATCCAATAAGTTTATATTTAAATATCGTTTTTCCTTTATAATCATGCCTGCGCCTCTATCCGAACAAATGCAATTTATTATCTAAATTAATCCAGGTATATAAAAAACCTCATTTAAAGATACTTAAACATAACTTAAACGGTTAAACAATACAAATTTAATTCTTATTTTAAAAATCACAATGAAAAGTTCAAATATCTTTTATAATTAACCATTGTTAAAAAATGGAACACTTAGAATACAGACATCAAAATAACAAACAAATAACTCATTAATAATACATTACAATTAAAAAACAGAATCTAATATATTAAACTAGGAAAAGAATAAGAGCGAAGATTCTTATATAAGATAAAAATAAAGTATTATTATTTTAACGAGAAAGTAAAATAATATACATTTGTAGAAATATAAATAGTATATTATATTTGAATGATAAAAAGGAATTGGTATCCTTATATATACTTTTAGAGACATAGATAGGTATTTATATGTATAGATGAAGCGAAATAATACTAAAACAATTATCTATAAATATTCGAACCTAATCAGAGTTAAGATAATGTAGATGTAGTTAGCAATAATACTAAACCTACTATTGCACATATAAATATCTAATATACTTATATATCATTCAGATAAGTTAAATATTTAACCGTTAAATATAGAAAATTACGAATTTGTGTATTATATATGAAAACAAGGGTTTCACTTAAAGATATTGCAGAAAAATTAAACTTGTCTAAAACCACGGTGTCATGGGTACTGAACGGACAAGCAGAGAAAAAAGGTATAAGTAAAAATACACAAGAGATTGTACTGAATTGTGCAAAAGAGTTGAACTATCAGCCCAATTTAATAGCTCGAAGCCTTAATATTGGACAGACAAAAACCATTGGACTTATTCTACCCTCAATATCCGATTATTTTTATTCCTCGATAGCCAGAGAAATAGAAAATCAAGCCAACAAACATGGATATTCTCTCATGATTGCAAGTTCCGAATCGGACTTCAACAAAGAAGATCTTGTAATACAGATGTTCAAATCGAAGGGAGTGGATGGTATAATTATAGCACCAACTAAGCGGTCGAAAGTTGAAATAGAGCGCCTTATATCTGAAAAATTTCCTTTAGTAACATTCGATCGTTATTTTCCTGAACTGCAAACAAGTTATATCATTATCGACAACAAGGAAAGCAGTTATAAATTAACGAAGCATCTCATAGGTATGGGGTGCAAAAATATTGCACTCATTACCACAAACTCTCATCTTACTACAATGGGAGAAAGAAATGAGGGTTATAAACAAGCATTGTCAGATTCTGGCATTAAATTTAATCCTGCACTTGTAGGAAATATAGAATATGAAGATTATGATAATAAAATTGTAAAAGTATTAGATAATATATTTGAAAAAGTTCCTGATGTAGATGGTTTCTTCTTCACCACACATATTCTAGCAGTAGAGGCCTTTCTTTATTTTGATAACAAAGGAATCGATTTTAATCGACAATTTCAACTGGCATGTATACACGGTGTATCTTTATTCAAAATATTAGCACCAAAAATTAATATTGCAAAAATGCCCGTTGCAGATATAGGTAAAAATGCTGTAGATATTTTACTCGGAGAGATTCAGGAAAAAAGTAAACAAGCAGGAGAGAAAGGACAATATAAAGTTATTTTACCATGTACTCTTTATTTAAATAATTAAGAGTACAACATAAATAAAAACAAGACTTTAAGTAATTTCAGGAAAACTCAGATCAATAGACTACTATAATAATTTTGTCTTAAGCAGTATCAACTAAAATATTAATATTGTCTCTAGACAAAACCTTCCCTTAAACACAAACTACGTAAATAACAAAATCTATGGCAACAGGATATTCTACAATATCCACCCTATCGGTATTCATTTCGAAAGACATAAAATGAAAATCCGAGGTTTTATTTTCCTCCCTTTTTGATAATAGACCGAATTTAGATATACGAACTCGTGATATATGTTTTAAAACATGCTAAAAATAAGTGTATATTTTTACACTTATTATTAACATTGCACTCATAAGTGTACCACCAACACTTATATGTATAATAGGCTTTTTAACCATATATAATATCATGCTAGAATCGTTAAAAAAAGAGGTATTCGATGCTAATCTGGATCTGGTAAAACATGGATTAGTCATATTCACATGGGGAAATGTTAGTGCTATCGATAGAGAAAAAAATCTGGTAATAATCAAACCTTCGGGCGTATCATATGAAAAGATGAAAGCTGAAGATATGGTTGTACTCGATTTAGACGGAAAAATTGTAGAGGGACAATTGAAACCCTCATCCGATACAGCAACTCATATAGCTTTATATAAAGCCTTTCCAAATATAGGGGGAATTGTACATACCCATTCTACTTATGCCACATCTTGGGCTCAGGCAGGTTGTGATATACCTAATATTGGCACTACTCATGCCGATTACTTTAAAGATGAGATACCATGTACAAGACAAATGGCAAAAGAAGAGATTGAAGGCAAATATGAACTCGAAACAGGCAATGTAATCATCGAGCGTTTTGCCGCACTAAACCCTGACTATACACCCGGAGTTCTTGTCAATAATCATGGCCCATTCTCGTGGGGAAAAGATGCGCATAATGCTGTTCACAATGCAGTAGTATTGGAACAAGTCGCAAAAATGGCTTATCTGGCATATAACATCAACCCAAAACTAAAGATGAATGATGAGCTTATAAAAAAACACTTTTTCAGAAAACATGGTCCTGATGCATATTACGGACAGTAAAAAATATTTAATCATTAACTATAAAAAATAATATCATGGATTTCAAAGATTTAGAAGTTTGGTTTATTACCGGAGCACAATTATTGTATGGCGGAGATGCTGTAGTTGCTGTAGATTCACATTCTACGCAAATGGTAAAAAGCTTGAACGACTCAGGCAAGCTACCTATCAAAGTTGTTTATAAGGGAACAGTCAATTCTTCTAAGGAAATAGCAAAAGCTTTCTCTGATGCTAATTCTGACAACAAATGTATTGGAGTAATAACATGGATGCATACTTTTTCTCCTGCAAAAATGTGGATACAAGGATTGAAGAATTACAAGAAACCTCTGTTACATTTTCACACTCAATTCAATAAGGAAATCCCTTGGAATGAAATCGATATGGATTTCATGAATCTAAATCAGTCAGCACATGGCGACCGTGAATTTGGGCATATAGTAAGTCGTATGCGCAAAAACAGAAAAGTAATTGTCGGACATTGGTCTGATGAAAAGGTACAGGCTAAACTAGCTTCTTGGATGCGTGTATGTGCAGCATGGGCTGATGCTCAGGATATGCTTATCATTCGTTTCGGAGACAATATGAACAACGTAGCTGTAACAGATGGAGATAAGGTAGAAGCCGAAATGCGTTTGGGTTATCACGTAGATAACGCTCCTATCGCAACATTAGTTCCATATATAGAAGCCGTAAAAGAAACTGAAATAGATGCGTTAATTACTGAATACGAAAAAACATATGACTTTGCTGCTGATTGCAAAAAAGGAGGAGAAAAACATCAGTTTGTGCGTGATGCGGCAGCTCAAGAAATAGGACTTCGTCGTTTCCTTCAAGAAAAGGGAGCGAAGGGATTCACTACCAGCTTCAATGAACTTGAAGGTATGAAGCAATTGATGGGATTTGCATCTCAACGCCTCATGGCGGAAGGCTACGGATTCGGAGCCGAAGGAGACTGGAAAACGGCTGCCCTTGTCCGTACTATGTGGGTAATGGGAAAAGGATTACCCGGTGGACAATCGTTCCTAGAAGATTATACACTCAATTTCGATGGAGAGAACAGTACTATTCTGCAATCGCATATGTTGGAAATCAATCCGGATATAACCGGAACAAAACCTCGCATCGAAGTTCACTTCCTTGGTATTGGAGATGCTCGTACTTGTTCGCGCCTCGTATTTCAAGCGCATAAAGGAGAAGGTGTTGCTGCTACAATTGTAGACATGGGCAATCGCTTCCGTATGATTGTAAATGAAGTAGTAGTAGAAGAACCGAAACCATTACCGAAACTGCCTGTAGCATGTGCATTGTGGAAACCAATGCCTAACCTTGAAATTGGTGCTGCTGCATGGATATTGGCAGGTGGAACTCATCACTCAAGTTTCTCATATTCTGTCACTACCGAAATGCTCGAAGACTATGCGGATATAGCAGGTATAGAACTGGTTACTATCGACAAGAATACAACTATAAATAACTTTAAGTTTGAGTTGAAAGTAAATGAAGTATACTACTTATTAAATACAGCGTTAAGCTGAGTTAGATTGTTTCAAGTATGGGGAGTAGTGATATTCCCTATACTTATTTTATTATTAAAAAGTTAACTACCTTATGAAAGGAACATAAGTTATAGTTATGAACTATAATGCAATGTGAATTTCATACTATTTATGAAAAATAAAATATATGAAATATACAATAGGACTTGATTACGGTTCTGATTCTTGCCGAGCAGTAATCATAGAAGCTGAAACCGGAAAAGAAATTGCTTCATCAGTCAAATATTATAAAAGATGGATACAGGGGAAATACTGTGACCCTCAAAAAAATCAGTACAGACAGCACCCTCTTGATTATATAGAAGCTTTAGAAGAATCTGTAAAGGAGGCTCTAAGTAAATCTCCCGCAGGTACAGCAGAGCAAGTCGTAGGTATGTCTTTTGATACGACAGGTTCCACCCCTGCCCTAATTGATAAAGACGGACAGGTGTTAGCTCTAAGACCTGATTTTGCAGAAAATCCAAATGCAATGTTTGTCCTTTGGAAAGATCACACAGCGATCAAAGAAGCTGCTAAAATAAATGAGGTGGCCAAACGCTGGCCTATCGACTATACTGCATATGTAGGTGGTATATACTCCAGTGAATGGGTTTGGGCAAAAGTGGCACATGTTCTGAAAGAAGATAAAGCCGTAGCCGGAGAAGCTTACAGTTGGATAGAGCATTGTGATTGGATGCCCGCTCTAATTACAGGCACAACAAAACCATCAGATATAGTAAGAGGACGTTGTGCTGCAGGACACAAAGCCATGTGGCTGAAAGAATGGGATGGCTTACCAACAGAAGATTTTCTTGTAGAAATAGCCCCTGAACTGAAAGGATATAGAGAAAGATTATTTCACGATACATACACCAGCGAAGTTAAAGTAGGAAACCTAACAGAAGAATGGGCTGGCAGGCTTGGATTAACAACAAATGTAGCTGTTGGTGTAGGAGCGTTTGACTGTCATATGGGAGCAGTAGGTGCCGAAATAGAACCGAAGGCATTTGTTCGTGTTATCGGAACCTCGACTTGCGATATAATGATTGCTCCATATGAAGATATGCACGGAAAACTAATACCTGGTATCTGCGGACAGGTAGATGGATCTGTTATTCCGGGAATGGTAGGTCTTGAAGCCGGACAATCAGGTTTTGGTGATATTTATGCCTGGTTCAAATCTGTATTGGCTTGGCCTTTGGAGAATATACTAAAAGAGTCGGCACTAATAGATCTGGAAACAAAGCAAAAACTAGTAGACGAAACTCTTGACAAGATAATCCCTACCCTATCCAAAGAAGCGGAAAAAATTCCAGTATCAGAAAGTTCTATTTTAGCAATCGATTGGATGAACGGACGTCGTACTCCTGATGCCAATCAGATGGTAAAAGGAACAATCACAGGATTAAACTTGGCAAGTTCTGCCCCTCTAATTTTCAAAGCATTGGTAGAGGCTACTGCTTTTGGATCGAAAGCAATTGTAGATCGTTTTCTCGAAAACGGAATTGAAATCAATAACGTAATTGGTATAGGGGGTATCTCCCTGAAATCGCCATTGGTTATGCAAACATTGGCAGACGTATTGGCAATGCCTATAAAAGTTGCTAAATCAGAACAAGCATGCGCATTTGGTGCAGCAATGTTTGCTTCTGTTGCAGCTGGAGTTCATCCTGACATTAAAGCTGCTCAGAAAGCAATGGGGCAAGGCTTTGCTCACGAATATAAACCTAATATGGAGAAACATGAGGTATATATGCAGATATATGCAAAATATCAAAAATTAGGGAAGTTTACTGAAACAGAATTATTCTCTTAAACTTAAAACATAATATCATACTATGAACTGGAATTCACACGAATTTATTTGGCTCGACTGGGTGATTATTGCAGTTGGGATATTGGCAGTAACATGGGCTGTCTGGCGTTCGATACAAAAAGACAAACGCCTGCAACAGGGTGCCAGTAGCGAAGACTATTTGTTCGGAAAAGGCGAACCTTGGTATATAATCGGTGCTGCCATCTTTGCAGCAAACATCGGTTCGGAGCACCTTGTAGGACTAGCGGGAACAGGAGCTAAAGCCGGAGTGGGTATGGCACACTGGGAGATGCAAGGCTGGATGATACTTATTCTAGGATGGTTATTCGTACCCTTCTATCAACTTATGAATAACAAAATGGGCAAAATCATTACAATGCCCGACTTCCTGAAATACCGCTATACACCTGCTACAGGTTCTTGGTTGTCTATCATCACTCTTATAGCCTATGTACTTACCAAAGTAAGTGTTACCGCTTTTACCGGAGGTATCTTTATGGAAAGCCTTCTAGGTTTGCCTTTCTGGTATGGGGCAATCGGCTTGATAGTACTAACGGGTATTTTTACTGTTCTCGGTGGTATGAAAGGAGTTATGACTCTATCTGCAATTCAAACACCAATACTTATTATAGGTTCATTCCTTGTGCTTTTCCTCGGATTATCTGCTCTTGGAGGAGGTAGTATTCCTGAAGGTTGGACAGCGATGATCGACTACGCAAAAACATTGAATGTAGGAGAAGATGGTGTTGCATACGGTACAAACCACATGTTTCACTTTAATACAGGAGATCCGTTATATGATGATTACCCCGGTTTTTGGGTATTTATCGGAGCTTCAATAATAGGTTTCTGGTATTGGTGTACCGACCAGCATATTGTTCAGCGTGTACTTGGACAACGCAAGGGCGAAGATAACGATGCTGTGATGAAACGTGCACGTAGAGGTACTATTGCTGCTGGTTATTTTAAATTGTTACCTGTGTTTATGTTCCTGATACCGGGTATGGTGGCGGCGGCATTGGCAGCACGTCCTGATAGCGGATTTACTCTGGATGATCCGGACACTGCGTTCGGCTCAATGGTTAAATTCGTATTGCCTGCGGGTGTGAAAGGAATTGTTACCATAGGTTTTATATCAGCTTTAATTGCTTCTCTGGCTGCATTCTTCAATTCTTGCGCCACATTATTTACGGAAGACTTCTATAAACCTATGTTCAAAAATAAGAGTGAATCTACTTATGTTTTGGTAGGTCGTATTGCGACAATTGTAGTCGTGATCCTTGGTATTGTTTGGATACCTGTTATGATGAGCCTTGGTAGCCTTTACGACTATCTGCAAGGTATTCAATCACTACTTGCTCCTGCTATGGTAGCCGTATTTGCACTTGGTATCTTTTCTAAAAGAATTACACCTAAGGCCGGAGAAGCAGGAATGATAGTAGGATTCGCTATTGGGATGGTACGCTTGTTAACCAATATATTTACCAACACCGGCAAGGATGTAATGACCGGCTGGTATTGGGAATATACAAGTTGGTTCTGGCAAACAAACTGGCTTATCTTTGAGATATGGCTGCTAGTATTCATTATGTTGCTAATGGTAGTAGTGTCGTTTTTCACTCCGAAGCCAACAGCCCAGCAGATAGATGCTATTACTTTCTCTAGCGATTACAAGAAGCTTATTAGCAAGAGTTGGAATAAATGGGATGTTATTGCATCGCTTGGAGTTGTAATTCTTTGTGTTGCATTTTACATATACTTCTGGTAAAACAATAGCATACTTATATATGAGTTCTTAACAATATACTTTTATAAAGGAATAAAGCAAGAGGCTGTCTTAAGACAGCCTCTTTTGCGTTTATCCAAATCTCTTTAATTATATTTTATAAACAAAGAGAACAACAATAAACAACTTAATATAAGATATTTACAAAAATATTTTTTTTGATAAACTAATAATATATAACACAAGAGACCTAATCTTCTTTAATCTAATAAAAACACAAAAGATATCTTATCTCCTAACCCTGTATATAAGTAAAAATATTGTAGAGAAATATAAATATATCTTTCTGCCTATAAATAAAACTTCTAATATCATTTGATAGTAAAGAAAAACAGCGAAACCTTTATACAAAGATTTCGCTGTCTCCTCCAAAAAAGTACGAATCACCTAAAAGCCTATTATATGATATTATCTCATATCATTAAAGATTATTAGATTATTATTTACCACTCAAGCCTTCCGCAAATCCGGCATAAACAGGCTTACGGTTATAGTTCAAGCTCCATAGCCCAATAGGCTGCCCTTTTCTCCAACCACTGTCGTCAGGACTGTCAGTCGGACTCCAATGAGTAATTCCATATTGTTGACTCACAGGAATGATTTCAAAGTATTTTTTTACAATAAACTTATAATACTCAGACATCAACAACTGTTGTTCGAAAGTAAGGTTTGCTGTCTTAATTTCATTACCATTCTCATCTATTATACCCATATCCAATTCAGATATTTTTATGAGTTTTCCTGAAGCTTTTAATAGTTCAAACATCTTCACGACATGGTCTTCTTTACTCTTTTGTGTTGCAGAGTTTAGATAATAAGATACATGCATTTGAGTACCGATACCATCAATCTTAGTTCCGTCTTTTTCCCAACGTTCAATCCAGTTTATCAAACTCTTCAGTTTCATATTATCATCCCAGTCTGATTCCAGATTGTAGTCGTTGATGAACAATTTCATATCTTCAGGTCCATATTTACGGGTAAGTTGGATAGCTGTACGCACATAATCATCACCCAAGTAATCTTGCCAATAGAAATTATTTTTAGCATCTTCTGCCGATACATTATTTACAGATTGTAAATCATACCAACCGTCGCCATCTTTATCAACACCGGCCAAAGGCTCATTCACCACATCCCATGCTTTCACATATCCGCCACAAGCTTCCATCATACCTTTTACCCAATTTTCCATCGCATTGGTCAAAACTTCTTTCTTTTCTTCCGGAGTCAAAGGAATGGTGTTGCCTGACTCTTCTATTTCAAACACAATGTCATCAAAATAGAATGTAGTTGCCAGCTTGTTTTTTGCAAGATTAAAAGCTATAGTACTCATTCCATCTTGTGATGAAGTGATAGAACCGGAATTAGTATATTCCTGCCATTCGGTAGTTACATTAGGACTGCCCACCATAGCGTAATGCAAATAGCTGCCCGGTTCTTTATGCGCCTGAGAATCAATACTAACATCTCTATTAGCCTTGACCTTCATACTGAAACGATATTTTTCACCCTCCTTAAATACGTGAGGAACTTTTACAAAGAATTGTGTATCCCAATCCTGTGTAGCATTGTCACCAGACTGAACAACGATAGCGCGTCCCGTACCACCGGCACCTGTACCTGCAGCGCTAAATGTAGCGGCTTTAGGTCCATTGGATACTTCTGTAGCATAGAAACAAGAGACATCGTTATCTTCACAATTGCTATTGCTTACAAGATTTTTCCACCAAGTAGATGGGCCTGCTGCAAGCGCCTCAATATTGAAGGAATAGGAATGCCAGCTTGGTTTTCCCCAGTTTGATAAATCTTTACTGTCAAAAGTTCCATTACTGATTACATTATCTGTAGAATTAGCAGCCGTCAAAGTAATATCGTCAAAATATAAATCGCCACCAAATTTGCCGAAACAGAACTGAAGTTTGTTAAACGCATGACTTGGTGTAAACTGAAGAGTAACATTACTCCAATCTTTACTTGCTGCAAGAGATAAACCATAAAGAACATTACTGCCATCTGTAGGCCAAAAGTCAACAGTAGCCGCCGCAGAAGCCTTGATCCTCATGCTTAATGTATATGTTACTCCAACCGTTAATGGGGTTGCCGGTTCGTAATAAATCTGCCAATCCCATGTATTAGCCTTAGCCTCAGAAGTATTCATATGCAAACAATTATTTGCATCATTCGGGTCTACTTCAATTTCCTTATCAGCAATTAACTTATTCAGATATTTATTGTTTTGTTGAGAATGCCACAATATTGTATGTCCATAAATGCTGAGCCCGGCACCTTTAGCGGCATCAACAAATTTTACTACCTGAGAAAAATCCATTGAACCATCGTCCTTTACAATCGAACCATATTTCATAGCATTGCCCGCTGTTAATTCATCAAAATTAGAACAAGCCAGACTATACACCATATCTCTCTTCAGAAAGTCGCTGACAGTAATACCTGATCCTAATTTGAAATTTGGATTAACTTTGCGATCTACATACGCTTTCAGAACATCATATTCATTCAGATATTCGTATTTTTCGAGATCTGCCGGCTTATCAACATTAAAGTTGCTATCAAAATTGTCGACACAAGAGACCATTGCCGCCATAGCGACAATAATCAACAAGAATTTATTATAATACTTCATCATACTCATCTTTACTTAAATTAAAAATGATTAGTTTTTATAAGTTGGAACAAACCATTCGGCATCGATACCTCGGGTTTGTACTACCAAAGTATCTTTCGTTGCATATTGCTTTGTACCAAAGTTTATATTATATTCCAGGTACATCGCATTACGATCTTTATTACCCCAACTATTCTTCTCTCCGTTTTTTACAAATTTACCCGAGCCACTAGCTGTATAACCTTGCGTATTGGTAGAGATAGTACACTCGTTATTATCATTAAAAGTAAGGAGTAAATCACAAGTGAGAGTTTGTATTCCTCCTGCACCATCAGGAATAGTAGTCTTTACCGGAAATTTAGTCACTTTTAGACTTGCAGTCGTCAAACTACAGAGTTCATCATTTTCTACATGTGGTTTGTGACGCACATTAGTTGTAGTCACGCCATTTTCGGTTACAAGGTCTACCCCTCTGCGCAGATATTTTGCATGCCACGGATTTATAAATTTCACTGCATATAATACAAAGTCTTGAGGCTGAATATCCCACGCTTCTGAATAAGTACGAGGTGCGTTCTGTATCAAATGACGACCACTCAAAATACTATCTGCATTTTGTACTTTAGTCATCAATAAAGGAATCACATACGTTTTTTTCAAAGCCTCGGGATCAGAAAAGAATGCATCTTGCAATTGGACTCCTACTGATCCTTGCATCTTCTTATCAAGAATGATTTGATTACCCCCTAAAGTGTAGTAATTGGATGGCATGGCTTGAACCGGACTACCGTCTTCGAAGAATAATTTGTCACATAAACCATTATCTACAGCAATATCTATGCTGATATTTTTTTGGTTTTTATATACACCACCCATTGTTGCATATATTTCGCAACGATGCTCGTTATCTAAAGTAGTATCATAAGTATCATCTCCCAATACGATTGTACGCACAGGGTATTGATAGGCAAAATAAACTGTTGTTCCACCTTCATAGTTTGGGAATTCAACATCTTGATTTTCGCATGATGTCATAGATGCAATCAGAATTCCGGCAAACAATATAGGTAATAATTTGAATCGTTTCATATTTTTCAATATTTAGATATTTTTTGATTATTTATTTACCAGCCCTTATTCTGCTGTAGGTTGCTCCATTTAATAGCTTCACCATAAGGTACAGGGCCATGATACATATAATCTTTGTAGCTTCTAGCTTCTACAGGAATTACCTTATATACCAAAGCTCCATTAACCTTATCTATTTGCATACCTTTGGCTCCCTCATTTAGGTTGGCTTTCCAACGACGCAAATCCCAAAAACGTCGGTTTTCGAAACAAAGTTCAATACGACGTTCATTCCGTATCAACTCTCGCATTTTATCTTTATCATTTTTAATGCTTTCCAGATAAGGGTCTCCTCCATTAGAACCTACACCAGCACGGGCACGGATAGCCTTGATTACATCGTAAGCGCTGTATGAATGTCCATTACCATTAGTTGGACCCCAAGCTTCATTTGCTGCCTCGGCATAAGCTAAGAATATTTCAGTAAATCGTATGCGTACGGGATAGTGATATTGTGCCGTATTGTATGTCGGATCTGGATTACAATCGTCACGCAATAGTTTTCTCAAATAATAGCCGGTACGTGTAGATGTGCTTTCTTTATTTAATGCATCTTCATTAGTTCCATATGTTCCGGTAACAATTTTCTTTGAATTTGTACCATACGTAGTTTCGTTATACAATACATAAGCTGTCAAACGGGGATCTCTGTTGGAGTATGGATCATTAGGAGAATATCCACTTGCCGGGTCTGATATTGGGTATCCGCTTGCCATAGGAAATGCATCTACCAGATTTTGTGTTGGATTTATACGCCCACTACCATACAGCGATGGCGGATAATTACTCTTTTCTTGCGAAAGTCCCATTGCATAATCTTCTGTACTATTATCTTTGTCTCCTCTCCATAGAATCTCTTTAGGAACAGCTCCTGACCCCAGAGAGTTGATCTCAGTTTTGTTCATATACCAAGTCCATCCCGTTGGGTCTATTCCGCCTAAGCCATTGATACGATCAAGCACGATAGCTGCATTATCAGCAGCGTTAGCCCATGTTACGGTTGTACCCGTGTTGTATGCAGGACTTGCTGCAAGTAAAGCAGCTTGTGCCCTGATAGCTTCTGCGATACGAGCAGTAAGGCGACCTCGTATATGAGTACCATTTACGCGGTTATAATCACTTGCATTGGTTACGCCGATTGCTTTGTATTTAGCCGGGATATTAGCATCACTGATGTCATTATAATCAAGAGGTAAGTATTCGGTTGCTTTTTCTACATCACTAAAAATTTGATCTATACAAGCCTGAAATGTATCTCTTGGTACATTGAAATCTGTACTCATATTATCTACAGTAGTTATATTGGGTATTCCCAATAGTTTTCCATCTTCAGTCCAGCCTCCATGAGCCATCAAGAGATAGTACATATTCAACGCACGCAAACCATAAGCTTCGCCTTTAAGACGATCACAATACATGATATGTACATTCGGATCTTTTGCCCATGCAACTTTGTCTGCATTTTCTAAAAAGATGTTGAGATACTGAATAGCAGCTCTACAGTTCTGCCACTTAGACATAGGGTCGTTACTAGCTGTCCATGATCCTGTTGCCATGCTTAAATAATTACTAGCTTTATCGTTAGTCACAGCATCATCTGTCGCAATGTCTGTTTCAGATTTAGTCTGATAGGGAAGCATGGAATAAGCGTATCCTAATATCCCTTGTGCATATCCGGGCTCATTATACATATCATCTAATTCTCGATTGTTCTCTAAAGCAGGAGAAAACAGATCATCACAGGATGTAAAGACGAGCAAGATAATGACCAGAAATTTTGTTATATTATTTATTGCTTTCATACTGTTATTTTTTTATTAAAATGCAGCTTTTATACCTATATTATAAAATCTGGTTTGTGGAGAACTACCTACATTCATTTCCATATGTTTACGTTCCTTGGATATTGTTAGCAGGTTAGCACCGCTTACATATGCGGAAAGCTCTCTGATAAAACTATTTTTCAATATATGCTTAGGCAAGTCGTATGTAACCTGTATCTTAGCCAGATCAAAGCGGTTAGTTTTATACATCCAGAAATCTGATGCACGGAAATTATTACTTCCGCTTTCAGTAGTTAAACGAGGATAAGTTGCGGTTGCTTTTGTTTCCTCCGTCCATCGGTCGCGAACTACTGCGGAATATTTACCATCTCCATGAACCCAATAGTAAGAACTATTCTTCAAACTATTAGCACCAAAGCTACCCGTTCCTAAAGCAAAGAATGTAAAATCAGACCATTTAAGTGTCATGTTTATACCTAAAGTAAATGGCGCGCCATACCAACCCCCTTTACCCAGATATATGACATCTTGATCATCAATAACATTATCGCCGTTTTGATCTACATATTTAATATCACCTGGTTTTACAGTTCCTCCAAATTTTTGTTCGGGAGATTTAGCTATTTCATCGTTACTCTCAAACAGTCCGGCACTTTGTAACCCCCAAATACCATCAATCGGCTTACCATTTCTATTTTGATAGTCAAATTCATTTATTTCACTACGCTTGGTTGCTTTAGTATCGTAGTAAGTACCGGCTACACCTAAAGAGAAATCTACTTCTTCTATTTTCTTGTTGAAGTTAACATTGAAATCAAATCCAGTACGCTTATTGTTATTGTAGTTCATATATGGAACAAATGAGGCTTCTGGATAAGCTGTAGACAAATAATTAGGGAAAAGCGAACTCGGTGTTATTATATGACCTTCCATAGAGTTTACAAAGAATGAAACATCTGCAGTTATCATTTTCTTCCACAAAGAAGTTCTTAGATTAGCCGATATTTCTTTACGTTTAATAAATGTAAGATCATCATTATTGCCGCGTAGAGACATTGTATATTTCTCCAAACTACCGTCATACCAGCTCCAACCGTATGCTTGTGACCAAGCAGACTTATACATATAATAATTTTGAATATCAATATCTTGATGTAAGATACTTCCTGAAACACTCAACATTAAATCATCTACAACAGACGATCCGGATAGGAAATTTTCATTGCTCATCCTCCAACCTAATGTAAGAGATGGAGAAAATGCATTACGGTGTCCTTCGGCTAACTTTGCTGAGTGTATTACGGCTGACCCAAAATCGGCATAATATTTCTTTTGATAATTATAGCCTACTTGTAATGCCAAGTTTGCATTAGAAGTTTTGTGATATTCTGACGATATGGATTGCTGGTAGCCCGAAGCTATTAGCATTGCCGACAAATTATGATTATCTGCAAAGGTATTTACGTAATCAAATTGCCCCGAAAATGCCATAGTTTGATTATCGCTACTTTCACTAATATTTTGTACACCAGACTTCTTGTCGTTGTTATATTTGGTTAGACCAACAATAATGTCTTTTCCGTTAAAGTTTCCCCACGTTGGAGCATATACCGAATATGTATTGTCAAAAGACGTTGTATATCCGGTAGCATAATCTACTGCAAACTTGGTGTGAAACGAAAGTCCTTTCAAGAAGCCTTCCAGATCAATGTCAACTCCGGTATCAAACTGAAAATGACGGCTTGTATATTTGCTACTTCCGGCAGCAAATATATCAGCGAATGCATTCTTTTGATCGATTTGAGATCCTCCAAGAAAGTATTTACCATCAATGATATTATTCGTATTATTAACCAGATCCCACGCTGCCAGAGCATTTTGATCAATCATATCTAACGAGATCAATGGAGCTACACGGTTGGGACGAAATGTTGATGCGGCATTCCAATAATCTCCCTTTGCATTTTTGGCATCATAGAAAGTTGCATTCGCATTAATATATGCACTAATAACATTGCTGATCATAACATCCACATTACCGCGCACATTTAAACGATTGATACTATTATCCTTCGCTTCACCTATCTTAAATAAATCATCTTGATGATAGTAACCTATATTACTGTAAAAGTGAGCGCGTTTACTACCTCCTGTAATTTCGGTTGTAACTTCAGAGCGATTAGAGACCTTCTTTAAAAACTCAGAAGAATAAAAATCTACATTAGGATAACGATATGGATTTAGCCCCGAAGCGGAATGATAAATGTCATTTTCGCTATATAAAGGAGATAGACCATCATTGGTACGAGCTTCATTGTAAAGAGTCATATATTCGGCAGATCCTAAATATTCAGGATAGCTTTTGGATACATAAAATCCAGTATTGGCTCTTACACTTATTCTGAGGTCTTCCGTTTTTCCTCTTTTAGTAGTTATATATATAACTCCTTTTGCAGCTCGGCTACCATAAAGTACAACAGCTTGAGCTCCTTTTAGGAATGTTATTTGATCAATTTCGCTAGGCATAACATTATTGGCTACACGAGGAATTCCGTCCACTAATACTAAATATCCGGCATTGTCAGAATCCATACCCCATAGTGAATTACCATTCCAGCCCCCAATATAAGCCTGCATATTATCCAAACTATATGTGTTATAGTTCTTTTTTGTCAGTTCTTCTACATTAACAACAGATACACCACCCAACAAGTCGCTTTGTGCTACTTTTCGAAAAGCAATCTGTACCAGCGATTCTTTATCACTTTTGAGTGTGTCCGCCTCATTTTGGTCAAATGTTTGAGCTTTGATTGCAAATGGGCAGAAGACAAACATGGCACACAAAATGAATATTGATTGTATATATTTCATCTTTTATTCGTTTAAATTACACATTCATTTACTCTATTTGGATTTACCAGCCCGGATTTTGCCCGAATTCAGGATACAGATATACATCATTGTCAGGAAGAGGAAACCAATAATGTTTGGTACCAAATACTCGAGTCAGAATAACCTCTTCTTTGAATTCAGATACCCTTGCATTTCTTGGATCATTATTCTTGAAAAAATCGTCATTTTCTGCACGTTTAAATTCCTGAGAAGTTTTTACTGTATACGGATATTCTGTTAGTAATAACCAACGTTGCAAATCATTGAAACGGAATCCCTCGAATGAAAGCTCGACTGCACGCTCTCTACGAATTTCGTCTATAAATTTATTTTTACTTGCTGTATAAGAGCTACCTACATGCCCTGCTTTTACACGATCTCTCAATGTATTGATAGCACCTTCTGCTGTTTTTGAAAAATTAGAAGATTTGGCACTAGCACCACCAAAAGCAGCACATGATTCGGCGTACATCAAATAAATATCCGCTAAACGCATATATGGTAGATAACAGTGGTAGTTTCCTCCCCAGTCATAAGTTCTATCATACTCGTTGCATGTATGAGGCACTAACTTTTGAATAAAATATCCTGTACGACTAGCATTCGCCACCGGTCTCATTGCACCTCCTGTATAGAGACTACAATAACGTAGATATTCCATATTGGCAGGCATAGTACTGTTTACATACTTAAATCCATCAAATACAATATCATGATAGAAGCGAGGATCTCTATTTTTGAATGGATAATTAGGGTCGAAGCCTGAAGCAGGATCGTCCAAAGGAAGACCATTTTCCATACCATACATATTGACATAGTTTGCTGTTGGTTGGTGGATCACGTTATCATGAGCAACCAAACCGCCAACTTTAGGTCCAAATACCTTTGCAGTATTCCAGTTACTGGCATTGAAGTCTGGAGATGGTCCCCTGAAAATCGCTTCAACAGATCCCGGCTGTAGCCAGTTTTGACGAGTGGTGTAAAAAATATCCGAGTAGCTAGATGTAGAACCTTCAGCTCTCTCATGATTATAAATATCCTTATAATTAAACTGAGCTAATGCATATTGGGTCTGATTACCTTCTACAAGATTTAACAATTCACCAAAGGCTTCGGCAGCTTTTTTACAATATGCCTCATCATAGTCATAAGTCTGACCTCCACCTACTTTAGGGCCATTTTTCATCAAAGGACTACCTGCCCAAAGATAATTTTTACCCAAATATCCTAGTGCCATTATTTTATTAATGCGCAACTGGTTTTTGCCCACCGTGTTCTTTCCCACTGTTGTATTGTCCCAATCGATAGGCAATAAATCTGCTGCTTGTCTAAAGTCGGCAGCCACTTTATCTGCACATTCCTGATAGCTCAATCGAGGTAGAGTCAACGTTCCGGTAGCGTCTAATACATGGTCTACATAAGGTAACCCTCCGAAGAATGTCATCAGTTCGAAATGCCACCATGCACGAAAGAAATATAGTTGGCCTGCAATCAGATTTTTCTCCTCAGCTGTGGCTGTTGTTAGCTTATCCAGATTAGCCAGCCCTTCATTTGCTTTACTTATGCAATACCACGCATGAGGCCATAGCGAATGTCGTTTAGGAGACCCATCCCCAGTAGCTGTAGAACTACTATTACTGTTATATAACCAATCACCTGCGCTTCTCCATGCACGATAGTTTCCAAGGTCTACTTGGTGAGTCATACGACCATCTGCTTCCGGATTGAAGATTTCATCGTCACCCCAGTTCCAGGAAGGAGCCCAATTACATTTCTGTTTGTCAGGTATGCAATTGTAAATCTCTTCTATATAACCCTGAAAGTTCATGAAGTTCTTAAATGCATCGTCACCTGATAACGTAGAATCAGGTTCTTTATCCAAATAATTTTCACAAGAAGCTAAACTAGTTCCCAATATTAAGAACAGTATACAACTCTTTAGAAAAGTTTTATATATATTTTTCATCATCTTTGATCTTATAATGAGAATTTAATACCTAAATTATAACGTCTCACAGTAGGATAAGCACCTAAATAACCGGCACCGGATAAATTTGCTTCACGGTCGTCAGGCATTCTTGTCCACAACCAGAGATTATTTCCGTTGAGATATATTTTCATATTCTTTACACCAAGCTTCTTAATCCAGCCATCAGTAAAAGTGTAAGCAATCTCAGCATTCTTCAAGCGAATATATGATCCGTCATATAAAAACTGAGTACTGGTATTGTAACTTGGGCTAGAAGACCATCGTGGTACTACAACATCGGCCGATGTATTTTCTTTCGACCACCATGTTCCTATATCGTATACAGTATTTAGTTTATTACCAAAGCTGGTCAATGAAACGTCACGGGTTACATTTGTCACACCATAGAACTGCACAAAAGCACTAAATCCTTTCCATTCGAAACCGATAGTAGCATTGAATGTATTTTGAGGAGTACCGGAATATCCGTAAGGCACCAAGTCCTTATTATCAATAACACCATCTCCGTTAAAGTCTATTATATTATAATCGCCAGGTAACTTCTGCGAATCGTTAGTATCATGTCGAGTGCTTCCATACAACTGGTCATAGGTATTGACATATCCTGCATCAACGTAAGAAGTATATTGTCCAATGCTATATCCGGCAGCTTTCTGATAAGCAGGTCTTAGAGCCTGATCATCTTTCTCTAATATTTTATTTTTCGAGTGTGTCATGCTGAAATTTCCCCAAAGTCGCATATCGTTAGTAAGCCGTTTATTTATACGCAATTCCAATTCATAACCATTGGTACGAACCTTACCGATATTAGCTGTAGGAGGCATAGCTCCCAAATACGACGGAGTAGAACGCTGATCACCCCATACTAAGATGTCCCTGCGGTCATCTCTAAAAATATCGACACTACCAATAAATAGTCCGTCCAAGAATGAATAATCGGCTCCTACATTGATCTTTCTTACGGTTTCCCATTTCACGTTTTCATTACCAAGGGCTGATTTTCTGAACCATGTATAAGGACTATTCCCATGATTTAAATCCATCGCTGTAACTCCACCATAAGCCCATTGGGTCATATAAAGCCAACGTCTAGCCGAGTCGAATTTGTCTCCTCCAAGATTATCATCTCCAATTTCTCCATATGAGCCCCTAATTTTAAGCATATCTAAGAATTTTAATCCTTTCATAAAATTCTCGTTGCTTATCATCCATCCTATAGCTCCAGAATTGAAGAATGCAAAACGATTTTCTTTACTGAACTTATCAGAGCCGTTATATGCTCCATTGTATTCTATAAAGTATTTGTCTGCATAATCATAAGTGGCACGAAAAGCCCAGTCTTCACGAAAAATAGGCATCACGCTACCTCTCGCTTCTTCTTGGCGGCTGAAAACACCCATGGCTGAGATGCTATGAGCATCAAATTTACGAGCCCAATTCAATTGTGCCTGATAGTATAAATTACGTAATGTTGCTCCATTATTTACAGAGCCGCCTGATGTAGCCCAGTTAACACCTTGCATCCAGTCAAATTTATTATTACCATCAAAATTTTGACGATAAGTCACTTGTCCTGTTTCCGGATCTATCCATTTTCCCTGAGCCGAATTATTTAGATCATTTATTCCTCTTTCGAATTCAACGAAAGTATTATCCCAAGAGACAACCCCTCTAGCGGACAATCCTTTTGTTATAAAGCCCAAGTCTTGCTCTAAAGTAAAATCCGTATTGATACGAGTTGTTGTTGTTTGCATCGTACCCCCCAAAGAAAGAATTGCAGCCGAGTTACTCACATTCGAAATATTTGGATAGAATCCCCATGAGCCGTCCGAATATTGTGGCAGGAAAACATCCGGTGCAATATTATAAGCTCCAGACCATTGTTGAGCAACAGCCCATGTCGAGTTATCGGTTTGACCCCAAGGTGTTTTCTTGATAGCATTAGAACCCGCTAGATTAACCTTAAACAAAGTTGTTTTTGTGACTTGGAAATCCAAATTACTGCGAACATTTAGCCTGTCGAATCCATATCCGGCATTATAATTACGTCCATTGTCATAAACACGGAAAAGGTCCCCTTCATGCACAAAGTCGGCAGAAGCAAAATATTTTACAACTTTTGTTCCTCCCGATACATTTATATTTGCATTATAAGACATTGCAGTCTTCTTGAAAAGAGCATCCTGCCAATCTACATTCGGATAGCGTTCTCGTTGCTCTATAGTGGTCTGGTTCCGAAAGTTGTTGATGAATGCCTGTGGTCGTATATATTCCCACGATTCAGGAGTTAGAGCCAATTCATGTTCTATGGCTCTATTACGAGCCATTAACGCATCATAAGAATCCAATTTATTAGGCAGTTTTGACGGAGCTTTTAATGTTGCATTGAAGCCGACATCTATCTTTGCACTTCCATCAGCACCTCTTTTGGTGGTAACCAGAATAACACCATTCGCTCCTTTTACTCCATAAACAGCTGTAGCAGAAGCATCTTTCAGAACGGATACGCTCTCTACCGAACTAATATCTACGGAACTCATTGGACGTTCGATACCATCGACTAATACTAGGGGATCGCTATTGTTCCACGAACTTGCTCCTCGAATTACAATCTTTGGTTCTTCTTCTCCGGGCATCCCTGTACTCTGAGTAGTGATTACACCGGGTAAATTACCCGTCAAAGCAGCTCCAATATCAGAAATACCAGCTGCACGCTCTAAAACTTTACCGGTAGTTTGCGTGATTGCTCCTACCACACTAGCTTTCTTCTGTTGACCATAACCTACAACAACTACTTCACTCAATATCTCTTCATTTTCGGACATAACTACTCTTACATGTTGTTTGCCTTGTATATTTATGTCCTGTGTTGTCATTCCAACATAAGTGGCTACTATGGTCTTTGTTCCGGCTGGAACATTTAATGAAAAATTACCATCAAAATCTGTTACTGTTCCTATTGAAGTATTGCCCTTTAAAGTAATATTAACACCTGTAAGAGGCTCATCATTTTTGTCTACGACACTTCCCGTAATAACAGTTCCTTTCTGCGCATATACTGAAAAGCAAATAAATAGCAGAAGTAAACTTATGCAGGGAATCTTCCAAGCTCGTTTTGTTTTATTATTCATTACTATTAGTTTAATATGATTAACAATTTTAATTTATCATAATATGATCGATTCTTAATATCAATCTAATAGATCATAAAAGTTAGCTGTCATCAATATTAGTTTTCATGGATTAAAAATTAAATAATAAGTTAATGCCTATTATTAAAAAATACATTTGCATACTCTCTTCGAGAATCTGTCAAATCAGCATTTAGGTCTAGGAGATTATTGATCATAAAAAAACATAACTTAGAGTATATTATCTAGTTATATCTTCTTCAGTTTTTTAGATTTTTTTATTGAAAGAGCTTTTCTTCATACAGTATCACAATTTAAGGTTAATTTTAAGTGTATTATTTACATTTATTATCTCAGGCAGTATTTTTTCATGACCACAGCTTTGGTTATTTTTTCGTTTCTTTTAATAGTATTTGCCGCAGTAAAATGCCGGGGAGATTGTATTAAATTTTTTTAGGCTAAACTATCGACGTAGTGAATATCTAATTTTAAAATATTATACTATTTGCCCACTACGTCGAAAAAAAGTTTATATATAACTATAAGCCAAAGTCTTATGGTTGAAAATCATTTAAAGATGTTGAATATAGACCTATCAGTGCTCCTGTAAACCCACCGGCAACATCGGTAGAAAGAATATCACCAGAAACAGTGCCTCCAATATTTTTGAATATTTGATTATCAACAGAGTAATTAAATCTATAATTATCTTCGTCTGCTTCAACCTGCAATTGGATTGGTTTGCTTACATCAATTTTTTCACTAGCAACAAGGGTAGACTTATTTTTATCTGTTCTGACAAGCAAAATATATGAGTCGTTTCCTTTCTGTGTGATACCAAATACATAATTGAATGATTCTTTTTGATAACAAACGATTCCGGCTAAATCTTTTTCAGAAGCAGGCACATAGTTCATATTCACTGTCGTTGAAAATGTTTTATGCTGTTGTCTATGAAATAAAGCTGAAATAGGTTTACGATCTTTGATATTTGTTTGGAAAGGCATAATTTGCAGACCATCTTTTGTAATATTCACAAAGTCCTCACGTGGCCCTCTCACTGCTATCCACCTATGGTCTAGACTTTTGCTTGTAAAATTGTCATTGAATGCAAAGTTTCCATTAGGGAAAAAACCTTTTGTTCCCGTTTGATTTTGTACTCCTTCCGGCATTTTCAATTTAGGAGACAACGGAATGAGTCCATTCTCGAAAACAGGAAATTCGCCACTCCAGTCTATCGGTAATATAAAAGTTTCTCTACCTGAATTAACTCGTTGTTTATCATTAGGGCGAATTGCTAAAAACACACCATAATATTTACCATCGGGAGCTTGCACTAAATCGGCATGTCCGGCCCAATCTACTTTATCTTTTCTATCTTTAGCAAAATACCTTTGAGTCAAAATAGGATTGTTGGCTGCCGGCTTAAATGGTCCACGAGGATTCTCGCTAACAAAAATTACTTCACTATGCCAATCGCCCGTACCTCCTTCTGCACACATCAAATAATAGCGACCATCTTTTTTATATATATGAGGGCCTTCAATCCATATAGGTCTCTTTGTAATATCCACCCCCCCATCTACTATTATTTTATCTGTACCAGGAATCACTCTATCATTTTCTACATCATATTCCCATTGTTTAATAACCCTGTGTCCAGAATACAATTCTTTTCCATGATTCGGAGCATCATTATGAACTAAATAAGCTTTACCGTCATCATCAAAGAATAAAGCCGGGTCAATTCCATTAAATTCTAGACGAATCGGGTCTCCCCATCCTTGTCGAGGATCTTTAGTTTTAACAACAATATTACCCAAACCTCCTCCAATATGAGTTGTGATCATATAAAAGGTATCATTGTGAGGATTGTATGCAATGTCGGGAGCATATACCCCTGCACTCATTTCTATATCTTGTACTTTTAGTTGAGTTGGTCTTTCTAATACATTTCCTATTTGTGTCCAATTAACTAAGTCTTTACTGTGAAAAATTGGTACTCCGGGGAAAAAAGCAAAAGATGAGTTGACTAAGTAATAATCATCCCCTTTACGAGTAATACTCGGATCGGGATAACATCCTTGCAAAATAGGTGTATAAAATTCATCGCTTTTTAAAGGGTTTTCGTTATAAACCTTATCATTCCCTTGATAAATAAATTTGGAAAAAGTAGGAATCCCTTTTTGAAGCTTTTTGTTCGCTTTAGTCTGAGCGCTCAAACTAAAAGGGCTAAATAAGAGTATACCTGTAATAATAGCAATTACACTTTTTTTCATGATACTAATTATGTTAATATATGGTTTTACGCATTAGCGATAACATTTACAAAGCTATATATCTATAAAAATTAAAGGGTGTAAACTTGTTTCTTTTACAATCGCACAAGTAATTACAACCCCACAGATTGTTACATTTCCAATCTCTTATGTTGCACATAATACTTTTTCTCTAAAAATACAAGTTGTATCAGCGAGAAAGCGAACAATTGCAGATTCTTTATATTATCTATTAATCAACTATATAGAAACAATACAGAATTACATCCTTGGTATTAAAGGAAAATTAGCTATAGTAGCAACTTATTTGAGTGTACCTTCAATTGTTTTAATCTTACCATTGTTATCATATTCTAATTCTACTACTTTAAGACTACGCAGCCATGTCTTTCCTCCTGATGGCACACAATCATGATAAAATAAATGCCATTTACCTTTAAATTCGACTATTGCATGATGAGTAGTCCAGCCGATAACGGGAGTAAGAATTACTCCTTGATACACAAAAGGACCGTACGGATTATCTCCAATAGCATAACACAACAAATGTGTATCACCTGTGGAGTATGAAAAGTAATATTTACCATTGTATTTATGCAACCATGATGCTTCAAAAAAACGTCGCTCAGTATCCCCTGCCGTCAAAGGATTTCCATTTTCATCTAGGATTAGAACATCGCGAGGCTCTTCTGAAAATCCAAGCATATCAGCACTCAATTTTACCATTTTAGGACATAGAGCCAAATCTTTCCCTTCGGGCAGAACGGCACATTCTAAAGCTTTGTTGTTGCGATAACGTTGAAGCTGTCCACCCCATAATCCACCAAAATACATATAGTATTCGCCATTTTCTTCCCAAATAGCAGGATCTATACTATAACTTCCCTTTATTGGATTTTCTTCAGGAATGAATGGACCTTCGGGCTTATCGCTAATAGCTACTCCTATACGAAAAATATCATTTTGATCCTTCAGTGGAAAATACATATAATATTTGCCATCTTTACACGCTACA
Organism: Bacteroidota bacterium; assembly: GCA_023437305.1. Lineage (GTDB taxonomy): Bacteria > Bacteroidota > Bacteroidia > Bacteroidales > Dysgonomonadaceae > Dysgonomonas. The sequence continues at coordinate 46,932 of JAEZGN010000013.1, forward strand.
TCACAATCCCACAGTTGACGACCAGCCCAAGGGATATCTGCTGCATCTAGCACAACGCCATGATCTGTAAGGACACCATTTTCGATATCGTCAGTGGAAAACACATGATAATCTTTCATATCGAAGTGATCTCCATTATCATTTTCTTCGATTCCGCTTTCCCTGTCGTGTGAGGGATATATATACAATCTCCCGTTAAAAACATGAACAGCTGGATCTGCCATGTAAGCATCAGGGACTAAGTATTTAGGCGTTTTCATATTTCCCCTATTTCGCCGTTGATATTGTCTCTTTATTTTTTTTTCTAGACATTGCCTCATCTATTATACTCTGAACAACAGGTTTAGCTTTATAATTTCTATCAAATAACAATGGGTAATCAGTACGTCCTCTCATAGGGAAATTATTTTTCCACGAATCACCATCTGTGACACCCCACATAGTCACCCGACTCACTTTATCCGAATTATCCAGAAAAAGTGTAAAATATTCTAACATTCGCTTACTCCAAATATCTGAAACAGAATCGGGCAAAGCCTCAACATAAGGATTCATTTCGTTCCGATATGCTTCAGTATCCGATATATTAGCTCCCACATTAAAGCGCGGAGAAGGTAATGCACTCAATTCAAATTCTGTAATCATAACTTTTACTCCTAATGCTGTATAGGCATCAATCGCCACTTTATAATCTTCCAATGCAGGAGAATCTAATCCCACGTGCCCTTGCATACCAACCCCATCGATACGAATACCTTTTTCTTTTAAGGCTTTAACCAGATTAACAATAGCATCGCGTTTCCCTTCCACCCATTCGTTATAATCGTTATAATAAAGTTCTGCATCGGGATCAGCTTCGTGAGCATATTGGAAAGCCAACGGAATGAACTCTTCTCCTAATATTTCATAGAATTTACTTTTGCGAAATTCACCATTATCTAATATTGCCTCATTAACAACATCCCAACCTTTTATTCGTCCTTTATAACGACTCACAATTGTTGTTATATGATTTTTCATCCTTTCTTTTAATACTTCAGGTGAAACATTTTTTCCTTTATCATCGGTAAAAAGCCATGATGGAGCCTGAGAATGCCAGATCAAGCAATGTCCTGTGATAAAAAGATTATTTTGCTCTCCGAATTCTACAAACTTATCCGCATCATCAAAAAAGAACTGGCCTTCTTTGGGCTGCATATACATACTTTTCATGCAATTTTCAGCTACGATAGCAGCAAACTGATCTTTTACAATTTTCAAAGAAGCTGTATCGCGACCTTGTATCTGATTAAGATTTAAAGCCGTTCCGATATAAAACTTACCCTCCAAAGCTTTCTTCAATGATGGATTTTTATCATCTCCTGTTGATCTAGCCTGAACACAGCATAATAATAAGAGCATTAAACTAAAACTTAAAATAGGTGCTAATAATTTCATGATAATGATTTTTCTATATTATACATTTATTAATTTTCATTTTTAGAACAGCCTTTTTTATCACTCAAGTACTGTTCCTCTATTTTCATATTTATCTTATGGATTACATTATCTTCCTTATCCCCGTCGATTTTATAAATTGAGCAATGAGCACTAGCCACAACAGAGTCTTTATTGATTTTGATTGATTATCCCTGTCTTCACACGTCTAAGAGCTAAGGACTTCCTGCATTGTAAAATTAAACCATTAACAAAAGGGAGATAACAATTATTGATACACGTTACGCCTTCATATGTTTCGCAGCAACTCTAAGACGTTTCACTTCATATCTATATTGTTTCCCCTAAACCTTCAAGGGGGAGAAAAAGGTCTTTTGTGCTTATTTTTCACAAAAGACCTCCATGACAAAACGAACTACTATCTACTCTAAACGGTTAAAATAGATACAGATTCAACGTATTTTAATTTATAATCATGCCAGTCTATATAATAAGAATACCATACATCTATCACAATACACATTAAAAGAAGTATTAAATAGCTTGAGACGAACATAAACGCCGAACACTCTCTATACTGATGAATCATTAAAGCAATGTAGACACATACATACGTCACGTTTCATAAGCTATAGCTCACGTTGCACATGAAACGAAAGAAGCACATTTTGTTTCCTTTTATATTGTTTTATTATCTACTTTTGTTACACATTCTAATACCGAAAATCTAAAATACATGAGCAAACGCCTTTTTTTGTTTTTTGCCCTTTCGTGCGTCTCTATCGGTTTAAGCTTAGCTCAACAAGAACGCTTTTATGGGTTAGGAAAATTATCGAGCAACCTAATCACTCGTATAACACAAGATCCTTCCGGGTTTATTTGGATAGCCACTGAGAACGGATTAAATAAGTTTGATGGATGGAATTTCTCTCACTATTTTTACAATGATAAAGACTCTACATCTCTATCTGGTAATTATATAGAAACTTTTTTCACTGACTGTTCAGGCTCTTTTTGGATAGGTGCCAATAGAGGACTAGAATATTACAATCCTTATAAAGACTCATTCATTCGTGTCAAATTTCCCGACAATACACATCCATCAGTGAGAGGAATTATACAACTCCATAGTGGAGAAATTTGGATTGTAACAGGAGGTTATGGTGTTTACTCTATTAACAAACAAACAATGACTGCGACATCTCTTACCGATATAAACAAGTTGTTAGTCGTTCCTTATGCCAACCATATTTTTGAAGACCGAGCACATCAAATATGGATAGTATTATCTGAAAGCCGCATGGCATGCATTTCTCCAAATAAAAAGAGTGTAAAAATCTATGATTTACCTATCGATCCTCAAAATAAGGTTTATGGAATAACAGAAGATCATATGGGAAGGATGTTTGTAGCAACAAGCTCCTGTGTATTCCTATGGGATATAATCCGCCAAGATTTTATGCGTATCAAAAATGACGAACCGAATGTAAACATACGCGGAATCGCCTGCCTCAAAGACGGAATGGTATACGTCAATACAGTAGGACAAGGATTAAAATATATAGATACAAATACGATGACTTTGGTTACGCCTTCTAAACTGAAAAACGGGTATAACAATCCCATAAAGGAGCGCATTACAACTTTTTTTGAAGACAATAAAGGTAATTTATGGTTTGGTTGCTATAAAAAAGGACTATTGATGGGACTAAATGAACCCACTCAGTTCAATTTTTGGTATTTCAACGAAAATGGAGAGACAGGATCTATTACATCATTATATCAAGATCGAGAAAATGAGTTATGGTTAGGCACCGACAATGGCAAATTACACAAGATAAATAACAGAGGGAATATTTTAGAATCTTATAATATACAAAAAGATGTTTCGACTATGTATGAAGATATTAACGGAACATTTTGGATTGGAAGTTATCAGGGGGGCGTTTATACTTTTGATAAAAAAAATGGAAAGAGTGCTAAATATCCATCCTTCGAAGGGAAATCTGTAGTTGCCATAGACGGAGATAAAAAGAAAAACGTATATATATCGGTATTAGGCGAAGGTTTCATTCGCTATAATATTGAAACTAAGAAATGGGTTCAAATCTCCGACACAACTCGGTTAGGAAACACTGGTGTTTTATCTAACAATTGGATCAATGACATATTATGTGACTCTGATGGCCTTATTTGGCTTGCACATAGTATAGGAGTTGACTGCTACGATCCATATAAGAATATCTTTCTACACTACAGCGATGATACTTCTCTCTCTTCTATGATTTGCACCACTCTAATGGAGGATAAGAAAAAAAACATTTGGATTGGGACAAATAACGGATTATACAGATATGACAAAAAAAGCAAAAAGATAGAACACTATGGGATGGAAGAAGGTTTGCCTAACAACATTATATGCGGAATGGGTACCGATGCTACAGGAAACAATATTTGGGGAAGTACTCTCAACGGAATATTCCAGCTAAATATTGAAACCGGACGCATCGCATGCTATTACACAGGTAATGGACTTGTTGATCGAGAATTTTCTAAAAACATTTTTCTACAAGATAAAATGGGGTATATGTATTTCGGTGGACTATATGGAGTAACCAAATTCTTACCCGATTCGATAAAGGCTCTAAGTTTAGATTTTCAGCCAAAACTGACTCATTTATACATAAATAATGTATCAGTTAGTGCAGATAAGATAATAAAAGGAAAGCCAATATCAGAAATAAGACTGTTTGATGCTTCCGATATAAATCTATCCTATAACGAAAAGTCTTTTTCTCTGGAATTTTCTACGATGAATTATCATAATCCGGAAAATATCATTTTTGAATATCGCTTACTAGGAATGAATGAAGAATGGGTCTCTACATTCCCCGGAGAGAATCGTATAACATATAACTTTTTATCTCCAGGAAACTATACATTAGAGGTGAGAGCGTTCGAAAACAATGCTTATTCTTCTATCAAGACCCTAAACATAAAAATTTCTCCCCCTTGGTACAGTACTGCTTGGGCAACGTCCTTGTATGTATTACTGTTTATCGGACTACTAACCGGCATTGGCTATACATGGCAAAAACGTCAACAAAGACGTAGAGAAGAACAAAACAACGAGGATAAACTCAAATTCTTCATTAATATTGCGCATGAAATACGATCCCCTACAACACTAATTATAAGTCCATTATCGGAATTGTTAAAAAAAGACCATGATGAAAAAACAACCAAGTTGTTGCAAACAATGCAACGTAACGCACATAGGATAATGAATCTTATAAATCAACTTTTGGATATTAGGAAGATAGACAAGGGACAAATGAAGATTGCATGTCAAGAAACAGACATGGTTGGCTTTATAAAGGATCTTACACTTGTATTTGACTACCAGGCAAATAAGCGGAACATAAAATTCACGTTCGATTCAGAAGAAGATCGTCTTCCTGTATGGATAGACAGAAACAATTTCGACAAGGTATTGATGAACTTACTCATAAACGCATTCAAATACACACAAGACGGAGGAGAAATTATAATAACTCTTAAAACTATTAAGTCTGAAAGAACAGATAACGCACCAGATTATGCTGAAATTAGTATTCTCGATTCAGGTTTAGGATTAAACGAAAAAGAAGTTGAGCGCATTTTTGAACGTTTTTATCAAACAGCACCATACAATCCTTTAGGATGTGGCATAGGATTAAATTTATCTAAAATGCTAGTTGAACTTCATCATGGCACCATAAAAGCCTCTAACAGAAGCGATATACAAGGTAGTTGTTTCACTGTTCGCATACCTATTGGCAATGAACATCTAACAAAAGAGGATATTGTTCAGCAAAGTGAAACAATCCGTTTCGCATTAGAGACCCCTATCTGCTGGGAAGAGAAAAACTATCCAACAACAACAATTAGAAATAAAAAAAGACAACGTATATTGGTCGTAGATGATGACGAAGGACTACAAGAATATATACAAAGAGAACTTAGTCCTAACTATAAGGTAATTACAGCCAACAATGGAAATGAAGCTTTGCAAATACTATTACAAGAACGTATCGATTTGGTCATATCAGACATAGCAATGCCGGAGATGGATGGCTTCACTCTGCTCAAAAAAATTAAGAGTAATGAAAATATAAGTCATATACCTGTCATTCTGCTAACATCACAAGTTGAGGCAGATAGTCGTTTGATGGGCTGGAATGTAGGTGCAGATGGTTTTATGGATAAACCGTTTTTGATGGAGGAATTACTCTTCCTTTGTAATAATCTGATATCAAACAGATCATTATTAAAAGGCAAGTTTGTAGGGGTAAAAGAATTGGAAGAAAAGGTCAACCCTCTAGATATTAAGTCTAATGACGACTTATTTATTGAACGGCTGATGACTCTCATTAATAAAAATATAGACAATTCTAAATTCAGTATTGAGGCTTTATCTAAAGAAGTAGGTATCAGTCGGACTCAGTTACATCGAAAGCTAAAAGAAATAACAGGGATAACTACAAGCGACTTTATTCGTAATGTACGATTAAAACAAGCTGCAAAATTGTTGGTTGAGAAGAAAGTAAATATATCACAAGTTGCTTATGCTACAGGTTTTTCAAACCCTACTATTTTTGCAGTTGCGTTTAAGAAATTCTATGGATGTACCCCTACTGAGTATGCAGAAAGGGAAGAAAGTTGAGATGCAACATAAAAGAACGAATATGCGACACAAAACCGCCCCAGGGCTCTATATTGGATTGAAAAAGGGACAAATTGTCTAATTATTATTTTTAATGTTTCGTAAATTTGAAATATGATCATTGAGAAAAACAATAATTGAAAGCAAAGAGGCTTTACTGATGAAAATGAAAGTTTATATCTAAAAAGCTCTTGTTTTACAAATATAATTTCTCTGGTTAAACTTCGAAACATCAAAATATTTAACAATGAGTTCTATTGATTTATTAAACAAAAGTGCAGACAATATTCGTATACTGTCGGCTTCAATGGTTGAAAAAGCGAAGTCAGGACACCCTGGTGGAGCAATGGGTGGAGCGGACTTCATCAATGTTTTATTTACGGAATTTCTCGTTTACGATCCCC